>NZ_WKJP01000001.1:0-1394350 GCF_009674585.1 Haloferax marinisediminis | reverse complement strand
CGTCACGGAGGAAGTGACGGGTCTCGACGTGGTGAAGTGGCAGATTCGCGTCGCCGCCGGTGAGGAACTCGACTTCTCGCAGGAAGACGTGGAAATCGACGGCCACTCGATGGAGTTCCGTATCAACGCGGAGGCACCCGAGAAGGACTTCGCGCCCGCGACGGGCACGCTCACGACGTACGACCCACCGGGTGGTATCGGCATCCGCATGGACGACGCCGTCCGTCAGGGCGACGAAATCGGAGGCGACTACGACTCGATGATTGCGAAACTCATCGTCACCGGCTCGGACCGCACGGAAGTGCTCGCCCGCGCCGAGCGCGCGCTCGCCGAGTTCGACATCGAGGGACTGCGCACGGTCATCCCGTTCCACCGCCTCATGCTCACCGACGAGGAGTTCCGCGCAGGAACCCACACGACGAAGTACCTCGACGAAGTCCTCGACCGCGACCGTATCGAGGCCGCCGTCGAGCGCTGGGCACCGGACGCAGTCAACGGCGACGACGACGAAGAGGACGTCACCGAACGGACGTTCACCGTCGAAGTCAACGGCAAGCGCTTCGAGGTCAGCCTCGAAGAACGCGGCGCGCCCGCCATCCCACTCGGTGGTGCCGGAGCCGCATCCAAGCCGTCCGGTCCGCGCAAGCGCCGTGACGACGGTGACGACGACCAGCAAGTCATCGAGGGCGACGGCGAGTCCGTCACCGCCGAGATGCAGGGAACCATCCTCTCTGTCGACGTCGAGGAAGGCGACGAAGTCGAACCCGGCGACACCGTCTGCGTCCTCGAAGCGATGAAGATGGAAAACGACGTGGTTGCCGAGCGCGGCGGCACCGTCACGCAAGTCCTCGTCGGCGAGGGCGACAGCGTCGACATGGGCGACGTGCTCCTCGTCCTCGAATAACCGGAACACGCACACGTTCCGAGACGAGTCAGGAACCGCGAACCTCTTTTCCCGCGCTGCAGTAGCACACTCCATGAGCGACACGCGACGCGCCCTCCTCGCCGCACTCGCCGAAGGTCCCGTCTCCGGTCCCGAACTCGCCGACCGACTCGGTGTCTCCCGCGCTGCCGTCTGGAAACACGTCGAGTCGCTCCGGGACGAAGGATTTGGCGTCGAGAGCGACGACGAGGGCTACGTCGTGACCGACGTGCCGGAGTACGGCGGCCCCGCGATCGAGTACGGACTGGAGGCCGACTACGACGTGGAGTTCCACGACGTGCTCGACTCCACGAACACTCGGGCCCGCGAACTCGCCGACGAAGGTGCGAGCGACGTGGTCGTCGTCGCCCGAGAACAGTCCGCCAGCAAAGGCCGAAAGGGTCGAGTGTGGACTTCACCCGACGGCGGTGTCTGGATGAGTCTGCTCATCCGTCCTGAGGAACCTCCCGCGTTCGCGCCGTTGTACACGCTCGCGATGGCCATCGCCGTGTGTGATGCGGCGCGTGAGGCCGGGGTGGATGCAAGTATCAAGTGGCCGAACGATGTGATTGTGAGCGAAGCGAACAATCGCTCGTCGGGCGCGCCAGCGTCCGACGGTGTCATCGTGAGCGAAGCGAGCGATGCGTCATCTGACTCGCCAAAATCGGAATTGCTAGGGTACAAAAAACTCTGCGGCATCCTCACCGAGATGGAAGGCGAGGCCGACCGAGTCTCGTGGGTAGTCATCGGAACCGGCATCAACGTCAACATCGACCCGGAGACGCTCCCCGAAGGAGCGACGAGTGTCGCCGCCGAGTCGGGGGCGGTCGAACGTCGTATCTTCGTACAGCGAGTGCTCGAACGCTTCGACGAACTCCGAGCGGACCTCGACGGCGTCCTTCCGGCGTGGCGCGAGCGAGCAGACACGCTCGGCAGACGAGTCCGTGTCCACACTGCTGGCAGCATCGTGGAAGGAACGGCAGTCGACGTCGAACATCCCGGGACGCTCATCGTCCAGACCGACGAAGGCGACGTCCGAGTCCACGCTGGTGACTGCGAACATCTGCGGCCAGTGGCCGACGAGGGGCACTGAGAAGACGACCGTTCTACTCTTCGCCGTCTGCCGTGGCGGTCGGGTCTGCTGCGTTGTCGGCGTCGACGGAGGCGTCTGTGGTGGACTCGCCAGTCGTGTCGCCCCCCACGTCGGCAGGCGTTTCTTCGTCAGCATCGATACGGACGGTCAACACCGGGACCGACGACGCGCGGACGACTTTCTCTGCGACCGACCCGAGGAGGAGGCGGTCGATGCCACCACGGCCGTGTGTCCCCATCACGATGAGGTCGCACCCGCCGCGCTCGGCGAACTCGACGATTTCTCGACTCGGTGTCCCTTCGAGGACGTGTGTTTCGACCTGGACACCTTCGCGTTCGGCCGCACGCTCTACCAGTTCGAGCGCCGCCTCGGCGTCCGAACGCAACAGGTCGTCGAGGCCCTCCCACGACGACTCCATCGGGAGTCCCGCAAAGCTCCCGGCGTTGATCACGTACACCCCGTGTAGTTCCGCATCGTGGACCGCAGCGAGTTTTGCAGCGTGTGTCGCAACACGTCCGGACCCCGCAGACCCATCGGTTGGAACGATAATTCGGTCGTACAGCACCATGTCACTTGATGACATATTGCGACAGGCAGTAATAACACTTTGTGACAGCAGAGCGACTCCGAGAGTACGTCGGAGAAGCGGGCTACCGCTGGTTCAGTGCGAGCGTCCGCCGCCGTCAGAGATAGACGTCTTTCACGTCCGCCATCCCGGCACGACGGACGACGGCGCGGACCACGTCTTTGGCGCCGGCGAGGTTGTCTGTGTCGCCGTCGAGGACGAGTAACTTCGCGTCGCGGCCTTCCTCCACGAGGCCATAGTTCAGGCCGGCGATGTCGGCGCCGTTGATGGTCGCCATCCGAAGGACTTCGGCCGCGGGTACGGCGGCGAGTTTCGACGTGAACTCCATCTCGCGGAACATCGAGGGACTGTTCAGCATCACGTTGTCCGTCCCGAGGGCGACTGTCGTGCGTTCGACGAGTTCACGAATCGGCGGGACGCCTACGCCCGTGACGAGGTTCGACCGCGGGCAGACGACGATTGGAATCTCGCTGTCGCCGACGCGTTCGAGGTGGAGCGGTTCTGGGTGGACCATGTGGACGAGGAAGTCGGGGTCGAGGTCCAACGCGGGGTTGATGTCGAGCGAGTCGCGTTCGCCGGCGTGGATGCCGAACAGTTTGCCGGCGTTGTCCGTGGCATTTCTGAGTTCGCCAAACTCGGCGTCACGAGCGCCCGAGGCACCGAACCCGTCCGACACTTCCATCGCTGCCTCGGTCTCGCGGCCGAGGACGACGGCTTCGATGTCGCGCCCGTCGAGCGCCTGTCGGATGATATCGACGCCTTCGACGCCGCCTTCGCGGAACTCGAGACAGGCGGCGGTTCCACCGCGTTCCATCATCCGCAGCGACCGGTGCATCGCGGCGACTTTCTCCTCGGTGCTCGCCGCCCGCAACAGGCGGTGTTTCAGTCCGTCTGGTGGCGCAACCAGGTCGTCGAGCGAGAGGCCTTCGCCCGCTTCCTTCGCGATAGAGTCGCCGAGGTGCGTGTGCGCATTGACGAACGCGGGGAGGATGATGTCCGTCGAGTCAGTCTCCGTCTCCTCGATGTTGGTTATCGTCCCGTCTTCGACTACGACCCGTCCCTCGACCGGTTCGAACTCGCGGCCGCGGAGTACGGTTCCCTCGAGGTGCATTGTTCTCGAATCCGTCACCCCGAGGCTTGAAACTCTCGTCTCGAAACGACCACACCCGGTTCGCCGACGAACACGACGACGCTACTCGAACTCGTCGAGCGTCGTGTTGAGATTGCGTCTGACCTCCGAGACGAGTGCCCCGTCGATATCGAGTCCCAGAACGTCTGCGGCGGCGCGCCCGACGCGGTCTGTCTCTCCTCTCGGCGCGTAGACGCCGAGTCGCCACTGCTGTTCTTGGGCGGTCCGGAGTGCCTGTACGAGCGGTGATTCGCGTTCTAACTGTCGAATCTCTCCGTTGACCATCACCCGCGACGACGACTCCGTCATCGACGGCCGCGAAGAGACGTCGAGGATGACCGAGTCGGTGGCGACGTCTGCACGGTCTGCAATCTCCCGTTCGAACGCCGCTTTCGTCTCGTGGTCAGCGTCGATGACCGAGTCGGGAACGTCCGGGATTTCTGCCCAGACGGCCCGTTTGTACAGATTGCGAGTGGCGAGGCGCTCGGCGAACTCGCTGGTCGAGGGGGTGAGCCTGAGTGCGACCAACAGGTCGTAGTCGTCCATCCGGCGAAGTCCGTCGGCCGAGATATCCGGTTCGGTGAGGAGTTGCTCGGACGCCCGCCGGAGCATCGCCTTCGAGATACGCGCGACGTGGTGTTGGTAGACGGTCGGATTCATCAGTGCCCGAGCGAGGAGCAGCGACTCCGCCGTCTGGACGTTGCCTTCGGCGAGGACGAGTTCGCCGTCGACGAACGCGAGTTCACGAATCAGTCGCTCGTGGTCGATGGTGCCGTAGGGGACGCCCGTGTGGTGGGCGTCACGAACGAGGTAGTCCATCCGGTCGACGTCGAGTTCACCCGAGACGAGTTGGCCGAACTCGCCGTCGCCTGCAATGAGGTCGGCGACGCGCTTCGGGTCGAGACCTTCTTCTTCGAGCGTCTCGCCGACGTTTCCACTCGTGACGAGTCCCGCGACGTCGTCGTGGTACTTCCCAGTGTGCCGGTGCGTCACGTCCTCGATGTTGTGGCTGTAGGGACCGTGACCGACGTCGTGGAGGAGGGCTGCGGCCTCGACGTGTGCGGCGGCGTCGCCTTCGATACCGAGGTGTGAGAGGGCACGGGACGCGAGGTGGTAGACGCCGAGGCTGTGTTCGAACCGCGTGTGGTTCGCGGATGGGTAGACGAGTTGGACCGTCCCCAACTGCTTGATACGCCGAAGTCGTTGCATCTCCGGCGTATCGAGGAGGGCCTCGGCCGCGCCCTCGACTTCGATGTGGTCGTGGACGCTGTCCTTGATGGTCGTCATGGAGGGTCATTCGGCCGTCATCGGCTAAAAAGGGTCGGGCAGAGAGTGAAAGACGAAGCTCCGGGCTCAGTCGAGCAGACACCCAAAAGCGAGGATAGTGGAACGTCTCAGGCGGTCGGGCGGCCCATGCGGTCTTCGCGGCCGCGGTGGAGGTACCCGCCGACGACACCACCGACGGCGCCGGGGATGCCCGCGACGAAGATGAGGGTCAGGAGGCCGAGGCCGGCACCGAGGCCGAAGATCCCTGCGACCAGCGTTCCGAGTACGGTCAGGATGATGCCGACGATGAGGGCACCGATGACGATACCGAGTGCGCCGTGCGTCGCGTCACTCATGGTGCTGCGGTTGTTGTAATAGCCGGAGACGCCACCCGCGATGAGTCCCGAGAGACCTGCACCGAGTACCGGAAGAGCGACGTCTGTGAACGGGATAACGAAGCCACTGAGCAGGCCGAGGACGATGTACGTAGCGAAGCCGTATAGGACTGCACGCCAGTTAATTGCCATGGAAGTCATATCGATGGGAACGATAATAAATATCTTAGACACTTTCCAAGAACTTCCGACAATACTGGTGTAAAATTCGTATATTCTGGTCAATTTCTTCTGTTTATTGGGAATTTCAACACATACAGCAGAGGGGGGGGAACCGTCGTGCCTCCTGCCGCCGCTTTGGAACGACAGGGGAGCGTCGTCACACTCGCGTCGCCACACCTGTCGCGTCGCTCCACCTATTTCGTCGCACGCACAGGTACGTCGAGGACGTCGACGGCGGCGGCCGCAACCTCGTCGCGAACCGCTTCCGGGGCGTAGACACCGAGTCGCCACTGAGCCCGCTCAGCAGCACGGAGTGCCCCCACGAGTTCGGACGCGTCTTCGAGTCGCCGGACGACCCCGTTGACGACCACGCGTGACCGTGATTCCTTGATTCGCGGCCGTGACGGCGCGTCGACGATGACCGAATCGAACGGGACGTCGGCGATGTCGGCGATTTCACGCGCTGCCGCTCGTGCGGCCTCGGCGTCGAAGTCGACCACGTTCGTCGGGACCGCATCGATGGGTGCCCAGACGGCTCGCTTGTACAGGTTCCGGCACTCGATGCGCTGTCCGAGTTTTGGGACGTGCGTGTCGAGGGCGACGAGCAAATCGTGGTCCGCCATCCGGACGAACTCTTCGAGGGGGACGGCATCGTCAACGAGTCGTTCAGACGCCCGTTCGAGCATCGCACCGGCGATTCGCGAGACGTGGTGTCGGTAGACGGTTCCGTTCATCAGTGCCCGAGCGAGGAGCAGTGACTCTGCGGTCTGGACGTTGCCTTCGGCGAGGACGAGTTCGTCATCGCGATAGCGGAGTTCGCGGACGAGTCGGCCGTGGTCGATAGTGCCGTAGGGGACGCCCGTGTGGTGGGCGTCGCGGACGAGGTAGTCCATCCGGTCGACGTCGAGTTCACCCGAGACGAGTTGGCCGAGTCCGCTATCGCCGGCGACGAGGTCGGCGACGCGCGACGGAGAGAGGCCGTGTGATTCGAGCACGTCACCGACTGCTGTGCCGTCGAGCAGGTGGTGAATCTCGTCGTGGTCGCGGCCGGTTCGACGGCGAATCAGGTCTTCTGTCTGGTGGCCGTACGGCCCGTGACCGATATCGTGGAGGAGCGCAGCAGCACGGACGTGTGCGGCACGGTCACCGTCGATGCCGAGGTGCGAGAGGGCGCATGAGGCGAGGTGGTAGACGCCGAGACTGTGTTCGAATCGGGTGTGACTCGCAGAGGGGTAGACGAGACGAACCGTCGAGAGCTGCTTGATGTGCCGAAGTCGTTGGAACTCGGGCGTATCGACGAGTTCCGCGGCCACGGGGTCCAGTGTGATGTAGTCGTGGACGCTGTCTTTGACGGCGGTCATACCGACACTTGTGCGACGAGTGTCAAATACCCCAACCGTTCAGTCGAACGGCGTTACCGTCCCTGTTCGAACTGTCCGGCGACCTGTTCGGCCGTCGTGTTGGCGACGGCGTCGAGGAGTTGGTTCCGGTAGGCTGGCCGAGAGACGGCACCAGAAGCAGAGACCTCGACTGTCGCATCGAGAGACCCCGCGATGTCTGGCCCCGTCGTCGAGTTGAACACGAACGAGCCATCGGAGAGTCCTGCTTCGATGTGTTCGCCGTGCCCACCGGCGTCGAACGCGGCACGCCACATCACGGCCCCCGACGGGGCGACGGGGTTCCAGCGCGGACTCCATTCGTCGACGACGACGACCACGACGGGCCGGTCGTACGAGCCCCGCGCTGCCGTCGGTTCGAGCGTGATTCCTTCGCGCTCGAAGGCGGCGACGAGTTCACTGGTCAGGTCGTCGCGGATGGCGTCGGGTGCGTCGACGACGAGGTAGCCGTTCGTCACTGGTGGAAGCGAATCGAGGTTCGTTCCACCTGCGGTGGTCGTCGTGTCGGTCGAGGCTTGGAACGTTGCGGCTTCGAAGTCAGCGAAGAGAAAGGCGCTACTGACGGCAGCGAGGACGACGACGAGCGCGACGAGCGCGATAGACCGAGGAGCTGGCGGGGACTGTGCCATAGAATACTTTCTCTCATCTGAGACGATAGTCGTGCTGTGATTCGTGCTGGTCTGTCACGTGGTCAGCCGCCACAAGTAGTTTACAACGACAGGCCAAACGACCCAGCATGAGCCTGAAATCTGCACTCGGGAGCGTATTCGGGCTTTTCTTGCTCGCCGTGGCCGGGCTTTCGGTCCTCGTTGCAGCATCTCTGGTGGGAGTAAGTCTCCTCAGCGGCCTCACCGAACTTCGCATCGTGGGAGTCATGTGCGCTCTCGGAACCGCGCTGATAGCCGGATTCTCTGGCTACTTCGTCCGGAAAGCCGTCGCTGGGCAGGTGATGCCGTCGAACTTCGACGTATCCGTGGCGTACCGCAGCGGTCCGTGAGTCTCACCTTCCGGTGAGGGAACTTTCAAACCGACACTCACCCTACGGCCGTGCATGGTAACCTTCCTCGCTGGGGGCACGGGCACCCCCAAACTCCTCGACGGTGCTGGCGAGGTGTTCGACCCTGCCGAGACGACTGTCGTCGCCAACACGGGTGACGACGTGGAACTCGGCGGCCACCTCGTCTGTCCCGACGTGGACACTGTTCTCTTCTGGGGCGGCGGTGTCCTCGATACTGACCGCTGGTGGGGCATCGCCGACGACACCACCGAAACCGACGACGAACTCCACCGGCTCGCCGACGCCGCGGGTCTCGAATTCGGGCCGCGATATCTCTCTGCCGACGCACAGACCGCCGGACGCGACATCGCCCGTTGGCGACGCTTCTCTGGCATCGCGGAGTTCATGGAAATCGGCGACCGCGACCGCGCAGTCCACATCACTCGCACGTCGCTTCTCGACGAAGGGCGCTCACTCACCGAAGTCACACGGACCCTCGCGGATGCGTTCGACCTCAGCGTCTCGCTCCTCCCGATGAGCGACGACCCCGTGGCGACGCTCGTCCACACCGACGAAGGGACGATGCACTTTCAGGAGTACTGGGTCCACCGCCGTGCCGAACCCGCGGTTCACGACGTCGAGTTCCGCGGTGCAGACGACGCACGAATCACCGACGAGGTCGCCGACGCACTCTCCGACCCTGTGGTCGTCGGCCCGTCGAACCCCGTCACGAGCATCGGCCCGATGCTCGCCCTCGACGGATTCCGCGATGCGCTTGCCGAAACGCCCGTCGTCGCTGTCTCACCTTTCGTCGAAGACAAGGTGTTCTCCGGTCCCGCCGCAGACCTCATGGCCGGCGTGGGATACGACCCTTCGACGGCCGGCGTCGCCGAGGCGTACCCCTTCGCGGACGCGTTCGTCCTCGACGACGACGACGGGACCGACCTCGACAGACCGGTCGTCCGGACAGACACCCGAATCGACGGCCCTGAAGACGCCGCACGGGTCGCTCGCGCGGTCGAAGATGCACTCGCGGAGGTGTCGTGATGTTCTCCCCTCGGCTCGCTGTGGCGAGCCTCAGCGGCGAATCTGACGCCGACTGGGCCCGCACGGCCGCCCCACACGTCGGCGCGGCGTTCCTCGGTGGCGTCGCCATCGACCAGACTACACAGGAGGCTGCCCGCGCACTCGTCGCTCGGGGACGCTCAGAGTTCCTCACCGACGACCCAGTCGCGTTCGTCGCAGACCAACTCACTGCAGTCGAGGAGATAGACTGCTTCGTCGCCGTCAACGTGCGCGCCACGTCAGCAGCCCCGATTCGGGACGTCGCAGCGGTCTGCGCCGACCACGGTGCTGGTGTCGAAGTGAACGCACACTGCCGACAGGAGGAACTCTGCGCTATCGGTTGTGGTGAGTCACTCCTCCGCGACACCGACCGACTCGTCGAGTACGTCGCTGCCGCGGCCGAAGCCGACGCACCGGTCGGTGTGAAGGTCCGCGCCGAAGTCGACGGCGTCTCCCTTCCCGAACTCGCCCCGACACTCGCAGACTCAGGCGCTTCGTGGCTTCACGTCGACGCGATGGACTCCGAGTCTGTCATCGCCGACATCGTCGCTGCCGAACCTGACCTGTTCGTCGTCGCCAACAACGGCGTCCGAGACAGAGCGACCGCACACGAGTACCTTCGGTACGGTGCAGACGCCGTCAGCGTGGGTCGGCCAAGCGACGACCCGGCGGTTCTGCGTCGAGTCGAGCAGGCCGTCGACGAGTGGTTCGAAAACGAAGACCACACACACTCAACCGACGAATCGGGGGTGTCCGCCCGATGACGACGCATCCAGTCACAGACCGAGGATTCGGCCCGGCACGACACGCCGAACTCGCCTTACTCCTCGAAGTCGCCGGAACACCAAAACCGGGCAACGTGGACCGCCGTCGTGACCTCTCTGACCTCCACTTCGAGCACTTCCTGACTGGGGCCGTCGGCTCTGCGGACGGGCTTCGACGTGCCGAGAATGGCGCGGCAGTCGGCGAGGCGTTCGAGACGGCCGTCGCCGGCATGAGCAGACAGGGAGGGGGCAACACACAGTTCGGTTGTCTCCTGCTTCTCGTGCCGCTCGTTCGGGCAGCTGCAGTGGGCGAACTCTCGCCGGTGGGCGTGACCGACGTCGCCGAATCGACGACTGTCGACGACGCGGTGTCGTTCTATCGGGCGTTCGAACACGTCGACGTGGCCGTGGGCGACCCGCCGGAGGACGCCCCTGACCTCGACGTCCGCCGCGGTGCAGATGCGGAGTCGGCCCTGCGTGCACAGTCGCTCACGCTGTTCGACGTGATGGAACTCAGCGCCGAGGGAGACGCCAACGCCCGTGAGTGGACCGGTGGCTTCGCCCGCACGTTCCGCGCTGCAGAGTCGATTCTGGCCGACGAGGGGCCAGTCACCGACCGAGTCGCGCGGGCGTTTCTGGAGTTGCTCACCGAGGAACCGGACACACTCGTCGTGACGAACCACGGCGAGGCAGTCGCGCGCGACGTGATGGACCGTGCGGCCGCCGTCTCCGACCTCGACGAGGCCGAGGAACTGGCCGAGTCGTTCGTCGCCGACGGAATCAATCCCGGGACGACGGCCGATATCGTCTGTGCGGCGACGTTCGTCGCGCTAGAGCGGGGGGTCCCGTTGTGACTGCCGAACCGGGTGCGGACGAGTCCGAAACCGAAGTCGAGTGGCCGGTCGACCTCCGCGGCGTCACCGAATCGGTCGTGGCCACACTCGGGCCGAACGACCTGTGGAACGTCGCCGCACTCGGTCTCCACGCACCCGCGGACGCCGACAAACCGGTGACGGCGACGACGTGGGGCAACACTCGAACGCGGCGGAACTTCCACCGACAGGGTCGCGGCGTCGTCCAGTTCGTCACCGACCCTGTGGATTTCGTGGAGGCTGCGATGACGATTCGAGAGACGGAGTCGCCTGTCCTCGACTCTGCCGACGCGTGGGTGGAAGTCGAAGTGACACAGGTGGAGTCGGGTGAAGACGGCGGAACACGGTGGGAACGCTGGGAACTCAGGCCGGCCGATGCTGGTGTCGAGGCGACACGCCCGTTCACCATCAACCGTGGGTTCGGTGCCGTCGTCGACGCGACTGTCGCCGCCTCTCGCCTCGACGTGCCCGCGTTCGACACCGACGAACTGCTCTCTCGACTCGCGTACTTCGCAGAGACGGTCGAGAAGTGCGGCGGACCGAGAGAGCGCGACGCGTTCGCACGAATCGACGAGTTGACAGGGTGGCGCGAACGGGCCTCGCAAAGACGGAACGAATCGTTTTAGTGTTCGTCCGGGGAAATTCCGCACATGGCAATCAAGCCCAAGTACGTCAAGCAGCTTGGTAACATCCTGCTGGAACGGTACCCGCAGGCGTTCAACACGGATTTCGAGACGAACAAGGACAGCGTCAGTCAACTGACGACGGTGGAGTCGAAGAGCGTCCGCAACCGCATCGCGGGCTACATCACCCGGAAGAAGGGCGCTCAGACCGCGTAAATTCGAAGCAGACGATTCTCTCTGCGACTACTCTTCTCCACCCGCGTCGGGAGCGGTAGCGCCGGCCACGCGAGCGCACCAGCGCACTGCTGACGAAAGGGTTTACGCCGTCGTCGTGCGACCACGCCCTATGCGCGTCATCGGTCACCGCGGCTGTCCCGCACTCGCGCCCGAGAACACACTCGCTGCGTTCCGCGCCGCTAGCGACCGCCTCGACTGGGTCGAACTCGACGTTCGGCGCTGCGGGAGCAGCGAACTCGTCGTCTTCCACGACGAGACACTCGACCGATTGACCGACGCGACCGGTCCCGTCGCCGACGCGAGTCTCACGGAACTCCGCGACCTCCGCGTCGACGACTCCGACGAGTCGATTCCGACGCTCACCGAGGTGTTCGAGGCACTCCCTGAGAGCGTCGCCGTCAACGTCGAACTGAAAGAATCGGGACTCGCGACCGACCTCGTGGCCGTCGTCGCCGACGTGCCGAACGAGGTTCTCGTTTCGTCGTTCGACGTGGATGCCCTCCGCGAGGTTCGCGAGACCACCGACCTTCCGGTCGCACTGCTCATCTCTCACGATTGGGGCGACGCACTCCACACTGCGGACGCACTGGGCTGCGTGGCTATCCACCCGCACTACGACCTGCTCTCGGCGGCGCGCGTCGCCGAGGCACACGACGCCGGATTCGAACTCAACGCGTGGACGGTCCTCGATAGAGAGATTGTCGAGCGACTCCGCGAGTGGGGCGTCGATGGCGTCATCGTCGACGACCCGGAGATCGTCGGAGAAGAAAACAGAGAGAAGTCAGTCGAGTAAACCGCTCGGTTAGAACCGGTCGACGCGACCGGATGCGGCCCACGCGTTCGTCGGTGCGCCCGAGGGGACGCGCCGACTACACCCGCTGACCGATTCGAGGCGACCGGCGTACTGCCAGCGTTTCTCGTTCCACGTCTCTTCGTCGTCGGCCGCGGCGGCCGCGGCTGCGACCTGCTGGTCGTGGAGGTGTGCGCCGACGGCGGCGGCGATGGCCGCGGCTTCTTCGGGGTCTGCATCGTCGGGAATCGACAGGCCCGAGAGCAGTTCGTCGCTCATAGTGGGATATTACCGTGCTTCTTGTCCGGCTGCGACTTGCGCTTGGACTTCAGCATCTGCAGGTCTGCGATGAGTCGCTTTCGCGTCTCGCCGGGTTCGATGACGTCGTCGACGAAGCCACGGTCGGCAGCGGTGTACGGGTTGGCGAACTCCTCGCGGTACTCTTGAATGAGTTCGTCGCGCCGGGCGTCGGGGTCGTCGGCTGCCTCCAGTTCGTCTCGGTAGAGGATGTTGACCGCACCCTGTGGCCCCATCACCGCGATTTCGGCAGTCGGCCACGCGTAGTTCACGTCGGCACCGAGGTGTTTCGAGGCCATGACGTCGTAGGCACCACCGTAGGCTTTGCGCGTGATGACCGTCATCAGCGGGACAGTCGCCTCGGAGTAAGCGTACAGGAGTTTTGCGCCGTGGCGGATGATGCCGTTGTGCTCCTGGTCGGTTCCGGGGAGGAACCCGGGCACGTCCACGAACGTCAGGATTGGGACGTTGAACGAGTCACACATCCGGATGAATCGCGCGGCCTTCTCCGACGATTCGATGTCGAGGGTGCCGGCGTTCACACGGGGCTGGTTCGCGACGATGCCGACGGAGTGGCCGTCGAGACGGCCGAAGCCAACGACGATGTTCTTCGCGAAGTCTTCCTGGACGCCGAAGAACGACCCTTCGTCGACGACGCCGCTGATGACGTCGTGGATGTCGTACGGTTTCCGCGGTTGGTCGGGAACGACCTCTGCGAGATTGTCGTCGACGCGGTCTGGGTCGTCCCACGGTTCGACTCGCGGCGGGTCTTCGACGTTGTTCTGGGGGAGATACGAGAGGAGATGTCGGATATCGTCGAGCGCCTGCTCTTCGGTGTCGGTGGCGAAGTGGGCGACACCGCTCGTCGCCGTGTGCGTGGTCGCGCCACCGAGTTCGTCGAAGGTGACCTCCTCACCGGTGACCGTCTTGATGACGTCTGGGCCGGTGATGAACATGTGGCTGGTGTCGCGGACCATGAACGTGAAGTCGGTCAGCGCCGGGGAGTAGACGGCACCGCCCGCACAGGGGCCCATGATAGCCGAAATCTGTGGGATGACGCCCGACGCCTCGGTGTTGCGGCGGAAGATTTCGCCGAACCCACCGAGCGACTGGACACCCTCTTGGATGCGCGCGCCGGCGGAGTCGTTCAACCCGACGACTGGCGCGCCGACTTCCATCGCCTTGTCCATCACTTTGCAGACCTTCTCGGCGAACACTTCGCCGAGCGACCCGCCGAAGACGGTGAAGTCGTGGGCGAAGACGAACACAGTTCGCCCGTCGACCTCGCCGTACCCCGTGACGACGCCGTCGCCCGGGAGTTTCGACTCTTCCATTCCGAACTTGTGATTGCGGTGGGTTCGGAACTGGTCGAACTCTTGGAACGTGCCGTCGTCGAGGAAGTAGTCGATACGCTCGCGGGCGGTCATCTTGCCCTTGTCGTGCTGGGAGGCGATTCGGTCTTCACCGCCGCCTTTCAGTGCTTCTTCGCGCTTCTCACGGAGTTCGTCGATCCGGTCCTCCATCGTCATGCCAGACCACCTTCGCTCATTGAAACGTCGGTGCGTAGTCTGGGGTCAAAGGAGTTCCGCAATCCGGCAACCCTTACTTCGACGTCTGTCGAATATTAGGTCGAACAATCATCATAGTTCTCGGCGTGTAACCGGCAGACAGCGTCGAGATGAAGGGAAGAAAAAGACCGTCGAATCCGATTAGACGACCGATTCGGGTCGGCGCAGGCCGACGAACGCGGCGGCACTCGCCAGAACAGAGATGCCGACCGTCGGCCAGAAGCCGATGCTCGCGTCCAATCCGAAGTGAGTGAGGAGCGTAAAGACGAGGAACAGCGGCAGGACGACGCCGGCAGCGAAGAGCCACGGCGTGCCGAGCGCGTCCGCGATGGCGCCACCGCCCGCAGTGAACTCGCTGACTGCTTCACGACCCATAACCCAGCCGACGAACAGCAGGAACGCTGCGAGGCCGGCGGTCAGGAGGATGTTGACGAGCGTGCCCGCGACGAAGCCGAAGATGCTGGGGTTGAACGCACAGACAGTCCCCGTCACGGCGACGAGCGCGGTCATGCCGACGACGGCCTGCTTGCGCGAGATGTCATACTCGTCGACGAGGAACGCGACGGGAATCTCGAGCATGCTGATAGAACTCGACAGCGCCGCGAGCGTCACGACGGCGAAGAATGCGGTCGCGATGAGCGTGCCGGCGGGCAGTTGCGAGAACGCACCAGCGAGGCCGACGAACAGCGCACCGGGGCCAGTACCGGTCTCAGTGGGGTTGATGCCCTGCGAGAACAGGAGCGGGAAGACGACGAGGCCCGTGATGACACCGACGCTCGTGTTGAGGACGGCGATTGCCGCGCCGTCGAAGGGGAGCGACCGGTCTTCGTCGAGATAGGAGGCGTAGGTAATCATCGTCCCTGCGCCGAGCGAGAGCGTAAAGAGCGCCTGTCCAGCCGCGGGGCCGAGGATGGAGAAGAAGTTCTCAGTGAGAACCGAGGGGTCGAATCGGAGGAAGAAGGCGTACCCGGCCGCTGCGTTTGGTTGCGTCGCGGCCCACGCGGCGAGGCCGACGAGGAGCAAGAGTACGGACGGCATCATGACTTTCGTGCCGAGTTCGATGCCTTTGCGGACGCCCGCGAAGACGATGAGTGCAGTCAAGCCGAGGAACAGAAGGTGGTAGATTGCGGCGTCGGCGCCGGCAGAGACGCCACCGAAGTACTGGCCGGGATTCGAGAAGTACGCAGGGTTTCCAGCGACGACTGAGGCGCCGCTTTCGAGCAGGTACCGGAGAATCCAGCCACCGACGACGCTGTAGAACGACAACAGTGAGATGCCAGTGATAACGGAGAAGGCGCCGACGTAACCCCACTTTTTGGACCCCGAGAGGTCGCGGAGTGCGCCGACTGGTGATTTCTTCGCGCGTCGGCCGATGACTAATTCACCGAGGAGTCCGGGAACGCCGACGAGGAGTACGATACCGAGATATACGACGAGGAACGCACTTCCGCCGTTTTCTGCGGTCTGCCACGGGAACCGCCAGATGTTCCCGAGGCCGACTGCGCTTCCGACAGCGGCGAGGATGAACCCGAGCCGTGTCGCCCATGTTTCTCGTGCCATTGAGAGCCATTGCCACTACGCCCCTAAAGTGACTTTCGAACCGACAATACGTCATCGCAGAAATTTAACGGTTCTAAGGCATCGAGACGCACGTATTGCTGTAGATTGGTCGGAGAATGTGCACAACCACCTACGATTCGTAACTGCACAAAAAAGTGGATTGCTTCTGCCGCAACGCGGCGAGTCGTCGCTGCCTCAGAGCGGCGGGATGATAGCCGGGTTCTCGCCGAGGAACAGGGTCTGGAGACCCAGCGCCAGCGTGGCGACGACGGCCACGATGACGAGCGTGCGAGCGAGCCAGAGCCACGTCAGGCCGACACCGTCGCCGAGGCCGCTGCCTTTCATGAGTTCGTCGAGCGCCGGTGCGCCGTAGACCCACGCCACGAAGACGAGGATACCGAGGACACCGACCGGCAGCAGGAACTTGTACGCGAGCGTGTCGAACCAGCCGAGCCACGCCGTGTTGAGCGCCGACGGGACACCGAGGAGGAAGATGATTCCACCGAGGCCGAGGGCCACCTGCGGACGCGACACGTCGTAGTTGTCGATCGCCCACGAGACGACGACTTCGAGGAGGCTAATCGCAGACGAGAGCGCCGCGATGAGGACGACCCCGAAGAAGATGAGGCCGATAATCTGGCCACCGGGGATGTCACCGAACGCGCCAGCGACACTGATGAACACCGCGCCCGCACCGCTCGTGTTGGGGTCGATACCCTGTGCGAACAGCAGCGGAAGGACGACGAGGCCGGCGAGGATGCCGACGAAACTGTTCAGGAAGACGATAGTGATACCGTCACCGAACAGGCTCTGGTCGCCGTCGATGTAGGAGGCGTAGGTGATCATCGCACCCATACCGATCGACAGCGAGAAGAACGCCTGCCCGACGGCGAACGGGACGATGTCGCCGAAGTTCGCGGCGAGTGCCTCGAAGTCGGGCGACAGGAAGTACGCGTAGCCCTCGGATGCGCCGGGGAGCGTGAAGGCGAAGACGGCGAGTGCGCCGAGGATGACGACGATACTCGGAACCATCAGTTTCGTCGCTTTCTCGATTCCGTCTTCGATACCCGCGGCGACGATGCCGACGACGAGCGCCATGAAGACGGCGTGGAGCACGAGCGCGTCCATGCCGGCCGAAATCTGTCCGAAGTACTCAGCGGGGCACCGAAGTACGCACCCGTCACACTGCCACCGAGGTACCGAAGGACCCACCCACCGACGACGCTGTAGTACGAGAGAATCCAGAAGCCAGTGAAGAGGCCGAGCGCACCGACGATGCGCCAGTTCTTGTGACCGAGTTTCTCGAAGGCGTCGATGGTGTTGAGGTTGGTCTTCCGTCCGATGATGAACTCGGCGAGGATGGCCGGGAGGCCGATGCCGAGTGCGGCGATGATGTAGACGATCAGGAACGACGCGCCACCGAACTGTGCAGTCTTGAACGGGAACTGCCAGATGTTCCCGAGGCCGACGGCACTGCCGACAGCGGCGAGGATGAATCCTGCCCTGCTTGCCCATGTTTCACGTTCGCTCATTTCTATCACCCTCTTGCCGATGTGGGTGTGATAAATGACGCGGTATGCCGTCGCATATCGGAGGTAAAATCGACATATTTCTCCAACCGATTATATATGGTGAGACGTTCGTCCGAATCTGGTATGATATTCCCCTCTAAATTCTAACGTGTGTCGTGTTCGTGAATCGCTCACGTGGGGTGAAAAAATCCGCGCGCGCAACTATGTAAATATATATCGCGACGAGTGGTATTATGCCCCGTGAAGAGTGGTATCAAGCCTCTCCGTACACCGGCACCGCGGCTCCACTCGTCGCCGACGACGCGTCCGAACAGAGGAACAATACCACCTGGGCAATCTCCTCCGGTTTCACCCACGCGTCGAAGTCGGCGTCGGGCATCATCTCGCGGTTCATCTGGGTGTCGATGACGCTCGGCATCACCGCGTTCGCGCGCACGACTCCGAGGTTCTCTTTGGCGATGGTCTCTGTGAGGAGGCGAACACCTGCTTTCGACGCCCGATAGATTCCGTCACCTGTGCCACCTTCGAGTGATGAGCGAGCGGAGACGCTCACGATGGCGCCGTTGGTCTCTCTCAGATGCGGAACAGCGTGCTTCGAAGCGAGGAACATCGTCTTCAGGTTCACGTCGAAGAGGAAGTCGAACGTCTCCGCATCGGTCTCGTCGATGGGCGTTCCGCCACGCCACGTCCCGGCGATGTTGGCGAGGGAGTCGAGTCGGCCGAAGTCGTCCACGACGGCGTCGACGACGCGGGCGACGTCAGATTCGTCGGTGAAGTCACCCTCGTAGAAGCGGACGCCATCCGACTCGAAGAAGCCGTCTTCGTCCTCCGGTTCGACCACGTCGGCGGCCGCGACGTTCGCACCTGCGTCTGCGAATGCACGGGCAACAGCGCCACCGAGGGCACCGCTCGCGCCAGTCACGAGAGCCACTGTTCCGTCGAAGTCGTAGTTCACGTCCATAACCATGTACTACGTGAGCAAACCACATAATTCGGTCGCGGTCGTGCAGTCGCTAGCCGACGGGGTGAGACAGTCGACGGAGTGAGACGTGAAAAAACGCGCAGCGAGTGTGGTCAGGGCGTGATGACGAGTTTCCCGAGGAAACTGTCTTCCATGACGGCGCGCTGTGCTTCGTCGGCCTCGTCGAGGTCGTAGGTTCGAGCCACGTCGATTTCGAACTCGCCAGCGCCCATCTGGCCCGCCAGTTCGCGCAGCGGGGCCGAGAGGTCGGGCGTGTTGAACATGCTCATCATCGTTATCTGGAGGTCCTTCCCGCGGGCCGACGACGAGAGGTCGAACCCGACTTCCGGGTCGTTCTCGCCGATGCCGACCACGCGACCACCAGTCGTCGCAACGTCGGCGTCGAACTGGAGATAGTCGTCGAGGCGATGGTCGAGCGTCAGGTCGACGCCGTCGCCTTTCGCGGCGTCCACGACGGCGTCGGCGAGGTCGTCACGGCCGTAGTCGAGGACCACGTCGGCACCGAGTTCGGACACGCGGTCGTGATATTCAGGTGCCGCCGTGGCGATGACGTGCGCACCCGCCGCGTCCGCGAGTTGGACTGCCGCGTGGCCGACGCCGCCGGACCCGCCGTGGATGAGAACGGTGTCGCCGAGTTGCATCTCGCCGTGGTCGACGAGCGCGCGCCACGCGGTGACGCCAGCGACGCCCGCGCCACCGGCGGCGACGAGGTCTGCGTTCTCTGGCAGGACCGCGAGGCGGTCGGTCGGAACGGCGACGAACTCGGCGTAACCACCGTAGTGGTCCTTGCCGATACCAGTGCCCACGACTGCGTCTCCCTCTTCGAATCCAGTCACGTCGGAGCCGACAGCGGCGACGGTGCCGGCGACGTCCACGCCGGGAATCATCGGCATGGCGAACGGCTGGTACGACCCTTCGCGGAAGTAGGTGTCGACCGGGTTGACTCCCGCCGCAGCGACCTCGACGAGCACCTCGTCTGCCGCCGGGTCGGGGGTATCGATATCGTCTACCTGCAGTACGTCGCGTCCGCCGTGTTCGTGGAATCTGACAGCACGCATGGAAGGGAGTGTGGCCTCATGCGTGATAAGTTCGGACACCCCGGATAGATACGGGGGTGTTCACGCGGGGACGCGTGAGAAGAACCTCTTTCGAGGGCCGACCACACGAACACTCACCTGAGCCCAGACCACGTGAGGAAGGCGAGGACACCGGCGACGACACCGACCGTCAAGAAGACCAGCAAGAGACGCCGTTGGCGCGGCGTGAGCGGCGCTGGGTTCAGCGACTGCTCCAGTGCGAACCCCAGCGCGCTTCCGGTCGCCACGAAGACGACGAGCAGCATGGTTATCTCTCTCGTCATCACCCACCCGAGTACACCAAACACGAGACCAACCGCCATCCCGATTGCCCATCCGAACCCCGCATCGTAGCGTCGTTCCTTCGTCTGGGTTCCCATACGTCTGCTACGTACCTCAACGACTAACATACACCGCTAGATGCCATCTCCCGAGACTGTGTGGCGGGTCGAACGGTCACTCACTCGGCAACGTCAGCACTCGAGTCGAGTGAAAGTATTATTTCGCCAGCGAGTAAACCCACGTCGGCGAATTCTACCGGATAATACTGAAGGAGATGGATGGGATTTAAGCGCGTGCCTTCCCCTCCCACGATTGGTAATGAAGCTTCACGAATACCAGGCGAAGGATATCTTCGCAGAGGCAGGGATTCCGGTCCCAGAGTCCCGTCTCGCGTCGTCTGTAGACGAGGTTATGGAGGCGGTCGAGGACATCGGATACCCCGCTGCTATCAAAGCGCAAGTTCACGTCGGTGGGCGTGGCAAGGCTGGCGGTATCAAGATTGCCATGGACGAAGACGAGGCTCGACAGGCCGCCGAGGACATCCTGGGGATGGACCTCAAGGGCTACACGGTCGAGAAGGTGCTCGTCGAGGCAGGCGTCGACTTCGAGAACGAACTGTACGTCGGTGTCACGATGGACCGCAGCGCGGGCAAGCCCGTCGCGATGGTCTCGACCGAAGGTGGCGTCAACATCGAGGAAGTCGCCGAGGAGAACCCCGACGCAATCGCACGCGAGCACATCGACCCCGCGTTCGGTCTGCACCCGTACCAGGCTCGCAAACTCGTCTTCGACGCGGGCATCCCACGTGACGTCGCGTTCGACGTTGCCTCGTTCCTCTCGACGCTCTACGACCTCTACGAGGCCAACGACGCGTCCGACATCGAAATTAACCCGGTCATGATTACGTCCGACCGCGACGTCGTCGCCGCGGACGCCGTCATGAACATCGACGACGACGCACTCTTCCGCCACGAGGACCTCGCGGCGATGGAAGAGGACTCCTACGAAGACGACCTTGAGGCCAAGGCTGGCGAGTACGGCTTCGACTACGTCCGTCTGTCGGGTAACGTCGGTATCATCGGCAACGGTGCCGGTCTCGTCATGACGACGCTCGACCTCGTCGACTACTTCGGTGGCACGCCCGCCAACTTCCTCGACATCGGTGGCGGCGCGAAGGCCGAGCGCGTGGCGAACGCGCTGGACATGGTGTTCTCCGACGAGAACGTCGACTCCGTCGTGTTCAACATCTTCGGCGGTATCACCCGTGGTGACGAGGTTGCCAAGGGTATCAACGAGGCACTCGAAAGCTTCGACGAGATTCCGAAACCCGTCGTCGTCCGCCTCGCCGGCACGAACGCCGAAGAGGGCATGGAGATTCTGAACACGGAACTCGTACAGGTCGAAGGAACGCTGGAGGATGCAGTCCAGCGTGCCGTCGAGAACGCACAGGAGGTGTCCCAATGAGTATTTTCGTCGACGACGACACGCGCGTAGTTGTACAGGGTATCACCGGTGGGGAAGGTCGCTTCCACACCCAGCAGATGATGGAGTACGGCACGAACGTCGTTGCCGGTGCGGTCCCCGGCAAGGGCGGGCAGGAAGTCGAAGGCGTTCCCGTCTACGACACCGTCTCTGAGGCCGTCGAAGAAGAAGACGCGAACGCCTCTGTCGTGTTCGTCCCGCCGGCGTTCGCCGCCGACGCAATCTTCGAGGCACTCGACACGGACCTCGACCTCGTCGTCGCCATCACGGAAGGCGTCCCGACGCAGGACATGGCGAAGGTCAACAAGCGCCTCGAAGAGGTCGACACCCGTCTCATCGGCCCCAACTGCCCGGGTATCATCACGCCCGGCGAGGCCAAGCTCGGCATCCTCCCCGGTAACATCTTCGAGGAGGGTAACGTCGGTCTCGTCTCGCGCTCCGGTACCCTCACCTACCAGGTCGTCTCCAACCTGACCGAGCGCGGTATCGGTCAGACCACCGCAATCGGTATCGGTGGCGACCCAATCATCGGCACGTCGTTCGTCGACGCCCTCGAAGCGTTCGAGAACGACCCCGACACGCACGCCGTCGTCATGTGCGGTGAGATCGGTGGCGAAGACGAAGAGCAGGCGGCGAAGTTCATCGCCGAGAACATGGACACGCCCGTCGCTGGCTTCATCGCCGGCCGCACGGCACCGCCGGGCAAGCGCATGGGTCACGCCGGCGCAATCGTCTCCGGCTCCGGTACGGGCACCGCAGAGTCCAAAATCAGCGCCCTCAACGACGCGGGCGTCCCCGTCGGCGACACCCCGAACGAAGTCGCCGACCACATCGAAGACTTCCTCTAAGTCTTCGCTCTCATCTCTCGATTTTTGCGACTCGTGAACGGAGCGGCCGCCAGATTATCGATGCAGCCTCGTCCCACACAGCCCACAGCGACTACTTTCGAGCGTATTCGGGACGCCACACTCCGGACAGGCCGTCATCTGTTCGCGCGACTTCTCCTGTGCCGTTCGGAGGAACGTCGCCGGGTCGAGTGTCGTTCCGGTGCCGTCGATATCCTCGTCGAGTCGGTCGAGGACGCGGTCGACGAGCGCGTCGTTTCGCATGCTGTCGAGGAATCGGACAAACCCGACGAACAGGAGGGATGGGGCGACGATGCAGAACCCTGCCACGAGGAGTCGGAGACCAATGTCCATGTGATTCGATAGCGTTCGACAACCGTATCGTTGCCGCTCACACAGGTGACCAACGGTGAACGACTACACCATCTAATTATCGGAACCGATACTCGAACGGAGAGGTTTATCCGACCAATCCGGATTGGTCACGCTAATGGACGAAACTGGCGTTTCTGGGGTGAAACCGCACTCCCCCGACGCGATTACAGAATATGAGATTCTGCAGTTCTCCGCACTGACACACCCAGACGTCACTGTCGTTTCGACTCCCGTTGGTCGGCAGTATCATCGAACGAACCTGGCAGGCGAGTAACGATGCGCGTCGACGAAATCATGACCGAGGACGTCGCAACTGTCGGGCTGGACTCCAGCGTCGCCCACTGCGCTCGAGTGATGCTCACACGGGGGGCAGGGAGCGTCGTCGTGAGTACCGACGGAGGCCCAGCAGGTATCGTGACTGAGTCGGACGTGCTTCGCGCCGGCGTCGCGAGCGACAGCCCGCTGTCGACGATCCCGACGCGCGCCGTCATGTCACATCCAATCAAGTGGGTCCGTCCAGACTCGACGAGTCGCGTCGCCGCCCAGAAGATGCGCGACGGACGGGTCAAGAAACTCGTGGTCGTCGACGGCGCGAAGATGGTGGGTATCGTGACGGCCACCGACATCGCGTTCCACATCTCTGACGTCGCCCGCGGCGTCGGGGAGATGTTGGAGCTGAAGAGCAAGTGGGAATCTGACCGCCGATTCAGATAGTCTCGAATTCGTGAATTCGATAGCTATTGCCTCGCATGGCGAAGAATTGATAGTAGAGTCCTGCATCTAGCCGTCACCTGTGCGCGAGAGAGTAGCGTCGATTCGGGCCCGAGTGTGGTCGGGAATCGAACGTGCCTTTGCGGCGGAACACACGCCTCACGAGATTGCAGTGAGTTTCGCCTTCGGTGTGTTTTTCGTCGTGATGCCCACCGCTGGCACCGCACTCGCGCTGTTCGCGCTCATCGCGTACTTCGTCGACAGAGCGAGTAAACTCGCGCTCGTCTCGACACTCGTCATCTTCAATCCACCCGTCAAGTGGGCCGTCTACGGGGCGAGTTTCTGGGTTGGGTCGTACATCCTCGGCCCGATTCCCGGCGTCTCCGTCTCCGACGTGTCGCTCGATGCAGGGTTCGACATCCTCTTCCGGCAACTGCTCGGAAACACGATTCTCGCTGTCGTGCTGGCGGCTCTCGGGTACGTCGTCGTCCTGCACCTGACGCGGATGTACAAGTACCGGGAGTTCTCGTCGCCGGCGTTGGCGCCGGCGGACGACTAGCGACCCACATCACCCACTCGAGTAGGGACTGAAGCAGCCGTTTGAAATCGCTCTCACTGTTTGCGTGGCACAACTCTCTTGGGATGAATGTCATCCCACGTCCAGTTTCCTGTCAATTATAAAAAGTGTATAAGAGACTCGGGAGTGACAGTTTATCTATGTGCATTGATAGCACAGCTGGCGGGCAGTCAGCGGGCCAACGGAGTACGGGGCGGCGATTAAATCGACGAACGATGTTGAAGACGGCCGCCATCGGGGTGGGAGCGTCAGTGCTGCCGATATGGGGCGTAGCAGGTTCAGTGAGTGGGCAGACCTCGGGGTCGGCCATGCACACGCTGATGATTTCGGCAAACGGACCGGTTGACTACGAGTTCACAGTCGACGGGACGCTCGAAGCCGACACCGAATTCGGCGATTTCTCTGCCGACGAGGACGACATCGTGTTCGACCCCGACGGGCCGGCCGGCCAAGCGGTGCGCGACGAAACCGGACCGCGGCCCGAAAACGCAGGAGAAACAAACTTCCTCGGTGACCGGTTCATCATCTCTGGATACGCACAGCTAACGGTTGTCCCCGAGCCGGGGTACGATGCATACGTCTACGTTGACGAAATGCTCGTGAGTCCACTGGCGGTCGAATTACCCGGGTACGTGAACGAGTGGCGCTCGGTGATGATTACTGCGAACGGGCCGACGGCGTACGAATTACTCCTCGAAGGTGCCATTCAACCTGATACCGACAGCGGCGACTTCTCCGCGGACTCCGACGAGGCCACGACACAGAACGCAGATGGTACGGTAACCGTCGCCGACACGACGGGTCCGCGACCCGCGGACGCCGGTGGACGACACTTCCTCGGCGACCGGTACCGTTTCAATGGGTCTATCGAGGCGCTATCACTGGATTACGACAGGTCGCAGTACGAGGTGAACGTCTACTTCGACGAGCAGAATGTCGGATGAGAAGTCGTCGTCCACGACATCTACGGTTCATCTCGAGGAACAGGTAGGCAGATTCTGAACCCCACTCGCTTCTTGCGGTCGCTCGCTGGTTCAAATCTGCCGTGACCACGACGCTGACGCGAGAGACCTCCGTGTCTCTCGCGGTCGTTACGTCGAAGAGAAGTGGGTTGGGGTAGATTTGAACGTTGGTCGCTCCTTGCAGTCGCTCCCGAGTTCAAACAGCCCCAAGAATTTCGCTCGTCTCGAATCGTGACTCACACACGAGGCTTCGCCTCGGTGGTCGTCGGGTTCTCGTAGAAGCGAAATGGGTTGGGGCAGATTTGAACTGCCGGCCTCCTCCATGTCAAGGAGGTGTCATAACCAGACTAGACCACCAACCCGGTGTTGCAAACATCGGCCGAACTCCGAAACGTGGAAAGGAAGTGGGTTGGGGCAGATTTGAACTGCCGGCCTCCTCCATGTCAAGGAGGTGTCATAACCAGACTAGACCACCAACCCGGTTACGGTGCTTTCCACGCCCGTTCGGACGCATCTCTCCGTTGTCCGGGGTTACAATTTAAGCTTTCGAATCGGACCACGTGCGGCGATTCCCACCATAGCACACTCCCACCGTCTCATACCGCCGAATCCCTGCGTCACGACCGGGCTCGATGGCGGCGATTTTCGCCTGCCCGACACCCTTAAGTCAATGTACGAATTTGTACATTGTAACTCGAACACGTACATCGGTGATTACCAATGCAAGATTACATCGAACGCGTCACTGCTGGTTCTGACTTGACTGTCGAGGAGGCGCGCGACGCTGCGCGTGCGGTCTTCGAAGAGGCGACGGAGGCGCAAATCGGCGCCCTCCTGGCGGCACTCCGTGCGAAAGGAGAGACTGAAGCCGAAATCGCCGGCTTCGCACAGGGGATGCGCGACGCCGCGTTGACCATCGAACCCTCGCGCGAGCCACTCGTCGACACCTGTGGAACCGGCGGCGACGACTACAACACGATCAACGTCTCGACGACCAGCGCGCTCGTGGCTGCCGGCGCGGGTGCCGCAGTCGCCAAGCACGGCAACTACTCCGTCTCTTCATCTTCTGGGAGTGCTGACGTGCTCGAAGTCGCGGGTGTGAACGTCGAAGCAGACCCCGAATCGGTCGAGCGATGTATCGACGAGAACGGCGTCGGCTTCATGCTCGCGCCCGTGTTCCACCCCGCGATGAAGGCCGTCATCGGCCCGCGGAAGGAACTCGGCATGCGCACCATCTTCAACGTCCTCGGACCGCTGACGAACCCCGCCGGTGCCGACGCGCAGGTTCTCGGCGTCTACGACCCTGACCTCGTCCCTATGATTGCCCGCGCGCTCTCGCACATGCCTGTCGAGCGTGCCCTCGTCGTTCACGGCTCGGGGATGGACGAGATTGCGCTCCACGACGCGACGACCGTCGCCGAAGTCGACGGTGACGACGTCATCGAGTACACGCTCACGCCTGCTGACCTCGGTCTCGAACAGGCCCCAATCGACGCCGTCGCCGGCGGGTCGCCACAGGAGAACGCCCGCGACCTCGAAGGCATCCTCACGGGTGACGTGACCGGTGCCAAACGAGACCTCATCCTCGCCAACGCGGGCGCTGCAATCTACGTGGCTGGCATCGCAGATTCGCTCGAAGACGGCGTCGACGTCGCCCGCGACGCCATCGACACCGGTGCCGCGAAAGCAAAACTCGACGCGCTCCGGGAGGCGTGAGATGGTCCGTGTGAAAGTCTGCGGCGTCACCCGTTCGACAGACCTCGACGCCGTCGCTGCGGCCGGTGCAGACGCAGTCGGCGCTATCTGCGACGTTCCCGTCGACACGCCTCGGGAGATTTCGCCCGAGCGCGCCCGCGAGCTCTTCGCAGGTGCTCCACCGTTCCTCTCGACGGTCCTCGTGACGATGCCCGAGTCGGTCGAACACGCTCGTGAACTCGCACGCGAGGTCCGCCCCGACGTACTCCAACTCCACGCGGACTTCTCGGCGGACGAACTCGAAACACTCGCCACCGAAGGCGTCCGTGTCGTCCCGGTCGTCGACGCAACAGACATCGCGCGTGCACGCGCTGTCGCGCCCGCTGTCGATGGTCTCCTCGTCGACACACCCTCTGAGTCGGGTGCAGGTGGAACCGGCCAGACGCACGACTGGGACGCCTCACGGGCGCTCGTCGAAGCCGTCGACGTGCCTGTGATTCTCGCCGGCGGGCTAACGCCCGACAACGTCGCCGATGCGGTCCGAACCGTCGCCCCTGACGGGGTCGACGTCGCCAGCGGTGTCGAAGCATCCGGCGGTGTCAAAGACCACGACGCGGTTCGCCGCTTCGTCACCGAGGCGAAAACCGCGTTCCGTGACCACGAGAATCACGAGGAGGTTCCGGCGTGACGCGACCCGAAACCGACCGTGAGGAGTTCGTCGCCGAGCTCGCAGACTACGACGAGCCCGTCGTGGCGCACCTCGTCACCGAACTCGACGTGGACATCGACCCGCTCGCGGCGTACACCGCACTCGCCGACCGGAGTGAGTACGGGTTCCTCTTGGAGAGCGCCGAGAAGGTCTCGTCGAGCAACCCGCAGGGCGCGTTCTCGTCTCCCGCGACCACCGCCGATTCCCACGCGCGCTTTTCGTTCGTCGGCTACGACCCCGAAGCAGTCGTGACGGTCGGCCCCGACGGAACCGACGTAACCGACCTCGGCGGCCCCGCGGCAGCGTTCGTCCGCGAGGCAGAAGGCGACGTGCTCGACTCGCTTCGTGGCGCGCTCCCTGACCTTCCGCGCGTGAACTTCCCCGAGACGGAGCGACAGACACTCACCGGCGGACTGGTCGGGTTCCTCGCGTACGAGGCCGTCTACGACCTCTGGTTAGCCGAAGTCGGCCGGGAGCGCCCCGACACCGACGACCCGGACGCCGAGTTCGTGTTGACGACCCGGACGCTCGCGTTCGACCACGTCGAAGATACGGTTCGACTCGTCTGCACCCCAGTCGTCACGCCGGACGACGACCCCGCCGAGGTGTACGACTCTGTCGTCGCGGAAGTCGAAGCAGTCACCGAGAAACTCGAGACGGCCGACGACCCCGCCCCCGGTGGCTTCGAGCGAACCAGTGAAGAAGCAGGTTCACGAGCGTCGTACGAGGCCGCAGTCCGTGCGGCCAAAGAACACGTCCGCGACGGCGACATCTACCAAGGCGTCCTCTCGCGCACCCGAAAACTCCGTGGACAGGTCGACCCCGTCGGTCTGTACGCCTCGCTCCGCGAGGTCAACCCGTCTCCGTACATGTACCTTCTTCGCCACGGTGACCGCCGCGTCGTCGGCGCGAGCCCCGAGACCCTCGTCTCGGTTCGTGGTGACCGTGTCGTCGTCAACCCCATCGCAGGGACGTGCCCGCGTGGGTCCGGTCCGGTCGAAGACCGCCGCCTCGCTGGCGAACTCCTCGCCGATGCCAAAGAACGCGCCGAGCACACGATGCTCGTCGACCTCGGCCGCAACGACGTCCGCCGCGTCTCGACGCCCGGGAGCGTCCGCGTCGAAGAGTTCATGAGCGTCATCAAGTACAGTCACGTCCAGCACATCGAGTCGACGGTCTCCGGAACGCTCGACGCTGAACACGACGCGTTCGACGCGACCCGTGCGACCTTCCCCGCAGGAACGCTGACTGGCGCGCCGAAGGTCCGGGCGATGGAGATAATCGACGACCTCGAAGACGACCCACGTGGTGTCTACGGCGGTGGCGTTGGCTACTACTCGTGGACTGGTGACGCCGACATGGCGATCGTCATCCGAACGGCGACGGTCGAGACTGACGGCCACGAAGACGAGATTACCGTCCGCGCGGGCGCGGGTATCGTCGCCGACTCTGATCCCGCCTCGGAGTACGACGAGACCGAACAGAAGATGGGCGGCGTCCTCGACGCCATCCGTCGAATCGAGTACGAGCCACGGGAGGTGTCTCGATGACTCGGCTCGTCATCGTCGACAACTTCGACTCGTTCACGTACAACCTCGTGGAGTACTTCTCCGAACAGACCGTGAACGGCGAACCGCTCGACATCGAGGTGCTGAAGAACACGGCTACACTCGACGAGATTCGTTCCCTCGACCCCGACGCCCTCGTCATCTCCCCGGGACCGGGGCATCCGAAGAACGACCGCGACGTGGGTGTGACGACCGACGTACTCACGGAACTCTCGACCGAGATTCCGACGCTCGGTGTCTGTCTCGGTCTCGAAGCGGCAGTCTACGCCTACGGCGGGACGATTGGCCACGCGCCAGCACCGATTCACGGTAAGGCGTTCCCCATCGACCACGACGGGCAGGGTGTTTTCACTGACCTCGAAGCGGGGTTCCCCGCCGGTCGGTACCACTCACTCGTCGCCACCGAAGTGCCCGACTGTTTCGACGTGTCGGCGACGACGGACCACGACGGCGAATCACTCGTGATGGGCGTTCGTCACCGCGAGTATCCTATCGAGTGTGTCCAGTTCCACCCGGAGAGCGTCCTCACGGGGTCGGGACACGGCGTCGTCAGAAACTTTCTCTCAGCGGTCGCTGGATTCGACGTTGTATAACTGACGTCGGTGACGACGAAACGGCCGTCGCGCGTCGTTCTTCGGTCGTCAGATGACGTTGATTCCGAAGAACGACAGCAAGAGCAACACGGCGATGATGAGTGCGGCAATCGTCACGAGTCGCCACGCAATTTTCAACACCATCCGGCCGACGACGATGACGATGGCAATCGCGATGAGCACCAGCAGAATCTGCCCGAGTGGCCCTGCGAAGAACTCACCGAACTGCAGCGGTACGAGAGTGAGGGGGAAAGTACCATAGTCGGATATGACACCGGCGAGGCGAATAAGTTTGCGGCACGATACCACCCACCGTTTTCGGGGGCGTTCCACTGCCCGAAACGGTCGAATTCAGCGCCCTCTTAAGCGGCGATTTTCAGTACATATGAATACTGATAGTTCTTGTCGTTGCGTCAGTCGTGGATTCTTTTATATTCTCCACCGCAGTTCGATACATCCCCCATGTGACAGTGTCAGACACCGATTGGCCCCCCTCACATTCTACTGCATATCCTGCCGCAGTATGGCGATTATCTGCCTCGTTATTTTACTTCCACTCCGCTCTGGCTACCGTTATGTGGTCTGCTCACCTCTAGGAAACCTGTGCGTTTCGGGCCCGGCGTCTCGACCTCCACATACTTGCACTAAATGTGATAGTTTCGGGGGTGAAACGCCCCGGAGTCCGAAGCCTTAACCGACCACGCCCCACACACCAATATCGTCACAATGAGCGGAATTTCACGCAGTCCACGACACGCCGATGCCCGAACACGCTTCGGGCGGGAGGTACAGTAAGATGAGCGACGCAGAACTCTCCACGGACGAACTCGTCCTGCCGGTCAAACGGACCGAAGGCGAGACGCTCGCGGAGCGGATGACCGGAAACGCCTACAACAACATCCTGCCCGCGCGGTATCTTCGCAAGGACGCCAACGGCGACCTCGTCGAGACGCAAGAGGACCTCTTCCCACGCGTCGCGAAGAACATCGCGCTCGCCGAGGCCGTCTTCGAGGCCGAACAGCGAGACGTCGAGATTACGGTCACGCCGGACCTCATCAAGCGCGACCACCCACGACGTGACGAACTCGCCGAAGAAGTCTTCGGGAAAGGCGTCACCGCCGACGACACGGACGCCGAGGCGACCCTCTCTATCTACAACGTCAACAAGTTCGCCTACGACACGCTCGTCCCCGAACTCCCCGATGAGATTCGCGACGTCGTCGTCGAAAAGCGCGAGACGTTCCAGGACATGATGGAACAGCTCTCGTTCATGCCGAACTCGCCGACGCTGATGAACGCTGGCGACGAACTCCAGCAGCTCTCGGCGTGTTTCGTCGACTCGCCCGGTGACGACATCACCGACATCCACCAGACCGCGAAGGAGGCCGCAGAGGTCTTCCAGTCCGGCGGTGGCATGGGCTACGCCTTCTGGAAACTCCGCCCCTACGGCGACGCAGTCGGCTCCACCGGCGGCATCGCCTCCGGCCCCATCACGTTCATGCGGACGTTCGACCAGATGTGTGAGACCATCGCCCAGGGTGGTGCCCGTCGTGGCGCTCAGATGGGTGTCATGCGCGTCTCTCACCCCGACGTCATCCAGTTCCTCCACGCGAAGAACAAGGACGTCTCGCTCGCGCACACGCTCCGCCTGAACGACCCTGACGACTTCACGCACACGAAGTTCGCCGACGCGCTCGAAGAGGCGCGTGAACTCATCGACGAGGACGGCCGTGTCCCCAAGCACCTCCGTAACGCCGTCGAAGGTCACCTCTCGAACTTCAACATCTCCGTCGGTATCACCGACGACTTCATGGAGGCGCTCTACAACGACGAGGAGTTCGTCTTCACGAACCCCCGAACGGAAGAGCCGCACATCGCGACGCCGGAGACCAAGGAGATCTACGACCTGTTCGGTCTCGGCGAGTACGTCGAGGTCGGCGAGGTGCTCTCGGTCCCCGCCGACAAGCTCTGGGACCAGATTATCGACGGCGCGTGGGAGAACGGCGAACCTGGTGTCGTCTACCTCGAGCGCGCGAACAAGGAACACTCCTTCGACGTCGAGAAGCACCCCGACCACCGCATCCTCGCGACGAACCCGTGTGGCGAACAGCCACTCGAAGAGTACGAGGCGTGTAACCTCGGTCACATCAACCTCTCGACGCTCGTCGACCTCGACGCACCCGACTGGCGCGTCTGGTACGACCAGCACGGTGACGAGTACGACGACCTGTCGGCCGCCGTCGACGCCTTCCTCGAAGACGCCGTCGACTGGGACGAGTTCGACCACCGCATCGAGAACGGGACGCGCTTCCTCGAGAACGTCGTCACGATGTCGGACTTCCCGGTCGAGAAGATCGAAGAGAAGGTCCGCGAACTCCGGAAGATTGGCCTCGGCATCATGGGCCTCGCGCAACTCTACATCCAGCTCGGCGTCCGCTACGGCTCCGACGAGGGTAACGAGATCGCGCAGCAGCTCATGACCCACATCAACCACCAGTCCAAGTGGGCCTCCCACGAACTCGCCGAAGAGCGCGGGTCGTTCGAGGCGTGGTCTGAGTCCAAGTACGCCAACCCGACCGAGTACCGCGAGTGGTTCGAACACCACACCGGCCAGTCTGCGGACGACTGGGAAGACGGCTTCCCCATCCGCAACCACAACACGACGACCATCGCCCCGACGGGCACCACCTCGATGGTGTCGAACACCACCGGTGGCTGTGAGCCCATCTACAACGTCGCCTACTACAAGAACGTCTCCGACGACGTGCAGGGCGACGAGATGCTCGTCGAGTTCGACGACTACTTCCTCCGCGTGCTGGAGGCCAACGACATCGACGTCGAGGCCGTCAAGCGCGAAGCACAAGACCAGATGGCGAACAACGAGTTCGACGGCGTCTCCTCGCTGTCGTCCGTTCCGGACGCCATCTCCGAACTGTTCGTCGTCACGGCCGACCTGACCGGCCTCGAACACGCGAGCGTTCAGTGTGCGCTCCAGAAAGGAGTCGACTCCGCCATCTCCAAGACGTGTAACTTCCCGAACAGTGCCTCGAAAGAGGACATGGACGAAGTCTACCGCTACATCTACGACCACGGCGGCAAGGGCGTCACCGTCTACCGCGACGGCACGCGCTCGAAGCAGGTCCTCACGACGCGCGCGAAGAACACCGAGTTCTCCGACGACGAAGAGGCCGCCGAGGCCATCGTCTCGCAGATTCGCGACGTGTTCGGCGACGTTTCGGCGTTCCTCGAATCTGAGGAAGTCGCCGACCTCATCGGCGGCGAACTCGAACTCGCCTTCGCCGACTCGCCCAGCGAGGTCGGCAAGAAGCGTCCGCGTCCGGACGTGCTCTACGGCGTCACCCAGCGCATCGACACCGGCTACGGGAAGCTCTACGTCAACATCAACGAAGACGAGAACGGCGAACCGTTCGAGCTGTTCGCCAACATCGGCAACTCCGGTGGCTTCACCGCATCCTTCACCGAGGCGCTCGCCAAGACTGTCTCCACGTCGCTCCGCTCGGGCGTCGACCCCGAGGAGATTGCGAACGAACTGAAGGGCATCCGGAGCCCGAAGGTTGCGTGGGACAAGGGTGAACAGATCAACTCCATCCCGGACGCAATCGGCACCGCGATGCGCCGTTACCTCAACGGCGACATCGACAAGGGCTACCCACGTCAGAAGAACCTGACCGAAGTCGAAGCCGAGGCCGCCGAGGCCGACAGCACCGACACCGACGGCGGCATCGCCGTCGACGCCGGTAGCGACGACACGTCTGCACCGAAAGAAGACGCCACTGCAGACCTGCTGGCTGCCGGCGAGAGCCCGGAATGTCCCGAGTGTGGAGAGATGAACCTCTACTACTCCGAGGGCTGTAAGACCTGCCAGAACTGCGGCTGGTCCGAGTGCTAACGACGGCGTGACCAACACCCCGGTCGTCTGACCGGGCACACGACCGTCTCTTTTCTCTCTCCGCTCTCACTTCATTTCTCGACGCATCCTCGACTGGGTAGCGCCGCCAGTGAGCGACGTCCAAGTGTGTCTCCAGTGGGCAGCAGCACTCCACCCTACCGGCGGGTCGCGTCATTGCTCTCGTGCTTGCTCGTCTCTCGTCGGGGTCCTATCAGCATCCCTCACAGAACGTACATCGTCGTGAGTTACTCCGCGACGGACTGGCTACCTTCTGAACGTCGTCGTACTCCACACTCGTACACGACCTCAGCGAGTTGGTGTCTCTGCTCACACGTCAGTCTCGTCACTCCAAACACATCGAGGCAGAACACTGGCTGTCAGCGTGGTGGGTGGCGGCGTAGTCAGCGCGTGTTACTGACGCGCCGGTGCTGACGTTTGGGAGTTCGACAGCAGAAACAGACGCGTATGTTCACTATGTCGCCACGTCGTTCCCGTGGGTTCGTCCACGGTGTCGTCTGCCTGTGACTGTCGTCGTCGCCAGCAGAGCTGACCGACATACGATGCACTCACTCGTGGCTCTTGGGAGACAGTGCGTCACGAAGACGCTCGCTGTCCACGAGGTACACTGACAGGCGAGAGCGCTGTCGCTCACCGGACAGCGTCGAAAGAATGGAAAGGGGGCCGGGAACGTCCCGGTAGTTAGTTAGCGGTCGTTAGTCGCGACGGATTGCGAGGAGCGCAGCGGCGACGAGGGCCACGAGGGCGACGATGACACCGAAGCCAGGCGTCTGGGATTCCGTGGCGGTCTCCTCAGTCGTCTGGGCTTCCGTGGTAGTCTCCTCTTCAGTCGTGGTTGCCTCAGTCGTCGTCTCTTCGGTGGTCTCCTCAGTTGTCGTCTCTTCGGTGGTCTCCTCGGTCGTCGTTTCCTCTTCGCCGACGGATTCGACGACGTTGCCGTCGATGTCTTCGACATCGTCAGCAGCGCCACCTTCGACGTCGACCGTGAAGGTGTCACCGAGGTTCTGCTCGCTGAAGTCGAACGAAGCGTCCCACGTGCCGTTCTCGGACACGAAGACCGTCGCCGTCTTCAGGAAGCGTGGCTGGGTGTCACCGGCCGAGCGGATGCGGACGGTGATTTCCGTACCAGGTGCGGTGGTCGACGTACCGGAGATGACCTGATCTTCGGCGTTCGTGACGTTGATCGGGTCAGCGTCGGTGTCGTGTTCACCTTCGACGTTCTCGTAGGCCGTCTGTGCGGAGGAGTCGTCGTCAACGAGCGCAACAGCGTCGTTGAGCGTGTCTTCCTTCATCGTGAAGTTGACGTCCCACGCGTCGTCGTCTTCCGGTGCTGCGGACGTGGTGTCCTCATCGTCGACGATACCGTTGTCGTTCTCGTCACGGACCGCAGTGACGTCTTCAGAGTCGAAGACAACGAAGTAGGTGTCGTTGTCGCTGTCAGCGAGCACCGAGGTGGTGCTGTCGCCGGACAGGTTGAGGATCTTGGGGTCGCGGTTCGGGCCAGGTGCGGTCTGGTTGACCGTGAGCACGTAGACCTGATCTTCGTAGGAACCGTTGAAGAACTTCTGCGTGATGGTCTCGTCGCCCTGAGCGTCGAGCGTACCTTCGAGGCCGCCCGCCGTGATCTGGAGAACGACCTTGTCACCGAACGCGACACTGTCGGTCTGCGTCAGGTTGCCGTCCTCGATTGCCTCAGTGACGTCGTCGATGTCACCGACGCTCTCGGACTGCGGAAGCGTCCAGACGTTGACGGATTCGACGCCACCCTCTTCGAGGACGAGGGTTGCGACGTTCTCTGCGTTAGCAGAGGAGTCCTTACCGGCCGTAACTTCGAGGTCGTAGTCACCGGCGTCGATGAGGTCGGACGTAGCCTGCGTGACTCCAGAGGAGCTCGCAGAGTCTTCCGTCACAGTCACGACGTCGTCGTCGCTGTCGTCAACGTCGAAGACCTGGTTGACGGTCGTCGAGCTGTCGCCGCTGAGCGTCGACTTCGAGGTGTCGAACAGGACGATGACTTCGCCGTCGTCGTTACCGTCTTCGACGGTGACGTTAGCGGTGTAACCCTGGTCTGCCGTACCGATGGTGACGGTCGCGAAGTCCGTACTATCGAGGGTCACAGGGATCGCCACGACGTCACCACGCTGGTCGGTGACGACGTTCTCGGCGAAGTTGGTCTGACCTTCTTCGGCTTCTCGGACGGTGACCGTGTCAGAGACGACGGTGACGCCGGAGGCCTGGTCGACGACTTCGAGCGTGTAGTCGCCACCATCGAGGTCTTCTTCTTGTACGTCGATTTCGAAGTCGTACTCACCCTGGCCGTTCGTGGTGGCCGAGATTGGGAGGTTGTCGGTTTCGACTTCGTCGTCATCTTCGTCGATGACGCGAACTTCGATGTCACGGCCGCCCGCGTTGGCGGAGACCGTTCCTTCGATGACTTCTTCGTCAGTGACGTTCAGGTCGTCGACAGTGACGTCGAGGCCGAGGTCACGGACCTGAACCTTACCTGCTGCGGTGCCAGCGATGGAGACGTTGTAGCGCTCCGTCTGGCGGGTGGTCGTGTTGAACACGAAGACTTCGGAGCTCGAACCGGTGGAACCGGCGCGGAAGAAGCCTTCATCTCCGTCCTGACTCTCGTCAGATTCGATCTGGATGTTGGTGTCGACATCGCCGTTCGTCAGCACGACGTTCTCGCCCTGGTAGGCGTTCGTGGTGCTGTCAGCGTTACTGGTGTCGACCGTGACGGTCGCGACGTCGACGGTGATGTTACCGTCGCTGTCGAGACCTTCGTCGAGGGCGTTACCGGACGTGTCAGTGACACCTTCGATCTTGACTTCGATGTCGCCAGTGTAGATGTCGGTCGTCTGGATGAGGACCTGACCGTTTGCGTTGTTCTCGATGACGCCTGCAGAGTCGACAACAGTGCTGGTGACGTCAGTCTCGTCCTGGTAGACCGTGAAGGTCGCACCAGAGAGGTCGACTTCCTCGCTGAACGAGAGTTCGAGGACGTCGCCGTTGTCAGTCGACGTGAAGTGCGTCGCGGAGAAGATCTCCGGGCCTTCAGCCGTCTGGACGGTGAGACCATTGTCGATCTCGGTGTCGGAGGACGGGTCAGCAGAGTTGGCTGCAGCGAGCGAGTCAGCCTCGATGGCGTTGACGTCGTAGGTACCATCCGAGACGTCGCTCACGTCGATGTCGCCGACGTCAACGGTGGAACCGTCCGAACTCGTAGCGGACGCGTTAGGTTCGCCCGTGTTGAGGACACCGTTGTTGTTGATGTCGACCCAAACGTAGACGTTTGCGCCGTCGTCTGTTGCTCCGTCAGTAACCGATGCGGAGACTGTTGTACTTCCGGATGCCGATTTTTCGACAGTAACCGCGGTACCTGCCGTGGTACCGTTGAGGCTAATGTCAGAAGCATCGGCGGCAGCACTACCCGAAAGCGCGACGGTCCCGGCGAAAACCGAGAAGACCATCAGCGCAGCGAGAAGTACTGCACGAATTTGCTTATTGCGTGTCATTGTTGTTTTGATGGGTGTTGCAGTCGGGGACATCGTTTTCGTCGACCCTCGGACGTAACCTAGCCGGGGATGAACCCGGGCCGAGGCGAGGTACTCACAGATGCCTCCATGGGCAGGGGTACAGTTGGACATGTTGACCTTTCGCGGTAAATACTTTGTGTGATTGAAAGCTCCCGAAACGGTAACAATCGTGAGCGAGAAGCCCTGAAAACCGAATGTAGCCCACAAAGCATTTATGTGGTGAATGATTCAATATAAAGCGCGTGCGCACGCAACCTTGGGTAGGAACGACGTCCCCGATTCGTCGGGGACAAACCCGTTCTCGACGACACTGACTTCTGAGCGCCCGCGCTGCCACTCGACCGGGGTGTGACTCGACAGAGCGAGTCGGACTACGTTCGCCAGCCGCCGTCGGTCTCCTGATTTCTATCGACGTTCTCCACTTGCTCCCTCGCGCGTGGGCAGGCGAAAGACACTGTACTGGCTCAACAATGACAGACTCGACACAACTTCGACGCGTTCTACCGACGGCGATTCTCCCTCGAAATACGTCATTTCATTCACACATGTCAGACAGAAAACCAGTTGTCAAAAAATCGAACTGATTTCCACCACTTAAACTCCATATAAACAGTATATTAAACGTGAATTTTTAGGGCGTAATACCCCGTTAATTTGGCAGCCACATTTAAGTAACCCGAGAGTAACCAATCGATTAGACACACCGCGACGGAATTCCGGGCAGGGAGCGAGGGCACATCCCCTCCACGTGCGACATCGAGCGCACCAGTGAGTCCGGCATCAACCTCACCGTCCGGGTGTCGGACAACCAATGCAACTCAAAAACCTCTTCACAGAAGACCGTGCAGTCAGTCCAGTCATCGGGGTCATCCTGATGGTTGCAATCACCGTCATCTTGGCGGCCGTCATCGGGACCTTCGTCCTCGGTCTCGGTGACCAAGTGAGCGAGACCGCGCCGCAGGCGAGCTTTAGTTTCAGTTACGACCAGGATGCCAATACTAACGGGGAAGTCACTATCACTCACGAAAGTGGTGAAGGTATCAGCACTTCGCTTATCTCAGTTGAAGGAGATAATGTCCCAACTACTGCAGCCTTCTCAGACAGTGACTCGAACAGTAAAGTGAATGCGGGCGAATCCGCTGTATTCGAACCCGATGCAGCACTCAGCAGCGGCGATACGATTCGAATCATCTGGTCGTCCGAAAGTGGCAGCACCTCGTCCACGCTCCAGAAGTGGACCTACAACGGATAAATGAACTTCAAGGAACTCCTCGCTGACAACGACGCTGTGTCTCCAGTCATCGGGGTAATCCTGATGGTTGCCATCACGGTCATCCTCGCGGCCGTTATCGGGACGTTCGTCCTCGGTCTCGGTGACCAAGTCGGCAACACGGTTCCGCAGGCGAGTTTCAGCTTCGACCTCACCGACAACGATCAGTCGGCAACTGATAACCCAGATTCCCTCTCGATTACGCACGAGTCCGGGACTGAAATCAACCCAGAGCAGTTGACGTTCGCAGTTTCCGGTGCTACCGCAGATGACGCTGACGAATCAGCCTCCGCGACGCTGGCAATTGATGGAGTATCCGGGGCAACGTCGTGGAATGACCTGTCGCCAAATGACGTGAGCGCAGGAAGCACAGTCACTCTAGACGGAAATGACTTCCAATACGACCTTGACGGTGATGGTAGTTTTGCAGCAACCGGTGCTAACAACGACAACAGCGGGGTTGACAGCGATGCTGAAGCACTCAACTTGAGCGGAGCAACTGTCCGCCTCGTTTGGGCCGACGGATCCGGCGAATCGTCCGCCACGCTCCAGAAGTGGTCCGCCCCTGACGCCTAAGCAGTAACGACCCTTCCGTCACCCGTTTTCTTCGTCGTCTGACGCCCCGATAGTTTTAGGTTCAAATGTCGTGACTGTTCAACAGAACACACAGTCAGAAATTATGAAATTCACTGACCTACTCACAGACGACGACGCAGTATCGCCGGTTATTGGGGTTATCCGGGCGGTCCCATACCCATTAAGGGGAATTCGGCTTATTTTGCCGGTTTTAACAGCCAACAGCGGTGGTTGGCGTGATGCTCCTCTCCCTCGAGGCCCAGCCTCGTGAGTGTGAGTATTGCGGGTCGCACGTCACCCACAACTTCTGTCGCGTCTACGGCGATTCTGAGGACCGCGTACACCGATGCCGAGAGTGCGACACCGCCGTTCGGATTCAGCGAGGGTCTGCAGCCGGCCGTGACGTTCCAACGCCGGACCCGCAAGAGTCACCCGGTCGTCACGGTGGGCAGCCAGAGAGGTGGTCGAAGTGACGCCTGTCGACTTCGTCCGCGCCTCGAAGCTCTACCACGTCGAGAGTCAGACGGCCGTTCGTCACCCTGCTCTCGACGCGACTGACGCCGACGTTCGTCGAGCGGTCGGAGGTGACACGGCGTGACCGTCGAGTGTCCAACCTGCGGCCACGACAGCGAAAAGCTGCATCGTTGCGAGCGGTGCGGCCGTGACCTCGTCGGAGATGACCGCCAATGAGCCACGTAGCCTCTGCACCCCACGAGACTCGTGGCAACCTACTGTACACGGAGTACGAAGACTCGCCCTACTGGGCCGTCCGCCAGCTGTACAACCACATCGACGGCGGTGCGAAAGGAATCGAGGTAGAAATACCACGCTACGACGCGCCGGGAACAGAGGTTTGGACGGTTTCACTCGGGTTCCACGAGTCCGGGCTGTCTCCCTCGAAACGTGATACCGTCAACTCGCTCCTCGAGTACGACATCAACGCCTACGGTGAGGGACAGCGAAAACTCCCGATTATCATTCAACCCCGACTCGGATGGGACGACGAGAACCGGCCAAACAGCGTTCCTGCGAACCTTGGCCGTTCGACCAACGTCAAACTGAACAACACGGTCAACGTCGAACTTGACGAGATTCCCCATCTCATTCGCGAGATATTACGTGCCGTCTGTGAGAGAGTCGGCTTTGACTGGTCTCGTCGGTACTTCACAGAGACACCTCACGAGTATTCGACCATCACCCAGCACGAGCGGTACATCCGCATCCTTCGGGACATGGCGAAGAAACTCGTCCACAGCGACGGGGTTTTCATGAAACTCTTCATGCTCGTCGCAGACCTGGAGGGGTCGCACGTCGTCTACGATTCGAACAACGAGAAGGTTGTTGGCTACAACCACCAACTCCGATTCGACCGCAAGGCCATCGAGGAGATTTCGAAGAATAGCCGTCATCGACCACGCGGGATGCAGCTCAAGCACTACCATCCCGAGCACGTGCGCAAGAAGTCGGGTGACGACCCACTGTACCACCCGAAGCTCGGTGCGCTCTACAAGAAGAATCTGAACCAAGACCAATCGGTTCGGTGGACCGACCGCCACGACCTCGTCGACGACCTGGAAGAGAAAATGATGAACGTGCTCGAGTGGGCCGGCATTCCAACGAATCCGGGGTCATGGTTCGTCGAAGACGACCACTTCGTTCCCGGAGAATCCGACCGGCGGATTGCGTTCTGGGACGACCCGACGCCGGAAATTGAGGCGTCGCAGGAGTCGGTTATCATCCGGACGCTCCAGGAGCTGGAAGACTCTGACCGCGACGTCCTCGAATACGTCGCCATGGCCGACGGGGGAACTGTCGACGGGGCAGCCGAAGAGACCGGGTGGTCCGAAGCGACCGTCTACCGCGTCCTTCAGCGACTCAGCGGCCTCCTCGACTGCGACAATCGTGTTGTCTCGTGGGTCTCCTCGAAGATGTCCCAACAGGTCCGCGAAATCGTCTCTGTCACCGAGGACGTCGTCGAGTCCAACGCACGACTCATCGAGAATGTCCTCTCTGTCGACCCACGTGACCTGGAACGCTCCGGCCGTGCTCTGCAGAACTGGCTCAATCGATACGGTGCTGAAGTCGTCCAGGGGATGGACGATCGCTCGAAGCGCGTGAAGATTCGCGTTCGGTCGATTCTAACCGAATCGAAGAACAGCACTGCGAAAGGCGAGTACCTACCCGACGTGATCGACGCAGGCTACTCCGCGTGGTGTGACGCCGGCCTCGACGCCGGTCGGTTCTACAACGCCATCATCGAATTCGACCAGGCGTACGGTCCAAAACAGTCCGCAATCGCGAGTCAGCACCTCAGATAGAGCGGCCCTCGTGAGTGGCAACACTACTCGTCGTCTCTTTCTTTTATATACTACACCTTGGTTTTCGCCCGGACCCGTGTTTCGGGTGGACCCTTCGACACCTGTGAGCGACGGCATCGCGCCGGTTCCGCGGCAGGTCGGTCGCACTGCGTGCGACCATCCCCTTAGCGAGTGTGACTAACGTCACAACTTTCAAAAAATAACCCTCCGGCTGTGTAGCTCCAGTTGACGCAGTCGAAAGGGGAGGGGCGAAGGGTTGCATGAAGAATTCGGAAGTTGATGCTTGAGTAACTTCCACGCTCGCTGATTACGCAGTGTGAAGCAGCAACAACCGAACCTATTCGACGCAGGAATGGAATTTGATTAGTCGTCGAACTCGTCCAGACTCGATTCTTTCCGGACGAACTCTTCGCGGGCTCTTTGATAGGCCAATTTTCCTGTCTCCTCGGGAACCATCCCATCAAAGAATTTGTCCTTCACCATGTCTTTGATCTCACCTGGGTCTTCTGACTCCCACATTATCCTAAAGTCACGCTCTTTAACCACGTCTGCGTCTGAATCCTTTATCATACCATAGTTCAGAGCGATCTCCAACAGTTCATCTATCCGCGAATCAACAACGCGGTCTATGTTCCGGCGGTTGGTCCCCAGATGGATTTTGGATTTGAATGTCCGCTCAAACTCTCGTTTTCTAAATTCCTTTGGTTCATCAACCGAGCCCATATTGTTTAAGTAGAGTTGGAGCAGCACTTCGCCGAGAGGAAACACTGGGTGACTGGTTAGGTGGAATCGAATATCGTCGTTCTCAGCAAGTGTTGGGTCGATTCCGTCCTCTCCTAATCTCCTCAAATTTGGATTTTCAACGTGGCCATCGTGGTATTTTATCGTCTTATCTTCCTCGTCTGCTTCAGGAGGCATTTCGGCCTCGATTAATTTCCAAACAGCATACTCGTCGGGATCTGTAGCAATCTTCATCACTTCCATGTCTGCATCGACAAGATCGATTGCTCGAGTGAACGTGAGATACTGAACTGACTGAATTGAAAGGTCTGAACACTGAATGTGTCTTTTTATTTTATCACGCCGTGACCCGGACTCGAGCAGGTCTTTGGTCGTGTTAATTTCATCAACCCAGTGTTGGTATTCCTCGCCACCTACATTACAAGAAACAAAACAGAGATGAACACCACTAGGTTGTTTTTTCGCTAGAAGTAACTCTGCTCCAGAGTCACCAAATTCACGAAGAGGGTTTATGATCGTTGTCTCAAATCCACTATCACTCCCCATTGCAGCGTCCTTAGGGGAAAACGCATTCACGATATCCCGGAAGAGGTTGTACTCTTGCTTACTTGTTGACTGAAAAGTCGTGACATAGCTTTTCCTTGCTCTCTCTTCGTCGATGCTGTCGTATTTTTTAGTGAATAACCGCTCAAAGGAGCGTTTGTCTCCTTTCCCCAGTTCAGCAAAATACCCGTCGTCGTATGGTTTTGGGTCCTTCATGCGACTTTCTTCGGGGTACATTCTGAGTCGAAGTGGTCACTCAAAAAGTTGAATATCCGAAGAGACTGGTCAATGTCAGTCAACTCTCTCGGGAACACCCGAACTTGGTTTCCTTTACTCTTGAGAGTGGTTCTCTCGTTAGTAGTTTCATCAATTAACTCTGCTTGGAAGGATTTGAATTCGGGGTACGCAGTATATTCTGAAACGCTGAATTCCCAAAAGTCGGTATCCATATGCGATTCGAAGTTCTCCAGGTTTTCCGCACTGATACCATCAGCAACCTCAACGGCCCAAGGAGTACTCACAGAGAACTTATCTTCTCCGAAGAATGCACTGTCTGCTTTTCCGTAGTGCCCAGTATTCGCGTACTTTTTCATCTCCTTGACACGTTCAACTTCTTTATTGAACTGCAGCCACAGTTCTTGGAGGCTACCATTGACGTGTACGAACGTACCGTCTGTTTTTATTTTGAATTTGAATTCGTTGGGCTTCTCAAAAACCATTATCTGAGGTAAAATCCCGTAATTATACCTCATCTCACGGTAGGTGTCCAGTCCATCGATAGCACGATACTGAATCGATCGTTCAGTTTCAGGACGACGTCGAGCGCTTATTTTCGAATCAGCAGAGCGTCTCGCACTGAAATATGGGACTAATATATTTTCGTGGTTTGCCACGATATCCTTCCGCAACTCGTCCAGCTCACGCTTGGAAAGCATTAGACGACCCAGGTGAGGCGTTTCGATCAGAAACTTTGAGATGGTGGGTGGAATTTGGTCCGTTTTGTTTGCGTTTGTAATGAACAGAGGAACATGGTCATCGAGGTAGACATAGCTGTAGACCGGTTCTTCATCAACTGTACTGTGTAGTAGATGGAGATCGCCGGACGAGTTAAGGATGCTAAAGCTAGACTGCACAAAGCCTAGGAACTCGTCCTTTCCGCCAGCCAGATTGTTAACTGCGCCAATTATGTTAAATTGGCCAGAGGCTTGCTCATTCTGATAAAGATAGTCAATATATTTAATGAGCGCAGCCTGGTCATCGAAGGACTCATCAATTATATCTAAGAAGTCCGACGACTGCTCAGGCATTAGACACCTCTTAGAGATGATTGCCCACTCTGGCGCTCAATACTTCTCATACCACATGATATGTATAGAGTCCGAATAGTTTTTCGGATATTCATCCTTCAACGAACTTACTTCGAGATACAATTTCAGCGCGAGTCTCTTCTAACTCACCAATATTGTCATACAGGTCCTCTTGTACAGTATCAGGGATCTCCTCAGACACATTCTCTGATTCACTAATCCGTTGGATTACGCCCTTGTATTTGGTCACTTTTGAGTAGAAATCCACCGCGTTCTCTAACTCAGACCCACGGAAAACCCCGCCTAATAGTCCGATATTTACTGCACTGGCTTCATACACCGTTGTCGGGATTGAGTCGGGAGAAGGCATATCATCAGGTTGTAATTGACGACCTGGAGGACGTTTGCTTAACCGCGCCATTTGATTAGCACAATCAGTAATTCCGGTCATTTGGCCGACTTCGGTGAGAAGGGCCCGCTTCAGCTTTTTTCTCTCCCAAACTTGCCTAGCAGAGTACACTAAGAATGCAGATACGAAGGACGCGGCAACTCCGATGATAGTAGAATCCGGTAGACTTGCAGAAGAGCTAGACTGAGCAACGATAGTTGGGAGCGTAACCATACTTATTGATATTCCTGATTCTTTTAAAATCTGAATGGTAATACCCGGCCAGTAACTACGGGTTCATCTCACCTTCAGTCTCAATCGACCTATGGAATGTCTCCAAGAAAAATCAAGAGCTAGGTAATTCAGATTCAATCTATCGACTAATGAGTAATCTATTCCATGGTTAAACAAAGATCCGCCGTGGATGGATTTTCACTTGCTCTGAGTTACGATGTCCACCTGAGCCGTAGAACCGCAGCCGCAGCGACGAGGCTTCGACAGAGCGCATATTTCGAACCCGAATTCCACCACCTCCAGCACCACCAGTAGCAGAGTAGAGCACGAACACGTACAAGCCACCTTCTCGCCGGAGTCGAGCATGGTAGTCCTCGAAAACCCGGAAACGACCGATTTTCCCGCTTCTCCGATTCACCATTGCAGCTTTGATTTCAACGGGGCGGCCGTCGTCGGTCTCAGCGTCCTGCCAAGATGAGTGCGCAGAGACAAGACCGTATCTCTGCCGAGCAGCACGCTCAGCGAGTGCACCGTAGTGGGCTGCTTTCTTACTCCGATTCGTCATGACCTTTGACCCACGACGTCTTCGCGCCGATCACCTCGAGGACAGAGAGCAAAATTCCGGTTCCACGGGGGACGGGCAACCACCGGGGTGCCGCCAATCGGCGCCACTGTGTAAGTAAGTATGCGACCACGGGGGGTGTGTGGTGGTGGTGATGGTCCAGAGTCGCTGTCGTCATGCGCTTTCTCCTTCTGGGGCCGCCACGAGGTCTCGATGTTGTCCCTTCTGCCACTCTCGGACTCTGTCGCCAACCCACGAGGTCGAGTATGGAACGAGGTATTCGGTGTCTTGGCTGTTCTCCTTGCCGATATCGGCGTAACTCATACCGTCGTCATCCCACGGACGGGCAGCACGGATTGCTGTCGAGATAGCTTCCTTCCGCCTCGCATCGTCGGCAGTCTCGACGTCCTCCTGGTCGTCGTCAGTCTCGTCCTCGAGGTCGACTGCGAACGAGGAAGCTTCGTGTTCGTCGTATCGTTCGGCAGTGTCGGTGATACCCTTGTACTCGGCTACTTCCTCGAATTTATCCGTCGTGCCAGTGGATTCGAGGATTTTCACGCGGCCGGGGTCTGCGCGAGATGGCTTCTCGAAGATTGCAGAGTAAAGTCGTCGGAGGTCCTTCGCGGTGTCTGCGCGGGTATGGCCGACGATGAGAACCGAGCCACGTTTCGCGTACTTGTCGCCGGTTTCCTTCTTCCGGACGTACTTGAGCGCCTTGGCGAATCGGTCGGCAGACTGTGCCTCAGCACCGCGCGAAGTGAGCGACTGACTCCCTTCATCAATTATCGCGAGGACAGGGCCATCGAAGTTCGCCATCTCGTCGAGCATCTCCCGAGCACCCGAGATGTGAGTTCCGCCGTTCCACTTGATGTTCGTGACCACCTTCCCGCCAGTGACGGCTTTCCAGATCCGACCGATATCGAGCGTCATCGCGGTCTTCCCCGAACCCGGTGGACCGAGTACGGCACCGATTGCTCCCTCGTCGGTGAGCATCCGGGCCATTCGGGTGAGCCCCTCATCGCCGTCTTTCGTCCTATCGACGAGACCAACCATCCCTTGTAACTGCGAGACGTTTCCGAACTCGTAGGCCGTGTTTATCGAGCGCGTCGAGGAGGACGAGATGATGATTTCGGCCATTCGAGTATCGAGGAAGTCACCCGCGCGGTCGGCCCAGAGTGAGCAGTAGTGGTTGAGGAGGTCGAGCGTGTGAGCGTCGTCGACGAGTCCGGCGAACCGGCGAACGTACTCAGGCCTCTTGTCTCCGAGCTCACCTCGGAGATAGGTTCGTCCCTGTGCGGCGGCATACTGGTCGTTTTTGCTATTGCTCATGGGCTTCCTCCGTCGTTGAGCATCGGGTCAACGGGCTCGAGGGCATCGCCGTCACCTTCGAACACCAGGTCCATTCCGGCGAGGTCGTCCTCGATATCGTCGCTGGCGTCGTCCGACGAGAGTCGGTCCGGTAAGAGGTCGTCCGGCAGCGTCTCGGCAATCACTTCGTCGATAGTCTGGCCACCCATGTTCGGTGCGAGGTGTCCCTCGAGGGCGGCGTTCTGTGCAGCCGCGCGTTGACGGTCAAGTATCCGCACTATCGAGATGAGGTTGTTCCGGATGTGCTGGCCGCGTCGGGCCTCCGGCTCGAGGTAGTTCATCATCTCGTTGATGATGTTGAGCGCCTCGTCGATGTCGTGGTGGCCGACGATGTGTGAATGTGGCCGCATCCCGCGCCACGTACCAACTGCGAGGTTTCGCTCGTCGTCGTAGTGGTAACACTCGTAGGCTTCGCCCTTGCTCTCAGTGAGAGGGTTGAGGCTTCCTGCCGCGACTTCCATCTCAGCAAATTGGTCCTCAGAGAGTTCCCAGTGCTCTACCTTCTCGTCGTTACCACCGTCGATGACGGCGAGCGAGACGGTCGGCGGGTCGGGTATGAGGTCGTCGATCTTCCCACTCGCGACGAGTGCCGCGATGCCTGCGATAACGAACATCCCGACTGCGAGCGGCGTCCACTGCGGGAGTGCCACGTCGCCAGCGTAGACGGCCACGGCACCGATTCCGCCGAGTTTGAGGGCATCGTCGCGCTTCATTAGAGCAACCTCTCTGCGGTCATCTCCTTGTCTTCGCGCTTCTTCTTCACGTACCGGAACGTCCCGGCGGCGGTGACGATTGCAGCACCACCGACGAGCGCGTTCGCGGTTCCCCACTTGACGGGGGGTTCCCAGCTCGTACCGCATCACTTCGGAGCGCGACGATTCCGTCAGCGTTGCTCGAAGAGATAGTCACTGCGCTGGCTCCGTTGAAGTCCTCGGCGTTGAATTTCACCGTCGTCATTCCAGGGGTCAAGGTCAAGCGACGCATCCGGGCTTTCCCTGCCGCTTCGCCTTCTCCCTCCGAGAGAATTCGCGAGAGTTTCCCGGCGTCGGTGATGGCAACGCGGGTCGGAACGTCGACGTCGAACGTGACGTAGAACGTCCCGTTGTCGAACCGCCAGTTCGTGATACTAGTCGTTTCGGAGAGTTCGATCGTTCGGTCTACTTCTGGCGTCGAGGGCGCGGGCGTCTCCGTCGTGTTTTCGTTCGATTGCGCGGCGACGGTGCCGGCGAGTGCGGGCGTTGCGACTGCGGTCATGATGAGTATGAGTGTGAATATGATTCGGCGCATGGTCGTGGTCCGAAAGGGGAGGTTGGTTAGTTGGCTGTGCTAGCCCTTGATGACGGCAAGGAGCAGAACGACGATCGCACCCGCGATAATCGCCTTATCTTCGGTGCCGACCCCACCGCCGAGGTCAAGGCTGCCACTGCTTGATTTGGCTTCTTCGTACTCGTCGCGGACGGTTTGGAGTCGGTCTAACTCCTCTTGAAGATTCGAGGCGTTCGTTTCCTCGTAGACGTATTCCTGTGGTACTGTGGTGGTCACCGATTCGCCTGTGTCGGTGTTCGTCGCACTCGTGAGAGTGAATTCAGTACCCTCCTGTCCAACGTCGATGATGCCGGACGAGTTGTTATTCTGGTAGGCAAAATACAGCGTTCCGTTGTAGTCAGTGACGTTGTATGTCGTGTTAGTATCCCACCCGGCGGATGCGTCACTGCCGGTATAGAACAGCGTACCCTCATAGGTCGACGTGTTCGTTCCGTTCGTGATTTCGATGGTGTGGGAAACGTTCAGGTCCCCAGATGCACCCATCGCGGCAAGTTGCATTGCCGCGTATGAGTAGTATCCAGTGGAATTGTACTCGGTGGATGCTTGGCTCGCAATGAGCGTCGGGTCCAGTTGTGCTACTTCGGTCGAGTTGAATTCACTACCGTTGTACTGGGAATAGAACGACGTTGCATATACGTCGATGTTCGACTTTACCTGAGTCGATTGATTCCCGAGGTCCGTGTAGGTCTGTTCGTATGGGTCAGACTCAAACACTGCCTGATAAGAACCAGTTGGCGGCTTCGTTTCGACCCAGAAGTCCGTTTCTGCGGGGTCTGTATCGAATTGTAGAGTGTAGCCGGACGTGTCTTTCAGATAGATGGACGTGGCGTAAATCACCGTCCCATTTTCCAGCAAGACGCTACTAACTGTCGGGTCGCCTTGTTGTTCATCGAGGCGGTATAGGTCGCTTGGGACCGTTGCCGAGCCACTGTCGTAGACGTGGCGCATCTCCACGCTCGTCTGGTTCCCGAGGTAGAATATTTGCGCAGCACGTTGGTTGTAGTCTTGAACGAGGTTGTACTGAATGTTCGAATAGTACTCTTCGACGGTCGCGTTCGCCGCGGCGGTCGCGTTCGCTTCGGTGGACCCGTTTTGTAGTTCGTTGATGAGGGTGAGCTTCGCCTTCATGAAGGCCACCGAACGGGTGTCTTGCATGAAGTTGTTAGTCGTCGTCAAGTACGAATTCTGACCCTCGTGGATACCCACAGCGGTTGCGTGGGCATCGGTTGCGGAGACGTTGGCGTAGTCTATTTCTTGCCCAGTGAGCCAACGGCAGCCGGTGTCGGTGCCGACTAGCGTGTTCCACGCCGCGCCTAAGAGTGAGTCTGTTAGGTCGCAGTCTTCGGACCACTCGGCAGAAGCGTCACCGACAGGTGAGGCACCCGGAAGGGCACCACTCATTGCGGCGGTCGTGACGAGCACCCCAACGAGTGCGAGGGTGCCGGTCTGTCTCGCCTTGACCTTGACCCCCAGTCGTTCTCAAGAAGATACTCCAGAATTCTATCGTCCCAAATCGTCATCCAGTCACCTGATTTCCTGACCATGAAATCTACGCAGATGCAGTGCCCTCTCCACCGTTCTCTCCGTCCAATTCCTCTGCGTTGAGTTCTCCCTCTAAGTATTCCTCGCCGATTGGAGTGATGACGTAGACACCATTTCCGAGATGTTGCAACATTCCTTTGTCTTTCAGACGTCGTAGTCGACGCGAAATCTGAGACCGAGAGACCTGAAAATAGCCAGATTTGTCCAACTCACCGGGACTGGCAGAGCCATTCTCGTCAATATATTCAAGAATCCGGTCGTCCCAGATGGTCATCCACGATGCGGATTTCCTCATTCTCTGTGAATATTTGCGTAGGTCACTACTATTGCTACTGTATGTGGTATTAGTGCAGACATATGTATTCAATGCACCGACCACAACATTTATGCAAAAATAACGAATATGAACGAGTACGGAACCACGTGAGATACCGTCGGCTCGAGATGATATTTGTAGGCCCTGAGTGCGGTGAGACCAGCACCGCACCCGGGAAGGTTCCGTCATATAACCATGACGGATGCCACCAAAGCGGGTGTTAACACCCGCATAGTCACCAATGCGGCACAGTTTGATAAGGGCGATGGGTACCCATGTGCGATCTGCCGTGTTCGCGCTGCAATCGGTATCGACGCTAAAACTCGTCTGAGCGTCTGCCGGAAGTGCGCCGGCCGGGAGGTCGAATAAGCATGGACCGACCTTCAGAACTCAAACCCCGCGAGGCAGTTCGCCGGTACCTTGACCGCCGTGGGACGGAACTCTCGTCATCGTCCATCAAGACCTACAAGTACCGCCTGAAGCTCTGGGTCGAGTGGTGCGAGGACCGGAATATCGAGCGCGTCTCTGACCTGAACGGGTGGACGTTCGAGCAGTTCGAGGCGTTCCGCGCCGGTCAGGACATCGCTTCACCAACGCTCCACAGCGAGATGGAGACACTGCTCGGGTTCGTCGAGTATCTCGAACGCATCGAGGCTGTTGACGACGGTCTCTCGAAGAAGGTCCACGTGCCGAGCGTGCCGATGTCGGAACGGTCGCGGGATACGATGTTGGTTCCTGAGGACGCGCTTCGATTGCTTCGGTTCTATCGGTCTCACAGTAGCGTCCGTGGAACTCGGTTCCACGCTGTTCTTGAGCTGGCGTGGCACACTGGAGCACGTCTTGGTGCTCTTCGTGGTCTCGATCTTCGTGACTACTATCCCGACGAGCAGTATGTCGAGTTCGTCCACCGGCCGGAGTCCGAGACGCCATTGAAGAATCAGATGAACGGTGAGCGCACGGTCTCGCTCTTGCCGGAGGTCGTCGAATCGCTGAACACCTACATCAAGAAGTTCCGACCGGATGGTCACGACGACTTCGGTCGCTCACCGTTGTTCGTCACACACCACGGGACTCGTATCTCGAAGAACGGCTTTCGGGGGTGGATGTATCAGGCGACGCAACCGTGCGTTGCTGGTCCGTGTCCGCACGAATACGAGAAAAATTCCTGCGAATTTGCGGGGTCATACACTCAGGGAAGCAAGTGTCCGTCTTCTCGAGCACCACACCACGTTCGGACGGGGTCAATTACGTGGCACAGAGACCGCGGGTTCCCTCCTGAGGTGACGGCAGAACGCGTGAATGCGTCTCAGGACGTTATTGAACAGCATTACGACAAAGCGTCCCAGCGCGAGCGGATGGAACTTCGTCGCCGTCCTCACCTGGACAAACTTCGGATTGAGTGAGCCATGAGTAGGTACATCTCGGTTCAACCGATAGAGGTAGTGGAGAGTCGGCTACTGATGGGTAATTGCACGCCTGATGGTCGCAATTACGGTCATCCTCGCAGCCGTTATCGGGACGTTCGTCCTCGGTCTCGGTGACCAAGTTGGCAACACGGCTCCACAGGCGAGTTTCGCCTTCGACTACACGAATAACTCGGCAGATGAAAGTAACTCGATTGATGGTGACGTCCTCAAAATCACTCACGAGAGTGGTGACCAGATTCCGAGTGGTCAGCTTTCGGTCTCAATCAGCAGTGCGAAAACCGGCGCTGGTGGTTCAGTAACTGTTACAGACAGCCAGCCAGTTATTCCTGACCCCATGAGTGCCGGCAAGACAATCACAATCGATGACACCACGTTCGACGAAACTGGTGACGGATCTTCAGAACAGAACCCCGCTAATGACATCAGCCTCGCCGGCGCAACCGTCCGCATCGTCTGGTCCGACGAATCCGGGTCCACCTCGGCGACGCTCCAGAAGTGGTCTGGACCGGAAGCGTAAAATCCGCTAAAACCCGATTTCTTTAGACACTGATACCTGCGACGAGCCTCGGCCTTAGACCGGACGTCCGTCTTCGGACGTGCCGACGAGCCACGTCCCGTAGGTGAGCGCCGCCGCGCCGAGAACGAGAGCGTACGACGTTACTTGTGCGGCGTTCGGAAGCAGCGCGGGGAGCATTGCGAGCGTGCCGACGACCATCAGCGCCATTCCAATAAGCGCGTTGCGCGAACTGAACAGTCCCATATGATTGCGTATCCGGAACAAGAGGATATGGAACTTGCGCTTTTCGTCGCTACGGCGACTCGTACTTCTTCTCGCCCGCGGGGACGACGACGCTCAGCCAGTTCTCTTCGGGTGGCAGTGGGCAGTCGAACGTGTCGGTGAACGCGCAGAACGGGTTGTACGCGATGTTGAAGTCCACGACGATGTCGTCGAGCTCCGAAAGCGGGACGTCCGGCGTGAGTTCCATGTACCGACCGCCGTCGTACGTCTGCTGGCCGGTGGTCTTGTCGCGGAAGGGGACGAACAGCGTCGGCGAGTCGTCGTGTTCCTGCTGGTACGCACCGAGTTCGAGGTCGGTGTCGCGCAGTTCGAAGTGGAACGTCGCGACGCGAAGATACCGGACTTCGCGCCCCGCAGTGGTGTCCATCACGACGGGCTCCGGGTCGGCGTGCGTCTCGACAGTCGCCGACACCCGGAAGTCCGGGTCCGGGTCGAAGTAGTCCAGTCCGTCGAATGCCTCGCGCTCTGCCGGTGGAACCGGTGACTGAGGGTGGGAGTCGAAGAAGTCGTCTTTCTCACGCCGCTTTTCGCGAAGTTCGGCCACGTATTTCTCGGGGTCGAACGCGTCGTCGGTCATGGGCGGAGATACCGGCCGCTGACACCTACACCTGACGGTTTGGAACGTCTACACCGAGAGGTGGCGCTTCGCGGCCGAGAGACGCTCGAACTGGTCGGCCGAGAGGTCGACGCCGGCGGCGACGAGGTTCTCTTCGAGTTGGTCGACGGTCCGCGCGCCGATGATGGGAGCGGTGATCTGCGGGTGGTGCATCAGCCACGAGAGACTGACCTGTGCGGGCGACGCACCGACTTCCTCGGCGACGGTTTCGACGGCGTCGAGTGCGTCGAAGTTCGCTGTGGTGAGGTACGAGTCGGCGAATCGTTGGTCGTTCGCCGCGCGAGAGTCCGCCGGTGGCGACTCACCGCGAGCGTACTTGCCGGTGAGGAACCCACCGGCGAGTGGCGACCACGGGATGACGCCGATGTCGTAGTCGTCGCACATCTCGAGATAGTTCCCTTCGACCTCGCGGTTGACGACGTTGTACCGAGGCTGGGCGATTCTAAACGGTTCGTAGCCACGGCGGTCGGCGAGTTCGTTCGCCTTGACGACCTTCCAGGCGTTCGGTTCGAGCGTGGACGTCCCGAGATAGTTCACCTTTCCGTCGCGAACGAACTGGTCGAGCGTGCGCATGAACTCGTCGACGGGGGTGTCGTCGTCCCAGCGGTGGATGTAGAGGAGGTCGACGTAGTCGGTCCCGAGTCGGTCGAGGATACGGTCGATTTGCCGGCGCAGATGCTTTCGGTTGAGACCGTGCCCGTTGGCGTCCTCGCGAGTCGGCCAGAATATCTTCGATGCGATGACGAAGTCTTCTCGATCGCGATTCGCGAGCCAGTCACCGATGTACGACTCACTCGCACCGTCACCGTACATGTCGGCGGTGTCGATGAAGTTCCCGCCCGCGTCGGCGTAGGCGTCGAGCAGTCGGTGCGCCTGTGCAGCGTCGACTTCGACCTCGCCTGTGTCGTTCTGTCGGCCGAATCGCCACGTTCCGAACGCGATTTCCGATACGCTCGTGCCGGTTCGTCCCAACGGGACCATCTCGAGCGACATACTCGACTCGACGACTGGGTCGTGGTAAAGAATCTCGATTCACCCGCGACTATCGGAATTAATTGGAGAATACGTACTGCGTAAAACGTCAAAAAATGACTCTGCGCGAAGGAGGGTCGAGTCGCGCGAGTTTACGAACGGGCGTAGTTGTGCCCGATTACGAGTGCGAGGGCGTTGAGCGCGACGAGCGCCACGAAGACGGTGAGTTCGCTCGCTTCGAGACCGCCGAACAGGAGTGGAACGTACAGAAACGGGAGGGCGACGGCGGCCCAAAAGCCAACGAATCGGAGTGGCGCCGCAACGAGTCTCACACCGGTCGGAAGTTGCTGTTCGTCTGCGACCATCTCCCGGAGTTCGGAGAGACGTTCGCGTGGGAGGTTGGTTGATGAGTTTGACATAGCGGGGGGAACCTACATCCACTATATCAACTCGGGGGTCATAATTACGTGCGAGGATTCGCTTCGTTTCACCCTCATTTAGTCGAGATATTCTAATAAACGTGAAATTTCATTGCCTGTCTAGAGGCAATCTAATACTTTATAGAGTCTTCTAACTCTTTTATTCAGTGCTACCTTCTGTAATCTCGAACAGTATGAATTCTCTGAATATATGCGAAAAACGTGACGTTAGCAGAACACAAACCGGCGCACGTCGTCCAGTTTTGGGAGTCGATTAGGACGTTCCAAAATGCAGCACGTGAGGTGATTTTCGCGCTCGGTGTCGAGGCCAGATCACCACACATTAGACGGGCGTGAAACCCCGTCTGGTCTCCAACGGGCACTTCCCGTATCGATTTACTTCGTGAGCACGACTGACGAATCATGTCCGACCTCAACCGCGTTGCCAAACGTATGTACAACATCCACCCCAACGCGATGTACCTCGTCGTCGACGAGGACCTCGAGGGGCGGTTTACCCTCCAGAGCGCGGAGTTCTTCCAGACAGAGTTTCAAGCAGAGGGGAGTCGTGAGGGCGACGACGCGGCGTATCGGTTCGCGACGACCGAAGACAACGATGCCGTCATCGTCGGGAGACAGGCACCCGGAGAAGAGGGCTGGTCGATGGTCGGTGAAGTCACGTCTGTCGAGCGACTCGAAGCGTAGTCCGACCGCGACACTCAGTCGGTCGGCGTTGCGCTGTCGCCGAATCGGTGGCGGAGTTCACGCCGAATCGCCCCACGTTTCAGGAGGATGAACCCGAAGAAGATGAGCGCGAAGCCACCCGCAGTCGCGAGGTTCGGGACCTCGTTCAGGAAGACCCACCCGGAGAGTGCTGCGAAAATCGGGGCCACGTAGGATACGAGGTTGATTTCGATGGGGCCCAGTCGCTCCAGTAGGTCGAAGTAGATGAGAAAGCCGATTGCACTCGCCGCCACCGAGAGGTAGGCGAGTGCGAGGAGCGATTCCGTGTTCAACACGACGTCGGCGAACGACTCTCGGAGACCGACCGAGATGGCGTGCATCAACAGGGCGCCACCGAGCATCGACCACGCTTCCATCGTCTCGATCGGCATGTCAGACTCGATACGACGGGTGAGGACCGACCCGAGGGCGAACGCCGCGGCGGCACCGAAGATGAGGATTTTTGCGACGGTTCCGCCAGCGAGTAAGTTACTCGGGTCGAGTTCGGAGAGCACGGCGACACCGACGAGGCCGAGCAGCAACCCGACGACACCGAGCGGAGTCAGGCGCTCACTGGGGAGGAACACCCGTGCAAACCCGCTCGTGAGAACCGGGCTGAGACTCACGATGACGGCAGCAGCAGCGCTCGTGACCGCCGGGTCGGTCTCCCCGACGAACAGCAAGGCGTGGTACGCCGCGATGAGAAAGACCGCACCGATGGCTATCTCTGTCCACTCTGCTCGGCCGCGTGGGACTGGTGAGTCTGTGGCGTAGAACGCGTACACGAGCATGATCACTCCGGCGACGTCGTACCGGAGGGCAGCGAAGAGAACCGGCGGGAAGAACTCCAGCCCGGCCTTGATGGCCATGAACGCAGACCCCCAGACGGCGGCGAGGACGACGAAGAGTCCAAGGTTGCGGTACCGTGTCACAGCGGTGATGTGCTCGGTGGGTGCCTGAACGTTTCGATGCGGGGCGATTTCACCGGAATCCAGTCGGTCCACACAGCGTGCTCGGACGTGCGGAGTGGACGCAAAAAATTGACCGGCCGCGGTTCAGTCGTCTGCTTCGAGAGCAGCGCCTGCGTTCGTCTCGACGACCGTCACCTCGTCGGACCCCTCGAAGAGGTGGCACGCGGCGGGGTGTGGTGCGTCGCCGACGGCAGGTCGGCGCGTCTCACAGGGACTCTCGAAGCGACGACGAAGCGTCTCTTGGGCGCGTTCTTCGTCACCTTCTGCGAGCTGTCCGAGCGCCGTGTCGACGACGCCCGCCACCTCTCCGCGCAGTTCGGCATCGACGTGACGTGACCGTGCCACCTCGATGAACGCCTCTTCGTCGACGTGTTCGGGGTCGGCCTCCTCCCAGATGTGTTCTGGGTTGACGTCGCCGACGGCGAGCGCATCGCGGAAGTCCATCACTGCGCGATACGTCTCTTGGTCGATGTCGAGGTCCCCTGGCGGGATGACTTTTGGACAGCGAGTGCGGAAGCGGCATCCAGACGGTGGGTTCCGTGGGGACGGAACGTCACCGGAGAGTGCCTCGACACGACGGCCGTGTTCGGTGGTCGACGGCCGGGGGACACTGTCCAAGAGCGCCTGCGTGTACGGGTGTTTCGGAGACTCGAACAGTTCGTCGGTCGGTCCGAGTTCGACGATGTTCCCGAGGTACATCACCGCGACACGGTCACAGATGTGGCGCACGACAGAGAGGTCGTGGGCGATGAAGAGGTAGGTGAGACCGAAGTCGTCCTGCAGGTCGTCGAGGAGATTCAACACCTGCGCCTGCACGGAGACGTCGAGTGCGGACACCGGCTCGTCGAGAACGATGAAGTCGGGTTCGAGGGCGAGTGCACGAGCGATACCGATACGCTGGCGCTGCCCGCCGGAGAACTCGTGTGGGTAGCGGTCGAGTTGGTTCGCCGAGAGGCCGACGCGTTCCAGTAACTCACTGGCCTTGTCACGGCGCCACTCACGCTTCGACTGGTCGCCTGCCCCCTCTGGGATACCGTGAATCTTCAGCGGTTCGGCGACGATGTCGCCGATGGTCATCCGGGGGTCGAGACTCGAAAACGGGTCCTGGAAGACGATTTGTGCGTCCTTGCGGAACGCCTTGAGTTCGTCAGAGTCCATCTCGAAGACGTCCTGCCCGTCGAAACGAACCGAGCCACCGGTGGCCTCGCGGAGTCGGAGCAGTGTCTCACCAGTCGTGGACTTCCCACACCCGGACTCGCCGACGAGACCGAGCGTCTCACCGGGTTCGATGTCGAACGAGATGCCGTCGACTGCTTTGACACTCTTTCGCTCGCGTCCGAGGAGCGAGTCGATGAACGTGTCCTGTTCGAAGTAGTACTTCTGGAGGTCACGAACTTTGAGGAGTGGTTCAGTCATCGGCAGTCACCTCCGTTTCGATGGCGTCGTTCGGGTCGTACTCTCGTTCGGAGAGCACACACCGGACGCTGTGTCGTCCGTCGAGTTCGTACTCTGGGATGCGGGTCAGACAGTCGTTCATAGCTTTGGGACACCGGTCGGCGAAGTAACACGCGTTCGGCATCTCCGAGTCGAGGAGACTCGGGACGTTCCCCGTGATGGGTTCGAGACGGGTCGATGGGTCGTCCACGTCCGGAATCGAACCGAGAAGCCCCTGCGTGTACGGGTGGACCGGGTTGTCGAAGATGTCGCTGAGTGGTCCCCGCTCGACGATTTCACCGGCGTACATGACGCCGACGCGGTCGCACATCCGAGCGATGACGCCCAGGTCGTGCGTGATAATCAGGATGCTCATTCCCTGCTGTTCTTGCAGGTCACGGAGCAGGTTGAGAATCTGCGCCTGAATCGTCACGTCGAGCGCCGTCGTCGGTTCGTCGGCGACGAGGATGTCGGGTTCACCGGCGAGCGCCTGTGCGATCATCGCCCGCTGGAGCATCCCACCGGAGAACTGGTGGGGGTACTCGTGTGCACGGTCTTCTGGGTCGGGGATACCGACCTGTTCGAGGAGCTCGATTGCCCGTTCCATGCTCTCGTCGGAAACGTAGCTTTGGGAGGGGAGCAACGTGTCTGCGACGAGTTTCCCAAGTCCGTACCCCTGCGTCCGCGACCGAGTGGCTCGTGGGTTCGAGCGTGCTCGTCGTTGGACCTCTACCGCTTCGGCGATCTGCTCGCCGACCGTGATAGAGGGGTTGAAACTGCTCATCGGGTCCTGGAACACCATGCTGAACGACGGCCCACGGAGCGACCGGCGGACCCCTTTCGGAAGTCGCCGAATGTCCACGAGGTCACCGTCGACAGCGTCTGGATTCGACCCACGGAACTCGTCTGCGAGTTTCTCGTTTCGGTACCAGATTTCGCCGTCGGTCACGCGGCCGGGAGACTCGATGAGGTCGATAACCGACAGTGCGGTGACCGACTTTCCGGAGCCGGACTCACCGACGATGCCGAAAATCTCGCCGTCTTCGACGTCGAACGAGACGTGTTCGACGGCGTTGACCTGCCCTTCTTCGGTGAAAAAGCGGGTCGTCAGGTCGCGGACCTTGAGGATGGAGTCTGCCATCTTAGACACCTCCCTCCCCTTCGATACCGGGGTCGAGTGCGTCTCTGAGCCAGTCGCCGACGAGGTTCAGTCCGATGACTGTCACCACGATGGCGAGGCCGGGCATCGTCGAAATCCACCACGCGGTCGACTGGTACTGCCGACCGAGCGCGATGTCGAAGCCCCACGACACGTCGGCCCCGGAGAACCCGAGGAACGACAGCGCGGATTCGAGGAGGATAATCGCGGCCACCTGAATCGTCGCGAGGACGAGGATGGGCGTGATTGCGTTGGGGAGGACGTGCCGAAGCATCGTCCGTCCATCACTCGCACCGAGGGCGCGAGCGGCTTTCACGTACTCCTCTTCGCGAATCGAGAGCGCTTCACCGCGTGAGACGCGAGCGAACCACACCCAGTTGACGAGTGCGACGACGACGATGACCGTCCCGGGAAGGACGATTGTTTCGGGCATCCCTGTCGGTAACCCCACCGCAGAGCGGAACGCGGGTGCGATACCGCTCACGACGAACGGGTCGGGAATCGGTGCTTGTGCCTGTCCCCACACGCCCACGAGCGCGATCGCGAGGACGAGCGAGGGGAACGCGAGCATGATGTCCGCGCCGCGCATCAGCAGGTCGTCGACGCGTCCGCGGTAGAACCCTGCGGACAGACCGACGACGACGCCGATGAGTGCAGCAAGTGACGTTCCGAAGAGGCCGACGAGGATGGACGTTCTGGCCCCGTAGATGATACGAGAGAGGATGTCTCTCCCGTTCCCATCAGTTCCGAGGGGGTGTGCGAACGTCGCGTTCGTGTACACCGTCTGCTCTTCGGTGACAACTTGTCCGTTTTCGATGACGACGCTCCCGTTATCCATCTTCGTCACCTCCTTCGTCTCTTTGGTGCTGAACCCGATGGGGGGTTGGCGTGCGTCTTCGAGGTTTTGTGTGCCCGGGCTATACGGCGAGATAAATGGTGCGAAGATCGCCATCGCCACTATGAGGACGACGACAACGATGCCAATCTTTGCGAGTAGATTTCGCTGGAGTTCCCGGCGAAGGTTTCTGCGTGTTCGTTCCGATATCATCGATTAACGAGGTGGTTCAATCGTAGGCCACCTGTGGGTTGACGTAGGCGTACAGGGCATCTACGAGGATGTTTACGAGGACGAATCCAACCGCGACGATGATGAGCGACCCCTGAAGGACCGGCCAGTCACGTGCGTTGATACTGTTGATGATTAACGTCCCCAGTCCCGGCCACGCGAAGACGGCTTCCGTGATGACAGCCCCACCGATGAGGGTGCCGAGTTGGAGACCGATGACGGTGATAACCGGGATGAGTGTGTTTCGAAGCGCGTGCTTGTAGCGGACAAGAGTCTCGGGAAGCCCCTTCGCTCGCGACGCCCGAACGTACGTCTGACCCAATTGGTCGAGCATTCCGCTGCGAGTGAGGCGTGTGATGAGCGCGGTGAAGTAGGTTCCCAGCGTGATTGCGGGCAGTGTGATGTGCCACAACCACGTGGTGAACCCGTCGAATGCGGCGTCGAGGTTCCCGTTGGCGACGAGCAAGAGGATTCCATCGATACCGATGGGTCGCTGACTCGTCGGGAACAAGTTGAGCTGGACGGCGAGTATGAGGATGAGCATCACCCCCAGCCAGAAGTTCGGCGTACTGATGCCGAACAGCGAGAACACCGTCGCAGCGTAGTCGGCGGGTTGGTGCCGCCGCGTCGCTGAGACGACGCCCAACGGAATTGCGATGATGACTGCGACGATGGTCGCTGCAATCGCGAGTTCGAGCGTCGCCGGAACTTTCGTGATGACGCGGGCCGCGACCGGTGTTCGCGTCACGAGCGACAGGCCAAGGTCACCGAGCGGGATGCCCGAGATGAAATCCCAGTACTGTACGTACAGGGGTTCGTTCAACCCGAGCTCGGCGATAACCTGCGCTCTGACCTCCGGGTCGACGTCCGGGGGTAACAGGACGTTTGCAGGGTCACCTGGTGAGATGAACCGGAGCCCGAAGACCACGGTGATGACCCCCCAGATGACGAACAGACCCTGGAGCGAGCGTTTGATGAGGAACCTCGACAGTGACATCGACTACTTCTGTCTCATGTCGTACACGTCGATACGCTCGTCGGAGCGGGCTTCCCATTCGATGGCGTCGTTGACGCCGTAGACGCTGAACTGCTGGTTCAGGAAGATCCACGGGCACTCCTCGTGTGCGAGTGCGTTCGCTTCCTGCAGCGTTGCGTCGCGTTCGTCTCCGGACTGTTGGCCTGCATCTGCGAGGAGCGAGTCGAACTCTTCGTTCTCCCACGTCGTGAGGACACCCTCGGACGAGAGGAGTGCGGTCATGACGAGGCCGCCGTCGAACGTCGCTTCGCCCCATCCGATGAGGAACCAGTGTGGGCGTTCTTCGATGGATCCGGCGAGGAGTTCGTCGACGAGGGAACCGAAGTCACGCTGGCGAACCGTCGCCGTCACGTTCGGGAGTTCGTTGATGTAGCCAGCGACAGCCTGCGAGATTTCGAGGTCTTTCAGGTAGCGGCCGACCGGCGTGTTGAGTTCGATCTCTGCGCCAGCGTAGCCGGACTCTTCGACGAGTTGCTCGGCCATCTCGGGGTCGTACGGGTACGGGTCGAGGTCGGCGTTGTGGCCGACGAACTCGGGGAGCGTCGGTTGACTCGTCTGCGCACCGAAGCCGCCGAGGACGTTCTGGACGATGCTTTCGAGGTCGATCGCGTAGTTCATCGCCTGCCGGAACTCCACGGAGTCGAACGGCTCGACGTCGTAGCGCATCGCGTTGTAGATGATACGCGTGGACGGGGCCGCGGCGACACGGGCGTTCTCGGAGTTGTTGACGCGCTGGACTTCCTGCGGCGGGACGTTGACGATGACGTCGGTCTCACCCTGCAGGAGTTGGTTCACACGCGTGCTCGCCTCGGAGGCGGCACGGAACGTGAGCGTGTCGACTGCTGCTGGTTCCTGCCAGTAGTCATCGTAGCGCGAGAGGACGACTTCCTCGTCTTCGGTGTACGAGTCGAGCTTGAACGGACCGGTCCCGTTCATCTCTTGGCCGATTTGTGCCTTGCTGCGCTCTTCGACCCACGACTGCTGCATCACGTCGAGGTACGTTGCGAACTCGGAGAACACGATGGGGTTCAGACCGTCGTTGAGCACCTTGACGGCGCGCTCGCCCTCGATGACCTCTGCGCCGGTGACGCCGGCGAGCTGGTCGGACTGCGGGCTCGCGAAGCCGACTTCCTCGTCGACGACGCGGTTGATACTGTAGGCGACGTCTTCGGGGGTGAGTTCGTCGCCGTTGTGGAAGGTGACACCCTCTCGGATGTCGAATCGAACGGCGTCCTCGCCGTCGATGCGCTCGTAGTTCGTCGAGAGTGCTTGCTGAACTGCACCCGTCGCGTCACGAGTCAGTACACCTTCGTACGCGTGCAGGACGACGATGTCCGTCGGCGTTTCACGGTGGTCTTGTGGGTCGAGGCCGGATGGCATCTGACCCTGCGTAATCGTGACGTCGAACGGTTCGCTGCTTTCGGTCGCAGTCGTCGTCTCTTCGCCACTACTCTCGGTGGTCGTCTCTTCGCCACCGCTCTCGGTGGTCGTCTCTTCGCCGCCACCGCCGGTACAACCGGCGAGTGCGGCGGAAGCAGCTGCTCCGCCTGCTAGCTTGAGGTACGACCGCCTACCGATGTGAGAATCGCTATCACTCATCGGAGGAGATTTGGATTCCCCCTTCTTATAACCATTGCCTAAGAGACCGGCCTTCGGGGGTAATTGCTATATATATTTCGGCCATTTATTATAGCACTAACGTCTCTCGAATACGGGTTATACTTATATGGTCCCATCGCGGAACGATTCGTATGGCCGTGACCGGCCGTCCCACCCTTCGAGACTTGTTCGACGAGTCGCCAACGCCCCACATCGCGCACCCGCCGCGGACCCACCACCGTCACTTCTACGTCGCGACGGACGGGTCGTATCGCCCTGACGGCGGTGGACTGGGTGTCGTCATAGAGACCCGCGACGGTGAACGAGTCGCCCGTATCGCATTCCCAGACGTGGCTCCGAACAACAACATCTCGGAGTATCGTGCACTCCACCTCGGGTTGGACGTGCTCGCCCATCGAGCACCCCCGAGTGCCCGCGTCGGCGTCCTCGTCGACCACGACGACTTGGCCGCGAACGTGAACAACGCAGTTCTCGCGTGTGACCACCCCGACTGGAAGTCACCGAAGCGTATCACTGTCCCAGCCGGGAGTGAACACCATTGGCGCGGAATCCAGGCGCGTATCGCTGGCTTCGGCGAGGTCCGAGCCGCCCGCATCGACAGCAGGGACAACCCGGCACACCCGCTGGCGAATTCGCCAGGAGAATACGAACACGTCAACAGACAACCAGACCGGTGTGTCCTCCCCGAACCGCTCGGCTTCGAGTCCGAAAGCGACGTGAGTTACCTCCCGCCGTCACGGTTCGAAGGTCAGGCAGGCGACTGAACACCAACCGCACCCGCCGCAACACCCACCGTACTACCGTTGTTTCCCTCGTACGCGCGAAGGGGGCCACTTCCTCCATCCCCGTTAGAGGCCAATCCCCCGACTCGTGAGTCGCAGGCCGATGAGAAGCAACAGCCCCATCGTGCCCACCTGTTGGTAGGATACTGGAACCCGCGGGCGAACCCATTTGCCAGCACTCACACCGACGAGCCCCGGCACTGCTGCGGCCGCAGACAGCAACAGTAGGTCGCCCCCACCGAACAGTCCGAGTACGGACGCCAGCACGACCCTAACCGTCGAGATCCCGAGGAATACCATCGCGACGACGCCGACGAACGTCGAGCGGTCTAACTTCAGTGATTGGAGGTACGCCACCACCTGAACGCCGACGTTACTCGCCCCGAAGATGACGCCAGAGACGAAGCCGAGACCGGCTTTCATTCCCGTTTTCTCGGTGAAACAGATGCCGCGAAGGCGGTCCTCCCCGGGAACCGACACCCACGGCTGTGAAAAGACGACGTAGACAAGCACAAACAGACCGAGCGCCAGTGTCAGTGGTTGGGTCGGAATCGCCGACAACAGGAGCATCCCGACGATTGTTCCCACGAGCGCGGCGGCCACGTAGGGCCAAAAACGACGGACGCAGGACTGCAGACTCGACCGGTCGAGTTCGCGGACGAGCGAGACGTTCCCAGCCAGTATCGGGAGAATCATCACGACGACGGCGGTCTGCGGGTCGATCGTCGCCGCGAGGAGTGCGGTCCCGACGACAGAAAACCCGAATCCGTTGACGCCAGTGACGAAACCGCCGAACGCGACGATGCCGAAGACCAGCGCCGCGGCGGCGAGTGTCCCCTCCATGGGGTGACTCTCGCCTGCGGTGTCTTGAACACATGCCTCGGTTGCACCGAGTACGCAGGGCCGACTCACCCGTCGAATTCCGGCCGAAAAATCAGTCGCCAGCGCCGCTAGCGTCGTTACTCTTCTTGTGCGTCCACGACTGCTGTCGCCGCCAGGTTGACGATGTCCTTCACTTCGTCACCGCGCTGGAGGACGTGCACCGGTTTGTCCATGCCGACCAGCATCGGGCCGATGGCTTCCGCGCCGCCGAGACGCTGGAGGAGTTTGTAGCCGATGTTCCCGGCTTCGAGGTTCGGGAAGATGAGCACGTTCGCGGGGTCGTCGAGTTCTGCGAAGTCGTACGTGCCTTCGAGGATGTCTTCGACGAGCGCCGTGTCGGCCTGCATCTCGCCGTCGACGGGGAAGTCGACTTCGGGGTCGTTCTGGAGCAGTTTGACCGCGTCGCGGGGCTTCGCAGTGCCCTCGTTGTTGACGCTGCCGAAGTTAGAGTACGACAGGAGCGCCGCGCGCGGTTCGATGTTGAACCGGCGGGCGAGTTTCGCGGTGTGTTTCGTAATCTCCGCGAGAATCTCCTCGTCGGGGTCGAGGTTGACCGTCGTGTCGGCACAGAAGACGACGCGGTTCTTGAACGTCATCATGTAGACACCGGCCGCGTAGTTCGCGTCTTCGGCAGTCCCGACGACCTGCAGCGGTGGACGAAGCCCAGCAGGGTAGTGGTGGGTGAGCCCCGTGAGCATCGCGTCGGCGTCGCCCAGTTCGACCATGATGCTGGCGAAGTAGTTGGAGTCGCGGCGGATGAGTTCGCTCGCCTCGGACTCCGTGATACCCTTGCGTTGACGGAGTTCGTACAGTCGGTCGGCGTAGTGGTCCCACTCGCCGTCACGTGGGTTGGCGATGGTCGGGTCGAAGTCGAGGCCCAGTTCTTCGGCCTTCCGGAGGATGGTCTTCGTGTTGCCGATGAGGATGGGTTGGGCGATGCCTTCCTCTTGCATCTGGTAGGCTGCCCGAATCATCTTCTCGTTGGTCCCTTCGGCGAGTGCGACCCGCTTGGGGTCGGACTTCGCCTTGTTGAGGACGACGCGCATCATCTCACGCGACTTCCCGAGGCGTGCTTCGAGGCGCTCGCGGTACTCGTTCATGTCGAGGCGCTTGCGGGCCGCACCGGAGGTCATCGCCGCCTGTGCGACAGCAGGGGCGACCTCGAACAGCACACGGGGGTCGAGCGGTTTGGGGATGAGGTAGTCAGCACCGAACTGGAGCGGGTGGTCACCGTAGGCTTTGACGACGGCGTCGGGAACGTCCTGTCGGGCGAGTTCGGCGAGTGCCTCGGCGGCGGCGCGCTTCATCGCCTCGTTGATTTCGGTCGCACGAACGTCGAGTGCGCCGCGGAAGATGAACGGGAACCCGAGAACGTTGTTCACTTGGTTCGGGTAGTCCGACCGCCCCGTCGCCATGATAACCGTGTCGTCACGGGCGCTCTTGGCGTCCTCGTAGGTGATTTCGGGGTCGGGGTTCGCCATCGCGAAGATGATTGGGTCGTCGGCCATCGACCGGACCATGTCCTGCGAGACGATGCCACCGACAGAGAGACCGGCAAACACGTCGGCACCCTCCATCGCGTCGGCGAGGTCACCCTCCTCGACTGGCTGTGCGAACTCGGCTTTGTACTTGTTGACCTCGCCCGCGTCGACGCGCGACTGGGTGATGATTCCCGAGGAGTCGCACATCGTGATGTTCTCTTTCTTCGCGCCGAGAGAGACGTAGAATCGTGCCGTCGCGAGCGCAGACGCGCCCGCACCAGAGAAGACGATGTCGAGTTCGTCGAGGTCCTTCTCGATGATGTCCGCAGCGTTGAGGAGGGCAGCACCGGAGATGATAGCCGTCCCGTGCTGGTCGTCGTGGAAGACGGGGATGTCCATCTTCTCGCGGAGTTGTTGCTCGATCTCGAAGCACTCGGGAGCTTTGATGTCTTCGAGGTTGATACCCCCAAACGTCGGTTCCATCGCCTTCGTGGCGGCGACGAAGTCGTCCACGTCTGTGAGGTCGAGTTCGACGTCGAACACGTCGATGTCGGCGAAGCGCTTGAACAGGACGCCCTTTCCTTCCATGACCGGCTTCGAAGCCTGCGCGCCGATGTCACCGAGGCCGAGGACCGCAGTTCCGTTGGAGACGACACCCACGAGATTCCCTTTCGCGGTGTACTCGTATGCGGCATCTTCGTCGTCGGCGATGTCACGACACGGTGCCGCCACACCGGGCGAGTACGCGAGGCTCAGGTCGCGCTGTGTGTTCGTCGGTTTTGTCGTCGCAATCTCGATTTTACCCGGCGGGTCTTGCCGGTGATATTCCCGTGAATCGTCGTCCAGTCCCATGTTTCACACCTCCTCACGCAGAGGGCAAAAAACTATCCAACACCGTCGTATATCGCCTTCGACTATCGTCGAACACCCGCCAGACGGCGGACGGATGCTGAAGGCAATTCGGTGCTGGGTTGTGGGAAAATTATTCCGAATCGAGGTGAAGAATTTTGTGGCGTTCGAGTTCGACCGACTCCGTCTCGTCGGTGACCGTCTGTGTCGGCCACTGACCGGTGGTGGTCAGCACCTCAATGTCGTCTTCGGTGACGAGAACCGTGTCCTCACTCTTCGCGCCTTCGATAGTCGGGTTGTAGGCGTACCCCATCGGTGCGTACACCGTGTCGTCGGCATCAGGTCGCGCAAACCACTCGCGTCCGGCGTAGCCAGCAGCACCACCCTGATGGTGGTTCAGCCACTCGTCCGATTCTGCGACCGTGTCGTACGCGTCGCGGATGGCGTCGAACACGTCACCGGCAGTTCCGTCCTCGGCGGCAGCTCGCTGTGTCGCTGCGAGTGCGCTCGTCTCGACCTGCATCGTCTTCTCGTGACGCGATTCGAGCCAATCGGGGGCGTCGAACGCGACGGTCCGGGTACAACTCGCGTAGAGACCGTCACGCTGGGCCGTCACCGAGACGAGTGCGTAGTCACCGAGGCGCTCCTGTTTCGGCGTGTAGTGGCGGTACTTCTGGGCGCGGCGACTGCCGCCGACGAGGACGACGGGTGTCTCGATGCCCATCGCACCGAGCGTGACGCGAAGGCCCGAGGCGACTTCGCTCTCCATGTCCTGTGGTTCGAGTTCTCGGCACACTCGCTCGACGGCGCTCGCCACGTCGCGGCCGAGTTCGCGATACGCCTCGATGTCGTCGTTGGAGAGCGGTTGCCGAAGTTCCGCCGCGTCGACGTCCGCGAATCCCGGCACGTCGAAATCGGCGGCCGCAGGAGTCGGTGAGACCGTCGCCACGCCAGACTCGAGAGACCCTTCGTACCACTGGTACTGATGCATTCGCACGTCTTCGTGCGGGACTTCCTCGTGAAGCAGTCGAGTGGCTTCGATGTTGTTCGTCACGACGTGGAACTCGTCGCCATCATACCCGGCGGCCGCGACGCCGACCGGCGAATCGCGGTCGACGACGTTGTCTCCACCGAGAAGCCACGCAAATGAGTTCGGACGGGCGAACCAGACCGCCTCGACGTCGTGCTCGTCGAGGTACGCGTCGAGACGCTCGGCCCGAGATGCGAGTCGCTCGTTCATACCCGGGGGTCCAACTGGACCGACTTGAATGGGACGACTCGCGCCACTGTTTGCAAGAGGTGTCGTCGATAGGTCGCCTCCGAGACATCTTCGAGAAGCATACCTGCGAGATATAAGTTTGCGCAGGCCTGACCCCCGCGTATGACACCTCGGCTTCGCCGCCTCCTCGCGGGGGCCGCCGCGATGACCGGCGTTCTGATGGTACTCGGGGTCTACACTGCCGCCTCGGGTGCTGGACTCACCTGTGCCGGCCGCTGGCCGTTCTGTGACGGCTTCCTCGGGCTGTTCCCCGCCAACTGGGGCAGTTTCATCGAGTGGTTCCACCGCCTCGTCGCCATGCTCACTGGGTTCCTCATCCTCGGGACGACGGTGAAGGCGTGGCGCGAAGGGGTCGACCCACGGGTCCGGTGGGCACTGGTCGTCGCCACCGTGATTCTCCCGTTCCAAATCGTCCTCGGCGCGCTCACCGTCACCGAGTACGAGTGGGTCATCCTCACCGCCCACTACGTCGTCGCCACGTCCATCTTCACCGCCGTCGTCGCCGCCGCCGCGTGGGGGCTCGTAGACCGTGGAATCCCCCGCATTGCCGACGCCATTCGACTCGCACTCGTCGGTGCGCCCATCATGCTCGTGCTCGCGCCCCACAGTTTCGTCTCGTTCGGGCCGCTGACGCAAGCGACCTACTACCTCGTCGGCCTCGCAACCTACGCCGCACTCGTGGCTGCGACGCTCTGGGCGAGCGCTGCCCACAGCACCCGTGCTGACGTGTACGGTCGACTCAGGCTCATCACTGCACCCGCGAGCGTCGTCGTCGTCGCGCTCCTCATCGCCGGCCGGCAAGTGTACGGTCCGACACTCCAACTGGCCCACCTCGGTGGGACCGTCGTTGCTCTCGTCCTCGTCGTCGCCGCCGCAATCGTCGTCCGCGGTGGGCTACCGGTCCCACGAGAAGCAGTCACTAACGACGCCGACTGACAGGCGTTCGACATCCGACAGTACGCTTCTATTCGAATCGATAAAATCGGTATTAGTTAGAGAAACATATCACCACTCGCCGTTATATTGAACCCTGTCTGGACTGGAGGGCTATTTCTATTCATTCAACCCATTTATTGGCAATTTTCACCAAATTATCCGTGAATGGAGGCGCGTATCGAAGAAGTGTTATACGGGCATGTGCTACCGTGGTTTGTTATGAAGCGACGCACCTATCTCAAGGGTTCCGCAGGGGCTGCAGCGGCGTTCACGCTGGCTGGCTGTCTCGGCGGCGGCGGTGGCGGCAGTGAAACGATTACCATCGGGTCGGACATTCCGTACCGTCCGTTCGAATGGGAGACGACCGACGGCGAACTCACCGGCTTCGACGTCGACATCGCGCAGGCCGTCTTCAGCGACCAACTGGACTACGAACACGAGTTCCAGAAGACGAGCTTCGACGGCATCATCCCGTCGCTCAACAACGGGAACTTCCGTGTCATCATGTCCGCGATGACCATCACCGAAGAGCGTGCCGAGAAGATCGACTTCTCCGACCCGTACTTCACCGCATACCAGACCATCGTCGTCCTCAAGAACGGCGACATCTCCGCGAAGGAGGACCTCAAAGGCAAGACCGTCGGTGTCCAGAAGGGGACCACCGGCGCAGGTGCGGCCGACCAGCTCAAAGAAGAGTTCGGTGGCGACCTGACCATCCAGCGCTACGACCAGATTACCGGCGCGTTCGACGCGCTCAGAAACAATCAGGTCGTCGCAGTCGTCAACGACAACACCGTCAACGCCGAGTTCGTCAACCAGAGTGACGTTGCTGAGTTCCTCGAAGGCGCAGGCGTCGCCGAGGAGCAGGGCAAAGACGCGCCGCCGTACCTCACCCTCACCGTCGAGGAGTACGGTATCGGCTTCCGTCAGGACGACGACGAGCTCCGCGAAGAGGTCAACGGTGCCCTCGCGACGATCAAAGAAGACGGAACGTACGACGAGATCTACTCGTCGTACTTCTCGGGATAACCCCACCGTACCATCCGTTTTTTTACAACACTGTGAGAATCATTACCAATGGCTGAATCATACTCGGACGGACGAACCGCCGACGACGAGTTCCAAGAGCAGTTTTTGAACGATAAGACGCTCAAGTTTGCGGGCGCCGCTGTCGCCGTCCTGTTCACACTCATCGTCGGACTGTTCATCGGTGCGATCATTTTCACACAGGTCGACTTCGAGCTGTTCGTCGAAATCATCTATCCGCAGTTCGTCGAAGCGTATCTGCTCGTCCTCGGCATCTTCCTCGTCGGGAGTTTTCTCTCGATTATCGCCGGCATCTTCGTCGGCCTCGGTCGTGTCTCGAAGACCCGCATCACCAACACGGTGGCCAGCGGGTACGTCGAGTTCTTCCGTGGAACGCCACTGCTGTTCCAACTCATCATCATCTTCTTCGGGATTCCTGCGTTCTGGCCACCGGGAGAGTTCCCAATCTCGAACTGGGCGGTTCCAGCCGCAATCATCGGGCTGACGCTCAACCACGCCGCGTACGTCGGCGAGGCTGTCCGCGGCGGCATCAACGCCGTCCCCGAAGGACAGATGGAGGCCGCTCGCTCGCTCGGGATGTCCTACGTCCAGTCGATGCGTGAAGTCGTCCTCCCGCAGGCGTGGCGTAACGCACTCGCCGCCATCGGGAACGACCAGGTTATCCTCGTGAAGGACACCTCGCTCCTGACGGTCATCGCCGTCCCGGAACTCATCAGCGCGTTCCGACAGATTAACTCCGCGACGTTCGACCCGTGGACACCGATTCTGCTCGTCGCCATCGCCTACCTCGGAATCACCCTGCCGCTCGGCAAGGTGGTTCGGTACCTTGAAGCCCGCTCCGAGTGGGGAGGTGACCGCCGATGAGTCTCCTCGAATTCGAGAAAGTGAACAAGTACTTCGGCGAGACACACGTCCTCAAGGACGTCGACCTGAACGTCGAAGAGGGCGAAGTGTGCGTCATCATCGGGCCGTCGGGGTCCGGGAAATCGACGCTGCTTCGCTGTGCGAACCGACTCGAAGAGATTCAGGGCGGGGAGATTCGTCTCGCAGGAGAGTCCATCTCTGACCCGAAGGCGGACATCAACCGTCTGCGCCAGCGTATCGGGATGGTGTTCCAGAGTTTCAACCTCTTCCCACACAAGACGGCGCTGGAGAACGTGACGCTCGCGCCGACGAAAGTCAAGGGCAAAGACGAGGCGTCGGCCGAACAGGAGGCCAAGACGCTCCTCGACCGTGTCGGCCTCTCTGCACAGTCGGGGTCCTACCCGAACCAACTCTCGGGTGGCCAGCAACAGCGTGTCGCCATCGCCCGTGCACTCGCGATGAACCCACGCGTCATGCTGTTCGACGAAGTGACGAGCGCACTCGACCCCGAACTCGTCGGGGAAGTTCTCGACGTCATGCACGCCCTCGCCGACGAGGGCATGACGATGCTCGTCGTCACCCACGAGATGGGCTTCGCCCGCGAGGTTGGCGACCGCATCGTGCTCATGGCCGATGGGCGCGTCGTCGAAGACTCGCCACCAGAAGTGTTCTTCGAGAACCCGAAGACCGACCGCGGAAAGCAGTTCCTCTCGAAGCTACTCTGAGGTGGGTTAGTCGGGCACACACCCGATAACTATCCAACACACTTATACGCTGAAACCCCGCTTTCTGCGGCATGAACTGCCCTCCCCACACGTTCAGCGCCGACCCCCCTGATACCGAGCGACTGAAGACGGTCTTGTTCTGCCAGACCTGTGGCCGTAGCGCGGGTCTCGGTGAGTGGCCGACCGAGATGAACAGTGACCGCGTCCAACACATCGACTGTCCAGACTGCGGAACGACCGTCTGGGAAGGACTCGACGCGGACGACACCGAAGAGACGAAACGAGCCCTCACGCCGACGGCGTAGCGACTCGGTCTCGTATCGAAGCGCTCCCTTCTATCGCGTCATCACTTCGACACCGACGGTGCCGTAGTCGGTCATCGCCGCCAACCGTGCTGGAACTTCGTCGAGAGACACCGTCTTCGTCACGAGCGTCCCGGGGTCGACAGCACCGGACGCGAGCACCGACAGGAGGTCCGTTGCGTTCGTCGGAGGCATCCCCCGAGCACCGAGAAACGAGATTTCGTGTCGCGTCATCCAGTCGGTCGGCAGCGACACCTCGCCCTTCTCTGCGTCGGTCGTCAGGCCGACCTGCACGTGTGTCCCGCGTGGTCTGACGCATCGCACGGAGTTACGGCAGGTCTCGGCGACACCGAGTGCATCGACCGAGACGTGCGCACCGCCGTCGGTTGCGTCACGAACCGCCGCCACAGGGTCGTCTTCGGCTGCGTTCACGAGAACTTCTGCGCCGAGGTCCGCAGCAACGTCCAGTGCTTCGTCGCGCACGTCGACGGCGACGACCCGCGCGCCGAGGACAGTCGCGACCTGAATCGCCGAGAGGCCGACGCCGCCACAGCCGTGGATGGCGACCCACTCACCTGCACGGAGTCCGGCCCGAGCGTCGAGCGCGTTGTACGCGGTCATGAACCGACACCCGAGTGCGGCCACGTCGCGTGGGTCGACGCCATCCGGGAGACGAATCGCGTTGTAGTCGGCCGAGGGGAGGTGGACTTGCTCGGCGAATGCACCCTGCGCAGTCTGCTCGAATCCGAGCGCGTGTGGGTGGTCACCTGTACAGACGTTTCCGTGACCGGTCTGGCAGTAGCCACACGACCCACAGGCGAGGTTGAACGGGAGCGCGACGCGGTCTCCCTCACGAATCGTCTCGACGCTGTCGCCGACGTCGACGACACGTCCGGCGGGTTCGTGACCGAGAATCTGCCCCGGAGACACTGCATCGTCGGCCCACTCGCCGTGGCCCATCCACGCGTGCCAGTCACTCCGACAGATGCCGCAGGCCTCCACGTCGACGATGACTCCCTCGGAGTCGAGTGTCGGCGCAGGAACGTCTGTCACGTCGAGTGGTTCACCGTGTTCGCGGAGGACTGCGGCACGCATACACAGGGGTCGGTCTGCTGGTCAAATAAAAGACGCCGACGAACCGCCGGTCGAAAGAAACGACTCAGTCGCTCACATGAAGTCGGAGAGGCCAGATTGGCCGTCGTCCGACGCCGCCGCAGGTTCAGAGTCGCTGTCGTCGCTCTCGGAATCTCTGTCGAGAACGTCGTCTCCGCCGTCGTCCGCGTCGTCGACAGGTTCGGTCTCGACGTTCTCCATGCCGGCGAACGCGCCGCCAGCGTGTTCTTCGACCAGTTCCGCGCGTAGTTCCTCGGCGTCTTCGACGATGGATTGGACTTTGTTCGTCGTCTCACCGCTTCCGGTGACGTACGAGACGTGCGACTCGTCGAACTCGTAGTATGCCGCCATCGCGACGGTCAGTTCGCGTGGTTTGCAGTGGTGGGTCAGCGCCGAGAGGTACGGGAGGACTTCGCGGCGGGCGGTCGCCATGCTGAATCCGCCTTTCTCTGCAATCTTCCGGACGACCGTGTCGCGCGTCTTGTCTCGCGTCGAGCGGTACGGCGCGCCACCGTAGCGAGTCCATCCCCCGCGTGTCCGGTTTCGAGAGGCGGCGACACCGGCGGCGAGGTTGTCCGTCGCGTAGCGCCAGTACGAGTAGTTCTGCGAGGCGCGGACCCGGCCCAACCACTTGTCGGCGTTGGCGAGGAACTCGTAGGCGCGAGCGAGTTCGTCCGGTTCGTAGACGAGCGACACCTTGTCCTCTATCCACTTCGTGAGGTCGTCGGGCGTCTCGTCGACGTCGTAGGCGGTGTAGAGCGCCTCCTGTGCGGACTTCTCTTTGAGGACCGCGTCGAGGAATTCGAAGAGGCCGACCGACCGGTCGCGGTCGCCCATGACGACGTTTTCTTCGGTGATTCGGTCTCGGCCCTCGGCGATGGCCTGCAGGTCGTTGACCGCAGAGCGCAGGTCACCGCTGTTCATGTCGGCGATGCGTTCGAGCGCGGCCGACTCGAACTCCACTCCTTCCTTCCGACAGATGTCGCGGAGGACGGGGACGATAGAACGCGACGACACGTCGCGGAACTCGATTTCTTGGCAGGCGTTCCGCAGGCCGCGACTCATGTCGTAGAATTCGTTGGCGATGAGGACGATGGGCTGACTCGACGACTTGACGAGTTTCGTCACGGCGCTGGACCCGCCGCGGTCGTAGTTGCCGTGGATGTTGTCCGCCTCGTCGAGGATGACCAACTGCCGGGTGGAGGTCCCGGCCGAAGACCCGGCGAGCGTGGCGTTCTTCGCGGCGCGACCGGCGAACCGTTCGATGACGTCGCCGGTCCGCTGGTCAGACGCGTTCAACTCGACTGTCTCCCACCCCATGTCTGCTGCGAGCGCGTGTGCGGCGGAGGTCTTTCCGATGCCCGGACTCCCGTGGACGACGACTGCCTCCCGGTGGTCGTCCCACGATTTGGCCCACTCCGCGAGGGCGTCGCGGGCCTTGTTGTTCCCGCGGACCTCCGAGAGCGTCGATGGGCGGTACTTCTCCGTCCAATCTACCATTACCGGAGGAAGGAGCGAGGCGTGTTTAGTGGTTCCGGAGCGCTACGCTTCGGACCCTGTTCTCGGGTCGGTCACTCGTGGACGCGGGAGTGCGATGACGACACCACGCAGACGAACGATTAGGTGGTGGGCTATCCTATCAGGAGTACATCACTGCGCCAGTCCGACCACTCTCGGTGGAGCGCACGCCCAGACATGCACAAGACACCACCTAACGTCCCGGCGAACCTCTATCAGGCCTTCGTGCGGAACCGAATGGTCCGGACCCCGATACGGTTCGTCCGCGGTATCCTCGACTACAAGACGGACCCGGCAGTCGAGATGGACGACTTCGACGAGTTTCTCTCGGTCGGCGACCCGGCGCCAGAGTTCACACTTCAGACGGTCGACGGCGAGTCGTTCTCGCTCTCGGACCACCGCGGCGAGTACGTCGTCCTCGAGTTCGGGTCGTACACCTGTCCGATGTATCGCCGGCAGATTCGAGGGATGGCTCGACTGGCAACAGACTGGGCTGACTCGGACGACGTGACGTTCGCGCTCGTCTATCAGACCGAAGCCCACCCCAACCAGGGGCAGTTCCTCGACGTCGACAACCCAGACACCTACGACGGCCGCCGTCGACTCGCCGAGCGACTCGTCGCCGAAGAAGACGTTCCAATGACTGTCCTCGTCGACGACGTGCCACGAAACGTCTCGACGAAGTACGGTGGTGCGCCGAACATGGTGTACGTCGTCGCTCCCGACGGAACCATTGCGTACCGCGCTCTCTGGACTGATGCGATGGAAGTCGGCGGATTTCTCGAAGCGACAGTGAGGGCCAGTCACTAAGTCTTCGAGAGCGCCGCATCTCGCGTCGGGGAGCACCTCATTCACTCAGTGGAGACGCGTCACGCCCTGCGTCGAGTGAGGTAGCGGTGCCATCGTATCCGAGTCGACCACCGGTGAGGACGACCAACGCGATGGCGACGACCCACACGGCGACCGTAATCGCGACGAGAACCGCCGTGGAGTCGGCACCGGCGAGGGCGTCGAGCGGAAGCGGCACGAGCGTGCTGTTTGCCGTGTTGAACCCGGCGTGAGTGAGCAGCGCGAGAAGGACGCTGTTCGTCCCGTTGTACACCCACGTCAAGAGGAACGCGAACCCGACGATGTTCAGGATTTGAAGCACGATGGTCGGGGCCTGCTCTCCGAGCGCATCCATTCCGGAGAGGGGCGTCGGTCCCGACGCCAGTAACGGAACGTGCCAGAACGCCCAGACTACGCCGAGGACCAGCGTCGACCGGAGTGGGTCGTGTCGGTCCTGGAGTCGGGGGAGCGCGAACCCACGCCAGCCGGGTTCTTCGTTACCGCCACCGACGAGCGCGACAGTCACGTACCCGACGACGAGTGCCGTCGTTCGGCCCGGGAGCAAGCCGAGGTCGACGTCGATGCTGGCGAGTCCGATACCCACCGTTCCCAACGCGACGACGAGGAGCGGAAGTCCGAAGGCAACGAGATACCACCTCGGGGCGACGCGCCAGTACACGATTTGGCGTGCCCACGCTCTGACGGAGTCGCCAGCGAGCCACGTGGTGACAGCACCAGCGACCGCTGGGCCGAATCCACCCGCGATGAAACTCGCAGTCTGGAGTGGTCCCTCGACCCCGAAGACGAGCGGGGACCACGCAATCCACGAGAACGCATACGCGAGGACGAAAAACGACGTGACTGGCCTGTCGGCGACGACGTCGCGGAGTCGGTTGGCTCTCATTGTGCATCACCGGTGTTGGAGATTTGTATCAGTGGTTTCATGATTTTCACTCAGTTTTCAGGGCCGAAGGATGCCCAACAGCGAGAGTTGCCACGCGACGAGGAACGCCGCGAGCGTCACGATAGTGTAGTGGAGACGGATGGGAACTGTCCAGTAGTCGTCGCGCCACGCGAGAACTGTCGCGACTGCAGACCCGACTGTTCCGACGAGTGCGAGGTATGGGAGGACCATCCCGACACGAAGCGCGAGCGACGGGGAGGCGACTTCGGCGTTGAAGTTCAGCCACGCGAAGACGAAGATGACCACGGTGGCGAGCCACAGCAGACTCGACACGCCCAGCAGCCATCGGGCCGCCCGTTCGCGGTCGGCCGGGGGCGCATCACCACGGAACCGTCGCCACAGATAGCCGCCGGGGAGCAACACGAGCAGCGAGACGAACGCGACGACACCCCCGGCGAGGATGCCAAGCGTGGCAGTCAGTGATTCGTACCAGGGGACACGTTCGTACGTCGCCGGGCCGAAGTTCCCGAAGTACACGTGTGTGGCCCGACCGGTCTCGTCGATACTGAAGACGAGTTTCTCCTGTCCACCGACCGCTTCGTAGACACCGGGTCGGAGTTCGACCCACGTCCGAGGTTCGCCGCCGAGGCGTCGTGTCGTGAGATAGCCGTCGTCTGTCGAACTGACCGCGAACGTCCGCGTCATCACGCCGAGGACGCGGTGCCACGAGGTCTCTGAGACCGTCAACGACCGGTAGGAGCCGGTGAGTGCTGCCGCCCGTTCGGACGCTCCTGCTGGGGGGTCGACGACCGGCGCGTCAGCCCGAGGGTAGTAGCGGTCCGTGAACTCCTGTAGGAGTTCGAACCGAGCGTCGTGTCCACCGGGGAGTTGTAGACGACGAACAGGCCGGTGTCGCGCTCTGGGTACAGGGCGAGCAGACTCCGGAAGAACGCCGTGTCGCCCCAGTGGCCGACGATTCGTTCGTCGTTTCGGTCCATCTCGATGAAGCCGTACGCCATCCCGTTGAGTTCTGGAGCGTCGGGTTCCTTCGCGAAGTGTTGGCGGTGCATCTCTGTGACCGTGTTCGCTTCGAGGATGCGTTCGGACCCGAACTGGCCCTCACCGAGGTGTGCGACCATGAAGTTCCCCATGTCGGTCGCCGTCGCACGCATGGCACCGCCCTGTGGGGCAATTCCCCAGATTTGCGGCTCCTGCGAGACGTACTCGCCGTTCTGGTAGATGTACCCCTTCGAGAGGCGCGACTGGAGCTTCGCTGGGACGGGTTGGTCGTAGGTACTGTCGTGCATCTCCAGCGGGTCGAAGACGTGCTGCTCGACGTACGCTGTAAAGGTCGTGTCGTACTGTTCTTCGACGACGTGGCCGGCTAATCCCGCGCCGTAGTTCGAGTACCCAACGGACTCACCCGGTGGGCGAACGCGGTTCGGTTGGTTTTCGGCGAGAACCTCACCGAGTGGTCGCAGGTCGCTCGGGTCGTCGACGAGCGTCCCGCCAAACGAATCCTCGTAGCCCGCGGTGTGGGTTCCGAGGTGTTCGAGTGTGATTGGTTCAGGGTACGTGTCCGGAACTGTGACGGGTGACTCAGTCAGGTAGTCGTTGACGTCGCGGTCGAGGTCGAGTCGCCCGTCTTCGACGCCTTGCATCACGGCCGTCCACGTGACGAGTTTCGAGGTCGACCCGACGCCGAAGACGGTCTCGTTCGCGACGACTGGTGTCTCGGCATCGACGTCGGCGTAGCCGTACCCTTTCGCGAGGACGACATCGCCATCCTGTACGAGTACCACTGCTGCACCGGGGACGCGGTACGCTTCGAGTTGGCTGGCCATCGTAGCGTCTAGCCACGACTCGAACTCGCTGGCATCGATGGCATCACCGTCAATCTGCGAGGCATCGACGGGAGACACTGCAGTGTCACTGCGTAGGGCAGTCGGGTCCGCGACTGACGCGAGAACAGGTGTGCTCGCGACGACGAGGACGAGGGTGAGTACGACGACGGTTCGGATGGAAGCGGGGGTCATGGGTGGAGTCTGGATAGAGGGTTCTGCGTAGTGGAGTGGTCTACACCGGGCCGTACGTACGCCCGAGTGGGCGAGCAGTCGGTGGAGGGTCCGACCTTCAGTCGGCGCCAGCGGTGGGTGCGTCAGTGGAGACACCTCGTCTACCGGGCGTCGCCATGAGGTAGCCACCGAAGGCGACGAGCCACATCATCGGTGGGTAGACGATCATGCGCTCGGTGCCGCCGTGGCCGATTACGCCGAAGGCTGCCGCGTTACCGCTGTCACCGACAATCATGAGCGCGACGAAGACGAGGCCGACGACACCCGCGAGTATCGAGACGGCCTTCATCGCACCGTCGAGTCGTGTCGCGGTGCCGAGCGCCTGCAGGTTGAAGAACAGGAACGCGAGCAGCGCACCGAGACTGTGGAGGTCGGAGGTTCCGAGCGGGAAGAGTCCCGCGACGATGGCACCGAGTCCGGCGATTCCGAACAACGCAAGGAGCCAGCGGGTGCCGTGGGTTCGGTAGAACGCGTAGCCACCGAGTAGATTGAACACCCCGACGACGACGAGCGAGACGTTGAACAGTAACGCCGTCTCGGGGAAGACGCCGAGGTCGCTGATGGCCGCGGTGTTGAAGTTGTAGCCGGGAACCATCGCGGCGGCGAGCATAATTACCGTCATGAACTGTGCTGCAAGGGTGAAAAAGAGAACACCAGCCAGTGTTCGTCCGTCACCGAGCCTCTCTCGAACTGCGCCAACAGGGACCGTTTCGCGCTGCATCTGAGTCATCGCTAGTCACCACGTGAACAATTCATTGCGGCGATAAAAGCCGTAGTCGACAGTTCTTCACTTACGAGAACCGTCGCAAAGTGCCACGAGAACACCCGTCACGCCACTTCCGCTCACCACGAGGCGCGACTCGTCTTCTGTCGGACGTCCATCAGTGCCCATCCGAGGACGACCACCGTCGTGAACGCCAGTCCAGAAAACACCATCATGGCAGCAATCTCTCCGAGTTGGGCGTAGTAGCCCGCGCTGTTGATGACGGTGTAGAGCAGCATCCCGAACGCGACGAGGCTGAGTGGACGTGCCCAATCTGTCTGTCGAACGAGGCCGATTCCTGCACCGAGGAGTGCAACCGCTGTCAACCCCTCTGCGACGAGATGCGTGAACATCGAAAATGGCTCTGTTCGTAACGCTCCAACTTGCTCTGTTTGCACGAGTACGACCCACAGTCCGAGTATCGAGACTCCGACGACGAGTGCGTACACTGCAACGACCCTCTCCCAGTTCATCCCATCCTCCCCGTACCTAGACGCGCCAAAAAGACAAGTAGTTCACATGTGATTCTCAGGCTGTGAGATACGGTGTCATGGGTCGTCGTACCTGCGCCGATTCTCCGATGGACACGAGCGTGGCGACACCACACGCGACGTGTCACCGCAGGAATGTTAACGCTCTCAGAGCGCGTTGACTGGGTGTGAATCCAACGGACTTCCTCAGATACGTCGAAGAACGGTACGACGACGTGGTCCTCGACGACGCATGGGGCGAACAGGGTCTCTTCTACAACCCCGGCGGACGACTCCCTCGCGGGACGTACTTCGTGACTGTCAAAGACCGCGACAGCGAGAACGACTCCGCATCACACCTCTATCGTGATGACGTCTGGCGCGTGAATTTCGGTGTGAGCGAGGCCACCTACCGACGGTTGTTCGGCGCGCGCCCAGAACGCCCGCCGAAGGGCGATGTCGTCGACACTGGACACGATTTCACGACTGTCGACGAACTACTGCCTCACCCTGTCTACGGGTGGGCCGGATGGGTTAGCGTCGTCTCACCGTCCGAAACGACTGTCGAGACGGTGCTTCGGCCGCTTCTCGACGAGGCGTACGACCGCGCGGGTGCGCAGTTCGCAAAGCGGGTTGCGTCCGCGAGCGTGAACAACAGTCAGTGAGTGCTGCGTCGCGAGCACCAGCACGCTTCGTGCACAGTCTCTGAGTGAGGTACGCTGTCGTGCATAGTAATGTGATTATCGAGCACTATTAGTACGCTGGTCTCAGACCTTCCCATACTCGATGGGACGCTACACACACGGAATTCGTGAGAATTGGCAGCAGTTCGTCCTCCAGTTGGTGACGGTTTTCGCCGTCGGGTTGACGATTGGGTCGGAACGGAACGTCGTTCCTATCCTCGGACGAGACGTGCTCGGCGTGGAATCGGTGCTCGTCATCGGGTCGTTCGTGATGAGTTTCGGGTTCGTCAAGGCACTGCTCAACCTCTACGGCGGGAAGTGGGCCGAGACGTACGGTAGAAAGCCGATTCTCGTGGCAGGATGGCTGGTCGCACTCCCGATTCCACTCGTTCTCATCTACGCACCGAACTGGTGGTGGGTGACGGTCGGAAACGTCCTCCTCGGCGTCAATCAGGGACTCGCGTGGAGTATGAGCGTCAACGCAAAAATCGACCTCGCGGGGAGTGAGCGCCGTGGACTCGCAGTCGGCCTCGACGAAGCGTTCGGCTACGGCGGAGTTGCCGTCGGGTCGTGGGTCACGGGTATCATCGCCGGACAGTACGGCCTTCGCCCCGCCCCGTTCGTCTTTCTCGTGGGCGTCGTTCTTCTCGGTCTCGTCGTCTCGGTGTTCTTCGTCGACGAGACCTTGCCGTACGCAGAAGCGGAGGCCGACGCGTCCGACACTGGCGACGAACAGGACGCGAACCTCCCGTTCGTGGACGTATTGAAACGAGCGACGTGGGGTGACAAGACGTTGTTCGCGGCCGCGCAGGCCGGAAGCGTCGAGAAGTTCGTGGATGCGCTCGTCTGGATTGCCTACCCACTGTACCTCACGTCCGCGGGACTGTCGGTCGTGGAAGTCGGCGGTGTCGTTGGTGTGTACGGCGGCGTCTGGGGTGTCCTCCAACTGTACACCGGAAAACTCGCCGACGACATCGGTCGCCGTCCACCTGTCGTCGCTGGAATGTTCCTCGCCGGCGCAGGTGTCCTCGCGACGACGTTCGTCTCGGGCTATCTCGCGTGGATGGCGACCGCTGGTCTCACGGGTATCGGCATGGCACTCTTGTACCCGAACCTCATCACTGTCGTCGGCGACGCCGCACATCCGACGTGGCGTGCGACCGGACTCGGCGTCTACCGGATGTGGCGCGACGCTGGCTACGGGTTCGGAGCAATCATCATCGGCCTCGCCGCCGACCTCGCCTCGGTCCAGATGGCGTTCTACGTAACCGCCGCTGCGATGTTCGTCTCCGGAGGCATCGCACTCCTCTGGATGCGCGAGACCCATCCCGAATTCGGTGACTACGTGACCGCTGTCGGTTCGACGCGGGGAAGTCCGCAAGGAGACGACTGAGCTCTCTCGGGGTCTTGCGCCGTGTGTTGACATATGTCAGTATTCGGTAAGCTTATCAATTCGCTCTGAGTGCGCTCTGTTCTATGTTCCCCGACGAAATTGTCACCCCACGGCTGCGGCTTCGTGCCCTGTCGCGGGAGGTCGTCGACCCGTTGGAAGCGTACGACTACTTCGCCGCCTCACGGTCGAACACTATCGAAGAGGAGACGGAGTACGTCACGTGGAACCCCCACGAGACGCCGAAAGAGGCGTTCGACTTCTTCAAAAAGGCCGAAGAACAGCACGCAGCCGCCGAGAATGCCATCTACGCCATCTTCCCCCGTGAGGGAGAAGACGGTGCAGGCGAGTTCGCCGGCACGGCCGGTTTCAAGCCAGAGTGGGACAATCGCCGTGCCATCTACGGCATGTGGCTCAGAAAGAAGTTCTGGGGTCGTGGCTACTCGGGCGAGCGCGCTGCGGCCTTCTTCGCGGCGGTGTTCGACCTGTTAGACCTCGACGTCGCCCTCGCGTACGCCATTCCGGAGAACGACGCCTCGTGTCGCGCAATCTCGAAGTACACCGAACGATTCGGTGGACAGGAAGACGGGACGTTCCGCAACGAGGTGGTCGACGCCGACGGCACCCCCCGTGACGTTCGCGCGTGGTCTGTGACCCACGCCCAGTGGTCCGACGCCACTGGGGGCGAGTACGATGCCGAATTCCGCTGGGAGGACGACGATGAGTGACCTCTATCCAGAAGTCGTCGAAACCGAACGCCTTCGACTGGTTTCAGCAACTCCAGCGCATATCGACACGTACGACGCCTACGACATCTGCTCGAAGCCGTACATGGACGACGTGACCCAGTTCATGCCATGGTCGCGTCACGAGACGCCGAAAGTGACGTTGGACTTCCTGGACGACTGTGCGTCGAAGTGGACCGACGCGGAGAGTGCCCAGTTTGGAATCTTCCCACGTGAGGGCGAAGGCGACGCGGGTGAACTCGCTGGCTTCGGCGGCCTCCACACCGAATGGGACCGCCGAGTCGGTCGACTCGGACTCTGGCTTCGTCCCGGTACTGGGGCCGCGGCTACTCGGGTGAGCGCGCGAGAGCACTCGTCGCACTGGCCTTCGACGTCCTCGACTTAGAGGTCGTCGAGGTCCAACACGCCGTGGCGAACGAGAACTCACAGCGAGCCATCGAGAACTACATGGACTCGCTCGGCGGCCGACGCGACGGCCGAAAACGAAACAGTCTGTCGACCGGCGACGAGATTGCAGACCAGTACGTATACAGCGTCTCACGCGAGGAGTGGCTCGACGCGACGGACGGCGAGTACGACGCCGAGTTCTACTGGGACGCGAGCGACGTCATCTGAGTTGGAGACTCAGTTTTCCGGGAGCGACCCAGAGACGACACGGCCACCTTTCAGCACCGCCGTCGGGTCGTTTAGCACCGTGAGGTCCACCAGCGGGTCGTCGTCGAAGACGAGTAGGTCGGCGTAGGCACCGGGTTCGACGACGCCGCAGTCGTCCAAGCCGATTGCTTCTGCGGCCGTCTCGGTCATCGCCCGAATCGCGTCGATGGGTTCCATGCCGTGTTGCGCCATGAACTGAATCTCGGACGCGTTGCCGCCGTGGTAGTTGAACGGCGTCCCGGCGTCGGTCCCACCCGCGATGGTGACACCCGCTTCGACCGCCATGCGGAACGATTCGAGGTGCTGGTCGTAGACGAATTCGACTTTCGACACGTCTTCGTTCGTCGCCGCCTCGGTGTTGCGGGAGATGTGGTACGGTGCCGAGAGCGTCGGCACGAGCGTCACGTCGTGGTCGAGAAAGAGGTCGATAGCCTCGTCGTCGAGGAACGTCCCGTGTTCGACCGTATCTACGCCCGCTCTGATGGCGGCTTTTACTCCCTCAGCGCCGTGGGCGTGGGTTGCCGTGTGGACGCCGCGACGATGTGCCTCGTCGACGAGTGCGTGGAGTTCGTCGTCGGTGAAGGCGACGGCACCGGGGTCGCTACCGGGCGTCGTCACCCCACCGGTGGTCATGAACTTGATGAAGTCTGCACCGCGTTTGACCTGTTCTCGGACTGCTTTTCGGGCGTCGTCGGCACCGTCGACCTCGCGGCCCATGTGGTGGCCGTGGCCGCCGGTAATCGTAATCGACCGGCAGTTCGCAATCATCCGTGGACCGGGGACATCACCTGTCTCGATAGCACGTTTGAGAACCACGTCGATGTCGCGAGCGCCCATCGCACGGACACCTGTGATGCCCGCTTCGAGCGTCTTCCGAGCGTTTCGTGCCTCGACGAGCGTGAGTTCTGGGGTGGAGAGGCCGACGACGTCCTCGACGCTCCGCTCTCCGGACAACGAGAAGTGAACGTGCGCGTCCACTAACCCGGGTGTGACTGTCTTCCCGGACAGGTCGACCACTCGTTCGGCGTCTCGGGGGGCGAGGTCACCGACCGAGACGATTCGGCCCGTCTCGGGGTCGGTCCGCACGTCCGTCTCTTCGGTGACGTGCCCGCCCTGTATCACACGGGCACTTCGGAGTAGCATGGCCTTCGGTATCGCCCCACAGGACTTGAACGTGCCCCTCTTTCGTCGCCGAGGAACCGTGCATGCGCACTACTATCGTTCCACACGGTGGCCACGAGATATTTATCGGAAACGGACAATCGCTCCCGACACGATGTCAGTGGCAACTGAATCGGTCTCCGAATCGTCACACACACCACTCCGAACCGCCGGCCTCGGAGCAATCGCAGGTCTCGGTGCTGCCCTCCTCGCGTACCTGACGACCTACCTCGCCACGTCGACCACCATCGAGAACTCGACAGCGAGTCAGGTGCTCGAAGCCCTCGGCTCGGACCTCGCGACGTGGAAAGTCGTCGGGTGGGTGTTTCTGAACGCTCACGGCGCGACGACGACGTTCCCGGGACTCTTCGGGACCACCTCGTCGACCAACCTCATCGAGAACGTGGGTGCGTTCTCTCCGGCACTGTACGCGGTTCCCATCGTCGCGTTGCTCGCGGCAGGTGCCGCAGTGACTGTCGCCAGCGGCCACTCGTCGGTGAAATCTGGCGCAATCGCTGGCGCGACGACGGCACTCGGGTACATGCCCGTCGCGCTCGCGGGTATCGCACTGTTCGCCGTCTCGATTGGAGACGCCGTCGCTCGTCCGGACCCGGTGACTGCCGCGCTCCTCGCCGGAGGGGTGTATCCCCTCGCACTGGGTACTGCCGGCGGGGCGCTCACCGCAGCACTCCGATAACGTCGGTTGCTGAGGCGTCAGAACCGTCGTCGTGAGGCGTGCAGACGCTCGCTCAGAGGTCGCGCGCGACGAGTTCTCCCCAGTGGTCGAACCCGTATCGGTCGTAGAACGCCTGCGCTCGGTCGTTGGCCTCGTCGACGTCGAGGACAATCCGGTCGAGTGGGAGGTCCTGTGACCGTGCGTGGTCGAGAACCGCCTGCATGAGGTCGTCGGCGACGCCGCTCCCTCGGTACTCGGGCGCGAGGTATATCTCGTTGAGCACCGCCGCGTCCCAGATGAACGTCATCCCTTCGGGGAGCGCGAAGGCGTATCCGACGAGGTCGCTCGTCCCGTCGTCTGCCGTCGCTTCCGCGACGACGACACACCCGGGGTCGTCGGTCGAACAGCGCTCGACCCACGAGAGATATCGCGTTCGGTAGTCGTCGGTGAGTTTCGCTTCGTATTTCGAGAGTTTGTCGTCCCCACCAGTTCCCTCACCGAGACCGAGTTCGAATCCGCGCTTGAGTTCCCAGAACGCCTCGGCGTCCGCCGGGTCGTACGGCCGAACCTCGACGCCAGCAGGTGTCTCGCTCATGAGAGGCCGTGCGCCGCCATCGGTTATGAACCCTCGGAGTCGTGGGAGGCCCGGAGTTGTAGGGATTGCCTCTGTCGTGACCGTGTGGGTTCAGTTTCGCGGAGACCACAGTCGGTCTGCGAGGAGTCGCCCGCCAACGACAGTCGTGCCGAGGACGACGAGCATGAGTTCGAGACCCGACGAGGCGAGCGGTGCGATTCGCTCGACGTTCTCGGGTTCGGCACCCGGTGAGGGGTCGACCACGGTGCTGTAGTGGAGCGTCTGTGTCGTCGGCGGTGCGGACTCCGGTCGAAGTTCGACGAACGTCTGGACGAACCCGCGCGTACTCGACCAGAGGGCTTCCCCGTTGATGGCGTAGAAGGCGTCGTGGAAGGGGTAGAAGGCGTTCACGCCGTTCGTAAAGAGGTCCGGCATGATGCCGCCACCGAGGAGTGCAGCGAGTGCGACCCACGCGACGACGACGCCACGGGTCCCCCACTGCTCACGAATCACCGACTGTTCTCGGAGACGGGTGTCGTAGAGGACGACTGCAGCGAGCACGAGCGGTAACAAGAGCGTGTGGAGGAGCGACCGATGACTCCCGGGGATGACCGTGCTGGTGAAGGTGTCGAGGTCGGGAACCGCTGCCGCCGCGAGCACGACGAAAATCGCCCGGGAATCGAACCAGCGACCGAGGAGGGCAGCGCCGAGGAGTCCGCCGACGGCGACGTGAACGAGGGTCGATGGCATACCCCACAGTCACCATCGGATGAACTTGAGGTTTTGTGTGGGGTTCACTCGCTTCGTTCGTTCTCCCCGCCGTGTCCCACTCACTTCGTTCGCGGGACTCCCGTCGGGTTCGTTCACGTCTGCCCTGCCAAGTTCGTCAAGCGACGACTTCCCCTTTCGACACTCTTTTGCGGTGCACTCTCGCACGTTATCGCATGTCTCACTCCCCCGTCGTATGGAGGTGCGGCCGATGACCGCGGCACCCCGCGACGACCTCGCCCGCCGCATCGCGGGAGAGATTACGCTCTCTGACGACCCCGGTGCGACGCTCCGAAAGTGGCGCACTGACTTCGATATCTCGCAGACAGCACTCGCCGAGCAGCTCGACGTCTCCTCGTCAGTCGTCTCGGACTACGAGAGTGGCCGTCGTGAGAGTCCGGGTATCGGCGTCATCCGTCGGATGGTCGAAGCCCTGCTGGACATCGACGAGGCCCGCGGCGGCAGTCGAATCCGCCAGTATGCTCGCGTCCTCTCCGCAGGGTTCGAAAGCGATATCGTCCAGGACCTCCGCGAGTATCCGACCTCCATCCCGCTGGATACGTTCTACGACGCCATCGGCGCGACCAAAATCGTCGACGGCGACCAGGACCGAATCAGCGGCCACACCGTCATCAACAGTATTCAGGCGATTACACGCCTCTCGTCGGAGGAGTTCTACCGCCTCTACGGCCAATCGACGAGTCGTGCGCTCGTATTCACAGACGTCACCCGTGGTGAGTCTCCACTCGTCGCCATGCGTGTCGTCACTCCGACGCCGAACGCCGTCGTCCTCCATGGACTCACGGAAGACGAACTCTGGGAACACGCGCCCTCGCTCGCGACTATCGACGGGTTCGGTCTCGCGGTGACGAACCGCGACTTAGAAGAGATGCTCGAAGACCTGCGAAAACTCCCGTAACGCCACCCCACGATTGGTGGTGGGCCTGCTTCGCTTCGAGAGTCGTGAGTGTCTTCGAGAGTGCGAAAAAAGCCGAAACGCTCTCGCGTGCTACTGCCAGTATGGAATCCCACGCACTCTCCGCGTTCCTCGCCGACGAGTTGACCTACCCAATCGACGTCGAGGGCGTGGTCGAACACGTCGGCGACGTCGAAGTCGACGCCCCGGATGCCGATAACTCCGAGACGATAGCGACCATCCTCACACCGCTTGGCACGGCGACGTTCGAGTCCGCTGACGACCTGTATACGACGATTATCGGGAACCTGAGCGACGACTACATCGGTCGGAAGTTCTACGACGACCGTGGCGCAGACCCCGCGGAATCGTGGCGGATACTCCCTGACCAAGCGGTGTCGTTTTGAGGGCTGAAGAACGGAGCGAGTCGGCCGTAATCGTCACCGAAGAATCGTACTGGTGACCAATCGAGTGAGTGAACTCGCTACTCGACGTCTATTCGACGTACTCGTAGCGGCGCTCGTTCATCCGGCCCCAGCCAGTGAAGACGAACTCGGCTTCGGGTTGGGTGAACTCCTCGACTTCGATCTCCTTCTCGTGGTTGTGCACGTCGTGGATGAGTTCGTAGTCGTCGAACGAAATCTCGGTTCGGTCGGCGAGTTGGGAGTCGACGTCGACGGCCTCGATCTCGTCGAGCCACGTCTCCTGGACCGTCTCGGCGTGAATCTCGGCCTGTGCGCCAGAGCCGTAGGAGCCGACGAGGAGCTTCTTGCCGGTCATCTCTTTACCTTCCTCGGCGGCGGCGATGAGCGCCGACAGGCGAGCGATGTGGACGGAACCGGTGTACCAGTTGCCGACGCGGCTGGAGATGTCGAGCGTCGGTTCGATGACGCGGCCGTACCAGTCGCGGTACTGCTCGGTCGTCTTCAGGTCGTCCATGTAGGCGCGGATGGCCTCCTCGTAGTCGTCCCACGTCTCGAAGTCGGCTTCGCGGGGCTGGCGGCCGATTTCGTCCGCGAGTTCGTCTTCGATTTCCGTGTCGCGGCTCATGTGACGGAAGCCGAGGAGTGCGGCCTTGCGGACCATTCCGGGGAACGGCGTGTGGAACGGGATGTACTCGAAGTCGTCGGGGTGGGTTCGACCGGCGACGCTCTCGTAATCTTCGAGCGCCTCACGCATGCGAGCGAGATAGACCTGCATGGAGCGCTTGCCGTCGACCGACGGGAACTGCTGGTTCGGCTTGAGGAAGTCCGTCTCGTCCATGCTGCCGTAGCCCTGTTCGGTCGAGAGTTCGACGAGGTCGGGGTCTTCGTCGATGAGCATCGCGACGGCACCGGCACCCTGCGTCGCCTCACCCGGGTCACCGCGTTCGTAGAGTGCGGTGTCGGTCGCGATGACGAGCGCTGCACGACCACGGTTACGTCCGGCCTTGATCCAGTTGTACGCGTCGTCGAGGCTCTGGGTCCCGGCGATACACGCGAACTTGCGCTCGCCTTTGTTGGCGTGGCGGAAGTCGCCGTCGTACACCTGTTCGAGACAGCCAGCGATGTACGTCGACACCGGCTTGGAGTTGTCGAATGCGGACTCCGTCGCCACGTCGATTCGGCCGATGTCCTCTGGTTTGAGCCCCTTTCGGTCCATCAGGGACTTGGCGGCATTCGCGCCCATCGTGACGATGTCCTCGTACACGTCGGGGAACGACGAGGTGTAGAGTCCGAGGCCCTTGGTGTACTTCTCGGGGTCTTCACCCTTCACCGGCGCGAAGGTGTTGGGGAGGTCTAAAACGAGTTTGCCCGTCCGAATCTCGATGGCGTCGATGCCCACGGAAGTCATGGATGATTCTTCAGAGTGGGGGCATATGGTTTTGTCGATAGGGCGTTACGCTGATTGTCGATATCTTCGCACCGAACCGAGTTCGCCCCGCGTTACTCGGGGTACTGGTCGTCAGTCACGCCGAGTCGGCCGACCGTTGCTTCGTCACGAGAACAGTCCCAGAGGGTTCGTGAACGACCACGACGCGGACTTCGTCGCTCGGGCCAAACGGGTCCGGCCCCGGAGGCGTCCACCGGTCACCTGCGACGAGTACTGTCGTCGAAGAGACAGCCACACCGTTCACTCTCCCCGATTCGAGTGCGTACGTGGTAGACGACCCATTTCGACTGACGACGATATTCAGGTCACTCACGTCGAGTGGGTCGCCGCCACGGTGAACCACGGTGAAGTTCGACGGAGTGAGTTCGACCGCGGTGTCGACCGTTGGCGACGGTGTCTGTTCCCCGAACAGACTCGCGATAGCGAACGACCCACCGACCGAGACGGAGAGAACGACGAGGCTAACGAGGAGAATCGTTCCGACCAGTTCAGACTGCGCGCGGTCCTGCACAGGAGAGACTCACCGAGACTGTACAAAAGTCTACGCGGCGTGAGAGTCACGGCAATAGACCTATACGCTTCCACGCGGTTGACCTCGCCAATGGAGTTTCTCGACAGTGAACGAGGGCAAGCCGTTCAGGTGGGAGCTATCCTCCTGTTCGGGTTCCTCGTCATCGGCCTGTCGCTCTATCAGGCGACGGTCGTCCCGCAGGAGACGAAATCGACGGAGTTCGAGGCGTACCTCGACGCCTCGGACGACCTCGTCTCACTGCACAACGACCTTCTCACGGGTGCGACCAAAGACGTCCAGTCGGGGACCGTAGTACAGACCGGTGTTCGGTACCGCCCCCGGACGTTGTTCGTAAACCCCGGGCCGCCGACAGGGGGACTCTCGCTGTCCGATGCACGGACGGTTTCTATCACGGGCGCGGACGCTGTCGACGGTGAAGCGGCATCAGTCCAGACTGTGTGGAACGGAAGCCAACGCACTTATCAGAGCAAAGTGCTCCGGTACTCGCCAGCCTACAACGAGTTCGACGCCGAGTCGGTGTCGCTGACGGGGGTCTCGGTCCAGCGGGAGGCCGGTGCGAACGTCGTCCCACTCGGTGGGCAGACGTTCATCTCGGGGAACCGCATCACCGTCGTCGCACTCGACGGGCGGATCGGACAAACAGGTGTCCAGACGCCGCTGACGGTGACACCCATCTCGTCGTCCGCCGAGACGGTGACGGTGACCAACACGACTGGCGAGGACATCGAAATCACCCTTCCAGTTGGGAGCAATGCGACGGCGTGGAACCGGTCAGTGACGGCAGACCGAATGAGAGAAAACGCCCGTGTCGTGTCGATTACAGACCTCGATACCGGTGACGACCCGACGAACAGTCTCGTTCGTGTCACCCTCGATGGCTCGTACACGTACGAACTCCGTCTCGCGAAGGTCGAACTGTCGTCGTCGTCGGCCACACCGACAACCGCGCCGCCAGAAGCCGAATATCTCGTTCCGGCGACGACCAGCGTCGTGGCGTCGCCCGGAGAGACGTCGACGGTCGCCGTCGAAGCGCGCGACGGGTACAACAACCCCGTCGAAGGCGAGTCCATCGAGTTCGAAGTTACCGGTGATGCGACGCCGAAGAGTCAGACCGTCACGACCACCGACGAAGGGCTCGCGACGTTCGACTTCACCGTCGACAGCGACGCGACGGAGCGTGTCACCATCGAAGCGTCGAGCGACTTCGACGGGAGTGGGGACATCGAGTCCACCGAAGAAGTGACCTACACGATTCCGGTCGTGAACGGCAGCGGTGGCAGTGGTAGTGGAAGCGGGTCGGGAGGCGATGGTTCGACGGGTGAAATCAACCCGCCGAACAACGAAAAGGGAGACGTCATCCTCGAAGACACGAGTTCACCAGCGAAAGACACCGTCGAGATTCGACTGAACAACACGGGAGACCAACGCACCATCACCAGTTTCCGCGTGTCGTTCTACTACCCAGACCAGGGAGACCCGATTGCCGATACGGCGACGTTCAACGGGTCTGACCCACAGCCAATCGGCGGCCTGCAACACGAGTTGGGCGCGAACAATGTCCAACTGGACACCGGCACGCCGACACCCGTCACACTCGTCTTCAACAGCGACAACAAGCCGATGGGCGTGACGGAGGACTTCTTCATCGTCACCGTCAGATTCGACACCGGCGAATCGTCGACGTACTTCGTGGCCGTTCCGAAGTAGTCACTCGCCGGCCGTGTTCGAGTTCGAAGATGGTCGGCACACTCGCTCTGCGACGGAAAACGGAGAATCGAGTGAGGTGGTGGCCGAGTTTAGTCTTCTTCTTCGACGACTTCGGGTTCCGAGAGCCCACTCTGGAGACTCTCGATACCGTCGACCCACTCCGTGACGAGACCGAACTCGATGTCGTCGAGCACGGAGATGTCGAGTTCTTCGCCTGCGACGACGTTCGTCCCCATCTGGACGATGTAGCCGAGCGCGGCGTCGAGGTCGTCGGCGGCTTCGGCGTCTGCGGCGGCGAGGACGTACGCCTCCAGCTCGTCTTCGAGTTCAGCGGGACCGGCGATGAGGTACTCTTCGGCCGTGAAGAAGGCACAGGTGAGGCTCGTCTGGACGCTTCCGATGAGAATCTCGCCCTCTTCGTTCTCGGTCTCGAACTCGGCTTCCGCCATGACGATGTCGTGGACGGTCGCGAGTTCGTCGAGTGCTTCCTCCTGATCGAGCGTGCCGTCGTCGTACGCGGCCAGAATCTTCGCGAGCGCGATGGCTGCGTCGTTCTGGATGTTCATCAGGAGGCGTCCGGTCTCTTCGCTTTCGAGGTCCAGGTCCTCTTCTTCGACGCGTGTCAACCAGTTCTGCCAGCGTTCCGGGGAGTAGTATCGTTCCTCGGCCTCGGTCATACCTACATCCTCCCGTGCCGGACTCAAATGCCTTTCTTATCCGATGGCAAGGCGTGCGACACAGAGGCGTGCCGCGCGACAACACAGAAATCGAGGCGCTATCGCGGTCCGAGCAGGTGTCAGATGCCCTCAGCGGTCGAGTGTCGCTTCGGTGTCGATGTCGTAGACGAGGCTGGGCGTCTCGACGTGCGCATTCCGGACTGCTGCGTCGTACCCCTCGTCGAGCAGCCAGTCGACACGGCGGGGAACCGTCTTCGGACCCATCACCGCGCCGGGTCGGTCGGGGTCGTCGATGAAGTCCGTCTCCATCAAGAACGGGTCACCACGCTCGGCGGCAACTTCGAGGCGGTCTCTGTCGCTCATCACGCTCGGCGTCCCGCCGACGAGGTGGCCTTGCGCGTAGTGTTTCACGACGCGTTCACGGGGAACCCCGCGTTCGTCGGCCCACGACGCGACGTCCGAGAGGTCTGTCGTCGACTCCGTGTGGAGTTGGAGTGCGCAGTCGCAGTCGGCGGCGAGTTCGAGTCCGTGTTTGAGCACGTCGTTCGACGCCTCCCAGACGGCGTCGGAGACGTCGTAGTGCGGTCGCCCGGACTTGAGCGCGAGCGCGTCGCCGGCGCGGACGAACTCGGCGGCCGTGTCGAGACCGGCGCACATCAGGTCCCGGGCGTCTTCGGCGTCGTACCCTCGGTCGTCGACGAGCTTCGAGACGAGTCCGGGATGGACGCCGAGGACGGGCCACGCCTGTCCGTCGAGAATCGCAGATGCCTCACGGACGACGTCGACCGTGGTCTCGAAGACGGGGCGAAAGTCCTCGCCTGTCTCGACTTCGTGTCCCAAGAGCCACGATGGCTTGTTCACGACGAGGAGGTGGGTTCCCCCACTTCGGACGAAGTCCTTGACTGCCTCGACCCCACGGCCGTGGTCCGGGTCGAGGTGGAGGTGGTTGTCCAGCACCGGCGTGTCGAACTCCTGCATGGTCGTGTGGTCGACCGGCCGGGAAAAAAGCGAACCGTTCGTGAGTCGCCACCGGTGTCGATGTCCGTGCTCGTGTGGGCGTGAGCAGCGAGAGACGACCGCTCAGTTGTCGCGCTCGTCGGCCAGTTCGTCGAGCGTGACCGCGTGGGTCGCCGCGTTCTGGAGCGCGTCTGACCGACCGTAACTTCCGGGTGCGATGGCGACGGTTCGGAGACCGTACTCGTTGGCCGTCTCCAGTGCGGGTTTGAAGTCGGTGTCGCGGGAGGCGATGGCGATGACTTCAGCGCGCCCTTCGACGGCGTAGCGTGTGAGGTCGACGGCGAGTTTCACGTCTACGTCGCCGCTCGTGATGATGACCTCGAAGCCGCGCGCTTCGGCCGCCTGAATCAGTCCCGGTGTGGCGTGTTCGTCGAGGTACAGTCGTGTCGCACTCATCTGTCCACCGAGCGCTCGTGCCGCTTCACGGATGTCGTCTAAGTCGACGTCGAACTCGTCGCGAAGGACGTTCGGTCCGTCGACGAAGAGGGCGACTCGACCCGACGGTGCCTCGTCGGAACCGAACAACCGCCGCAGGAGGTCCATACAACTCCTCGCCCGGTTTCGTGTTTATAAATTTCGAGGTCACTCGTGGGCCGTCGGTTCGTCGTCTCAAGACAGTGATGACTCGATTCTCCCCGCCGTTCGCTTGGAGATTTGTTCGTATTTCCACGCTTGGGCTGAGTTTCTTCCCACAGATTTGGTGAAATGTGGATTTCAGTTACGATAACAGCTATAGAGATACTCTTCTGAGTTGTGGGTGCCTATGACAGGCACCCCAGCGTTCGACAGACGGGCCTTCCTGAAGCCCTCCACCACTGCAGGTATCACAGGAGTGGCCGGCCTGACGACGGCGACACCGGGCAGGACACCGGGACCGAAAGAGAACGAGGTTCTCGTCGGCGTCTCGAAGACTGCGGGCAGTCCACGTCAGGTGGTCGAACAACAGGTCCCAACGAACGTGCGAGTCGTTCACGAGAACGAGACGCTCGGCGGCGCCGCGGTCGCGTTCGCAGAGCGCAATGCAACCCACAGTGCACTCTACACGACGAACGACGCGCAACGACGAGTACCGGTCGTGGTCGACCGATAGCACCGAGCAAATCGTCGTCGACAACCCAGACACATCCGAGGACCTCACACCCCGACACCCCCGGCAAACAACACCGTCATACCGACCGATTCTTCATGAGCACGTCGGGGTTCGGTCTCGTATCTTCGTCAGCACGACAAACATTCTCGTTCCCCTAGACATCTCGATGTGCTGATACTACCTGGTCACGTATGTGGGGTATGACTGGGGGAGACGCGACAATCACGGTGGGTATTCTTGGCTTTCACGACAGCAGAGAGACGAAGGCGCTCAGCAACGCGGTCTCCGAACTAGGGCACGAAGCGTACTGGCTCCACGAAGAGGCAGTCGGTATAGAGGTCTCGTCTGAAGGAGTCCGCCTCGAACCGGACGTCGACGTCGTAATCAACCGACTCTTGCTCTCGAAGTCGACGACACCGCTCGAAGACCTCTCGATTGCGAGTTGCTACGCAGCAGTTCGGCCCGTCCTCAACGATCCACGTAACGTCCTCTTTGCAGTCCACAAGCACGCGACAGCGGCCCGACTCGCAGCGGCAGGTGTCCCAATTCCGCACACGTATCTCGCCACGAGTGATGCCAAGTTGAACGAAGCACGCGTCAAGTTCGGGTCACCAGTGGTCTACAAGACGGCCATCGGAACCAACGGGGGCGGGACGTGGCTCGTGGACCACGACCGACCGCTTTCCGCGACCGTCGACGACCGGCGAGCGTTCATTCAGGAGTACCTCAGCGAGACAGAGGACCACCGTGACCTCAGAGTCTACATCGTCGGCGACGAAATCGTCGGGGCGATGTACCGATACGCGCCAGCAGGAGACTGGCGAACCAACGTCGCACTCGGTGGTGACGTCGTCGATGCGACGGACGAACTCTCTCAACAGGCAGCGGGTGCGGCCCTCCGCGCAACACGTGCGCTCGGACTCGACTTCGCTGGTGTCGACCTCATCGAGAGCCCCGACGGATGGGTCGTGCTCGAGGTCAATCCGACTGCAGGGTTCCGTGGACTCTACCGCGCGACAGGGACCTCGCCCGCTGCTGCGATTGCTCGACTCGCAATCGAGCGAGCAGGTGGGAGTGTCAACGAGGCTGACGTGGAACGACTCACTCACCAACTCGATGGGACGCCACCCGAAGATGCGCCATCCTCGGTTCGGGACGAACGTGTGCCAGTCGTCGGCTATTCAGAGCGAGTCACAGTCACTGGAATCAGTGGCTCGAAGGCGGTTCTCGCGCACATCGACACTGCTGCCGACACGACACGAATCGACCCCGAACTGGCGATAGAAATCGGTGCCGAACCACCGTCTGTCCTCTCTGGTGACGCGGCACCGCGCGTCGATATCGTCGTCGAACTTGCCGGAGACCGACGGACCGTGACAGCCGTTCTCGACGACGATGTCGAGCCAGATACTCCACTTCGAATTGGACGTGACGTCCTCAGAAACTACTACGTCGACGTTCGGCGGCGTGTCAAGGGCGAATCAGTAGATAAGTAGCCCTTGCTATATCAGGCCAGTTCGTTATCCGAATAGGAGGCGTCCAGTCATAATGCGCTCGGCCCACTGCAGGGATTGGTCATACAGCACGTGGTCGGTGCCACTTCTCAGGGCACAACCGTCGTCTCACTGACGATGGTTCGACACCACGGCACGTCCCACGCCAGTATGAACTGCTGGCGCATGACCTTCCGTTGCAACCGTGGGACGGGCCGTTTTGAAAACTACTACCGACGGGCGTGGGGGAATGCCGCGTCGTAGTCTCGTTAGTCTAGTATGAAACTGTTCATAAGTTTATAATGATTTATCGGCCAGACCGCCGGTTTTATGCCACATTCTCACATATTATCGAGCATGGTGGAAATGGTAACTAAAAGTGGTGGGAAAACGTTCACAATCGTGAACGAGGTAAATGACCATGGGGCGGCGACCCTCCGGGACGAAAACGGGTCTACGTATCACGTCACATCCTACGACAACCGAGCCCTTCGTGACTACCTCGCAAGCCATCACAGTGGCGACCGGGTTCGGATGGACATCGAACGTGCGGGTGTCCGCGCGAACGTCTGGCAAGTCTCAGCGCTCTACCCGGGCGTCGAAGGGCAAGCCTGACTACGTCGAAACAAAAAGGACAGGTCGAAACGAGTAGTTCACTCGTTGACTTCGAGCACTTTGCCGGCCGCGATGGTCTGACCCATATCACGGATGGCGAAGCTGCCGAGTTCGGCGATTTCTGACGACGGTTCGAGGCTGAGTGGTTTCTGTGGCCGGAGCGTGACGATTGCGGCGTCACCTGCTTTGATGAAGTCCGGGTTCTCCTCGGCGACTTCACCCGACGCGGGGTCGAGTTTCTGGTCGAGCGATTCGAACGTACACGCGACCTGTGAGGTGTGCGCGTGGATGACCGGCGTGTAGCCAGCGGTGATGACCGATGGGTGCTGCATCACGACGATTTGCGCCTTGAACGTCTTCGCGACGGACGGCGGGTCGTCGGCCGGGCCACAGACGTCGCCACGGCGGATGTCGTCTTTGCCGACGCCGCGGACGTTGAACCCGATGTTGTCGCCGGGGCCGGCTTGACCGACTTCCTCGTGGTGCATCTCGATGGTCTTCACTTCGCCGGAGATATCCGACGGTTGGAAGCTCACGTTGTCACCGACGTTCAGGATGCCAGTCTCGACGCGACCGACGGGAACAGTCCCGATACCTGAGATGGTGTAGACGTCCTGAATCGGAATTCTGAGCGGTGCGTCCGTCGGCGGTGACGGCTCTGGAAGATTGTTGAGTGCTTCCAGCACCGTCGGGCCGTCGAACCACGGCATGTTGTCCGAGTGCTCGGAGATGTTGTCCCCCTCGAACGCCGAGATGGGGATAAACCGAGCATCGTCGCTGTCGAACCGAACCTGCTTCAGGAGTTGTTGGACTTCCTCTTTGACCTGCTTGTAGGTGTCTTCGCTGTAGTCGACGACGTCCATCTTGTTGACCGCGATGATGAGCGTCTCGATACCGAGCGTCCGGGCCAGGAAGACGTGCTCGCGGGTCTGCGGAGCGACACCGTCGTCGGCCGCCACGACGAGAATGGCGTGGTCGGCCTGCGACGCGCCCGTAATCATGTTCTTCACGAAGTCGCGGTGACCGGGCGTGTCCACGATGGTGAAGTAGTACTTGTCCGTGTCGAAGCGCTGGTGGGCGATGTCGATCGTGACACCGCGCTCACGCTCTTCTGCGAGGTTGTCCATGACGTAGGCGAATTCGAAACCCGACTTGCCCTTGGACTCCGCTTCCTCGCGGTGCTGTTCGATGATGTGTTCCGGTACGCTGCCTGTCTCGAACAGGAGTCTCCCGACGAGCGTGGACTTCCCGTGGTCGACGTGTCCGATGATGGCTAGGTTCTGGTGTGGTTTGTCTGCCATAGGTATCAGGGCGCTGTGCCCAGTTTCGTAAAATATGACACCCAAGGGTATATCCGTTTCCCGAGATACAACGTCTCAGGCCTACAGTCCCGTGTTTACGACAGTTTCGCGCTCACGACTCTCTTGGAAAGTAGTCTGTTCCTGAGCGGAACTGAGCGCCATCTCCTGTTTTTTCGCAGACAACTCGCTCCAGTTTGCCCCGAGTGAGAAACTGTCAGTTCAAAATAAACATAGGTACAGACGGGACGAACCTGTCGGTGTGGGGAAGACCCCCCGAGTTAGAATCAAAGGAAGTGTTTAGAGGTCGCGCATCGCCGCAGACATCTCGGCGAAGGTGGCGGTACGGCGGACGGGGGTCGAGCGGACGGGCGTCTGCTTCTCAGAAGTTACAACAATCATAGTAACTATTTCCACCCGTGTCCTAATAAAACTACCTACGGCTACAATGTCGGGTTACCAGCCTATAGACCGGACTTCAGCTACGACTGCGCTCCGAATTATCTCTTCAGCGTTGGCTCTGGCTGACGTACTGCGGTGATTCCCCGGTTTCCCTCTCGTAAATGGTCGTGATATTGGACACGGGAGTAATTCCGTATCGCAGTATCTAGTTTATTGAGCCCGTCAGCAGCGAAATCGGTGGTTCGCCCGAGGTGGCAGTTTTTGGCGGCGGTGTTGCGAATACATGCTCTTTCTGACTTCCTGACAAGCCAATGTACACACAATCGTGCCCATACCGCGCGAGGAGATACCAAAGCATTACTTATCGCGGTTCGCAGTGGCCCGTATGGGCCTTCGAAAGCCGCCGTTGTACGACGCCCACGCTGACGCCGGGGCGCGTTTCACGGAGTTCGGCGGATGGGACATGCCTGTGGAGTACGACTCCATCAAGGCAGAACACGCGGCCGTCCGAGAGTCCGTTGGCATCTTCGACGTCTCACACATGAGTGAGATCGAAGTGTCCGGCCCGGACGCCACCGCGTTGATGCAACGCCTGACGACGAACGACGTGACGGCCCTCGACCCGGGTGACTCGCAGTACTCGGCCATCGTCGACGACGAGGGAGTCATCATCGACGACACCGTCGTCTACCGATTACCTGACCGAGACGGCCGGGTGTACCTCTTCATCCCGAACGCCGGGCACGACGAAGAGATGTACGACCGGTGGACCTCGTTCCGTGACGACTGGGACCTCGACGCCACCGTCGAGGACGTCACCGAAGAGTGGGCCATGTTCGCAGTACAGGGCCCGGACGCACTCGACACCGTCACGGATGCCGCACCCGACGCGAACCTCGGCGGCCTCTCGAAGTTCCAAGCGACGTTCGCCGACGTCGCGGGGGTCGAGTGCTGGGTCGCCCGAACGGGCTACACCGGCGAAGACGGCTTCGAAGTCCTCTGTCCGTGGGACGACGCCGAGACCGTGTGGTCGTCACTCGACGCCACACCGTGTGGACTCGGGTGCCGCGACACGCTCCGGATGGAGATGGGGTACTTGCTCTCTGGGCAAGATTTCGACCCCGAGGACGAACCCCGAACCCCCTACGAGGCCGGCATCGGCTTCGTCGTCAAGTTAGACACCGAGTTCGTGGGCCGTGACGCCCTCGAACAGCAACGTGAGGACGGAGTCGACGAGACGTTCGTCGGTTTCACACTCCTCGACCGCGGAATCCCCCGACACGGCTACGACATCGCCACCGAGGACGGCGACGTCGTCGGTGTGGTGACGAGCGGAACGATGAGTCCGACGCTCTCGGAACCCATCGGACTCGGCTACGTCCCCACCGAATACGCAGAGTCGGGGACCATCGTACAGGTTCTCGTCCGCGGCCGTGAAAAGCGCGCAAAGATAGTCACACCACCCTTTATCGACCGATAATGTTCGAAATTCCCGACGACCGAAAGTACCTGGAATCGCACGAATGGACCACCACCGACGGCGACACCGTCCGCGTCGGCATCTCTGACTTCGCACAGGACGAACTGGGCGACGTCGTGTTCGTCGAACTCCCCGCCGAGGGCGACGAAGTCGCAGCAGGCGACGAGTTCGGCGTCGTCGAGAGTATCAAGGCAGTCTCCGACCTCTACGCCCCGATTTCGGGGACGGTCGCCGCCGTCAACGAAGACCTGTTCGACGCCCCCGAACTCGTCAACGACGACCCGTACGGCGACGGATGGATGCTCGAACTGGAACCGTCCGACACGGACGAGTTCGACGACCTCCTCTCTCCAGAGGAGTACCGCGAGCAAACGGAGTGAGATGACCGCTGGAAATGGACGACGGGTCGGAAGCCCGTACGCCCCACACACAGACGCTGACGAGGCCGACATGCTGGACGCAGTCGGTGTCGACTCCGTCGAAGACCTCTTCGACATCCCCGAAGACGTCCGCTTCGACGACGAGTTCGGCATCGACCCGACCGGCGAGCGAGAACTCAGACAGTCTCTCGCGGACCTCTTCGCCCGAAACGAAGAACTGACCGAGTTCCTCGGACGTGGTCACCACGCCCACTACGTGCCGGCACTGGTCGACGACCTCTCGCGGCGCTCGGAGTTCCTCACCTCGTACACACAGTACCAACCAGAGATTGCGCAGGGCTTCCTGCAGGTGCTCTTCGAGTACCAGTCGATGCTGGTCGAACTGACCGGCCTCCCGGTGGCGAACTGCTCGATGTACGACGCCGCGACGGCCCTCGCTGAGGCCGCACTCCTCGCAAACCGCCTCCGACGCGGTGCGAGTGGCCACCGCGTCCTCGTCCCCGAACACATCCACGAAGGCCGTCTGGGCGTCCTCGAGAACTACCTCGACGGTGCCGACATGGAAATCGGGGAGTACCCGATGGACGACGGTGCTGTCGACGTCGACGCCCTCTCCGACCTCGTCGACGACGAGACGGTGATGGTCTACGCCGAGAGTCCGACCGTTCGGGGCGTCATCGAAGAGCGACTCGCCGACATCGGCGACATCGCCCACGAGAACGACGCGCTGTTCTGTCTCGGAAGCGACGTCGTCGCCCTCTCGCTCCTGCAAGAACCCGCGAGCGTCGGTGCCGACGTCGTCGTCGGCGAAGCAGGCGCACTCGGAATCGGGTCGGCGTACGGCATGGGCCTCGGTATCTTCGCCACCCGCGAAGACTTCCTCCGACAGGTTCCCGGCCGCCTCGTCGGCGTCTCCGAAGACGCCGAAGACATGCGAGCGTTCACGCTGACGCTCCAGACCCGCGAACAGCACATCCGCAAGGAGCGAGCTACGTCGAACATCTGTACGAATCAGGCGTGGGTCGCACTCCGAACGGCAATGCACATCGCGTGGCTCGGCCCGGACCGCCTCGTCGACGTCGCCAAAGACGCCGTCGTCAACGCACGTGACCTCGCGGAGCGTCTCGACGATATCTCGGGTGTGAAAGCACCGGTGTACGACCGCCACCACTTCCGGGAGTTCGTCGCCTACACTGACCAACCCGCTCCGGCGATTACGAACGACCTCGCAGGTCGTGGATTCGCGGTCCACGCGCTCGACGACCACCACATTCAGGTCTGTATCACGGAGGCGAACGCCGACGCCGCAGACGATCTCGTCGCGGCCTTCGAGGAGGTAGCCTGATGAACTTCGACCAAGCCCGATTCAGCCGCGACGACGTCTACGAACCGCTTCTGTCCGAAAAGGACAGCACTACCGTCGAAGTCGATGCCGATGGTGTCCTCCCCGACGACCTGACGCGTGACGAACTCACGCTGCCGGGCCTCTCGGAACCTCAGTTGGCGCGCCACTACACGCGCCTGTCGCAGATGAACTACAGCGTCGAACTGGGGCCGTACCCGCTGGGGTCGTGTACGATGAAGTACAACCCGTCGTTCACCGAGGACGTCGCCGGCGACCCCAATGCAGCGGTCCACCCCGACCGGTCTGACCGGACGATTCAGGGGACGCTCGGCCTGCTCCACGGCCTGCAGGAGTACCTCGCGACTATCGGCGGCATGGACGCGGTGACGCTCCAACCGCCAGCAGGCGCTGCTGGTGAGTTCGCCGGCATCCTCATCGCGAAAGCCTACCACGAGGCCCGTGACGACGACCGCTCGGAGATTATCATCCCGGCGTCTGCGCACGGGACGAACTTCGCTTCCGCCGCGATGGCGGGGTACGACGTGGTCGAACTCCCCTCTGACGAGGAGGGACGAGTCGACATCGAGGCACTCGAAGCTGCCATCTCCGAAGAGACGGCCGCGCTCATGCTCACGAACCCGAACACGCTCGGCCTGTTCGAGCGTGACATCGTCGAGATTTCGGAGATGGTCCACGAGGCGGGTGGCTTGCTCTACTACGATGGTGCGAACTTCAACGCACTTCTCGGACGTGCTCGCCCCGGTGACATGGGCTTCGACATCATGCACTACAACGTCCACAAGACGTTCGCCACGCCCCACGGCGGTGGCGGACCGGGCGCAGGTCCGGTCGGTGTCGTCGAAGAACTCGCCGAGTACCTCCCGAGTCCGATGGTCCGCGAGACTGCGGCCGGGTACGAACAGTACGAACCCGAGTCCTCGATTGGAAAGGTCCACGGCTTCGCCGGTAACTGGCTCGTCCTCGTGAAGGCGTACGCCTACATCGCCCGCCTCGGCGACGAGGGACTCGCAGACGCCAGCGCGAAGGCCGTGTTGAACGCGAACTACCTCGCCTCGCAAATCGACTTGGAGGTCCCGTACGGACCGTTCCACCACGAGTTCGCGGCGACATCGGGTGACCGCGACGCCGCAGACGTGGCAAAGCGGATGCTCGACTACGGTGTCCACCCACCGACGACGAAGTGGCCCGAACTCGTCTCACAGGCGATGCTCACGGAACCCACGGAAGTCGAAGACAAGGCGTCGCTCGACGACCTCGCTCACGCCTTCAACGCTGCCTATGCAGACTCTGACGAGGCGCTCGAAACTGCGCCCTCGAAGACGAGCGCTCGGCGTATCGACCAGGTGTCTGCGGCCCGGAACCCGCGACTCTCCTGGCAATCGCTCGAAGCGGACGAAGAATAACAGAGAATCCTTTTTTCGGCCTTACGCTTCGGCTTTCGCGTAGGTTTCGACGTCGTCCGTGATGTGGATGTAGCCGTAGTCACAGTTCGTACAGTGCCACTTGGTCTTCTTTCCGAGGTGAACCTCCATGCTCGCGGCGAGGTAGAACGTGTCGTTGTCGCAGACGGGGCACTTGCGTTCGATCTCGAGGTCGCTCATGCAAGCGAATCCGTTGTGGTCGTTGTTGAAGATATTGGTTCGTGGGCGGTCGCGTTTTCGGGTCGAGAGAACGCATTCCTCCTTCATAAATCACATACTGCGATACGAAATTGGCGTTGGTCGGAACAGAGCACTCTGGGCCTTCGTCATCTGCAAGTCGTAGCTACGGCACGATACCGGCGGCAGAACGACCAACGTCCTACTTGAACACCCTAAATATCGGGGGCGATAATTTGGCACATAGAACTTTACACGGGTTCACTGAGTTTCGGGTGAACAATGAGTCGGACAATTTTGTGCGTCGATACAGTGGACCGAGTTGGCGCGGTGTCCACCGCGATAGACACTGAAGAGGCGTTCGAAGCAGTCGAAGCAACGTCTGTCGAAGATGCCCATGCGATACTCGACGAACGGGATGTCGTCTGTGTCGTCACCGGGTACGAACTCGACGACGGGAGTGGCCTCGAAATCGTACAGGCAATCAGACAGACTGCACCGCAGACACCGTGTGTGCTGTTCACCGACATATCGCCGGGAGAGATTGACACGGCATCGTTCGAGGAGGTCCTCTTAGAGTACATCAATCGCGACTTACCCGACGCATACGACCGGTTGACGTTCATCGTCGAAGACGTCATCAACCACAGCGCGCAGGTCAGTTTCTTGAAACCAGACGACGAGCAGGAGCGATTGGACGCCCTCGAACAGTACGACATCGACGAACTCCCGATCGAGGAGAGTTTCGACCGACTCACGGACTTAATCGCCAGTCACTTCGACACGGCCATCGCGTTCATCGGCCTGGTCGAAGCGGACGAAGAGAACATCGTCGCCTGTCACGGTGGCGACTGGGACCGACTGACGCGCGAAGACACCATCTGCACACACAGCATGTTGCAAGCGGACGTGATGGTCGTCGAAGACCTCAGAGAAGACAAGCGGTTCAGTGAGAACCCACACCTCGCGAACCTCGGAATTCGGTCGTATGCGGGCGCAAACATGACGACTAGTGATGGCCACGTCATCGGGCAGGTGTGTCTCATCGACGACGTTGTGCGGACGTACGACGCCGAAGAGCGACACGAACTTCAGCAGTTCGCGGAAACTGCGATGGAGATTCTCGAGCTTCGCCAGGCCGCGCTTGGAACGCGGACAGTGGAGGCGGTCCAATGAGTCTCAGGTCTTCGGAGACGTTCACTGCCGACTCGATGGGACTGGGCGCGATAGACAGTGGCACGAGCATCTTGCTCGTCGGCGACGACTCGGATGCCCTCCAGTCGGTGTTCTATCAACTCGTCGCGGCACAGGAAGACGAACGAAGTGTCGTGCTGGCGACGAACGACAGCGGTCGGATGGTCCAACGGGCACTCGACAAGGTGACGCGTGGGTCTGGGTCCCGGTCGTCTGTGCTAGCCGGTGCGGGTGTGAGTGGCACCAACGTCGAGACGATAGACGACCTCGGTGACCTCACGAAACTCGGGATGAACTTCTCGATGCTTCTCTCGGAGTCACAACAGAAGACGCCTCGATTCCGGTCGGGAATCTACCTCTGTACGAGCATCTGCGAGGAAGCAACAGACGTGCGGTCAGTCTACAGACTCTTGAACTCGAACTTCCTGTCGGACATTCGCCGTGGTGAGGGTATCGGCGTCTGCGCACTCGACACGAATAGTGACATCGGGACGAGCGTCGACAGTGTCGTCGCCGGCATGAAGACCTCGTTCAACGCGTGTATCGAAGTGGAAAAAACCGGACGCCGAGAGGCGACGCTCACGATATCAGGGTTCGCAGAGGCCGACGAAACAGTGACCGTCTCAGTCTGAACTCGTCGAGTCGATGCTGCCGAGTTCTGGTGCGGTGTCCTCACGGACACGCGCCTGCAGTTTCCCGATGAGGACCGAGACGACGTAGATGCCGACGGCGACGAGGACGATGACGCCCCCTGCCGTCGCCTCGCCGTAGTAGGAGACACCGATACCGAGGAGGACGGCGAGCTGGGCGAGGACGACCGAGACGAGGAGTGATTCGGAGAAACTCCGTGACACCTGTGCCGCCCCAGCGACGGGGACGACGAGCATCGCGGCGACGAGGATGACACCCATAATCTGCATCGCACCGACGACGACGAGTGCGGTCAGCATGACCATCACGCGGTTGTACCACGTGACCGAGAGGCCCGACACTGCTGCGGCCGTCTCGTCGAAGGTGACGTAGAGCAGTTGGTTGCGCGTGAGTCCGATCGTGCCGACGATGATCGCGAAGAGGACGAGCAGAATCGCCGCGTTCTCTGCAGAGACAGTCGAGAGGTTCCCGAAGAGGTACTGGTTGATACCGACTGCGAGTCCGCCGGCGTTGAGACTGATGAGGACCGTCCCGAGTGCGAACCCAGTCGAGAGGACGATGGCCATCGACACGTCGTTGTAGGCGTCAGTGGCCTCAGAGATGAGTTCGATGAGGAGTGCTGCGATGACGGCGACGACGACAGCGGACAAGTACGGCGAGACGCCGAGGTTCAACACGCCGTTGAGGAACAATCCGACCGCGACGCCGGCGAAGGCGGTGTGTGCGAGCGCGTCACCGATGAGTGCGAGTTGGCGATGGACGAGGAACGTCCCGATGAGCGGCGCCATCACGCCGATACAGAGACCGACGAGGATGGCCCGGTGCATGAACTTGTACTCCGGACTGATGAGTTCGAGTCCCGTCAGGTAGTACAGCTGCGTCAACAGCCAGTACCAGAACTCGAGGAACCCGTACATCGGCGAGAGGAGCGTGTCGAGCAACCCGGCCTGCAACGGAACGAGCAGAGCGGCGGTCATTTCGAGCCTCCGAGGAACGTCGCTGCGGTCCCGAACGCTCGGGCGAGCGCGTCACTCTCGACGAACTCCGAGGTTGGACCGTCGAAGTATATCTCGCGGTTGAGACAGACCACGCGGTCTGCGTGTTCGGTGACGGCGCTCAGGTCGTGCTCGATGAGCAGGATAGTGATTCCCGACTCGTTGAGCGATTCGAGGAGGTCGTAGAACGCGTCGACCGACTCGGCGTCGACACCGACAGTCGGTTCGTCCAAGACGAGGAGGTCGGCCTCGCTCGCGAGCGCACGGGCGATGAACGCGCGCTGGCGCTGCCCGCCGGAGAGTTTCGTCACGCGGCGGTTGGCGAACGCGGTCATGCCGACGGTTTCGAGCGCGTCGTCGACGATTTGCTTGTCTTCGGCAGACAGTCGCCCGAAGCCGACGTGTGGGAATCGACCCATCTTCACGACTTCACGGACCGTGATGGGCATCTCTTTCGAGGCGCTCGCGTGTTGGGCGACGTAGCCGATTCGAGCGCCGTCGTCGAAGGCGTGCGATGGCTCGTCGAACAGGCGCGCAGTTCCCGAATCAGGACGGAGGAGGCCGAGCATGAGCTTCATCAGCGTCGACTTTCCCGACCCGTTCGGTCCGACGACGGCGACGTACTCGCCGGCGTCGATACGGAGTGAGATATCTTCGACGACTGGACTAGCGGTGTAGCCGAACTCGACGTTCGACAGTTCGACGACGGCGTCCCCCGTTTGCAGTTCTGTTCGTGCTTCAGACGGACGCATCATGCTCATTCGAAGTTTCTCCACTCGTCCGCCCAGCCATCGTAGCCGACCTCGTCGGGCGACTTGTTCCCGAGGACGACTTCGAACGTCGGCATGTTGATGTTGTACGCAATCTCCTCGTAGCCCCACTCGTTCTCGACCCAGTCCTCACGGACGCCTGCGTACGGAGTCACGGGGTAGTAGGCTTCGACGTTCGTCTCGGCAATCAACTGCTTCGCGGGCTTGCGCGTCTCGAAGACGCCGGCACCGATGTACTTGATGTCGTTCTCGTCGATGACGCGTTTCGCTTCGGTGATGTCCGATGGCTTCACGTCGCCACTCGCGGCGAGGTTGACGACGAGCGGACGCATCTCGACGCCGTAGCGGACGCCGATGTACTGGAACGCGTTGTGTGCGGCCAACTGGACGACTTTTCGCTCTGCTCTGTCGAAGATGTCCTGGTAGTCGCTGTCGATTCGGTCGAGAACGTCGGTCTTGTACGTCGACGCGTTCTCGCGGAAGGTGTCTTCGTACTCGGGGGCGAGTTCGACGAGGCCCTCGGTGATGTTGTCGACTGCCGTCTTCGCGCGCTGTGGGTCGAGCCAGAAGTGCGGGTCTCGACCGCGGCCTTCGCCGACACCTTCTTCATCTCTGTCGAGACTGGCGGCGAGTTCGACGAGTTCGACGCCCTCGCGCACGTTGATGAGTTGCGTGTCGACGTCGTCGTCTTTCAGCGTCTGAATGGCGCGGTCTGCCCACGGTTGGAAGTCCTCACCGACGTGGATGAACGCGTCCGCCTCGATGATGTCACGCGTGACACTCGCGTCGGGTTCCCAGCCGTGTCCGTGGAGTCCAGTCGGTACCAAGTTCTTCAGCGTCACTGGCGTGTCTTTCGCCACTTTCCGCGCGAAGTCGTAGAAACTGAAGAACGACGCGACGACGACGGGACCGTCTTCTGCGTCGGTATCGTCCGAGTTGCTACTTCCAAGGGTTCCCTCAGAGCTGCCAAGACAGCCTGCGAGACCAGCAGTCACGAGACCGGTGCCTGCGGCAAGTACACGCCGCCGAGACATGGCCCGTTCTCGTCCTTGACGAGGTTTGTTACTCATTACTATCAGATATAGACTCGAGGAAGCATATAGATTTGTTGTTCTAAATTGGAAATTAGACTAGTCTAAAATTGGCCGTGGTGAAACGGTGTCAGCCAACTAAACCGACCCCAACGAGGGAACCGATACCGTAGGTCAACGCGGCGGCAGCGAGCCCGATTCCGACCTGCCGGCCACCAGAGAAGAGGAGACTTCGACCGGTCAACACGGTGATTCCTGCTCCGATTGCGAAGAGTCCGATCGCGCTCGCAACGAGACTCGCGATGACGGCAGGAGTTCCCGAGACGAAGAAGAACGGAATCACCGGAATGACCGCCCCGAGTGCGAAGAGGACGAACGAACTCGCCGCGGCACCCCACGCTGACCCACCCAGGTCTTCCGGGTCGATGGCGAGTTCTTCGCGCGCGAGCGTGTCGAGTGCAGTGTCACGGTCCGAGACGAGTCGACTGGCGAGTTCCGTGGCCTGCGCCTCCGGAACCCCTTTGGCTCGGTAGATGAGCACGAGTTCTTCGGCTTCCTCCTCGGGGCTCGCTTCGAGTTCGGCGGCCTCGACGGAGAGTTGTCGTTCGTACAGTTCACGCGAACTCTGGACCGAGAGCCACTCACCCATCGCCATCGACCCGGACCCAGCGACGAGGCCGGCGAGGCCAGCGATGAGGACCGACTCAGGCGAGAGCGACGCACCAGCGACACCCATCACGAGACTGAGGTTAGAGACTAACCCATCGTTGGCGCCGAGAACTGCTGCACGGAGGGTGTTTCCGCTCGTCGCACGGTGGCGGCCTTCCAACATCGCGAGCGTCGTCCCTTGGACACCCCCGGTCGTCTCCGAGAGCGCTCGCAGTGTTCGAGCGTGGCCGTGTTCGTCGGCTGCGATACCCGATTCCCCGGCAACGAGGTAGTCTGCGGCACCGTCCACCTCGCGTTCGGTCAGCGTCGGGAGCACGATACCCGGACCAAATCGGCCAGCGAGTCGAGCGAGCACGCGAGCACGCCACGATGGTGTCGACGGCACTGACTCGTCTTCACCGAGGAGTGCTCGGAGTTGGTCGGCGTGGCCCCGTTCGGAGGTTGCCAACCGTTCGTACACAGTTTCGAGTTCCGGTGTGTCTGCGAGTCCCGCCAACACGTCGTACAGGTAGGCACCGTCTATCTCGTCGCGGTATGCGACTCTGAGACGGTCCGGGTCCAGCGGTTGTGGATGGCTCATCGTAACTGGTTGATACGACAGGTATCAGCTTAGCTACCACGTCGAACGACGGGGGTCGGCCATTCGACCGGCCGATAGACGACACACTGGACGGCGTCCAAATCTCTTTGCTCGGTCGCTCCTAAGGTCGGGTCATGGGAGTCACTCTGTACGCACTCGATGGCTGTCCGTTCTGTGTCCGAGTCCACGACGCGCTCACGGACGCGGGCATCGACTACGAGACGCACTGGGTCGAACCGTTGCACTCTGACCGCGACGAGGTGAAGCGGGTGAGTGGCCAGCGTGCCGTTCCCGTCCTCGTCGACGAGGCACGTGGTGTGACGATGAACGAGAGCGAGAACATCATCCAGTACGTCGAGCAGACACTAGCACAATGAAGATATACACCGGCCGCGGCGACGAGGGAATGACCGACCTGCGAGATATGACTCGCGTGTCGAAGACGAGCAGTCGAATCGAGGCGTACGGAACGGTCGACGAGGTGAACGCACTCATCGGAACCGTCCGACCGACCGGATACGACGACGTGGACGAGGTTCTCGAAGCGATGCAGAATCACCTCCACATCGTCCAAGCGGACCTCGCCAACCCCGACCCGGACGAAGACGACCCGCAGATTCGGTCGGAGCACGTCGACGACCTCGAAGCGTGGATCGACGAAGCAGAGTCGGAACTCGACCCACTCACGTCGTTCATCCTCCCGGGTGGAAGTGAGACGGGGGCAAAGCTCCACCACGCCCGCACCGTATCCCGGCGCGGAGAGCGACGTGTCGTCTCGCTGGCAGCCGAAGAACCGGTCAACACCGAAGTCGTCGCCTACCTCAATCGTCTGTCAGACGCGCTGTTCGTCTTCGCTCGGTTGGTCAACAGACGCGACGGCGTCCCTGAAGAGTCGCCGACCTACTGAGAGCGCGGCCGCTCTGGAGGAATAGTGAGACCGGGACGGACGAAGCGTGCCCACGGTATCGCCGTCCCGGCGGGACAGTCGCTGACGGGACCGACCACGATGGCAGTCGGCATTCCCATGTTTTAGGTATGCCTAAATCACCAAAAGTGTGTCGCTCTCTCATAGAATCACGACAATCGGTATCAACCAACACAATTGTTTTCTCGTCTGCGAGACTATCTGAGGGTATGAACCGACACTTCACCGACGCGAGATACTACTTCCGACGTGGATTCGAGCACCTGTACGCTGGAATCGACGAGGAGACAGCACCGTTCCGCAGAGACCTCATGGAACGGATGGGTCGTGAAGCGGAACCTGAAGAAGAAGAAGAAATCACCCTAGAGACACGCCGCGAACGCGTCGAGTATGGGGCTCGCCGGGCAGCCACTCGAAGCAGAGAGGCGGCCGGCAAGGTTCGGCGACGTGTTCGTCGAACCAGTCAGTGAGCAGGTCGGTGCGGCCCCCTAATTGGGGCACAACGTAAGTCTTAATTGGTGGCGCAGGGAACGAACGTTCGAAGCCGGGTTGGTGGTCTAGCCAGGTTATGACGGCTCCTTCACACGGAGCAGGTCGGCAGTTCGAATCTGCCCCAACCCATTTTCTGATTCCTCGCAACTTCGAGCGGAGCGAACATCGTGAGCGAGGTGAGGAGTCTGTGGAATCGAAAATGATGACGGCAGATTCGAACCAGCGAGCAAATCTCTGATTTGCGAGTGAGGTTCACGCGAGCAACGCGAGCGTGAGCACGTGAGATGACAGTCTCACAAAGTTCGAATCTGCCCTAACCTATCCATTCTCTCGACGGTGCTGAAGGAGTTGCTCGGCTTTCGTGTATCGCTCTGGTCAGTGGAGACGAAGCACATATCCACCGAGCAAAGAGTCACCGAAACTCGTCAGTTCATTTGTCAAGATACTCTTAATAAAGTGACGAGAGAGTGTCAAATCCCCGAATTATATCCACACAATGACAGTTAATCGAAACAGTCTGAGAGAAACAATCATTGATACTGGAAAATCACAAAGAGCCCCGAATACGCACCCGTGAAGGCCTCAACCATCAACTAACCTTCGCAACACAGTCACGTAAACCAACAGCTATGTCAGCGAGATAGTGAAACAATCTCGTCATCTTTTATCTGTGGACTGGGTAGTCTGTCATTGCAGACACATGAACACACGAATACACATCGCGACCATACTTTTCATCGCTGCAGTCGTCACTGTGGCGGCGACAGGTATCGGCTTCGCGGCGCCTGAAGGGGCGACACAGGCGGTTGGTGGACCAAATTCGCAGGCTGTTGGAACACAGTACGCGCAGGTTCAACAACAAGCACAGGGCCAGCAGTGTACATATCCACTGAACGATTCACTCGCGTCGTACGACGTGAGTAACCTCTCCGCACCGTCGACGGTCCAACCCGGCGACACGGTGACGGTGACTGCCGACATCACGAACCCGAACTCCGTACCGATGATTCAGTGCGTCGAGTTCCGGCTCGAAGGTGACGTCGTCGAGCGAATCGGCTGGGCACTCAACCCCGGCGAGACCGAGACGGTGACCTTCGAAGTCAGCACGTCCGGACTCCCAGAGGGCACCTACATCCACGGTGTCGAGACACAGGACATGGGTGAACTGACGACGCTCACCGTCTCCAGTGAACCTGTCCCGACTGCGTCGGTCCAGTTCGACGACCAGACGACCGACGGAGACTCGGTCACTGTCACGAGTGCGACCCTCCCTGACGGAGGCTACATCGCAATTATCGACGAGAGCGGATCCGTGCTCGGCGCGACCGAGTACCTCGAACCCGGTGACCAGTCCAACGTGACTGTGGCCCTCGCCGAACCGTTGACCGAGAACGCCACGCTCACCGCACAGGCACACGTCGACTCCAACGACAACCAGGTCCTCGACTTCCTCACGTCCGAGGGAGCAGAGGATGGTCCGTACACGGTCGATGGTGCACCCGTCACTGACACTGCCGCAGTGACCGTTGCGCAAGCAGAACCAGAACCACCGGCTGAAGAGCCGACTGCATCTGTGCAGTTCGACGACCAAACCTCTGACGGAACCACCGTTACCGTCACGAGTGCGACCCTCTCTGCCGGGGGGTTCATCGCAATCCACGACGCGAGTGGTGCCGTCGTCGGTGCGTCTGAGTACCTCGAACCCGGTGACCAGTCCAACGTGACTGTGACCCTTGCCGAACCGTTGACCGAGAACGCGACGCTCACCGCGATGCCGCACCTCGACACCAACGACAACCAACAACTCGACTTCCTCACGTCCGAAGGGGCTGAGGATGGTCCGTACACGATGAATGGTGCACCAGTCACTGACACCGCCAACGTGATTGTCGGGGCTGCTGAGCCGACGCCAACCGCGACGCCGACGGCAACGCCAACCACCGAGGAACCAACCACTGAAGCACCTACGACCGAAGAGCCAACGACTGAAGAACCAACCACTGAAGCACCGCCTGCTGAAGAGGCGACCGCGTCCGTCCAGTTCAACGACCAGTCGACCGCCGGAGTTGCAGTGCTCGTGGCGAGTGCGACCCTCTCTGAAGGTGGATTCATCGTCATCCACGACGAGAGCGGTGCTGTCATCGGTGCATCCGGATACCTCTCGGCCGGTGAACAGGAGGATATCGCAGTAACGCTCGACGAACCACTGACGGAGAACGCGACGCTCACGGCGATGCCGCACTTCGACAGCAACGGTAACGAACAGTTCGACTTCGTCAGCTCCGAGGGAGCAGACGATGGCCCGTACACGGCAAACGGCGCGCCAGTCACTGACAATGCGGAAGTGACTGTCGAGACGAACGAAACGTCGAGCGAGAGCTAGACGAACGACTACCTCGACCGGATATCTCGGCCATCATCCGCCGAATTCGACCCGGTTGGGACACCGAATCGACCTTTTTTCAGCCCACTGCGAGACAGAGAGTGGTAGCGCCCTCGCTCGACGAATGTGCGATACGCAGCATGACACGACAGTTAGGGTGCTGACCGCGGAATGCTTCGACGACCAACCGAACTCACTGTCCGAGCGCCGCTAAGATTCCGTCGGGGATGGTCAAGATGCCGAACCACACGAGTGCGATGACGATCACAGTGTAGCCGACCGAGATGAGGAAGTCTTTGACGAAGCGTCGGGTCGTGTACGGCTCTGGCTCACCGGAGACGACGTCGATTGCACCCTTGTGGAGTAAGACGAACCCGGCCACGTTCGTCAACCAGTACCCCGCGATGACGCCCGGCAGAAACAACTCTCGTGAGATGAGCGCGACAGCGATACCGAACGCGTAGGCTAACGGGAGGTTGACCACGAGGTCGTTCCACCACGATAACGGCGAGAGGATGAACCCGACGACTGCGAGGAACCCACCTTTGATTCGCCGTTTTTCCATGTCACTAGATATGACTCCTAGCCAAATAATCGTGGTCGCTGTCGAATGCGACTGTCCCTCGAGGAGGAACGTCACCGATCGAATCGATAGTTAGACGCCGAGTTCGTCGACGAACGCCGTAATCCCCGGCACCGTGAGGTCGGGTTCCGGCCCAAACGGTTCCCACGGTGAGTCCTTCCGGTCGACCCAGACGCCTTGCATTCCCGCGTGCTGTGCACCCATCACGTCGAACCACCCGGCGGTCACGTGGGCAATCTCGTCGATTGCGGTCCCCGTTCTTGCCGCGGCGTGGCGGTAGAGTTCTGCGTCGGGTTTGAACACCTCGACCTCGTCCGCGCTGACGATGCCGTCGAGGAGGTCACGGATGTTCGCGTGGTCCACCATCGAGTCCAGCATCTCTGGGTTTCCGTTCGAGACGACGTAACAGGCGTAGCCAGCGTCTCGCAACCGTTCGATGGAGTCTCGAACGTCGTCGAACACGTCGAGCTCGTGGTAGACGGCGAGAATTTCATCTCGTTCGGTTTCGGAGACGCCCACGTCGTGCGCATCCAGCGCGTACTGGAGCGCGGCGCGGTTTATTTCGTAGAAAGGACGGTATTCGTCGATGTGGTTGCCGACGAACGTGTATTCCAGCGAGCGGGCCCGCCAGAGTTTCGAGACGGGTTCTGGGTCGGCGACGCGGTCAGCAAGCGCCTTTTCGGCGGCGTCGACGTCGACGAGGGTGCTGTACGAGTCGAACGTAACAGTCGAGACGCGGTCTGAGTCGAACGGCATGGCGAAATGATACGATGTGGGGTTTGTTAACTCTGTTCAGGTAGTGCGTGTGACGGAGATTCCGACACCGGCGCATTTACGCTTCCCAGAGCGTCACGAGGATGACGGCGTCCTGCATGTCGAAGGCGTTGTCGCTCGGGTTCGTCGACCCCAGTTCGAACAGGAAGATGACCTGGTTGTCTGCCAGTTCCATCGTTTGTCCGTCGTCGCTGATGTACGGGGCGACGAACTCCTCTGCGTCCTGCTGACCATCGTACCCCTTGATATCGGGGACTGGGTCACCGTTTCGAAGGACGGCGACCTGCTGTGCGTCAGCCGAGGAATCAGCAGTGACGTATCCTTCGGCGGCGGCGACGATGGATATCACGTCTCCACCGTGTCCATTCAGGGTGAACGAGTGCTGCTGACCATCGTTGACGTTGTCCCACTCCGACGGTGAGTGTGTGTCACCGCCGGCGACGAACGACACCGTCACAGGGACGTCCGTGGTGCCTTGTTTGATTGCGCTTCCGAGCAGTTCGAGGTCACCTACGAAGTCGACAGAGGGAACGACCGAGCCATCGTCGATGACGAAGCTGTCTTCTGGGGTCGGCGTTGGGGTGGGTGTCGCTGTTGGGGTGGGTGTCGCTGTTGGGGTGGGCGTTGGAGTTGGCGTCGCTGTTGGGGTGGGCGTTGGGGTCGGAGTCGGGGTGGGTGTCGGCGTCGCGGTTGGCGTCATCGCCACGTTCCGAACCTCGTACGTCTCACCGGCACCACGGACTTCCAACGGGATAGTCACCGTCGAACCGGGGCCACTCGCACCGGCGAGCGTGATGGTGACGGTGTCGTGGTCGATGTCAGTGACTCCCTCGGGAGCGGTGTACGAGAACCGAGCACGGCCCGTCTCGTCGGTGACGGTAGTCGCTCCACCGAGTGGGGCGACGGTTCCACCGAGCGGTGTCGACGACGGTGCCGTGACCGTCGCTCCTGCGACGGGTGCCCCGTACTGGTCGAACACGCGGACAGCGAGCGTCTCACGGCCACCAGCAGGGACGGCAGCATCTTCACCCGCTTCAGTGACGACGTACGCACCCGGGTCGGGGTTGACGGGGTCGCCGACGCCGAGCCGAGCGACACGGACGTTGTACATGACGCCTGCTTCGAGTTCGATGGTCACGGTGGCGTGGTCACCGGCCGTCGTGTAGGAGACGACTGACGCGTGCGGTTCCTCGTCCATGAGGTCACGCCAGTCGTCTTCTGGCAGGAACGTCGGTACGGTGATGCGAATCGGTTCGTCCTCGTTGTATACTGGGAGGATTTCGGTTCGGACCGAAATCGGTGACAGCGACACCGTTTCGCCACCCGTCGTGTGGCCGTCTAGCTCACCTTCGAAGAAGACGAGCGAGACGTCGGTTCCACGGACGAGAGACTGGCGGTGAACGACTGCAGACCCGTCGTTTTCGAGGTACGAGACACCGCTTTCGATGACCAACGTGGCCTCGTCACGTTCGGCGTAGTCGGGTTTGTAGACGATGGACGTCGTCGTGTAGGTTCGGTTGGTTCCGTCCCAGAACACCGACTCGGGACCGGCCGCCGTCACGTTTGTGATGGTCACGGTGTCGGTTCCGTCGACGTGGAAACTACCGACGCTCCCGGGGGGCGACACCACGAGGTATCGCTCGGGGTACGACACGTCCGCGTCGATTGCGACCCGACCACTGGCGTCGGTGCCAGAACTCCGGAAGATTGCGGCATCGAGTGACGCGATGTCGGAAGAGACGCTCGCGCTGTGGTCCGCTTCGTCCCCAGCAGTCCACGCGGGTGCCCCCGCGAGTTGGCCGATGGCGATGACCGAGATGACGAGGCCGAACGCGAAGACGAGGCCGAGGATCTCGGACGTCCCGCGCGTCTGTTTCGTGAACCGAGATAGCGTCGCGAACCGTGGCATCTCAGACCTCCACCGTGGGTGCGTTCAGTTCAGGGGAGTTGTCCCTGTCTTCTAGCGACGACTGCGGCAGAGAGATGCGCGTCGCTGCGGTGATGACGATGTCGTGCTTCGCGGAGAGTGCCGCTTCGCGACCACTCACCATCCCGGAATTCGACGTGATGATGACGTCGCTGTTGGCGTTCCCTTTCGACGACGCGATGTTGGCACCGACGACGTAGATGTTGTTCTCTGCGGTCACGTCGATGCCGCCGTCACCGAGCATGACGACACCGTTGAGGTTGACGCCACCACTCGACGACCCGACGGACAGACCACGGGTGTCTTTGACGCTCGACAGGCCACCGCCTGTCAGGTCGACGCCCGTAGCGCCGTCCACTGCGACGTCTCCGTTTCCACTGATGTCGGCGCTCCGAGCGCTGACGAACCCACTAGTCGACTCGACGGTTATCGTGTCCGATTGGATGGTCGTCAACCCTGCATTGTCGATGTCGACGTCACCATCAGCGGTCACCGTTATCGACCCGTCGGCCTGGTTGACCGACGCACCCGAGATGTCGATTTCGTCGGCTGCTTGGACGAGGATGTTCCCCTTCTGTACCGAGGAGATACTGACACCCACGCCAGCGACGGACCCACTCCGTGCGTCGATGGTGATGTCACCCGAACTCGAACTGGAGGTCACGACGTCGACGTGGAGCGACACACCGTTGCCAGAGAGGGAGACGCTCTCGTTAGAGAAGATGGTCCCAACGCTCGGGGGAACCACGAGTCTGTCGGAGCCTGCATCGTAGACGACGGCGTCGCCGGTTCCAGTGTTGGAGACCTGGTAGTCAGACCCGTCGAACTCACCGTTTCCGTCCACGTCAGCGTACACGAAGCCGGGGTCGTCGATGTCAGCGACCAACCCACGGAGGGGGTCGGAGGTACCGCCGACACGGAGTTGCACGTCGAAGGTCATCCGGTCGACCTCGGTTCCTGACGAGTCTTCGACGACGATGTCGAACTCGTCGGAGACGACACCGTCGATGCTGCCCGTCGCCGAGTAGGTGAACGTCGCACGGCCATTGGCGTCGGTGACAGTCGAGATTGTTCCGGTGTCACGGGCTTCGATGCGACCGCTCTCGTCGGTCAGTCCTGGACTCGCCTTGACGACAGCGTTCGGAACTGGGTTGTTCTGTGCATCGCGTACTTCGACAGTGACGCGGTGTGTCGCTCCGGGTGGAACGACGGCGTCGTCACCCTCGACATCGACGATGTAGGCTGGCTCCTGTTGGATTCCCGCCGTGTCGAGTCCGACGCGCGAGAGTTGCAGGTCGTACGTCTTTCCGGGCACGAGTTCGACGGTCAGGGTGTTGTAGTCCGTCCCGTTCGTGTACGTAATCGACTGGACGTTGGGTTCGTCAGCGAGGAGGTCGTGCCACGTCTCGTTGGAGAGCCGAGTCGGCACGGAGATGGTAATCGGCGTGCCCGTGTCCGTGACCGTGATGTAGTCGGTTCCAGCGCTCAGTGGAACGACACCGAAGGTCGTCGACTCACCGGTGCCGACGTTGATGTCACCCTCGAACAGCACGAGTGAGATTTTAGTGCCGTCGACGAGCGACTGCGTCGCACCGACTTCGCCCGACGAGTAGGCAGTGTACTGCGAGACGCCTTCGTGGACGAGCGCTGGGTTTTCCTGCATGTAACGGTAGTCAGGCTGGTAGACGAACGAACGGGTGTCGAAGGTGTGTTCGGTACTGTCCCAGTACGTTCCGGTCTCGCCGGTCGCGACGGCACCCGTGATGCTCGCGGCCGCTTCGTCCGTCGTTCGGAGGGTTCCGGAGCCTGCTGCAGGCGAGAGGAACAGCGCCCGAGTCGGGTAATCGACGCCGGCGTCGATGGTCGACCGGGTTGCGTGCCCGTCAGCAGCCTTGGCGACGTTCTCGTCGAAGATGGCGAATTCGCTCTCGACGGTCTGGAGGTGTTCGAACTCGGTCTGTTGGTTCCACGCGGGAACCGCCGAGACCTGCACCATGGCGACGACGGAGACGACGAGTGCGAACGCGAACATCGTCCCGAGGATGGCAGATGCACCTCGCTGGTCGGTTCGGAGGTGCGAGCCGTCGCTCCCGAAGCGTGCGACGAGCCCGCGCGATACGTGCCTGAGTGGCGATTGTGTGTGTTTGGAGGGGATTTTGTGAGTCATGGATTTACACCAATGCGAAGGCGATGAGCGCCAGCGCAGACAGTCCGAGGGCGTACTTCAGGCCACTGAGGGCACTGTTGTCGGCCAGTTTGCCAGCGAGGAGGCCACTCCCGACCGCCTGGATGAGCGCGGAGTGGAGGAACACCACGTGGAAGTTGTCGATTGGGACGGAGCCGATGCCGATGGGGAGTGCTTGCCCGTTCGACGCCGTCGTGGGCGCAGTCATCTCGGCGAGGGGCGCGAGGTAACTCGCACCCAGCATCAGGATGACGAACAGGTAGACGAGGTATCCCATGACGACGATGGCGATGTACGAACCCATCGCGCGACGGCGGGACTTCTCCAGTTTGTATCGGTTTCGCGTGTCTTCGGCAGCGACGCTGAGGACGCGCGAGAGGTCACCACTCGTCCGGCCACCGCTCGCGATGAGGCGGATGACCCGCGAGAGCTGTGGAACGCCGAGGCGGCTTGCGAAGGCCATGAGCGCCGAGTGCGCGTCGTAGTTCCAGCGGATGTCGTTTCGGAGCGCGCGGAGTTCGTCCGCGAGGATGCCGCTCGACCACCGAGAGACGAGTGCGAGCGACTCGACGAGCGGGATGCCCATCTGGTTCGCGCTCGACAGCAGGTTGAGCGTGTCTGGGAAGCGTCGTTCGAGAGTTCGCTCGCGGCGAGTTCGAAGCTCGTGGAACACGGTGAGCGGGACGGCGACGATGGCGAACGGGAGCACAGCCAGCCAAACCGTCGTGTTGTACGGGTCGGCCAGCATGGCGTCGATGCTCGGCGTCGCGAGACCGAGCGCGATGGCGACGATGGGGGCGACGACTGCGATTGGCACCGTGATAAGCGCCGAGAGGTACGGCTGACGGCGCATGATGTCCAGTGGGTCGCCGACGAGTTCCCGGAGAGTGCTGACCGCGTTCGCGCGGCGGTAGTGGTCGAGTCGGGCGTCGACGACGCCGCCGTCGGAGGCGATTGCGTCGTCGCTTCCCCAGCGTTCCTCACGGGCGCGCTGGAGTTCACGCCGAGCGACGGCGGCGAACTCGTGGAGGGCCATCCAAAGCTCTTCGACGATCGTCACGTCGTGTTTCGTCTGGACCGTATCTTGCGTGTACGGGGCCGACAACACGTCGATGAGGAGCAAGAACAACGCCATCCCCAGTGGGAAGATGAGGTAGTTCAGCGCGTACAGTTGGACGAGCGTGTTGCCGCCGAGGAAACTGATGACCATCAGGGTGACGATGAGCAGCAGTGGTGCGGCGACGAACGCCGCGACGAACACCTCAGAGAGCATCGAGAGCGTCTCGATGAAGTCCTCTTGTTCGTCACGTGCTTCTTCGAGGTAGGTAGACGACTCGCGGTCCAAGAACGCGGTGACGTCGCCACCGGAGTCGAGAACCGAGAGTAAGTCGTCGAGGAACTGCTCGAAGTTGAGCGACGGAGTCAGGTTCCGCGCGTTGCGGAGGGCCGTGAACAGGTCGTTGCCGAACAGGTCCATGTCGCGGTCGATCATTTCGAACTCGCGTGACACTTCGCCGTAGTCGGGTGCGTCGGCCACAGAGCGGATGACTTCGAGGAAGCTCATCCCACCGTGGCTGAGGGCGTACATGTAGACGATGGCGTGCGGGAGCAGGATGTCCACACTTCGGCCACGCATCTCGGCGCGACTCCGCGGAGTGTAGTAGCGCGCGTAGTACGTTCCGGCGCCGAACAGTCCTCCGAGGAGGAGGACGAGAAGGGTCCCGAGGATGGGAACCTTGTACGGGAGGAGCGGTGCGATGAGACCGTAGCCAGCACCAAAGCTCACTGGACTGCTGGCGTTTGCCAGCACGCCCATCTGCACGAGGACGAACGTCACGGCGATACCGAGGAGTGACCCGATAGCTGCAGCGACGAGCGCCAGTTTGACAGACTGCGTGAGGTAGACGTCGTAGGTCATCCCGATGCGCGTCTGGTTCAGCCAGCGCTGGAGGTCACGGTGTCCCGCAGGGTGGCGCTTGAAGTACGTGCGAACGTACCCGTAGCGCTCGCGGAGGCGACGGACGTCTTCCGGCGATTCGTCGAAGTGTTCGCGTGGGAAGTACTGCTCGACCTCGTAGTCGGGCAGCGGCACCGAGGACGACGAATCAGCGGGCATCGTCGTCCTCCGAGTCGGAACCGTTGGTCACGTCGTCATCAGCAGACGCCGCAGCGTCTTCCTCGGACGTCTCCTCGGTGGTCGCAGCGTCAGTCTCGACGTCGTCGGCGTCGTCAGCAGACGTGGAGTCGTCGGCGTCGCCGACCTCGATGTCGAAGAGGTCAGAGAGGATTTCTTCTGCCTCGGCGGCGAGTTCCTCGTCGTCGAGCGATTCGTCGAACTCAGTATCGGCAGCGGATTCGCCGCTGTCTGCTTCGTCGTCTGGCTCGACGGTTGCGAGGGACGTTTCTGCGTAGACGTGGGCGAGGAGGCCCTCACGGTCGCGTTCGAACCGGCGAATCATCGCCGACACGGCGCGGTAGTCGTCGATTCCCTGCGCAGCGATGAAGCGGAGTACGTCGGCACGGATGTCCAGTTCGTACTGGAGGTCGGCTTGGGTCCAGCCGCGTTCGGCCGCGATTTCGTCGAGAATCTTCGACTCGCCCACGCGTTCGTGCGCGTCGTTCGTCGGGTTGCGCTTGAACACGTCGCGGAGTTCGACCTCACCGTCTTCGTCGACGCCGGTGATTTCGGTGACTGCGATGTTGCGTCGCGTCCGGTCGCCGTCGAGGTGAATCTGCTTCTGGACGGAGATGATGTCGAGGTCGGACAGCATCTGTGCGGGCACGCCGAGCGGTTCGTTCCGCATCCGGTGGACGACCCCTTGCGAGGAGTCCGCGTGGAACGTCGTGTAGGCGGTGTGGCCCGTCGCTATCGAGTGGAAGAACGTCAGTGCGACGCGTTCTTCGGTCCGAATCTCACCGACGAGGAGATACTCGGGGCGCTGTCGAAGGGCGGCCTGCAAGAGCGCGTACATCGACACTTCGCCGCGACCGTCGGCCGTGAAGGTGTCACGGGTGACCGACTGAATCCAGTTGTCGTGCGGGAGGGTGATTTCACGCGTGTCCTCGATAGAGACGACCTTCGCGTGTCCGGGGACGAAGAACGACACTGCGTTCATCGAGGTGGTCTTTCCAGACCCCGTGCCACCCGCGAAGATGAGCGAGCGGTTGTTCTCGATGGCGAGCCAGAAGTACGCCATCTGTTCGACGCTGAAGGTGTTCCAGCGGACGAGGTCGACTGGCGACAGCGGTTCGTCTGCGAACTTCCGGATGGTGAAGTTCGACCCACGGGTCGCGATATCGGAGCCGAGCGTCAGTTGGACGCGAGAGCCGTCAGGGAGACTCGCGTCGACGAGCGGGTCGGAGACGGTCACCTGCTTGCCTGCGCGTTGGGCGAGGCGGATGGTGTACGACGAGAGGTCGCCGTCGTCGAAGACGACGTTCGTCGGCATGTCGCGGTAGACACCGTGGAAGATGTACACTGGGACGCCGTCACCGTCACACGAGATGTCTTCGATTCCGGGGTCGCGCATCACGGGGTCGATACGACCGAAGTGGATGAAGTCGCGAAGCAGGAAGTAGAACAACTTCCAGAGCGAGCCATCTTCGACCGTCGCGGCGTGCTCAGAGATAATCTCGCGTGCCTCGTCGTCGAACACCTCTTCGCGGTCGCCATCGTGGTCGAGGTCGCGGTACAGCAGGCTGTTTCGGAGAATCTTCGTCAGGTCGTCGCGGACGAACGTCTCGAAGGGGTCGAGGATCGGTTCGCTCACGTGGTAGCGGTGTTCTCGCTGTTTGTGGTCGTAGAGAATCGAGACGAACGCGAAGGGTTTGTTCACCCAGTAGTGTTCGACGTCTTCGACGCCTTCGAGGAAGGAGAAGTCGAAGAAGTTCTCTTCGATGAATTGGTCAGACGGTGTCGGTGCGAACGCGGTTTCGTCGTCGATGTCTGCGAAGAACGCCTTGACCTCGCGGAGGACTGCCTCACGGAGTGTCTCGGGGGCCTCGGTCTCTTCGTCGTCCAGCTCTTCGTGTTCGGACTCGACGTCGGCGGGGCCGTACTCGATGCGGTCTGCCGCCGGAACTGGGAGTTCCTTCGCACGCGTAGCCATCGCGTCTGGGCCGGTCGTTGGGATCAGTGCTGCACGGCCCGAGCCGTCTGCTCGGAACGATTCCTCGCCATCGTAGCGGTCTGTCTTGGAGTTCTTGTCAGGAGTCGCCATACTCTTGAAATCATGAACGGTCGGAAAGCGTGTAAGTATGGAGAGGCTAGATGTCCGAATTTGAGGGGTTAGGTAGCCCCTACTCCCAGAATTAGGAGAACATTCGAACTGGTATGAACGACGATAAGTCTCGTTATCGACCCGATAGTCGTGGTCATTCGGGGACACTAGCGCGCACGGCCGTCCCAGCGAGACAGACGAAATATCTCTCGGACATCACTTCGACAACGCTACTGTGCGTGACATTGTTACACACAGGCCGTCTCTCGCGTGAATTCGGCCGTTGAGACTCGCCGACGCCTTGCGATTTCGCTGGTTCCTGTGGGGTGGTAACGGGACGAAGTTTCAAGATAGGACACGTTGTATATCAGGATGTATTATGGATATTGCTGATATCGCCACTCCTGATTTCATCGAGGTCGACGTTAACGAGCGATTAGGCAAAGTCCGCTCGATCTTCGAGCGGGAAAACCCTAAAGGAATCATCGTCGTGGACGACGGCGAGTACGCGGGCGTCATCGGTGAGAAGCAACTCATCAACTCGCACGTCGAAGACAACACGAAAGCATCGGCGCTGACGAAAGCAGTCCCGAAAATCGACCGAAACGAGGACGTTCGTGAAGTCGCGCGCATGCTCGTCGAGGGAGACACCAAAGTCGCCCCTGTCTACGAGGGCAAAGAGCAGTACGGCGTCGTCACGCAGAACGACATCCTCGAAGCAGTCCTCGAGAACCTCGACGCGCTGACGGTCGAACAGATTTACACCGAAGACGTCGTCACCATCGGCGAGCGTGACCGCCTCGGGCAAGCCATCAACCAACTCCGAGAACACGGCATCTCGCGACTTCCCGTCACCAACGGCGACGGCCGCCTCGCAGGCGTCCTCACCACGTACGACCTGGTCGAGTTCATGGTTCGCGACGAAGGCAGACAGGGGAAACAGGACCGTCGTGGTGACACCGACCGGATGCTCGACCTCCCGGTCTACGACCTGATGACGAGTCCCGCACTCACCGCGACGCCCGAAGAGAGCGTCCGTGATGCCGTTTCGCGCATGCTCGAAAACGACATCGCTGGGCTCGTCGTCACGCCCAAAGACGACGACGGCGAGGTGCTCGGTGTGCTGACCAAGACCGACGTGCTCCGCGCACTCACGTTCACGGAAGAAGAGCAGATGGACGTGCAGGTCACGAACATCGGCCTCTTGGAGACGCTCGGCCGCGCCGACATCGTCTCGGCCATCACCGAGGTGGCGAACAAGTACCAGCGGATGAACGTCCACCACGCGCACGTTCGCTTCCACGAACACAAAGAGAAACTCCGCGGCACGCCGCTCATCCAGTGTCAGATTCGCCTCCGCACGAGTCACGGGCAACTGGCCGGCAGCGGTGAAGGCTACGGCTCTGAACACGCGTTCCACGTCGCGCTCGACAAACTCGAACGCAACGTGCTCGAAGTGAAAGGCTTCGAAGCCGACGAACGCTACCGCGGCCAACTCCTGCGGAAGCTGAACGAACTGTAAGCGAGCAGAATCGCCGAGACACGACCCGCAATCCGGGGTGACTCGGGTGCACCCCCGTCGACCACTTTTTTATAACTCTGTGCTGGCGAGTCCGCGGTCCGTAATCTTGAACGTCGCCGTCTCACCGGCCGGTTTCGCACGGTGTTTTTCGAGGGTCGCCCGTCGGTTCCCGCCGCGGAAGCGGTCGAGTCGGACGACGGTTCCGGTCCAGTGTTCGAGCGTGTGTCCACCGAGCGGACGCGTCCGGTCGGTATCGGGGTCGGAGTACACCTGATTCGTCAAGACCACAGCGAGGTCGTGTTTCCGCGCGAGGGATAAGAGGTGGGTGACCTGTCGCGCGACACGGCGGAGCGACTCGCCACCGTCACCCTCGGCGGTGCGTTCGAGTCGGTAGAATCCAGTCGCGGAGTCGAGGACGATGAGATCCGCTTGTTCGACGAACTCGGCGGCGTCGCGGACGGCCTCCTCCTGGTCTTCGAAATCGTACGCCTCGCTTATCATCAATCGCGAGGTGACAGCCTCCACGTCAGCGGGTGCGACTGCTTCGGCGAGTTGCTGGAAGCGGTCGACTGACAACCCTTCTGTGTCGATGTAGACGACGGTTTTGCCTTCGGCGGCGACGTTGACGGCCGCAGAGAGGGCGACGTTGGTCTTTCCAGCGGCGGGCGGACCGTACACTTGCGTGACGGTGCCGCGTTCGAACCCACCGTCGAGCAGGTTGTCGAGCGAAGCACATCCGGTGGAGACTGGCGCTGTCACGGACGGAAGTGTGCGCCACCGACCGAAAAAGTCCCCGGTCCGTCAGGCGCGGGCGCGCGCCCGACGCAACACGCTTTATTCGTCACCATCGCCAACCTCCACTCGTGATAGTCGTCGCCACCGCGGACTTCGAACTGTACCACGAGGCCGTGGGAGAACTGCGAAGTCGAGGAGTCACCTTCACAACCGTCGAACCGGGCGACCCACTCCCCGACCAGACACGTGTCCTCATCACCGCTCCGAGTGACGATGTCGAGACAGACCCGACCGTCTCACGCGTAACTGCAACCGGCGACGACGTCCGCCGCGCCGTCGACGAAGCGCTCGCGACACTCCGTGGTGGTGGCGGCCAGACCGTCGTCGGTGTCGACCCCGGAACGAGACCCGGCATCGCCGTCCTCTCGGGGCAGACCGTCGTCGCCGCGTTCCACGTGCCACTGGCCGATGCTGTCGAAGTCATCAAACGCGAGACGGACGACGCTATCGACCCGGTCGTCCGCATCGGCGACGGTGCCCGTCTGCAGGGTGCAAAACTGATAAACGACCTCGACGGCGTCGCAGTCGAACTCGTCGACGAGACGGGGACGACACCGTATCTGGGGACGGGTGCGCGCGGAATGGGAGATGTGCTCGCGGCGGTCAACATCGCGCAGATGAGTGGCAAACGAATCGAATCCAGAGAGATCGAACCAACCGCTGGTGAACTCCAGCGCATCAAGGAACGCTCTCGTGAGGTGTCGGACGACAGTCGAACGATAGACGAAGACCTCGCACGACGGGTCGCCGGCGGTGAGTTGAGCATCGACGAAGCACTCGACGAACACCGGACGCGAGAGGAGTAAACGAGTCGTATACGCAGTGATGCACCGCTGCGTACGCAGGAGTGCTTCTGGATTCAGGTGGACGCGTTGGTGGGGGTGGTCGGACCTCTCGTGCGGCGTTGATACGGTGTTCTGAACGGCCGGGAAGGAACTACCTAACCCGCAATTCGCCCCGAATCGACCACGTCGCCGTTCGAGTTTATGTTGGTTGCATGCGTAGTTCTCCTATGACTTCCATCAGTTCACGTGCGATAGACGAGTCTCTCTCGATGGCCCACACAGACACCACGTGGGTCGACCGGTCGGCGTACCCGTTCGAATCACACTGTGTTGGGCTCTCCGCCGGCGCGGTACACTACGTCGACGAAGGACCGGTCGATGGTGGTGCTGCGACGCTGCTGATGCTCCACGGGAATCCGACGTGGTCGTTCCTCTACCGGCACCTGATTCGTGGCCTGCGCGACGAGTACCGCTGTATTGCACTCGACTACCTCGGATTCGGCCTCTCCGAGCATCCGGCCGACTTCACGTACCGACCAGAGGACCACGCGGCCGTCGTCGAGGAGTTCATCGAAGAACTCGGACTCGAAGACGTCGTCCTCGTCGTCCAAGATTGGGGCGGACCAATCGGTCTCTCGTACGCCGTCGAACACCCCGAGAACGTCCGTGGCCTCGTCGTGATGAACACGTGGATGTGGCCGGTGAACGACGACCCGCACTTCGCGCGGTTCTCCCGCCTCCTCGGCGGACGCATCGGACGTGAACTCTGTGAGCGCTACGACCTGTTCACGCGCGTGATAATGCCGATGGGGTTCGCCGACCGGTCGAAGTTCACCAAGGCGGCACGCGAGCAGTACCGACTGGCGAACCGGGGAGACCGAACCGGGACGGGCGTCTTCCCGCAGGCGATTATCGGGTCGCAGGCGTGGCTCTCGTCGCTCTGGCAACGCCGTGAGCACCTCGCTGACATCCCCACACGCCTCATCTGGGGGATGGACGACGGGGCGTTCCGTCCGGCCGAACTCCGGACGTTCGAAGGCCTGTTCGAAGACTCGTCGACGGTTCGACTCTACGGCGTCGGTCACTACGTCCAAGAAGAGTTCGGCGCGGACCTCGTGCCGCTGGTTCGGGACTTCGTCGCGGAGTTGTGAGGGACGGACTGACGAACACCCTATTTATGCGCAGTCCGAGCGACCGCTTCTGAATGGACCCTCGCATCACAGTCGTAACGCTCGGTGTGTCGAACCTCGACGAATCGATTCGGTTCTACCGCGACGGTCTCGACTTGCCACTCCGTGACCGAGAACCGGACAGTGACATCGCCTTTTTCACGCTCGAAGGGACGTGGTTAGCGCTTTATCCACGGGATTTACTCGCCGAAGATGCTACTGTCCTCGACGAGGCTAGTAGCGGTTTCTCCGGCGTCACGATTGCGCACAACGTCTCCACGAAAGCGGCCGTCGAGGAGGTACTCATGGAAGCGAAGGCGGCCGGCGGCCAAATCGTCAAGCCGGCACAAGAGGTGTTCTGGGGCGGGTACTCGGGTTACTTCGCTGACCCAGACGGCCATCTCTGGGAAGTCGCGTATCCGCAACTCACCGACGACTGAGTGAAGCCGGTCTCTTCGATTCCGAAGTGAGCCAGGTATGTCGCCTACTCGTCTGCCGCGACTGCATCCACTGCTCTTCTCATGACCTCTCGAACCGCCAGCCCCGTCTCTTTAGCCACGGCGAGCGCATCGTCGTACTCGGCGCTTCGGTCGTAGACGACCCCATCTGCGTCGCTGGCAACTTTCACTGTCACGTCGTAGGTGTCGCCATCGATGTCGAGCGTCGCCGTCTCGAACTCGCGGTGGGCAGTCCAACGGTGGCCCGCACCGTGTTCTCTGATGCCGAGCGTTCCTGTCTCGACAGCCAGTCGGTAGGCCACGCGCTCGACGTCCTCCGGTTTGACGATGACTTTGACGAGGTGACCAGGGCGCGACTTCTTCATCGTCGTCGGGATGATGGACACGTCGCGTGCGCCGGCGTCTTTCAGCGTCTCTTGGAGGCTTCCAAGAACCTCGGGGGTGGCGTCGTCGAGGTTCGTCTCTAACACGGAAATCTCGTCGCGGACGAGTCGCGATCCGCCGTCGCCGACGATTGCGCGGAGTACGTTTGGGTGGTCCGGGAAGTCCCACCCACCGGCACCGTAGCCAGAGGATTCGACGGTCAGCGAGGGGAGCGCCTCGACACCCTCGGCGAGGTGGGCGAGGATGGCCGCGCCCGTCGGCGTGAGCAGTTCGGCCTCGACCGGGCCGCCGCGAATAGACCAGTCGGCCTGCTCGACCACGTTGAGGACCGCTGGTGCAGGAATCGGGTACGTTCCGTGACTCATCGTGGTCTCACCGCCGCCGACAGAGACTGGCGCGGTCACGACGCGGTCGACGTCGAGGTCCGACAGCAAGAGACACGTTCCGACCACGTCGGCGATGGCGTCGTCGGCACCGACTTCGTGGAAGTGCGTCTCTTCGAGGGCTGTTCCGTGAACCGCGGCCTCCGCTTCGCCGAGGATTCGGAAGATGGCCGTCGCGTCGTCGACGACACCCGCCGGCAGGTCCATCGACTCGACGAGTTCGACGACTTCTGGATACGTCCGGTGCGGGCCGTGGCCTTCGGCGTGGGTGTGGTCGTGGTCGTCAGAATGGTGTGAGTGGTTGTGGGTGTGGTCGTGGTCGTGCGAATGACTGTGGCCGTGACTGTGACCGTGTCCGTCGCCACTGTGGTCGTGGGAGTGTCCGTGGTCTGGAGAGAAATGTCCGCGTACACGGTTCGGTGGCGTCTCGTCAGAACTGTCGGCGTCCTCGTCGGGCTGCTGGTCGCCTTCGTCTTCGTGCGTCGAGTCGCGCTCGTCTTCGTGTTGCGGGTGGTCGTCGTCGTGGCCTTCGCCGCGTGGGTCGCCACCGTCGGTCTCTACGAGGAGCACGTCGACCTTCGTCGCGACGATGCCGTTTTTGTCCACCTCGGTGACTCGGTATTCGACGTCGAGAGCGTCTTCGACGGGGGCGAGAACGGACGGGTCGGCACCGGCGGCGACGAGCGCTCCGAGGAGCATGTCACCGCTCGCACCCATCCGACCGTCGAACGCGAGGAGTCTCATGGTAGTATTCGTCGGCGTGCGGAGGTAAAAACGCCCGCCATCGACGCGGCGAAGACCAGTTTAGTCGGTAGGGATTAGTAGCCGCCCGCCCTATTGTGTGCTAAGCTGTCACCTGCGGAAGACGCCGACCCGGGCAGACCGGGGAAGGACTTATCCGGTGGCCTCCCACAGGTATCAGCATCCCCGCGAGGTAATTCATATGAACGAAGTCCAACTTGAAGTGGCGAAAGCGTACCCGAACGACTCGGGACGCGGTATCGCCCGTCTTGACCCGGACACCTTGCTCCATCTCAAGCTCTCGCCGGGAGACATCATCGAGATCGAGGGAGGAAAGACGACCGCCGCGAAGGTGTGGCGGGCAGACCGGCAGGACTGGAATACAGATACGGTCCGCATCGACGGGTTCACGCGGCAGAACGCCGACGTGAGCATCGGCGAGCGCGTGACCATCCGCAAAGCGGATGCGAAGAAGGCCGAAAAACTCGTGTTGGCACCGCCAGAAGAGGCGAGTGTCCAGTTCGGGTCCGACGCGGCCGGGATGGTCAAGCGACAGATTCTCAAACGACCGGTGGTCGAACGCGACATCGTCCCGGTGATGTCGAGTACGAACCACCCATTCATGCGGTCGCCCGGGCAGGCGATTCCGCTCATCGCCGTCGAGACGAAACCGGACGGCGTCGCGCTCGTCACCGAAGACACCGACGTCGAACTCCGTGAGGAGCCAATCTCCGGATTCGAAAAGACCGGCGGCGGCATCACCTACGAAGACATCGGTGGCCTGACCAACGAGATTCAGCGCGTCCGCGAGATGGTCGAACTGCCGATGAAGCACCCGCAGATATTCAAGAAACTCGGCATCGAACCGCCGCAAGGGGTGCTTCTACACGGTCCGCCGGGCACCGGGAAGACGCTTCTCGCCCGTGCCGTGGCGAACGAGACGTCTGCCAGTTTCTTCTCTATCGCTGGCCCGGAGATTATCTCGAAGTACTACGGTGAGTCCGAACAACAACTCCGCGAGATATTCGAGGACGCGAAAGAGGAGTCGCCGAGTATCATCTTCATCGACGAACTCGACTCCATCGCGCCGAAGCGCGAGGACGTAACTGGCGAAGTCGAACGCCGCGTCGTCGCCCAGTTACTGACGATGATGGACGGCCTCGAAGCACGCGGACAGGTCATCGTCATCGCGGCGACGAACCGTGTCGACTCTGTCGACCCCGCGCTGCGCCGCCCCGGCCGGTTCGACCGTGAAATCGAGATTGGCGTCCCGGACGAGGAAGGCCGCAAGGAGATACTCCAGATTCACACCCGCGGCATGCCGCTGTCGGACGACGTGAACCTCGACGACCTCGCAGACGGCACCCACGGGTTCGTCGGTGCCGACATCGAGGCGCTCACCAAAGAAGCCGCGATGAAGGCACTCCGGCGCTACCTCCCCGAAATCGACCTCGACAGAGAGGACATCCCGCCGAGTCTCATCGACCGGATGGTCGTCAAGAACGACGACTTCGGTGGCGCCCTCGGCGAGGTTGAACCCTCGGCGATGCGCGAGGTGCTCGTCGAGATTCCGAAGGTCACGTGGGACGACGTCGGCGGCCTCGAAGACCCCAAACAGAAGGTCAAAGAGAGCGTCGAGTGGCCGTTGACCACGCCCGAGAAGTTCGTCCGGATGGGTATCGAACCGCCGAAAGGCGTCCTCCTCTACGGCCCACCCGGGACGGGGAAGACCCTCATCGCGAAGGCAGTCGCCAACGAGACGAACGCGAACTTCATCTCGGTTCGTGGCCCGCAACTGCTGTCGAAGTGGGTCGGTGAGTCGGAGAAGGCGATTCGGCAGACGTTCCGCAAGGCGCGGCAGGTCTCGCCGACGATTATCTTCTTCGACGAGCTGGACGCACTCGCCCCAGCACGCGGCCAAGATATGGGGAACAACGTCTCTGAGCGCGTCGTCAACCAACTCCTGACCGAGTTAGACGGCCTCGAAGACGCTGGGAACGTCATGGTCATCGCGGCGACGAACCGCCCCGACATGATCGACCCCGCGCTCATCCGTTCGGGTCGCTTCGACCGCCTCGTCCTCATCGGACAACCCGAAGAGCAGGGCCGTGAGCAGATTCTCGACATCCACACGCAAGACAGTCCGCTCGCACCCGACGTGAGCCTCCGCGAGATTGCCGAGATTACCGACGGCTACGTCGGGTCTGACCTCGAATCCATCTGCCGCGAGGCCGCCATCGAGGCGCTTCGGGAAGACGGTAACGCCAAGGAAATCGAGATGCGCCACTTCCGCAAGGCGATGGAGTCGGTCCGCCCGACCATCACCGAGGACCTGATGAGCTACTACGAACAGATCCAAGACCAGTTCAAAGGCGGTGCCCGCGAAGGGTTGTCGCCCGACACTCGCGACGGTCGTCTCGGCTTCCAGTAAGTCGAGCATCACCGTTCGCTCGTGTTTTTTCTGCGTCACGCACGACTGTGAGCGACTGCACAATACCGCACCGAGTGAATCGAAGACGAACCCGCGAACGACTGCTTAGAAGAGCAGCGAGTCGTCGTTGTCGATCATGTAGAGCGTCCGTGCCGCAACGTTGACCGCGTGGTCGCCGATGCGTTCGAGGTCACGGACCGTCAGCAGGAGTCGCCGCACGTCGACGAGGGAGTCCTCTGCGTCGAGGTCGTCGTCGCCTTCGAAGTCGTCACTGGTCATCAGGTCTCGCACGATTGTCTGCGACGCGTTGTCGCACATCGTGTCGAGGTCGTCGTCCCGCTCGGCGACCGAGTGGCAGAGTTCCGAATCTTCGGTCGAGTAGGCATCCATCGCCTGGTCGACCATATCGAGAGCGGCATCACCGATGCGCTGGATGTCGACTTCCGTGTAGACATCCTGTTCGGCGTCGGTGGCGTACTGTGCGAGGTTCACTGCCAGGTCACCGATGCGTTCGAGGTCGGTGATGATTTTGAACGACGCTGCGACGAACCGGAGGTCGCCGGCGACGGGTTGCTGAAGCGCCAGCAGGTCGATACAGTCCTGTTCGAGGTCGAGGTAGAGGCGGTTTATCTCCCCGTCGCCTTCGACGACGCGCTGTGCGAGGTCTTCGTCTTTCTCGTCGAGAGCGTCGAGTGCGTGTCGAACACGCTCAGAGACCAACTCACCGAGGTACGAGACGTCTTCCTCGAGTTCCCTGAGTCGAGTCTGGTACTCGTTTCTAGCCATGTCTGTCCATCCGAGAGGAACAGTCAAATTCCTTGTGATGGTGCACCTCACGTGAGGTTCAGTCCCGTGACCAGTGCTGGGATGTGCTATTGTCACACGGATACTGGGTGGACACACAGAGAAACGGACGAGACGGGCAACTCAGAGACGCGGATGAGACCGGAAACTCACAGGAACAGCCGAGACGGGACACTCACAGACGCGGACGACACCGAGAAAAAGCGGAGAACCGAACCCGACGAACGCCGTGGTCGTGGCGTTATCCGAACTTGCCGGTGATGTAGTCTTCGACGCGCTGACTCTCGGGGTTCTCGAAGATTTTCTGCGTGTCGTCGAATTCGACGAGTTCACCGCCCGTGAGGAACACGGCGGTCTTGTCCGAGATACGTGCGGCCTGCTGCATGTTGTGGGTGACGATGACGACGGTGTAGTCCTCGGCGAGTTCTTCGACGAGGTCTTCGATCTGCGAGGTTGCAACCGGGTCGAGTGCAGATGCCGGTTCGTCCATCAGGAGGACTTCCGGGTCCGTCGCAATCGCGCGAGCGATACAGAGACGCTGTTGTTGCCCACCGGAGAGGTCGAGACCGGACTCGTGGAGACGGTCTTTGACTTCGTCCCAGAGGGCGGCGCGCTTGAGCGACTCCTCGACGACTTCGTCGTAGTCGGCGTCGATGCCCTGAATCTTCAGTCCGTAGACGACGTTCTCGTAGATGCTCTTCGGGAACGGGTTGGGCTTCTGGAAGACCATCCCGACGCGGCGACGGAGTGCCACCGGGTCGACGTCGTCGTCGTAGACGTTCTTGCCACGAAGCGTCAACGACCCTTCGACACGAGCGACGTCGATGAGGTCGTTCATCCGGTTGATACACCGGAGGAACGTGGATTTCCCACATCCAGACGGACCGATCATCGCGGTCACGCTGTTTTCAGGAATCTCCATCGAGATGCCCTGAAGTGCTTGTTCGTCACCGTACCAGACGTCGACACCGTCTGCGCGGATAATCGTCTCCGCGTTCGTCGTATCCGACATCGACGACGCCGACAGTCCATCGCTGACGTCGGTCTGGACGAGCATCTCGTCGTTCGTCGGGTCCTCTGTCCCGGTCATATCTGAACCTTCAACCTCTGCTGTGTTGTGTTTATGACTCATGTACCTGTATTAGCTTTCGCTTTCGAACTTGTTCCTGAGGACGATTGCTACGGAGTTCATCGCGAGGAGGACCGCGAGCAACACGACGACGCCCGCTGGCACTGCCTTCGTGTAGAAGTCCTCGCTGGCGAACAGACTCGACCACGCGTACACCTGGAGTGGCATCGCGCTTACCTTCGAACTGAGTTCGGTCGGGAGACTGAACAGGACGTTCGGCGCACCGATCATGATGAGCGGTGCGGTCTCACCGATTGCCCGACCCAGTGCGAGGATGGTCCCGGTGAGGATTCCCGGGAACGCCTCGGGGAGGACGACGTTCTTGACGGTCTGCCAGCGCGTCGCGCCCATCCCGTAGGATGCCTGTCGCATATCCTGGGGAACAGAGCGAATCGCCTCCCGCGAGGAGATGATGACGATTGGGAGGATGAGCAGCGCGAGCGTCGCACCGCCGATGAGGACCGTCCCCGTTGGTTGGCCGAGATACGTGACGAACACACCCAGCCCGAGAAGCCCGTACACGACGGACGGGACGCCAGCGAGGTTCGAGATGTTGACGTCGATAAAGCGGGTGAAGGTGTTGTCCGGGGCGTACTCTTCGAGGTACACCGCCGACCCAACACCGATTGGGAACGAGAGCGCGGCCACCGTAATCATCAGGAGGATGGAGCCGCCGATTGCGGGGTAGAGACCGGCGTTTTCGGCCGAGCCACTGTGTGGGCTCGTGAGGAACTGCCAGTTGACCCACGACTGTGGGCCGGCGAAGCCGAGCGCGTCGACCACACCAGCACCGACGAGCGACCCGAAGATGATGACGGCCGCGAACAGCAGTCCGATTCGTTCTCGTTCGCGCGTGAGTGCAGCGCCGCCAGCGTAGGCGGCGGTTGGAACGAACGCGCCGGCCGTGACGACTGCGAGTGCAGTCGGGTTGACGCCGGTGAACATCCCGGATGCCGCAGCGAGTCCAGTTGCACCGAGTGCTGCAGCGCCGGCGACGATGCCCACCTTCGTGTTCTCACGAATGCGAGCGAAGTACTGGCCGACGACGACGGCGCCGATACCGCCGAAGACGAGCGTGACGATGACCCACTCGGTCGGGATGACCGGAATCTTTTGGACCATCTCCGGAATGCTGTGGTAGTAGCCCGGAATCCCGAACAGCGACAGGAAGAAGATAGCGCCTGTCGCCGCGACACGCACGGTGAACGGGATTTTGTCCTCGTATTTGGTCATGATGACGACGGCCCCGATGGCAACGAGGAGACCGATTACGTAGGAGAGACTGACGAGCGGCGGGATGATGTCCACGAAGAGGATGGCGACACCACCGCTGAACATCAGCGTCACCGCCAGCATGCCGACGACCATCGAACCGAGTTTGAGCGCCTCGATGTTCGTTCGGTACAGGTACGCGCCGACGAGGACCGCCGGTGCGACGAGCGTGACGAAGAAGACGAGATACCAGCCCGCGTCTGCGGTGAGCGGTTGCAGTGCGTCGTTTGCGACGTAGACGAGGAGGATGGCCAGCGTGACGATGCCGAACATCGTCGCCCCCATGAGGAGGTACCGGAAGATGGTGCCGGTCGTTCTGCTGACTTGGCCGAACCCTTCTATCTGGTCGGTATCGTTCTGGGTTGCCATCTCAGTACACCTCCCGGTATTTCTGTGCGACGTAGTCGCTGATGATGTTCATGATGAGCGTGATGACGAAGAGGACGAGACCGATTGCGAACAGACTGCGGTAGGCCAGACCGCCGCCGGTGATGTCACCGGTGAGCAGTTGGACCATCGCCGCGGTCATCGGCAACGCGCCTTCGAGATACGAAGAGGGGTCCAGCGGGTTGAGGAACTTCGCCTGTGCACCTGCCGCGACGGTGACGGCCATCGTCTCGCCGATGGCACGCGAGAGTGCGAGGATGAACGACGAGAAGATGCCCGAGAGCGCGGCCGGAACGACGATTCCGGTCGAGACGTCGAACTTCGTCGCACCCATCCCGTAGCCAGCCTGTCGAAGGTCGTCGGGGACGGCGGACATCGCGTCTTCGCTGATGGACGCGACCATCGGGATAATCATGATGCCGACGACGATGCTCGCCGAGAGGATGTTGAACGTCCCGATTCCGGGTAAGACGACGCCCAGCGCAGGCGTGATGTAGATGAGTGCGAAGAACCCGTACACGACGGTCGGAACGCCAGCGAGGATTTCGAGCGCCGGCTTGAGAACAGACCGGGCTTGCGTGCTCGCGTACTCACTCAGGTAAATCGCGGTTGCGACACCGAGTGGGAGCGCGATGATCGCGGAGCCGATGGTAATCATCAGCGTCGCCGAGACGAGCGCCAGCACACCGAACTCCTGATTGTGAATCTGCCACGTCGTTCCCGTGAGGAAGTCGACGAGTGAGGCTGTTTCTCCCGTGACCCCCATCAGCGGGGCGGTGAAGCTGAAGAACTTCGCCGCCTCTGTGATGAGGAGTGCAACGATGCTGACGGTCGTCACGACGGACAACGCCGCGCACAAAAAGAAGAACGACCGCGTCAGCAACTCACGCGGAGAATTCTCCGTCTTCCGCGTGAGGTCAGTTTCGAGGTCATCTGTTCTCATTGGATTGTATGAATAGTGGATTATGAAAAAACGCTTCGTTAGCCTATTCTGCCAGTACGGCTTCAGTTAGCCTCTTCGATGGCCGAATTGAGCCTGTCGAGCATCTCTTGCTGTTCGTCTTCGCCGAGCGGGACGTAGCCGACTTCGTCGGCGACGATTTCCTTGCTCGTGGAGTTCTCCATCCAGTAGCGAGCGAACTCAGCGACCTGCGGCTCCGCGAGGGACTCCGTGGCGGGGTACGTGAAGAGTGGGCGCGAGAGCGGGTTGTACTCGCCGGAGAGTGCGGTGTCGAGCGACGGTTCGACGAATTCGCCGGCGTCGTTCTCGATGGCGACCGCCTGCACGGAGTCGGTGTTCTCGGTGTAGTACGCGAAGCCCATGTAGCCGATGGCGAACTCGGAGCCTTCGACACCCTGGATGATGGTGCGGTCCTGTTCGGTTGCAGAGTAGTCCTGGCGGTGGCCCGGGCCTTCTTCGCCGATGATGGCCTCGATGAAGTAGTCGTAGGTGCCGGATGCGTCAGTGGGACCGAAGATTTCGATGGGCTCTTCCGGCCAGTCAGAGTTGACGTCGGACCACGTCTCGGGCTGTGCCTCAGCCGAGAAGATGGTCTGGAGCTGTTCGACGGTGAGGCCCTCGCCGAGGAAGTCGTTGTCGTTGTTGACGATGACGGTCAGAGCGTCGGTTGCGACCTTGAGCTCGACGGGCGTGACGTCGTTGCTCGCACACTGGTCTTCTTCTTCCGAGTCGATGGGGCGCGAGGCGTTGTTGAAGTCCGTATCCCCGGTACAGAAGTAGTTCGCGAAGCCGCCACCGGACCCCGTCGACTGGATGTTGATGTTGACATCGGGGTTCTCTCCACGGAAGCGCTCGGCCATCGCGGTGGCCAGTGGGAACACCGTCGAAGAACCGGCGATGTCGACCGGACCCGAGAGCGTCTCGCTGTCGCCGCCCTCGGAGCCACCGTCCGAGCCACCGGAGTTGCCGCCCTCCGAACTGCCGGAGTTGTTCTCGGTACATCCAGCGAGGCCAACGATGCCAGCCGCGCCGGAAGCAATCAAGAATTTGCGCCGAGACAGGACGTCATCCGATTCGTGCGTCATCATCGATTTCGAGATGATTTGTAAGTAAATACGCTGCTATGACAACTATATAGAGATATGTTCTGGTACTTGTGGCACGGACAGAGCCGTCTCCGACCTGCTCGCCGCACGTACCGGGACGTTCCCCGTGATATTTCGGGGAGTGGATTGTCAACTACTGGCATGGGTGCGCTCATACATACCGATATCTACAGATATGAAGTTCCACAGCTGCCTCCAGAGATGTCAGTGAGGTTGTGACTCTGCGCACAATACAGCGCAGTTCTGAATCTAGAATGTAATCTGCTCAAATAGTATATAGGTATAGACAGTTTTATTGTGCGATGAGGTCCAGAGACGCGTATGGTCGAAACCCGAAAGGTGCAGGTGACGGGCGGTTCCACCTACACTGTCTCTATCCCGAAAGACTGGGCGACCGAGAACGGCGTCTCCGCTGGGAGCGAAGTCGAATTTTATCCAGAGGGTGATTCGTTGTTCTTGACTCCCCGGTCCGAAGAGGAACGAACCGAAGGGACGCTCGACATCTCGAACCTCGAAGGTGACGAACTCACGCGCGCGGTGATGACGATGTACGTCAGTGGATTCGACATCATCGCGTTGGAGAGTGGACGCATCACGACCGACCAGCGTCGGACGATTCGCGAGGCGACACAGAGCCTCGTCGGTCTCGAAGTCCTCGAAGAGACTCGTGACCGCGTCGTCATCCGTGACTTGCTGGACTCTTCTGAACTCTCCATCCACAACGCGGTCACGCGTATGCGACTCATCGCACTCTCGATGCTCGAAGACGCCATCGCCGCAATCGCGGAGATGGACGAAGACCTCGCCCACGACGTCATCCAGCGAGACGACGACGTCGACCGCCTCTGGATGGTCGTCTCTCGTATCTTCCGTGCGACGCTCCGAACCCCGAAGGCGGCAGAGGAACTCGGCCTGCCCCGTGAGGTGTGTTTCGACTACCAGTCCGCCGCACGACAACTCGAACGCATCGCCGACCACGCGACGAAGATTGCACACCTCTCGTTGAACTTCGAACAACCGGTGAGCGAGGAGATTATCGCGGCTATCGAGGAACTGTTCGAAGAGGCGAAAAAGGTCGTCAACGGCGGCATGGATGCGCTCTTCGCCGAAGACAGCAACGAAGCAGCGCGGCTCGCGAACGAGGCTCGTGAATCCGTGCAAGCAATCGACGAACGCGCCCGCAAAATCGACGAACTGCTCCGTGACCTCGACCCGGCACGGGCCCAACTCCTCGGGCTCATCGTCGACTCCGTCTCGCGGAGCGCCGACTACGGTGGCAACATCGCCGAGACGGCACTCCAGAAAGCGGCACCGACCCCCTGACCAGGCGACGCAGTCTATCGGCCCTCCACCTCGCAACGGTGTGAGTTCGTTCGAGTCCGTTCTTCCGCACGTTCTATCCACACAACCAGTCGCTCAACAGTCGTCGCTCAGCTATCGTCTTCACGCACGGTGCTCACACTCACAGCCACGTCTACGCGTGGCTGTCGCTCTCTGGAAGTAAACGGGGCCGCGCCGGAATTCCGACGCGGTGAAAGAGAATTACTCTTCGTCGATGAGAACTGCGTTGACCTGTCCGTCCTGTCCGGGGCGGGACGTGACGCGGGCACGACCGGCGCTCGTGTCGATGATGGAGCCCTTCGTGATGATGTTACGGCGGGCGTAGTTGACGTTCGACGGGTTGTCGACGACGCCTTCGATGTCGGCCTGCGTGACCTCGGCACCCTCAGCGACCTGTGCGACGTTGGTCGAGAGCATGCGGAGCTTTTCGTTGTTTCCGCGGGAGTCGATAACCTGGAATCGAGGCTCGCCAACCGTCGTGGCGGCGGGCTCACGACCCAGCTGGTAGCGCTTCTTGTTCGACGCCGGCTTGAGTCGTCCACCGGTCCGCTTCCGCTTGGAGCGTCCTTGGTCCTTCATACGGGGTAAAAACCTCGGTGACTACTTGAATCGCTCGAATCAGCTCTCGTCAGGGGGTGTCACAACGAGGCGTACGCCCGCCGCGACCAACACAAACCGTTTAGTTCACCCGCCACCGCCGTCGAACCGATGAGTCTCGACGTCACCGTCGCCGTTCCCTTCCGTCAGCACGGGTCGACTCGACTCGGCGAAGGCGAGTTCGTCGTCGCCCTGTCACTCGACCGCGACTGGTTCTCACCCGACCAAGCGAAGCGCCTCATCGACCTCGCCGCGGGTCGCGGGCTCGTCGAACGCGACGATGGCGATGTCGTCGCGACGTTCGACCCCGCCGACGTACAGATTCCCGAGGAGTTCGAACCCGACGCGTCCGTGCTCCGAGAGCAGTCTGCGTTCGAGCAGATTCTCGACGCCTGCGTCGCTGCTGGCATCGAAAAACAGGCTGCCGTCGCCGGCATCAACGAGCGACAGTCGAACCTCGGTGTGACCGCCGAGGCGGCAGCAGTCCTCTTCGCCCGCGAGAACGGCGTCGATGTCGACGAGGCGGCGACGAAGGCGAAACACGGGTTGTCGAAGTAACCCACCCCACATCGCTGACGAAAGCGACACCCCAAAAGCATCTCCACGACAACCGACTCTATGGTCGTCGACAGACTCACCGACGGAACACGCATCGCGCAACTACTCGCTTCCGAACTGACTGGCCACGAGGAGGCGTTTGCGATACTCTCCGTGGTCGATGCGGACCCCGACGTCGAGCCCACCGACGACGGTGCCTTCGCCTACGCCGTCGACGCGAACGAGACGCGCGTCGCCGAGGTGTACGTCCAACCGGACCGTGCCCGCATCGAGTTCCTCGCACACCCCGACGTGACTGCCGATGCGGCGAGCGAAGAGAACCTTCGAGTGCGTCCGAAGGCAGTCCGACCACCGCGGACGCTCGTGTTCGTCGAAGACGGCGCGCAAGTGAAGTGGACGCTTCCGGTGTTCCGCGCGCTGGTCGCAGCGCTCGACGCAGACGCGACAGGTGAGCACGACGAAAACACGTCAGAAGACGAACCCGCGTAACTAGAGGTCTGCGAGGAGTTCGGGAAGCTTCGTCGGCAACAGCTCGCGGGGGATGTGCGCGATGGCGCGCGGGTCGGGGTCGTCACAGTCGTCACCGACCACCTGCACCGGAAGCATCCCGGCGTCGTGTGCGCCCGCGATATCGTGATGGACACTGTCTCCGACGTAGACGGTCTCTTCGGGTGGTGTGTCGAGTCCGTCGAGGAGGGCCTCGAACGACCGAACGTCCGGTTTCCCTGCGGGGAGCGCACCGGTCACGAGCGCCGTATCGAAGTGGTTGAACCACCCGAGTTTCTCGATTTTGTCTTCCTGTGCGACGACCGGGCCGTTTGTGAGGAGACCGACCCGGTAGGTCGTCCGGAGGCCGGTGAGCATCGCTTCGACACCACTGACGGGGACGACTGCGTCCGTGATACGCTCACGGTACGCCGTCGCCACGTGTTCAGGGTCGACAGGGGAGTCGTGCTCTGCGAGGAGCGCCTCGAAAATCGGCGCGCGCGTCTCGCGTGTGAGATTCTCTTGATGTGCCCGGAGATACGCCTCCCGAGAGAGCGGCGGCGCGCCTGCTGCTGCCGCTGCCTCTGAGAGGATTGTCTCGCGGTCCCGCGTCGGAACTGCGAGTGTGTAGTCGAGGTCGAACCCGACCGCGCTGACTGACATCGTCGTCGAAGCATTGGAAACGAACTGATATGAGCATGCCGGGAACGACTCCGTTCTCGGACACATCAGGAGACGGGCGGATTTTTCACCATCGGCGACGACGCCGAGGTATGACCCTCGACCCCGTCCACGTGGACGACATCGCCTCCATGGCGAGTTCCATCGCCGACTCGGTCGACGACACCGACTACGAGGACCTCGCGCGGACGGTCTGGGAATCGTGGCTGGACCCGCTCTCGCCGGTCGGTGACGGACGACCGATTATCGAACCCATCGGCGAGCAACGACTCAACGCTGCGAACGTAGACGACATCGCACTCGTCGACGCGCCGTTTCCGACCGTCCACGGCCTCGATTCGGGGACCATCAACCCGACGACGTTCAAGAACGGACTCGTCCTCGACGTGGCCCACGCCGCGATGGCGGCCGAACCATCGGACCTCGACCTCCACCGCGCACGGTCCATCGTCATGACTGCGCACACCCGCGACTCGTTCTCGATTTTCGACACCGACGAGTGGACGAAATCGGACCGTGGATACGCCCGAAAGCGCATCCTCCGCGCGCCACGAGTCAACCGCTACGCCGAGGGTGTCGTCCACGCGCTGTCGCTGTATCTCGCCGAAAGCGCTCACGCACTCGAACACGCGGACGAGGTCTCTGACCTCCTCATCCTCGACGGGCCCATCTACCCGAAACAACTCCTGAACTGGCGGGACCGCGACGCGGAACTCAACGACCTCGCCCGTGACGCGAAACCGAAGGCAATCGTTCAGAACTACGTCCGACTGGTCGAGCGGTTCGCCGAACGCGACGTTCCGCTCGCTGGATTCGTGAAGAACCCCGGCGCGAAGCACATCGTCCGCACGGTCCAGAACCACTTCCGCGAGAACGAGTCTGGCGACGTGCCGTGGGTCGACGACGCCTCGTTCTTCGTCAGGTTGCTCGAACGGCGCGACGGACCGGACGCAGACGACCGGCGAACGGAGTCGTTGACGTTCACGAACTGGTTCATCTCACGCGGCGGGTCGGACCGTCAGATGAGCGCCGATGGAGACGCGTTCGGCGTCGAGCGGAAGCTGGACCCCGAAGCGTACACGGTCACGTTCTTCGTGCTGTACGACCCGCGGACGGACGTCTGTTACCGGGTCGAAGCGCCATACGTGTTCACGAAGGACGAAGAACGCCGTGAGAAGCTGATGCGCCACATGGTGCGCGACGTGGCCGCGACACGCGGCCCACCACTCGCTGTCGAGAAGGCAGACGAGTTAGCGCGAGTGAGTGTCGGAGAGAAGGCTGCACTCAGACGGAAACTCGCCGAGAAGCTCGGGTCAGACCAGATGAAAAGCTACGACAACGTCCGCTGGGTCGACGCCGACGAGTAAGTTACGGCGCCTCTTCGGGGCGACCCTCTTCGTCGGGTCTGACGACCTCGATACGGACGGCGTCGGAGTCGACGCCGACGCGTGCGAACTGTGTTCGAATGTGTTCTTTGGCCGCGACGAGCGCCTGCTCGCGGGTGTCGAATCCGCGCGGCATCGGCGTGTCGAACGCGACTCTGATAGACCGGCCGTCGATTTCCGTCTCGCTGCCGCCGCTTTCGACCTCGTAGAACTCGTCGCAGACCCAGACGTACGGTGCCGCTTCGTCGGGGGCACCGCGGTAGGTGGGCGCTTCCTCACCTCGTTCGAATATCGTTCCGGTGAGTGCCGTTCCCCCACCGTGACCGCGGACTAGAAGCATGCACACCCCTAGGGAAGCGACACGGAAAAGTCGTCCGCGGGAACGCCTCACATCTGCGAGTGCCCGTGTCGTCCGCGAGGTTCGGCGGCCGGTGCGAAGTTGGGAACCCAGTGATTCTCACTCGATGCCACGACGTGAGGATTTTTACACGCCGCCTGCAAGCGTTGGGACATGACCGACCTGGGGGACTTCAACGATTTCGTCGGCGACGACTCCGACGAGACGGACCGAGACGAACGCGAGGGTCGACGTCCCTCGGGTGGAGACAGTTCCGACGACACCGAACAGGCGGATGACGAGTACGCGTCGACATCGTCTGTGGCCACCGCGAACGGCGGCAGTGGCCTCCAGTTCGAGGAGTACGACGCCGAACCCACTGGGACCGAACGCGGCCTCGGTGCAATCGCCGTCTCGCAGGGACTCCGCGTCTCCGAAGACCACGAACGGACGATTCTCCGGGCGTTCGTCACGGCCGGGAACCGCGAACACGTTCGTCTCGGGAAGTACCTCATCGTCCCCTACCCCGACGACGAACTGCTGTTCTGCCGCATCGTCGGCCTCGAATACGCCCAGGAGTTCCAGACCGACGACGCCACCGAGATTCACGCCCGGCGCGCGATGCGCCAACCGCTCGACGAGTTCGAAGAGCGTGACTTCAAATTCATGGCCGAACTCGAACCCATCGCCGTCCTCTTTTCGGACCGTGGCGAGCTCAAGCGCCGAATGGTCGACCGAGTGCCTAAACCCGGTGCGACGGTCGGCGAGGCCACCGACGCGACGCAAATCAAGACCGGACTGAAGATTCCGGAAGACGGCGTCTTCCTCGGACACCTCTCCGTCGGCGGCGAGAAGGTTCGAACCGCGGCACAACCGCCGACCATCGACTACCGACTGAAAGACGACTACTCCGACGGCGACCCCCTCGTGTTCCGGCACACGCTCGTCGCGGGTGGCACAGGCTCCGGGAAGACCCACGGGTCGAAGAACATCCTTCGGCAGTACCTCTCACCCGAGCGAACGTACGAGATGGACGACGGACGCGAGGTTCAGACGGCAGTCGTGCAGTTCGACCCGCAAGACGAGTACGCACAGATGCACGACGACAACCCGGACATGGACGACGAAACCGCCCGGCGCTACGAGCGCGAGGGAATCGCCCACGGCGGCCACGACGACACACTCGCACTCGTCCCGAAGATGGCCGGGTCGTCGTACGCCGGGTCGAACCACCGCTCAGAGCAGTTGGAGTTCACGATTCCCTTCTCGATGGCTCGCGACCTCCCGTGGTTGGTCGCCGGCAGTAGCCTCAACGACAACCAGTACCCGGCACTCCTCGAACTGCTCAATCGATTCTTCCGCGACTACGGCGACAGCGGAACCTACCGTGAGTTCCTGACGTTCCTCGACGACCCTGCGCTCAAAGAGGAACTCGACGAATCGGGGCGCGTCCACGAAGCGACGTTCGACGCGGTGAAGCGGCGCGTTCGCGGTGTCCCAAACGGCGTGTTCGACCAAGACGCCCGACCAATCACGGAACTCGACCACGAACTCGTCCGCCCCGGTGGTCTGACCGTCGTTCCGACCTATCACCTCTCGTCGAGTCGAGCGAAGGAACTGTTCGTCCTCGCCGTCTCCGCACTGCTCATCGACGACAAACTCTCGAACGACCCGTCCAGTGAGCGAATCAAGGAGACGCCGCTGGTGCTCGGGATGGACGAAGCACACAACTTCTTGACCAACGCCGACACTGTGCAGGCGCGAAAGGTCATCGAGAAGTTCACCGAGGCGGCCAAGCAGGGCCGAAAAGAGCGTCTCGGCTTGTTCCTCATCACACAGGACCCACAGGATATCGCCGACTCCGTGTTCAAACAGGTGAACACCAAAGTCGTGCTCAACCTCGGCGACGAAGACGCCATCAAGAGCGTCAACATCCCGCCCAACCTCGAAGACAAGGTGCCGTACATGGAGAAAGGCCAGATGGTCGTCTACTCGCCGGACAACTCCGAACCGGTCGAACTGAAAGGCCTCTCGACCTGTGTGACACGGCACGGCGACTAACTGTCGAGCCAGACAGTGGGCGCTTGGACCGGAGTTGACGGCGTCCGCGAGGGCCGTTTCGTGGGCGGGTTTTTGTCCTGTCCCCGTCTATACAGTCACATGGCCGAACACGTTCTCGTCCCCGTCGATGGGTCGCCCCAGTCGGTCGCTGCGCTCCGTTTTGCCGCGTCGGAGTGGCCGGAGGCTCATCTCACGCTGTTGAAAGTCATCAACCCTGCAGACCCAGACTATCGAGAACGTGCTCTCAGCGGGTCCGAAGAGTGGTATCAAGACGAAAAGCGCGAGGCGCGCGAGACGTTCGCCGAGGCGAAAGCCGAGGTTGGACTCGTCGACACGGAGCGCGTCATCGACGAAGTCACCGCCGTCGGCAGTCCAGCCAAGGCCATCGTCGACGAACTGAGTGACGACGAGGCCGACTACGACCACGTCGTGATGGGAAGCCACGGCCGAACTGGCGTCTCTCGAATCGTGCTTGGAAGCGTCGCCGAAGAAGTCGTCCGGCGCGCACCGGTCCCTGTCACAATCGTCCGGTAGGGCACACAGTCGGGGTCACGGCCACTTCTCCGACAGAAACAGAAACACCAGAAACGCCTCCGACTACACGTGTCGGTCGAGTGTCTGTCGGAGGCTGCTATCTACCTGTTCGCCGATGTCACGAAGCGCTTCGAAGGTTCGGTCGATGTCGTCGGTCGTCGTCCGGTGGCTACAGATAGAAAATCGAAGCACTGTGCGCCCGTGAATCGAGGTGGTCATGACGAACGCAGTGCCGGTAAGCTGAATCTCGTCGGCGATTCGCTGGTTGAGTTCGTCGAGATAGGTGTCGACAGCGTCGCGTGCCTGTGGACTGTCTGCGGCGAGCGCCTGGAGGTCAGGCGGTGCGTACTGGAACGAGTACAGATACAGATTTGGCTCGTGGAGTGCGACGAAATCGTCTGCATCGCGGACACGTGCGTCGAGATGCTCCGTACAGTGGACGTTCTGTGAGAGCAGTGTGCGATAGCCCTCGACGCCGTAGTGCTTCAAACTCATCCAGACTTTCAGTGCCCGGAACCCGCGTGACATCTGTGGGCCGACTTCGTAGTAATCCAGCCCCTCGTAGGGAGTTCGCATCGTCCCCTCCAGGTACGAGGCGTGCATCTCGAACGCATCAGCCAGTAGCGAGTGGTCGCGCACGAGCACACAGCCACAGTCGTAGGGGATATAGAGCCACTTGTGCGGGTCCAACGTGACCGAATCTGCGCGTTCCAAGCCGGCGTACTGCGGTCGCTTCTCTGGGAGAATCGCCCCAAGCGCGCCACACGCACCATCCGCGTGGAACCAGATGTCACGTTCCGCACAGACTGTCGCAATTTCGTCTAACGGGTCGATTGCGCCGACGTTGACAGAGCCGACCTGCGCGACGACACAAAGTGGGGTGTCGCCGTTGGACACGTCCTCGTCGAGTTGCTCGGCGAGTGCGTCGACATCCATCGTGAAATCGTCGTGGCTGGGGACGAGTCGGACCGCGTCGCTACCGAGGCCGAGAATCTCTGCGACACGATAAATCGACGAATGGCCTTCGTGGTCCGACATGTAGAGTGTGAACGACTGGTCAGCTGACTGGAGCCCACTGCGTTTCGTGTCGTATCCAGCCTTTGCTCTGAGGCCAGTGAGAATCGCAGTGAGGTTCGCCATCGTCCCGCCGCTGGTAAACTGCCCACCACAGTCTGTGGGATAGCCAATCATCTCGGCGATCCACGAGATCGTCTGGCGTTCGATTTCAGTCGCAGCGGGTGCGGGTTTCCACCCACCGGCGTTCATGTTGATGGAGGCAGCGAGTGCGTCTGCGACGACCCCCATCGCCGTTCCAGAACCCATGACGTAGCCGAAGTACCGAGGCGAACCCACGTGTGTCGCGTTCGGAAGGACTCGGGTGGGCCACTCTTCGAGAATCGATGCAGGGTCCTCGCCAGTCTCCGGCAACGGTTCTTCGAACACCGCTTCGATCTCTGTCTGTGCTTTGCCGGGGAACACTGGGAGGTCGTCTATACTCTCGAAATAGTCCGCGATGATGTCGACTGCGCGGTATCCCAAGTCGCGAAACTCGTCCGGCGTGGGGGCAAGTGTACCGGACTCTGTCGAGGAAGCCATGCTATATATACGCTCACATAGGCGATAGATGTACCCTCTTCGACGTGAACGGCACGCTCGCATTCGCACGACGAGCTATCGAGGTGTGAACCATCGCTCACGCTCGGGCGGCCGTTCCCCCGACGTCCCTCGTTTTTGGGGCGAATTCGTCGGTGGTTACACGAATGCCACCTGGTGAAACCAGTGGAATGAGGGCTGCGAGCACACTGAAATCGGCGGTTTCGCCCGGATTGCGACCCTCTATTATATTGTCCTCCTAGAGAGGTAACAATGGAATTCAAAGAGGTTGCGACGACCCGCCGTTCCATCCACGAATACGCAGACGAACCGCTCGACGACGAGACGCTCGAAACGATCTTCGAGAATGCGATTCAAGCACCGTCGAGTTACAACCTGCAACCGTGGGAGTTCGTCGTCCTCCGTGAAGACGAGACTCAAGAGGCACTCCGGGCAGCAGCGTACGACCAAGAACACGTCACCGGTGCCGCCGCGTCGGTCGTCATCCTCGGCAACAAAGACCCCGAAGCACACGCCGAAACCATCGCCGACGACATGCTCGAAAAGGGCTACCTCCCGAACGAGGAGGTCCGCGACGACATCCTCGGAAACATCGCCGGGATGGCCGACCTGCCCGAGCAGGAACGCCGCGTCTGGACCGTTCGCTCGACGTCACTCGTCTCGATGGCCCTCATGCACGCCGCGTGGGACGAAGGTGTCGCCACCTGCGCCATCGGTGGCTTCGACCCCGACGCCGTCCTCGATGCGTTCGACATCGACGGCGACCAGTACGAACCCGTGATGCTTCTGACGATGGGTATTCCCGCCGAAGACGCCGGTGAACTGCAGGCTGAGCCCAAATACCGCCGCCCTGTCGACGAAGTCGTCCACTACGAGGAGTTCTCGCCAGAGCGCGAGGCCGTCCCCGCGCCTGCCGACGACTGACGCCAGACAGTCCACTCTGACACGACCCCCACTCCACTTCATCCCTCTTTTCCCGCCGGTTTCGACGTGAGTCGCCACACCAGTTACTCCACCGTTCTCAGGGTGTGAGGACCGTCGAGCCGGATTATTCTTCGTTCGAGCGTATCTCTAAGTGGTGATTCACCGATGACGACGCTCATTCGAGGCTGGCAGGTCGTCACGACAAGCGTACTCGTCGTGCTGTCTGTCATTTCGGCCCTCTTAGGCCTCTTTCGGCCGGGGCACTACAACGACGTCCCTGCCCTGCTCCCGACGTACTTCGCACAGGATCTGATGATGCTCGCAGTCGGTGTTCCCATGTTAGCACTCGGTCTCTGGTTTACGATGCGTGGGTCACTCCGGGGGCGAATCGTCTGGCTCGGGTCGCTCGCGTACATGACGTACATGTGGGCGTCGATTGGCCTGCAGGTTGCGTTCAATCAGTTCTTCCTCGGGTACGTCGCACTCTTTTCGCTCTCGCTGTTCACGTTCGTGGGCGGGGTCGTGACCACCGACGCGAGAGAGATTCACGACACGCTAGCGGGACACATCACAGAGCGCGTCTACGGCGTGTTCTTGCTCGTGATTGCACTGGGGCTGGCGTTCTTGTGGCTCTCCGAAGTCGTTCCCGCCACGCTCACGGGGTCGGCCCCACTCCTCGTCGCGGAAGTCGGTCCACAGGCCATGATTTCGCACTTCCTCGACCTCAGTGTCGTCGTTCCGGCACTCGCTGTCAGTGGAATCTGGGTCTGGCAAGGGAGACTGTGGGGGTACACGCTCGCTGGAATCAGCCTCGTGTTTGGTGCGGTTCTCGCACCGACGCTGACGCTCGCGACGTTCCTGCTGTTTACCGCAGGCGAGGTGACGGTTTCGCTCGTCGTCGTCGTGTTCACGGTCCTGCCGGCAGCCATCGCCGCGACGCTGGCCATTAGGTTCGTCCTCGCGGTTCCGAGAGGGCGGCACTCCCGAGTGGCTGACGAGGTGAGTGAAGCGGTCTGAATGCGTTGATGGCGTCGATAACATCGACTGGCCCGTTGAGATGCGCACCAACTGAGAGAAATCGCGTGCTGAATTGAGAGTGTATTCAGTACAGGCTACGACTCTGATTTTCCAATTGAAGTTCCCAATGCAGCACCCACGACCACTCCCACACCTGCTGCAAGGGGGCCTGCTACCAGATAGCCGACACCACCGAAGAACACCACCGGAATGAAGACTTCAATCGGGTGGGGGTGAGACATGTCCGATACTTAGACGCACCGTACAAAAAGGCAATTCATTGACTAATTCGCGTGCTCTATTCAGCACGCCGCTGAAAGCGACCCAGTTGCTGTCAGAAGTGATGTGCAACACTCAGAGGGTGTATTCACTATTGAGTTCCGAGCGTTACGGAGTGACGGTTACCGGACGAGGCGCCCATCACTGCACTTTTTCGGAATTTTGAGATACAACGATCAACGGGTTCTGCACATTGGGACAGACCGGAACAACTTCGCGCAGAGAAAAAATGTCGCTTTTCAGAACGTCGACGGTACGAATCCTCAGCGAGCGCGGCCTCTGTTCTTACCTTTGCCGCCGACAGTTTTGATCGCGTCGGTCCCGACAACGTCCGTGCCATCGTTGGTCTGCCCGACCAAGTTGGCCTCGGTGTCGCCGTCGGCGAAGCCAGCGTCTTGAGTCGGGAAGTGTAGCACGAGGTCCATCAGGCCGTCTCCATCGACGTCATCGACGTGGCCGCCGTGGGCCGCGCTCGCACCGCCAGGGCCAAAGGCGAGTGAAGAGACGTCAAGCGTCGTCGCGTCGAAATCGTCGGTCGAGTAGACCACGACGGGGGTGACTCCCTTCGAGTTCGGGTTGATGGAATTGTCGTCACTGTCGGGCTTGATGTCGATGTTGACGTCGATAGTGGTTGATTCACAGCTCTGCGGTGGGAGAGGTGCCTTCATCTCGAAGATGATTGCCGCAGGTGTGTCACCGTACATTGGGTCGTTCCACGCGCGTATCTCGAGAGTGTTCTCGCCGGTCTGTAGGAAGGGAACGACGTCCTGCCCGACCATCGGTGGGTAGTATCCGACAGTGCGTACGAAAGTGCCGTTCAGATAGATCTCAGCTGTGTTGTCCGCGGCGACGGAGAGCGTCGCTGTACTCGGCACCATATCGAGGTCGAACGTCTGCTCAAGGCGGATTCGTTCGTCTGCGGGTTGATAAAGATCACACGTCCCGGATGGGCAGTACCACACGTGCTGGGCGTCAGCGCTGAAGACACTGCCCCACGGGGGGTTACCACTCTCGTGATATGGAGAAACCATCGCGGGCGCGTCGACGGGCGTGAACGTTCCGTTGCGGCCCACTCCGACGCCGGTGATTCTCGAGCACGAACCGCTGTGTAGGAACGAGGACGAAGATGCACTCACTGACCCGGCCATCGCCGGGAGGCCGACCAGACCGAGTAGGCCCGCACCCGCGAGGCTACGAAGCGCGGAGCGCCGCGAAAGTTCAGGGCCAGTGTGTTCGACGCCTGTCTTGTCGGTTCCGTCTACTGGAGAATTGTTTTGGTTCGACATATGTAGTGTAGTGTATAACCCCCCAAACCGCACACAGAACCTCGACCCTACGTCGAGAGCGCACATGAGTGGCGAAAAGTTACGATGACCAGAATGTCAGGACCTGAGTTATATCTTTACCAGTTAAATCTGTCTCGAACTTGTGACATTCTAAAATCAGGTCAGTCTGGAGTAACAGACACGTATTCGTCGCAGTGCGAGGACTCGGCCAGTTAGTCTATCGATTAAATCACTCCCATATGATACACAACTGCTGCTATATGCCAACTTACAGTGAGAACAGGACTGACCAGTGGGACTACCAGACGTACTGGAGCAACCAAACGGAAAAAACGGCTCTTGAGTAGCGGTGGCATCGCCGACCTACTCATTCAACCGCGTGACCGACTCGCGCCCTCTATCCAGCACGGTCTCGACGAAGTGTCAGTGACAGATGATTTCAACAGGATCTGGCGAGTTCCCTGACCTCCAACAAGTGTACTGCACCGAACCGAGCGAAGCGAGGTTCGGCCTTTTTTGTCGCCAGAACGCGCCGCGTTCTGGCTGAACGGCCAGAAGTCGGTGACTTCTAGCAGTGGTCCACCGTGAGACGCCTCGCGTCTCACGAGCCTTCGTTCGCTGACGCTCACGAAGACAGCTTTTTCGAGGAGGGCGAGACGGAACCACCGTCTCGCTTCCTCACGGGCGACTCGCGGGTCGCCCGTGAAGAGCGGGTCGCGTAGCGACCCCGACGAAGAAAAAGGTGGAGTTAGAAGATATTCGCCTGCCGGTAGACGCTGATTCCCTCGCTCGTGAGTTCGTACGGTTTCGTCTCTCGAGAGTGGTTGGCATCGCGAATCTTCTGTATCTCGATTGCGAGTCGCGTCTCTCGGAAGTCGTCGGGACGGACGTACTGGAGGACGAACACCGCGTCGGAGAGGTACTCGACGATGCCGTGTCGAGAGACGTACGGATTCGTCTGGTCTGCCTCGGAGGTGAGCATAGTCGTCACACCGGCATCTTTCAGCGAGCGCGTGAAGTCGAACACTTCACTCCGGCGCTTCGAGGGGTGGTCGTACATCATCTCGAGCAGTGAGACCGAGTCGAGGACGAGACGGTCGGCGTCGAACTCGTCGACGAGGCGAGGTAAGTCGTTGCGAATGCTGGAGAGACTGTTGGCCATCTCGACGGGGTCCAAATCGACGATTGCCAGGTTTCCATCGGCTTCGTACTCCGAGAACTGCCAGCCCTTCTCGTCGGCGGTGTCGAGGATACGACTGCGGCTCTCTTCGAGCGTGATGTAGACGGCGTTGTCTCCGTTTTTGAGCGCTTCGTAGAGGAACTGCAGACCGAACGTCGTCTTGCCGGTCCCGGCACTCCCAATCGTCACCATGAGCGACCGCTCCGGGACGCCGCCGAGAATCATCTCGTCGAGTCCTTCGATGCCGATGTCGATGCGGTCGATGTCCGACTCGAAGTCGTCGTCGTCGAACTGGAGTGACTCCCGGGTCGCGTTGCTGTCGAAGTGAAAGTCGTCGCCCATCCCACTGCCGGCGGACCCACCGAATTCGTCGTCGGAATCGCCGATGTCTGGCATCGGCGCGTTTTTGAACGCCTCCGCGAAGTTCGTCGAGAACGGGTCGTCGCCCGCGTTCTCCATCGAGTCGGCTGGCGCTGCCGCTCCATCCGAGTCGTTCGCCGGCGAACCCGACGCGCTCTCGTCGTCACTGCGACCGTCTCTATCGGCGTGGTCGTGGTTCTCGTCGTCCAGTTCCACAGTTTCTGGGTCGGCGGCGGCTTCGTCCGTGTCGTCGCGGCGCTCGCGGAGCGCCCGCTCGAACCAGTCGTCGTCGTCGCTCACGGAGACCACCTCGGCCGAACAGAGAGGCCACCGTCCGTGCCTGCCATCAGTTCAACGTGGGCAGGGGATGTCATGAACGTTTCCCGTGTCAGTCTTTCGTGGTGACGTGACGGTGGGCTTTTGCCCGGTGGCGTCAAACCGCGGGTTATGAAGGTCGGCATCGTCGCGCAGAAGGGCAATAGTCGGGCCGCGTACCTCGCCGCAGACATGCGCGAGGCGCTGGCGGCCGTCGATGTCGAAGCGGTTGTCGATGCGGCGACGGCCGAGGAACTAGACGTCGGTGGGTTCCCAGTCGAGCGGCTCGACGAGTGTGACCTCGTGGTGAGCATCGGGGGAGACGGGACGTTTCTCTACGCTGCACGAGGTGCAGACGGCGTCCCCATCCTCGGCGTGAACCTCGGCGAGGTCGGGTTCTTGAACGCCGTCTCTCCCGACGACGCAATCGACGAAGTGTTGAGCGAAGTCGCAGCGTTCCGAGACGGGACGCCGTCGGTCCGCGAAGTTCCGCGTATCGTCGCCCGCGGGGACGACTGGGAGATGGACCCCTCGATGAACGAAGTCGTCGTCCACGGCCCTCGACGAGGCCACGGTGGGGGTGCAGGGGTGGAGATCCGTGTCGACGGCTCGCTCTACTCCGGCGGTCACGCAGACGGCGTTCTCGTCACGACGCCTGCGGGTAGTACAGCCTACAACCTCAGCGAAGGTGGGCCGCTCGTCCATCCCGGCGTCGAAGGACTCGTCGTCACCGAGATGGCTGCACGTGAGGGGATGCCGTCGCTCGTCGTCCCACTCGATGCCACGGTCACTGTGACGGTCACAGACGCCGAGTCAGCCGTCGTCGTGGGTGACGGACGGACCCGCCGGACTGTCTCGACACCAATCGAGGTTCGCATCGAGCAGTCCGACTCGCCAGTTCGACTCGCTGGCCCAACCTCTGACTTCTTCGAAGCGCTTGGAAAACTCGACTAGTCGGCGGGTTCGCCTCGTGGAACGGATCCCCACTGGATGTCGACGAGGTAGTTCGGTCGTCCACGAAGTCCCGGTCGCGAGACGATTTCGAACGTTCGGTTCTCCGCTGCAGGGGTGAACAGCGAGCGGGTGAGCACGTTCGCCACGTCCGCGCGGGGGATACTTCCTCGGACAGAGTCTCCACCCTCGCCGACGAGGACTTCGTCGGTCGCCGGCGCGTCGGTCAGCGCCCCCGGTCGAACAATCGTGTGGTCGAGTGGGGCGTCTCTGAGTCGTCTCTCGCCACGTTCCTTGGCCGAGAGGACGCCCGCAGCGGTGAGAATCGCGCGGAGTGAGAGCGGGAGACCGCCTTTCGAATCACCGACGCCGATAGACGAGGTGAGAACGAAGCGTTTGACGCCTGCGGCAGTCGCGGCATCGACGAGGTTTTCGACGCCTTCACCGTCGACGAGCTCTCCGCGAATCGTTTCGAGACCGGCGGCGACGCCGACAGTCGAGACGACGGCGTCGACGTCGATTACCGCTTCCCTCGCATCGTCGCGGTTCAGGAGGTCACCGACGACGACTTCGTCTGCCCCCTGTGTCCGAAGTGTGGCTTCCGCGTCGGAGTCGCGGGTGAGCGCCCTGACCACGAACGGAGTCTCCGCCAGCGTGTCGAGGACGAACCGGCCGGTCCGACCCGTCGCACCGGCGACGAGGACGCGGCCGCGCTTCCGTGTCATACTCGCGCATGGGGTCGAGACTCAATAACCTTCGTGAAGGCGTCAAAAGTCGGGGGCAGCGCACGGACTGATGAACGAACGACACGTCACAGAAAGGACCGCGCAGTTCGCCGACCAGCGGTCGTCTACTGACCCCAGTTGGCGATGGTGCGCGGGCGCTCGGAGACGGGGTGGACGTCGATGTCCTCGTCCGCCGCGCCGCGTGCTTCGAGGGCTGCCTTCGAGGAGGCGTACGTCGAGAAGTAGCCGACTTCCTCTTCGACACAGTCGATGAGCGTCTCGCGGTCACGGGAGACGACGAAGTCGATGTCACCCTCGCGGAGGAGCGGCAGGAGGTCGTCTACGTCGCCGGGCGTGAGTACGTCGTAGTAGTCGGCGAACCCGTCGAGGAGTGCCTGTCCCGCTTCGCTGTCGGCGTCAGGGAACTCCGAATCGGCGAGGTCGACGTAGACCGTCCCATCGAGCGGGATGGCATCGTTCGCTGCAATCTGGGCTTTCTCGTAGGCCTTGGCGAACGTGGTCGCGGTTCCCATGACCTCACCCGTGGACTTCATCTCCGGGCCGAGGCGCGGGTCCGAACCCGGCAGGCGGTCGAACGGGAGGACGACTTCCTTGACCGAGACCTGGTCGGGAATCTGCTCGGTCGCTTCGAGTTCGTCCAGCGTGTTGCCGGCCATGACCTTCGCTGCGAGTTTCGCGATCGGGACGCCCGTCGCCTTCGAGACGAACGGGACCGTCCGCGACGAACGCGGGTTGGCTTCGAGGACGTACACGTCGTTCGACCCGTCGTCGTTCTCCTTGACGGCGAGTTGGACGTTCATCAGGCCGACCGTGTCGAGCGCTTTTGCGATATCTTCTGTGACCTCGCGGACACGCGCCATCGTCTCGTCGTCGAGCGAGCGCGGCGGAATCATACACGCGGAGTCACCGGAGTGGACACCGGCGGCCTCGACGTGTTCCATCACGCCACCGATGAGGACGCGTTCGCCGTCGGAGACGGCGTCGACGTCGAGTTCGACACCGTCGGCGAGGAACTCGTCGATGAGGATTGGCTTGTCGGGCGAGACGCGGACTGCTTCCTCGATGTACTCTTTGAGTTCGTCGTCGGAGTGGACGACTTCCATCGCGCGGCCGCCGAGGACGTACGACGGGCGGACGAGGACGGGGTAGCCGAGTTCGTTGGCGAGGTCGAGCGCTTCGGCCTCGCTCGTGGCAGAGCCACCTTGTGGCTGGAGGATGCCGAGGTCGTCCATCAGGCGGTTGAACCGGTCGCGGTCTTCGGCGAGGTCCATCGCGTCGATGGTGGTTCCGAGAATCTCACAGTCGACACCGCGACGCTTGAGTTCGGTCTCCAGCGGGTGACCGATGTTGACCGAGGTCTGGCCACCGAACTGGAGCATCACCCCGTCGGCGTCGATTGCCTCGATGACGTCGGCGACTTCTTCGGCCGTGATTGGTTCGAAGAAGAGGCCGTCGGAGGTGTCGTAGTCCGTCGAGACCGTCTCGGGGTTGTTGTTGACGACGTGCGCGTCGATTCCGAGGTCGCGGAGGGCCTGGACGGCGTGGACCGAACAGTAGTCGAACTCGACACCCTGTCCGATACGGATGGGGCCGCCACCGACCACGACGACGCTCTCCATGTCGCGGTCGACGCGGAGTTCGTTGCCCGCGGAGTCGCCTTTGAACGGTCCGCGGAAGAACTCGGGTTTGCGGGCGGAGTAGTAGTATGGCGTCTGTGCGGCGAACTCGCCGGCACAGGTGTCGACCTGCTTGTACGTGCGGCCGGGGACGTTCTGCTCGACTTCGTCGACGGTGGTGCCAGTCGCCGTTGCGATGCTGGCGTTCGTGTGCCCGGCGGATGCGGCGGCGGCGAAGTCACCCTCCGAGGCGGCTTCGACCGATTCGACGATGCGGCCGAAGCGCTCGACGTACCACTCTTCGATTCCCGTGAGTTCGACCACGTCGTCGACCGTGTAGCCACGTTCGAACGCCTCGAAGATGGCGTACGGACGGTCGGGTGTCGGCTTCACGAGGAACTCTGCTTCGAGTTCGTCGTCGGACACCTCGTCCCAGTCGGCGGCGGGGTCGTACTCCGAGGAGCGAAGCGCCTTCATCAGTGACTCTTCGAACGTCCGGCCGATAGCCATCGCCTCACCGGTGGACTTCATCGCCGTCGAGAGCGTGAAGTCTACGTCGGTGAACTTGTCCTTGGGCCAGCGCGGGACCTTCGTGACGACGTAGTCGATTGCGGGTTCGAAGGCGGCGGTCGTCTCGCCGGTAATCTCGTTCGTAATCTCGTGGAGGCGCTTGCCGAGGGCGACTTTCGCCGTCACGCGGGCGATTGGGTAGCCGGTCGCCTTCGACGCGAGCGCGGAGGAGCGAGAGACACGCGGGTTCACTTCGACGACGCGGTACTCGCCGCCGGGTGTGCCGTCGTCGTGCCACGCGAACTGGATGTTACAGCCACCCTGGATGCCGAGTTCGCGGATAACTTCGAGTGCGGCGTCGCGCATCTCTTGGTGACCTTCGTCGGGAATGACCTGCGATGGGGTGACGACGGTGGACTCGCCGGTGTGAATCCCCATCGGGTCGATGTTCTCCATGTTACAGATGATGATACACGAGTCGTCGGCGTCGCGCATCACTTCGTATTCGAGTTCGACCCAACCGGAGATGGACTCCGTGATGAGCACTTCGCTGTTACGCGAGAGGCGAAGTCCCTTGCGGACACGGCTGACGAGTTCGTCCATCTCGTGGACGACGCCGGACCCTGAGCCACCGAGCGTGTAGGTAGTGCGGGCGATGACGGGGAGGCCGCCGACGTCGTCGACGGACGCTTCGACGCGTTCTTGGAGGTCTGCTTCGGTGATGTTCTGGACCTTCTCACCGTCTTCGAGTGAGATGGTCGTCGAGCGCGGGACGGGTTGTCCAATCTTCTCCATCCGCTGACGGAAGAGGTCGCGGTCTTCGGTCGCGTAGATGGTGTCCAGGGGCGTCCCCATGATTTCGACGTCGAACTCGTCGAGGACGCCTTCTTCTGCCAACTCGGCCGTGACGTTCAGTCCCGTCTGGCCACCAAGTCCGGCGATGACGCCGTCGGGGCGTTCCTTCCGGATGATCTCCGAAATGGCCTCCGTCGTGATGGGCTCGATGTAGACCTTGTCGGCCATCTCGGGGTCGGTCATGATGGTCGCGGGGTTGGAGTTGACGAGGACAACTCGTGCGCCTTCCTCTCGCAGCGCGCGGCAGGCCTGCGCGCCGGAGTAGTCGAATTCCGCTGCTTGTCCGATTTGAATCGGGCCACTTCCGATGAGCAGAATCGTCCGGTCCTCTGTTCCGTTCTGAGTTCCGGCTGATGTGTCCTCGTCAGTCATCGTCGCAATCGAATCCGCACATCGTAATAAGTCCGGCGAAAAATTACGAGGTCCGAAACGTGATTGCGAATATCGTAAAGTTTGCCAAACACCGGTGTACGGCCCGGCGAAGGCTATTCAGGCGAAGTAACACGATGGAAGAACGTGCCCCCACAGTTCACGACGCCGCCACCGCTCGAGCCGGGCAGTCGGATTGCCGTCGTCGCACCGTCGCGCCCCATCGACGAGTCGAGGCGAAACAGAGCGTGCCAGCGACTCCGAGAGACGTTCGGTCTGGAGCCAGTGATATTCGAGACGGCCCGCCGAGACTGGGAGTGGCTCCGTGACAACTCGCGAGCGCGCGCGGAAGATATCGTGGATGCGTTCGAAGACCCGTCGATCGACGGCGTCATCGCGGTGACCGGTGGTGACGACCAGATTCGCGTCTTGAAGCATCTCGACCCAGAACGATTGACCGCCAACCCGACGCGATTCTACGGCTTCAGCGACAACGACAACCTCCGCCTGTTTCTCTGGAACCACGGCATCGTGAGTTACGGTGCGACACTGCACCCGACGCTCATCTTGGACCCCGAGATACACCCCTACACCGAGCGGTATCTCAGACGTGCGTTCTTCGACGACGCACTCGGCGTGGTCGAACCGGCCCCGGAGTGGACCGACAGATGGTTCGACTTCGACACCGGGGAACCTCGCGAATGGTACGAGAACCCCGGCCGGACGTGGCACGGTGACGAGCGCGTCTCCGGGACGCTTTGGGGCGGATGCTTCAGCATCGTCAAGTGGCACCTCCAGACAGACCGCTACCTCCCGACTCCTGACGAACTCGACGGTGCGATACTCGCGCTCGAAACGTCGGAAGACGTGCCACTGCCTCGTGAAGTAGGGTATACCCTTCGTTCGATGGGTGAGCGGGGACTCCTCCAGCGATTCGACGGACTCGTGATGGGTCGGCCACAGACGTACTCGCCAGAGTTAGAGTGGGAACCGCCAGCGGACTACGGCGAGCAACTCCGCGAAGCGGTGCTGTCCGTTCTCAGTGAGTACAACCCGGAGGCGACTGCCGTCTTCGACGTGGAGTTCGGCCACGCAGACCCGAGCGTTCCACTCCCACTCGGGGCGAAGGCGACGCTCGACCCTACTGCTGAAGAGATACACGTGGAGTAACGAGAGGGGCCGACGGCCCCAGCGCTCACATGTACGGTTCGGGGTCGAGGTCGCGCTGGGCGCGGTACTCGTCGACGAACTCGCTCACGTCGAACTGGAGCATCTTCGACTCGAACTCGGAGATGACACCGTCGTCGTTGGCGTGACTGACGGCGTGTTCCATGAGTTCGACGATGAGTTCGACGATAATCTCGTGGAGTCTTCGAGAATCGAAATCCGTGACCCAGACGATGCCCGCGCCCATCTCACCGTCGTCGGAGACGTCTTCGGAGACGACTGCTTCGGGGAACTCTTCGAGGACGATTCCCATGAGATGTGCCGTCCCGAACTCGGGCATGTCCTCACTCGTCGTCTCGATGGTACTCTGGAGAATTTCGACGAGGAACTCAGGGAGGAATCGGTCCGGTGGGTGAACGTCCATGACGACAGCGTGCGTGCCGCCGCAGGGACAGTCAAACTCACGTTTGCCCAAGTCGAGTCCCCGGACGCGCTTTTCTTCGCCACAGGGCAGGTCGAGCACTGCCCCACGACCGCCGGGAACGCGCGGTTCAGACATACCCGTGCGTTACGGTTCTCACTGTTTAAACGTCGCGTTCTTCGGAGTCAGGTGCGCAGAGAAAGCGTTGTCAGCGGTCGGTTCGGTGGTTAGCGGTTGCCCGTCGTGTAGAGGATGGGGCCGACGATGAGCAGTGCGATGCCGAGGAACAGGTAGTGCGACTTTGCCAGTGCCTGCGGCGTCAACAGGAAGATGAGGCCGAACACGATGGTGTTGATGCCGAGGATACGTCGCGACTTCAGCGGCAGAGCTCCAACCGTCGTCAGGATGAACACGAGCAACAGCGCCTGCCCGATGTTGTAGTTGAGCAGGAAGCTGTCTATGAGCTGAAGGGGAAGCATTCTTGTTTTCTCGGTCGGTGCGAATCGACTATCAAAGTTCCGTTATTCTCCCTCGTCTCGCGGGCCACTAGCCCACGATATAGAGGTAAACCGTCGAGAGAGTGACTCGGTAGCGCTACGGTTCCGGCCCGGAGATGTCGAGCGGTCGAATCCACCCGTACCAGACGATGAATATCATCCCCGCGTAGCCGAGGATGAATACAATCATGCCGAGGTCGTTGTACCCGGCCTCACCGAGGAACCGTCGCGCGACACCCGGAATGACGATTCCAAGCGTCACGACGGCTACGAGGAGCAGATTCCCCCGCTTCAAAAACGAACTCCGAGTCTCGCTCATGGTGACGCCTCAGGGCCGCGACGACGTGAATCGCACGGTTCTCGCAGGCACGCGAAGACACCGTCAGGCCGAAGCGTCATGCCGAAGGTCTCCCCGTCACACGGTCGGCCTCCCAAAACATATACCGGCCGACGACGGACCGATTCTATGCACCTCCACCCACTTCCCGAGGAACACCGCGACACCTACCGCGAGTTCCTCAACTACGCCTTCCGTCCGGAGGGTGGTCCCGACTGGGACGACGACGACCACCCCCACCCGGACATCTACGTCCGCCGCGGCCTCTACGACGTCCCGCCAGAGACACCACTCGAGGACCTCGATTCGTCGGCCCTCGTGACGGTCTGTGGTTTCTACGACTACAAAGCACGCGTCCGCGGCGAGTGGCATCCACTGCCCGGAATCACCGCGGTCGCCTCGCCGCCCGAGGCGCGCCGGCAAGGCCACATCGCGACGATGCTCGACGATCTCCTCGTCGAATTCCGGGAGACCGGTCGGTACCTCTCGGCGCTCTGGCCGTTCAAATACGAGTTCTATCGGCGCTTTGGGTGGGCGACAACCAACAACTACGCGAAGACGACGGTCTCGCCTGAAGAACTCACCGCGGTGTGTCCAGCCGCGCGCGGCGAGTTCGTCCGTCTCAGAGCCGACGACTGGGACCGCCTCGACGCCGTCTACGCCGACTCGGCCACCGAAGACCTCGCACTCGACCGAACCGAAGGATGGTGGCGATATCGTGTCTTCCGTGGCTGGGAGACAGACCCATACGTCTACGGGTGGGAACTGGACGGCGACCTGAGAGGGTACGTCGTCTACCGCGTCAAAGGCGACTGGGAGTCGCGGACGATGCACGTCGACCAGCTCGCGGGCGTGGATACCGAGGCACAGCGACACCTCCTGCGATTCGTTCGCGACCACGACTCACAGGTGGATTCGGTGGTCTTCGAACGAGAGCACGAGCGAACCCGTCTCATCGACGACCTGACCGACCCGCGCGCAGCGACGGTCGAAATCAAGCCCGGGCCGATGGTCCGTATCGTCGACGTGGCCGCAGCGCTCGAAGCGGTGTCGTACCCGACAGCTGCCGAGTCTGCGTTCGTCTTCGACGTGTCCGACGACCGCTGTGCGTGGAACGACGAGACGTTCCGGGTCGTCGTCACCGACGGCGAGGCGTCGGTCGAACCGACGACAGCAGACCCCGATGCAACCGTCGAAATCGGGGCGCTCTCGCAACTGCTCGTCGGCGCTCGGTCGGTCGACGAACTTGCACAGAGTGAGTACCTCACCGTTCACGAGTCGTCTGCTGTCGACGCCCTTGGTTCGGTGTTCACCGAGCGTGACGTCTATCTCCGAGAAGGGTTCTGAGGGAGAAGGGTTCTGAGGGACGCCACTCCGGCAGCGTGTCGCGACCACTGTCCCGCGCGCTTTTGTCACCACCAACCGAACGTCCGGTGTGGCATCTGTTCCAGTTCTCGTGGTGTTCACCATCGTGGGCGCAGTCCTCGCGTGGAGGGGTGGCGACTACCTCGTGCAGGCGTCCGACCGACTCGGCGCGTACTACGGACTCCCCGCCATCGTACAGGGAGCCATCATCGCCGCCATCGGGTCGAGTTTTCCAGAGCTATCGAGCATCATCATCGCCACGCTTCGATACGGCGCGTTCGACATCGGTATCGGTGCCGTCGTCGGGTCAGCGGTGTACAACATCTTGGTTATTCCTGCGGTGTCCGCGCTCGTGGGTGAAGGACAGCGACTCGCGTCGAACCGTGACCTCGTGTACAAGGAAGCACAGTTCTATCTCCTCGCGCTGGCGGTGCTCGTACTCACGTTCTCACTCGCCGTCATCTACCAACCGTCTGGAACGGCTGAGAGCCTCGAAGGGTTCGTCACCCGTCCGCTGGCGCTCATCCCTCTTTCGCTGTACGGCCTCTATCTCTTCATGCAGTACCACGATACGCTGGAGCACCGTGCGACGCAGACCACGACCGTCGAAGGCATCGACCCACGGCGTCAGTGGATTGCGCTCATCGTCTCCCTCGGAATCATCCTCGTCGGGGCGGAGCTGCTCGTCCGGGCGGCGGTCGGGTTCGGTGACGCCTTCGGAACGTCGCCGTTCCTCTGGGGATTGACGGTTGTCGCGGCGGGGACCAGCCTTCCAGATACCTTCGTCAGCGTCACGGCCGCCCGTCAGGGTAACGCACCGATGAGTCTGGCAAACGTCTTCGGGAGCAACGTCTTCGCCCTGCTCGTCGCGCTCCCAATCGGTATTCTCGTCGCGGGTGGGACAGTCATCGCGTTCGAAGAAGTCGTCCCGATGATGAGCTTTCTGACCGGTGCATCCATCGTCTTCTTCGCCGTCCTCCGGACCGAGATGGCACTGACCCGCGGCGAGTCGTACGTCCTCCTCGGAACGTACGGGTTGTTCATCGTGTGGTTAGTCGCCGAAAGCCTCGGCGTCACCTCGTTCGTCGGGTGACGCGCGACCCGGGATGACGAACGGCGCTCAGGCGACTCGGTACCCCAGTTCTTCGAGGATGTCCCGCGCGCGCTCGACGTGGTTCCCCTGGAGTTCGATCTCGTCGTCGAGAATAGTTCCGCCACAGGCGAGTCTGCGCTTGAGTTCCGACGCGAGTTCTTTCATGTCGGCTCGGTCCATCTCGAACCCGGAGACGATGGTCATCGGCTTTCCGTACCGTCGGGTGTCTTTCCGAATCGTGAGCGTCTGTCCGACCTTCGAGAGGTCAGCGTCGATGCCGAGTTCGTCGGGCAGGCCACTGATGGAAGTGAAATCTTTGTGTTCTTTTTCCACGTTCGTGTGGAGGCGTTCTATGGATAAGTGGGTATCTGCGGGGGACGCTGTCGACGGACACAGCTGCGCAGCGCGACACAGCGCACCCGCTCTGGAGTACTGATGGCCCGTCGCGAAAAGGGCATACCGCGACGAGAGGGGTTGATGTGACCGCAAGCGCGGCCGGGGTAGTTGGTCTCCAGCCTGTTTAGTCGCCGGGCGTGTTACCGCGCTGGTAGCGACCGACCATCTTCCACATCGCCGCGTCGAGATCCTCACCTTCGGCGGCGGACTGGAGCTGGCGGTACAGGTGTTCGGAGACGTCGATGGTTGGCATCACCTGTTCATATGTCGTGTACGACTTTAATACTACTGGAATACAGAATCGAGTAAATTTATTTGCTATCGTTCGACAACCGAGGCTCGAATCGAGTGACAGAGACGAATTGGTACGGAACTGGATGTGATTTGAAACGAGACTCACACCACCGACGACCTGATTGATACGTTTCAGGTGGACCGACTTCTCGGTGGTCTGTCGGCGGTCTTCACTGCGAGTTCGCCCGCCTCCAGTGGGTCGACGGGCGTATCGTGTTCGTCGTCCATATGTTCCATCACGAGAACCCCGACGTGTTCGCGAGAGTCTGCAGTGGTCGTGAACTCACATCCGTAGAGACACGTCAATTTGAAAACCATGTTATTTGGTACCACATTCCGGTGCCACATATGCGTTGCCCTCATTTGCGACAGGTGGGGTCTAAGTTCGAGTATATATGGCCAAGTTGTGAGACGATACGTTAATAATCTTTAAAACTACCACTGTAGTCGGGCATACAGTTGACATTGTTTATCGAGAGTAGGGGCAATTCTACACGCAGTTCGACGTGGCACACTCCTGCATCTCGTCTCACGTGGATTCACTCGGTCGCTCACGATTGAGGGACTGGTCACGTCGAAGTAGTTGCCCTTGTGGAAGTCGTAGAGATCCTGCCCGGTTCCAGCGAGATGCAGATTTCGCACTCCAATCGATGTCGTCGACGTTGGTCGCGTGCTTCGCGCCGATACACATCCCGGTGTGCCACGCGAGGTTATCCGTCCCGTCTAAGGAATTGAGCAGGTGATGGTTAGTAGGAAAGCAACTCCGACCGGGTCTGATACGAATTGAATTTGTTTTCTGCCCATGTCACACATTCGGGGGCGCTAGTTTCCAGTAGCGTATGCGGTATTCCGTGGTTGCCACAGCATCCAACCTGTACCACGTTATCGAAAATACCGATATAGTAGGGGATTGGCTCGTCACAGACGTAGACCGTTACACGACCGGTTTCCAACATGTCCTCGAAGACGTCTACGAGTGGCTCAGATTGGAGTTTCTCTGCAGTTTCATGAGACACAATCACGTCGAGTTCTGACTCGTTTTCGACAATAGTCCGGTACTTGATTTCCATCGGTTCCCGGCCAACAGATGGGAGCAATGCACGGTACAGCTGTGTGGTTCGTACAGTCCCAGCGTGCCAATCCCAAGGCCCAAAAGAGTCGTTAGAGTCGGCAACGAATACTTGTGCATCCCGAAGCGAAGAGAGGTTGACATCAAACCACTCGGGATCCATCCACTCTAGGAAGGGTGCGAGGTTCGTCGCGACTGTGACTGATTCCTGGAAATCGAAGAATATGGTTTCAATGAACTGACCAACTGATGTGAGACTGTAGAGACCAGATTCGTACTTGACCAACCCAAGAGTCTCGAGGTCGCGAATCCCTCGGTCAATCGTTGACCGCGAGGTATCCAACTCATCAACCAGTGTACGCTTTCTTGCTGGATATTTTGAGATTGACTCTAATAGAACAGAACGGCGATTCAGAATATCGATAATATCCGTTTCTGTATTTTTCATAGCTGCATCCACCCTACAAGACAGGTACACTCTGAAAAGTTATAAAATTTGATAGGTTCTCCGTGTCACCAGATTATCTCCAAATCTATCTGGTTGAAAAACCGCGATAGCGAAGCACTATCGCCTACTCAAAATTCCGAATGTCTCTTTACAATGTTAGACTCAAATTACATATTCCGGAAGGATTAATATTGGCGACCGTACCCCGGTGATTCTCCCGGTGGGTGACGTGATTCGACTGCAGTTCGTATCTCGTATCGTATGTCAGAACGAGACCTGCTGCGAATTTCGAGACGTACAGTGCTCAAGATCGCTGGTACCGTGCCGGTGCTCGGGACCGGTATATTAGCGACCAGTTCTCCCGCCGTAGCACAGAGCCCGACAATCACCCAATCCTTCGAAACTGAGAGCCCAGGAGATACTTCACCAAACGCCCCATGGGTATTGTTCAAAAATAACGGAACCCATGTAGTCACGACTGCACAGGCATCAAGCGGTTCACAATCGTTCCGCACAGCGAATGCACCCCTAAGATACGCTAGCGCAATCGGGATTACTCTCGATTTGACCGACTTTGAAAATATCCTTTTAGACCTATATGCAGAGAATAATAACCCAAACTACGGGAACATCAAAGTCTCGCTCGATGATGCTGGATATGGTTCTCCAAATCAGATTGCTCTGTGGGACTTCCCATCGACCGAGTTGAAGAACCGTCGGGGTGAAGACCCGTACGGAGGCGAGGGACAGTGGTGGCGGGATTGCCTCATCGACTTATCTGGTGTAAGCGGAGTTCACACCGTCGCCTTCTGGGTCGACGGTGACAATGACGCGTATTGGGATAATATTCGGTTCTTCAAATCGATCCAAGAAGTTTCCATCGACATCAAGCCTGGAAGCGATCTGAATCCAGTTAACCCGAGGAGTGCAGGTGTAATCCCAGTTGCCATCCTTGGCACGGCCGACTTCGATCCCAGTAGCGTCGATGTGGGCTCACTCAGATTTGGCTCTGAGTCGGCTGTTGGCGGTGGGGCTGGTGCCAGCGCCGCTCATGGAGGACATCTCGAGGATGTAGATGGCGATGGAATCGTTGACTTAGTGCTCCACTTCCCGGTTCAAGATACTGGATTTGGAGATGGAGACGAACTGGGAATCATCGTCGGCCAACTCGATGATGGGACCAACATTTCCGGTAGTGATGGGGTGAAGGTCCGATAGCTGCACCCGACTATCATCACTCATGGGCGTGTCGTACTCCGTACAACGATGCGCGGGGTTGTCGTCGCCGCCGAAGGTGCGGAAGCTCCGCGAGACGTGTGAGTTACAGTGGCGACACTGACTCCTGCGTCTCGCACCATGAGTAATCTCAGTGAACGCTCCGTAAGTAGAGACGTCTCTTCAGGAGTAGGTTCGTCAGAAGTTGGGTGGCCGGGGAGTTTACGCCCCAACTCACATCGGCAACGAATCGTTGCCAATGGGAGTGGGCCAACGCGGATTTGAACCGCGGGCCTCCCGGTTATCAGCCGAGCGCTCAACCTGACTGAGCTATTGGCCCAGGTAAGCGCATTCACTCGTTGTGCGCTGTTGATTTTAAGACTTTCTTTTCGAGGCAGCGTTGGTGCGTGTTAGTGAATGTCGCCGTCGTCCGTCGATTCACCGAGGAGACACGAATCCCGTCAGGTCCGAGCGCTGTCGCTCGTCGACGAGTGTGTGTCGAAGAAAATGTAGCCAGCGTTACTCTGAGTCCTGTCCGCCGAACCGATACGAGTCGGGGTCGGCGTCGTAGACGCCGTCGCCACCGGTGTCGTAGACGTCGTCGTCGCCGATGTCTCCTTGCGGGAATCCGGCAGTCCAGACGTTGCCCGTGACGAATCCGCCGGCCTGCTTGTCCATGTACGGTTTGACGACGTAGCGCTTGAGCACCTCGCGGATGGGGTACCGCGTCACTGGGATGGCGATGAGGAAGCCAATCGTGTCCGTGACGAGCCCCGGCGTGAGGAGGAACGCACCGGCCGCGATGAGGAGGCCACCGTCCATGAGTTCGTTCGTCGGCAGGTCGCCTCGAGCGAACTTCGTCTGAAGATTGCGGAGGGTGTGTCGCCCCTCGGCGCGGACGAGCAGCATACCGACTAACCCGGTCAGCACCACCAACGCGACAGTGGGCACGAGGTCGATGTACTGCGCGACGACCACGAGCAACAACGCGTCGGAGAGGGGGATGAGGAGCAAGAGCGCGAGCAGCGTGCGCGTTCGCATGGTCGTCTCTACCGGGTCCCAACGCATAGCCCTTTTGTCCTCCGTTAGATGCGACGGGACCCCAACGCCGTCGCGGACTGTGCGGCGTGGCCTCGAAGCGCTTACCCGCATCCACTGCGGATGACAGGATATGACCGACGAGACGCGCGTCGAATGGCGACCGTGGGGTCCCGACGCGTTCGCCGAGGCACAGGCGGCAGACAAGCCGATTCTCCTGTCGCTCACGGCGACGTGGTGCGAGGACTGTCACGAGATGGACGCCGAGACGTACGCGGAGCCGCGTATCGCCGCGAATCTCAACGACGGGTTCGTTCCGGTCCGGGTGAACGTGGACCGCCAGCCACGCATCCGCGAGCGGTACAACATGGGCGGGTTCCCCTCGACGGTGTTCCTCGCGCCGGACGGCCGACCAATCACGGGCGCGACGTTCATCGGACCCGACGGCATGCGGCAGGTCATCGACCGCGTGCGCGAGGTGTGGGAGAAGAAGGGGGCCGAAGCAGGCCGACTCCCGCGCGCACTCGCCGGTGACCTCCCGCCAGCAGGTGAGGTCTCGCCGCAAATCGAAGCGCACCTCGCCGGGCAGGTCGAGGTCACCTTCGACGAATCACACGCCGGGTGGGGCGACGCCGCCAAGTTCCCACTCCCGCGCACCGTCGAGTTCGCACTCAAGCGCGACCAACAGCGCGCGCTCCGAACACTCGATGCGATTCGTGACGGGCTGTTCGACCCTGTCGAAGGCGGTTTCTTCCGATACACAGACGACGCTGCGTGGACGAAAGCGAACCGGGAGAAGACACTCGAATCAAACGCGGCGCTCCTTCGGGCGTTCGCCAACGGATACCGGTACACCGGTGAAGACGCCTACCGCGACCCGGCAGTCGAGACGGCACGGTTCCTCGTCAAGTCGCTGTGGACCGGCACCGGGTTCGGCGGGAGCATGGGCCCTGCTGCCGGGACGGACTACTACCTCCTCGGTGCCGAAGGGCGCGAGAACGCACCCGGACCGCGGACCGACCTCACGGTCTACGCTGGTGGAAACGCCCTCGCGGTTGATTCCCTGTTGGTCCTCGCAGGACTCACCGACGACGAACAGGCCCGCGAGTACGCCGAGCGCGCCCTCCATCGCATCGCCGAAGACCTCGTCGACGACGGCGTCGTGACTCACTTCAACTCGGGAGGCGCAGTCGGCGAGTCGCTCCTCCTCGAAGACCACGCACGCGTCGTCGCTGCCGCCTGCCGTGCCCGACAAGTCCTCGGCGACGACACCGTCGCAGGCGACAGCTTCCTCGACTTTGCGACCGCTGTGGCCGACGCCGCTATCGACGAACTCTTCGAAGATGGGTCGTTCGTCGACGGCCCTGCGACCGGCGAAGGGCTCCTCTCGTCGCCACTTCGTCCCATCGACGGTAACGTCGAGATGGCGAACGCACTCCTCGACCTCGCAGTCCTCACGGGGACCGACGGCTATCGGGACGTCGCCGAAGAGGCAATCGGTGCCTTCGCTGGTGCATGGGACCGTATCGGTGTGCAAGTCGCCGAGTACGGGAGCGTCGCAGCACGACTGCTCCGAGACCCACTCGTCGTCGAAATCGGTGGCGAGGCGGGGTCTGACCTTCACCGCGCTGCGCTCCGCGTCGCAGACCACGAAGCACTCGTCGTGCCCGAGGCCGACATCGACGCCGACATCGCAGTTGTCAGTTCTGGAGCGGTTACATACGAAGCAACCACTCCTGACGAGTTGATGGAGGCAGTCTCCTCAGTCACATCGGACGCCTGAATCGTCTCCACACCAACTGGCACATGGTGTAAACACCCGGATTGTTTATAACGAAGAAGCGAGACAGACGTAGCATGGCGAGTCTTCGAGATCTTGGATTATCTGAGTACGAGGCGCGAGCGTACCGCGCGCTTCTCCGAACGGGGGCGACAACGGCCAAAGAGCTGTCGCGAGCGAGCGACGTGCCGATGGGTCGCATCTACGACGTACTGAACAGCCTCGAACAGTACCACCTCATCCGGAGTCAGGCGGCGAGTCGGCCGAAGAAGTACGTCGCCGTCGAACCGGACATGGCGCTCGACAGACTCCTCGAGAGCAAGCGACAGGAGTTAGACGAGAAGGCCCAGCAGTACGAGAACGTCGTCGAGGAACTGAACGACGAACTCGACGCCGCAGAACCGGTCCACGACCAGTTTTGGACGGCCGCCGTCGGGGCAGATGAGACGATAGACCTGCTCGTCGAGCGGTTAGCCGCGGCAGACGAGTCACTCGCGATGGTCGCTGGAACGCCGTCGCCACAGTTCGACCTCGGCGCAGTCGGTGATCTGGTCGTCGAAGAACTGGAAGCAGCACTCGAACGCGGCGTCGAGGTGTCGATACTCATGTCACCTGACCTGGTCGATAGCCTCCCGGAGAGCGTCGGACAGCGATACGTGGACCGACTCTCGGACCACCCAGACTTCCACGTGCGGACGGAGGAGAACCTCACTGGTGTGTTCAACCTCATCGACGACGTCGAAGTCTGCATCGAGGTACCCAACCCACTCGACCCCGGACAGGCGTTCGCGATGATCGACCTGAAAGACCCCGAGTTCGCCGCAGACCTTCGGTCGACGTTCGACCCACGCTGGGAAGCAGCGGCACCGCTCCCGTTGTAGTACGGCGAAAAATCTACCTCTCGTCGCACGGCGAGAAACAACTTCTCAGTCGAAGATATCTCGACTGCGGCCTCCGACAAGCGGGCGCCCGATGACGGAGCGACCGCTGCCGTGTGGTCAGACGTCGAGTTCGGCCCGAAGTTGCCCGAGCGTCACTTCACGTTCTGCGTGAGCGTTGTGCTGGTGAATCGATTCGTCGTTCGACTGCTTCATGTGGACGACTGCGTTGTCGTCGAGGTGTTCGAGTTCCTCGACAGTCATCTCTGCCATCGAGCGGACGCAGTCTTCGACGAACTTCGCGTTCGCGTGGGCGTGGTACGTCATGTGGTCTTCGTCCGGGCGCTTCGCGAGGTTGTAGATGCGTGCCGACATCGAGTCGCGGGCGATGTCGATGAGGTCCATCAAGTCGACGTCTGGCGACCCTTCGGTCTCGACAGTGAGGGTTGCGTGGCCACGCTGTGAGTGACCGGGTTGCGGGACCTTGTCGAGGAACTCTTCTATCGTGTCGTCGTCGACGGCGAGGTCTTGGAGGACGTCGCGGGCGCGGGACGCGGACATGCCTTGCGAGCAGGGACAGACCGTCATCCCGACGACCTTGGCACCGATTTCTTCGCGAGTTCCGTCTTCGGTGGCCGTCGCACTCGCGATGATGTTCGCAGTGCTCTGGGTGGCCAGTCCGCTTGCGGGGGTGTCTTCACGAATGACGAGTTCGGCAGTCATCCGAACCTCGGCAGTCGTGGTGTACTCGTGTTTCGCGAGGAGACGCTCGGCCGCGTCGCCACACATGTCTTCGACGCGGTACGCGGGTTCGGAGACCGCGGCTTCGAGCACCTCGTCGATGACCTGCATATTCCGGCTCATGTCGATGCCCTTTCGTCCACCGGGGAGGTCGACGAAGACTTCGAACTCCGCCATCAAAACGAGCGGACGTTTTCCGTCACGGGCAATCTTGACGAGCTTCTCGACGCCTGTGACGCCGACCTGGCTGAGCCCGACGGTTACGTCCGGCTGAGAGGCCTGTACGTCAGGCAACTGGTGACTCATCAGCGAGTAAGAAGTGCTGTTGCTGATTAGTGCTTTCGATAGGCGAACAAAGCCGGCGGGAGACGCGCCGCTGTACCCCGACTAGGGCCAATCGTCGCGGCCGTCGTCTTCGAAGGGGTCTTCGACCGTCTCGTCGTCACCGGCGAGTTCCCAGTCGGCCGCCTCGGCGGCGTCTTCGACGGCGAGATACTCCCACTCGGTCTCCTCGGCGAGTGCGCGGTCTTCGTCGGTAGTCCCGATGAAGACGTGTCTGTCAGTGTCGAACTGTCGCATCACGTTCTCGAGACTCTCTTTGACGCCGCGTGGACCAGAGAAGAAGTCCTGACGGATGCGCTCTTTTCGAGTGAAGTTGGTCACGACGTACGTGGGTTTCTCACTCACGACGCCGACGTACTTCGTCCACGTTCGAGCGTCCGCGAACGCCTCATTCGGGTTGGCGAGCTGTTTGAGTGCCTCTAGTTCGAACGCGAGCGTCATCGTCCCTTGTCCGCCACCTGCTGCCATGTCCGGCGATAGGCGGCGAAGCGTGGAAAACCACTTCGGTCCTCATCGGCGGATGAGAATTCAGCGGTTGCTCCGTTCACGGGGAGCGTTCAGCCATGACTGGGGATGCCTGTCGAACGAAATGCGGTGAAAACGCGTCGAAAATCGACGCTCAGTCGTCACTGAACGCGGAAATACTCGGTGAAGACGACGACGTCGCCACGGGAGAGGCGCGTCGTTGTTGGGTCGACGTCGAGTCGGCCCGACGGGGGAACAGTTGCGAGAGCGTGCTGAGTCTGTTCACTCAGTTCGTCGAAGTGGTGAACCCGGACGCCAGCGGGTACGTCAGTCACGGGTACGACGATGGGCGACGTAGTGACGTCTGGCGCAGACGTAGGCTGTCCATCCTTTGATGACATATGGTAACACATGCCATCAATTGCCATAAATGTTTGCTAGGGTCTACCAAATATAACATCCTCACGACAGTCACCAGTCAGTTCGGGTACTCGCGTCGGCGCACACGAGAACCGACGAGCGGCCTCTACAGGGAAGGGCACGACAGCGCACAAAGAGGCCGAGACACAGAGAAGTCGAGAGAGACAGAGTGGACGAGAGAGAGGGCCGCAGGGTAGACGAGAGAGTGCCACAGAGTGGACGAGAGAGAACCGCAGAGAGCAATCCGAGAGAGACGCAGTCGTGGCTGAGAGGGTGAAAATATCGGGCGTCGGGTGCCGATTACTGCTCGGCAGCCGCGCCTTCGAGGTCTTCGAGTTCGAAGTCCTGTTTCACGAGGGTGTCCAGCTGACCGCTGACGTCGACCTGTTCGCGCATGAGCTTCTTGTACTTCGTCTGCGGCGAAAGGTCACCGATGAGGACGCCACCGACGATTTTGCCGTCCTTGATGGCGAGACGCCGCCACTCGGTGTCGGAGTACTTGGCTTCGACGCTGTCGTCGCCGAGCGTCGGGTGACCGAACGAGAGGAACGGGAAGTCGAAGTGAGTGATGGAGTACGACGAAACCCAGCGGAACTCGTCAGACCCGTAGTCGACCATGTTCTTGGCCGCGATCGTTCCCTGTTCCTTGGCGGAGCCCCACGCACCGTTCTGGGCGCGCTCGCCGAGGATGACGTCGTGGAACTCGGTGATGTCACCGGCGGCGAAGATGTCGTCGTGGTTCGTCCGCATGTACTCGTCCACGTGGATGCCGGTGTCGTACTCGATGTCGGTTCCCTGGAGGATTTCGGTGTTGAAGTTCAGACCGATGGCGATGCCGACGAAGTCGGCGGGGTAGCGGTCGCCGTTGGGGTCGATGGCGGCAGTGACCTTCCCATCGTCGTCCATCTCGAAGTGGTCGACGCCGGAGTCGAAGACGGGTTCGACGTTGCGCTCGCGGAGCGCGTTGTGGATAATCTCTGCGCCGTCCTGCGAAAGCGCGTAGCGCCACCACGCCTTGCCGCGCATGAGGTACTTGCCTTCGACACCCTGTGCGGCGGTGATGGCCGCGAGGTCGATACCGAGGAGGCCGGCACCGATGACGACAGAGTTGTCGGCCTGTTCGATGTGTTCCTTGATGTCGCGGGCGTCCTGGAACGTCCAGAAGTGGTGGATACCCTCGGCGTCGGAGTTCTCGACGGGGAGCTGCGTCGGCGTGCCACCGATGGCGAGGAGGAGTTTGTCGTACTCGTACTCGGTCCCGTCGTGCGCCGTGACCGTGTGCGCGTCGGGGTCGATGTTGGTGACGAGCGTGTTCAGTTCGAGGTCGACGTCGCGGTCGTCGTACCACGATTCGTCGTGGATCGAAATCGGTGCGGCGGGAAGTTTGCCCTTGGCGAATTCTTTGATCAGAATGCGATTGTACAGGGGTTCACCCTCGTCCGTGATGATTGTGATGTCGGCATCGGGTTCCTCCTCGCGGAGCGTCTCGGCCGCGGAGGCCCCCGCGATGCCGTCGCCGACGATCACGTACGATTGACTCATGACCCGACGTTTGTATTCGGGGTTAATGTGGATTGCTATCTCCCTCATGATTGTTTACACCGCCAAAATCGCCGGGCAGCGGGAGAAAATCAGAACCAATCGCCGATTAGTGGCTGTTGCACGGCACTTCGTCGGGATGGCCGCCGTCCGTGACGACCCGCGGCGGAGCGCGGACGCGGTGAACGGTGTCTCTGGCCAGTGCCGGGAGGCCACTTCGGACGATTGCTCGAATCCCAGCGCGCAGGCCCAAGGCGGCAGCGAGGAATCCGAGCGGCCACCCGACGAACAGTGCCACGAGGCCGATTCCCGGCCCCACGGGTGCGACGACCGTCGCAAGCAGCGTCGCCACGAGAATCCCGACCACTGCGGCAGTCGCGACGAACACCGTGTCGGCGAGCGTTTCGAGACCGGAGGGAGCCTCGTCCAGTGCATCCGGAAGACCGAGTTTGTTGTCGTGCGTCATCGTCGTTCTCACACGTAAAGAGACGACCCACGACACCAAAAGGGTAAGCAGAATGATATTTTTGTAAGCCGGCTTACCGTACCGAATTTATGCAACTTCGCCGAGAGGTTCGACGCGCGAATCGACACACGAGAGTGTCTCGTCCAGTTCGACGACGAGCACCTCTGACTCGTGTTCGATGCGGATACGGATGCGCCACGGGTCGTCGTCGACGATGGTGAGGGCGTCGTCGCCGACGACCCACGGGAACCGCCAGAAGGGCGTCCCACAGACGTCGTCACCACGCGAGGAGAGGAACCCAAGGACCGTGGACTCGTCGAGCAGCACCAACCCGACGGGTGAGACGGCCTCGTAGGCACACTGCACACAGCGGTGGTTCACTACAACGTCGAGTTCGAACGGGTCAGTGTCGCGCGTGAGTTCAGTGCTCGTCGTCCCGCCACATTCGGGGCAGACGCCATCGGCCGCGAGACAGTGCAGGTGTCTGACTCGCTGGTCGAACGCCGAGAGGAGTGCGTCAGTCGACCGGTTCTGGAGGCCACCCGGAGGGAACTCTTCGTGCGCGTGGACTCGCCCACAGTCGGCACAGGCGATAGTGAATTTCTCGTCGCCGTAGTCCGCTTGGAGCTGGCCGTCGCACGAGACACACGCCCCCGGTGCGGGGAACGCCGGTAAGACCGGGTCTTCGTTGAAGGTCCCCGCCAGTACGGCGCGCACCACCTTCTCGCCAGCGTGGCGGAAGTCGTAGCCATCGTCGGTCTTCTGGACGAACTGGCCGCGGAGTTTGCCGAGGTGGTAGTTGAACCGGGCGCTGTCGTCGACGCCGACACGGCGGCGGAGTTCAGAGAACGGGACTGGGCGGTCGGGTGACTCCCAGAGGGCTTCGAGGATGGTCAGTCGCGTCTCGTCGGCGACGATTGCGAACGCCTCGGCAGGAGAGAGACAGTCGTCGCAATCGAGGACCGAATCCTCACGGGCGGATACGGAGTCGCTCATGTACGAACCATGCGTGGGAATCCCATTAAAACACGTCGTGAAATCTCCTTCAGTAGCCGCCACAGGCGTGGTCTTTACGTGTATTCGACCCTAAGCCGGCGACTGAATGAAGATTCGTCAGAACCTCCGCCACTTTGCGACGAAGAAGGCGCTCACCATGCCCGTCATCGGCGACATCGCCACCGAGAAGATGGTCGACCTCCACGTGCGCATCTTCGGCGAGCGCGCCGACCCGGACCACCGGGACGAGCGCGAAGCCCACATGGCGGCGTTCTTCGAGTGTACGTTCGACACCTATCTGGCGGCGCTCGACGCCGGCTTCCCCGAGGCCGAGGCCCGCGAGATAACGCACATTCAGGCCAACTTCGACTTCTACAACCACGGGTGGACCGAGATGATGGAGTTCCCCGCGGACGAACTCGAAGCCCACTACGAGCGCTACGAGGAGTTCTTCGAGCGCTACGACATCGACATCGCGAACCCACTCGGTGAGTTCCGAACCATCGAGATTCCGGACGCCCCCGCGACGCTGGAGAAGTTAGACAATCCAGAACACCCGCACGCAGAAGGCGGCTTCGCCGACGACGTGTACGTCGAAGACGAGACTGGCGAGGTCAACGTCGGCGGCGTCGACGAACCAGAAGACGTGGACGTGAACGCCGCACCCGGTCTGCAGGACGTCGACGAAGAGACGGCCTGACGCCGCTCGGTTCCCTTTTTAATCGTCTGCCGCCGCCGCCATCCGTGGCGAGTCGACGACGTTGTCTTTCCACGTGCCACGCAGGAACCACGCGTAGGCGATGACCGCCGAAATCACGCTCGACAGCGCAATCGCCCACCAGACGCCCGAGACGCCCATGCCACCGTATTCGACGAGGAGGTAGGCGGGTGGGATGCGGAACACCCACAGCGAGAGGAGGGTGAAAATCATCGCTGTCCGGGTCGACCCGCTCCCACGGAACCCGCCGGAGACGACCCGGAAGATGCCGAGGAAGATGTACGTCGGTGCGACGATTCGGAGGAAGTCCACGCCGATTGCGATGACGTTCGGTTCGCCGGGGATGAATACCGAGAATATCGGTTCGGCGAAGAAGTACGCGCCCGCCGAGACGAAGACCAGCGCGCCGGTGATGAGGCCCGCACCGAGGTGGACGCCGCGTTCTGCGCGGTCGGGTTTGTCTGCGCCGAGGTTCTGCCCGACGACTGTCTCGATACCTTGCTGGAGTCCAATCGCCGGCAAGAAGACGAGCGAGTTGAGGCGAATCCCGATACCGAACGCCGCGACTGCTGCGGAGGTGTCCACACCGACCGTCTTGGCCCCGGCGAAGGCGACGAGTGCCGTCAGCGCGGTCACACCGAGGGCACGCGTCGATTGCTCCACGCTCGTCGGTGCCCCGATTTTGACGATTTTTCGCACCGTCTCGGCTTTCAACACGAGGTCACGCGGCGAGAGGTGGATGCCGACTCGCCCCGAAAAGAGGAGGAAAAAGCCGGCGAGTGCGCCGAGTCCCCGCGAGAACACGGTTGCGATTGCGGCACCCTGCACGCCGAACCCGGTGAATCCAGTCGCCGCGAAGAGTTGCGACTGGAGGGCGCCGAGGCCGAGGACGCCGAAGAGCGGATTGTTGTTGAACCCGAGGATGAGAAACGGGTCGATGATGACGTTCAGCGCGACGCCGAACGCCATGAGGAACATCGGCGTGCGCGTGTCGCCCCATCCGCGCAGGAGCGCCTGAAAGATGAAGAAGCCGAACATGAAGTAGACGCCGAGGAAGATGGTCCGCGTGTACTCGACGGCCAAATTGTGGACTTCCGTCCCCGGCGTCGTCCCGATGAGGGGCAACATCACCGGCGCGAGAAGATACCCCACCGCCGAGAAGAATATCGACAGGAGCGTGACGAACGCGATGGTCTGGCCGGCGACGTGGTCGACTCTGTCGTGGTTGCCCGCACCCTTGTTCTGGGCGACGAGGACGGTTCCAGCGACGGTGAACCCGCCACCGATGGAAATCATCAAGAAAACCAGCGGCCACGAGAACGAGAGTGCGGACACCGCGTTCTCGCCGACGCGACCAACCCAGAAGGTGTCGGCGAGGTTGTAGCCGACCTGCATGAGTTGCGAGAGGACGATTGGAATCGAGAGCGTCAACAGCGGTTTGAGCAGGTCACCCTCGGTGAGGTTGACGTCGCGGGTGCTCACCGGTCGTCCTCCGTGTGCGCACTCTCCTCATCTCGATTCTCGACGAGGAGGTTCGAGACGACGAACTCGTCGAGGGCCGCGCGAACCGTCTCCGGTGCGTCTGCACCCGAGAGGTGACCGGTGTCGGCGTCTGCGCCGGAGACGATGACTCGTTGGAGTCGCGCCCCGTCGAGGGCAGCAAAGAGAAGCGTTGCCGTCCGGTCGGCATCGACGTCGCGGAAGACGCCCTGTTCGATGCCGTCGCGTATCACGTCGGCGAAGCGTTCGCGGATTGCGACTTCGTTCTGCGCGATTTGCTCACGGTAGGCCTCGTCGTGGGGCGCTTGTATCCGAAGTTCCGTCAGGGCGAGGCCGAACCGGTCGTAGTCACCCTCGTCGTCCTCGTCGGGGACCATCTTGTCGAGGATGAACCGGAGGCGCTCTTCGGGTGCGTCGCCTTCGGTCGCCTCGACTTTCGCTTCGAACCGGTCCAGCAGGTACGCCAGGAAGGCGACGAGCAACTCGCGTTTCGTCCCGTAGTGGTAGTGGAGGAGCGACTTGCTCTTTCCTGCCTCGTCGGCGATTCGCTGCATCGTCAGGTCGGCGTACCCGTCGGCGCACAGTGCCCGATAGGTGGCCTCCATCAACTCCTCGTGGACCTCGGCGGGGACCGAGTGGTCTGCGTCTACACTCACTAACTGACCAGTCAGTCAGTGACGTCAAAAGGGGTTGCGAATCGAAAGAGGATTGCCGGTAAGCGTGGCTCACTGTGTCACGGATTCGGGGGAGAAGATGTGCGGTGCGAGCGGTCCGCGGCGGCGCGTGGGGTGTTACAGTCGCTCGTCGATGCGGTCGGCGACTTCGTAGCCTGCGACGATACCGCCGTTGAGCGAGCGCTCGGGGTACTGCGCTTCGGAGGCCATCCCGGCGTAGTAGACGCCCTCTGCAACGTCGTCTGCGAGGTCGTAGGGGACGACGAGGTCGAGGTAGCCACGTTCGTACACTGGTCCGGCACGCGGGTTGCGGGCGATTTTGAACTCCTCGACGGCCGAGCGGTCGAAGTCGGGGAACATGTCCTCGATTTCGTCGAACCAGACGTCCTCGACCTCCTCATCGCTCATTTGCCAGAGGTCTTCGTGCGGTCCCTGAACGTAACTCGCGACGTAGAGCAAGTGGTCGCCGCCGTACTGCTCCGGCGGGACGAAGTTCGTGTGTTCGATGAGCGACCCGAAGGGTGCGTCGTGGGCGATGTTGAGCCAGTAGGTGTCCATCAGCGACTCGGACATCGTCGCCAGTCCACACACTGCGCCCTGGAAGTCGATGTCGCACTGGTAGCCAGTGAGGTCTTCGAGGACGTTCGGCATCGTGGCGACGACGACCGAATCGACCTCGTGGGTCTCTGTGCCGTCGTCTGTCTCGACGGTAATCGTCTCGACGTCCCCGCCCTCGCCGCCGGTGTCGAGTTCTGTGACCCGAGCGCCAGTCTGGATGTTCTCGCGGCCGACCGCATCGACGAGCGCGTCGATGAGCGGTGCGAAGCCACCGTCGAAGTAGCCGAGGAGCTCGCCGCGAAGGAGGTCACGCTCACCGCGGAAGCGGACGCGCCCGAGGAACCACGCTGCCGACACGTCGTCTTTGCGCTCGCCGAATTTACCATCCAACAGGGGTTCGACGAAGTTGTCGTAGACGCCCTGTGTGGTGTGCTCGACCACGAAGTCGCGGATGGGAGTGTGTTCGTACTCCGCGAGTTCCTCGTAGGCGTCGAAGTCGGGGAAGCCGCCGCGAACGTCGATTCCGAGGGTGAGCATGCCGAGACGGAACTTGTCGTAGAGGCTCATGTGTGGGTACGCGGCGATTTGCCACGCCGTGTCCAGTGGGTGGACGACGCCGTCGACGTAGTAGGCGTTCTTGCCGATGTGCCACTCTAACTCGTCGCCGAGGCCGAGTTCCTCGGCGAGTTCGACGATGGTCTCTTCAGATTTCGAGAGGTGGTGGTAGTACCGTTCGATATCGTCACCTTTCGTCTCGTAGGTGGCCGCGAGGCCGCCGAGTGAGTCGGACGCCTCGAAGATGCGAACGTCGTGACCCCGTTTCCGGAGTCGATGCGCCGCGGCGAGGCCCGCGATGCCGCCGCCGACGATGCCAATCATAGACGGGAGTTCGATGGGTGCCGGAAAGTCCTTTCTGATTGGTCGGTCTCCGGTGGCGAGAGTTGGAGTTTTAACCCCTGTCTACTCACTCCCCCTCATGCACGGCGCGACCCACTGGCAGTCGACACCCTACACAATCCCGCTCGGGGTCGGTGCGGGCCTGTTCGTGGTTCTCGGAGTCTACTTGCTCCGGCGCCGTACCAAACGCCGTCTCGTCCCCGGTGCGACACTCGGTGCGCTGTTGCTGTTCGTATCTGGGTTCTGGATGGGGATGTACGCCCTCGAACTCTCCCGGACCGATTTCGCGGCCAAGGTCTTGTTGAACCAACTCGGCTACCTCGGAATCGCGCCACTCCCGCTCTTGTGGCTCGCGTACGTGATGCGCCACGCTGGCTTCGACGACCTGCCCCGAGCGGTGTGGGCCGGCCTCGGAAGTATCTCGGCACTCGTCGCCGGTCTCGCGCTGACGAACCAGTGGCACGGACTCATCTGGGACGACCTCTGGCTCTCAGAACAGAGCGGCTACGTCATCCTCGTCAACGACCACAGCATCGCGTTCACCGGGTTCATCGTCTACGCCTACGTCCTCATCTTCGTCGGTGTCGGGGTTCTCTTACGGACGCTTCTCCACGCGGACGGAATCTACCGAAAACAGACGCTCGGCCTCCTCGTCGGTGGACTCGTCCCGGCAGTTGGCGGCATCATCTACGTCGCGGACGCGAGTCCAGTTCCGGGGTTGAACCTGCCCGCACTGGCGTTCTCGCTCACGTCGACTGCCGTCGCGTGGAGTGTCTTCCGCCACCGGTTGTTCACACTCACCCCCATCGCCTGGGAGTCTGCAGTCGAGTCGATGAAGGGGTCCGCAATCGTCCTCGACGGTGGGAACAGAGTCCTCGACGCGAATCCGTCAGGTGAATCGCTTCTCACAGGTTCCCTCGTCGATTCGTACGGCCGTCCCGCTGAACAGGTCCTGCCGTCGGCGATTATGGCGGTTCTCGACGACCCGTCGAAGTCGGAGGCGACAGTGTCGCTCGACGGCAATCCACGAGACCTGCTGGTGAACACGACCACGCTCGGAGCGGATACGGCGACTGCTGGGACGTTGCTCCTCGTTCGTGACATCACCGAACGAAAAGAGCGTGAGCGCCGACTCCAACGCCAGAACGACCGTCTCGAAGAGTTCGCCTCGGTCGTCTCACACGACCTTCGAAATCCGCTGACGGTCGCCCGAGGCTACCACGAGTTGGCACGTGAGACAGGTGACGACGACTACTTCGACCGCGTCGAGGACGCGCACGACCGAATGGAGACGATTATCGACGACTTGCTCACACTCGCTCGGCAGGGTGAGACACTCACTGACGTCTCTCCAATCGCGATTCGCACCGTCGCACACGAGGCGTGGGATAGCGTCGCCGTCGGGAACTCGACACTCGACGTGCAGACCGACGAGACGGTCGCCGCCGACCGAAGCCGACTCAGACAGCTGTTCGAGAACCTGTTTCGGAATGCTGTAGAACACAGTTCCACAGACAGCCGGACCTCGTCCGGCGAGGCTGTCGAGCATAGCTCGACCACCGACCAGTCGAAGCCTGCTGCCACCCTCTCTGTCACCGTCGGCCGACTCGACGATGGGTTCTACGTCGAAGACAACGGCCCCGGTGTCCCAGAATCCAAGCGCGAGGACGTGTTCGAACGCGGCTACACGACACACGAAGACGGCACTGGGTTTGGGCTCCCCATCGTCAAGTCGGTGGCCGAGGCGCACGGGTGGTCGGTCACGCTCACGTCGGCGGCGTCCGGTGGGGCGCGATTCGAGTTCACAGACGTCGAAACCGAGTCCGAATCAGTAGCTGCCGAGACGACACAGAACTGAGGCGGGTGCCCCGCCACGCGTCAGGTGGGTAATGCGACGTTCGCCACATTTTTATCTCCGATACGGCAACTGCGGGGCATGGTTACGGTCCGCGCACCCGCGACGAGCGCCAATCTCGGAAGTGGGTTCGACGTCTTCGGTGTGGCTCTCGACCGCCCGGCAGACGTCGTTCACGTCGAGCGAGCGGACCGCACAACAATCGAGGTGACGGGAGTCGGGAGTCAGTACATCCCCACAGACCCAGACCGAAACGTCGTCGGCGCCGTCGCCGACGCACTCGACGCTCCCGCCCACATCCGCATCGACAAAGGCGTCCGTCCGTCGTCGGGTCTCGGGTCGTCTGCCGCGAGTTCCGCTGCCGCCGCGCTCGCCCTGAACGAACTCTACGACCGGGGGCTCTCCCGCGAGGAACTCGTTCCGGTCGCCGCAGAGGGTGAGGCAGTCGTCTCGGGCGAGGCCCACGCCGACAACGTCGCACCTGCACTCCTCGGTGGGTTCACGGTCGCGACCGACGAGGGAGTCACCACGGTCGACGCCGACATTCCACTCGTCGCCTGTCTCCCCGAAATCGCCGTCTCGACCCGCGATGCGCGGCGTGTCGTCCCCGACACTGCGAGCATGGACGACCTCGTCCACACCGTCGGGCGGGCGGCGACGCTCTCTGTCGGGATGTGCCGACGAGACCCGTCGCTCGTCGGCGCAGGAATGGACGAACGAATCGTCACGCCGGCACGGGCCGAACTCATCACCGGCTACCACGACGTTCGGGAGTCCGCGTTCGAAGCGGGTGCTGACGGTGTCACCGTCTCCGGTGCCGGGCCGTCGATTCTCGCCGTCTGTGGAGAACGCGAACGAACTCGCGTCGCCGCCGCGATGGTCGAAGCGTTCGACGAGGCGGGTGTGGCCGCACGTGCCTACAAGACTCGCGTCGGTCGCGGGGCAGAAGTATTCGATATCTGAGCGTTATTGAGACACACTCACACACGCATATTCTCCCCGAATTCTGCCGTTTGAGCGTCCGTAACGAATTCTCACGGGGAGTGGTAACACGATTCCGAGAAGACTTTTCTCATAATGACGAGAAGTTCGAAACATGAACCGAGCACTCGTCGTCGTGACTCCGAACGAGCGGTCGAACCGTATCCTCCGAGAGGCCGGCGAACTCGCTGCCGGTAGTGGAGCAGAACTCGTCGTCCTCACCGTCATTCCGAACGACGAGTTCGAAGAGACTCGCTCGGCCCTCGCAAACGTCGGGTCGTCGGACGTCGTTTACGGCGTGGACCAAGCGACAGAGTCCGCCCGACGCAAGGCCAAGCGCTTCGCACGCGACGCACTCGACGGTATCGACGTCGACTACCGTGTCGTCGCCGACATCGGTCCCGAAGTGGAGTCCGTCCTCGAGACGGCCCAGTGGGAAGCGTGCGACCACCTGTTCATCTCTGGTCGCCGTCGGTCGCCCACCGGGAAACTCATCTCCCGTGACGCGACGCAGTCGATTATGCTGAAGTTCGATGGCCCAGTGACCGTCCTCCTCGGCGAAGAAGACGAGACGGAATCCGAGTCGAAGCAGAAGACGAAGCCACTCGCGTAATCCGACCGAGTCGCCAGCGTCGGCGACGCGAACGAATTCACTGTTTTAGACGAACTGCGACCGGCGAGCGCGTCGCTCACGCTCACAGTCGTCGATTGGAACGAGAAGCGTCGGTCGAAAAACGGCTTAGACGCCGCGGCCTTGCAGTTTCTTCTCTTCGGGCATGTCGACGTTCGCTTCGCCTTTCATGCCCTTGCCGATGCCGGAGGCGATCTCCGCGAGTTTCTCTGGGTCGTCCCAGTTGTTGACGGCCTCGACGATGGCCTTGCCCATCTTTTCTGGGTCCTCGGCGCCGAAGATGCCGGAGCCGACGAAGATGCCGTCGCACTCGTGGTACATCATGAGCGCGGCGTCGGCCGGGGTGGCGATACCGCCGGCGGCGAAGTTGACGACGGGGAGGCGGCCCATCTCCGCTGTCTCGTGGACGAGTTCGGCGGGTGCTTGGTGTTCGCGGGCCCACTTTTCGCGTTCGTCGAAGTTCAGCCCGGTGAGCGTCCGAATCTGGTTCTTGATGGTTCGCTGGTGGGTGACCGCCTGATTCACGTCGCCCGTGCCTGCTTCACCCTTCGTGCGAATCATCGCAGCACCCTCGTTGATGCGGCGGAGTGCTTCGGGGAGGTTGCGGGCACCACAGACGAACGGCGCGGTGAAGTCGCGCTTGTCGATGTGGTACTCGTTGTCGGCGGGGGTGAGAACCTCACTCTCGTCGACCATGTCGACGCCGACGGCTTCGAGAATCTGGGCTTCGGTGTAGTGGCCGATGCGCGCCTTCCCCATCACCGGGATGGAGACGGCGTCGATGATTTCTTTGACCTTCTCGGGGTCAGCCATCCGAGAGACGCCCCCGCGCTTGCGGATGTCGGCCGGAACTGCTTCGAGCGACATGACGGCAACTGCACCGACGTCTTCGGCAATCTGTGCTTGCTCTGCGTTGACGACGTCCATGATGACGCCGCCTTTCTGCATCTGCGCGAACCCTCGCTTGACGAGTTCAGTGCCGCGCCGGAGTGCCTTCAGGTCCGTCTCCTCTGCCATGTTCGTGGCTTGCGACTGGGCCTACTTAAGCAGTTGCTTCCGGCCGTCAGTCGTTCACACCCGACAGTGTTCCCCATGGGAGAGACCGGCATCGCTTTCCCTCCCCCATGCTTCCGCGTGGGTATGGACGCGGTGACGCGATTGCGCCGACTAGTCGACGACCCGAAGGCTCTCTTCGGCGACGACAATCTGCCCGCCACGGCCGACCTCCCACGGTGGCTCACCCCCCTCCCGGAGTGGCTCGAAAACTTCGGACTCAACGTCGCGTGGTTGGTCGTCGTCATCAACCTCGTCGGCACCGCCTTCGGCTTTTGGTACTACGGATTTCAGTTCAGTATCGAACCGGTCGTGATGTGGCCGTTCGTCCCCGATAGCCCCGTCGCGACGCTCTTTATCGCCCTCTCTCTCGCACTGTGGAAACTCGAACGGTCGAACGAGTACCTCAACGCACTCGCCTTCTTCGGGTGTCTCAAACTCGGCCTGTGGACACCGTACGTCCTCCTCGTGTTCAAAAGCGACTTCTCGTACCTCCACTGGGCGATGTACAACTTCCTGTTTTGGAGTCACCTCGCGATGGTCGTCGAGGCGTTCCTCATCCAGCGGTACGCGAGATTCCCCACTATCGCCGTCTTCGTCGCCGTCGTCTGGTACGGGTTCAACGACCTCGTCGACTACTTCGTCCCCCTCGTCGGAACACCGCACCACACGCTCATCCCGGCCGAACCGATACTCGACGGCGTCGTCCAGCACGTCGCACCGGCCCACGAACTCGCCGCGGCGGGTGCCGTCGTGTTGACCCTGACTGCGACGTTCCTCGCGTTCGCCACGCGAGTCGAGAAGGTCAAACGCGGCGTGCCCTGACCACGGACGCGACGTGGTCTGCCCCAAGCGCTTCACGTTGGACCCTCTGCATCTGTATCTGTATCTGTATCTGCACCTGCTCAGTTGAGACGTACGCTTTTCCCCCGGCGTGCCTAACCCGTTACCCAATGAACTTCTTCGATGGAGTGGCAGACCTGCCGCTCACAGTCGACTCCGTCTCTCGGAGCCGCCGCGAGAGCGATACGTCCAGTGGGTTCCTTCGCAAGACGACACTCTTCGTACTCTCTGGTGACGGTGAGGTTGGTCGTGGCGAAGACGTGACCTACGACGCCGAAGACCACGACGCTCTCGCAGACGCTCCCGACGACGTGTTCGGTCTCGAAGGGACGTACGACTCGTTCGCGGAGTTCTCGGCTGCACTCGACGACGTGGACCTCTTTCCGACGAAAGACCCCGAACGAGCGACCTCCGAACACTACCGGCGCTGGGGACTCGAATCCGCCGGGTTAGACCTCGCGTTGCGACAGAACGAGACAGACCTCGCCACCGCAGTCGGCCGCGAACGCGACCCTGTTCGGTTCGTCGTGAGTACCCGTCTCGGCGACCCACCGTCCGCCGACCGCGTGGAGATGCTCCTCGACCGCGACCCAGACTGTGAGTTCAAACTAGATCCAACGTCCGAGTGGGACGACGCGCTGGTGGAATCGGTCGCGAGCCACGACTGCGTCAGAATCCTCGACCTCAAGGGGCAGTACGAAGGCACCGAGGTCGACCAAGCACCCGACCCGGCACTCTACGAGCGCATCATCACTGGATTCCCCGACGCAGTTATCGAAGACCCGGCGTTCACCGACGAGACACGACCGCTGTTCGACGGCCACGAAGACCGTGTCTCGTGGGACTACCCAATCACGGGCGTCGAATCCGTCGAAGCGCTCCCGTTCGAACCCTCGTGGCTGAACATCAAACCCTCGCGGTTCGGCACCGTCGAGTCGCTCTTCGAGACCATCGAGTACGCCCACGAACGGGGGATGTCGCTCTACGGCGGCGGCCAGTTCGAACTCGGCGTCGGTCGCGACCACATCCAACTGCTCGCGTCGGTGTTCTACTCCGACGGGCCGAACGATGTCGCACCGAGCGCCTACAACCTCCCCGAACCACCGGAAGGGCTTCCACGGAGTCCGTTAGAACCGGGCGACGACCCGTTGGGTCTCGACTTCTGAGTGTCAAAATGGGGTACAGGGGGAGAAGAGGGGCAGTGTACAGGATGGGCAAACGGTTGACTGGCATCGTCGCCGTCTCGGACAGGGGGTGCGAATCAGCGACGAGATGTTCGGTTCGCCCGGTTCGATGTGGGACCGAGAGGGCAATAACAACCTCGCGCGTGTGCTCGCTTGACACACCAACCCCGTGAGTTCAAATACTGCAGGGCGACCAGACCGGATGGTCGGGAGCTTTCTGACAACGTCAAAAATCGTTCTGTGAGGGGTGTTACTCGGTTCTATGCGCCTTCTTGGACCTCGAATATCTCGTCGGCTTCGAGCCCGTGGGCTTCCTTGTGGACTTTGGCACCAGCCTCTTTGTTCGGGGCCTCGAACAGACAGAACACTGCTCCGTCTTCTTCATCCACCCAATAGCGTTTGTAATTGACGCCGTACTTCTCCTGCGTTTCAAGGTCAGCCTTGTGCGCCTCTGCGACATCCTTCGCAGTCCCCTCTACGTTCCTGTGTACGTCCATGTATAGCGGCATGGGTGCTAGACAATACCACTCATGAGGAGATAATCATTCTTAAAAATTTATCTGAAAATTCTGATATGCGTGTAATACGCAGAAGACCGGTGAAAAATAGACAGTAATCAGACTGCAACTGTGACCACTTTCTATCAATTATCTATGCTGACGACGGGGGATACACACCAAATCTGGGTGACACCGAGCCTGCACGGTGGGTTGGTTCCCCTGCACACCGCCACGAAGAATTATATCGTGGGACGTGACCAGACCGGTCAGACTCGTGTCGGCACGCACTCAGGGACGACGTATCGAGCCACCTCACCAGTTCGCCGGCAGCGACTCGTCTGTCAGTCTCGCTTCACTCGTCGCTGTCGGCGTGTGCGCGGACCCACAACTCGCCGATTCGGGAGAGTCGCGTCCGGTAGGACTTCCCGCGTTCTTCTTGCTCGATGTAGCCTTTCCCACCCGGGCCGAGACGGTCGACGTTGTAGATGACTTTCGACCGGAAGGAGTCGGTGTACTCTTCGTTCATCTCGCGAGCCAGCGCCTCGGCGAGTTCCGACACCGACCCGAACTCACCGTGTTCGCCGAGTTTGAAGAGGATGACTTCCTCGAACGGTTTGACGTTCGAGAAGGACGCAACCGGGAGTTCGACGATGTGGCGCTTGCCGATTTGCTTCGCGCCGATGGTCGTCCCGCGTTCGTCGAACTCAGACAGCAGGTCCGACGACACGTCGAGTCGTTCGCGAATCTCGGCTTCGTCGATGTCGCCCGATTCGAGAATCGTTTCGAGCAGGTCGCGCCCGGCACGCAGTTCCTCGGCGAGTTCGGTTTCCAGATACTTCTCTGGGGCGGTGTAGTAGGTGTGGATGCGGTCTCTGTCCGCCTGTCGCTCCACCATAATCGAATGCGCGGCGGTCGCGAAGGCGAACGAGACGGGTCGGGGCATGGCGCTCACGTTCACCCACACTTCGCCCGGTTCCTCGTCGTCGCCGCGCAGTTCGTCGTCGGCGTCGAGTTCGGCGTTGATGAGGTCGTACGCTTGCTCGAACGCGGCGTCGTAGTCGTACACGTCGGCGACGACGACACGCTCTGTCTCCGCGCCGAGGAGGTTCTCGAAGTCCTTCTGGAGTTTCCCCGAGAGGTTCATCGAGTACTCGACGTTCGCCTCGCTCCCGACGGCCCCTTCGAGGAGGATGACGCGGTCGACATCCAACTGATCGCGGATGAGCGGCGCGATGAGTCGGTCGTAGTCGAACCCGACGGGAACGATGTGCGTCTGCATACGTGGTACGTCGCTGCGGTCGTTTATCAATCCGACCAACTGAACCGCATCCACGAGCGTCCACCAATCCACCGCTCCCACACCACCCAAACCACGATTCCAACCACGAACGCCACACCCAGATTCACCACAACTCCAAGGACACCAATCCCGACCACGAACACGTACTCCTCAGTCTCCCGAATGCTCGTCCGGGCGAGTTGCAGCGCGATAATCGCCAGTACGACGCCGAGCATCGCAAGCGGATACGCTGCCACAATTTCGACGGCCACGAGCGCGACGAGGATGTAACCGACACCCAAGATGACGTTCGCACCGGCGGTTCGGGCGCCGAAGGCGTACTTGCCGGCGACACCGCCACTTCCGTGACACATCGGAAAGCCCCCGAAGGGGACGGCGACGAGGTTCATCACGCCCATGCTCGTGGCGAGGTCGTCGGCCGAGATGTCGCGGTCGAAGTAGTCCGCGAGGAGGACCGACGTGGCGAGTGCCGCGTTGCCGACGGTCATCGCCAACTGGGCGAGTGCGCCCTCGATTGCAGGCATGGTGAACCCGGCAGAGTCGACGAGAAACACGCCGGTCGTCGATGGGAGTGTGGGCGAGGGAAGTCCGGTGTGGAACGCGGCGACTGCCCCGCCGACGAGGAGCACGGCGAGCGCACTCAGCTTCACCCGACCGAGGGCAAGTGCGACGACGGCGACGGCGGCGGCGAGGCCGGCCAATCCGGGGTTCGACCATCCGAGTTCGAGTCCGGTTTCGAGCAAGACGAGGGCGACGCCGAACTGGACGCCGCGAACGACGGGAGAACCGATGTAGCGACTCACCCGAGCGAGCGAGTTCGTCCGCCCGATACCGAGCAAGACGACACCGAGAAGTCCGCCAGCGACGAGTACCTCGGCGGTCGAAATCGCCCCCGCGATGACGAGCGCTGCCAGCGCTTTCATCGGTTCGACAGAGAGCGGGACGCCGTAAGAGAGTCCCCAGACGACCTGAAAGACGCCGAACCAGACGAGGACGAGCGATAGCGAGAGGTCCGAGAGAAGCGAGAGGGCGACGACGATTGGGAGGACCGTAACCGAATCCCCTACCGCACCAGTGAACTCGTTCCACGCGAAGTCGAGCGTGGAGTCGTCACGAGACGGGAACGAGACTGCCATGGCTGTCAGTTTTTGGTCGTGCGCTAAATGTGTTTGCGTAACGACAGCACCTCACACACGAAATAGATGGTAATTGAAATCGGTTTATCTCACCCAGAAGTGGGTGGTCGGTCGCCCAGTCAGCGAGTCGCCAGCACGTCGGCCGTCTCGACAACGGTAGCGAACTCTCGGTTCAAGTGAGTCAGGGCTGTCCGGTGCATCTCGTCGGCGGAGTAGTGCGTCCCGTCGTGTCCTTCGCGGCCGAACGTCGCAACCGCGTCTTCGGGGAGGAAAACGTCGAATCCGAGGTTCTCGGCCATCCGGGTCGTCGTGGAGACGCAGTGGTCGGTCGTGAGACCGCAGACGACGAGTGTCGTGTAGTCGTGGTCGCGGAGCCACGATTCGAGGTCGGTGCCGATGAACCCGCTGTTGACGCGCTTCGTAAACACCCGTTCTCCCTCGACGGGTTCGGACTCTGGTTTCCAGTCGAACCCTTCGCTGTCACGTCGGAGCGGTGAGTTTGGTTCCGTGGAATCGTGGCGGACGTGGACCACGGGAGAACTCGAGTTGCGCCACGCCGCGAGGAGGTCGGCGACGCGTGCTTCCATCTCGGGGTTGTTTCGTTCACCCCACGCGGGGGTGTCGAAGCCGACCTGCATGTCGATACAGACGAGGACGGTGTCTGCGGGAAGGTCGAAGTCGGACATCAGTCGTCGGCCGGCGACAGTGAGTTGTCCACCGATGTGACGGGCACCTTCGGATGCTCACGCGCGATTCGAATCGGGCATTCGTCGGGTGCTTGCGACTCGTCCGACGAGAACATGTACTGCGGCCACTCGCGGTCGCCGTCGACACCCCAGTCACCGAGGTCGGCGTGGGGGCAGACTCCGTCGTACGCTTCGAGGCGGTTCTGGATGACTTCGCGGGCTTTCTGTCCGGCCTCGGTGTCGGCGGTGATGCCGTCGAACAGCGAGCGTGGCTGGAACGTGATTTCGAGGCCCCACGGACAGTAGCGACTGAGTCGGTCGTCGTAGAACGGTGCGCGCGTCGTCGGGAAGATAGGCTCGCCACCGAAGGAGAACTCCCACGTCGAGTCGTCGGGGTCGGTCGGGATATCCGCGGGCCACGGTTCGGTGTCGTGCACGTGGAGGAACTGGAGGATGTGCCACAGGCGTTCGTGGTAGTCTGCTTCCGTCAGGTCCTCCGCAGGCGGTCTGAAGAACGCGACGAGCGAGCAGGCCTCGGAGTAGTCGCGGTAGACGTCGAGGTACTCCAAGAGCGTGTCGCGAAGTGCCAAGAGGGCGTCTTTGTCGGTCATCGAGTCGACGAACGTGTACAGCGCGTCTCCCTGTCGCTCGGATTCGACGCCGAAGTAGCACGGGAACGGCGCGCCGTCGTTGTCGCCGAGCATCGTCTCGCGGAACGTCTCGTAGTGCTGTTCCGCCCACTCAGGCAGGTCACCGTCGTCTAAACGGCGACGGAGCACGTCTTGCTCCATCAGCACCTGGTAACCCGACTCGTTCATGCGCGGGGGTTAGTTTGGGTAGATTTGAGAGTTCGGGTTTGGTGGCCGAATCGGCCCCCTGAGATGGAGGGGATAGACGTCTCCTCGCTTGCCGATTCACACCCGCCGGACTCCCTCACAGTGACCGGTCCATCTTCAGGTATCGCGTCTCGTATCCCATGGACTCGTAACAAGCGCGCGCACCCTCGTTGCGGGCGTGAACGCTCAACGCGACCCGTTCACACCCACGCTCGCGTCCCCACTCGTGCGCTCGTTCGAGTAACCTCGTCCCGAGGCCGTCTCCGCGTGCCGCTGGCGCGACGTAGAGATCCTTCACCTTCGCGACTGGCCCTCTGGCGAAGACAGGTGGTGACTCGGCGTACGAGACGGTCGTATAGCCGACGAGTCGTCGTCCCTCGTCGTCGACTGCGACGAACGTCTCGGTGTCTTCGTCGGCGAGTTGCGCTCGCCGGTACTCGACCGCCTCGGTTCGAACGTCTACGTCCGTCGCCAGTGCGTCGTACTGGTCGATACCACCCATCTCCTCGGCGAACGGCAACCACAGGTCGTCGACGAGTGACGCGATGTCCGCGTCAGAACACGGTCGAATCTGCATGGACGACTGACGACTCGTAGAACTGTCAAAAGATTATCTGTCTGTCGAGCGGTCGAGTGGGCGCTGCGCTTACTCGATTTCTAACTGGCCGCCGTTGCCGCCGTCACCGCCGTCTTCGTCCCACTCCAGTTCGAATTCGACGCTCAGTTCGCCGGGTTGCCCAGCGGGACCTTCGCGTTCGGCCTTCACTTCGAACGTCGGCGAGGCTGGAGGGTCCATCGTCACAGACTGGTTGCCTGCTTTCAGCGTGATTGGCTCGCCGGCGTCGAGTTTGTCGGCGATGGCACGAAGGTACGACGCGATTTCGGCTCTCGACTGGCGACTCTCCGATTTGAACAGAACTTCTTCAGGCATGGATGGATCATCGTTCTACAGAAGAATAAACCCCACCTCGGTGGAGGGTGTCGGTCACCGGGCGTGTGGAGAGGAAGAAAAAGGGTGAAGAGAGAACTAAAAAGGCTACTCAGTCGGCGCGTAGGCCTTCAGAGAACCGGCTCTGATTCTCCTCAGGGGCAGCAGCAGTCAGCGAGGAGACACCGAGCGTCAAGATGGCCGAGAGCAACATCCCCCAGAGCGCGAAGTCCCACGTCAGGTACGTCGGCCCGAGGACGGTGACGCCGCCGAGTTCGACCGCTGGAAGGAAGACGTGGGCGAGGTAGAACGCCTGTCCACCGATGATGCCTGCGAACATGCCCGAGCGCGTGGTCTTCGCCCAGTAGAGCGCGATGATTACGGGGAGGGCCATCTGTGCGAATCCACCGAAGGCCGTGTCACCGACTTCGATGAGAGTACCGGGTCGGAACAGACTGGCGACGAACGTCAGCGTCGCGAAGAGAGCGACACCGATGCGCGCAATCCACGCCTCGCGGGCGTCGGACAGCGAGGCATCGACGAACGGCCGGTAGAGGTCACGGGTGAAGTACGACGACCCCGAGAGGAGCATCGAGTCCGACGAGGACATCATCGCGGCCATCGCGCCGGCGACGACGAGCGCAGCGAACCAGACGGGCGTGTACTCGTTGAGGAGCACGGGAAGGACGTTCGCACCCTCGGGGACCGAGATACCGAGACCGGCCGCCCACGTACCGAGGATGAACGCGGGCACGAACAGCAAGACGACGAGTACGGGCCACAGCGCGAACGAGCGCTTGAGGACAGTCGCGGACTTGGCGACGAAGAATCGTTGGTTGATCTGTGGGAACATCGCCACGCCGAACGCGATGGTGACGGCCGTCGAGATGATGAACTGTGGGGAGTAGAGGCCGCCACCGAGTGCGAGGAACTCGGGTTTGTTCGTCGTGAGGGCGTTCGAGAGCGCAGTGGGACCACCTGCGGCGGTCGCGACCCAGCCGACCGCAAGCCAGACGACGCCGAGCATGAACAGCCCCTGAAGCGTGTCTGTCCACGCGACTCCACGGAGACCGGCGATGACGACGTAGGCAATCATGAACACCGTGATGCCCGCAGCACCGGCCCAGTACGGCACGATGCCGTTCGTGAGGCCGACGATGGCCTCACCCGCACCCATCTGCTGCAGCATCACGTACGGGAACAGCCAAAAGAGGCTGATACCCGCGACGAGGGCACGGAGTCGCTTCGACCCAAAGCGGTCGCCGAGCATCTCACCGAGCGTCACGTAGCCGTGGGCCTTGCCGACGAGCCACTGTTTGTATCCGACGACGTACCAGAGGATGGCGAACAGGACGCCGTCCATGACGCCCATCACCAGAATCCACTCGGGGCCAGCGCGGAACGCGAGGTCCGGGCCACCGAAGAAGGTGAACGCGGACAGGAGCGTCGCGAAGGTGGTGAAAAGCAGGACGACAGTCCCGATAGAGCGGCCGGCGAGGTAGTAATCTTCGGCGTCTCTGCTCGTGAGACGGTAGGCGAGTAACCCGACGGCGAGGGCGACCACGAGGTACGCGCCGATGACGCCGAGTTGGATGCCGAGTGCGGACACCATCAGCGGGTCCCCTCGGCCATTCCACGGTCCCACGCGTTCCGCGTGAACAGATAGAAGACCACTGTCGCCAGGCCCATCCAACCGATGTGCCACCAGAGCCACAGTGGAAGCCCAGCGAACACCCGACTGTCTCCCCAGAGGAACCACGGGACGGCGAACGTCACGAGAATCGCGAACGTCGCAATCCAGACGTAGTCGATACGTGCTCTCGTCATTCTTGGAGATTATAGTTAACAATAGGACGTAAATCTTACTCTGTTGACCTACGTTGTATCTTATCGAAGAAAAATTCTCTTCAAAGACCGTTTTCGGAGTCAACCAGTCGTTCATATGGCGTTGACGAGATGGAATTCCGCTCACGTGGGGGATTCGTCACCGAAGAGAACACTGTCGGAGTCGCGTCCACCCGGCACTTGTCGTAGCCGGAACAATTTCTACCGCCGCCTGTGAGTCGGTGATGTATGAAGTTTGGCGTCCAACTCTACTCACTCCGAAATCTCGAAGAGTCGACCTCGTCGCTCGTCGAACGCGCCGCAGAAGCCGGGTTCGATGGTGTCGAGTTCGCAGGCGTCGACGACGACGACGCGACCACACAATCCCTCTCTGACGCGGGTCTCACAGCGCCCGCTGCACACGTCCCCATCGAGGAGTTCGAATCTGACCTCGACGCGGTCTGTGACCGGTATGGGTCACTGGGTGTCGAAACACTCGTCGTGCCGTATCTCCCGCCCGAAGCGTTTGCAGACGCCGAAACCGTCGACGAGACGGCACACAGACTCGACGACCTGACCGCACGGTGTGACGACCGAGGCTTCAGACTCCTGTATCACAACCACGAGCACGAACTCCGGACCGTCGAGGGAGAACCTGCACTCGACAGACTCGCCGAAGAGTCTGGCATCGGATTCGAACTCGACCTCGCGTGGGTACTCGCTGCCGGCCACGACCCTGCCACGTATCTCGACCGATACGCCGACCGGACGCCGATCGTCCACCTGAAAGACGTCGTCCTCGACGAAGCTGCAGAGCGAGGTGGGCGTCCCGTCTCGCTCGGCGAGGGTGACCTCGATATCGACGAGTGCCTCGCCGTCGCCCGCGAGGAAGGGTTCGTCGAGTGGGCAATCGTCGAACACGACGACCCAGCAGACCCGGCCGAGTTCTGTAGAGAATCTGGCGAAACGGTCGCCGCACTCCGCCGCGAGGAGCACGCAGAATAACCGACTGTCGAAGGAAAACCGGACGACGCTCGCATTCGATTCGTCGGCCACGATAGATATTTCCCTCGGGCACGACTTATATAAAGACGTTCGTGGGTTCCACCCATGACATCATCACAATCATCACATCATCACCTCCTTCGGGAGGGTTTCACCAATGGACGACACTGCAAAATATCTCATTCACGCCTCCATCTCCGCCGACGGGGTGGTCGAACGGAGCGACGTGGTCGGTGCCATCTTCGGGCAAACCGAAGGCCTCCTCGGCGACGACCTCGACCTCCGTGACCTCCAACAGTCCTCCAAGGTCGGACGGATAGACGTACAGATAGACTCCGAAAACGGCCACTCGTTCGGCCAAATGACCATCGCGAGCAGTCTCGACAAGGTCGAGACGGCCATCCTCGCGGCCTCGCTGGAGACGCTCACGCGCGTCGGCCCGTGTCAGGCAGTCATCGAAGTCACGAACATCGAAGACGTTCGCGAAGCCAAGCGCCGGATGGTCGTCGAACGCGCCAAAGAACTGCTCACGGAGTCGTTCGACGACACCGTCATGACCTCCTCGGAGATTCTCGAAGAGGTCAAAGAGAGCGTTCGCGTCGAAGACATCACCGAGTACCACGACCTCCCGGCGGGACCGCGCGTGGCCGACTCGGACGCCATCATCGTCGTCGAAGGTCGGGCAGACGTACTGACGCTCCTCCGATACGGCATCAAGAACGCCGTCGCCGTCGAGGGGACCAACATCCCCGACGACGTCGCCTCGCTCACACAGGAACGCACCGTCACGGCGTTCTTAGACGGCGACCGAGGCGGCGAACTCATCCTCCGCGAACTCTCGCAGGTCGGCGACGTCGATTACGTCGCGTTCGCCCCCGACGCCCAGTCTGTCGAGGACCTCGACCGCGGCGCGGTTATCCGCGCACTCCGGAACAAAGTGGCCTTTTCGTCGCTTCCGGACGACGGCAACTTCCGTGCCGCCGTCGCTGCTGCCACCGGAGCGGCAGGTGTTCCGTCGGACCCTCGACCGGAGTCGCCGACGACTGACGATTCGTCGTCGACTCCATCCGCAGACGCCCCCACCGATGCGGTCACCGAGGCGAGTTCCGACACCGGCGGCGCGGTCACCGTCGAAAAGACCGCGAACACGGCCGCCACCGCCGACACCTCAGCCGACACCACCGCCGACGCCGACGTACTCAGCGACCCTGAAGTCGAAGCAGTCGCAGAAGCGGTCGAGCCCGTCCAACCGTCGATGTCCCTCTCGGACCACGTCCGTGAGACGATTTCCGACGGCAGTGGGTTAGCCCGCCTCCTCGATTCGGACCTCAACCTGCTCGACGAGGTTGCCGTCGAGAAGATTTACGACACGCTCGAACACACAGACTCGGTCCCGCGACTCGTAGTCGTCGACGGCGAGGCGAGTCAGAAACTCATCGACATCGCGGCCCAGCGTGGTGTCAGCGACGTCGTCGCTCGCTCGAAAGGCGAGTACGTGAAGAAACCAGTCAGCGTCCGCGTCAGGACCTCCGACCAACTCCTGACGTAGGGGTTGCTCACCCGTCGTAGACGAGTCGAATCGCGTCGTCGCCGTCGAACGCGTCTGTGACACGCGCGTCGTGCTGGAATCCGAGTGCGTCGTAGCACGCTCGCGCACCGTCGTTTTCGGGATGTACGAACAACGTGAGCGACGCGTCCATGTGGCGTTCGTGATACGCCTCGATGAGTGCAGTGGCGCGCCCCTCTCGCCGGGCGCTCGGTGCAACCGCGAGTTCGGCGAGGTGGGAACCGACGCCGAGGAGATAGCCGACCGGGTGGTCGTCGGTATCGACAGAGACGAGCAGCGTGCCGACTGTAGGCCACGCGTCGAGTAGTTCGGGAGACGGGTGCGTAACGAGTCGTTGGAGCGACGAGATATCGTCCCGGTCGGTGGGTCGTGCAGGGCGGACGGTCACAGCGGAATCCAGACGACGGCCGCACCCAGAGCGCCGCCGAGCGTCATGAGGAAGTTGACGGCTTGGTTTCCGAGGCCAGCACCTTCGACGGTGGCACCGAGCAGACTATCGATGGTCATGCCGATGACGCCGCCGACGAGAACTGCGACTGCTGCCGTCGTACCCGGAAGCGGGAGTAACACGTACGCACTCCCGGCGACGAACGCCGATCCGACAGCGCCAGCGAGTTCTCCTTGCCACGTGACCGCGCCGTCGGTTCCCGGCGGCACTCGCTTGAGCGACGTGATGAGTCGCGGGTTGTCGAACAGGCCGCCGATTTCACTGGAGAGTGTGTCGCTCATCGCGGCCGCGACGGACCCGGCGAAGGCGACGACGAACAGGTTGCTTCCGAACGTGTACCCGAACGTCTCCATCGTGGCGAACCCCACGACGGCGAGGAGCGACACTGCGGAGTTACCGAGGACGTTCCCGGTTCCCCGTGCACCTTCGTTCTCTTCGGCGACGCCGCGTTCGGCTTTCCGGTCGTAGCGGAACTTTGTGGCGAGTGCGCCGATGCCGAAGAACGATGCGAGGACGACTGCCCACCCGAATCCGCCGAAGACGACGGCGATGAGCAAGAGGAGGACGCCGGTTATCATGCCGGCGACAGACGCGGTTCCGAGGGCGAAAGCGGCGTATCCGAGTGCGACGGTCATGGCGAGCGAGACGCCCGTCTGTGCGGGTGTAATTGGGCCCGCCAACCAGTCGACACCCCAGAGCGCGAGACCGACCGAGAGCATGACGAGTGGGTCGTCGCGCTCGAAGAGGACAGACCGAAGCAGCGCCGCGACGAGGGCCCCGAGCGCAGCGATGAAGATGAATCGGGCGAGAACCATCGGTTCGCCGGTCATATTCGCGACGGTTACCTGTCCCAGTGTTCCGGCGAGAAGGCCGACGGCGACGAATCCAGCAGCGTGCAAGAACTCGTCGTCGACACGCGTATCCACCAGTCGCGCACCGAGATTTCCGTAGGCGAGTATCAGGACGGCCGCGACGAACACGGTGAGTGGCATCGCGACCCGAGGAACGGTCGCCAGGAGTGCGAGTCCGGTTGCTGCAAGGGAGAACCCGGCCAGCCCATTGAGGCGGCCGTCCTTGCGGTCACCGGGTCGCGCGAACAGCTCGAAGAGCGGCCCGTCGTCGATGACGAAGGCCGCCAGGAGCGCGACTGCGGCGAAGGGTGCGAACGCGGCAGTGCCGAGACTCGGGGCCGCGAGGGCCAAGGTCCCGACGACCGCGAATCCACCCGCTCGCCGTAGTGTGGAAGTCACACCGTTCGGTATCCCCGACTCGCACTTAACCCTCCCGACATCGGAGACCGACAGAGTCCCCCAGAAACGAGGGGAGTACGCGCCTCGAGCGATGCCGACCCATCTCTCCATCGACACGAAACCCGAAGCGTTAGGGACCCGCGGGTGACTACCAAGTTCTGTGGGATTGTACGACTACTACCTCGCCTTCCGGTTCCGTCTCGACGACGCGAGCGCCCCCGAACACGTCGCACTCGTCATCACCGAGCGCGACCTGTTAGAGCAAGGCGCGTACGCCACCCTCGAAGAGTTCGTCCGCTGGGCCTTCGAGTACGGAAGCGAACGCGTCACCATCTCGGTGAGCGTCCTCGACGAGGCAGTCGTCCCGACGCTCTCGCGCGAACTCCGTGACCTGGACACGCCGTATCCAATCGCGGTCCGTGAACCCGGTGACACCGAACCCGCCGACGCCCCCGTGCAGGTGAACATCGGACTCGGCGGAAAACGCGAGTTCGCCGCAGTCGTTCGGTCGCTCGCGGAAGAAGTCGAAGCGGGCGAGTTGGACCCCGAAGACATCGACGGAACCGACATCGAAGAGCGACTCGTGTTCCCAGACGAACCCGACTTCGTCGTCAAGACGGGTGCGGAGCGGCTCTCTGATTTCATGATTTGGCAGTCGGTGTACGCCGAACTCTACTTCACCGACGTGAACTGGCGGGATTTCCGAAAGCGCGACTATCTGCGGGCGTTGCGGGACTATCAGGATAGACAGAGGCGGTTTGGACGGTGAGCGTCAGCGGCCCGTCCAAACGTTGTCGCGCCCAGAGGGTGCGACAGAAGTTCGGCCGGTAGGCCGAATTACGTGGCAGCGTTCCTGCCGTTCCCGCTACGCTGACCCATCTGACACCGACTCCTCCCGGCGCGTGTTCAGATAGACGATGACCACTGCGACAGCACTCGCGAGAAGTCCGGTCTGGACGGCGTCCGCCGTCGACAACTGAAACACGAACACCGTGAGAATCACGGCGAGAATCGAGGAGATGACGGCGCTCAATACGTATTTTGTCAGAACGTGCATGCAGAGAGACACGTCGTGACGGAGCATATACTGAGCCGTAGCGGGTGTGAACACACCGCTGGATAGGTGACTGCCATCTCGCGGGCGAGTCACGCCTGCGATAACTCAAACGCCTGTGTGTGCCTACAGAAGACATATTGTTAGTCGTATGAACCGTTCGGCATGAACCGTCGCGAACTCCTCGCACTCTCGGGTGCACTCGTCGCCGCGACCGTGGCAGGGTGTACGGGAGACGGTGGGTCCCAACCAGAGACGGAAACCGACACGCCCTCCTCCACAAACACGCCGACTGAGACGCCAACAGACACACCGACCGAAGAGCCACCGACTGGCGAACCCACCGTCGACGACGAACGACTCGCCGCGCTCGCAGCGGGGAACGCCGAGTTCGCTCTCGAACTGCACAACCATCTGGCGGCCAACACGGGCGGCAACCAGTTCCTCTCGCCGTACAGCATCTCTGTCGCGCTGGCGATGACCTACGCTGGCGCTCGTGGCGACACCCGCGAGCAGATGGAAGAGACGCTCCACTACACACTCGGCGACGACGTCCACCCGGCCTTTGCCGACCTGCAATCTAAACTGGACAGTCGGGCGACTGCTACCGACCCTGCCGACGACAGCGAGGTCGACGCCTTCCAGTTGGCTGTGGCGAACGCCCTGTGGGGAAGAGAGGGTTACCCGTTCTCCGAAGACTACCTCGCACTGCTGGAAGAGAACTACGGCGCAGGCCTCCGTGAGGCGAACTTCGCCGGCGATCCAGACGGCGAGCGCGAACGAATCAACGACTGGGTGGCCGACCAGACCGAAGACCGCATCGAAGACCTACTCCCACCGGATTCGATTACCCCACAGACGGTGCTCGTGCTCACCAACGCCATCTACTTCATGGCGAGTTGGTTGCACAAGTTCGACCCCGAGAACACCGAAGACGGCACGTTCACCGCGCTCGACGGCACCGAATCGACGGTTCCGCTCATGCATCGAGAGATGGACCGAGTGAACTACGCGTCGGTCCCCGGTGCGCAGGCCGTCGAACTCCCGTACATCGGTGAGGACGTGTCGATGGTACTCATCCTCCCCGACGAAGGCACGTTCGAAGAGTTCGAGCAGAACTTGACTGCCGACCGGTTGTTCGGCATCTTCCAAGAGATGAGCGACGCGACGGGGTCGCTCGTGTTCCCTCGCTTCGAGTTCGAGACGGAGGTGCAGTTGTCGACAGCGCTCTCTGACCTCGGCATGCCCATCGCGTTCGGCGGTGGCGCTGACTTCAGCGGGATGGTCGACGGCGACCAGAGCGGCCTCGCTATCGACGAAGTGTTCCACAAGACGTTCGTCTCCGTGGACGAGGAAGGGACCGAAGCGGCGGCCTCGACGGCCGTCGTCATGCTGGAGTCGTTGCCGCCGTCGTGGGGCGAACTCCGGTTCGACAGGCCGTTCTTGTTCTGTATTCGTGACCGGCCGACGGACGCAATTCTATTCTACGGGCGGGTCGTCGACGCCGGCGCTGCACAGGGTGACGAATAGCGCAGAATCAGGTTTCTGGAACTCAGTCCACCGCTTCGCGGGGCACTCAGTCAGCCGTCTCGTCGGTCCGTTTCGCCAACTCGGCGGACACCTCGTCGGCACCCGACGAAGAGAGTTGCTCACGGAGTCGGCTGGCGACGGCGCGGGCATCTTCGAACTCGACTTCGGCGACGGCGCGAACGAGTGCGACGGCGCGTTCGGTTCGTGTCCGTTGCCACGACTTCTCTCGCGACTCGTAGGTACGGATGCCGCGGAGGAAGTCGGTTTTCGAGAACTCCGGCCAGTAGGGCGCACAGAAGTAGACGGCCGCCTCGTTGCCGTTGGCGTGCCACGGCAGGAAGTTCGAGATTCGTTCGTCGCCACCGGTGCGGATGATGAGGTCCACGTCGCGGACGGGTTGCCGCGAGAGATGGGCATCGACCGCCGCCACGTCTACGTCGTCGGCTGAGAGCTTACCCGCCTCGACGTCGTGACAGACGTCGCGGGCGGCGCTGAGCAGTTCCGCTCGTCCGCCGTACGCGAGGGCGATGTTGAGCGTGAACTTATCGTAGTCGGCAGTCTCTGACTCGGCGTACTCGACAGCATCGCGGACCCGTTCTGGGAGCCGGTCTACCTCTCCGATGACTCGCACGGCCACTTCTCGGTCGTGGATCTGTTCGGAGCGAACAGACTCGTACAGTTTGTTTTCGAAGAGGTCGAAGAGATGTTCTCGCTCCTCGGGCGGACGGTCGAAGTTCTCGGTCGAAAAGGCGTAGAGTGTCAACTCTTCGATGCCGAGTTCTTCACACCATTCGAGGACGTTTTCGGTCGTCTGTGCACCGGCGCGATGGCCGTCCGGTGCGTCGTCACCGCGCTTTCTCGCGTAGCGCCGGTTCCCGTCTTGGATGATTGCGACGTGTGTCGGCCCGTCGCCAATCTCCCGGTGGAGCACTCGCTCGTAGGCGCGTCGAAAGCCGCGTCGGACCCACCCGAACATGTACCGTCGATTGCATGCCGAGCCTATGTGTCTTGTGGGTCGTGCCGACTAACTGACGACAGAATCAGTGCAGGCCGCCGAGAGAACAGTCGCCCGACCAGTGCGAGGGGAATCAGACCGACGAATCGCCATCCGTTTGTACCTGCCCGAGAAGAGACGGACATGAGCGAGACCATCGACGACGACCTCTACAAGCGAACGCTCGCACTGCTCGAACCCGGCGACATCGAGTTGGTCGGCGCTATCGTCCACACGACGCTCAGCGGCCGTGAGGACCTCGAGATGCAGGAACTGACCGTCGCAATCAACGACGTCATCTCCGAGCACGCGGACAAAGGCGACGCGTGGATTTACGCCGGCAACGACGACACCAACTTCTCGTCGAACCAGTTCCAGGGCCTCAGCGTCGAGGACGACGAGTTCGTCTGGGAGTGCCAGCAACTCCTCCGAGAGGGGACGTTCGACCTCGTGTTCTACTACGAGGCGACCGCCGACCACGACGCCATCGTCGAGGAACTCGACGCACTGGACAACGTCGACCGCGTCACGCCCGTTCCCTGAACAGTTTTTATCTTCATCTTCTCGGCGGCAGTCTGAGAGAATCGCGGGTGTCGCGGTAGTTCAGCGGCCGCAGCGACCGATGTGGGTGTGTGAGAACAAGCGAGTCGTTTATTCCCTTCGCATCCTGACTCACGCTCATGATACAGGCGGACGCGGACCTCTCTCGTCTCGACCGCGCCATCGTCAACGCCTTCCAGGGCGGCTTCCCCGTCGTCGAACGTCCTTTCGAACCTGCAGCGAAGGCGTTGCAGGACCGCGGCGTGGACGTGACAGCGTCGGAACTCTGTGAACGCGTCAAATTCCTCGACGACGAAGGCATCCTCTCTCGATTCGGTGCGCTCGTCAACGCCGAAGAAATCGGGGGGACAGCGACGCTCGTCGCCATGCACGCGCCCCCAGAGCGATTCGACGAGGTGGCCGAACAGGTCAACGCCCACCGCGAAGTCGCACACAACTACGAGCGCGAACACCCGCACCTCAACATGTGGTTCGTCGTCTCCGTCGCCGCGGAGTCACGGGTCGACGAAGTACTCGGTGAAATCGAGGCAGAGACCGGACAGCCGACGTACAACATGCCCAAGCTCCACGAGTTCCACGTCGGTGCGAAGTTCCTCCTCGACGGCCCCATCTCCGACGGTGACCTCGACCTCTCGCACCTCGGTCCCGAGGTCGAACCATCTGGCGAGCGCATGCTCACGCCCGACGAACGCGACCTCGTGTTGGAGATTCAAGGCGGCCTCCCCGTGACCGAGACGCCCTACGCCGACGTTGCAGAGGCGCTCGGACAGGACACCGCGTGGGTCGTCGAGACCATCAAACGCTTCAACGTCGAAGGGAAGGTCCGGCGCGTCGGCGTCATCCCGAACCACTACGCACTCGGCTACAGCGAGAACGGGATGACCGTCTGGAACGTCCCCGACGACATCGTGATGGAGGTCGGCCCCGAAATCGCCGCACTCGACTTCGTCACCCACTGCTACCGCCGGCCACGACACGAGGGAGTGTGGCCGTACAACTTCTTCGCGATGACCCACGGCCGGTCGAAAGAAGAGAGCGACGCCCGCATCGAGCGCGTTCGCGAGGTCATGAGCGACTACTGGGATGTCGACGACGGCGACTGGGATTCGCTGTTTTCGACCCGAATCTTGAAGAAGACTGGAATTAGACTGGACGAGCGAGCAGACGCCAACACGGAGTGAGATGATACCACTGGTCCACGACCTGTCCGGCGAAACCATCCTCGTGTTCGGAGGCGGGCCTGTCGGCGCGCGGAAAGCCCGGCGATTCGCCCGAGAGACCCGAACTGTCGTCGTCAGCCCCGAGTTTGCGGACTGCGACTTTGGCGATGCCGAACTCGTTCGTGCGTCCCCCGCCCCCGACGATATCGACGAGTGGTTCGCCCGCTTTGCACCGGCACTCGCCGTCGCGGCGACGAGCGACGTGGACGTGAACGACGCCGTCGTCGAGGCGGCCAAAACGCGGGGGGCACTGGTCAATCGAGCGGACCGAAGCGGCGAGCGCGAGGCGGGGAGCGTCGTCGTTCCCGCCACCGTCGACGACGGGGATGTGTCTGTCGCCATCACAACTGGCGGGTCGAGTCCGGCCCTGTCGAAGTACCTCCGTGAACGCATCGAGGACGAACTCGACGGTGCCGGCGCGATGGCCGAGTTGACAGCGAACCTTCGGGCAGAACTCAAAGAATCAGACCGCACACCGGCCGAACGTCGTGACGCGATTCGTGCCGTCGTCCGCGACCCGTCGGTTTGGAAGGCTTTACGTAGTGCGGATACAAACCCCCGACGAGAGGCAGCGCGCGTGATTAGAAACACAAAGCGAGGTGATTCATGAGAAGCGCGGGTGTCATCTCTGGTGTGAGCGTGGCCCACGACCGGGCGAGCGTTCAAGAGATAGAATCCGCTTCGAGCGACGACGTCGAGACAGTGGTCGCCCGACTTCTCAGGCGTGACGGTGTTACCGAAGCGTTCTCCTTGCAGACGTGTAACCGTGCGGAAGCGTACGTCGTCACCGACGACGCGGCCGACGGCCGTCGCGCGCTGGAAGACTTCGCCCCCGACGTCCGAGACGGGAGCGTCCGCCACATGGACCACGAAGAGAGCCTTCGCCACCTCATGCGGGTGGCGGCGGGCCTCGAATCACTCGTCCTCGGTGAGGACCAAATTCTCGGCCAACTCAAGCGCGCCGTTGACGCGGCCCACGACGCCGGTAGCATCGGTTCGATGCTCGAAGACGCGCTGATGAAAGCGATTCACGTGGGCGAACGCGCCCGCAACGAGACCGCCATCAACGAAGGTGCCGTCTCGCTCGGAAGCGCCGCCGTCAGACTCGCTCGGGCCGAACTAGACCACCCAATCGAAGACGCCCGCGCTCTCGTCGTTGGCGCTGGCGAGATGGGAACACTCGCTGCGAAGGCACTCGCATCCGTCGACGTCGCCGAGTTGATCGTCGCAAACCGGACCGTCGCTCACGCGGAATATCTCTCCCGTGAGGTCCCCGGTATCGACGATGCGGCGGGTCTCGGAGGCATGGACACGTTACTCGCGACTGCCGACATCGTCATCACGGCGACGAGCAGTCCCGAGTACGTCATCGATTCGAGCCACCTCGGCGACGCCGGTTCGACGATGCTCATCGACATCGCCCAACCCCGTGATGTCGACCCGGCTGCCGACGAACTCGACGGTGTCTGCGTCCACGACATCGACGACCTGGAGACGGTGACAGACCGAACGGCGGCCCAGCGCGAACAGGCGGCAAAGCAGGTCGAGACGATGATAGACGAGGAGTTCGACCGACTCCTCGCCGCCTACAAGCGCAAGCGCGCCGACGAAGCGATTAGTTCGATGTACGAAGCCGCAGAGCACGTCAAGCGCCGTGAAGTCTCGACGGCCATCTCGAAGTTAGAAGCACAGGGCGACCTGACGGACGAACAGCGCGAGACCGTCGAATCGCTCGCAGACGCGCTCATCGGCCAACTGCTCTCGGCACCGACGAAGAGTCTTCGTGACGCCGCCGGCGACGACGACTGGACAACCATCCAGACCGCGATGCGGTTGTTCGACCCGGGATTCGACGACTACGCGGTGCCAGACGCACGGGAGTCGTCCAGTTCGCAGACGGACGTCCCCGAGGGTGGTCGCTCCGACATCGACCGTGAGGCGTCCGACGAAGAAGTTCCCCGTCGCGTCATCGAGCAACTCTCGGACGACTGACCTCCGGATACTGCTTTTGAACGAGTGTACCCACCCCACTGAGCGACAACGCCCCGTATTTTGACGACCGATAGGCACGGCCCGCCGCGGAGGTCCATATACGATGCCGAGGCCACCTTTCCTCGATGGACTTCCCGCCTGCCGTCTGGAACACCTCGGGTCGCCCCCAAGATGAACGACAGTCGTCGCCGATGGCTGAACGCCCAAACAGAATCGGATGCGGTGTCGGTTCCAGTCGAGTGGGTCGTGGCCACTCAGTCGTCCGACGATTCGTCTCTCGACTCCGCGTGCGCCGGTGCCGGCGGCTGGTCGAGGCGACGCCGAGTCGGAAGGTGTGTGACCTCGCCGACGTGGCCCGAGCGACGGTCACCGGGAACGTCACCGACGTCGGCGGCGAGGGACCGGCAATCGCCACGTGGACAACCACCGAGACGAACGCCCCAGCAGTCAGTTGGCGGGCAACCCGTCCGTTCGTCCTCGACGACGGGACTGGAACGATTTCGGTCCGTGTCCCGCCGGACGGGAAGATTCTCGTCGGTGACGGACACGAACAGAGTGACGAATGCAACCAAAGTGACGACCACGAGCGAGTCGGCCGAGGGACAACCGTCGAAGAAGGAGACCGTGTGACGGTCACCGGACGCGTCGTCATCGGGCACCGTGGAACCCGGTCGCTGAGGGGGCCGGCGTTCGTCGTCGTCAGTCTGCGATGACCCGGGCGAATCCTTATCGGTTCGCCGAACGACACGTTTGGTATGGCCGAGGTACTCTCCGACGCAGACGTCGACGACCAACTGAGCGAAGCGTGGAGCCGCGACGGCGACGAAATCGTTCGTGTCTACGAGTTCGACGACTACTTAGACGGTGTGGCGTTCGCCGCCGACATCGGCGAAGTCGCCGAAGAAGAGTTCCACCACCCCGAGATAACCATCCGGTACAAGAAGGTGGAAGTCCGCCTCACGAGTCACGAAGAAGGCGGCATCACCGAGAAGGACCTGCGGCTCGCCGACCTGTTCGACGCCGAGTTGTAGGGATGTCCCTCAGGTACGTCTTCACTGTGCGCTTTCGACTCGAAACAGCGTCGGGTGTCAGCACCGACCCACAGGAGTTCGAGACGACAGTCCGCGTCACCCCACCGCCCCCCGGCGACTCCGGGTGGATGCTGTTCCGTGACGCACTCTGGCGCGGGGAAGTGAACGACCCGGTGTACGCCCGCCAACTCGCCCAGTCGTGGCTGGACGTCCCAGTCGTCTCCTGTTCGTTCGCCGAACTCCGAACCGACGAGGACGCCCTCTCGGACCTGCGGGAGGCCATCGCTGCCGACCTCGACGAGTTCAACGCTGACTCGGTCCGGGAGGTACTCCACAAGTACTTTGGGAGCGCAATCCACGTCGAGAAGACGGACACACACGACAGATGAACCTCACTTGCAGAAGACATTTATTTACAGAAGACCTACATAACTGTCCGAATGGTCGCCGATAACTACGATTTCTGGCTGTTCGACCTCGATGGGACCCTCATCGATGCCGAGTGGTCGTACACGCGTGACGTGTTCGACCGTGTCGGCGACCGGTTAGGCCGCCAGTTCACCGACCGGGAAGCAGAGATACTCTGGCACGGACTCGGCGGAGCACGCGACCCGACCCTCCGCGAGTGGGGCGTCGACCCCACCGAGTTCTGGCCCGCCTTCCACCGCGAAGAGGACCCGCTGAAGCGCGCCGAGGCGACGTACCTCCACGACGACGCTGCCCGACTCGTCGAAGAGATTCACGCTGCCGGCCGGCCGGTGGGTATCGTCACCCACTGTCAGCAGTTCTTGACCGACCCCGTGTTGGACCACCTCGACATCCGCGACTGGTTCGACACCGTCGTCTGTTGTACCGAAGAGATTGGATGGAAACCTGACGCTGCACCGGTCAAGCGGGCCATCTCCCAGCTCGGACTTGGGGGAGAACTCCTGACTGACGGTGGGACGTCGGGAGTGCTCGCCGGTGACGGAGAGAGCGACATCGGCGCGGCGTGGAACACGGGACTCGACGGAATCCACGTCGAACGACACGGCCCCGAACAACGTGGTCGGTGCGTCCTCGGTGAGTACCGGGTGCAGACGTTCGACGAACTCGTTCGGTCGAAGTAACGACTGACGGCTGCAGACGACCGGCGGATCAAACAGCGTGCACTAGAACGATTCGAACGTGCCGACCGCTCAGTAGAGCGTCGTCTCTGGTTTTGGGCGGGCGAAGATGTCGCCCGTACTCGTGATCGCGAGTTCGAAGTCACCGTACGGGAACCGAACCTCGATACCGGGTCGCTCCTCGTCTTCGAGGACTGGGCGGAGCAACGCTTCGAGCGCGTCGGCGTCGACTGACTCGTACAGTGGCTGTTCGATAGCCGGCAGTCCGGCGTGCGATTCGATCGCTTCGACGACGACGATACCGAGTTCTTCCTCACCCATCCACTGGCCGACGAGGTCCCACTGTTCGCCGAGACTGAGCGTCGCGTCGGAGATGGCGTTTGCGTGGTCGTCGAGCGCCTGGGCGACTGCGGAGGCGCTCTGTGCCAGTGCACCGTCCGAATCGCCCTCGTCGACGAGTGTACTCACGTGTCGAATGACCGTGGCGAAGTCGTCGGGACCCGCCTTCTGGACGTACTCGTCCACGTCTGCTGCGGATGCAAGGTCGGCGACTTCACTCCAATCTTTCGCAGTGAACAAGACGATTGGGACGTCGTCGTCTGCGTGGCGAACTGCTTCGACCAGTGGGACACCGTCGGGTAACACCAGCGAGTCACTTACCACGCAGTCGACACGCTGATTCGAGATGACTTCGATGGCCTCCGTCGCCGTCTCAGCAGTGAGAAGACAGACGTCGTCGAGATTCCGAAACGTCGCCGCGGAGAGGGCGAGCATTTCGGGGTCATCGTCGACGTGGAGGACCGACTGAGGACGGTTCATTGCTGTTCCGTACTCACTGCTCAGATAAAAAACATTCCGCCGAGTTTATATTTCGGTCAGGAGAGAATATCTTAGAAATATGAAATTTCTCTATTTGCTCTCGTAGCCGCTGAGCGTTCCAAAGACGTCGTCTCCGTCGGCGAGTATCTCACCGAACTGTTGGACGCTCTCTTTTTGGGTTCGGTCGGGGTTCCCGAGGACGTGAACCGGTTGCGTCCCGAGCGACACGAAGCCGAGGCCGAGTGACTCGGCCGTCTCGCGAAGGCCGAGGCCAACGTCTGCTCGACCGGCGAGGACGGCACGGGCAGGGCTTTCGAACGCTTTCATTCCCCGGTCGAAGCCGTCGATTGCCTCGACGAGTTCGTGCCGGGTCTGTCCGCGTTCGTCTGCGAGGGTGGCGATGGCGTTCCCGAGTTCGGTCCGGAGTCCCGAATTCGTGTCTCGGTTGATGAACCGCAGGTCCGCGTCGACGAGGTCACCAAGTCCCGTCACGCCGGCGGGGTTGTCCGTGGGGACGACGAGACCCCACTCACGCGTCCACGAGCCGAGTTCGACCGCGTTGCCGTCGGACCGAGCGTCGCCAGCGACGACGACCACGTCCGGGATACCGTCACGGAGTCGACGAAGTCCCTCGCGCGACCCAACTGCGAGGTACCGCGGTGATGGGACACGGTCGAGCAGTCGCGAGAGTGCCGGGTCGTCCTCGCCGACACCGAGCAGTGCTGGCGGACGAACGTCGACCGAGAAGAGTTGGACCGTGACCGTCTCACCCTCGGCGAGGTACTCCACGTCTGCGGGTACTTCGACCACGCCGTCTGCCTCGACCAGACTCGTCGTCGCGCCCGACCCCTTGTCGACCGGGTAGACGAGCATCTCGCCGTCGCCGTCGGCAATCAGTCCGACCGGCATGAGCCGGGTTCGACCTTCGGCGTACCGTTCACGGACGGCCATCGACCCTTCGACGGTCGCAGTCTGGGGTTCCTCGCGGCCGGCAGCATCGCGGATAGCCGGTGCGACGAACGTTCGGAAAATCGTGAGCGCAGAGACCGGGTAGCCCGGCAGACCGATGTAGGCGCTGCCTTCGCCGAGTGTCCCGACCAGCATGGGTTTGCCGGGCTTGACAGAGACGCCGTGGAGGAGTAACTCTCCGCGTTCTTCGACGACACGGTAGATGACGTCGACGGCGCTCGCCGAGGTTGACCCCGACGAGAGGACGAGGTCACACTCGTCGGCGGCCTCACGGAGGAGGCGCTCCATCTCGTCGTAATCGTCGCCGGCGTGTGGGTAGAGTTTGGGGACGCCGCCGGCCTCCTCGACACCCGCAGCGATGGTGTAGGAGTTCACGTCGTAGATTTGCCCTGCCTCGGGTCGGAGGGTCTCACCGGGGCGGACGAGTTCGTCGCCAGTCGAGACGATGCCGACGACGGGTGCGCCACGGACGGGGACGTCGTCGATGCCGAGTGCTGAGAGGAGACCGATTTCGCGCGGCGTGATTCGAGTTCCGGGGCCGAGTGCTCGGGCACCCGCCGCGATGTCCGTCCCGGCGGGCATCACGCTGTCGCCCGGTGCGACGGCTTTGTACACGACGAGATTCCCGTCTCGTTCTTCGGTGCGTTCGACGATGACGACGGCATCTGCGCCGGGGGGCATGACGGCGCCCGTCGATATCTCGACTGCCGTTCCGGGTTCGACTTCGACGTCGGGTTCGGCTCCCGCGTGGACCTCACCTGCGAGGGCGAGTTCGACTGGGTCTGCCTCGTCCGCGCCGAAGGTGTCGCGTGCGCGGACTGCATAGCCGTCCATGCTCGCACGGTCGAATCCGGGAACGTCTATCTCGGCGTCGACTCGCTCCGCGAGGATTCGTCCGCGGGCATCGGAGAGTGGGACACGCTCCACCTCGGGGGTCAGTTCGAGCGACGCGATGGTTTCGCGGGCCTCCTCCGGAGATGCGAGGTCGCGGAACTGTTTTCTCATGCAGACCACTCCCATCCGGCAACAGAGACAGTTTCGCCTTCCTCGTACCCCTCTTTCTCTTCGGGAACTTCGACCCAGCCGTCGGCGAGGGCGACACTGGAGAGGATACCGGACCCACTCGTCCGAGTCGGTTCGGCGGTCGGTTCGTCACCCGACTCGTCGAGACGGACACGAGCGAACGTTCGCGTCCCGGGTGAACTCGGAATCTTTCGCGTGAGCGTCGCGTCGACCGTCGGGAACGGATGCGTCGGAAGCGACCCGACGTGTTTGAGCACCGGCCGGAGGAACTGGAACGCGTTGACGACGCAGGCGACTGGATAGCCGGGCAACATCACGACGGGTGTGTCTTCGACGACACCAAGGGCGACCGGGTGACCGGGCTTGAGCGCGACGCCGTGGACGAGTACCTCGCCAATCTCCGAGATGACTTCCGGGATGAGGTCTCGCTCGCCAACGGAGGACCCGCCGGTCGTGACGATGACGTCGTGGTCGAGGTCGGATTCGACGGCCTCGCGGAGCAAGTCGGGGTCGTCGACGACGATGTCGCGGTAGCTCGCTTCACCGCCCCAGCGCTCGACCAGTCGCGAGACGGTCAAGCCGTTCGTCTCGATTACTTCGCCGGGACCGGGGTCGGAGTCGACGAGTTCCTCACCCGTCGGGATGACGGCGACGCGGGGGCGCTCGAAGACGGACACCTCTTCGATGCCGACAGAGCGGAGGAGGCCGAGGTCAGACGGGCGCAGTTCGTGTCCCGCGTCGAACAGGGCGTCGCCTTCGCGGACGTCTTCCCCGCGTTCGCCGACGTTCTCGCCTTCTGCGAGGGCGTCGAACACTTCGAGTTCGTCGTCGAAGCGGTCGGTGTCTTCGACCATCACCACGGCGTCGGCACCCTCGGGGAGGTCACTTCCCGTGTGGACGCGGACGGCCTCGCCCGGTGCGACGGGTTCTTCGGCGACGCGGAGGACGTTTGGTGACCGGCGACTGGCTCCGAAAGTGTCGCTGGCGCGGACGGCAAATCCATCCATTGCGGCGCGGTCGTAGCCCGGAACGTCGGCGGGTGCGACGGCGGGGTCAGCGAGTGCCCGACCGTCGGCCTCGCCGAGCGGGAGTCGTTCAGTCCGTTCGTGTGGGGAGACCGCCGCGAGGAGTGTCTCGCGGGCGTCCGCAAGCCGAGTTCGTTCCTTGAACCCGGCCGTGCGTCGGTCGTGGTGTTCCATGGCCGTCCTTTGGTGCCGGGAACAAAAAGCGTCGGCCCCCCATCGGGACCAATGGGCCCGAACCATCCCACTGGAGGCGGCCGAATTTGCCGGCACACGCGCCCGCGCACCCCCTGAAGGACCGCCGGCTTTTTCGACACCGACTCCCTATGGTTGTTCATGTCAACATTGCGCGACGCGCTGTCCGAACTTCCGGACGCGGTGTTCGCCGACCTGTTGGAGTCCGAAACGTCGTACCTGTTGGTTCTCGACCTCCCGGGCGTGACCGCCGAGACTGCCGACCTCAAAGTCGAAACAGGCCGATTGGTCGTCGAAGCGCGGCGTGACAAGCAACTCTCGCCGGAGTTCGATTACGTGCGCGAAGAGCGACCACTGTTCCTCGACGCCGAACTCCCACTGCCTCCGGACGCAGTCGCCGACGAGGCCAAAGCATCGATGGAACGCGGGGTCCTCGAGGTTCGCCTCCCCAAGCGTGAGGCCACCTCGAAGCGGACCATTCCCATCACCGCCGGCGACGATGACGAGCAGAGCTCGTCTGCCCACCAGACAGAATCTGGTGACGATGACGAGGAAACCTCGTCAGGCCGCCAGAATAATTCCGGCGACAACGCCTGACGAGGCGAGGTGGTCACGCTGGTCAATCTCCGCTCCTACTGGCGGTTCCTCATCGTCGTCTACCAGTTCTTCCCGCTCATCGTCGCGTACACCCGCGACAAGCGGAAGTACCTGTTCTTCGGTCGCGGTCGCCGCGTCTCGTCAGAGATGCGTGTCGAACGCGCCGAAATCCTCCTCGAGTCACTACTGACGCTCGGACCGACGTTCATCAAACTCGGCCAACTGCTGTCGACACGGCCCGACATCCTCCCACCGGAGTACATCGACGTCCTCGGCAGTCTCCAGGACGACGTGCCTCCCGCACCGTGGGAAGAGTCGAAAGCCGTCCTCGAAGCAGAGCTCGGCCCAGTCGACGAGGCGTTCGACTCGTTCGACACCGACCCGATAAGCGGCGCGAGTCTCGGACAGGTGTACGTGGCAGAGTACGACGGCGAGAAAGTCGCCGTCAAGATTCGTCGCCCCGGCATCGAAGAACTCGTCGAGGCCGACCTTCGGGTGATTCGCTGGTCGCTTCCCCTCCTGATGCGGTTCATCGGGCAGGGACGCGCCTTCTCGCTGGAGAACCTCGCCGACGAGTTCGCCAAGACCATCCGCGAAGAGATGGACTACGACGAAGAAGCAGCGACGCTCGAGCAGATTCAGGAGAACTTCGCGGACGACGACACCCTCGTCATCCCGGAACCCATCCACGAGCGCTCTGACGACCGTGTACTCACGATGGAGTACCTCCCGGGGACGAAGATAAACAACGTCGCCGCACTCGACGAACTCGGTATCGACCGGACCGAACTGGCGACGAACCTGCAGCGAACCTACCTGCAGATGATCGTCCAAGACGGCGTCTTCCACGCTGACCCGCACCCGGGGAACCTGTCTGTGACCGACGACGGGCGAATCATCTTCTACGACTTCGGGATGCACGGCGAAGTCGACCCGTTCATCCAAGAGAAGATTGTGGAGTTCTACATCGCCGTCGCCAACCAGGACGTCGACGGCATCCTCGACACGCTCATCGAGATGGGGACGCTCAGCCCCAACGTCGACCGTCAGGTGATGGGCGACGTGATGGAACTCGCCATCGCCGACGCTCGCGGTGACGACATCGAACAGTACCGGGTGAATCAGATTCTCGAACAGGTGGAGTCGACCATCTACGAGTTCCCGCTCAGACTCCCGCGAAACCTCGCGCTCGTCTTGCGCGTCGCGGGTGTCGTCGAAGGCGTCTGTGTCACGCTCGACCCAGACTTCGACTTCATCGCAGTCGCGACCGACTACCTTACAGAACAGGGTTACCGCGAAGAGAGTATCGAGAAAGTGGCGAAAGGCGTCGGCCAACAGGCCCAGAAAACCGCGCAGTCGCTGTTCCGTGTCCCGCCGAAACTCGAACGCGTCCTCGACAGGGCCGACCGCGAAAACCTGACCGTCAACGTCCGCCTCGAAGACAACAAAGGCGTCCTCGACAAACTGGCGAAGCGACTCATCTACGGAATCTTCCTCTCGTTCGGGTTCGTCTCGACGGTCATCATCTACGCACTGGACCCACAGAACCTCCTCGCCGTCGGCGCAGCAGGCGTCCCCACGGCGCTCGTCGTGATTCTCCTGTGGCGGTCGTTCCGCGGGCGCAAGGGCATCAAGGCGACGCCGCAGTTCACGAGGCAGAACCTCCGACAGCGCCGCGAAGAGTAATCAAAGCTGAGAATCGGGCGCGTAATTTTATGCGCACCCGTGGTGTCACCTCTGGCCATGACCCAGTGGCGCCCGGTGGTGGCGGGTGTGTGCCTCGCGGCGTGTACTGAAGCACTCGTCTTCTCCATGACGGGTCAGTTTACGCTCGTCGGCGGTGTCACCGGAAGTGCGCTCGCGGGCTACACCGTCGGGACAGACCCTGCTGACGGTGGCTGGCACGGGTTGATGGCGGGCGTCGTCTGGGGATGTGTCTTGATGCCTGTCTCGGTCCTCCTCACGTTCCTCAACCGGACGCCGATTCTCTTTCCGTTTCAGTACCTCATCCCGCTGTTCGAGTCACCCGGCGAACTCACGACCGCACTCATGTTGGCGCTCTCGTTGCCGAACGTCGCGTCGGGAGCACTCGGGAGTCTTGGTCGTCGTGACGCCCAAGGCACGTGGTTCGACCCGTCGATGGCGGAGGCCGACACCGTCGACGACGCCTGATGGTCGCGGAGATGCCAATCGGCGTGTTTGGCGGGTCTACGTGAAGGATTCCCGTGCGAGAGCGGTTCCAAACTGTTTATACCTTCCATCCGATAACGAGTGAACATGGCGAAAGAGCAGAAGCAGGTGCGCGAGCTCCAAGAAGGAAGCTACGTCAACATGGACGACAAGCCGTGCAAAATCTACGCCTACAGTACCGCAAAGCCCGGTAAGCACGGCAGCGCCAAGGCCCGTGTCGAGGCCCGTGGCGTCTTCGACGGCAAGAAGCGTTCGCTCTCCCAGCCCGTCGACGCGAAGGTTTGGGTCCCAATCATCGAGCGAAAGCAGGGTCAGGTCGTCTCGGTCACCGGTGACGACGCCCAGATCATGGACCTCGAAACCTACCAGACGTTCACGATGCGCATCCCTGACGACGAAGACCTCAACCCCGAAGACGAGATCGAGTACCTCGAATTCGAGGGTCAGCGCAAGATCGTCTAAACGGGGACACGAGAGATGTTTCCCGGGGCAATCGCAGACCGTGAGGTCGCAGCGTACGTACTTCTCGGTGCCCCGCTCGACATCTCTACGTCCTTCCAACCAGGGACGCGGTTCGGACCGAACCGCATCCGTCGGTTCGCCGAGTCGTTCGACGACTACGACCGGCGTACCGACCTATTCTTCACAGAGGTAGCTGTCCACGACGCGGGAGACGTCCGCGCGTGGGACGACGCACCCGAGTACATCGATTGGCTCGCCGGGAGCGTCCGCGACGCCGTCTGGGACGACGCCGTCCCCATCGTCCTCGGTGGCGAACACACCGTCACCGCCGCAGGCGTCGAGGGCGTCGAACCGGACGTGTTCGTCTGTCTCGACGCACACCTCGACCTCAGACGCGAGTACGACGGCAACGAGTGGAGTCACGCGACGATTACGCGTCGCGTCCTCGACGAACTCGGCGTGGACGAAGCAGTCATCCTCGGCGCTCGCACCGGGTCACCCGACGAGTGGGAACGCGCCGACGCCGACGACGTGACCGTCGTCGCGCCCGAAGACGTGCCCGACTGGGAACCAGACTTCGACGACGAGTCGGTGTATTTGAGCGTCGATATCGACGCCGCCGACCCGGCGTTCGCGCCCGGAACAGGTACGAAAGAGCCGTTCGGCCTCACCTCGCGTGAGATGCGTGACGTCGTCCGGGCAGTCGCCCCGTACACAGACGGCTTCGACGTGGTCGAAGTCAACGACAGAGACGACGGGCAGGCCGCATCGCTCGCGGCGAAGTTGCTGCGAGAGTTCGTCTTCTCCCACGCCGCCGCGCAGGACTGACCGTCCTCGGATTCGGCCGGCAATCGTCTACGCTGCGAGTCCGCCGTCACGCACGGGGCGAGTCAGTCACCATCCCGTTTCTTACAAGTCATCGAGTCACTACTGGCCTGTATGAAGCTCACCGATGTCGTCGCGCGATTCGACGAGCAACTCGCAACCGACGAGTTCGCCGACGTAGACGCCAGTGCGAACGGACTACAGGTCGGACCAGACGAGAAAACCGTCGAGACAGTGGCGTTCGCCGTCGACGCCGCCGAAGCGACCATCGAGGCCGCTATCGAGGCCGACGCTGACCTCCTCGTCACCCACCACGGACTCGTCTGGGGCGGACTCGACCGCCTGACCGGACGGGACTTCGACCGTATCGAACCGCTGATTCGTGAGGACGTCGCGCTCTACGTCTCTCACCTCCCACTCGATGGGCATCAGGAACTGGGCAACGCCGCTGGCCTCGCCGACCACCTCGGCCTCTCGAACCGCGAGCCGTTCGGGTCGCTCGGCCCAGTCCACATCGGCCAGTCGGGGTCGTTCGAGTCGCCGAAGACGACCGACGAACTCCGCGACGCGCTCGACGAACTGGACGGGAACGAGGGAACACAGGTCTTCGACTTCGGCCCCGACGAGATTTCTGACGTGGCTATCGTCACCGGGTCGGGTGTCGATTGGTTGGACGAAGCTATCGACTCCGGTGTGGACGCACTCATCACGGGCGAAGGGAAGCAGAAAGTGTACCACGAAGCGCGTGAAGCGGGCATCTCAGTGTTCCTCGCCGGACACTACGCGACCGAGACGTTCGGCGTTCGCAACCTCGCCGAACTGGCCGGGAAACTCGGACTGGAGTCAGCGTACATCAGTCACCCGACCGGATTGTAATTCGACAGTTCGCTGCCGACTGGGTCGGTTACCGTCTCGTCGTCGCGTCTGCCAACCCCCCGCATAGCCTCTCAGGACCGGGGCGTTCAAACGCTCGGCCGTCGCACTCCCTCGCATGAGCGACCACGACGACGCCCACGACGAGGGCGGCCACGACCACGACGGCGGCTACGAGATGCCGGAGCGCGAGGAGTTCAGCCACGACCCACTCGGCCACGCCGAAGTCCACGGCGGCATGACCGTCGGCGAACTCATCGAGCAGTACGGCCACGCCGGTATCGGTGCGGCCGACGTCCACGAAGCGGCCGACATCTACGCCGAGATGCTCGCCGACGAGGACTGCACTGTCTTCATGTCACTCGCCGGCGCGATGGTGCCGACGGGCATGCGCAAAATCGTCTCCGACCTCATCCGCGACGGCTACGTCGACGCCCTCGTGACGACGGGCGCGAACCTGACCCACGACGCCATCGAGGCAATCGGCGGGAAGCACCATCACGGGTCTGAACACCACGACGAGAAGACGCCGCGCGAACACGACGAGACGCTCCGTGACGAGGAAGTCGACCGCATCTACAACGTCTACCTCCCACAGGAACACTTCGCGCTATTCGAGTCGCACCTGCGCGAGGAAGTCTTCCCACCACTCGAAGAAGAGGGGGTCGTCAGCATCGAGCGCCTCTGCCGTGAACTCGGCCGTGCGAACAGCGAAGTCAACGACGCGGAGGGTATCGAGGAGGATGCTGGTGTCGCCGCCGCAGCATACGAATCTGACGTGCCCATCTACTGCCCCGCAGTGCAGGACTCCGTTCTCGGCCTGCAGGCGTGGATGTACTCGCAGACGTCGTCGTTCTCGCTGGACGCGCTTTCGGACATGACGCCGCTCACCGACCTCGCGTACGACGCCGACAAAGCCGGGTGCCTCCTCGTCGGCGGCGGCGTCCCGAAGAACTTCACGCTCCAGACGATGCTCGTCACGCCCGGTGCGTACGACTACGGCGTCCAGATTACGATGGACCCCGCGGCGACGGGTGGCCTCTCGGGTGCGACCCTCGACGAAGCGCGTTCGTGGGGCAAGTTGGAGAAAGACGCTCGGAACGCGACGGTCCTCGGCGACGCGACAATCATGCTCCCGTTGCTGGTTGCGGCCGCCAGAGAACGCCTCGACTGAGCGGGTCGGGAACTCCTCCTTTTTCGCCACAGCCAATCAGAGACCGATGGTGATTACTCGGATGCCGGGCGAATTTCAGGTGGCCGATGACGACGGCACCGTTCCGAACCGAACTAGGCACTCGGTGATGCGGAGCCCTATGAGTGCCGAGGCCACTCTCTCGACCAAAGAGACACATCGACCGACGCACCACCGAACCGAACGCCCGACTCCCGAGAGGAACGCTCGAATCCGCCAGTTGTCGACGAAACCGGACGACGACTGGGAGTCGAGTGTGGGAACTGTGTGACACGCTCGGTGAATCGTGTGCTGTGTCGTCTACTCAGAGCGTCTCCAGTGGGTTACCAGTGAATTAATCTCACTTCACAGTCAACGAACAGGCACATGAGTGGACAGCGGGACCGATTCGGCGGCTCGATGGACGTCCTCTTCGGGAAGGCAGACTTGGTTCCGCTGCCCGACGAGGAGACAGAACGGCTGTTCTACGAGAACATGATGACTGTCGCGGAGGCCCAGGAGCTGAAAGCGGACATGCTCTCTGACCCCGACATCTCGGTTTTCGAGGCACACGAGCGGCAGTTAGAAGGAATCGCAACGAGTTACGAACGGCGGTGTCGCCAGCTTGCCGGGGACGACTACGAAGAGACCGCGATGGCGTACCAACGCGGGGAGCGCGACGACCACGTCGGCGCGTTGACGGCCTACTACTTCGAGGGACTGTGGCGGATGCAGCAGTACGCGACGATTACGGACACGATGTTCTTCCCCATCATCCTTCGGTATCCGAACTGCGTCACCGTCAACATCCGGTTCGCGAGCGGACACACCACGACCAAATCGCTCGTCTACGAGTCACCGGAGCACTCGACGGAGGAACTCGACGACAAGTACGCCGAACGGTACTACAACGAGGGGCTGTACTCGCAGAAGCAGGCTGCGAAGGCCATCAGAGAGTACGCACAGACTGTCCGAGAACAGTTCCCCAACCCTGACGAGGTCCCCTTCGAGGAGCGAAAATACGGGGGAATCGTCTCCGCCATCGGGCGGAACGGACCCGTGTTCTCGACGATGCTCGAACCCGTCGAACCCGACCCAGACCGGTTTTCTGGACCGCCAGACCACCCGATGCTCGTCGACGAAGGGCCGGAAGCCAAACAGACCAAACGCGAGTTACTTCCCGACGATTCGTTCGTCGTCTGACGGGACAGCACTGGGACTCGCGTAGCGTGCTTCCGCTGAACCGGCGTGGGTTCGCACGTCCTATTCGACGTGGTGCCGAGGGAAACTCGCCTGTTCAATTATCTGTTCAATTGTCTGCCCAATAGTAGCTGTCGCGCGTGCGCGACCACGTCAGGCTCCAGACAGGTCGAGCGCAGTGTCCGCCCACGGGTGAATCAGCGTCTCGAACCCGACGAGGAAGACGAACACCACTGCCACGACGCTAATCAACCCGAGTGGGGAGAACATTCCTCCGTATGGGATGAGAGCCACCAGTATGGCCATGGCCGCGAGTCGTGCCACCAGAACGTGCGTGTCGAACGGATTGTCGTGGGAGACCTGCAGAATCGCCCGGTGAATGATGAGACAGCCAGCGAGGAACGCAGCAGCACCGCCACAGAGAACCAACCGACTGTCCGCTTCCAAGGGGATTCCTTCGGTAGTGGCTTCGATTGCGAACACGACACCAACGCCGGCAGCGACGATACCGATATGGACGAGGAAGTGACTGAACACGTAGGTGAGCGCCGCCTGTCTCGCACGGTAGAGTCGGTCGGGAGGTGCCGTGAGTGCCCGGTCGATGACGTCCTCGTCGAACTGTTCGAAGTAGAGCCACCACGCCCCCACGGCGACGACGAACCCAGCGAGGCCGACGAGCAACGGTCCGGGCCGGACGTGGAGCCCGGTCGTCGCAATCGAGGTGCCGAACGAGACTGCGAGAATCGTCTCGCCGAGAACGATGATAGTGATGAGTCCGAGACGCTCGGGGAAGTGTGAGACCTGAACGAGGACGTTGTCGAAGACGACGTACATGACGGCGACGCCGACCATGTTGATGCCGAAGGCGACCATCCACAACCCGAACCGCAGTGGATCGGGAACGAACAGCGAGGCCGCCCAGACGGACGTCGTGAGCAGTTCTGACGTCGCCCACGTCGCGACGAACCACTTCGTTTCCGCGTCTGCGACGGTCGGCCCCGGACGGAGATAGAGGGCAGTGAGCACTAAGCGCAAGAACAGGACGATAGCCCCGAAGGTGAACGTATCACCGTGGAAGACGCCGTCGATGGTCTGCGAGAGGAAGATGATGACGAACATGACGGCGATGAGACTCATTCGAGAGAAGGCGTCTTCGTCGGCGTAGAGGTCTGCGTAGTAGCTGAAGTCGAGCCACACCCACCACACCAGTGCGAAGATACCGGTGAAGTACAGAAGTCCTTCGAGCGTCAGGTTGTGGTGGAGATTCGTCCCAATCTCTGCGATTGCGACGACGAAAACGAGGTCGAAGAACAGTTCGAGCCAAGACGCGTGACGTGGACTACCCTCTGCCGTGTAGACCGATGGCGACCGCTTGAGCCATCGCCTCATTCCCTGCGTGTTGGACGCCATCGGAACCCCTGCCTGAGATAAGTATGCTAGCAAATATCATAAGGATAGATGTTTGCAGCGTTCGGACGAGCGGCTTCGGGATGGAGTCAACCACACGAACTGAGCCTCCCGGTCGGCGACTGGTGGAACGGTCCGTTCGACTGTCGATATCCGTTCCTAGACTGTTGGTATCCATCCTTCGACTGTCAGTTAATACCGTCGCGAGCGTATCTCACACCGTGATTCCAGATGGTGTCGATACTGGTCGTGTACGAATCCGGTGAGGGACAGACAGCGAAAGTTTCCGAGTACGTCGAGAACGTGCTGACAGCGCGAGGCCACGACGTCACAGTGAGACGCGTCGCCGACGCCGCCGACGTGGACGTCACCCTGTACGATGCCGTTCTCGTCGGGTCTCCAGTCCACTATAGGACGCACCTGCCAGAGGTCGTCGAGTTCATCGAGGCGAATCTGGAGGCGCTCTCCGCACGGCCGAACGGGTTCTTCCAGTTGTCGCTGGCGTCGACGATCCCGCTCAAGGTTGCCCAGCGAGGGGACGACGCCTACGTCGACTCGCTCGTCACAAAAACCGGGTGGCAGCCAGACCACGTAGGGCGCTTCGCTGGTGCAGTGACGTACTCCCAATACAACCCAGTCGAGCGGATGGTGTTCAAACTCCTTGCGGCGGTGACGACCGGTGACACCGATACGTCCCGTGACTACGAGTACACCGACTGGGACGACGTCGACGCGTTCGCCACCGCGTTTGCGGACGACGTCGAAGCACGTCTCGAACGTGACACTGCAACGCGCAGACACGCCGGGACGCGACGCTTCACGTGGGCGGCCACAGGCGTCGTACTCCTCCTCGGAGTGATGGCGTTCGCCTACTGGGCGGCCGCTCGACAGTTCGTCCCAGCGGAGTGCTAGGCACCAAATACGCTCTCAGCACTCGCCCGTCGGGGAGTACTGGACGAGGACGCGCTGGGCGCCGACCAGAGCGCGCAGTTGTCGTACATTGAGAATCGAGAACGTGGTTAAGAGTCGACACGACGAATCGTGAACTATGCACCTCGGACTCATCATCGAGACGAACAACGCAGAGCAGATCTGGAACGCGTTCCGGTTAGCCAACACGGCGCTCGAGGAAGACAACCTCGTCGAGGTGTTCTTGCTGGGCGACGGTGTCGAAGCACCGGACGTCGAGACTGCGTCGTTCAACCCGCACGGTGTGATGCAGCAGTACGTTCAGAAGGGTGGCGAACTGTTCGCCTGTGGGACGTGTCTAGATTCGCGAGGCCTCGAACCGGACGAACTCCGTCCACACTCGACGATGAGGGACCTGCTCGGAATCGTCGAACACACAGACAAGGTCGTCACGATTGGGTGACGACGAGTCGTCACTCGCGAATCGAGTCGGGACAGCACACTCGTGAACCGATGTGAGAGCGTCCTTCGTGAGAATATCGCGACCGCTCGTGAGCGGTAGTCGTACGTAAAATCAGTGTCTTTCGCCGCCGTGAAGCGGTGTACTAAACTAGTTTTAAAGACGCGTCAGGTTCGCTGCGCGTGGTCCCTTGGGGGACGATTCGATGCTGAACTCCACTTCTTGGTCCTCTTCGAGGTCCGGGCCGCCGATGTCTTCCATGTGGAAGAACACGTCGTCGTCCGCGTCGTCCGTCGAGATGAAACCGTAGCCGCCTGTGTCGTTGAAGAAATCAACGTTTCCTTTCGCCATTGCTTTTGGACACAATCGAAGTAGAGGGATAAGACTTCCGAGATTTGTTTCGCTAGTGGGTGGATATTTTGAAACTATTTCTTTTCTAGAGCCTACCGTAGACATTTGTACACACAAAGTCGGCTTTACCGACGCTCACCCGCCACTTCGACGACGAGAGCATCAGGTTCTGTGGTATCCACAGTTCGACACTGCAGTCGAGTTCGGGACGTCGGCACGACGCCGATTGTACCAAACCGGCAGACTCGGAGTCTTTCCGTCAGCTGTAGGAGCAACAACCCACACCGACGACGAGCCTCTAAGGGCGACAGATACTACTCAGCGACAGATTGTCACGGAATTGGACCAGAGGAAGGGTTATTCTCGGAGGTCACTGTTTCTGACGTCGACAGACCGTTGGAGTCTGTGATTCGAGCGGACGACTGAACTGAACCAAGATATGTCGATTCGGTATGGATTTTCAAGACGATTTATATTTTATGTCCACAGTATGTCGGTTTTTCAGATGTTTGACCGACGAATTCATTTCTTTCCATCACGAACGGTGCGCCCAGATGAGCGAGCGGCAGGTGACGTTCAACGGAGACACGGAGGTACTGTATCGGCAAGCAGTGCGTACGCCGCTTCCAGACGAAGATGCCGAACGAGTGTTCTACGAGAACATGATGAACGTCGCTGACGCACAAGAGTGGAAAGCGGAGATGCTCGCAGACCCCGACGTCTCGAACCTGGAGGCACACGAGAAGCAACTCGACCGCATCGCCGCGAGTTACAAACGCCGCTGTCGTCACATCGCAGGTGACGACTACGAGGAGGTTGCGCACGCGTACCAACGAGGGGAGCGCGACGACCACGTCGGCGCGTTGACTGCGTACTACTTCGAAGGGCTGTGGCGGATGCAACAGCGCATCACCGTCACAGACATGCTGTTCTTCCCTATCATCCTCCGGTACCCCGATAGTTTCACCGTGAACATCCGGTTCGCGAGCGGGTACAAGACGACGGACTCGGTGTTCTACGAGTCACCCGAACACTCCGACGAAGAACTCGACGACAAGTACGTCGAGCGGTACTACAACGATAGCCTGTACTCACAGAAAGCGGCCGCAAAGAACATTCGCGAGACTGCACAGATAATCCGCGAAGAGTTCCAAAACCCCGACGAGGTCTCTTTCGACGAGCGCAAGTACGGTGGGATCGTCTCCGCTGCCGGTCGAAAGGGGTCTGTGTTCTCGTCGATGCTCCAGCGCGTCGAACCCGACCCGGACCGATTTTCTGAACCGGTCGACCAACCCACGCTCGTCGACGAAGGGCCAGAAGCAGCGCGCACCGAGCGCGAGTTGCTTCCCGATGGGTGTATCGTCATCTAACGCTGTCGGGGAAACAAACTGGCAGAAACACAGGACACTGCTGTCGGAGCAGAGTCAGCGGAAACAACGCATCGTTCGCGAGGGCGACGCCCGCTTCGGCGACGGTATGAATACCCACCGACACCAACGTGTCCTATGGCAGGCCACGCGTCTACCGGCCACGGGGAGACTCCGAGAGACGTCGTCAGGTTCTACCTTCTCGACCACCAGACAGTCGTCGGGAAAGCCATCGACATCGCTCTCCTCGTACTCAACGTCGTGTTCGTCGTCGTGTTCGTTCTGGAGACCTATCCGTTCTCCGAAGCGATGCAGACGATGTTCTGGTACGTCGAGGTTGCAATCTCGCTCATCTTCCTCGCAGAGTACGTGCTTCGGTTGTACGGCGCGAGAAACCGGCTCAAGGAACTCTTCAATCCATACTCGATAGTCGACCTGCTTGCGATTCTGCCGACGCTCGTCGTGTTCGTCTCACCAGCAGCAGTCATCACGGCGAACATCGGGTTCCTTCGAGCGATACGCGTGATCCGGTTCCTCAGGTTCTACCGCTTCACGCAGGACGAGGAGTTCTTCTTCGGGACCGTCTCGGTCGGGACGCTTCGCGTCATGAAGTTACTATTGACCGTGGTTACTATCTTCTTCGTCGCCGCGGGGATGTTCTACTCGTTCGAGTTCCGGGTGAACCCGACAGTCGATAATTTCGGTGACGCGTTTTACTTCGTCGTCGTCGCCCTGACCACGGTCGGATTCGGCGACATCGTCCCCGTCACGCAGGGTGGTCGATGGGTCACCGTCGCCGCAATCTTGGCCGGCATCATCCTCATCCCGTGGCAGGCCAGTAAAATCGTCAAAGAGTGGGCGTACAGAGACAAAGTCAACGTCGTCTGCCCGAACTGCGGGTTGGCCCACCACGACCGCGATGCATCACACTGCAAGTCGTGTGGGCACGTCATCTATCAGGAGTACGACTCGCGCGAGTGAAGGAGCGGGTTCGCCGGAGCAGGTGCTATTTGGTCAGTATTCCGCACAAATGGTGGTGGTGGTGGTGGCCCGATGGTGAGGTTGCGGGCCACGTGGTGGTTGGTGGAAGACCGGCGACGGATGTGGTGAACCGGTCTCGAGTGGTGGAAGGGGAGTCTGACAGAGGACTCCCATTGACGAGTGAAGCGTACTCAAGAGGTGAGCACGTCCACGAGCGCCAGGAGCTTGGTGTGTGGTGGTTGGTCCGTCTTTCGAGAGCTGTATTGTGCCCTTCTGACAAGCCCTCGCGGCCAGTAATGTGCCGAGCTATTTTAATTTGGCGTTGTTGACAGCGTTCATCTGTCTTGAGTCGTACACACACCGTACTATCACGAACGATATTGTTCATTGAAGGCACCACTATCGACTCGATGTCGATTGTCGTCACCCACCGAACGTTAACTAGTCTGTCGTCGAACGTCCCGTATGGACTACACAACGTTCGGGTCGACTGGGACCACCGTGAGTGAAATCTGTCTCGGCTGTATGAGTTTCGGGACCAACTGGGACGACTGGACACTCGACCGAGACGAGAGCCGTGAACTCATCGAACGCGCCATCGACCTCGGTATCAACTTCTTCGACACCGCGAACGTCTACTCGTACGGCGAGTCCGAAGAGATTCTCGGCGAGGTCCTCGCCGACTACGACCGCGACGAGATGGTCGTCGCCACGAAGGTGTACGGGCAGATGCGCGACGACGACCCGAACTCGGGTGGCCTCTCACGGAAGACCATCGAGCAGGAACTCGACAACTCACTCGACCGCCTCGGAATGGACACCGTCGACCTCTACCAGATTCACCGGTGGGATTACGACACGCCCATCGAACAGACACTCCGTGCCCTCGACGACGCAGTTCGTCGCGGGAAGGTCCGACACGTCGGCGCTTCGTCGATGTGGGCGTACCAGTTCGCCGACGCACTCCACACGTCGGACGAACTCGGTCTCGACCGGTTCGTCTCCATGCAGAACCTCTACAACCTCGCCTACCGCGAAGAAGAGCGCGAGATGCTGCCGTTCTGCGCCAACGAAGATATCGCCGTGATGCCGTGGAGTCCGATGGCCGCTGGCTTCCTCACACGGCCACACGAAGAGTTCGAATCGACGACGCGTGGCGAACACGAAGCAGATGTCGGCCGTCCGTACGGGGAAGGTGGTGGTCCCGAGGTGAACGAACGCGTCCAAGAACTCGCGGCCGAGAAAGACGTGAAGATGGCCCAAATCGCCCTCGCGTGGCAGTTCCACAAAGAGTGGGTCACCACCCCAATCGTCGGGACGTCGAGCATCGAACACCTCGAAGACGCCGTCGAAGCGCTGGACATCAAACTCTCAGCTTCGGATATCGAGTATCTGGAAGAACCCTACCAGCCGGTTCGGGTTTCGGGTCACGAGTAAGCGCAGTCGCGCGACAGCCCTCCGTTTTCCACGTCGAGGCGGGCAATCAGACAGCCGACGAAGATTAATCATTAACATTTATTATAGACTAGTTTGTACTGCCGGGTACACATGTCGGTCGTACGCGTACACCACTAACTCTCCTCGCCGCAGCATCGCCGTCCGACCGACCGATTCGACCCGAACCACCCACCACCCGTGAGCACACATACACACCCGACGTACGAACCGACCCTGCAAACAGACCGCCCTTCGACACACACCACTGACGACACCGAGACCGACTCGTGGGTCGCTCTGTGTCAACGTCAGTTCGACTCCCACCGAACCGAGCGCATTCACAACCTCTTCGACCGGGAGAACCAGTCGATGCCGAAGATGGACTGAGCTCCCGGCGTCGCCATCTTGCGGAGACACGTCTGTTGAAGTACGTGGCCGAGAGACATCAGAGCGATGCGATTGGCACGGATTCGAACCGACGAAGGCGTGGTGACCGGTGAGTACGAAGATGGCGTCGTGACGGCCGACGGCGACGAGTACGACCTCGGTGACGACGCCGACCTACTCGCACCGTGCGACCCGTCTGCGCTCTACTGCGTCGGTCGAAACTACGCTGCGACGGTCGACCAGATGGACTACGACATTCCCGACCAACCGGATTGGTTCATCAAGCCACCCGTCTCGGTTCTCGACCCGGGAGCAGACATCGAGTATCCCGCGTGGACAGACGAACTGACCTACGCCGGCGAGTTGGCCGCGGTCATCGACCGCGAATGTACGAACGTGTCCGAAGACGAGGTGTCCGACGTCGTCCGCGGATACACCATCATGAACGACCTCGACGCGCTCGACCAACCGGGTCGGACCGCTCGGAAGGCTTTCGACGGCTCGGGGCCGCTCGGCCCGTGGATAGAGACCGACGTCGACCCGTCGGACCTCGACATGACGACCCACGTCGGCGGTGAGTTACGGCAGGAAGCGAACACACAGCAGATGCTGTTTTCACCCGCCGAAGTCGTCTCGTTCCTCTCGGAGCGCTACACGTTCAAACCCGGTGACGTCATCTCGTTCGGCAGTCCGGCGAACCCCGGTCTCGTCGAACCCGGTGACGAGGTCGAAATCTGGTACGAGGGCGTCGGAACGCTGACGAACCGCGTCGTCTCGCCGTCGGAGTGAGCAGGCGGCACCCGGTCGAAAATCAGACGGTGACGAGTGGACGTCACCGGTCAGTTCAGCGCGTCGACTTCGTCGGTGAGGTCCGTGGGTTGGTCGACAGGGCCGTTGACGAACAGTCCGTGGCCCATCACCGCGGCCGCGACGAAACTGAATCCGACGATTGCCGTCGTCGGTTGTACTGCCGTGAACTGTCCGACGAGTACACCGGCGGCCAGACTCCCGAAGATTCCGGCGAGGACGAGGTCGTAGTACTGCCACGTGTATCCCATAGCCCACGCTTCGAGCGCCAGCACTGAAGGGGTGGCGTCCGGTTCCGAGGCGACCGATTGTGAAACGAAGACAGTTGTCGCCGAGTGGCCCCGTTTCGGGCCTCTCGTGCCGTAATCGAGCATCCGAATCGGGGGCCTCTCGTCGCGCCCGCGGGAAAGACGCTCACGGAACGGCTATACGTCGCCAGATTCTCGAAGGCCTATGGAGTATCAGTCTGCGCTTGACCGAGCGCTCGATATCCTTCCGGAACGAAACGTCGAACAAGAACGTCTGAAAATACCAGACCCCGAAGGCGAGACCGACGGCGCGTTCACTCGACTCACCAACCTCGGTGAAATCGCCGACGCACTCTCGCGAACGACGGAACACCTCCACAGTGCCATCCAGCGCACCTTCGGTACGAGTGGCCAACTCGAGGGCGACCGCGCCCGCTACAGTGGGTCGTTCTCCATCAAGGACTTCCAAGAGGCGCTCGACGACTACGTCGAAGAGTACGTCACCTGCTCGGAGTGTGGCCTCCCCGACACCCGTCTCGTGACCGAAGACGGCGTCGACATGCTCCGCTGTGAGGCATGTGGTGCCTTCCGTCCGGTTCAGAAGCGCTCCAGTGCGAGCAAGACGCGCCAGCGCGAAGCAGTGGAAGAAGGCCGCACCTACGAGGTCGAAATCACCGGCACTGGCCGCAAAGGCGACGGTGTCGCCCAGCGCGGGAAGTACACCATCTTCGTCCCCGGCGCCCAGGAAGGCCAGACTGTCCGCGTCTACATCAAGAACACGAGCGGGTCGCTCGCGTTCGCTGAACTCGCATAATCGCGTTCAGAACGTCTCTCGTCTCGGTTCTCAACTTCTACGTTTCCCGGTTGGCTCACTCACTGGGACAGCTGCAGCAGTCGCAACGAGCTGTGAGTCACTCAGCGACCACAGAACAGGACGCGCTTAGTCGTCCGCTTCGTCCCCGCCACTGGACCGCCGACCGACGATGAACAACGCGAGAAGGACGAGAACAGCACCCTCGATTCTCACTACAGTCCGCACCCACGACTTCGGTGTCATGTCGCCGTCGCCTTCGTAGGCCATGCGAGTCACCACGTCGAGGAACCGGTCGGGAAACAGCAGTTCGACGAGGCCGAAGGCAGCAATCAGTGCTGGAAGCATACTCTGTTGTCGACTCGCACGTACTGAAAATCCACTGTCGATTCTCGCGGTTCGAGAGAAACGAGTGAGCTAACCGTCGGGTCCGCCGAGAACTATCCCAATGGTCCTCATCACACAGGAATCCGCAGCAGACACCGACACCGTCGCAGCGGTCCACGCTGCTGCCTTCCCGACCGAAGACGAAGCAGTGTTAGTCGACGCCCTCCGCGAGACCGACGCGTTCGAGCCGTCGCTCTCTCTCGTCGCCCGGGACGGCGACGACGACGAGGTCGTCGGCCACGTTCTCTGTACTCGAATTACGGTCGAAGACGACCCGTCGATTCGGGCGCTCACCCTCGCACCGGTTGCCGTGCTTCCTGACGAACAGGGCCGTGGAATCGGGAGTTCGCTGGTCGAAGCAGCACTCGATGCTGCTTCGGAGGCCGAATTCGACCTCGTCTTCCTCCACGGGGCACCCGAATTCTACTCTCAGTTCGGTTTTCATCCTGCGGGTATTCGCGGGTTCGAGAACCCGTTCGAGACGCCGCCGGAGGTCTTCATGGTCGCAACCATCGGCGACGACCCGGAGACGGGCGGGGCGCTTTCGTACCCCGAACCGTTCGACGATATCTAAGAAACCCAATCGTTATTCGACACGATAGAGTCGCTTCAGTCATGCGATTCGAGGAGTTACAACGAATCTACGCCGGTGACGACTACTACTGGGGTACCGAGCCAAACGGGCTGGCGACCCGTGCCGTCGAAGCCCTCTCGGACGAGGCAGCCCCATCTGTCGTCGACATCGGTGCAGGAGAGGGACGCGACGCGGTGTACTTCGCCGAACAGGGATTCGACACGACTGCAGTCGACATCGCACCGAACGGACTCGACAAAGCAGAACGACTCGCAGCAGACCGGGGCGTCGAACTCGACACTCGCCGAGGCGACGTAAACGACCTCACGTTCGAGACACAGTGGGATCTCGTCTACTCGATTGGCACACTGCAGTACATTCGTCCAGCGAACCGAGCGTCACAGTTCGAGCACTTCCGCGACGTGACTCGTCCCGGTGGCGTCCACGCAGTGTGGGCCTTCGTCGACCATCCAGACGTCGCACCAGCACCCGACTGGGGTGACAACGAGCATCTGTACGAGCCCGGTGAACTGCGGTCGTACTACGATGGCTGGACAGTCCTCCACGCCGACGACTACGTCTTCGACGACGACTCAGCAGGCGAACCGCACCAACACGCCTGCGAGGAACTGATTCTTCGAAAGCCGGAGTTAGGATAGTGAAGTAACTGACGAGCGACGTTAGACAGCCCCGTCGAACTGGTCGACGAACGACTCGGTCGTCTCCGTCCACGCCGTGGCGAGCGCGTCGTCGAATGGTTCGGTCTCCCAGCTGTCAACGCCGTCGTGTTCGTCTAGCCACTCCACCGTTCGCTGGACGCCCGTCTCGAAATCGACCGTGTAGCGAAAGCCGAGGTCGGAGATGGCACGTGTGTTGTCGAAGACGGTGCTGTATTGGAAGTGGTCGCGGAGCATCCGCGTCCGGTCTGGTGCGACCCGCCGGAGAACGTCGGTCGGGACGTGAACTAACGTCGGGTCGGGTGCGTCGAGGGCGGACGCGACGCGCCGGTGGTACTGGTTCCACGTCATCGTCTCTTCGCTCGTGACGTTGTAGGCCCGGCCACCGACGTCGGAGCGTTCGACTGCACCACGGAACGCGCGCGCGACATCGTCGGTGTGGCACGGACCCCACAGCGACGTCCCATCGCCGTGGACGATGATAGGCTTCCCCGCGCGGATTCTGTCGATGTAGTACGACCCCATCCCGAGTGAGTGGACGAGCGTCCCACCTTCGCCGTAGGTGTTCCACGGACGCAAGACGACGACGTCGAAGTCGTCGGGGTCGTGTGCGTCGAAGAATACGTCCTCGGCAGCGATTTTGCCGGCCGCGTAGTCGCTCACCGGGGGATTGCGGGGGCTCGACTCCGTGACGGGGTTCTTCGGGGGAGGGCGGTGATACACGTCGATTGTACTGCAGAAGACGTATCGGTCGACCACGTCCGCACAGCGTTCGACGGCGGCACGGGCAGTCGCGGCATCGAAGCACGCCAAGTCGACGACGACGGATGGGTCAGCGTCGTGAATCGCCGCGTGGAGTGCGTCGCCGTCTTCGCGGTCACCGGTGACACGAGTGACTGCGTCGGGGAGGACACCGTCGGTCTCGCCGCGTTGGAAACTCGTCACGTCGTGGCCGGCGTCGACGAGTCGTCGGACGATTGCTCGACCGAGCAGTCCTGTTCCGCCGATGACGAATACCTTCATTGGTCGATGGGCGCCCCGCGAGGTGATAAACCCCAACGAGCGTGCTAAAAACACTCATTCTGTTAGCCAGCCTACTATTGTTCATGAAGGTGTACCTCACAGATGGAACCAGTTTCGAGTGCGGTGGCTACAAAGCGCTCGACTCGGGCGGGGTCGTACTCACGTCGGACACGAAGCGAAAGCACGTCATCGGATACGCACCTGCGGATGCGCTCGTCTACATCCTTCCGGACGACGTCGCAGCGGAACGCGACGCGTCCGACGACGGACTGGACGACGAGGAGGACGGTGCTGAATCTGATGCAGACGGCGACAGCGACGGTGAAGAAGAAGAGGAAGAAGAGGAAGAGGAGGAAGAGGAGGAAGAAGAGGAAGAGGAGGAAGAAGAGGAAGAAGAGGTAGAGACAGAACAAGAACAAAGCGAGGAGTCGGCCGATAGCGGAGCAGACGAACCCGGTGAGGAGACAGCAGGAGACGAACAGGCTACCGAGGCCGTCGCCTCGGCGGGCGTCGAGGAAGCCGTCGAAGGCGTGACTGCGGCTCCATCGGAGGAGACCGACACAGTGGCCGATCACACCCATCGAGACCTCGTCGACCGGGTCGACCAACTCGAATCACGAGTCGACGGATTGGATGGCCGCGTCGATGCGATGACCGGGCAACTCGCCGAAATCGTCCCCGTCGTCGAGACGGTGGTCGAAGAAGAACGCGACCCACAGGACCTGCGGAACATCCGTGGAATCGGCGAAGCGTACGCGACTCGACTCGTGGCGAGTGGCATCGATACGGTGTCTGCACTCCGGACCGCTGGCGACGAGGAGATTGCGACCGCCGCAGACGTCTCTGAACGACGAGTACAGGAGTGGAAGCGACGGGCCGAGTCGTACGTGGGGGCCGACGAACCAACTGCGGAGTCGACGACCGACGAAGAAGCTGGGTCAGCGACGGCAGTCGAAGACGACCAAGATGCACCAGACGACGATGCCTCAGGTGACGATGCTTCATCTGACGGTGGCGAGAGCCCGGAACGTACCGACGAGTGAGGATTCGTGCAGTCGTGAGTTCGTTCGTGTGGTCGTAAGTTCGGCTCGGGTCAGTCCACAAGAGTTCGGGACGGCGACAGCGTCTTCGATTGTTGAGCGGTTGGAAGTTCCCACGATTCGGGAACCGACGAAGGGGGTTGATACGCCTGCAGTCTAATCTCCAGTTGATGTACGACACCATCCTCGTGCCAATCGACGGGAGCGATTCGATGACGCCCATCGTGGAAGACGCCGCCGCGTTCGCCGCTGAGCGTGGTGCGTCGGTCCATCTTCTCTACGTCGTCGACAAGCGTGCGTTCTTGACGCTCGCCCAAGAGCGACAAGACGAGGTGTGCGAGGAACTCGAAGCGAAGGGTTCGGCCGCACTCGAAACGGCACAAGAGACGATGACGGAGTTCGGAGTCGACGCCGAACTTTCGCTTCGCCGTGGAGACCCGGCCGACGAGATTCTCGACTACGCCAGCGAGATCGACGCGGGCCTCATCGCCATGGGAACGCACGCCCGCTTCGAAGACAACATCCTCGGGAGTGTCTCGCGGTCGGTCGTCATCGAGTCGGACATTCCGGTTCTGGCGACTCCAATCAAAGCCAACTAACCACACACCACGGACGGCATCCCACGAGTGGACCGGGTGCGACGAGTACAGAGACTTCCGTTTTCCTGCGACAGGGCGTCGTTCTACGTCTCGATTTGTGAGTCTGTGACCCGTGCGCGGTGGCTACGTTCCGAGCGCCCTCTGCCGGCTACTTGAGTCGAATCAGCAAGAGGAGGAGTCCAAACAGCGTGGACACAGCGCTGATGAGTAAGAGCCCACCACTGACGACGAGGGTTCGGCCATCGAGTGCGATGGCGCCGGCGTTGGTCGTTAGACTCGCGACGGAGAGTCCAGCAGAGAGGTCGGCGACCGGTGCGAGGATAGCCACACAAAACAGGAGGAGTCCACCGACGACGAGTACGTACGGTGTGAACGAGGAGCGTCGCCGAGGAGCGTGGTAGGTGGTGGAGTAGCCACGAGACATGCTACTCCTACGTCGGTATCCCTGTTTGGTACGAGTCGGCTACCGTGACATTCTCGTGGTTAGACGTGTCCTAACCGCCCGAATTCGACGTGTTTCGTTCGTATCGCCGGACCGTTGGGTCGGGAGTCTCTGCCTACGCGTCGTCTGCGTCGGGGTCGAAGTCGAGCACCACCGAGTTGATACAGTAGCGCTTTCCCGTCGGTTGTGGACCGTCGTCGAAGACGTGGCCGAGGTGGCCACCACACGACGAACACACGACTTCAGTGCGGTCCATGCCGTGACTCAGGTCGCGGCGAAGTTCGATGTTCGAGTCGTTGGCGGCGTAGAAACTCGGCCACCCACAGTGAGAGTCGTACTTCGTGTCCGAAGTGAACAACTCGGCCCCGCACCCGACACATCGGTAGACGCCGTCGTCGGAACGGTCGACGTGTTCGCCGGAGAACCGCGGTTCGGTCCCCTGCTCTCGGAGGACGCGATACGCGTCTTTCGAGAGTCGATCTCGCCACTCAGACTCGGAGAGGGTGAATTCAGCGTCGCTCATACGTAAACAGACGGAGCGAAGAAAGAAAGCCGCGTCGGCTACTCGCGCCGGAGGAAGTCAGGAAGTCGAAGCCGAGCGAACTCGTCTGACTGCGCGTCGAGCACGTCGATTCGACTGACGGCCTCGGGAACGCCCTGTTTGTCCGTGGGCGTTCGCATGCCGACGTCGGCACGTCCCGTCGTGGCGGGTGTGGTCTCTTCGTCGACGAGCGCGTCCCACAAGTCCTGTTTCGTGTCGTACTCGCCTCTGTTGCGGGCGACACGCTGCTTTCCCTCTTCGAACGAGAGTTGGAGGACGCTCCGCCCGTAGGCGGTGCTCGCCTGCCGACGAATTCGCTCGAACTCACCCGGATTCGGTGAGCCAAGCGCGGTGGAGACACCGAGAGCGTACATCCGTCGAATCCCCTCTTCGTCCGATATCGTTCGCCAATCTGTGCCGAAAGTCCGTTCGTACATGGGTCCTTAGAGGTCGACCTTCGACCGGGGGTCTACGACGAGCCCGTTGTCGGTGAAGGAAAGCGACCGGATATCGCAGTCGATGTTCGTCCCGCGCATCTTGATGACCTGAATCCCTCGGGTCATCCCCGTCGCTTCGAGGTAGTTGTGGAAGAAGATGACACCGTGTGCGAGGAAGTGCTCGTCGGCGTACGACGACGGGTCGGTCATCTCCGAGATGAGGAGCGTCGTCGCGTCGCCCTGTTTGAGTGCGGTGAGGAACCGCGTCATCTCTTCGGACCCGTTGGCGAAGAACAGTCGAAGAAGCATCGTCGAGTCGATGACGAGACGGTCGACCTGTCGAGAGTTGACGAAGGCGACAATCTTGTCTGTGAGACTCTGGACACTCGATGTGCTGCCACTCTGTGAGAACTGATTGAGGAGATGTTTCCCCTTGGGGCTCACGAGGTTGATGTATCGGAAGCCATCTGAATTCGTGAGCGTCTCGAAGCCGAAGTCGAAGCTAGACATGTCGTTGACAAGTTCGTCTTCGGTCTCGTGCATGGTGATGTACATGCACTGCTCGCCATTTCGAAGTCCTTCGGCGATGAACTGCGCCGTGAACGTCGTCTTTCCACTCCCCGGCGGTCCACTCAGCACGTACAGGCGTCGTGGAAGGAAGCCACCCTGGATGAGTTCGTCGAACCCGCTTACCCCACTCGGAATCCGCATGGTCGGACACACCGTACCTCCTATTATAACCGTTCCGGGACAGGTATCATCGATGATATTTCCAGCCCGAACGGAGTGTCACGTCGCTCACTCAGGGTAGAGTTCGACTTCGCGCTCCACAGCGTCGATGGCGGCGATATCTTCTGCATCGAGGTCGATATCGACTGCTTCGAGATTCGCTCTCAGGTGTCGCTCACTCGATGCTTTCGGGATGACACAGACACCCTTTGCGGCCAACCACGCCAGACTCACAGACTCAGGAGTGACGTCGTGTTTCTCTGCAACCGAGACGACTTCCGCAACGTCGCGGACCTGTCCACCCGCGAGCGGTGAGTACGCAACGACGCTGTAGCCGTGTTCTTCGGCGTGTTCGAGGAGTTCGGGGCGCTGGAACAACGGGTGGTACTCTGTCTGGTGGGCGACCAGCGGCGCGTCCAACAGGTCGAGTGCCTCGTCCAGTTCGGCGACGGTGAAGTTGCTCACGCCAACGGCGCGCACGAGTCCGTCGTCGACGAGTTCGTCGAACGCGGCCAGCGTCTCGGGTGGGTCGTACGTCTCTATCGGGCGGTGCACGTACAGCAGGTCCACGTAGTCGGTTCCGAGTCGGTCGAGACTCTCACGAGTCGTCCGGAGCACGTCGTCGGGTGCGAGGCTGTCTGCCCACACTTTGGTCGCCAGAAACACATCGTCGCGCGGTGTCTCGGCGGCCTCGATGGCGTCACCAACCACGGCCTCGTTCTCGTAAATCTGGGCCGTGTCGACGTGGCGATAGCCCATCTCCAGTGCCGTCGTCACAGCAGTTGCCTCGGCGGGCGTGTCGAGACCCATCGTTCCGAGTCCGACGTGCGGGACGCGAGTCATCGGAGCGCCTCCCCGTCAGCAGCGGTCACGTCGTCGACGACGGGAACGCCGTCGATGGCGAGCAAGTCGTCGAGGCCGGACACTTCGTGTGTCGGGTCGGGCGAGGGCGTGTGGTCCGCACGGTGGTCGCGACGGATGAACGCCGAATCGACACCCGCTGCATTGGCAGCGGCGATGTCGCTGTCACTGTCGCCGACGAACAGCGGCGATTCGACGCCGAGATCGGACATCGCCAGTTCGAGATAGTAGGGTTCGGGTTTCTTGCGGTGGAGACTCGTGAGCGAGGGTTCGCGCCCGTAGGCCGTTCCGAACAACTCGGCGGCGTCGAGGTGGTCGAGAACGTAGTCGATCGTCGCCTGCTGGTTGCTGGAGACGATCCCCATGGGCGCGTCGATTCGCCGAATCGCGTCGAAGTCGTCGTAGGGGACTTTTCGTCCGTCGGCGACGGCGTCACACTGGTACGAAGAGGAGAACTCGTCTCGGACACGGAACAGCGTCTCTGGGTCGAGGTCGTACGCGCCGGCGACAGTGTGGACGTCTTCGAGACTGACGTTGATGACCATCTGTCTGACGTGGTCGGGGTCCGGGTCGACGACGCCAAGTTCGTCGAAGGCTGCCCACGTGGCATCCTGGAGGAGCGAGATATCGACGAGCGTGGTCAACACGCCGTCGTGGTCGAAGATGACCGAATCGTACATACGAGGTCTGTGGGTGCGAGACGTGAATCGTTTTCGCCTCTCCGACTCATACCGCCGCGTTGCGAGTCTTTTAGCGCCTCCAAAACACTGGTGTAGACGATGCTGGCTGGACTCGCACACGGGGTGTCGACATGACGCGTGACGTGTGTATTGTCGGGGCAGGCGCCGCAGGGGCAGGGGCGGCATATGCGCTCCGTGACGCGAACGCGAACGTGACGATTCTGGAGAAGAGTCGTGGCGTGTGCGGGCGCGCGGCGACACGTCGCAAACACGGGTGTCGGTACGACCACGGGGCAAACTACGTCAAAGACTACGACCACCGGACTGAACGACTGATTCGTGACCTCGGCGAAACGGGACTCGTCGATATCGACGAACCGGTCTGGACGTTCGACGCCGACGGCGTCATCGCCGAAGGCGACGGGCGCGACCAACACAAGTGGACGTGGACAGAGGGAATCACCCAACTGGCGAAGCGACTGCTCGCCCAGACTGACGCCACCGTCGAACGCGGGACCCGAGTCGCGGCTATCGACCACAATCCAGATACGAGCTACTGGTCTGTCGTCGACGAGGAGGGCACCCGACACGGGCCGTACGACGTGGTCTTGTTGACACCGCCTGCACCGCAGACTGCGGGCCTCCTCACCGAGATGGGGTGGGGAGACGAGTGTATGATTGGCCTCCGTGAAGCGATTGGGAGCGTCGAGTATCGAACGATTCGCTCGGTGATACTCCACTACCCGTTCGAGCGCGACGACCCGTGGTACGCCCTCGTCAATCCGGACAAACAACACCCGCTCGGATGGGTCGCACGCGAAGAGTGCAAAGACGGCCACGTCCCCGACGGCGAGAGTCTGCTCGTCGTCCAACCAAGTCCCGAGTGGTCGGAAGAACACTACGACGACCCGCTCGACGACGCGGCGGACGACGTGGCGAACATGGTCGCAGACCTGCTCGACGACGAGAGACTGCGCGACCCGGACTGGGTGGACGACCAGGGCTGGCGATACGCCCTCCCCGACGGCGTCGCCAACCGAGAGGTCATCCGACGCGGCGAACCTGACGGGCTGTTCTTCGCCGGCGATTGGACGGTCGGTGAAGGGCGAGTTCACGCGGCGCTGTGGAGTGGTATCGAAGCAGGTGAACGAATCGCCGGCAAGTGAGACGCAGGGAGTGGATTTACCCCACTCACTCCGCCGACGGCGATTCGTGAACTGACTCCCCGCGCTGGAGACGTGCGGCGATAGAGAACGTCTGTTCGCGCTCGCGACGCGTCGGCGAGTGTGCGGCGAGGTATCGCGCGACGCCGACCAAGAGCACCCGTGCTTCTTCTGGCGGGCGGCTCGCTGCCTGCGAAAACCCAGCTTCGAGGGCCTGGTAGGTGTGGAACCCAGCGTCCTCTTCGAGGAGTGCTTTGCCGAGTTCACTTCTGAGTGTGTGGAGGTCACCTCCCGCATCGAGGAAGTGGGCGGCTGCTCGCCCGGCATCGTTCACTCGGCCTTCCGTGTCGAACGCGTCTCTGAGCGTATCGAGTTCGACGCTCGGATTTGCATCGGGATTCGCGTCAGGGAGCGGTGCTGGCGGCGTGTTCAGGAAGCGGTCGAGGTAGACGTTGATAGCGGCGTCGAACACGCCGCGGTAGAGCTCCATCGCGTCTGTTCGCTTCGCGAGTTGGTGGACCGCGTTGGCGTACGTGAACGTGTGGTGGACGGTGTTCCAATCGCTGAACTCGTTACTCGTCGCGAACTGTGCGACCCGCGTTCCGGCCGCGAGCGCGACGACGTCGGCGAGTTCTTCGGGGGTCGCCCCATCGCGAATCGCTTCGACGAGTACGTCGACGATGGCGTCTGGGTCGTCGCCGAGGAGTGTGTCGAGCATCCAGTCGGGTCGTGACCACGTCTTTTTTGCACCGAACTCGACGAACCGGTGCAGTTCGTCGAACGTGTCGTCGAGGAGGCTTGCGAGGTCGATTGGACGACGCCACTGTGCGGATTCTTCACCCCGGTCTGCGGTCGCCAGTCCGCGGACGAGACTCGGGAGAACGTCGTCCGCGTGGCCCCACCCGATGTGGTCGAGCGCCTCGCAGGATTTGTTGACGAAGTCGAGGACGTGGCCGGTCTGGATGTACCGGTGGTCTGTCGCCGCCGTGGCGAGCAGTCGTGCGAGGTGTTCGTCGTCGTAGCCGGCGTCGATAGCGGTCCTGAGAACTCGCTCTGCACCCGCAGGGTCTCGGACTTCGACGTTCTCACGGAACCACGACAAGAGGCGGTCGTAGTCGGTTTCTGTCGCACCCAGCGCGTCCTGTTCGAACTGTGGCGGTTCGTTCGACACGTCGTTGCCGACCTGAATGAGGCCGTGGTAGAGTGCGCGCTTTCGGTCGTCTGGTGTGAGGTCTGGGAGCACGTTCGCCATCGCGGTCAGGATGGTGAGGCCCGGTCCCCACCCCTGTCTCCGGTATCGGCAGCCAAACTGAATGCCGGTCTCCAACGGGTCCGTGGCATCGACGCCGGCGTCGAGGAGGCCGATAACCGACTTGGCGACGACCAGTCTGAGGTTCTGTTCGAGACCGTCTTCGAGTCTGTTCGACCAGTGGACGTGTGGCGAGTCGCTCGATTCGGGGTGTGGGTCGACGTAGACGGTGCCGTCGCGGATATCGACTGGGTAGGTGAGGACGTTGTCGGCCCACGGGTCGAACGTGTCTCCGCACGTGAGTTCGAATCGTGCGTGATGCCAGTGGCAGGTGAGGACACCATCGTCGACACTCCCCTGTATCAGGGGAAACCCCATGTGCGGGCACGCGTTGTCGACCGCTCGAACCTCACCTTCGTGGACGAAGAGCGCGACTGCACGTCCGTCGACCGAGACGAGTTCACGACCAGACTCACGAAGGTCTCGAACGCCGATAGTGGGGACGAATCCATCTGTGGTTGCCATGTCTTAACACACGACTGAGAAATTCGTAAAGCTTCGCTGAAACGAGGTTAGGTAACTGAACTGACCTGTGTGTCGGTTCTGACGAGTTCCGTGCCGTCAGGAGTCGTGCCGCCAATCGCTGGCCAACGAGTGCACCGGGACGTGGTGGGAGTGACGCTAGCACGATTCGGGCGTGCCTTTTTCGTGACCGGCGACTAACCACTGCTTGTGTCTGCGCTGACAGTCCGAATCGACCCGCACGTCCACTCGGAGGGCTCGTACGACGCCCACGACCCGGTCGAACTCATCTTAGAGCAGGCCGCAGAGATCGGGCTGGATGCCGTCGTCATCACCGACCACGACGTCATCCACGAGTCTATCCGAGCGGCGCAACTGGCACCGATGTACGGCCTCGTCGGAATTCCCGGTGTGGAAGTCTCGACGGCCGACGGCCACCTCCTCGCACTCGGTGTCGAAGAGCTTCCGCCCCGGCGTCGCCCCCTCGACGAGACTGCCCAGTGGGTCCGCGACAAAGGCGGTGTCGCAATCGTTCCACACCCCTTCCAGCGGAGTCGCCACGGCATCCGACGCAAGCGACTCGGAAGATACCACGACACCTCCGGTGGCGACGCCTTCGACGCCATCGAGACGTACAACTCGTGGCTCTTCACTGGCTACAAGAACCGTCGCGCTCGGCGCTTCGCTACGAACCGTCAGTACCCCGGTGTCGCCGGCAGCGACGCCCACAAAGTCGGGTACGTCGGCCGTGCGTACACCGAAATCGAGATTCCTGACATGTCTCGAGCCTCACTCTCGGCTGACGATATTCTCGATGCAATCCGCAGTGGCTCGACACGGGTCCAGGGGCGCAGGACGCCGATTCCAACGAGTACGAAACACTACGTCGGTGCCGCAGGCCGAAAGTCCGCGTACTACGCCAAACGGGGCGCGCTGACGAGCAGCGTGTTGGCCAAGAAAGGTGCCTTCAAATCGGCGTCCGTCGCGAAGGTCGGCGCACTCAAGAGCGGCTATCTCGCGAAACGCGGCGCCGCACTCGGAGCACAGTTGTTGGCTCGGCTATCGCCGTTGTAGGCCGCAGTTTGGCGGTTGCAGGTCGCTGGACGCGACCTTTCTGTAGTTAGTCGGCCCGGCGAGGGTTCCCTGCGGGTGACGTAGTGTCCGGGAACCCACTGGTCGATGCTGGTTCACGGGAGAGCCGGTCCATCCCGCGCGTGGCGACGAGCACGAGTGCAACCACCCACACGGCCACGGCGAACGTCCCAATCGCGGCCACGCGAACTTCGTCGTAGATGGGCGTGCCCACGACGGCGGCGTCGATTGGGACGAGTCCACTCAGCAGGTTTATCGCACCGTGGCCGAGCATCGCGAGCCAGACGCTCCCCGTCTCGTTGTACAGCCACGTCAGGACGACCGAGAACCCGACGACACTGACGCCCCAGAGCACTTGCTGTCCGAGTGGCCACGTCCCGTGGGGTGCCGACGCCGTGAAGAACATCGGGAGGTGCCAGAGTGCCCACAGAACACCGATGAACACACCGGACTGGAGTGCCCCGTATCGAGCCTGCAACCGGGGGAGGGCGAATCCGCGCCAGCCGAGTTCTTCTTTCCCACCGCCGACGATGGCTTCGAACACGATGAAAGCCGGGAGCGTGAGGTAGAACATCACGCCCAGGTCGAGAACTCCGAGGTCGATTGGGTAGCCGAGAAGCCCGTACAGCACCGTTCCGAGTGCGACGAACACGAGCGGGAGCACGACGACGATGGCGTACCACCGGAGACGGAGGCGCCAGCGAAGCCGTGGTTTGTACCACTCACGAACCGACTCACCACTGACCCACAGGACGACCACAGCGGCGAGGAACGGGCCGAGCGCGCCGAGCGTGAAGAGACCCCACGTCGACCACGACGGCGCCATGTCGAACAGAAGGACTGGCGCATTGATGGTCCACGTAATCGCGTACGCGAGGAAGAAGAACGCCGCGACTGGGTGCGCAGTAATCCGCGTTTGAATGGAGGGCATGGGTACTCACTAGCGGTTCGTGTCACCCATCGATAATCTAGAGCGACGATTCTCCCTGCGAGAGAACCACACGAGGCGTTCACCCACCGATACGACTCTCCTCCCAAATTTCTTTTATCACACCGGCTGTACCCGACGCATGAAATTCGCGATTTTCGGTGCCGGTGGTGTCGGTGGATATCTCGGTGCCAGACTTGCAGACGCAGGACACGAGGTACACCTCATTGCGCGCGGGGCGCATCTTGCTGCCCTCCAGTCCGACGGGTTGCGCGTCGAGAGCGTCGCCGGCGACACGGCAGTCGACCTCCCTGCGACCGACGACCCGAGCGACATCGGCCCGTGCGAGTACGTGTTACTGTGCACGAAAGCGCACGACGTGAAGAGCGCGGCCGCCGACCTCTCACCCCTCATCGGAGACGACACGGCAGTCGTGTCGTTCCAGAACGGCGTCGACAGCGAACGGTGGGTTGCAGACGAAATTGGCGAGGCACACGTGGTCGGCGGTGTCGCGTACATCTTCTCGACTATCAAGGAACCGGGTGTCGTCGAACACACTGGCGGTCCGGCACGGTTCATCTACGGTGAACTCGACGGTCGAACCTCGCCTCGAATCGAGGCGCTCCACGACGCGATGTCCGAGAGCGACGGCATCGACGCGGTACTCGCAGACGACATCGCCGTCGAACTCTGGCGCAAGTTCGCGTTCATCTGTGCACAGGCCGGGATGACGGCAACGACTCGGCTTCCAATCGGTGACGTCCGCGAGAGTGACGCCTCGTGGGAGATGTTTCGTGCAATCATCGAAGAGGTGGCTGCAGTCGCTCGGGCGGAGGGCGTCGGCCTCCCCGACGACCTCGTCCCGACGTGGCTCGACTTCGCACGCGACCTCGACCCGGAGATGTACTCGTCGCTCCACTACGACCTCACACACGGCAAACCGATGGAACTCGAAGCGCTCCACGGGTCTGTCGTTCGGCACGCTGACGAGGTCGGCGTCGAGGTACCGATGAACGAAGCAGTCTACGCGATACTCAGTCCGTGGGCCGACCGAAACGAACGGTAGCGAATACTCAGTGCTCTTCGGCGGGGAATCCTGACAGTCGACTGCGTGGATGGTCAGAGTCACCGAAGCACCGCGACGGGAGGTAGATAGTGGCCGACGGTTCACGCGGGACTTTGATGGAGACTTCGAGGAGGTCGAATCGGGTGTCACCGAACGTATCGACGAATCGCCCCCTGAGTGGCCCGGCGGCGAATTTGTACAGTTTCTCTGCCGACCTGTCGACGTAGAGGAGGACGAGATAGTACGCAACACCGGGTGGGTCCACATCTATCCAGAATTCCGAACAACTCAGAAACATCGTCGCGGTACACCCCTTGAACACCAATCGCTGCGTGTCTCGTGGGTGCGGAACAGGAGTCGCTGAAGCCGTCGGAGACGCGGTCGGAGAGGTCCAGACAGGCGATTGAGGGAGCGTCGGCGTTCGTTTCGGTGCCTCGTGCATCGTCTCTTCGTCTCTCCCGCTCGGTTCGTCTCCTGTACATCCCGCGAGCCCTCCGGTCAAACCGAGGCCGAGTAACCGAAGTATTGACCGTCGTGACTGGTGACCCATAACGGAGGATACTGGGGATGAGACCTACGATGTCGAACTCCACACTCGTGGAACGCTCGTCGCCTGCTCTCAGGAAATTCTCAGCGGCGATGCAACTGTTGTGATAAGTGCTAGACAAAAGTACGCGGGGAGAGGGTATATGAATTTCTTATATCTGACAAGAAGACACTCCCAGTCAGCGGAATAGCTCACCGGTAGCTCTGATACAGTAAGACGACGACAGCGACGGCCGCGAACAGGTCTGGAAGGAACGTGAACGGGCCGATACTCACCGCCGGACGGAAGCCGAACACAACTGCTGCGAGTGGGTTCGACGTGAGTGCGTACAGCAGTAAGGCGAACGTGAACACGACGAGACTCATCGTAAACGGGTTCGGGAGGTCGCGGTAGACGCGGACGTAGTTGTACGCGAGGGCGACGAGGAGCGCGACGTTGAACGTCGAGACGAAGAGTTTCACCTGCAAGAACAACGCGAGTCGGGGGCGAAGGTCACGTCCGAGGAGTGCCGGAACGGCCAACGTCACGACGAGCGCGACGAGCACCCCCACGAGCGTCAGGAGCAACGTCGGCGTCGTTGGGTCGGGGCTGGACTCACTCATTCGAGGTCAGCCTCCGATGCGATCGTGTCGAGCAGGTCGACGTTCTGTTCCATCCGGTCTGAGAGAAAGTACGTCTTGCCGTAGCCGTCACCCATGGTGGTCAGTACCCCGTTTTCTTCGAGGAGTTCGAGATGATGCCGCACCGTCTTGTAGTTCAAATCCAGTTCGTCGGCGAGTTGGTTGGCGTTCATCGGTGTGTCCGAGAGCGTTCGGATGATACGCAGGCGGTTTTTCCCCCCACGACCACCGCCGATGAGCCACCAGAGCACCCGACGCATCTGTTCGAAACACTCAGCTCTGGTATAAAAACGGCACGGGCTGGGAGAGTTCTCGGCGCATCAGCGGGGACCTGTGATGGATGGCTGACCGCGGAGTGACCTACGGGTTGGCGAGGTCTCGTGGGGCCTCACCGGTGTGGTCCGTGTCGGTGGTCGTGACCGGTGTGTCGGTGCCAGTTGGCCGCGGAGCGTTCGTTCCAGCGTTCCCGCAGGTCACTCACGTCGTAGCCACGTTCTTCGAGCGTGTCGAGTGCGACTTCTCGGAGTTCGCCGGGGTTCGCACCGTCTGCACGAGCAGTTTCGACCGCGTCACGAACTGCTTCGACGTCGCTCTCGCTCAGGCCGTAGTGGTCCTGCAAGCGGTCGAGTTTCTGGTCGAGACGATGCTCGAAGCGGAGTTCACGCAGTTCCGCGTCAGTGACACCGTACTGGTGGAGGCGGCCGTGGACCACGAGTCGAATTGCGTGTGTAGACGCACCGTCTGCGCGCATCTCGGCGACTTCGTCTTCGATGGCTTCGCGCTGGTCGTCGGTGAGGTTCAGTTGGTCGAGGAACGTGCTCAACTGGGCGTCAGTGGGGACGTCGGATGAACGGTCAGTTAGCCGGTCGTCGGTCGGTGCTTCGTCGGTCGGCGGTTGGTCGGTGGTCGTCTCCTGTGCTCCGGCGAGTCCGACGACGCCGCCGGTCACCACGAGCACTGCGAGGAGCGCACCGATGAGTGTCTTTGTTCGCATGGGAATCACCCGACAAATCGGAGGACGAGGGATACTAAGGAAATTTGCCGAACTTGGGCACGAGACGGACATCAGAGGGGCACAAGTTAGACCCAAATTCCACTGGAAATAGGAGTCTGAATCGTGCTTGGGGCGGGATGGGAGTATTCGTCCCGACAGCCGAAATCGAACACGACCTGACCGTCTCGTCGGAGAAGAGTGGCCGAAGACGGAACGTTACTCGCTCGAACTCACTAGCTCTTCGTACTGCGCGCCGGTCTGCTTCAGCGTCTCTGTCGAGTAGAGTCGCTCGTGGTCGAACGGGAGATACTCGTCGGCGAGTTCGTCTATCTTCGCATCGACGGCGTCGGCGTCGCGGCCGTGAATCATCGTGAACAGGTTGTACGGCCAGTCCTGTTCTGGTCGACGGGGTCGGTGATAACAGAGCGTCACGTACGGGAGACTCCCGACGACTTCGCCACGAGCGTCGAGTTCGTCGTCCGGGACGTTCCAGACGACCATGCAGTTGTTCCGAAAGCCGGTGACGACGTGGTTGACGATACAGCCGATGCGTTTGATACAGCCATCGTCGAGGAGGCGCTCGATTGCGTCGATGACCTCGTCGGTGTCGGCGTCGATGGCGGCGGCAACGTCCGCATACGGTGTCTTCGTCAGCGGGAAGCCATCTTGAATCTCCACGAGGAGGCGTGCATCGAGGTCCGAGAGGTCGCCCGTCGCATCCTCGGAAATTCGCGTCGCACTCACCTCGGTCTCTTCGAGACTCTCGCGGGCGAACCGGTCGTCGTTCATCACGGGGAACTCTAGGTCGATGTAGTAGTCCGTGAGCATCGGGAGGTTGAGCACCTCACACCCGGTTCGGTCTTCGATTTCCGAGAGGATACGGTCGCGTGTCTCCCGCGACCCGGCGGTGACGACGAACCACATGTTCCACTCGTGGGCGCGGCGGTAGTTGTGGTTCACTTGCTGGTAGCCGTTGATGATTTCGGCCACCTCGTCGAATCGGTCCTCTGGTGCCGAGACCGCCGCGAGGGTCGAACTCCCGATGACGGGCGGGTTGAGGACGGCACCGAACCGTCGGAAGATACCCTTCTCGCGGAGTCGACGGACTCGGTCGAGAGCCTCCGCTTCGTCGATACCCAGCTCCTCGGCGACGACGCAGAAGGGGTGTGCTTCGACGGGGAATCCGCTTTGATACTCGTCGATGAGCGTGGCATCGACCTCGTCGAGGTCGGCCCGCCAGTCGTCCGACAGCGCGGTCATTACCCCGGCTTAGGAGTCGGTGGGCCTATCGCTTTCGGACCGCGAGAGTCCTCTCGTTCAGCGGGACCGAACAGGACGTTTTTTGCACGCTCACTCGAAGACACAGGCATGGCAGCAGTCGACAGTGAGTTCGGGGAGTGGCCGCTGAAACGTCTGATGACAGAAGTCGTCGGCACGGGAACGAAGTCCGCCGAGGACATGACGCGAGCGCAGGCGATGGAAGCGATGCGGCGCATCCTCGCGGACGAACCCGACCACACGACGCTCGGGGCGTTCTGGCTCGCCAACCGCTGGAAACACAACAACGCCGAAGAACTCGCCGCGTACACCGACGTGATGGCCGAACACGTCAACTACGCCGAGCCGAAAGTCGACCCCGTCGACTGTGGCGCGAACTACGACGGTAAGGGCAAGACGGCCATCCTCGGCGTCGCTGCGGGTGTCACCGCTGCGGCCGCCGGCACGCCCGTCGTCGTTCACTCTGGTGACCGCGTCCCGACCCAGAAGCAGGACGCCTACAAACACGTCCTCGACGCACTCGGCGTTCGCACGGAACTCGAACCCGACGAATCCGCCGACATGGTGGACGACACTGGCTTCGGCTTCTACTACCAGCCGAAGTTCAACCCAGCTATCCACGCCCTCTGGGAGCGCCGTGACAACATGGGCGTTCGGACGTTCATCAACACCATCGAGACCATCGCGAACCCGGCGAACGCCTCGGTCCACCTCGGGTCGTTCTACCACCTCGCCTTTGCGAAGAAGATGACGGACACGCTCAAAGAAAGCCACCACCACGACCTCCGTCGCGTCGTCATGTTCCAGGGCATGGAAGGCTACGACGACATCCGCCCCGGGTACACGAAGGTCGCCGAGTGGACCGCCGACGGCGCCGACGGTACCTTCGACGACTTCGAAATCGAGACGGCCAACTACGGCATGGACTTCGAGTACGACGACCTCGGCGTGAACGAAGACGACGTCGCCGGCGACTCAGCGACGATTACCGAAGAAGTTCTCTCTGGCGAGCGCACGGACCGCTTCGCCGACGCCGTCGCGCTGAACGCGGCGCTCCGTATCTACGCCCGCGAAGACGCCGACTCCATCGACGAGGGTCTGGAGATGGCACGCGAGGCTATCGAGTCCGGTGCCGCGGCCGCGGTTCTCGAAGACCTGCGCGACTTCTGAGGGTCGAAGAAATCGGAGTGACATGCACTCCGTATCTCTCTTCTTCGCCTCTGGTTCTGAGTAACGGTTCGATTACTTCGATACCCGAACCACGTCGTACTCTGCGTTCGCTGGTGGGGTTCCGAACCGTGCATTCACCGCGTAGAGGGAGTTCCCGAACCCCGTCACCGTCGTCGGCACGTCGAACAGTGGGTTGGTTATCACATCGACGACTTCGCCCGCAGTCGCGTCCGGGTCGAGTGTCACGACAGCGATTTGGTTGAGTTGGTTTCGGACGACGTAGAGCGTTCTGCCCGCCAGCAAGATACCGTCACCCGCCGTTACAGTCTCCCCTCCGAGGTCAATTTCGGTCGCGTCGCCCGACGCAGGGTCGACTTTGTAGAGTAGTCCCGTGCTCGTATTTACCACGATGAGGTACTTCCCGTTTGGCGGTGCGTCGATACCGTTCGCGTTGAACCCAGCCACCGACGTGAAGTCGCCACTGAGTGGAATCTCCTCGACTGCGCTCTGGTTGGGGACGTCTCCACCCGCACCCAGTGGAATCCGGTACAGCGATGGCCGGGCCGAATCGGTGAAGTACGCCGCCGTCCTCGTCACCACGACGTCGTTCACGAACTGCGAGTCCTGCAGTTCGTAGTCAGCAACCAGCGCACCCGTGTCCGCGTCGTACACGGACGCCCGCCCAGTCGGGCCGCCGGCGACGAAGAGGTAGTTGCTTCGAGCGTCGTGTGAGAGACCGACTGCAGGACCCCCCGTGGGTGGGACGAAGACGTCCCCGCTTCCAGTTCGTAAGTCCCCCCGGTAGATGGCCCCACCGGCGAGCGACCCCACGAAAAAGTCGGTACCGAGGCCAGTGACGATACCTTCCGGTTGGAATCCAATGGGCAGTGGGATGACCGCTGGGAACGCCGACTTCGCTGCGGCAGTGCCAGTTCCGACTACCGCAAGTCCAGCGATGGGAAGCGCCTTCAGTAAGGCACGTCGGTTGTAATCAATTCGTCCGTCTCCGTCCTGTTTCGATGACATTCGGTTCTCCTATTGGCCCATCGACTCCCACAGACTGAGCCTCGTGCGACGCTGTGGGTTTACTCGACACTACGACTCGAGAATCGAGAGTATGGGTACGTGTTACTTCGACGACGTGTGAGGCGATATAATTTGTTGCCGGAAAAACGTCGAATCTGGAGCTTTCAGAGTGCGAGAGCCTATATGTCGAGTTCGTCGTCCGCGTCACCGAACACGTCGTCTGTGTCTAACTCGTCGTCCACTCCGCCGTCCAGCGGAAGCGCCACGCCGACGAGCGTCTTCCCGGCTGTAACGGTTGCCTCACGGGCGATGGAGTAGATGATACCCGCGCGCTCTACTTCGACTTCCTGTAGGACGGTGTACTTGGTTGGGTCGTACACCCACCCGAGGTGGTCGCCGGGGCGGACTTCCTGACCGAGTTCGAGGTCTTCGCGGGCGACGAAGAGGCCCGAGGTGTCGGCGGTGACGCGCCCGAGGTGGTTCCGATAGGTCTGGCCGTCCCACGACTCGACGGCACCGGGAAGTATGCCGAGACTCCGACAGACGTTGAGTAGTCCGTCGACGCCGGCGACGATAGCCGACTCGACGAGTTGCTTGTTGTGTGCGAGTTCAGGTGTGATAGATGGGATGTCTGCTTCCGTGGCCGCGACACGGAGTTTCCCGCCGAAGTTGCGCTTGGTCCACTCCTCTTCGGCGTCTTCGCCCGCGGCCTCAGCGAGGAGCAGGCTCACGCCGAACGCCTCCGCGAGGTCACGCGAGGCGTCGTCGTTCTTGCGGTAGACAGTGTGAGTGAGCATGTCGGGACTGCCGGTGTGGAGGTCGACGATGGCGTCGGCGTCACTGGCGTACTCCCACAGAGAGGCAGCCATGCGCTCGTGGAGACTGCCGTCAGCGTCACCTGGCCAGACGCGGTTCATGTTGGAGTTGACCGAGTCGATGGCTTCTGGCGTGACGTACGACACGCGGTCGAACGTCAGGGGGTCGGCGACAGGTACGGCGACCACGCGACCCGTCAGCTCCGCGCGTTCGAGTCGACCGTGGAGTCGGCGAAGCACCTCGGTCCCGTTTATCTCGCGGCCGTGTTGGGCGGCCTGCACGTAGAGCGTCGGTCCGTCCGGTTCGTCGTCGGGTTCGTAGATGTGAACCGTCGTCTGCACCGGGACGCCAGAGGGCAACCGGGCGAGCGTCACGGTCTCCGCAGTGTGCATATTCGACGCATCGCGGTCGGGTGCCTTGTAGGTAGTGGGGCCGCACCGCGACGTAGAAAGAATAGACGGTGTTGTCGACCGACGGAGGAAGGTCGCGACTACGTATCCGAGGTGTCGATACCGAACGGGAGGTACAGTGGGCACGCCTGCCGGTAGCCGGTAACGAGGAAGACGGCACCGAAGACGACGGCGAGTGCTGCGCCGAGTGTCGGCGGAAGCGGTCCGAGCGGGACCGCACCCGCGAACGCGCCGATGCCGATGACGACGAGGAGTGCTCCGAGTGCGAGACGAACCGTCCGGTCGAGACTGCCGACGTTGTGATTCATGTGAATTTCAGTTGTGCCTTTGGGCCGCAAGACAATAATCCCAGTGGCCGTTCTTGTCTGCTGATAACAGCCTGTTTCCTTCTTTGATGTTGCTCTGGGCACCCACACTCGCTCCTGCGAGCAGGCAGTGACACTGCGACCGTCCAGACTGTCTGTCGTCCGAGAGGTGTCCCGAAGGCGGCACGGTTTTCACTCGCCCGCCCGACGTGGGAACTATGAGCGACAACCCAACCGCCACGCTCCACACGAACAAGGGCGACATCACGGTCGAACTCTTCGAAGACAAGGTTCCGAACACGGTCGAGAACTTCATCGGCCTCGCGACAGGCGAGAAGACGTGGGTCCACCCCGAGACCGACGAGACGATGGAAGGCGAACCCCTCTACGAGGACATCCTCTTCCACCGCATCATTGACAACTTCATGATTCAGTGCGGCGACCCGACCGGAACCGGCCGCGGTGGCCCGGGTTACACCTTCGACGACGAGTTCGACTCGGACCTCAGCCACGATGGTGCCGGCGTCCTGTCGATGGCAAACCGCGGACCCAACACGAACGGGTCGCAGTTCTTCATCACACTCGGCGCACAGCCACACCTCGACGGCAAGCACGCCGTCTTCGGAAAAGTCACCGACGGCATGGACGTCGTCGAAGACATCGGCTCGGTCCCGACCGACCGTCAGGACAAGCCAGTGTCGGACGTCGTCCTCGAATCCGTCGACATCGAACAGTAAGCGACCTCACTCGGTCTGATTCGTCGGTTGGTCTCCGGTCGGCGTCGTCTGCCGGTCTTCGGGACCAAGCCACGCCGGTGGTTCCACCGTCGTGTTGCCGATTGCGTCGTATTCGAACCAGACGGTGACGCCGAGTCCGTCGCGCGTCTCGTAGGAGACTTGCATGGACCGGACGAACCCACTTTCTTCGACGAATGCGACGAACTCGTAGTCACGAGAGCGCGGGAAATCGTTTCCACTGCCTTCGATTCGGGTGACTTCGACGCCATCTTCGACTGTCGAGTTCACCACTCGAGAACGTTCTGTCGAGAGATACCACCCGATGTAGCGTTCGGCACGAATCGCATGCCTCCCCGGTCCGTCGAGCACTTCTGGGTCGAGAACGCGGATGGCAACGCCGTCGGGTTCGTTTGGTCGTCGAGAGTACCGCATCGCCCCGTCGGCGTAGGAATCTTCGGAGGCAGTCGGCCGCGGATACGCCCTGAGCCCAGACCAACTGACGCGCTGGACCTCCGAGTTGTACACGTGTGGTTCTTCGACGTGGACGACTTCGACTTCGCGGCCAGTCTCGTCGCCAGCGATCGACTCACGATAGCCAATCGTCCACCGATAGGACTCGTTCGCTACGACTCGCCGATGCGCATCGGCAAGTAGTGTTGCGTTCTCGACGCCTGCCGTCGTCACGCCGGGGGCGATGGCCCGTGGTTCGGGCGTCGCTGTCGGAACCGGTGTCGTGGGCTGCGTCTGCTGCGTCTCGTCGGTTCCACCGCCCAGTCGCGGAGCGATACCCGGAACGCCAGCAGTCGCAACGATGGCGAAGACGAGGAGCGCGACGACGGCGACGACGACGAGCACGGACCGAGACGAATCGAAACGCGCCGAGAACGACGAACGCGCCCCGCGTCCCGAACTGGGAGCGTCGTCCAGCGTCACCCCGAAGTGAGTTTCGACGAGGTGGTCACCGGTCTCCAGGGGGAGGCCATAGCGGACGAGTTCGTAGAGGTCGTCGAGCGAGAATATCCGAACATCGGGTGAGGACGCTGGGATGGTATCGAGTGCGACGACCACGTCGGCGTCGTCTGGAACCGAGGGGCGCACACCGAACCACCGCCCAGAGACGATGGCGACGTGTTCGGTCTGGGGGCCACGACGAGCGACGACGAGTGAGTTTTCGACGGTCGTCTCCCACCCACGGGCGGCCCAGATGTCGGCGACGAGCCGGCGGCGTTCGCTCGCCGTGGCCGCGCGGACGAGGTCACCGAACCGTTCGCGGGGGGTACCGTCCATCGTTCTGTGTAGGGTCTGTGTGCCGATAGTCCCACCGGGGGTGTGCGCCCACCGACCGACAGCGCAAAGTCCGCCGGGTTGTAACCACCGGCGATGAGCGAGGAGTCCGACCGACCGAAGCCGAGCGACTTCGGGACCGACGAGAACGCCCCACCAGTCGAAGAAAAGCCGTACAAGATAATCTTCGAGGCCAACAAGTGCTTCGGGGCCGGTCGATGCGCGGAAGTCGCCGACAACTGGGAGATGGATCTCGAAACCGGCCTCGCGCGGGCCAAGTCGTACTTCATCGGCGAGGACGAACTCGACGAGAACATCCGTGCTGCAGAGGTCTGTCCGGCGAAGAAAGGCCGCGGCGTCATTCACGTCATCGACCGCCGAACCGACGAGGAACTCTCCCCGGACCCACACGGCGACGGGTCCCTCTCTGTCGACTGGTAAAACGAAAGCACTTTTCTTCCCCTCGGAATACGGTCAACTGCGCGGGGGTGGCTGAGCCAGGCCAAAAGCGGCGGACTTAAGATCCGCTCCCGTAGGGGTTCGCGAGTTCAAATCTCGTCCCCCGCATCGATTCTCTGAACGTCGTGCAGAGAGCGATGCGTCCAGAGAGAGTTGAACCAGCGAGCAACTCGTTGCGAGTGAGGTTCAACTCTCGTCTCTCCACATTCGACTCTGCGAACAACGTCGTGCAGAGCGATGCATCGGGACGAGAGTCGAAAGGGGAAGAGTCTCCGAAAAGCCGGTGTCAGTACAGTCTGGACCCGCCGTCGTCGACTGGGTTCGAGGGTCCGGACTCCCGAACGCTGTCGACGAGTGTGACGAGGCCACCGAGAACCCAGCCGACTGGAACCGCGAGGCCGAACCACATTCCGACGTACGCCAGCCCCTGCAACTCGAACGACGCTCGAATGAACGCGGCGATGCCGGCGAAATTGAGGACGTTGTTCAACAGCCAGATTGCGAGCGACGTCGAACTCGGGAAGACGATAGACGCCAAGGTCGGCGAGTAGAGCGACGCGACGACTGGCGGAAGGAAGAACGCAGTCACAGCTAACGGATAGCCGAGCGCGACGGTCGTTGGTCGTCCCCCACTATTGGTGAAGAACAACGCGAGGACGGCAGCGATGGTCGCGACGACACCTGCAACCGCGACGGCGACGAACCCCTCGAACGCGATGGGAGAGATGTACGTCGCTGCGGTGAAGAGTCCCCAGACGACGACCGAGAGCAGCGCGACGCCGGCGAAGCCGAGTCCCGCAGTTATTCGGTCGATTCGGTGGGAGTAGAATCGAATCGCGAGCCCCAAGACGAACACTGGGTACGCGACGGCGAGGAAGAGCAAGCCGACTGCGGCCCAGAGTCGGTAGGCGACCGCGCCACCGGGACTCTCGGGTTTGCGGTTTTCGACCACTGAGTGGTCGACTTCGAGCCCCCGAGCGAATGCGACCTCCATCCACGTCGCGTGCATCCATCGCAGGTCGATACGCATTGCAGTGGCCGTAGTGGCGACCCAGTTCGGAAGCCACGACGGTGTCTGATTCCAGTCTTCGTCGATTGGGTCGCTCATTGTGAGTTGGTCGTACCGGTTGGCGTCCCTTCGGTACGGAGGGAGTGTTGATACTCGACGGCCCGCTCTTGAATCGCGTCGATTCTGGCGACGTCGGTTACGTTCGAGAACAGGATTACGACGGTGAGTTCGGTCGCTCGGTCGTGTGGCTCGTCTCCGGCCATCACGTCCACGATGTCCGCTTCCTGTTCGAGCCAGTACCGGCCGCCCTCGAAGCCCTTCCGGGAGAGCGTTCGAGAGGGGCCAGAGAGCAGTATCAGAGCGCGGTCGGCGCTCGTGATTTCGCACGGAAGCGTGAGTTTCGAATCGGCCGCCTGTCGGACGAGGTTGTTAATCTTCGCCGCGTCAGTCGCCCCGTCGTCACCGTCGATTTCGGGGTCCGAGCCCCAATCGCCTTCCGGCATCCAGGAGAACCGGTCTTGGACCGACCGAAGCAACGAACGAACGCCGCCGGGTTGTGGCAGGTCCACCGACGCGTATCCGATAGACGAGACGCCGCCGGTGTCGAGTGTCCGCATGATGTCGCTCGGGTCCATCAGATTCTCCGAGCCCGAACTCCCGCGAATCTCCCCTGCTGCGAACAGGGTGACGAGTCGCTTGGCGAGTTCGACGTTCATGCGTGTGTAGTCTCCACCGGCAGCGTCGTCTTTGGCGACGGGTGCATCGTCGTCAGTTGATGCGTCGTCGCCAGACTCCGCTTCGTCGACTGCCGAGTCCGGTGTCCCGTCGTCGGGGTGGTCGTCGTCTTCCCAGGCGTCGTTGTCGAAGGCAATCACGTTGTCTGCCGCGGCGACGAACGACTGGAGTGACCGGGCCGCGTTCAGCGACGATTGCTCACCCTCTGAATCGCTGGGGAGGACGCCAACGGCGTACACTGGGTCGTCACAAATCTCTTTCAGCTGCTCTATCACGACCGCACCTGCACCGCCACCGGTGCCGCGGCCGAGGCCAGCGACGACCAAGATGCCGTGAATCTGGTGGAACTCGATGAGGTCGAACGCACGGATGAGGTCGTTCTTCTCTTCGCGTGCGATTTCGGCCGCGAGGTCGGGATTCCCATCGATATCAGACCCGTCTGCTTCCCAGTAGACGTCGCCGATAGTCAGTCGGCGCTCTTCGGGCACGTGCTCGGGCGCGTCGAACGCCGGTTTGGTCGAGTTGACGAGCAGCGTGTTCCCGTTACAGAGGTTCCGACCGGACGACTGCTCGATGTCCAGCATCTGATTGACGATTCGGCTACCTGCATTACCGACTCCGATGACTGCCAGCTTCATCGCGTCACTCCCTGGAGGGTGTACACTCCCCCCCGATTGACGGGAGTCATGGTCAGATGACCGGGTCGATTTTGCCGTCCTTATCCTTGATCAGGTTCGCGATCTCTTCCTCGCGCACGGCCTCCTGCTCGGCAATCTTTTCTTGTGCTTCGACCGCCTGCTCCTGAATCGCTTTGATTCGAGGCGTCTCGGTGACGTTCGACAGCAACACCACGGCCGAGAGTGCAGAGGCGTTCTCTCGGGGGTCGTCGCCGGCCAGCACTTCCACCGTGTCGACTTCCTTTTCGATCCACTCGCGGGCACTCTCGAGCCCCTTCCGAGAGAGTTCCGACGGTGGTCCAGAGAGAACGATCAACGCCCGGTCGGCGCTCGAGACTTCACACGGGAGCGTGAGTCGGGAGTTGACGGCCCGTCGGACGAGCCCGTTTATCTTCGCCGCGGAGTTCGTCGTGTCCTCGATTTCGTGTTCTTCGCGGAAACGGTTCAACAGGCCATCTCCGTTGTTGTTCACCGTCGTCGACGCGTAGCCAATCGACGAGATGCCGTTGGTGTCGAGCGTTCGGATGATGTCGCTGGAGTCCATCGCGTTCTCGGCGGTGGTGGCCTCGTCGTACTCTCCTGCACCGAGGAGGGTGACGATACGAGTCGCCAGTTCGCGGTTCATCCCTTCGTATCCTTCACCGACGGTCTGGCCTTTCGAGCGCCACGCGTCGTTGTCGAAAGCGATGAAGTTGTCAGTGTTGTTGACGAACGACTGGAGCGACCGGGCGGCGTTGAGTGCCGGACGGCCACCTTCGTACTTTCCGGGGAGAACGCCCAGACCGTACACCGGTTCGTCGTACATCTTCTGCAACTCTTTGATGACGACTGGTGCCGCACCACTGCCGGTGCCACCGCCGAGGGACGCACAGACGAGAATCGCGTCGACTTCGTGGATGTCTACGTCGTCGAACGCACGCCGAATCTCGTCCATGTCGTTCTTGGCGACTTCCGCGCCAACGTCCACGTCGCCACCGACACCGTGACCTTTGGCTTTCTGATGCGTATCACCAATCAACACCCGTCTGTTCTCCGGGATGTGGTCCGGTTTGGTGAGGTCTGTCCGAGCGGTGTTGATGACCATCACGTGACGACAGAGCTTTCGGTTCGTGAGCGATTCGAATTCGACCATCTTGTCGACAATCTTGCTGCCCGCATTGCCGACACCGATTGTGCCTAATTTCATGGTGAAGTTCCTGCACTAGGTCTGGTCTCTACGACTGCCCGCGTGCCCGGAGGGCCGTTCGATTGCTTCGACCCGTCACCCCCCTGCGGATTAGAGTCCACCCAGTTGATTTTCGGTGCTCACCGACAGTATTTAAGCCGTGTGGCCGATTGACATGATTTCTGACAGGATTGTGATTTTTCACCCGACCCAGAACGTCCTCGACAGACGTATCTCTCCGCTTTCACTGGGTGTCCGACCACGTTATGTCGTCTCCGCACCAATACTCACGGATGGCCTCGACACGTGACCACCGATACTCTGAGGGAGCGGGGTTCGGCGACCCGTACGAGGGATTCGACCTCGACCCTCCCGAACTCCGGCAGAACACGCGACTCGTCGACCCGACCGACGACTACGTGCTCGCCGACATCGTAGACGAGTCGCAGGTCGTCCCCGAGCACGTCGACATCCCGGCACTCATCGAAGTCGGGTTGGCTTACGTCGCGATCGAGGAGTACGAACAGGCGGTCGATAGTTTCGCACGTGCGATTGCGTACGCCGACGAAGATTCTCCCGAAGCGCAGGAGGCGTGGGTGAACAAAGGCGTCGCCCACGCCCAGTTAGCAGAGTACGACGAGGCAGTCGGTGCCGCGCGAGAGGCACTGCGCATCGACGACGACAACGAACACGCCGCGACGGCGGAGATGAACCTCGCGTACGCACTCTGGGAGTTCGGCGACTCGTCAGAACCGCTCGACCACGCAGAGCGAGCGGTCGAACTCGACCCGCGCCACCCACACGCGTGGTACAATCGGGGTTTCTTCCTCGCAGAACGGGGACAGTACGAAGAGGCGATTCGGTGCTTCGACGCCGCCATCGCGCTCGGGATGCGCGATATCTCGGTGACCAGCGAACGCGAACGTGCGCTAGAGAAAATCGCGCCAACCGAGCTGGAAGACCTCGAGTCGGAAGGTGTCGAGCGTGCGCTCGAAACAGACGGGGACGGCGTCGAAGAGCGAGGCGAGTAGTCCCGCCTCCACAAACCATTTGTCGGTGGCTGTAATGACATCTAATTAGAACGTGTTCCCGCAGGACGCACCCTCCCGGTTCGACGCCGCACTCTTTGGGATGGCACTCTGTTTAGTCGCGGGTGCCGGTGGCGGTGTCGTGTCGGCACTCCCGACGTACATCGCAACGGGGGGTGGTGCGACGGGGGCAGCAGCAGTTGCACTCGGTGTAACTGTGAACGAACTGCTCTAACGGCACTTCGGGGAGCGACGACTCGCTGTGCTCCTTCGAGAGTGCAACATTATCACGCTTGATAGCCGACGGGTCAACACTTTACGTCCTATTTGCTTGCGAACGAATAACATGAGACTCGCCACGTTAGTGCCGGCGGTACTCAGACGGAGTTACCTTCGGAAGTTTCTGTTCGTTCTATTGGTCGTCGCCGGGGTAATGGGCGGATTTGGCCTCTACGTGACCGACATGGTCGGAGAAGAGGTCAGAGCAGACGCGCACAGCGAACTCGAGACGGCCGCAACCTTGGAGGCAGAAGAGTTGTCGAGTTGGTTAGATGGATACTCAAGGACGGCCCGAATGCTCTCTGAGTACGACGCAATCCGGTCTGGAAGCGAAGAAGAAATCGACACCACTCTCAGCTATGAGAAGAAGAATCTTCCAGACGAAGTTCTCGCGATTCACTACATCAAGCCGTCGAATCGTCACATCACCAGAAGCACCGACGGCGTGTTAGAGTCCAAGACTGTCGAGGACCTCGACGTGTCGTGGACGACCGGGTCGCTGACGATGCTCGACCCGAACGGAGTCGCAATCTCCGAAGTGTACCGGTACGGTGGTGGCGAACGACTCGCCTTCCTCAGTCCCGTCGCTGGTCGAGACGCCGCCGTGATGGTCGTCGTCGATGCGACACAACACGCCGAGACGCTCAGCGAACCAATCGAAGGGTCGCGAACGAGAGTCGTCACCGCCGAGGGCGTCGTCGCCTTCGACAAGTACGGCAGCAACGTCCTCACGCAGTACCGTGGCGGAGACGAGACACCGGCGCTCGATGCCGCGATGGGTGGGAGCGCTGGCGTGGTCGAACGAGACGGTGCTGTGGTCGCACACGCACCCGTCGATGGAACCGAATGGGCCGTCCTCGTCGAAACACCGCCCGAGAACGCGTACGCAGTCGCACAGCTCGTCGAGCGCGACATCGTCATCCTCATCGGCGTCGCACTCGGTGGCCTCGGCCTCGTGGGACTCGTCATCGGTCGCGGGACGGTCGTCTCGCTACGCCGTCTCCAAACCCGGGCAGACATGCTCGCGGGCGGTGACCTCGACGTCGACCTCACGACCACCCGACTCGACGAGTTCGGTGCACTGACTGACGCGTTTGCAGACATGCGCGACACACTTCGAGACCGTATCGAAGCCGCTGAGGACGCTCGGCGTGACCTCGAAGTCGCCGCGGCCGACTACCGAGAGACGATGGACCACGCCGCGGACGGCGACCTGACGGTCCGCACGTCGGTCACGCCCGACGACGAGGCGATGGCCGGCGTCGGCGACGGGATCGACGCGATGCTCACCGACCTCGAAGAGACGATTGGACAGGTTGCGACGTTCGCGACCACCGTCGACACCGCCGGTGAACGCGTCACTGCCGGAACCGAAGAGGTCACTGCAGCATCCGATCGAGTCGAACACGGAACTGCGGACATCTCCGAAGGGGCAGCCGAGCAGGCGGCGCTTCTCGACGACGTCTCTGCGGAGATGCAAGACCTGTCGGCGACTGTCGAAGAGGTTGCGGCCTCCGCCGACGAACTCGCCAAGCTCTCCAGTGACGCCAGTGAGTACGGCCAGACCGGGCGTAACGCGAGCGCTGCCGTCCACGAAGAGATGGACGCCATCGACAACCGAGTCGCCGCCGCGGCAACTGGTGCTGAGACGCTCCGCGAAGACGTCGCCGACATCGCCGACGTGGTGGACCTCATTGGCGACATCGCAGACCAGACCAACTTGCTCGCACTGAACGCGTCTATCGAGGCCGCACGGGCGGGCGAGGCCGGCGCAGGATTCGCCGTCGTCGCCGACAGTGTGAAAGCCCTCGCAGAGGAGACGAGCGAGGCGACGGATGAAATCGCAGAGTCCATCGAGGCAGTCGAGACGGCAGCAGACGGGACTGTCGCCGACGTTCGCGCCGCACGAGAGCGCGTCTCGACTGGTGCTGAGACGGTCGCCGAGAGTGTCGACGCTATCGACGAAGCAGTCGAACGGCTCGAAGAAGTCGACCACGGCGTCGCTGCAATCGACGAAGCGACTGCCTCGCAGGCGACGGCCGCACAATCGGTCGCTCGTCTCGCCGACGAAGCGGCCGAAATCGCGTCCGAGACGCAGACCGACGCGGCAGACGTCGCCAGTGCTGCACGCGACCAGAACGACGTGATGGTTGGCGTCGCCGGCCAGATGCAGGAGCTTTCGACGACCACGGACAAACTTCGGTCGCTCGCGGACCGGTTCGAGGTCCGAACCGAGGGAGCCGAGACTGAACCGAGTCGCGAGTCAGAAGCAGACGGCGACGACAGCGATGCCGTGAGCAGGCAAGAAGACAGAGAAACACGGAGCGCGAGCACAGCAGAGACGGTGTCGTCGCCCACGATGGCCGAACTTGCGACCGACGGGTCGGGCGCGGACCACGAGTGACGGCGTAGTCGGCACTCGTTTTTCGATAGACAGAGCGGATTCACACAACAGTATCACGGGAGTCGAGCGAAGTCTCTCACCGTGCGAGACGTATAGAAACCGACAGACTGCGGGCTCGAAGCGTTGGTTTCGTCAGAAAGGGATAGGCAACCGCACGGGAGCGGCCCGTGCGGAAATGCCGCCCTAGATTGGTCCCCGCTGACGCTTCGGCCCTCCAAAGCGAAGCGTCACCTGAATGGAGTGCGGCGAGATACTTAAACGTGCCGCCATTCCGCCGAATACAGCGCCCTATAGCGATTCGAGGAGACTTCAACGCAATGGGCTTTTCTCTCGTGAGGCCGTTCGTCTGGCTATGAGCGACCACGAGATTCCGGGCCGCGTCCGCCGGGCGTTCGGCGACCACAAGTCGTTCGAACAGGTCGACGACCGGACGTTCGAGTCGGTGACGACACCGTTCGACGGAGTCGTCAGTGTCAGTACACAGGAGAGCGGACACGTCGAGTTCGACGTCGAGGTTCGTGTTCCGATGCTGTCGGCCGTCGTCGCCGACGACGTCGCCGAAATCGTCGAGGATGGCTGGTACGAGACGTTCGAACTTCGCATCGAAGACGTAAACGGCGTCATCGCGGGAAGTCACGATCTCGACCCGGACGTTCGACGCGTCGGCGAGGAAGCAGTCGTCCAGACGACGTTCGTCGACATCAACGAGCGACGCGGTGTCGACGACGCCGGTGCAGTCATCGACTACGTCGAAGGGACGTACGTCGAGGGAATCATCCCCGGATACGAGTACACCGAACCGGTGACGAGCATCCTGAGTCGTGCACGCGACGCTGCAGGAACAGGCTTCTGAAGCGGAATTCTATTCGGACTGCTTCTGTGTCGCCGAACGGAGCGTGAACAGTCTGTGTTCGGGGAAACGAGGCCGAGTAAGATACCGAGAAGGCGAAACGAGTGTCGAACGGGACGCGACGGGTGTGCGTCAGAACTGGGTGGCAGTCTCGCCGAGCGTCAGTCCATGGCGATGTACGTCTGGGTGTCTTCGATACCGTCGACTGCCTGAATCCCACCTGCCACGTCTTTGACCTCTGCAGGTGTGCCGACGTCCACCTTCACGATGAAGTCGACGTCGCCAGCGACGATGTGGGCGCTCTCGATTCCGTGGTCGACGGCGAGGAGCTGTTCTTTCAGTTCGTCGATGCCGTCGGTCAGCGCAGCCGCTTTGACCATGATGTACGCGTGAACCATCGTCACGCACCCCCTGCCGCGACGGCCGCTTCATCGCCGACGAGCAGTTGTCGAACGTCGTGGAGGACGTCGAAGTCGGCGAGGACGGCAACCCGGTCACCAGTCTCGAGTGAGTCGTTCTGTAGTGGGATACCCATGGGTTTGTCTTTCTTGCCGAACGCGAGGAGACGGGCGTTCGCCGGGAGTGCAACCTCTTCGATACTGTAGCCGTTCATCGGCGAACTGTCGGTCACCGTCACGAGGATGACCTGGAGGTGTTGGGCGATATCTGCGATTGCGCGAATCGACCCGCCGAGCAGCGCGTTCTTCGCACCGATGGCACCGAGCCGCTCTGGGTAGACGATTTCGTCCACTTCCCGGGCGTACTTCTTGTACACCTCTTCGCGGTAGTCTTCGTCGATGCGAATGACCGTCCGGCACCCGAAGTGCTTGCCAATCATGCACGCCGCGAAGTTCACGTTGAGGTCCGCCGTGAGTGCCCCGAGTGCGTCGGCCTCCTCGATTCCAGCCTCGAGGAGTACGTCCTCGTGGGAACCGTCTCCTTCGATTACCTCGAAACCCTGCTCTTGCGCCTGCGTGACGCGGTTGGGGTCCAATTCGACGAGGGTGATGTCGTGTCCTTCCTCCCGAAGGACACGGGCAGTGCGCAGACCAACCCGTCCAGAACCAATGATAACGAACCGCATACGAATACGGTATGACGGGGGAGGCAAATAACCTTACCCCGGTTTCGGACGAATCTGCCGTACTCGGCGGAAGCAAGGCTTTTGCATCATGTGGTAGAATATCTCACGCATGGTTCACGCCTTCATCATGGTGAAGACTGGCGCTGGGGAGTCCGAACAGTTACTCGGGCCAATCCGCGAACTCGAAACGGTGTCGGAGGCGCACATCGTCGCCGGTGCGTACGACATCATCGCGGAGGTCGACACCGAAGCAGTGTACGAGGTACTGAAGACGGCGTCGAGTCGAATTCAAGGGCTCCAAGGCGTCGCCGACACGAAGACGTACATCTCGTTAGACGACTGACTCAGTGTCTCTCGAAGGCGGGGAGGAGAGTCGGAGGAGCGACCCCTCAGCGGTCGAGTTCGAACGGACCGTGTTCCTCGACGAACGCCATGTGTTCTTCACGTTCACGAGCGAGTTCTGGCGGCAGGTCGTCGTACACGTAGTCGAACAGCTCTTCCGGCCCCGGTTCTGGGACCGCTTCCGCTGTCTCGACTGCCTCACGTAACTCGTCGTCGGCGTCTTCGTACATCGACTCGACGAGGTCGTCGTCGACGACGCCTTGCTCACGACAGTACTCCTCGAATCGTTCGAGGGGGTCACGAATCCGCCACTCGGGGAGGTCCGGGTCGTCGTCCCGGTAGCGTGACGGGTCGTCGGCAGTGGTGTGTGGTCCCTGTCGGTAGGTAAGCGCCTCGATGAGTACCGGCTCACCGTTTCGGGCCTTTTCAAGCCCCTCTTCGACGGCCTCCCTGACGGCGAGTGGGTCGTTGCCATCGACTTGCATCCCGTCGATACCGTAGGCTTCGGCCTTCCCGGCAATCGACTCACTGGCCGTCTGGCGTTCGCGTGGGAGCGAGATGGCGTATCCGTTGTTCTCACAGAAGAAGACCACCGGCGCGTCGAAGACGCCGGCGAAGTTGAGTCCTTCGTGGAAGTCGCCTTCAGAGGTCGCACCGTCACCGAAGCAGACTAGCGCCGCGTAGTCGTCGTCACGGTAGTTGGCGGCCATGCCGACCCCGGCGGCGTGGGGTATTTGACTGGCAATCGGAACCGCTTGTGGGAAGACCGGCACGTCGTGGTCCGAGTGGTATTCGGCGTAGCCACGGCGGAAGAGGAAGATGTCGCTCGGCGGGACGCCGCGAGCAATCTGGAGCGCGTTCGACCGATAGGTGGGTAAGAGTACGTCGTCCTCACGCATCGCGTGGGCGGCACCTATTTGCGAGGCTTCCTGCCCGTGGAAGGGTGGGTAGCCGCTCATCCACCCACGTCGCTGGAGGGCGAGTGCACGCTCGTCGAACCGTCGCGCTCGGATCATATCGCGGAGGGCTGCGCGGGCGTCTTCCTCGGAGAACCCCGTGCTGTCCAACCCGCGTTCTGCGATGAGTCGATGCATGGCGGAGCGTCACGGTCCTTCGTGATAAACGTCCCCCGTTCGCATGCCTCCTCAGTCGCCGAGAGCGACAGGCCAAAGACCATTGCCTCCCTAGGCAGCGCATGGTCTCGGTGGTCAACCTCGCGCTCATGGTCGTCGTCATCGGTCTCCACACGCTCATCGCGGCGGTGATGACGCGCTTCTTCCGCCTCCGACTGAAGACGCAGTGGGGCTACGTCCTGTACGCCCTCTTTCTGATACCGCTGGTGTTGTTCTTCTCGACACTCGTGTTCACCGGTGTCTTCGGCATCGGCGTGAATCTCGGCAGTCCCGCCGCCGCGCTCGGCGTGATGATTGGGATGCCACTCGCACTCGGATTCACCATCGACACGCTCTACGTCCCGCCGCCAGAAGAGTTCGAGAACCTCCCCGACTCCCGGTGACACGGGAGACGCCGCGAGCTTGATTGCTTAGGCTTCGCTGAGAATCTCTTCGAGCGCCGCTTCGACGTCGTCGAGCACGTCTTCCGGCGGTTGGGTCGCGTCGACCCGCACGAACCGCTCCGGCTCGGCTTCGATGAGGCGCTCGTAGTTCGCGCGAACCTCGGCGAGATACGCCGCCTGTTCGAACTTGTTGGTCTTGCCGCTTCGAGCGGCCGCCGTCTCGGGGTCGACGTCGAGGTAGATGGTCTTGTCCGGAGGTCGAGTGAACGCTGCGTGGATGCCCATGATGTACTCCATCGGGCGCTTGAGGTCGCTGTCGCGGAGTGAGGCACCCTGGTAGGCGTATCGAGAGTCCGAGTATCGGTCAGAGATGACGAGGTCGCCCTCGGCGAGTGCAGGACGAACGACACGCGAGAGGTGGTCGGCGTGGTCGGCAGTAAACAGAAACAGCGTCGCAAGCGGGTCGGCGTCGTCGTCGCCGATTGCACGGTTGACCGCGTCACCGTACCACGAATCGTCGGTCGGTTCGCGAGTGAAGACAGCATCCGGATAGACGTCGTGGAGGGCCTCCCAGACGGTGGTCTTGCCGCTTCCGTCGAGTCCCTCGAGCGTGACGAGCATACGACTACTGACTCGGCCCCGACGAAAAAGCACCCGAACTATCGCGGCAGTCGTGTCAGTCATCAGCTGTGACGGGGTCCGTCACTCGCTCCTCGAAGATGATTCTCATCGGAGCAATAACCGGCGAAATCGACCGAAACCCCCCGTTAGCTTTACCCTCATTCCGCCGAATATTACGACGTTATGAACGTCCTTGTCGTCGGCGGAAGCGGATTCATCGGTAGCCACCTCTGCCGTGAGTTGGAGTCGCGTGGACACAGCGTGACTGCGATGTCGCGGAGTCCGTCCAGCGAGGACCTCCCGGATGGCGTCGAGACGGTGATGGGAGACGTCACCGACTACGACTCCATGGCCGACGCGTTCGAGGGGAAAGACGCCGTCGTCAACCTCGTCGCACTCTCGCCACTGTTCGAACCGAAGGGAGGCAATCGGATGCACGACATCATCCACTGGCAGGGCACCGAGAACGTCGTGAAAGCGGCCGAGGTACACGACGTTCCGCGTCTCGTGCAGATGAGCGCCCTCGGCGCGGACCCCGACGGCGACACGGCCTACATCAGGTCGAAAGGAAACGCAGAACAGGCAGTCAAGTCGTCGTCGCTCGACTGGGTCATCTTCCGGCCATCGGTCGTCTTCGGTGACGGCGGTGAGTTCGTCTCGTTCACCAAACGGCTCAAAGGCATGTTCGCCCCGGGTGTTCCACTGTACCCACTCCCCGGAAACGGAAAGACGCGGTTCCAACCCATCTGGGTGGGCGACCTCGTGCCGATGCTCGCCGACGCCGTCGAAGGCGACGACCACGTCGGGAAGACGTACACCATCGGTGGGCCACAGAAACTCACGCTGCGCGACATCACCGAGATGGTGTACGATGCCGAAGGCAAATCGATCACCATCGTCCCCCTCCCGATGGGGCTCGCGGGCGTCGGACTCAGCGTCCTCGGCGCAGTTCCCGGATTCCCGATGGGTTCCGACCAGTACCGGTCGCTCAAGTTCGATAACACCACTGACGACAACGATGTGGGCAGTTTCGGTGTCGACGTGGAGTCGATGAAGACACTTGGGGCATACCTCTCGGAACGGAACTAACTGGGTGAAAGTGATTCATCGAAACGAACAGGTGAGATACGAATAAGTTATTAGTTAATTGATTATGAAACGCGATAGTTCACTCCGCTGAGTGGGCTCTACCGGCATAATGTCCGATTAACATCCCTCCGTCGTTGCTCTTTTTTTCGTCGGACCTGTTTCTGTTATTACACGTACATCCCACAACGCTTATGTCCGCGTTCGTACTGGCTTTCACGCAATGGCGAGGGGACCGAACCTATGAAGCTCGCAATGATCGGATTCGGGCAAGCCGGGGGAAAAGTAGTCGACAAATTCGTCGAGTACGACCGCGAACGAAACGCCGGAATCGTTCGCGCCGCCGTCGCAGTTAACTCTGCGAAAGCCGACTTGCTCGGATTGAAGAATATCCCGAAGGACCAGCGCGTTCTCATCGGCCAGTCCCGCGTAAAGGGACATGGTGTCGGTGCGGACAACGAACTCGGTGCGGAAATCGCCGAAGAAGACATCGATGAGGTACAGGGTGCCATCGACAGCATCCCTGTCCACGAAGTCGATGCCTTCCTCGTGGTCTCCGGTCTCGGTGGCGGTACCGGGTCCGGTGGCGCGCCAGTCCTTGCGAAACATCTCAAACGTATCTACACTGAACCTGTCTACGGTCTCGGCATCCTGCCGGGATCGGACGAGGGTGGCATCTACACCCTGAACGCCGCACGGTCGTTCCAGACGTTCGTCCGCGAGGTCGACAATCTGCTCGTGTTCGACAACGACGCGTGGCGGAAGACCGGCGAGTCCGTCCAGGGCGGCTACGACGAAATCAACGACGAGATCGTCAACCGCTTCGGCGTCCTCTTCGGTGCTGGCGAAGTCAAAGACGGACAGGAAGTCGCAGAGTCCGTCGTCGACTCGTCTGAGATCATCAACACGCTGGCCGGCGGCGGCGTCTCGACTGTCGGCTACGCGTCCGAAGGCGTCGAACCACGGAAGAAGAAGAGTGGCGGCCTCCTGTCGCGACTCACCGGCGGTGACGAGCCAGACGACAACCTCGACACCGCACACACGACGAACCGTATCACCAGCCTCGTCCGCAAGGCAGCGCTCGGCCGCCTCACCCTCCCCTGTGAGATCGAAGGCGCCGAACGCGCACTGCTCGTCCTCGCTGGCCCGCCGGAGCATCTGAACCGGAAAGGCATAGAGCGCGGGCGGAAATGGATCGAGGAGCAGACCGGTTCCATGGAAGTTCGCGGTGGGGACTACCCGATTCCGGGCGCCGGAAAGGTCGCGAGTGTCATCCTCCTCTCTGGAGTGGCAAACGTGCCCCGCATCAAGGAACTGCAGCAGGTCGCCATCGAGGCGCAAGACAACATCGAGGAGATTCGTCAGGAGAGCGAGTCCAATTTGGAGAACCTCATAAACGATGACGAGGACGAACTGGAGTCGCTTTTCTAAGCTGGCGCTCGCGCTCGTCGTGCTCCTGTCGGTCGCTGCGATTCCGGCAGGCGCCGTGAGCGTCGCCTCTGAGGACACGCCCTCCGAGGCGCAGGTCGATTCGAAGGTGACCGCATCGGTCACCCTCGATGAACTGTACAAGGACCCGCAACTCGAAGCGTGGACGCTTGCAGGACAGACCCACCTCGAAGACGTGACGTGGACCGTCACGTACTACGACCAGACGGGCGCGAAAGTCGACCAGCAGTCCTTCGACGGGCAGAACTTCAGCGGGGCGCAAATCGCCGCTGACGACGGAACGAGCGAAGTCGAAGTCTCGGTGACCGGAACGGTGCCCGAGGTCGAGGAGTTCACCTACGACCCGGCACAGGAGTTCACCGTCCTCTCGCTCGCTCAGACCCGCGAAGGAGGCTCCAGTAACGATATCGGCACGTGGAACGCGACCCACTACACTGAAGAGAGCGCCGCCGCACGCGACTCACTCGACAGTGCGAAGGCAGCCATCGCGGCCGCCAGTGGTTCCAACACCCAAGAAGCACAGCAGTCGTTCAACAACGCTGTCGAAGCCTACGAAGGCGCCGAGTTCGGCCTCGCGACCACCCTCGCAGAGGAAGCCGAGACCCGCGCGAACCAGGCGAAGCAGTCGAGTCAGACGACGCAACTACTCATCTACGCCGCCGGTGGACTCGTAGTCGTCGCGCTGCTCGCAGGTGGCTTCCTCTACTGGAAGTCCCAGCAGCAGACCTACGACAAACTGGGCTAACTTCTCATGCGAGTCGCCGTTCCCTTCGGGGGACGTTCTCCGAAGTCGCGACTCGCCCCGCTTTTCGACGCCGACGAGCGACGCGAGTTTGCACTCGTGATGCTCCGTGACGTTCTCGACGCCATCGACCGTGCAGGTGGTGACCCGGTTGTTCTCGCAGACACCGCAGTCGACGTCGACGTCGACGTGCCAGTCATCGTCGACGACCGGCCGCTGACCGAGGTGGTCAACGACGAACTCGGCGGTGACGAACCGGTCGCCATCGTCATGGCAGACCTCGCACTCGCGACACCGGAGGCGCTCACGAGACTGTTCGAGACCGCAGGCGACGTCGTAGCCGCACCGGGACTCGGTGGCGGGACGAACGCGCTCGTCGTCCGCACTCCGTCGTTTACCGTCGATTATCACGGTGCGTCTATCGCCGACCACCGGGCTATCGCTGCAGACGCGGGCGCGTCGTTCGTCGAGGTCGACTCGATGCGCCTCGCCGTCGACGTGGACGAACCGACTGACCTCGTCGAGGTACTCCTACACAGTCAGGGGCGAACACGAGACTGGATAGAAGAGCATGGCGTCCGTCTCGAACGTGGTCGCGGCCGGGTAAGCGTCACACGCGAGTGCCGATAGGACCATAACAGTTCACGATATACATTGACAGGCGCGGTGTCTTCGTGTGCCCGGCGGGAACTGAGGCAACGTGCGCCGCGCGCACCCGTGCCGTCTTTCGAGACGCTGCGGGCAACGAAGTGGAGTCCGAACGTCACGGTGACCGAGCGTAACCGACGCGATGGGTTACGAACGTCTGACGCATCTTCGGACAGGTCGGGGTCGTGTCTGGCACCAAAACCCCGACTCACTCTCGACTTCTGTCTCCCGAATCGACCGCGAGTGATACGTTTTTAGTAGTCCGTCGCACACCAAGCGGTATGTTCCCGGGTGCCGACGAGTACGGAGTCGAGGTTCACATCGACGACGCTGCCGTCGACAGACTCCTCGCAGTCGGCCCCGACGACGTCGACGAGCAACGCTCGTCGGCCCACCGGACACAGTCCGGTGACGTCGACGCACCGTCGTCGCTGTCGTTCTCTCGCAACGTGTTTCTCCCGCTGACCACCGCGTGTCGGTACACGTGCACCTACTGTACGTACTACGACGTCCCCGGCGAGGCGACGCTCATGTCGCTCGACGAGGTCCGAGACGTGGTTCAGATGGGCGCAGACGCTGGGTGCACGGAAGCACTGTTCACCTTCGGTGACGCGCCAGACGAGCGATACACCGAGATTCACCGCCAACTCGACGAGTGGGGCTACGACGACATTCTGGAGTATCTCGTCGCCGCGTGCGAGGTCGCGCTCGACGAGGGACTGCTTCCGCACTCGAATCCCGGCGACCTGACTCGCGAACAGTTCGAATCCCTCGCGCCAGTGAACGCGAGCATGGGCGTGATGCTCGAGACGACGGCAGACGTCGCCGCCCACGCTGGAAACCGCCGCAAGACGCCGGGGCAACGACTCAACACGATTCGCGCCGCCGGTGAAGAAGGTGTCCCGTTCACCACGGGCATCCTCGTCGGTATCGGAGAGACGTGGCGTGACCGGGCAGAGAGTCTCCTCGCGATTCGCGCACTCCACGAGCGATACGGCCACATCCAGGAAGTCATCGTCCAGAACGTCGTTCCGAACGACCGGTCTGACTACGAACGCCCCTCGATAGAGACGATGCGCCGTGTGGTCTCGATGGCCCGTGTGGCTCTCCCCGAGGAGATATCGGTCCAGGTCCCGCCGAACCTCTCGGAGGCCGCCAGGCTCGTCGACTGCGGTGTCGACGACTTGGGTGGTGTCTCACCAGTCACCGACGACTACGTGAACCCAGAGTACGCGTGGCCTGCGCTCCAAGAACTCGCCGACATTGCCGAGGAATCGGGTGTTCCGCTCCGCGAACGCTTGCCTGTCTACGCGCGCTACTTGCCCGACGAGTTCCGTCCGTCTGGTATCGAGGCTGCACCCGCTCCGCGAAACCGAGAGACGTGGATTCGGGAACCAATCGCAGACCGACTTCGGGGCGGGGACGTTCACAGTGAGCGTCTCCGACACGTCGCTCACGGCGACGGACCACTTTCGACGCCGGAGACGTAACGCCGCACTCACTGACCGACTGGTTCTGCTGCCGCTCAGATACCGAACCAGTCGGGCATGCGCCTTCTGAACCCGGTGTAGAACAGGGCGATAGTGATGCCGAGGACGATCGCGACGCGAATCCCTCCGGTGAAGACGAGCAGTCCGGGAATGGCAAACACCAGCGTCAACACGAGGTCCTCGGGGGCACCGTCGTAGCGAACGAGATAGCGCGGACGAAGCCAGCGTTTCGCCGGGTGGACGTAGACGGCGCGGTCAGAAGTTCGGTCCCACGGCCGCAGTTCGTCACCTGCGCCGAGCCAATCCGAGATAGAGTGGAGGGCGGCAGAGAGGAAGAAAAACGCCAGTGCGACGGTGAGGGCCGTGGGCGCGGCGAGAACAGCGAGCCCCACCAGTCCAGCGGCGACGGTGTAGTAGACCGGGAAGTGCAGCGATTTTCGATGCACGCCGACGAAGAGGTCGATGTCGGGGAAGATACCGCCGAGAAGTGCGCCAACCGCAGCGACACCTGCGAGTTCCGGTGCCACCCACGTGAGTGGGGCGGCGAGACTGAGGCCCACTGCGGCGTGGGTCGTCGCCATCATCTCAATCGTCGGCTGTCGCCGAATTACCGCGGCGTTCGAGCATCGGTGTTCCATCCGCACGGGGGCCGAGCATCGGGCCGTGTGGGCCACCGTCCGGGTCGAGTGGGCGGCGCGTCCGATAGTCGGTCGAGCGTTCGACTGGTTGGCGTCCGATGGCCGTTATCATGTCGACGTACTCGTCGAACGACCGGAACTCACCGAACTCGCCACCGGCGCGTTTCGTAATCTCTTCGGAGAGAATCGTCCCCATCAGGTCGTCTGCGCCGCAGTTGAGGAGTTTGAGCGCCTTCGCGTTCCCGAACTTCACCCACGACGACTGGATGTGGTCGATGTTGTCGAGGTAGAGTCGTGAGACGGCAATCATGAGTTCGTCTTCGTCGTCCGAGGCACCGCCGGTGACGAGACCACGGTCGTACAACGGCGTGTTCTGGTAGATGAACGAGAGCGGGACGAACTCGGTGATGCCGCCGTAGCGGTCCTGGAGGTCGCGGACGACGTCGAGGTGCATCACGCGGTGCATCTCGTTTTCGACGTGGCCGTACATGATGGTCGCCGTCACGTCTAATCCGGCTTCCATCGCCCCTTCCATCCCAGCGACCCACTCGTCGGTGCCGATTTTCCCGGGACAGATGACGTCTCTCACTTCAGGGACGAGAATTTCAGCCGCGGTTCCGGGGGCGCTGTCGAGTCCGGCGTCGGCGAGTCGACGGTAGACCTCTTCGTAACTCCAGTCGGTCCCGCGCTTCGCGTGGTGGGCCTCTTCGGGCGTCATCGAGTGGACGTGGACCCCGTCGACCGACATCGCGTCGAGTTGGGCCGCGTAGGTGCTGGGGTCGACGTCGTACGCCTCGGGCGGTTTGTAGTTCACTTCGGCCGCGGGGTTGTCGTACGATTCGAGAATCTCGCGGTGTTCCTCGTCGAGGACGAGTGCAGGGTGGAGCCCAGAGACAGAGGTGACTTCGTAGATACCCATCTCGACCGCATCCGAGACGATGTCCCGGGACTCTTCAGGGGTCTTGGTGAACCCACCGTGGTCTACGTCAGAGTCGGACTCGAAGAGGTGAGCGGTGTTCTTGAAGTTGCAGAAGAGACAGCCCGTGGTACACGCCGTCGTCACGTTGTTGTTGAGGTTGGCGACGAAGGTCACCTCGTCACCGACCATCTCGGCGCGCCGGCGGTCGGCCGCCTCCAAGACGAGTTCCTTCCGAACCGGGTCGATGCCCTCGTGGTCGGTTCCCGTCGTCATGAGCTCGACGCCGTCGGCGATGGTGAGGCGCTCGCCCGTTCGTGCCTTCGCTAAGGCGTTCTCAAACGATTGGTCGGTCTCCGGGACGTGGTCGAACCCGAAGTCGTCGCGGGCGGCACCGGTCATGGTCGTGAGGAACGTGCTACGGTCCTAAAAACTGGGTGGTCCCGGAAGGGGATTTCCTCGCCGGAATGTCGTGCCCACGTCCACGCGGAGTGGTCGGTCACGAACAGTCCGAGTCGGAGAAAGGATTACCCGCTCAGACCGAGTTGTGCCGTGTATGGAACACTCCACGTCCCCAAACGCGTCAGAGGCGTCCATCGACGACCGGGAGCAGTCAACCGGTGTGGAGGATGAAAGCCTTCTCTTTTCAGCACTCGTCGGTGCAATCGCCAGTATCGTCCTCTCTCCGCTTCCGGGGTCGACGATTCTCGGCGGGGCACTCGCGGGGTACCTCACCGGGACCGACCGTGACCTCGGCGTGAAGTCGGGTGCGCTCTCGGGACTGTTCGTCAGTCTCGTCGCCGTCCTTCTCGCACTGGTCGTCTTCGGATTCTTCAGTCTCTTCGCTATCGTCGGCGCGCCCCGGATGGGTATCGGCTTCGGAATCCTCGGATTCGCCCTCATTGGACTCATCGGCCTCTCCTTCGTCCTCCTCTACACCGTTGGCCTCGGCGCACTGGGCGGGTACGTGGGCGCGTATCTCCACGAGGAGTTCGGCAGTTCCTGAGTTCTCCCACGGCTACTCGTAAGAACAGTTCATCGTGGTACCTGCAAGAGACGTGCGTAGATACCGAAGAACCAACGTTGGCCCGGGCGCACTCGGGACTCAGATTCGTTTTTCGACCGCTGGCAAAAACTCCGTGAGGTCCGACCGAACGACTCTGTCGGCCTTGTCGTCGTACTGCGTCGGGTCGAAGTTGACGACGACGAGCGACCCATCTTCTGCGGCCCGGTCGGCCAGTCCTGCGGCCGGGTGAACCGTCAGCGACGACCCGAGGGCGAGGAACACGTCCGCGTCGTCGGCTAGCTGTTTCGCCTCGGCGTAGGCGACACGCGGGAGTCGTTCGCCGAAGAGGACGACTGCGGGTTTCACGATGCCGCCACAGTCGGGACACGTCGCCGGAGCCGTCCCTGCTCTCACCTGCTCGAACGCCATGTCGGCGTCGAATCGTGAGTCACAGTCCTTGCAGACGACCTCCGCCGCGTTTCCGTGGAGTTCGACGACGTGGTCTGACCCCGACTCTCGGTGGAGGCCGTCGGTGTTCTGGGTCACCACGGCGTCGAGAACCCCCTTCGATTCGAGTGCTGCGAGCGCGTCGTGGCCGGCGTTCGGACTGACACCGTCGGGGAACATTCGCTCGTGGAGGCGGAGTCGGTCTCGCCAGAAGCCGTCGGGGTCGGTTACAAATCTGCTCCGGTGGAACGACTGGGGGTCGAACTCGGTGTTCCAGATACCGTCGTCGCCGCGGAAATCCGGGATGCCAGAGGCGGTGCTCATCCCCGCACCCGTGAGCGCGACGGCGACGTCCGCCTCGCGGAGCAGGTCGGCAACCCACTCTGCATCGGCGTCGAGGTCGGCGTTCATAGCCGACAAGACGGTCGGGCACCGAAAAAGCGGCCCGATTGCACCTAATCGTCCCAGTTATGCGAATACGTGCATACATCACCGATGTTTCGAGCCAAGATACACACAGAAGTGGAAGGTTCTTAGTGGGAAGAGCGCACAGGGACGACCATGACCAGCGTGAAGGACTTCCGCGTCGAGGAGGAACCGACGGCGACCGACCTCGGCCGGGGCCGGTTCGTCTTCTCTGACCGATACTCTGTCTTCGACTGGGGCGAGATGCCCGACCACATCCCGAACAAGGGTGCGAGTCTCTGTCTGATGGGGGCGTACAACTTCGAACTTCTGGACGTGAACCACGTCCCGACGCACTACGTCGGCGTCGTCGAAGACGGTGAAGTCAAAGACCTCGGTGAGTGCGAGTCGCCGCCGACCGAGATGGCTATCGAACTCACGCAAGTACCTGACCTCCCGCACGAAGACGGCGAGTACGACTACGACGCCTACCACGAGGCCGCCGGAGAGAACTACCTCATCCCGCTCGAGATCGTCTTCCGCAACACCGTCCCCGTGGGGTCGAGTCTCAGAAAGCGTGGCGAGCCCGCAGACTACGGCCTCGACGTCGACGAGTGGCCCGATGGAGCGGTCGACCTCCCCCAGCCCGTCGTCGAGTTCTCGACGAAGTACGAAGAACAGGACCGCTATCTCGACCGCGAGGAGGCAGACGAGATTGCGGGTCTCGTCGACCTCGACCAGCTCGAAGAACTCGCACTCGCGGTGAACCACATTCTGACCGACCACGCCGCCCGCGCCGGGTTCGACCACGAAGACGGGAAAATCGAGTGTCTGTACCACGACGGGACCGTGAAGGTCGCAGACGTGGTCGGCACGTTCGACGAGAACCGCTTCTCGTACGACGGCCAGCAGGTCTCGAAAGAGGTCGTCCGCCAGTACTACAAGCGCGTCCAACCCGAGTGGGTCGACGCCGTCTCCGCCGCGAAGCAGGAAGCCATCGAGACGGGCGAGCCTAACTGGCGCGAGCAGTGCGAAATCGAACCAGAGAACCTCCCCGACGAAATCGTCGAGGCACTCTCGGACGTCTACTGCGCAGGCACGAACGCGTACGTCGACTTCGAGTGGTTCGACGCACCGTCCATCGAGGACGCGGTTGCGACGGTTCGCGACCTGTAAGCTCGCGAATCCCGCGCTGGCGGTCCTCTCGAATTAATAGTCTATTTCCTGGGGCCCATCTGCGACTAACAAAAGCTGTATCGGTCGTTCTTCTAGACGAGATGCGACAAACGAACGTCGGGAGACGACGGTTTCTGGTCTCACTCGGGGTGACAGGAGTGTTGTTGGGTGGACTCGGTGTAAACCCAGCCACTGCAAAAAGCAACTCGTCCCCACGCAAGCGGAACTTCCGTACACACCTCAGGGGTGACGAAGAGGTACCACCAGTCGAGACGAAGGCACAGGGACAACTGCTCGTCAAGTTCGACGACGACCTCACACAATTCAGTTACACCTTAATCGTCGCCAACATTGACGATGTCTTTGCCGCACACATCCATTGCGGTCCTGCGGGTCAGAACGGACCGGTTGGAGTTACGCTGTTCGGGGGCGAGCAAACCTCAGCAAGCGGTATCCTCGCGAAAGAGACGGTTACAGAACCCAACCCCGGGAACGTGTGTGGTTGGGAGTCGATAGAAGACGTGTACGACGCAATCCAGAGTGGCAATGCGTACGTCAACGTGCACACGGTTGGAACTCCCAGCGGTGAAATCCGCGGACAGTTGGGCTAAGCTGTCTCACCCACAGCATCCCACTGGGCCGCAGCGAACAGCAAAAATCAGCGTCGTGGAGACGGCCTCTTAGAAGTCTCTCCCGGTCGCTTCTTCCGCAACTTCTTCGACGCCTTCCGAAACCGCTTCTTCGACGCCACCCTCGCGGTAGCCTTCGATTGCTTCTAACAGTATCTTGAGAACGTTCATGGATTCGAGATAGTCCACATATGTAATAAGCTGCCGGCCGAGACAACCCACTCAGCCAGTTATCACGAGTGCAGAAAATTGGTTGTACTGAGTTGGCGGTTCAGGTTCACTCAGGTGTGACCACCTCGTCACCACCTGACTCCTGTCCACCCCACTGGTGCTGAGTCGTGAACCGGAACAGGCCGTAGAGGAACAAGATGAGTAATCCGAGGGCGATTGCGTACGCCCGAAGTGTCGGGTCAAACGAGGTGTGAATGACCACGTCCCCGAGATTTCCGTTCGGACTCACCGTGTGGCCGGTGAAGAACGATTCGAAGATGCCCATGACCGTCGTGCCGAGGAGGATGAGTCCCCCACCGACTATCATCGCAATCTTGTCTGCCAGTTGCATTCTGTTCACCGCACCGATTTCGTCTGCTGTTTCTGACGTTGTAATGCTCATTAGAATCACCCCAGAAGGTATCTGAGTCGTGGGTATTTCTGCACCGTCTCGGTCTTCTCTAAGTACGAATCGAGTCCCCAGATCCGTCCACCCCCAAAGATGATGAGTGTGATAAAGAGGACGAGGAGGAGCAAGTCACCGTTCACGAATCCGTGTTCCCAGTCGGCATTTCCGAAGTAGAGGAAGAACATCAACGTCGCTCCGAAGAACGACGCGAGACGAGTCAATCCACCGACGATGAGTCCGATTCCGATGAAGAGTTCACCGAACGGAATCACGAAATCCACGAACCACGGCGCGTTTTGTCCGAACCAGACCATCACCGTCCCGAGGACTCCCTCACTGGCCGTTCCGGTGAGCCACCACCCAGCGGTAAACGGCTGGTCTGCCAGTAACTTGTCCATCCCCGCGTGGAGGAATACCGTCCCGACGAGCACTCGAAGGAATGCAATCCAATACACGGCCCACGGCCACGACACCGCTAACGTCACGTCACGGCCAAAGAGTCGCGTCCCAACTTCTCCCGACATAGCCATGTAGATATTTGTCCCGAAAAATCGTTAATATTTTTACGTTGCTCTGGACGTTCACGAACAACAGGCAGTTACGGTTCGTCGCGGTCGGGGTGGTTCACGTGTCAGGTCACTCGTACTGTTCGTTCTTCTCCATCCCCTCTGGGTCGAAACAGACCAACTCCACTCTGTTCCCCTCCGGGTCCGAAAAGTACAGAGAGCGCCACTCGACCCACTCGTGGTAGGCGAAGTCGAGGTCGAGACCGTGTTCACGGAGGCGTTCGACTTCAGCGTCGAAGTCGTCGGGGTCGATACTGAACGCGAAGTGGTCGATAGTCGTCGTGTCTTGGTCGATACCTTCGTACCCTGACTCGGCAGTTCGGTCGAAGAGCACGAAGACAGCTTCGTGACCGGCGTGGCTCTCACCGAGGCCGAAGAACGTCGCCGTGTCGTAGTCACCGATGGGGCCGCCGAGACCGACGACGTCGCGGTAGAAGGCGCGCATCGCCGGGAGGTCTTCGACACGAAGGGCGAACTCGCCGAGTGCGCGGGCCGCACCGGGTCCGTTCGGTCGACCGTCGAAGTCAGGAGCAGAAGTGTCGGTCATCGCCCCAACTGCGCAGGGCGACGACAAAAAGTGGTCAGTCCTCGGACTGTTCGGGGGCGGCCAGTTTCTTCGTCCCGAGTGCGTCGATGATGCCGTCGACGGGACGGTCGGGGTTGGATGCTTGCGCCTCGCGGGAGAGTCCGAGTTGACGATTGTCGGGGTCAACTTCCTCGCGGAGACTGGTGCGACCACGGTGGACCGTGAGCGCGTCGTCGAGGTGGAGTTTCACGGCTTCGAGGAGCGCGTCCGCTTCGAGCGGTTGCCCGCGGTTCTTGATTTCGTCGATGCTCGCGTCGTCAGGGACGTCGAACGCCCGTTGGGTGATGACCGGGCCTTGATCGAGGTCGGTCGTCACGTAGTGGGCAGTGACGCCGGCGATGCGGACACCCTTCTCTTTGGCCTGTCGGTAGGCGGCCGCGCCGGGGAAGGCGGGGAGCAACGACGGGTGGATGTTGATGATGCGGTCTTCGTAGCGGAAGACGACCTTCGGCCCGAGAATACGCATGTACCGCGCGAGCACGATGAGGTCGACGTCGTACTCCGCCAGGAGTTCGAGGAGTCGGTCTTCGTTCGACGTACCCTTCTCGTCACCGATGTCGTGGAAGGGGACGTCGTAGTGACTCGCGAGCGGTTCGAGTGTGTCGTGGTTCCCGATGACGACCGAAATCTCCGCGCCGAGGTCGTCGTTCGCCCACGCCTCGAACAGTGCTTCGAGACAGTGTGACTCCTTCGTGACGAGGACGGCAATCTCGCGGGTCTCGCGGTCCGACGGGAACCGAACCTGCACCTCGACGCCGAGGTCGTCACCGAGGTCGGAGAGTGCCTCACGGAGCTCGTCGCGCGTGCAGGTCATCTCCGAGGTGTCCGCGTGGAGGGTCATCCGGAAGATTCCTTCACGGACGGCCTGGTCGAGGTCCTCGACGTTGATTCCGCGTTCGAACAGCAGGGTGGTCACATTCGCGATGAGTCCGGTCTTGTCTCCTCCGATGACCGTGATCTCGGTTAGTTCTCGCGTCATACCGTCACCTCCAGCTGTTCGATGCTGAACATATACCGTCGTGGGAGGGCAAGCGGTAAACCGCTGTCGTTCTCCGCAATTAACTCGGAGGTGAGTTCATTTCGAGACGAATCCGGTATCATCAGGTGGTGAACGAGATTTCTGTTCGCGAGCGTACAAAAATATCATTCTGCTTACTATTATGCAGTCGTGGTGTGTCGTGTGAACTGATGAACCCGAACGTCGCACACAACCGTCGAATCGACGCCGTTGGGCGGGTCCTCGGCCGCTTCGTTGCCGTCGTGGCCCTCGTGTTGGCGGCGCAGTTCGTAGTCTCCTCGCCCGCGCCAATCGTCGCCATCCCACTGCTCGTCGCTAGTTGGATTATCGGTCTGGGACTGGCGATGTTCCTCCCATTCACGGTTGTCACCGTCATCGCATGGGTGGTTGCCTGATAATGTCACCGCGCGATTCAGTTAACTCCGATACCGACGTATCGGTACCTATGCATTCCCGTGATGCGCCGGTTTCCGTGGATTCCGACAGCGAGCAGGCGTTTTCCCTGCTCGCCGACGAGACGCGACTCGCCATCCTCCGCGTTCTCGCCGACTCCCCGAACGAACCACTCACCTTCTCGGAACTCCGTGAGCGTGTTGGCGTCCCCGACAGCGGTCGATTCAACTACCACCTCGGCAAACTCACCGGTCGCTTCGTCAAGAAGTCCGACGCTGGGTACGAGATTCGACTCGCAGGGTGGAATATCGTCGGTGCCATCCTCGGTGGGGCGTACACCCGCGGCGACGACATCGGCCCCGTCCCGGTGGACCCTCCTTGCCCAGCGTGTGACGGGCAGGTCGAAGCGACCTACGTAGACGAGCATGTCACAGTCCGGTGTGCCGACTGCGACAAGACGATTTTAGACGCGGGTATCCCGCCAGGCGTGTTAGAAGGCTATGACGACGCGTCCTTCCCCGAAGTCGCAGAGCGATTCGTCCTGTCGTTGTTCTCACAGGCACGCGACGGATTCTGCGCGAGTTGTCGAGGCCGGATGGAACCACGCCTCGTGACGAACACGGACGAACTCGCCCCGTCAGACGTCTGCGAAGAGGCTCAGGCCATCTACAGTTGCACGCGTTGCAGGGAGGAGCTCATCGCTGGCATCGGCATGGCCTTCCTCGACCACCCTGCAGTCGTCTCGTTCTACTACGACCACGGTGTGGACCTCTCGCAACCAAATCTCTGGGGCACTGCGTGGCGAGACAAGCCGACGCTCACTGTCGTCTCGGACGACCCACTTCGGGCCACCGTGGATTTTGTCGTCGACGAAGACACGCTCACCCTCGTCATCGACGAGACACTCGCCGTCCACGACGTAGAACGCTCTCCGGCCTCGTAGACACTGTTCTCCGATTGTTGCGCACATTCGTGCATATCAAACGCGACCCAAAACCGTTTTTGCACATCACCACGCATCGTCATCCGATGACCACCTACACCGCGACGGTGACGGTGCGCCTCAAGCGTGGCGTGCTCGACCCGGAGGCGGAGACCACGAAGCGTGCACTGGAACGACTCGGGTTCGAACTCGACGCGTTGCGCTTTACCGAACGGTACGAAGTCGACCTCGACGCGGCGGACGCCGACGCGGCGGCCGACCGTGCCGACGAGATGGCCGAACGCTTGCTGGCGAACCCGACCATTCACGACTACGAGGTCGAGGTCGTCGAGGCTTGAGATGATTGCAGTTGTGCAGTTTGGCGGGTCGAACTGTGACCGAGACGCCGTCCGCGCGCTCACCGACCTCGGGTTCGAGGCCGAACGCGTCTGGCACGAAGACCCGCTCCCAGAGGAGACGACGGGTATCATGCTCCCCGGTGGCTTCTCGTACGGCGACTACCTTCGCGGTGGCGCGATGGCCGCCCGGTCGCCAGTGATGAACGCTGTACGCGAGGCGATCGACGAAGGAATCCCCGTCCTCGGCGTCTGTAACGGTGCCCAGGTTGGCTGTGAGGCTGGACTGACACCCGGTGCGTTCACGACGAACGCGAGCGCTCGCTTCCAGTGTGAGCACGTCTACCTCCGTGTCGAAAACGCCGACACGCAGTGGACCCGTGCCTACGACGAAGGCGACGTCATCGAACTGCCCATCGCACACGGTGAGGGCCGCTTCGAAATCGACGACGAAGGCTACGAAGAACTCGAAGCAGAAGACCGTATTCTGTTCCGCTACTGTGACGAAGACGGAAACATCACCGACGAGGCGAACCCCAACGGGTCGCGCGGAAACGTCGCTGGTATCCTCGGTGACTCCAAATCTGTCGCAGTCTTGATGCCACACCCAGAACGAGCATCGCTGCCGCAACTCGGCAACACCGACGGAAGAGGCGTGCTGTCGGGTTTCGAGGGGTAGCGTTCTACGGCCGAGGCTCGCGTTCGAGCTTCGTTTTTCGATAAAAAAGACCGCCGCAGCGGCGGTGAGCGGTACAGGGTCGGATGGGCGAATGTAGCAGCGTACACGATGAGCGATGGTTGGAGTTATTTTCCGACCCGCGTACCGCGTGCTATGGCATGAGAGCGCGAGGAGCGTCCGTGGCGATCCACGCCTCGGTGTTCTCTTCCTCGCGGATCTCGAACCACCCATCCGCATAGTAGACGGTCTTGTACGTGTGTTTCGTCATGATGGCGGGCAGTCCGGGTGGGCACGTGTCCGAACTCCCGAATATGAGAACGAGTTACACCCTCTTTGATACGAATATCCTATCTCGTTGTTAGGACGGTCTTACCGTCGATTGGGTCGTCCTAACCGGAACACAGTGAGAGAAAATAAACACGTTTGCGTCACAAATTGGACGAACGTATAGTGGTTCGCGGCCGCGGTTATCGAACGAGCGGCATGTTGTAACTCGTCTCCGCGTCGAGGACGAACTCCCAGGTGGATTCACACTCACAGGACACCTGGTCGAAGACGCTCGGGTCCTGCCGGAGGTTGAAGTCTTTGACTGCCTTGAACACGAGTTCGTCGCACTCGCCACAGTTGTGCGCGCCGCGTTCTTGGCCGCCACCGACGGGGTCCGAGACGACGATCGCGTCGACGTCGGCCGTGTCGCGGAGCGCCTCGGCAACCGACCAGAGCCACGGCGGCCGGTAGCCACCGTTGAAGAAGAGTTCGTCCACCATCGTGTAGCGCTGGACGTTGGTCGGGTTCATCGAGACGGTGTGGCAGTTGTCCACTGCGGCACAGCGTCGGATAGACGATTTCATGTCTTCGAGTGCTTCCGGTTCCGAGAGGAACGGCGGCTTCATCAGCAGATAGGCTTTCACGCCACCGCCTGCTGCGGCCGCCTCGTCACAGGCGTCTTCGAAGTCGGAGAAGTCGAAGTACTTGTTGACGCAGTCGTGGCGGACGCGGTCGGTCGCGGTTTCGAGGCCGATTGCGACGTCCGTCTCCAGACCACGCTCGGTGAAGTCGGCGAGTTTCTCGCGCGTGACGAAGTCCGGGAGCGACTCGACGACCATCCGGTCTCGGTCGGCGAACGTCTCGGCGATGGCGTCACGCGTCTCGGCGGGCACTTCGCGCTCGTCGAGGAACGAGCCAGAGGTGTAGATTTTGATGAGGCCCGCTTTCTCACCGTCGTCCATGTTCTCAGCTTCGTGGTCGAGACAGACCTGAATCTGGTCCATGAGCGCCTCGTGAGAGACGGTTCCGCCTTCGACGGACTCGGCGACGTAGCCACACATCGTACAGCCACCGGCACGCGCCCAGCGACAGCCACCGGTGTTGAGGATAATCGTCAGCGAGTCGTAGACGCCGTCGGGCGTGTTGTCCTCGTCAATCCACACCCGCGTCGGCTCGTGAGGGTCGTAGGTCTTCTGCTTCCGCGAACGGATGTCACGCATCACCTTGTTGTGCGCGTCCATCCCGCGTCCCCGCTCGTAGACCTCGGGGCTCGGCTTACTCATTGGAGTCTCCTATCGGATGGGTGCGTAAAGCCGCTTCGTCTGGCGTGCGCCTGCGACGTGAGAAACCACTCACCTCGCCGTACTCGGGCGCCGACGTTCATATATTTCGAGTTCGTACCCTGTGGTATGAATCGCCGCGCCCTCCTCTCGCTCGTCGCGGCCGGTGTCACCGGTCTCGCGGGATGTGGGTCACCCGAGGGAGAGACGGAGACAGAAACACCCACGCCAGAGGAGGGAACCGGAGACTCGACCGTGACGACGCCCGCACAAGAGCGAGTAGAACGCGTGCTCTCGGTCTGGAATCCGACACCAGACTCCGTGTTCACGACGCTCGTCGTCAGTCGCGACGGGCGCGACGTCTACTTCGAGAATCTCGACCTCGTTCCCGGCGAGCGAAGCACCAGTCGAGTCGACGTTCCGCTGGGTGACGCCGAGGTCCTCATCGAGACAGATACCGGAGTCCGAGCGAGTTCGGCGTGGACCGTCGACGACGCCCGTGACGGACTCGAAGTCGTCCTCAGCCGCGAGTCTGCCGAGTTCTGGGGAATGGTCTCGTGCCCGCCGGGCCGTGCGTGTTCGGTCGACCAAGGTGGAGAGGCAGTCGACCTTCCACTCGTCGGAGACGGGTCTGGCCGCTGGTATGCGCCCGCTGGCGTCGTCGTCGAAAACCCTGGCAGTGAGACCGCGACTCGACTTCGAATCGGACTGTCTGGGTCGCCACTTCTCGACCGCACCTACCGAGTACCTGCCCGCACCCGCCTGTCAGTGCCGGTGACGTACAGGACGGGAGAGTACAGTGTCGTCGTGGAGACGGACGAACGAACGCTGGAGACGACGTGGTCCGTCCCCGACGAACCGACGAAGTACATCGACACGGAGAGCGGTACCGTTGGATGCGGTCCGGCGAATTCGACGCTCACCGTAGCGAACCGAGACGACGAACCGCACCAACTCACGGTCCGAATCGAGACGGAGACAGACACGTTCGAGCAGAGTATCGAGCTCGCACCCGGTGAGACCCGTGACCTCGTGACGGTCACCGAGTCGGGACCGAAGCAGGTGTTCGCGAGTCTCGAGACCGGTGCGGAGACGTCGGGAACGTGGTGGTCGTGCCCGCCGCGAGGGCCCGCAAGTATTGTCGTCGACGCCACTGGAAGCCTTGCCCTGCGGACGGCAGGGCCGAAACCGGGATGAGTCGCACAGATTGCCGCAATCTAGCGACGGTACAGTGTTGTCTCTCGAACACGTAACCAATTTCAATTACATCAGTGTGGGAATCACTAACCCACTAGCAACCGTATATAATCAACGAGGATTACAATGACAGAACTCGGTGGTTATAACGACAGAATTGCGCGGGTAGACCTGTCGTCTGGTGATGTGAATTACGAGGGCATCAACGACGAGGACGCGAAGAAGTACATCGGGGCACGAGGCCTCGGTGTCAAGTACGTCTTCGACCAGGGTCCAGAGGTGGACCCGATGGGGCCGGACAACCTCTTGGCGATGATGACAGGGCCACTCACCGGCACGCAGACGGTGATGAGTGGACGAATCGCAGTCGTGACGAAATCCCCGCTCACGGGGACCGTCACCGACTCGCACCACGGTGGCTGGAGTGGTGCCCGACTCAAGTGGTCGGGTGTCGACGGCCTCCTGTTCAAAGGGAAAGCTGAAAACCCAGTCTACGCCGTCGTCGAAGACGGTGACGTGACGCTCCACGACGCCTCACACCTCTGGGGCAAGGGTGTCCACGACACAATCGACGAACTCGAAGGCGAGGTCGACGGCTCACTCGGCAAGAACCTCTCGGTGATGGCAATCGGCCCAGGTGGCGAAAATGGCGTGAAATACGCCTGTATCGTCAACGAAGACGACCGCGCCTCCGGCCGCGGTGGCACGGGCGCAGTCATGGGGTCGAAGAACCTCAAGGCAGTCGTCGTCAAATCCGGTACGCGAATGCCGAAACCTGCGGACCCAGAGACGTTCAAGAAGGGGTACCAGCAGGCGATGCAGCTCATCCGTGAGTCCGAGGTCACCGGCCCCAACGAGGGTGGCCTGTCGGTGTACGGGACGAACGTCCTGATGAACGTTGGCGAAGAGCTGGACGGCCTCCCGACGAAGAACGGGAAGTACACGTCCACGTCTTCGATGCACGACGCCGAGGGCGTCGACATCGATGCAGAACGCATCTCCGGTGAGAACGTCCGCGAGAACATCCTCGTCGACGAGCCGACGTGTCACTCCTGCCCGGTCGCCTGTAAGAAGGAAGTCGAAGTGTCGGTGATGCACAAAGGCGAGGAGATGAACGTCCGTACCGAGTCCTACGAGTACGAAACTGCGTACGCACTCGGGCCGAACGCCGGTCACACCGAACGCGACGAGATCGCTGTCATGCTCGACCGCTGTAACGACATGGGTGTCGACACCATCGAGATGGGCAACATGATGGCCATGGCGATGGAGATGTCCGAGCAGGGCAAACTCGACAGTCTGAGCGAACAACTCGACTGGGGTGACACCGAGCGCATGATCGACCTCATCACCGAGGTTGCAAACCGTGACGGCGACCTCGCCGACGCCCTCGCAGAGGGTGCAAACGGGCTCTCCGAGCGCTTCGACGCCTACGACAACTCGCTGGCCGTCAAGGGCCAGACCATCCCGGCGTACGACCCACGTTGTATGAAGGGTATGGGCATCGGCTACGCCACCTCGAACCGTGGTGCGTGCCACCTGCGTGGCTACACGCCGTCCGCGGAACTTCTCGGCATCCCAGAGAAGGTCGACCCGCACGAATGGCGCGGTAAGGGCGAACTCGTGGCGCTGTTCCAGGACATGCACGCCATCTCGGACTCCTTCGACATCTGCAAGTTCAACGCCTTCGCAGAGGGTATCGAAGAGTACGTCCTGCAGTACAACGGCATGACCGGCCTCGACGTCACCGAAGACGAACTCCTCGAGACCGGTGACCGCATCTACACGCTGGAACGCTACTACAACAACCTCGCAGGGTTCGACGGCGCGGACGACTCGCTGCCGGGACGCTTCATCCCCGGTGACGAGGCGATTCCAGGCCAGGGCGCGTCCGAAGGCCAACTGTGTGAACTCGACGAGATGAAAGAAGAGTACTACGCACGTCGCCAGTGGGTCGACGGTGTCGTCCCCGACGAGCGTCTCGAAGAACTCGGCATCGACATCGGACCCGGCACGGGCGTCTCCCGTGGCGACTCCTCGGCACCGGCAGACGACTAATCGAACGGAACGGCTGGAGTCGAACCACGCGACGCCACCGATTCATCCTTTTCGTGCTTGCGCTGTTGACTCCCCGAGAGGCGACGCCTCGACCACTCGTACTAGTACGACCCACCTTCAGCAGGCAACACGCTCTCGAACCCACTCGTCACCTCGTCGTGGGAACGAATACGACCAGCACGACGCCGACAATCGCCAACCCAGCTGCGAATCCAAACCCTGCGGTCCACGAGAGTTGGGCGATTAGCCACCCTCCGACGAGCGGTGCGACGAGGTTGCCAACCTGAGAAAACGTGAGCAGGACGGCCAGACTCGTCCCGTGCGTCGACGCATCAGCCACCGAATTCACGTACACGAGATAGAGACCGACTGCGAGGTTGACCGCGCCGCCTGTCAGACCCAACAAGATGGCGAACGTCGTGGGTGAGGGTGCGATACTTAACAGGTACAAGAACAGAATCGACGCCAGAAACGAGATGAGTATCACTGGCTGAAGCCGCCCGCCGAGTTTCTCCGAGAGCCATCCACCACCCGGCCGCGAAACGATTCCCGCGAGCGGTACCAAGGCTGTCGTCGCACCTGCTGCTGCCAGTTCGATGCCCAGGACTTCTGTCCCGTACGTCGGCATCCACGTGTTGAGAAACGTCCAGACGGCGTACGTACAGAAGCTAGCGGTCGAGATTATCAGAATCGTCGGATTCCGAAGGGCTGCGACGAACTGGTGGACGGTAACGCGGCTGTCCGCTTTGACCGGCTGTCTGAGGACGGTGACCGAGACGGCGAGGCCGAAGAGTGCAACGAGCGTGTAGACGAGTATCGCTGATTTCCATCCGTACAGCGCAGCGAGTCGGGGGCCACTGTACTGAGCCACAGCGACGCCGAACGGCGGACTCGCGATGAAAATACTGAGCCCGAGTGCTTCGAAGTTCTCTGGGAGGAGTCGACCGAGGATGTTCACGCTCCCGACGATGACGAAGACAGCACAGGCACCACTGACGAGTCGAGTTCCCAAGAACAGTGTGTACGAATCGACGAACAATCCCGTGAGGGATGCGAGGATGAAGAGTCCAGTCCCGAGAAACACCAGATAGCGGTTGTCGAACCGGTCGAGAAGATATCCCCCGGGAATCTGAAGCAGCGCCCACGTGAGAAACACGGCACTAATCGATGCGCTCGCGGCCGTTTTCCCAATCGAGAACGTATCCATGAACAGCGGAAGCACGCTTGCGGGCGCGATCGCGTAGGCGATGAAGCCAGCCGAGACGAGGAACAAACCACCGAGCGTTCCCCACGTCTGCCACCCAGTGACGGTCACAGTTCCCTGTCGTTCCCTGAGTTCTGGCTCAGCCATGTCGGCACCACTGAACCAGAACTGGGAGACGATTCTCAGCTTGAATCATCGCGCACCAGCTCGAGTAATCGTCGTCGTACCACCTCCCGGTAGTTCGGGATAGTCCCTCCCGACAGCCCTCGACGACGTTCGTATCGACGACTCTCTCCGTTACTGACAACATCCGCGCTCACCCCCACGATGCCGGACCACTGAGCGCTATCCACTAGTACGACTTCTCATATGTTAACTGTTATCTTATAACACGGCTAATACGTATGTAGATAGGACGGACCACCTGATGACCACGCGGAGTTTCATTTCGACGACCGGTACCGGTATTGCGCGACTGACTGCAGGGGGTGCAACCGCGACTGAGCATCTCGTCGGAGAAGACGTCTATTCACTCGCAACCGGGCCCGATGGAAGCGGACTCGTCCTCGCAGGAACGGAAGGCAACGGCATCTTCAGGTCGACCGACCGCGGCGTGACGTGGACGCACGGTGGACTCGACGGCCACAAGGTGATGGCGCTTGCCGTCGCACCGAGCGACCCGGAGCGGATATACGCAGGTGTGCGGCCAGCAGGCGTCTTCCGCTCCGACGACGGCGGTGTCACGTGGACGGAGTCCGAGTCGTTCCAGCACATCCGCGGTAGGCGAATGTGGCGCTCACCTGCGTCTGCACCCTTCACAGCGTACGTACAGGCGCTGGCAGTCTCGCCCCACGACCCGGACCTCGTCGTCGCAGGAATCGAGTTCGGAGCTGTCGTTCGCAGTGCCGACGGCGGGAAGACGTGGTCGAACCACCGTCGAAAGGCGATTCGTGATTGTCACTCGCTCGTCTGGCACGCCACGGATGGTGACTGCGTCTACGAAGGTGGTGCAGGCGTACCCCGGCAGCCGGGGGCACGAAGCACTAACGGCGGGAAGACGTGGCAAAAGTCTGGGAGCGGCTTCGGTCGAGGATACGGCTGGGCTGTCGCCGCCCACCCGGAAGCCACCCACGTCTGGTACGTCTCCGCCTCTACGGGACCGCTTGCAGCACACGGCGATGGTGATGCGAAGGCAGTCGTCTACCGGTACATCGGAGACGACTGGTCACGGCTCGATGGCATTTCGGGGAGATCGATGCCGTATGCACTTCTCACAGACTCGAAGCTGCCCGACTCCCTGTGGGCAGGCGTCGCTGACGGGTCGATTTGGTACTCGCCGAACCGTGGAGACGACTGGGAGGTTCTCGAAGGAGTTCTGCCAGCAGTGGAACGTGCGATGGTGATGCTCCCACCTGCGTGACACCGGTGCTCGCACGCTTATCTCCTCTTCAGTTCAACTAACTCACACGATGGAGTCGGTCGACTACAAGAAGGAACTGCGCGACCTGTACCGCCAGTCGAAGAACGAGGTCTCGCTCGTCGAGGTGCCGCCGCTCAACTACCTGATGATAGACGGCGAAGGCAACCCGAACACGTCGCCCGAATTCAGCGCGGCCGTCGAAACGTTGTATCCCTTTAGCTACGCTATTCGGTCCATCGTCAAAGACGAACAGGACCTGAAGTACGTCGTCATGCCGCTCGAAGGACTCTGGTGGGCCGACGATATGGACGCGTTCGAGGTGGGCAAGAAAGACGAGTGGAAGTGGACACTGTTGCAGATGCAACCGGACGTCGTGACCGAAGACATCGTGGAACGGGCGCGTGAGACCGTCGGCAAAAAGAAAGACCTGCCCGCGTTGTCGAGGGTACGGTACGAGTCACTCGACGAAGGACTCGCGGCACAGACGCTCCACGTCGGCCCGTATGCGGACGAAGGACCGACTGTCGAGCGAGTTCACGAGTTCATCGACGAACAGGGGTACAGTCGCCGTGGGGCACACCACGAAATCTACCTGAGCGACATGCGCCGGACCGACCCGGAGAAGTTGAAGACGATTGTTCGGCAACCGGCCACCGAGTAGTCGAACGGTGGTAACGTACGACTGAAGTCGGGAGACTGTCTCCTAAATATCATTATCGGCTCAAAGTGACTATTATGAATGATACCATATCTGTTTAAAAATTTATATTTGTACAGTGTGAATCGGTTCTACGGACAGCTATCTAACGATTTGCGACATATTGAGAAATTCATCTAATCTGTCCGACATTATTATAACAATTGAAAAACATCTCTCAAAAGCCCGGTTTGGGGCAGGAGAGAGACACGATGAGGCGAGAAAAACGGACGGTTCGACGACGGACAGTATTGAAAACACTTGGTGGTGCGGCAGTCGCGAGTACAGCGTTCGCAGCCCCGGCAGCGGCGGGGTTCGGAACTGGTGGCACGTGGCCGAGCACCAATACGCTGAACAAGAACAAACAGGCTCCCGGACGCGTGGGGCAGAACGCTCCGTACGTGGAAGTAGACGACGTTGGCCCCGGTGCAGTTACCCTGAACTTTGTCAATCAGGCACCGGGATTGGCGTACTTCGAATATCGAGCGGATGGTGAAGAGTTAGGCTCCGGAAATCACCCTGTCGTCAATGCCGATGGAGAGCACGATGTCGGTGGGAGCCCCCCTCGTGATTCAATCTATTCCGGTGTCGGAGTCCCTTCAGGGAATACCGAGACAAAAACCCTCGAAGCCAAGTACTACGTCGAGGTTCGATTAGCCCTCGGAGGCGAACGCGATTGGGACTTCGACTGGGTCCGATTCGACGTTGGTCAACCGGAGACGAAGGACGATTGCAAAAAGGGAGGGTGGGAAGACTACCACTTCAAAAACCAGGGACAGTGCGTCAGATACGTCGAGACGGGGAAAGACAGCCGATAACCCGTATCGACCGCAAACGCCCGTTCCACACCTGATTTTTCAGAATCGCGTTGTTCGTGAGTCGTCTGTAACGCAGTGAAGACAGTTAGGCACCGCACGGCTTCAGTCGTGGGGTCCACTTCCGTCTTCTGTGACCCGCGCGTGGCGTTTGAGAGTCAGACGACGAACCGGAGAATCCACAGCGTCAGCATGCCGACGGCGATGGTGACGACGACGCGTTCTGTGTACCACGCGGCAATCGCAGCGAAGATACCCGCGACGAGTCGTTCGTTCCCGAGCGAGAGTGAAATCGACCCATCGGGGACGATGATGGCGGGCAAGACGAGAGCTGCGAAGACGGCCGCTGGGACGTATTCGAGCGCCGACTGAACCTGCGGCGGCAGCTCGTCGATGCGGCCGAAGAGGTAGATGAACGACCCTCTGATAGAGAACGTGAGGACGCCGGCCACGACGATGACACCCCAGACAGTCACCGGGTCGTAATTCGTCGGCATCTACGCGTCACCCCCGAGTGATTCGACGGCAAGGCCGGCACCGACGCCGACGATGGCCGCGACCATGATATCGAGGTGGAAGGGAACGCCCGCGGCGACGACGGCGACAGCGACGAGGCCTCCGACGAGACCTGACGCTGCCGACGCACGGTCTTTCAGTGCGGGCACGAGGAGCGCGAGAAACACCAGTGGGGCGGCGAATTCGAAGCCCCACTCTGGTGGGAGTCCAGCGCCGAGGAACGCCCCCGCAATCGTGGAGAGCTGCCAGACGAACCACAGCGACGCTGCGACACCGAAGTAGTAGGCGAACCGGTCAGTCTCGCCGTCCCTCCCGTAGCGGGCGAGCGAGAGGGCGTACGCCTGGTCGGTGAGGAGGTACGATGCCACCGTCTTCGACCGAGCGGCGAACCCGCGGAAGTACGGGGCGATCGACGCCGAGTACATCATCATGCGGAGGTTGACGACGACGGCCGTCCCGATGACGATAGCGAGCGGCGCGTCGGCGCCCAGCAGTTCTATCATCGCAAGTTGAGAGGCACCGGCGAAGACGACAGTAGAGAATCCAATAGCGTGGAATATCGAGAGACCCTGCTCGATGGCGGCGACGCCCGCGACGAGGCCGAACGGCGCGATGCCGAGGTGAAGTGGCGCCGCATCCCGAATGCCGTCGAGTAAATCTGGAGGCAGTGATGGCATCTGTCGGAGACAGGAGGCCGCCCCCGAAATAGGCGTCTATCAGCGCGCGGATTGCCGCGGTCGGTCGGCACCGACGACGGCGACTTCGCGGATTTCGAGTGCCGTCTCGAACTCGTCGCGGCGGTCGGCCGTGGTTCCAATGCGACGGAGATGCTCGGTGTGGGCGCGACGAACGGCGTCGACCTCTCGGTGTGAGAACCCCAGTTCAGCGCCTTTCGTATCCCAGTGGCCGAGCGGAACGAAGTAGACGGCCGTGTCGTCAGTCTCGTGGACGCACTCGAATTCGCGGGCGTAGTCGTCGGCGTGGGTGTCGAGGTAGCCCTGTGCCCGGTCGAGAAGAACAGGGAGGAGACTCGCGGGGACGCTGGCTTTTGCGGCGGCGATCATGATGGCTGCTCCGTCGATGGCACCGCCTCGTGGGTCGTCTGCGTCCGCCTCGGCGTCGAGTCGGTCACGCAGGCGTTCGGGGTCGCGCCGCGAGTCGCCGTCGGTTCCCACGGTCAGCCCCCTGCGCGCATCGCCTTCTGAGCGAACGTGGGAATCAGTTCGTCGAGTACCTCTTCGTCTCCCTCGAAGGTCAGTTGGACCTCAGTGAGTTGGATAGTACTCGTGATGGTGACTTTCTCGGTGTCGATATCGACGGTCCAGTCGGGCCCGACGACGTGTGTCTCGCTTTCGGCCTCGCCACCGAGTCCTTCGAGGTAGTGAATGACGAGTCGCGTCGAGATGCCTCGAAACGCTCGCTCACGTTGCACCATCTCAGCCCCCTGCGACCGGGGGGAAGACGCTCATCGCGTCACCATCTTCGAGCGTGGTTTCGAGGCCGTCGAGGTGGACGACCTCACGGCCGTTCTTCAGGATGTTCACGTGCGGGCGGACCTCGCCGTCTTCGATGAGTTGCCCAGAGAGCCCATCGTACTCGGCTTCGAGCGAGCGAAGCACGTCACCGACGGTGGAGTCGTCGTCGACTCGCCAGTGGATGGTCTTTTGGCCCACCGCCTCACGAAACGTTGCGAAGAAGCGTAATTCGAGTTCCATACCACACTTCGGCGTCCACGAGACAAAAAGGTACGTCGCGGTGACGCATCGAACACACCGAAGACCGACGTACGAAGCTAGTCTGTGTGGTCGATAGATTCGCTGTCTGCAACTTCGATGGTACCGACTGTCGAGACGGTCACGACGAGTCCATCGTACTCGAATTCGAGTGACCCACTCGACAGTGCGGGAGCGGACGGCCGCTTCGTCCCGAACAGTGTGTTGAGCGCGTCGACGTCGGTGTACGCGGACAACGGCGGTAGCTCCGTCATCTCACAGTCTCTGTGTTCACTCGCGGCAACGAGTATTGCCTCCGAGATTGCCTCCGTTCGGTCGCAATCGTACCAGAGTCGTGTCTGTTCGTCCCCTGTGTCTTGACCTGCGTGTTGTATGCTAATATCACATCCCCCCGAATGTCGTTAGTACTGTATGTTCTGCCGATATGTTAAATCACTTGCGTACTAGCGGTATATTCCGGGTGGGGTTGAGTTCGTTGACAGAGGTGACCCGCTATACCCGTCGCTACGGGGTCAGATGGGCTGAAAAACGAGACTCGTGGAGAGCGAGACGCCTACGCAGACGACGAGGCTGCGTCGTCGCCCCACGTGACACGTTCGTAGGCCGAGTCGAGCGCCTGTGCGTCTTCGGGGAGCAGTGCCGCGACGAGGAACGACGGATACTGTTTGAAGTGGTCGACCAGCGCGGCGATTCGCGCGGAGTCGATGGCTTCGACCGAGTCGAGGAGCATGAACGGAACGTCTTCGTAGACTTCGTGGACGAGATAGCCGGCGAGAGCGAAGACGAGGCCGATTACCTCCCGTTCACTCTCTGAGAGGTGGTCTATCGTATCTTCGTAGACGGCCCCGGTGTCGGACTCCCTGACGATGTGCAGTTCGAACTGCGTCTTCATCACTTTCCGGCGGCCCTCACGGACGCGTCGTTCGACGCGCTCGAGCCAGACGCGCTCGATGTTTTCGTAGCCTAAGAGGTCGAGAACCGTCTCCATCTCCTCGTTGAACGCGTCGACGGCGGACGACGTGAGCGATTGAATGCGCGTGCGTGCCGCTTCGAGGTCGGCAGTCAGTTGCTCACGACGCGCTTCGAGTGCGTCGCGCTCGTCGAACTGCTCGGTTATCGACTCGATGTCGTCGTTCACCGACGCGAGTTGGTCACGTGTTCGGTCGAGAGAGAACTCGACCTCGTTCAGTTCTTTGTGGAGTTCGATGAGGTCACTTTCAGCCTGTCCGCGGAGGGTGGAGGCTTCGTCTTCCAACTGCTCGACGCGTTCGGCGAGTTCCTCACGGTTCGCCGTCAGCGAGTCGATCTGCTCGGTCCGTGTCTCGAGTTCGTCTTCGAGTCGGTCGAGTTTGTGCTGGACGTTCTGCCGACGGGTCTGTGCCTGTTTTGCGGCCCGAAGGTCGCTCTCGAGGTCGTCGAGTTCACGACGAAGGTCGGCGCGTCGCTCTCGCTTGTCGTCTCTGACGCCGCGCAGGCGGTTCGTCGTCTGTTCTATCTGGTCCGGGTCGACGTCCGTCCCACAGGTCCAACAGGTGATCGTCTCAGACGTGACGAGCTGGTCTGTGAGGGCGCCGTCGTCCGACACCTCTCCGAGTGACTCTTCGACCAGTCCTGCTTTGCCGTCCAGAACGTCGTTCGTGTACTGAATAACCGTCTGCAGGTCTGCGATCGTCGTGTTCAGTTCCTCGATCTGCGTCCGAATCTGGTCGATGCGTTCCGAGGCCGACTCGCGGTCGATGTCAGCCGCCTCGAACGAGTCCAGTTCGGCTTCGAGTTCGGACCGCTCTTCTCGGAGGGATTCGACGCTGTCGCGCTCGCTTTGCAGACGGAACCGAACGGTTTCGAGGTCCGACCGTGCGTCCTGGAGTTGGTCGAGGACGCTGTCCAGTTCGTCTTGGTTTTCGCGTTGTGCTTCGACGGTCTGGTCTTCTTCGTCGATACGATCTGCGAGTTCGTCGCGTTCTGCCTCCAGGTCGTCTATCTTCGCTTCCAACTCGTCCCGCCGCTTCTCGAGTGACCGCTCGTCGGCTTCGAGCGACGAGAGGGCGTCGAGTTTCTTCTCAGTCTGCTTGCGTTCGGTGTGGAGTCGGTCGATTTCTGCTTCGATGGCGTCCGTATCGACCGGCGTCATGATGACGTCGTGGAGGTCACGGTTGGTCACGACTGCCTGCCGTGCCTCGTTCGACGCGAGGAGGAACGCGAACAGGTCGGCAGTCGTCGTGTCTTGGAGATACGGGGTCCCGCTCGTGGCAACGCTCCCGCCTTTTCTCGTGAGAACGCGTGTGAAGGTTCGGCCGTCGAGTTCGAGTTCGACCGAACCCTCGTCGGCGTCGCCTTTGATACTCGCTGCGTCACTCCCGCACCCTGCCATGAGTGCGCGGAGGAACGACGTGCGGTTGGTCGCGTTACGTCCGGTGAGGACGGTGACGCCTGGAGAGAGCGTAACATCTCTGCTGTCGATTCCACCGATGTTTCGGATTCGAACTGTCGCTTGCTGAAGGGCCTCTGACGTACTCATTCGTGTTGTAATCTGGATTTAGTCGGTTGCTACTCGTCCACTGCGCCGTCGGTCGCCGTCGGGTCGCAGTTACAGTGCCCGGAGGAGAGCAACGCTGTTGGGGTCATTCGTGTCTCACAGTCTGTGCAGGTGACGCGGATATCGACGTCGACTTCGTACGAGCCGATGAACACCTCGTTCGCCTTGACGAGTCGGTCGATAACGTCGATGGTGACCGTCCGAAGGCGAGACCGAAGTTTCCGAATCGTACTGAGTCCAGACTCGACGGCAGTCTCGTCGTCGTCAGTAGACTCGCGTTCGACGTTGCGGTGTCGTTTCAGATAGTTGTACACCGACTGGTAGGAGATGATATCCGACTCAAGTTGGTCGACATCGACGCCCTTCTCACGAAGTGCGTTTCGTGCCGCAGTACGACTCCCAGCGGACACGTCGTCGCTCGTCAAGAGTCGATAGAAGTTGTCGGTTTCGCCATCGAGAACGTGAGCACCGGCCTCGTCGAGGGCGGCGTGGATAAGCCGCTTGTTGACGTCTGCTTCGAGTTCGCGGAGGCTCCGCTGCTCCTCACCGTCACCCAACCATGCAGCAACGAGGTCGTCGCCGAGGTCAGGAAGGCCGTATCGGTCGGCTATCCGCTCTATCTTGGGACCCCGACCACCACGACGGGAGACCTTGTTTCCTGAGTTGCGCATCCTGTCGATACACCCATTCGTTCGGCATGGAGTGTTGTAAACATTACTTGATGGCTATCAGAACTGATAAAATTAGAACACGAATATATTACATTGGACGTTGGACACATGGTCAGTCGTGAGCGGGGCTTTCCCAAATCCCGAGCTAGATGTGCTATCTTTCTTTGAACAACCATCTCGTAGACGTATTCAATAGTTACAGGAATATCGGCGCTTAGAGAGTAGATTCGAGAAGATACGGTACTTCAGATATATTTCTCAAATTGTCTCCTGAACTATTCGGTGAACCACAACTAGTGTTGTCTCTGACGTACACTCCTACACTCTCAGTTGGACCGCGTAAGCAACCCCACAGCGGACTAGGCAGTTGCAGTCGAATCGTCCCGAACGGTTACCCACAGGTGGACTTCACGGTACGCGTTCTCGGCGCTCGGGGACGCAGGAGGGGCGCCCTTGTACAACAGGTAGGTCAACCGAAGTCGCTCACCCGTCATCGTGGGGCGAATCTGGTGTTGCTGGTGCCACGTCTCGTTGTGAGCGAGCGTCGGTGAGAACGTCCGAAGGCGGTCTTGTTCGAGGACAGTCGTCGAATTGTTCTGCACTTCGACCCGCTGGAGCAACACGACCGTCGTGTAGTTCACCTGCTGGTGTTCCTGATTCCCGACACCGACGACGAGTGATGCAGGTTCTCCGCGAACGAGTTCTTCCGGATAGCCGTCTGCGACGAGTTCGCCGTCGTCGTTCTCTGTCAGCAAGTAGAGTTCGCTGAACGACTCACCGTCTTTGGGAACCGCGACTGCGTAGCCAACACTGCCCATTGCGAGGACGACACTCACCGCGAGGACGACGTTCAACATCGCGTCAGTGCGCGTGGCCGGTTCGAAGAGTTCCGACTTCCCGGCGGCGAGCCAGTCGTCGTACGGGACGATGAACCGCTCGTCTTCGGGCAGGGCGTTCCGACGTGATGCTGCTGCAGCGACTCCGACGAGCGTGAAGCCACTGACTGCGACGAGGATGGGGACGAGGCGGATTCCCCACGGCGTGAAGTTGAGCACGAGGCCGAGCAGCGGCACGACGGCGATGCTCGTCCCGAACGAGAGCGCGACGCGCTCGATCCCGTCGATTCCCGCGTCGTCGTCGAGGCTACCGAGTGTTTCGTCCGTGTCGTCACCCTCGTGTGGGGCAGGTCCGCGTTCGGGGAAGAGCGCGGCGATGAGTGCGTACCCTGGGACGAACAGGACGAACGGGAGTCCAACGACGACCCGGAGTGGCGTCTGGTCGAGACCGGGGGTGAGCGTCGCCAGTAAGGTGAGCACGACCATCGCGACGACGGCGGCGAGGTCGGCTGGGAGGGTGCGTATCGGCTCGGGGAGATAGAGCCGCCAATCAGAGCGCTCCGACATCTATCTGGGCATGCGAGAAGCGTGCACAAAAATCAGTTGGTCAACAGCCACGATTGGGAGACTCGTCTCTCACGTCGGCGACGCTCCGCGTTACGGCGCTTCCGTGGCGTCGACCAGCGCTTCTGCAGTGTCGACCAGCGCTTCTGCCTCGTCGGTGTCGACAGTACGCCCACTGTACGCTGCCGTCTCGTACCCGGCAGTGAGTGTTGTGAGTGCGTCTGCATCGCCGACGCCAGCCTCTGCGCACTGTTCGGAGAACTCCCAGTGGGTCGCCGAGTCGTCGATGTCAGCGACTGACGCCAACGAGTGTCGCATGCCAGTGTATGCGACGACGACAGCATCGTTCGGGTTCCCTGCCGAGAGAAGTTCTCTGGCGGATGTGAGCGCATTTGTCGCGATAGATTCGGTAGACGGGGGTGTCTCTGTATCCACTCCCTCATCACTCGGAGACGGCGAGTCAGTTTCGACCACCTCGGTAGTGTCATCCGTTCGCCGTCGCAGGAGAACCACTGTCGCGAGACCGACGAGGCCGGCCCCAGCGACGACCCAGAGGGCGTCCAGCAGCGCAAACGGAAGCGAACCTTCCTCTGCTGTCCCGTTGCCGCTCGCACCACCAGCAGTGGAGTGTTGGACAGCCACCGTCGTCGACGTCGATTCGAGGTTTGTGTCGTCGCCATCGAACACGACTGTGACCGTCGCATTCTCTGTGGACACGTCCGCAGGGCGTTCGATTGTCGTCCGGTAGGCACCCGACGCACCAGTCGTCGTCTCGACTGTTCGGGTCCCGACCCGGACCGTGAGCGGTTGGTCGCTGACGGCGTCGCCGTCTTCCGTCGTGAGGGCACCCTCGACGACGACCGTCTGCCCTTCGGACGTCTGAGCAGTCGCGTCGAGGCTGGTCTGTTCACTCGTGATGCGAACCTGCTCCGTCACAGGGGTGAAGCTGACCGCGCGGGTGGTGCTGTCGGGCGCAACTCGAATCGTCACGTCTCCAACGGACGCCGATGCAGGAACCGTTCCGTCGAGCGTCGCCCGCCCCGTTTCGGCAGTTGCACTGGACGAGAGCCGGGTGCGACCGAGCGATGCAGTCACCGGGAACTGTTCGACTGGCGACCCGTCGACGAGAAGCAGCACGTCGACAGCGAGTGAGTCAGCGTAGCCGTACGTCGAATTCGTCGGGACAGCAATCTCTGCTGTCGCGTCGACTTGCGTGATCGACACTGGAAGCCCCCGCTGTGTCGGCCGATACACTGAGCTATTCACAGGCTGATACCGAAGCGTCAGATTCGACGCGTTCGCTGGCACGCGCGTTGGTCGGTAGGTGAACGTGAACGACCCATCCGAATCGATGGGCGCTCGAATCGTCTGCTCGCCAATCGTGAACCGAGCATCGGTCGTCTCGACTGGCGTTCCGTTCGCTGTTTCGAGCGTCCCTGACACGAACAGTGGGTCAGTAAACGAGATATTCCGGTCGTACGGTTCGACCGTGATGCGAGTATCGGTGAACTCCAGCGCGACGATTTCGTCGCGTTGGTCGGAGATGTTCGCCTGAATCGACTCGAGTTGTGCCTGACTCTCCGAGAGGTCGCTTCCAGTCTCGTTCGAGATTGTCGCGAACGTGGTCACGAGTGTGGCCGTTTGTGTCTCTCCTTCGTCGGCCAGTTGCGTTAGCTTCCGTGCGAGTTCACGAGCACGCGCGTCGTTGCCAGCCTGTTTGGCCGCTCGGTAGGCACGCTGTGTTTCACGGAACTCCTGGACCGTGTCGACGTACTCTCGTTGTGTCTCTTGGACCGTCTCGTACTGATCGCCGGCACCCTCTTCGTCGGTCTCGCCTTGCACGTCGACGTACTTGCCGAGCGAGGTCGAGTAGTCGTCACCGAGTGCCGCTTTGGCCGCGTCGTACTGCCCCTGACTGAGTTGGAGCGTACTCGTGCCAATGTTCGAGTTCATTCGCCCAGAGAGGTACGAAAGGAGACGGTCGAGTTCGTTCTCGTCGTCCACTTCGTCGGGGTTCTCGTGGAGGACGTCGCTACTGTTGTTGGTGGAGTTTTCAGGGGTGGTCTGTTGTTGCAGCGGGTACGGTGCCCCCGGTGCCGTAAGCTTCGGCGCGTCGCTGTCGTCTGTCTCAACTCCACTGTCGGTTGGAGCGGCAACGACGGGGGCAGAAACAGCACTCAGCAGTACGAGTATCGTACACAAGAGTCGACCAATCGTCCCCCAGTCTCCACGCACTAATCGTAGCGAAACATGCCACCGTAATGGGTTTTCGCATTCGAACGAATCGAGGATATCGAACACAAACATTCAATTGTAGTGCCACAAATCACTCGCACGATGGTACCGACCCGTCGGTGGGCGCTGCTCGCCGGGACTGCGTGTTTTTTCGCCGTCTTCGCCGTCGTTCTCGGCGAACCAGTTTCACTGTTCGCTGCGGGTGGGCTCACCGCGTGGCTTCTCGTCGCGCAACTCGACGCGCTCCGGACGATGACGACCGCTTCTGAAACTCTCTCGACGACTGTCTCGGTCGACCCGTCGGCCGTATCTGTCGGCGACCGAGCCGCAGTCACCGTGCGCGCGTCGCTCTCCTCGCCACTGGACGCCCCGCTCGACGTGGCGTTCGTCGCCCCACCGAGTGTCGACGTCTCCTCGGACGAGCATCGGCGTGTCACGCTCGAACCGGGTGAGACCGCTGGGTCGGCGACGTGTAGTGTGTCGTTTCCAATTGCTGGGCGCATCGCGTTCGAGAGTATCCGTGTTACCCTCCACGACCGGATGGGATACTTCACAGAGACGGTGACGATCGAGACCGACGCCGCCTGTCTCGTCGAGTCGCCCGCACCCAACGGAATCCACGTTGGACAAGGTGGAGAACGGTCCGGTGCGATATTTGGCGAGCACTCGAGCGACCAGACTGGACCGGGGTTGGTCACCCGCGATACCCGGCAGTACCTCCCGGGCGACACCCTCTCGCAAATCGACTGGAAGACGACTGCGCGGATGAACCACCCACACATCCGCGAGTTCGAGTCGGAGTCTGACTACCTCCTCTCGCTGGTCGTCGACGTCGGGTCACACATGAACAGAGGCCCCGACGGGCGGACGATGTTCGCGTACGGACGCGAGGTCGCACTCGGCCTCGTGCAGGCAGCGGAGGCGTACAACGACCCACTCTCGACCCGACTCGTCGCCGACGAGGGAACAGTATGGGAGTTCGGCCCATCGTCTTCGTCGAACGCGTATCAGACGGTTCGGCGGAAACTGCTGGCGTACACGCCGGCCACGGGAACGGCCCGGATGGCAGAATCGTCTACCCCGATTGCGCCGACTGACGCGCTCGCCCGAGGCGCTGCACTCGAAGGCGACGACTCGGCGTTCGCGCGCACGCTCCGACCATATCTGACGGAGTCGACGTCGTACGTCTCCCGTGTCGTCGACAAACCACTGTTCGATGCGGTCAAGACGGCGTGTAGCCGTGTCGACCGCGACGACCACCTCGTTCTCGTCACCGACGATTCGTCGAAAGCCGAGACGTACGAAGCAGTCGTCGTCGCCGCACAACGCAGCAGTCGAACGACGGTCTTTCTCACACCGAACGTGCTGTTCGACGAGGGGCCAGCCGACCGCAACGGGTTCATCGAGTTCGAAGAGTTCCGAAAACGCCTCGACCGCCTCCCGACTGTCACTGCCTACGAAGTCGGACCGAAGACCGCAGTCGAGAGTGCGACGGCCAGTGTGGCCACGTCTGCCGAATGATACCCGAGTGAGACTCTAATGAAACGAACTATGCCGACTATTCGAGGTGTGCTGAATTCGAACGAGCTGTCGCTACTGGATGGGCTCGGTGTCTGTCTCTTTACCGCCGCAGCCGCCTTCACGCACGGCGTCGCAGGTGTCCTCGCAGGGGCGGTCATCCTCGCGGTTGCCACCGTGACGACCGGTCCCGCGGCGTTCGTCGCCGCCCACCTACTGGTCATCACCGTCCTTCCACAGACAGGGATGGCAGCGCTCGCCGTGACACAGGCCGCTGTCTTCCCGCTGCTCGTGAGTGGTGCCAGTTCGTGGCCGCCGTCCCGTCGTCGACTCGCTCTGCTGGCGGGGACGTACGTCGCCAGTCTCGGCGTCGTATGGGTGCTCGTCTCCAACCTGCGATGGGTCTGGCAGTCCGCTGTGTTGTTCGTCGTCGCCGCTGCAACCATCTCCTATGCGATTCACCGATACGAACGCGTCACACTCGGCCTCGTGAACGGGGAGGCGAGCCAATGAGTCTCGACGAACTCGACGGGCACGTGAAGGGGCGAAGGCAGACAGAGATGAACGAGAGCAGTGGGGCCACCGAGACAGACGAGGTTACCCAACTCCGACGCGAGAACGCCCAACTCAGACAACGCTACGCTGACCTCCGACAGCACCAATATCGGCGCACGTCGGCCGCCCTCTTTGCGCTAGGCGTCGCTGGCGTCGTGGGTGCGGCGCTCGTTCCACCAGTTCGAGAGACGCTCGTCGTCCTCGGCGCAATTGGGCTGTTTTCCGCCGCAGTCACCCGCTATCTGAGCCCAGAACGGTTCATCCCCGTGGGTGTGGGGTCGTCAGTGTTCGAACCCCACGCGACGAATCACAGCGCACTCGTCGACGAACTCGGCTTGCAAGACACGCGTGTGTACGTTCCAGACCGTGAACGCGAGACCGTCCGTCTGTTCGTCCCCGAGAACCGCGCCTACACGATTCCCGATTCAGACACACTCCGTGATACCTTCGTGATTACCGACGACGAGACCCAACGCGGTGTTGCGCTCTCTCCAAGTGGCAGTGGCCTCGTCGACGAGTTCGAACAGAGTCGTGACGGGCCACTCGGTGACGACCCGACGACGCTCGCCCAGCAAGCGACCGACGCACTCGTGGAGTTGTTCGAACTCGTGGACACGAGCGATGCAGAAGTCGACCACGACGATCGACGACTGACGGTCCGAGTCGAGAACTGTCGATTCGCGACTGGCGAGACGTTCGATACACCCGTCGCCTCGTTCCTCGCCGTGACGATGGCTCGGGGGCTCGACGTCCCAGTCTCCGTCGAAGTCACACCAGGTGAGGGCACTGACTTCGCAGTCACCTGTCGCTGGGAGCCAACTGACCTTCCTGAAGAACCTGAAGTCTAACTCTCCGCGCTGAACCCCTCGCCTCAGTCGTCGCCTGCGACTGGCGGTTTCTGTGATTCAGCTGGTTCGACATCAGGCGTCGGGACTGAGTCGACGACTTCCCTAACGATTTCGCGTGGTGTGCGCCCGCTGATATCCGCTTCCGTCCCGAGGACGAGTCGGTGTGACAAGATGAGCGGTGCGAGTCGCTTGACGTCGTCCGGAATCACGTAGCCACGCCCGTGAATCGCTGCGGCGGCCTTGCTAGAACGCAAGAACGCGAGCGATGCACGCGGCGAGGCACCGTACTCGACTTCGGGGTGGGTGCGCGTCGCCTCGACAAGGTCCAGGATGTAGTCGAACACCTTGTCGTCGACGTGGACGTCGTTGACTTCGTTCCGTGCCGTGCCGATATCGGCGTCGGTGATGACGTTAGTGATGTCCGCGGGCTTGAGTGACGGTGAGCGATGGAAGCGCTCCAGCACCTCGCGTTCGTCTTTGCGCTCCGGCAGGTCGATGATGATTTTGAACTGGAAGCGGTCGCGTTGTGCCTCCGGGAGGTTGAATGTGCCTTCGTACTCGATTGGGTTCTGCGTCGCGATTACCATGAACGGGTGGGGGAGTTGCAGTGTCTCTCCCTCGATGGTCACCTGTCCTTCTTCCATGGCTTCTAACAGCGCCGACTGCGTCTTCGGCGTCGCACGGTTGATTTCGTCCGCGAGGACGACGTTGGAGAAGACTGGGCCGCGCTGGAGGTCGAACTCACCGAGGTTCTCGCGGTAGATGTGCGTCCCGGTGATGTCCGCAGGAAGGACGTCCGGCGTCATCTGAATCCGCTGGAAGTCGAGGTCCGCCGCGTGAGAGAAGAGATTCGCAATCGTCGTCTTGGCGACCCCAGGGACACCTTCGAGGAGGACGTGCCCATTCGTGAGTAACGCGATTGTGAGGCCCTCAATCGCGTCTTCGTTCCCGACGAGCAGCTGTGACGTCTCGTCGAGGATGGCCGAATAGATCTCTTCGGGCGAATGCATTCTTGTTGTACTGTAGACGGGAGTCACATATAATTGCGGTCTTCCGATACGTCACGAGTTCCGGCAGGTGTGCTGGCTCGGACCCGTTACGACTCGACTCGACCACGTCGTGCGACGACGACGAGGACGCCGAGCGCGGTGACGCCGAAGACCAACTGGAGGAGCGGCGAATCGCGAAGGATGGACAGTGCAACCTGTACCGGCGGTCGTTCGTCCACGTGTGAGACGTCGACGAGCAATGTGTCGTGTGATTGTACGAGTGCGTCCGCGAACGCCCGGTTGTCAGACTGTTCGAGCATCGAGTTGATGAACAGACTGGGGTCGCTGACGACGACGACTTCACCGTCTCCGATGCGTTCGACGGTCACCACGGGGTACGACTGGAGTGTCTCGTTCTCGTCGAGTGTCGCGTCACCGTCGCGGTCCAGATACGAGAAGTTCGACGAGCGAACGAGGACGGTCGACCCGTTCGCCGAAACGGTCGCTGGATGGTTCAGCGTCAGTTGGTCTACGTCACGAGTGAGTGGGTCCGACGCTGTGTGTGTCGCAATCGGAAACGCCCCAGTCTTGAACTGGTGACGGTCGTCTCGAAGCGGGGTCTGGTCGATGCGTGCCTGGGTGCCGAGTTGGGCGAGTAGTTCGTTACTGTGTGGTCTGAAGTCCTCGGCGACGACGAGGGTTCCACCGTTCTGGACGAAGGATTCGAGTCGGGCGGCCTCTGCATCTGTGTACCCCGACTCTGGGGAGACGACGAACGCGACCGTCCGGGATTCACGCACCTCACCGTAGGTAGTCGTGTTGTACGCAATGGTCGTCTCCATCTTCGCATCCGTCGCCACGTCGCGGATACCGGAGCCGCCGTCCCAGGCAGGGTTGAACGCGCCGTAGGTCGACGCCGAGGTGCTGGCGCCGACAGCGACGCCGAGGAGCATCGCGAGGAGCAACCCCGCGACGAGAAGATGGGGGTAGCCGACTTCTCGTGACCCGATGCGCACGTTAGAACACCCCCGGTGGGAGGATTTCGAGGATTCGCTGGACGACGATGTAGCCGAAGACGACGAGGCCGCCGCCGATGAGCCACAGGAGACGCCGTCGCCACGTCGGCGTCACCGAGATGGGCGCGGTGAGTTCGACGACGACGAGAAAGCCGATGAGTGACACGACGAACACCAACTCGTACGATAGCGAGTCGAGGAGGACGAGAACGAGCGTCGCTCCGAGCATCCAGGCGAGTTGTGCGCGGAGAAAGCGCTCACGTCGTGCCGTTGCCATACGCAGTCGTGAACAGTCGAGGGTAACTAAACTATCGCTTGGTGGAGAATGTGAGGTTGTTGGAAGCTTCAGTTGCTGATAGTTTGTTAAAATCGTGATGAATAGAGGGTGCATATTCATCGGAGAAAACCTCAGCAATTGTTTTCTCTGCGCTCAGAGGTGCCTATCCGGACTCGAGAGAGAGTTCAGCGTATCCGAACGGAGTGGAGAATCTCTCGCACCAGATACCAACACCATCGAGGTCCTCGGCGCTGACAGTGTCGGGGAGTCGCTGGGTGAACGTACCTTCCTTCGTACTCTCTCCGTCATCGGCTCCACCATCAAGGGGGACTTTGGTACCAGCGGTAATCTCTGCTCCCGTGTCTGGCGTCGGGGACGGCGTCACGTAGACGAACACGTCCGGCCCCTGAGTCTGACTGTAATTCTCGAACCGAAGAAACAGCCCTTCGTCGTCCTGCATCAAGAGTACTGTACCTGTAACGTCGTGGCCAGAGACTCCGACAAACGAACCGCGCTTGAGCACCTCGGCGTCCCCGTCAATCGACTGCTCATCGACCTGTGTGGACTGTTCGGGAAGGAAGAAATCCGACGGTCCGATGACTGCGAGGCCTATCAAGAGTACGACCACAGCCAGTATTGCCCCTCCAATCACAAATGTTCGTCTAGTAACCATACAGGAAGGAGGCGTTCTGAAGAAATATCGGTTCTCTACATCTGACTAGCGTAGGGCCAGCCGCACCAACGAGTTCCAACTGACAAATACATCATCTCTATTCAGCATGCATCTTCTGACGGTGTTCGGGTAGGTTCCTGTGGTCGTGCTGAATAGAGAGCGCGTATCTCGCAGGAACTCAGCGCGACCCATCAGTTAGGAATCGTTTGAGATAGACGCGAATTGGTATTAGTCAACCGGATTCTTACCTTGTCTGAGTCGATGTCAGACTTGCCAATACCGGTTAGCGAGATACTGCTCGTTTTCCCACAGGACCGGTTGATCCTGGTATTCCCCGGTAGCGAAGATCATCTGCATGAGGTTCTCAAAGGCCGGTGATGCGTCCTCGGAACACGTCTCATACCCTTGAGACTCCCAATTATCACCCTCCACGATTGACTTACTGAGGATATTCTGCTGTTCTTGCGTGAGTGATTTTTGATCGAGATTTACTGTCTCACCCAAGAGTTCTTGATACGCGTATTGGGTAAACATCGCAGGCGAGGAGGCAATCTTCCGTGCCTCTAGCTGGAAGGTCTTGCTCGTCGCCTGGAATGATTCGTTAACAGCTAACTGAATAATTGATTCCCCGTGCTTGATGTAGGTGTATTGGGCAGTCGGAACCAGAACGGAAGCCTCCCGCGCAGCATCAGTATGATAACAGATTGAACTGCTCCCACTGATTTGTCCTAACTGTGTATCCTTTGTCGCACCCCTTTTCCCAAGAGTATAGTTGAGAAAACCATGCAGTAATGCTTGCTGATCAACGGTGGGTAGGTCATCAAAGGTAATCACTTCGGCAGCCGATGGGGTCTCTGTCGTCTCCGAAGAGGTGAAGTTATATTCGACATCATACCTGGTTCCCTGTTTCGTCTCCCGTACCGTCGTCGTCACCTGGTAGTAGTCTTCATTGAGGACGTAGACGCCGTTCTGGAGCAGTTGCTCACACGCGGTATAGGTCGTCATGTCGGCATCGATGGCGGACTGAACGAGTCGCCGTCCGAGTGGCCCAATCCGAATGGCCGGCGTGGAGAGTCGCTGTGTGACCTCCGAATCAGAGGTCTGAACCATCTCAAAGATGGCCGTTTCGGCGCAACCTCCGAAATTCAGACACCCTGCAAGTCCAGCCAGTGTTGACACCCCTCCAGCTCTCAGAATCTCCCGGCGAGAGAGTGGCATAAGCAGTTTGGAACCGGACGCCACCTGCAAAAATGTCTTGTGGTAGCTAACACCTTACTGAAATCCCGCCTCCGGTATAGGTAGCGCTCTGACGAATAGATCCTCTGTCTGTGTCACGCCTCTCCTGACAGCGATTGATGAGGTTTCAGCGGTCGTGCTGAATACAGGGCGCATATCGGCCACTGAAATGTACTGAGCATCGACGCGTTCGGTTGTATTTAAAAAAAATTGTCTCCATTTCCGCATATGACCTTTATGTGACAGAGATGTCGTGGCGCTTGATCATCTTGATTAGCTGGGCTCCGTTGATGAGTTTCACATTCCGGTTCGCCGCGATTTTTCGCGCCTCACTCGTGAATTCACTCGTCGTCACAACGACGACAGCATCAACCGATTCGTTCCGTGCGTAGAGGCCGGAGGATTTTTGAATCTCATTGCTTCCAACCTTGTTATTCGCGGCGTAGCGTTTTACTTGGATGTATTGACGTTGCTCAAACGGGTCGCTCTTAACGGCGGTGATGTCGACTCCTCTATCCCCCGAGCCACTCGTCACCTGCGTTTCCCAGCCTCGTTTTTTCCAAACTCGTGCGATTATATACTCGAAATCATACGCGTCCATTTGCTGGAGCGTTGTGAGAGAGACCTCACCGGTATTCTCGGCCGATTGAAATGGCTTGACCTCCATTTGGGCCGCCTTCTTCTTACGGGCTGCCCCCCTGCCGGCCATCTCCTTTCGGGCCAAGATTTTTTGTTCGATGAAGCTCGCAACTGGATCGATGTCAAACAGTGGTATAGTCGGGAATCGAACCTTGCCTTCGTCTGTCTCGAAAACGAACTTGTTTATTCTCACTCCGTTATTAGCCTCTACGCTCTGAACCGAATTGAATGATAAGAAATAGTGAAAGTCGCCGCTAGACTTGCCTACCGTGAAATGGAGCCCTCTGTTAGTGACCCACATGCAACTACGGTAAGTTCCTATCCACCCGGGCTTTTCTCTTATTTCACCGATTTTGACACCCTCCACATTGTTATAACAGAAGTAGTGAGGCTGTTCGTCCTGACTGAGATACTCAAGTATCGGCTTATCATGGAGAAAACCACGTATAAACAAACGCCGCAAGATGCCTGACCCGCAGTTTAGTAATCTCGTAGCCTTGATATTACCCTCCGAACGTGCAGCTAATTTTATTGCCCGTCTTTCTAGCTTCCCCGACACCATGTATCAATTGAAATGAACTCATCTGCTTAGTAACCTTTGTTCATCCGACCCGTTCACAATTATACAGGTAGTTGATTCACTATTAGTGGGGTGAATTGAAAAGGGACCGTCTGCTGCACAAACCCTCTCTATTCAGCACGCTACACCTGTCACACTCCGAATAGCTCAACAGAGCCAAGAATATCTCACCCCAGTCGGCAGCGACCAATCAGCTGCTCGTCACAGATGATCAAGTGGTTCGATACCTGCAATCTGCCGACTGACCGCGAGTGACGAAACGACGCTCATGACGAACGCGATGGCGAACCCACCGGCGAGGATGGTCATCGGAAGCGTGACGATGTCGCCGAATCCGACGACGAGTTCGGCCATGCGATTCAGTCCACGTGCGGCCGGGAAACTCAACGCGACGCCGAGGAGACCACCAATCGTCCCCAAGAACAGTGCCTGAAAGACGAGGGTCAAAGAGAGCGTCGACGAAGACGTGCCGAGTGCTTTGAGCGCGGCGAACTCGCGCTGCTGGTGATACACGTGCGACAGCAGGATGTTCACCGTGAGTGCAAGCCCCGCGAAGAGTGCGAGGAAGACGAGACTGCCGCCTGCCGCCATGATGACCGCCTGGTCGCGAAGGAGTTCGGCGAGTTGTTCTTCGTTAGTCCGAACGTCGTAGTTCGGGTACGCTTCTTCGAGTTGGGTCGCGACGTTCTCTGGGTTGACGCCATCCTCGACAGTGAGCGTGACGAGTGTCGCTTTGTCGGCACCAGTGGTTCCCGTGACTTCCTGGAGTTCGCTCAGGTGGACGACGACGCTCGGCGTGCCGAGGAACCGTGAGAACGTCGGAGAGATTCCGACGACAGTGAACTCGTTTTGGCGGGCGATACCGGTGGTCCCGCCGATATACAGCGAGTCGCCGACAGAGACGTTCATCATCTCGGCCGTGCGCTGGTCGATGACCACTTCGTGCGTCATCGGTCCGGAGTAGTTGCCGTCGGCGTAGTGAACGTCGGTCGAACTGAATCCCGAGCCGTTGGTAATCTGGACCGACCCGCCGCGGGCGGGAGCGCCGACGCCGACAAGTGTCTCGTAGTCGGACTCGTTGGATTTGACGTACACTGTCTGGAAGGCCATCGGCACCGCCACCCGAACGTCGTCACGAGACTGCAGGTCTGCTGATAGTTGGTGCGAATCGACGATGGTGTTCTCGAAGCCACCGACGCCAGTTGGCGAGAATTTGACCGGGCCGCCGGTCATCCAGATGTCTCTGCCGGCAGAGTCGAACTTCTGCTGGCCCGTCTCGATGACGCCGAGTCCGGTCCCAGCGAGGAGTGTCGCTGCGAGGACGGCGAGCGTGATTCCGAGGATGGTGAGGACCGTCCGTCCACGCGCGTGATTGAGTTGTGAGACGGCGATTCCGGCCGCAGCACGAGTGCGAGCGAGTCGTGGGAACCGTGCCGAATCGGGCGTCGATTCAGTCATGAGACATCGCCTCCAGCGTTGGCGTTCGCCACGTCAACCACGCCGGATACACCGACGAGATGAGCCCGATTACGGCTGCGACACCGACACTGTACACGACGAGAATCGGGTCGAACAACGCGACACTGACCCCGAGGAGTTCCTGTGTGAGTGCGTTCGTCAGGTAGATGCCGCCGATACCGGTGACGACGCCGACGACACCACCGACAGTTGCGACGACGACCGTTTCGGCGACGACGAGGAGGGTCTGCGAGCCAGTTCGGTAGCCCACCGCCGACAGGACGGCGAGGTTCTTCCGGTCGGCGTTGACTTCGAGTCCCATCATCGTCGCGACGAAGAGCACGCCGACGAGGACGGCGACGACGAGTGAGACGGCCGCCATCGCGAGTGGGAGACTCGACGTGGAGGCACCGCGAACGGCTAGTCCAGTCTGGGTGACCACAGACGTCTGTGGGTAGAGGTTCTCGATGTCCGACTTCACACTCGGTGAGTCCGTACTCACGAGGAGTTGGTCAGCGAGGTCACCCTGTGTTGACCCAGTCATCGTCTGAAGTTCTGAGAGGTGAACGAGCGCGACCGGAACCGGCCCCACACCGCTCGACAGGTCGCCGTCGCGAACGTCCACAACGGTGAACGTTGCGTTCGAAGAACCAACCATCGCGGTCACTTCGTCACCTTCCGAGACACCGAGCAGTTCCGCACCGGCGCTGTTGAGTACGAGTTCGCCGGTTCGTGGACCGTCGTACATCCCATCAGCGTAGTGAGGGTCACCCGGTGTGAGTTCGGCCGTCGAGACGCCGACGACCGTCGTCGGCTCGTCCGGTGGGATGATTCCGGCGGCGAGGACGTACTCTTGTGTCGACCCATCGGGCGATGACAGTTTGAGAAGTTGCGTCTGCACTGGCGTCGCGTAATCGATACGCTCGTCGCTTCGCAGGCGCTCGGTTATCGAGTGGGTCTCACCGAGTTGTGGACTCCCGACCGAGACCGCGACCGACGAGGCCGTACTCGCCTCGGGGACGACCCAGTAGTCGACACCCTCGCTTTGAATCGCGTTCTCGGCACCGACGCCGAGTGCAATCCCGCTGACCGTCGTCATGAGTGTCACCGCGAGTGCGACACCGAGGACGCTCAGGAGGACCTGTTTGGACGACGTAGTTCGGAGTCGGCCGAGAATCCGACGGCCGGCGAGCCCGAAGATGCCGACCAGTCTGTGGCGCCTACCCATCGTTCACCACGACTCCGTCTCGAAGGCGGACGACGCGGTCGGCGCGGTCGATGACGTGCTGGTCGTGGGTGGCGACGACGACTGCGCGTTCGTCCGCAGTCTGTTCGATGTAGTCGAGGACGCGATGCCCTGTCTCCGTGTCGAGTTCGCCGGTCGGTTCGTCGGCGACGAGAACATCCGGGTCGGAGACGAGCGCACGGGCGATGGCGACACGCTGTTGTTCACCACCCGAGAGTTCGCCCGGTTTGTGGGTAGCACGGTCGCCGAGTCCAACCTGTTCGAGCAGTTCGACAGCGCGTTCACGACGGGCGCGCTTCGGCACACCGCGTTCGATGAGCGGGAGTGCGACGTTCCCTCGTGCAGAGAGCGAAGGGAGCAAGTGGAAGTGTTGGAACACGATGCCGATAGTGTCGCGTCGGAGCGTGGTGCGGCCTCGTGACGAAAGTGAGGTGACGTCGGTTCCGGCGACAGAGATATCGCCACTGTCCGGTGTGTCGAGGGCAGCGAGGAGGTGGAGGAGGGTCGACTTTCCGCTTCCGCTCGGGCCGGCGATGGCGACGAACTCGCCAGTCGAAATAGAGAGGGAGACGCCGTCGAGTGCACGGACAGTCGGCACGTCACCTCTCGACGAGAACATCGACGCCGACCCACGTGAGTACTCGCGAACGACGTTCTGGCAGTGGAGGGCGAAGGAGGACTCGTCTGCAGAGCGAAGACGATGGTCAGCGACCGAATCAGCCATGTCACCACATGATGAGTGACGTGACATATACCTACTGTGTCAGCTGCCGAATGGGTATCGGAGTGAGTTCAGTCTGGAGTCACTTCGACCACACCGTTGATTACCGTCGGTGGACTGGGTTCTGGTAGTGTTCCCAATCGGTCACCTCGCACTCGGCTATCTTTCTGTCGCACTCGTCTGGCGTCTGCGAGGCCGTGCACTCCCCACTGGGTGGATGCTGGCCGCGGCGCTGCTAGGCTCGCAGTTACCCGACATCATCGACAAGCCACTCGCGTACTACGGCGTCCTCGTCAGTGGTCGCTCGCTCGGCCATTCGTTGCTCGTCATGCTCCCCGTGTTAGCCGTCGTCTCGTTCGTGGGGTGGCGGGAAGGCTACGGTGAGTATGCTGTCGCGTTCACGGTCGGAACGCTCTCGCACTACATCGGCGACACGTACCGACTTCTGTTGGCCGGTGACTGGGACGTGCTTACGTTCCTGTTGTGGCCAGCCTTCCCAGCGACGGTGTACCCCGCAGATGACGTCCCACCGTGGATTCGTGTGGTAAACTCGGTTGGTGACCCACAGTTCAACGTCCAGTACGTGTTGGCTGTCGTCGCGTTCGGAATCTGGGCGTACAACCGAATCTCGCGACGACAGAGACGGCCCCGTATTCAGTCGTGAGTACTGTTCGGCGAGTGTGAGAGAACCAGGGACGGGGTAACCGGAGAAGCGAGTTAGTTGGACGCGAGTCGCCGGGTGACTGCGAAGACGACGAGGAGACCGAAGACGACCTGTGGCGCTGTATTCGGGAGTTCTGACGACGTCGTGGGTTCCTGTGTCGTCTGCTCGTTCGGCGTGACGACGTTGTCCGTCGTCGCCGTCGTTTGCGTCGATGCAGTCGTGGTCTGCGTTTTCGTCGTGGTTTCGGTGGGTTCGGTCGTCTCAGTCTGCGTTGTTTCGGTCGGCGTCTGCGTGTCTGTCGGAGTCGCTGTCTGTGTGGTGGTTGTCGGCGTCTCGGTCGTGTCGCTGCCGGTCGACCCAGACGAACTGCCGCCACCGGACGACGACTCGTCGGACTCGTCGGTGGAGCGTTCGACGACTTCGACAGTCGCCTCGTCACTCACGCCGACGAGTTCTTTTTCGCCAAGAGCTGTGTCGTCAGAGCGAACAACTGCATACATCGAGTAGTCGCCAGGGGCGAACTCATTGACAGGAACTGTCGCGGTGTAGGCCGAATCGTTACGTTTCGTTGCATCGACTGTAACGTGCTTCGTGTCGCTCGTAAGAGCAACCTGGACAGCTTCGGTTGGCTCACCAGGTTCGACTTGATCGAGTTCGATAGTTACATCGAGACTGGAATCTTCCTCGACAGTATTGTTTGAGTTGAGCACTACATCGTACGCTCGAATCACGAGTGGTTCGACTTCGTACACATCGTCAGTCGACTGGTTGCCGACTGCGACAGCGTAGGTTCCTGCTTCCATCCCCGCGGTGTCGAACGTCGCCGTCGTATCACCGCTCGCGGTTCGGCTTCGACGAATCCGTTGTTGGCTGTCGAGGATGGTAATCGAATACGATTCGTCGGCGAGTGCAGTGACTGAGACGGTGACGCTGTCACCGGTATTGGCACGGCCCACTTCGGTGACAGTGAACTCGCCATACGACGTCGAGACAGACCGGTCGACGGTATCGATGGAACCATCGATATCGATGTCGTAGTCTTCGGCCGCCCCGAGCGAGAGAGGTGCGACAGCCGCGAAGAGGAGGGCGGCGACTATGAGCACAGAAATCGAGATACGGGGACGTAGCATCAAACTACGATTGCGCGACCCGCCGTAAAAACTTGTAGGCCATTGCTTCGCGAGGGTTGGTTCACGTATCGAGACTGCACTCGAAAAGAAAGCCGCGTACTGCGGTAGTCGTTAGTCGCGACGGACCGCGACGAGCGCGACTGCGAGGAGTGCGAGGACGGCGACCGAGACACCGAAGCCAGGCATGCTGGAACTCGTCGTCGTGGTCGCATCAGTCGTCTTCGTCTTCTCGCTCGTCGTGGTCGTCTTCTCGTCTGGTTCGTACTCGTCGGTCGTGGTGACCGGTGTTTCCGTCGGCGTCGATTCGCTGTCATCGACCTGCTTTCCGGTAACTGCGAAGTAGGAGAAGCCGGGCGTCTCGGCCTTGATCACTACGACAGCTCCGGATTCGCTGACGATTTCAGTCTCCAAGACTTCCCACTCACCAGTTTCGTCATTGTAGCGCTCCACTTTGAGGCTCTCGGCGGTCACACCGAGTTCCTTCAGTTTGCTCTTTTTGACCGAGAGCGTGAGCGTCGCCGGTTTGTCTTCGACTGCATCGGGCACGTCGATCTGCAGCCAGCTGACTGGTTTCCCGGCCGGCATGCCGATGCTACCGGGAACCCCTTGGCGTTCACGAACGAGGACCTGTCCACGGACGTTCTCGCTGAACCTGATGGTCAGGCTGTTCACGCCGCGGCCGTCGGGGAGCGAGGCATTGAATCTCTTTTCTAATGAGAGCGTCTTACTGTCGTAGGTGCCGTCGGCTTTCGGTGGTGGGCCAGCGTTTCCACCGCCGCCGCCGCCACCGCCACCGCCACCGCCACCGCTACCGCCGCCGCCACCGCCACCGCTGGTTTCGGCTTCGGTCACGGTGATCGTTCCAATGAACTCATTGTTGACCTTCAGGTCGTAGGTTCCGGGAGTGTCGATAGATCCGGAGAAGGTGATGGTCTTCTTTTCAGCGGGGCCGAGTTTAGCGCACCGCGTGTCGATGGTTTTTCCGTTTGCTTTGAGCTCGGCCTGGCACTTGCCAGTCTTCGTCCCGTAGTTTTTCATCTGGACGCTGACCTCGAAGCCCTTGCTTTCCACGACTGCATCCGGGATGGTGACTGAATCCGGGACGACTCGGACCCACGGTGTCGACCCGTAGACACGGAGTCGCGTGCGGTTCGAGACCGTCTTCGTCGTGCCGTTTTGGGTTGCGACGTGCATCACGACGTAGTCCCCGTCTGGGCCTTCCGGAACAGGAACTTCGATTGAGGTCTTTGCAGGTCCAACCTTCGTCACAGCCGTCGCGTAGACTGTCGCCTTCGGTTCGACGACGGTGACGCCATCAACCTGCGACTGCGAGACCGAGTCGTTCAGGCGGTCGAACACCGAGAGAGTTGTCTCGGTGCCAGAGAACGACTGCTTACCCAGCTTCACGCCCATTATCGTATCCGAAGTCAGGTTTGCCGAGCCGTTGACTTCGGCGATTTGGGTTTCGACCGTGATGTTGTCTCGGTCAGTTGCGTTAATCGTCTGTTCGTACTGGTTGAGGTCCGTCTCGTTGAAGATTGCAATCGTGTGGATGACCTCACCCGACAGACCGTACGCATCCACGTCGATGGTGGTTCGTTCTCCCTGCCCCACGAGCGGGTCGGTCACAATGTGCGACTTCTGCTCGTGGACTGCGAGGCCGTCGACACCGACAACGGTGACGTTCCCGTTCGTCTCGAGATTGCCGTCGTTGTCCCTGTCAGAGAGTCCTTCCTCGCCATCGTCGACAACGACAACAGCGACCATCCACAGGCCAGACTCATCAGGAGTGAACGAGAACTCGTTAGTTTCGCTCGTTCCGGTTGTTTCGGAGATGACTGACGAGGTGACGTTGTCGTTGTCGATGAAGTTCTCCGCGGCGTCAGACATCGACGTCGGGGGCGTTGCGCCGGCTTCTAACTTCGCGGCGACGAACTGGACTGTCTTGCCTTCGATGAGTTTGTCGTTCGAGAGGCCGTCGAGCGTGAAGGGAACCCGTTTGTCCTTCGTGTAGACGTACATCGGGTTCTTATTGAGAGACTTCAGGGTGGTGCCGTCCTTGACGAACGAATTGCCTGTCTTCACTTCGTATGCAGTTGCCGCGTCGAAGTCAGGGTCTGTTTTGTTCGGTCGAAGCGACAGCACCGAACCATCCCAGACGCTGACGTTCTCAGTAGCGCTTGTGAGTTCGTCGTCCGGAACGGTGTCGAGGTTGTGTGCGGGCGGACCATCGGTGAGGTGAGACCCATCGGCGGTCGTCCCGAGACCCGCAGACACCGGACCTGCGAGCATCGAGAGAACCACGATGAGAGAAAATGTGAGACTCAACCCTTTCGAGTTCAGCCTACGGCGTCGACTCATGTGTCTATCAACAAATAGAATCGTCATAATACTTTTGAATATCAGGATTTTCGGGGTATTGGTTTCTGGGTGATTCACCATGCAGTCCGTCGATTTTTCGGGGGAGACGTGTCTGCGGATTTCCGTTCGAGAGTTTCAGCGTGTAACGTGAACGAACACGCACATTCGTCACCAGAATTATATTTTAAGTGAAGCCACGCGAATGGTCGTCTATGGTTGGGCTGGGCACGCAGTCGGTCACAGAGCGGAAAGTTTCGTTTGCGTGGGTTGGCATGGCGGTCCTCATGTCACTCGCAGTTGCGGGAATTACCTATCTTGGGCTCCCGATCGAGACAGTGTACGTATTCGCCGTTGGAGTGACGGTCCGAGAGATAATCGAGGTCGCCGTCTGGACGGTTGCTGACTAACACGACTCGTCGAACCAAACGGTATTGGAACGCTGCGTTCCTGAGTTGTGGTCTTTGACCCAGTCGAACAGAGGTATAACGAGCATATGGATATTATAGCTCGACGCTCACGGAGCGATTCGCCGTCAGGTCACGTGATTTGTCGTGGAGTTCGGTTATTTTGATTGAAGCCTGACTGGTTGCGGTCTGCGAAATTTCGCACTGTCACTGCCTCGTTCGGTAGTCTCCGCTGGACTCGGTGAGTAATTGATTGTGGGTTGAGTAATTATTATGTCAGTGGTAGCTAAAGACGTAGTCGAATTGGTTACGCAGTATCTCAAGTAAGGGGGGGATACTGTTGAAGCACATTCCACGAGGGAGTTCGACGACAATGGGCAAGACACGTTACAGCGCAGGGGACATCGTTCCGGACAACATCTGTGAACAACCCAGTGAGTGGGTGCTCGTTCGGTTTGCGATTCCGGTCGAGGTCTACTACGGGTACGGGAGTGTACGGCACGTCTATCCGACAGAACCAATCGAGAGGACTGAAGAGCTGTTCAACGTCGACGGCGAGCGCGTAGACGACCTCGTGAACGAGTACGTGCAGTTGTACACGACCCCACATCACGAGTTGCGTTGAGCGGTTCTTGCATCAGCTCGTTCTGCTGTTCGTGATTGTCGTCGATTCTGTCTGATAACGAGTTTTATGCTAACACATGACAATCACTGGGTAATGAGCAAATCAATCCGGGTGTCAGAATCGTTCCACGCGTTCATCAAGTCGCACAACCGCGACGGTGAAACGATGGAAGCCACGCTGCGTCGACTCACAGGCCACCCAGACCTGGACACCACGACTGTCCGTATCCACTCGAGCGCAGATTAACTCGCTGTGGGTACGAACCATCACTCTGGAATCACACTAGACTAGTCTATCTTGGGTGTGTGCGCTTCTGGACTTGTTTCACGCTGTCGGAGCATGTCGAACGCTTCCCACGACACCCACTGCTCAGCGGATTTCTCACCGACGAATCCCTTGTCGCTCGTGACTGTTGGAGTCCGACGAGCGAATGCCGATTCGAGAACCTCTTTCAGTCGGGCGGTAAAGCACACCACCAATGGAACACGCCCACGACACGACTGCCGCCCCCGCGTCCGACACGCGACGCTGGTGGACCCTCGTCATCTTCGCGTACGTCGCGCTCGAGGGGGCGAGCCTCCAGATGCGGGGGTCGGTCGTGCCTGTGCTTCGAGAGACGTTCGGGACACCCGACTGGCAACTCGGTCTCGTCGCGCCCGCAGGGACGATTGGCTTTCTCGTTCTCGTCGCACTCGTCGGCGCAATCGCCGGCCGGGTGAACACTCGCCGGGTCTTCCTCGTGGGGATTGTCGGGACCGGTGTCAGTGTCTTCCTGATTGGCTTTACCCCCTCGTTCGCCTTCTTTCTCGTCGCACTCCTCGCACGCGGGTCGTTCGGTGGGATCGGTCGAGGGACCGACCGCCCGCTGTTGAGTCACTTACATCCGAGTGACCGTGGCAAGTGGTTCAGTTACTACGACGCGATGTGGGCCGTTGGAGCGACGATTGGCCCGCTCGTGGTTACGGCGGCGCTCTGGGTCGGCGACTGGCGACTCGCTTACTACACGCTCGGAGTGGCGTTCCTCCCGCTCGCACTCCTCGTGTGGTGGCTTCCCGCACCTCGTCTCGACGGCGACGGCGACGACGTCCTCACGGTTTCTGAGATTCGACGTGTTGGTCGGCGTCCAGAAGTGCTCGTCATGGCCGCAGGAATCTTCCTGTCGACCGGCGTCGAGGGTGCGTTGTTCACGTGGTTGACGACGTTTGCTGCGGGGCGTGTGCCAGCCGCGCTGGTGACGCCCTCGTTGAGTGTGTTGTTGGTGGCCTACATCCCCGGGCGGTTCGTCGCCGGGAAACTCTCCACGCGAGTTGGGTCGGTTCAGTTGATGCTCGGCCTCGCCGTGGTTTGCCTGCTGTCGGTCATCTACACGTTCTTCGTCGCGTCCGGACTCGGTGTGCTCGTGGGACTCTTTGGGATTGGGTTCTCGCTGTCGGGGCAGTATCCGACGCTGTTAGCCTACTCGACCGAGGCCGCTCCCGAGCACAGTGCCCCAATCAACAGTTTCGCGTTGGTGGTGTCTGCAGTGGGGATTGCAGGGGTTCCCGCCGCGCTTGGGTTCGTCATCTCCGATTCGGGTATCGCGTTGGCGATGCAGTTGTTGGTGATTCCGTTGGTGGCGTTGGTGGGTGTGGCGGTGATGGCATGGGTTCGGGTTGGGGAGGCGGTGGAGTAGTAGGTCTACAACGAGGTCCTAATCAAGTTGATAGAAATCTCGCTCTCGTAGAGGGGCCTTGTTTCAGGAGAGACGCGAACGTTCATCAACAGTTGTCAAACATATGTCCGACTTCCTCTTCAGACGGCGAAATAGAAGTAAACAGTGAGTGTCGTTGACGCCTCAACAAGAAGGCAGCCAATCTTATTCCCGGGATCGCAAGCTCAGGTGAGTTGATTCTGTTGGGGGAGCTAGTCTGGTTGCCTTATGCCTGTGAGTGACTACCTCGGTGGGTAAAACACAAAAAAGATGAACCAACGATGGCCGTACAAAGAACCGGTAAAGAGGGCCCAAACAACATCGCCCGTGCTGACACCGATGAGGGCGCGCGCACAGCAGTGTGTCAAAGTTGGTCAAAACCGCCACATGAAACGCCGATACAATTATATAACGGAATCCCCCTGCGAATGAGCAATTTTGGAACTGGAGTTTGACGCCCTCTCGCGCCAATATACAATAACATCAGACCAGAAATTTAGATACCTGAAACGCCGTTTTCTGGACTCTTAACCCCCTCAAACCCCATAATTCTCCCAAACAATTAAGTGGGTATCAGTCCTCGTATCGAGTACAGAACGAACAGACCCTGGACGACCGCCCGTTCGCGTCTGCGTCCACAGCAATACCACACTCGCGTAGCGATAGCCATGTCCGTTTCACACACATCCACGACGCCGTCTGCACAGCCACCTACTGAAGCGCCAACCACACAAACACAAACACCGTGGGTGACCCACCACGCTGACTTTCGGTTCGTCCAACGTAGTGGCGACCCGTTTTCATCACCGCTTGTCGCCTGGGGAGACGCTTCGCCAATCGACGTTGCGGGGTACGAGTACGCCGAGGCCCGTTATCACGACGAGTTAGATGTTGTCTTCCTCGTTCGCGACGGCACCATGCTGACCGTGCTTAACGGAGCGTATACTGAGTTCAAGGAGGTGAGCCACTAATGCGAACGCTTGAAATCGACCGCGAATTCGAAGACGGTACGCTCGTTGCAGTCACCACCACTGGCCGGTACGAACCGTCGGGCTCTGCGCATGCGTACTATGTCCCACGAAACGCCCACGTTTCCGCCGCACTCGACCATCTCGACGAGACAGCTGAACCACAATCACTGCGTAACTCAGAGAAGGCTGTTGATGACGACGCCGTCGCAGACGTCATCTCGGTCGAAGCGGTCGCAGAGATTGTCGACACGCACATGCTCAATCGGTCCGAAGGTGTGCATACGACAAAGCGGGAGTATACCCGTTCGCTCGTTCCCCTGTCACGGACCGGGGTATCTCGGACACGCATTCCACCCGGCGTCGTCAAGTTTGCTGACCCCAACGTCGACAGCGACGATCCGCCATCACGAGACCCGCTCGAACGAGGCCGGCTGTGGGGCGCCCTCCGTGACGAGGTTGCATCTACGAACTCGGTGCAACTCTCGTACAGCAACATTCGGAAGCCGAGTCTGGAAGCGGGCGTTCCAATCGCTGTCGTCGAGTGCGGCACATCCGCTATTGGGGCATATTTGGCAGCACATGACTATTCGACGTCGATACTAGCACACGTTCTCGGCGTCGACGAAGACGAACTTGATGCTGACCTCCAGGCATACGCACGCGCCGAGTAACAGCGGGGTGAAGACCTCGGACAGTGACGGATGTTGATGAGTGGACCAGCAGCATCTGGCGTAAGATCATCTCAGAAGTCACTGTTCTCCTCGTATACATTGTCGTCAGGACGTCCGGACGTATCGACTCTCACTCACAACATCGGGAATTGTGGAATTAGGCGACTCTGCTCGTCAAAAACGCAATACTGTACCAGAACTTATCACGTTGCCTTCAATCTGAGTAGACAGATACGATGGATGGTGGAATCTTACTCGAAGAAGACGGAACGCTCATCGAAATGACCGAACAGCCCTACGAGTACGAATCCGTCCTCCAGAAGAGTCTCGTCGAGTATCCGCGGTTGCTCGCTGGCGACCAGATGAACGGTCAGGAACCGAAGCAGTGGGCACTCATCGGTCGAGAGCTGAGTGTTCCTGATGCCAAAGGAGGCGGCGAGCGATGGTCTGCCGACCACCTGTTCATCGACCAAGATGGTGTCCCGACTGTCGTCGAAGTCAAGCGGGCAGAAGATACCCGTATCCGCCGAGAGGTCGTCGGCCAACTGCTCGACTACATCTCGCACGCGTGTCTGTACTGGGATGGTGCGTACCTCCGAGAGCAGTTTACCGAGACGTGTGAAGAACACGGCCGTTCTCCCGAACAGGTGCTCACTGCAGTCGTCGGCGAAGACGACACAGGTGACGTGTGGGAGCTCGTCGAGAAGAACCTCCGTTCGAGACAGGTTCGTTTGCTGTTCGTCGCTGACGATCTCCCGAGCGAGTTGAAGCGTGTCATCGAGTTCCTCAACGAAGAGTTCTCGTCGGTCGAGGTGTTCGGTGTCGAAGTCAAGCAGTACGCGGGCGAGTCGAAGACCGCGTTCGTCCCGCGGTTGTACGGGCAGACAGAAGATGCTCGGAGTGCGAAGTCCTCGACGACGAGACCGACGCACGACGAAGACGACCTATTGGCGGACGTTGCGGCGAAAGAACGCGAGGGGACGCTCTCTCGTGGAGAAGCTGCTGCGATTCGTGACCTCTACGAGTTCATCCAGGACGAAGCCGACTCGTACGACTTCGGCGGAAGCGCGAACGTGAGTGTGACTGCTCGATGGGAGGTAATTGGCGGCAGTAACGGGATGTTCACCGTGAACGCGAAAGGCGAGATTAGCTTCTGGCAACCCGCACATATGCACAATAAGGGCGAAGCGACGTGGGACCGACGTGTGCTTGAGGGATGGTATGCAGACCTCGCTGCGATCGATGCAGCGAGCGTCGATCCGGTCGATGGTGAGACGAAGTTCCCCGTGGGGGCGTTGGTTGACGATGACGCTCGGGAGGCGTTCAAGCGAGCGTGTTTGGACTTCGCGTCGGCAATCGAGACGAGAGCAGAGTAAGGTCCCACTCTGTGGGTCCAGGGTATCGACGGCGGCGCCCCCGAGGCGAAGTGGTGAAATCGTCAGAGGTAAAACGCCCATATCGTTGTTATACCTTTACGTCGCCTCCCTACTCAGGGTCGAGGTTATCGTCCGTTCGTGGCGGCCGTCGGCGCCACTTCGTCGGACTCGGGTTCTGTCGACCGCATCTGGGAAACGCATCATAGAACAATATGTATTGTACCCAACACCTATCAGAAATATAGACTTCTTAGAAGATAAACTCTTTAAGCCAGTACTTTCTTGTACTCCATAATACGCGCCAGCCCAGTCTGTGGGCTCTCGCTCAGTGTGAAGAGTCACACAGCAGTGGCAAAGCGACGAGAACCAGCATATGAGTCTGCAATCAGTTTCCGACGGAGAAATCCAATCTGGGGGGGCCCACAACGGACAGTCCGCAGCGGACGTCCACAAAAGCGGTGACGAGCTTCTCCTCTCGAGGCACAGTGACATCACACCGACCCTCTCGGTCGTCATGCCGACCCTCAACGAAGAGGGAGGCATCGCCGAGTGTATCGACCGCATAAAAAACGCGCTCGAAGAACTCCAAGTGTACGGCGAAATCGTCGTCGCCGACAGTTCGACCGACCGAACACCTGAAATCGCCCAGGAGATGGGAGCCATCGTCATCGAGCCCGACAAGAAGGGGTACGGTTACGCCTACCTCTACGCGTTCGAGCGCACCCGTGGTGACTACATCGCGATGGGTGACGCCGACACGACCTACGACTTCGAAGAACTCCCGAAGTTGCTCGAGCTCGTGCAGTCCGGTGAGGCGGACATGGCCATGGGTTCCCGCCTGGAGGGCGAGATTCTCCCTGGCTCGATGCCGCCGCTTCACGAGCACGTTGGGAACCCGCTTCTGACGAAGTTCCTGAACGTGTTCTACGGAGCCGGTGTGAGTGACGCTCACTCCGGGATGCGTGTGTTCACCCGCGACGCCTGGGAGACGATGGAGTGCGACTCGACCGGCATGGAGTTCGCTTCGGAGATGATCATGGAAGCCGGTGCGAAGGACTTGGAGATCTCCGAGAAGCCGATTACGTACCACCCACGCGAGGGTGAGGCAAATCTGGAGAGCTTCCCCGACGGCTGGCGGCACGTTCGGTTCATGCTCGTCAATGCGCCTGGATACCTGTTCTCTGCGCCAGGGTTCGGGCTGTCAGTGGTTGGTCTGTTGGCGCTGTTGTTGGCGTGGACTGGCGTCGAGCTTGGTGGAGCGACCTTCGGGATTCACACCGGTATCGGTGGGGGTCTGCTGACGCTCGCTGGGTTCCAACTGATGATGTTCGGTGCGTTTGCGACGGTTTCGTCCGACCCTGTCCGTGGGTCGAGTGACCCGTTCACGACGTGGTTCACGAAGCGGTTGTCGTTAGAACGTGGCGCAACGATTGGTGCTGCGGTGTTGCTCGGTGGACTTGCCTATGGTGGGTTCCTGGCTTACACGTGGGTGACGAGTGGCTTCAGTGCGCTTCCGATTGCGGTTGCTGACGTGGTTGCGACTGTGGCTGTGGTGCTGGGATTGCAGGTTATGTTTGGGTCGTTCCTGTTGGGTTCGCTCAACAACTAAGCCGCTCGCTGGCGCTTTCGGTCTGCAGGTGAAGAAAATAGAATCTCGACGTGTTTTCAGTCTAGTTTTGTGAGATACCGCTCGACGTACGGGTGGACATCGTCGTACGGTGGTTCAAACACTTTCAACTGACTGTGCTGTGCATCTGGTCGAAGTTCGTCTGCATCGAGAGTAACGACGAACGCGGTTGCAAGGTAGTGCTTCGAGTCGACTCCCTCGATTTCGGAGGTGTCGTAGAAGTGTTCGAACGTCCCCAGTCGCTCTTCGATTGTTACGTCACTTCCTAATTCTTCTCGAGCAACTCGGTGGACTGCGTCAGTAAGTGTCTCGTTCTTCATCACTGTCCCACCGGGGACAAACCACTCACCCCGTGCAGGTTCGTTCTCGCGGAGTCCGAGTACAACCCCACCGTTGTGTCGAACAACCAAATCAACCGAGACCAGTGGCACATTTCGGACAATGGACTCCCACTCATCGTCTGGTATGGGCTTGCTCTCCTCTAAAATCTCTTCAGACATCTACTGATCCGTTTCGAGATAGTAGTCGACACACGCTTCTAGGCCATCCTCGAAGCTCCACTCTGGCTCCCAGCCGAGTTCCTTCGTTTTTGTCGCATCAATCGCGTATCGCTGGTCGTGTCCTGCACGGTCTTCGACGAACTCAATCTGGTCGGATGAACCGCCGACAGCTTCCAGAATCTTTTCAGTGGTCTCGAGGTTCGAGAGTTCGACGCCGCTCCCGATGTTGTACACTTCACCGATTTCACCCTCTCGGAGAACTGTGTCGAGTGCGGTGCAGTTGTCCTCGACGTAAATCCACTCTCGGACGTTCGACCCATCACCGTACACTGGGAGGGTCTCGCCTTCAGCAGCGCGCTTGATGAACTTCGGAATGAGTTTCTCTGGATGTTGACGGGGTCCGAAATTGTTGCAGGTACGCGTAATGAGCACAGGAAGATCGTGTGTCTCCCGGTAGCTCTGGACGAGCAAATCCGCACCGGCCTTCGTCGCCGAGTAGGGGTTCCGCGGATTGAGTGGGTCGTCTTCGGTGAACAAGCCCTCGTGAATCTCACCGTAGACCTCGTCGGTCGAAATCTGGAGGAAGCGGTCGATGTCGGCTTCGAGCGAAGCGTCGAGGAGCGTCTGTGTCCCTTGGACGTTCGTCGACACGAACGGTTCTGCACCATTGATGGAGCGGTCGACGTGGGATTCTGCAGCAAAGTTTACTACTACGTCTACGTCTGCCACGAGTTCGTTGACGAGTTCACGGTCTCGAATATCACCCTCCACAAACTCGTGGTTTGGATTGTCGAGAACACCGTCGAGATTGTCACGCGACCCGGCGTACGTGAGCGCGTCGAGCGTGGTGACAGAATCGTTGCGTTCGTTGAGAAGGAACCGAACGAAATTGGAACCGATGAAGCCAGCGCCACCAGTAACGAGAATATCCATAGTGCAATGTTCGAGGCGGCATATATTTACATTTTCATCGACACGAAGGTTGCATGCGTACTCTCGTTATTGGGGCGAACGGGTTACTTGGGAGCGTCGTCGTTAAGACGCTCAAAGAACGCGGTGCTGACGTCGTTGGAGGATATCATTCGGAACCCCCGGAATTCGAGATTCCACTTCACGAATTAGATATCACGGACACCGAACGTGTCGCAGCACTCGTGGATGAGCACGATGTGGATACTGTGATTAACTGTGCTGCATACACTGACGTCGATGGTTGCGAGACGAACCCAGAGCTTGCAGCACAGGTGAACGGTGTCGCACCAGGGGAGATCGCAGAAGTCTGCACTACGCGAAATATCGACTTCGTTCACTTCTCTACTGATTACGTCTTCGCAGGAGATACAGACGAACACTACGCAGAAGATACAGACACCGATCCAGTCCAGGAGTACGGTGCTTCGAAGCTTGCTGGTGAGAAGTCTGTTCGAGATGCGGACTCTGAGTCGTTGATTCTCAGACTATCGTTCGTCTACGGAGCTCGAGGGGACACGAAAAGTATCACTGGGTTCCCACAGTGGGTCGCTTCGACGCTCAGTTCTGGTGATGAAGTCCCTCTGTTCACAGATCAGTGCTTCACACCTAGTCGAGCAGGCCACGTTGCAGAGGCGACGCTCGACCTCCTCGAAGCGAATGATAGTGGAACCTTCCACGTGGCAAGTCAGTCGGCCGTCACTCCGTACGAATTTGGAGAGCAGATTTGTGAACTGATTGGCTCCGACGAATCGCTCATTGCCCAGTCCTCGATGTCCGACCTCAATCGTGACGCTGCACGACCACAGAATTCGTCCTTGGATGTCTCGAAAATCGAAGCTGAGCTCGGGCGACCACAGCCAACGCTCAGAGACGACCTCGAGGAAATCGAGGGCGCGTTCAGCGACTATATGTTGTAACGGTCTCTGTTTTCGAGGAAGTGTTCACGTTCGTCTGCGGCGAGGTCGTCGAACCGAAGGACGTTCTGGCAGCCCAGTCCAGGGCACTTCATCACGCGATTCGATTCGAGTTCGTTCGCAGAGACGATGGTACCGCACTTCGTGCACGCTTGAGTGATGATTTGCATTGTTAGAGTTTCAGTTGAGAGTTCTCGCCGACCACGAGTCTTCGGCCTTCAGGGAGGAACTCGTCTGCACTGCCGACGTTCGCACCTTTGCCGAGGAGGCTGTCGACGATTCGACCGGACGTCTCGATCGTCGAGTTACCGATGACGACTGAATTCTCGATGTGCACTCCATCGAGTGTCGAGTTGGCACCGACCGACGTGTACGGCCCCACGTAGGTTCCGGACTTGATGACCGAGCCTTCGTCGATCGAAACCGGGCCACGGACGACGGCACCGTCTTCGATGGTCGCCGTCTCGTGGAGTTCGACGCGACCGTCAACGGTTGCGTCAGATTCGACCGTTCCGCTCTTTCGGAGTGACTTGTCTTCGAGGACGAGTTGATTCGCTTCGAGGATGTCCTCTGGTTTCCCAGTGTCTTTCCACCAGCCTTCGACGACGTGGGAGTCGATCGCGTACCCGTCTTCGAGGAGTGATTGAATCGCGTCTGTGATTTCGAGTTCACCACGCCAGGAGGGTTCAAGTCGTTCGATTGCATCGAAGACTGCAGAAGAGAAGACGTACATCCCGATGAGCGCAAGGTTCGTCGGCGGCTCATCAGGTTTCTCGATGAGTTGGGTGACGTTGCCCTCAGCGTCGACATCTGCGATGCCGAACTGCTGTGGGTTGTCTACCTCTTGGAGTGCGATACCTGCTCCGTAGTCCCCCGATTCGAAGCTTTCGACGAGATCGACGACACCCTGTTTGAGGATGTTGTCGCCGAGGTACATCACAAAGTCGTCGTCACCGACGAAGTCTTTCGCACACCCTGCCGCGTGTGCGAGGCCGAGTGGGTTCCCCTGGACGATGTACGTAATCTCGACTCCGTACTCAGAGCCGTCGCCAAGGAGGTCTTGGATCTCTTCGCGGCCTTTGTGTCCGAGGATGACTCCAATCTCGGTGATGCCCGCTTCTTTGAGGTCCTCGATCGCGTACTCAAGGACTGGTTTGTTCGCTACTGGGACGAGTTGCTTCGGTCCGGTGTGGGTAATGGGCCGAAGTCGAGACCCAGTCCCCCCCGAGAGTAAGACGCCTTTCATCGACAGATGTGACTTTCCAATAATATGTTAAATATGTTTGTGACTCCGCGATAGACGCCTGCGGGGTTTCAGCCGTGGATTTCGGCGTTCCAGTCGTACGGAATTCTATCGTCGTCGTACGGAATTCGCTCTTCGTCGGGGTCCTCGTAGTCGTAGAGGTTCGTCGGGTAGTTGATGAGGAACGCCGGCTCGTCGCCGATGGCTTTGAACCCGTGCCAGCAGTCGCCCGGAATGCGGATGACTTTCTGGTTGTGCTCGCCGATGATGAACGTGTCAAGCTCGCCTTGGGTTGGGGAGTCCTCCCTGTCGTCGTAAACGCCGACTTTGATACGACCCTTCGGGCAGACGAAGTGGTCGATTTGGCCTTCGAGGTGTCGGTGCCAGGCTCTGACGACACCTGGGTAGGTCATCGAGTAGTAGGACATGGCGGGGTCAATGTCGTACTCGTCCCAATCTTCGCGGAATACTTCAACGAGGTGGCCGCGCTCGTCGGCATTTACCTGGAGATTTTTGATTTCAACTCCGTGTATCATTGTCATTTAGTTGGTGGAATTGGCGTATTAATATGTGGGGTGTGATTCAACCAGAAAGTGTTATTTCTACGTTACTTAGTAGTGATGCTTCTTAGAATTGGTTTTCGTTATACGTTTCAGACCGGTTCAACGCGATGTTGAGGTAATCTCGAAAACCATTTTTAGTCATCATTTCTATCCAGTTGGCATTACTACCATGGTCTCCCCGGTCTACTACACCTAATAACGAATATTTAATTAATTCTTTGACCTGTGTTGCGGCACTTGATATTCCATCGTCGCTCGCCAATACCAGACACCAGTACGCATTACTAAGAACCAAATGCGGAAAATAAGCAACTATGTGCTTGTGGGGATAGTGTTTAAATATTATCTTCATTCGGTTTTTTGATTGATGTTTGATTTGGAAGGAACTCCGATCAATTTCAACATCGTCCTTTGATGAAGCAGAGTATTTGTGGTACACGATAGCATCGTTTACAACTTGGAGACGGTATCCCCGTTTTCTGATGCGAATAGAGAGTTCCAGATCTTCACAGTACATAAAGAAATCTTCGTCAAAGTAGCCGACTGTTTTGAGAACATCTTTTGTCGTCATAAATGCACAGCCGGAGATCCAAGGGGACTCAATCACCTCTTCCGACGACTTCAACTCATCTGCACCCATTTGTTGCCGCGGATGCCACCCATACGCTAACGTATCGAAATAACCTACGTCTCGGTCGATTACAGATTGATTGTGGTGAAACCTAACTTGAGGAGTTACTGCACCGACCTCAGGATTCCGAACCTTCTCCACTAATAATGATATTGTGTCGGATTCAAGTTCAGTATCGTTGTTAAGGAAGAAAATGAATTCACCAATCGACTTCTGTGCACCGTAATTACATGCCCCTGCAAATCCAATGTTCTCCTCCAGATAATAGAATTCCGTCTTGTCAAATTCTTCTAACTGTTGTATATCGCTTGAATCGGAATTGTTGTCTACAACTATTATCTCTAGGTTCTTATAGTCCGAATCTAACAGTGACTCAATACAGCTGTTAGTGTAATTGCTCGTATTGTAATTTACCAAAATAACGGAGACGGGTTCATTCATAGCATCTACCTCAATCAAGAATTAGTCAACGAGTCAGTAAAGTTATTGCATTTGATTATCTCTCAAACACCATGGCGGATAACGTAGTTGTCGTCACTTTGGATTCGGTAAGAGCCGACCACACGACTGTAGGTGGATACTCTAAAAACACTACTCCTACACTCGAGCAGCTTGCCCAAGTGAATTTCCTCAACGCTAGATCTAATGCACCGTGTACTCCACATTCAATGCCCTCCGCACTTACCGGACTACTCCCGCTTTCAGACGGTGTTCTTGCTTTGCAGGAGAAGGATACCATCCCAAAATATCTTCAAGAAAGTGGGTATCAAACCTGTTTTGTTAATTCTAACATCCAAATCCCGAGATTTAATTACCATAGTGATTTCGGCACTCACATTGACTTTTCAAATATATCCGATGATAGCTCTGAATCCTCCAGAATAGCCAGCGAGATATTCGATAAAGGGAAGAAGTTTCTTGATTCTGGGGGTGTCTCCGGTAAGATCGGGGTGATGCTGAAGGACAGTTACCATCGCTTCGCTGGAGTCCTGCAGCCTCACGTCGAAGACCAAAAACTAGTTGAAGAAGCGATTGATTGGATGTCGGCTGTTGAAGAACCGTTTTTCATTTGGATACACTTTATGGATACACATTATCCGTATAACTTTGCAGAAGAACACTTCGAACAGGTATCAGAGTTCTCTTTCAATGAAAATCGATACGCGCGTCTCCTCACACGGGCTATGACGCATACCCGGAAAGGTAACTTCGTTTGGGAACTCGACAAAGAGCAACAACAATACCTACGTGATGCTTACGATGCTAGTATCCTACAGGCGGACGAGAACATATCTAAATTAGTGGACGAAATCGACCTTGATAGTACACTTTTCATCTGTTCCTCTGATCACGGAGAAGAACTTTGGGATCACGGATGCTTTGGACATGCCGGTCGCCCCTCGATCCCGAGGGAAATGACACTGTACGAGGAAATGTTACGTATTCCACTCGTGTTTGCAGGTGATGTACCTGTGCAAGACGAAAAAGAGATATCTGCTCCAGTGAGTCTACTTGATCTTGCGCCAACAATACTATCTGAAGCTGGGACAGAATTGACCTCAAGGAATTTCCACGGTCAAAATATATTACAGGACTCAATCAAAGAGGACAGAGAAATTATTGCTCATTCGACCTCACCGGGGGATCCCGTTGATTTCAATAACAATTCTAACTCTAAGTGGTTGGCTTCGTTAATCAAGTATCGAACGAAAATGGTGATCGATAGCAGGGATAACCGTGAAATTTTCAATGTCGAGAATGGAAGAGAACAGCCTCTCAATGACTTATGTGAGGAGAATCGTGAAGAATATCTTACAACGATCAACAATTCAGTCTCTCTTAGTCATAGTGACGAAAATATAGAAATCAATGAAAACACTGAGGAACGGTTGAAAGAACTTGGTTACCTAGGTTAGATAGTTAATCGCAAGTAGCTACGAAACTGTCCTTTGTTTCAAATACTAGATTAAATTTAGGGCTTCCCCGGACAGTTGACCTAATATTAGTATTTGGTTTCGTGACGAGTGATCCTAAATGTATTAATCCGACGTCCGTCATCCGTTCAGTTACTAGGTAGGTACCACCTTTAGTACACGCGAGACCTGGATTGGTGTAATGGATTTGTATGATTCGGCTTGTCGCCTCCTCTGTTGCGTACGCAGGCTCACCAGGCGGTGGGAGATAGGTCGACGAACGACCACCAATTGCATAGTAGGTACTAGCCGTGTCAAAATCAGTTACAAGCCTATTTGAGTCGTGTTTACTAACCCATTCAAGAGTCTGATATTCATCTTCAGTAAACGAGTTCACCTTTCCTACAGTCATCGGATTTGCAACGGATGCGATAGCACCTGGAATGAGAATGAGTATAATTAGTCCAATCGATACCCAAGTTTGGCGCTGGACAGCAGGTAGATTAATTCTTCTAGTTATATCCGAGAACTTTCCCAAGAATATCGGGAAGAACATCAGTCCAAGCAGAGGGGGATTTATTCCCCCACTGGGGGCGAAAAACGGAATGATACTAATGTACGCTATAGCCTGAATACCAACCGCACCAATGACTATGTCGAAGGTTTGTATATCCTCAATCGATCTCGATTTGAGTAGCTGTCTGAGGCGATACAAGACAACAATGACAGTTATCGCTGCTGCGGTAGCTACGGAAATAATTACTATCATCTGGAACTCTGGTGGTGCACCATCGATTAGATACGGAAACAGGGAAGAATGAACGGCTGCGGATCGAGTAACCGATTGTACTAACGTAGACAGAGTAATTGGTTCAGACACACTAGATGTGGCCACGGTGAATTTGAATACAACTCTGCCAACCCAAGTAGATACGAATAGATTGTAAGCTAAAATTACAATTGCGACCAGCGCGGCCCGCTTGTAGCCAAACATTTGTCTTCCAAGAACCTCGTTCAACAGAAACAGTATAAATAGAAGTAGTAGAGCTGCAACGGGAAGTGTATGAGCTGCCATTGGAAGTACAGCAGCAAAAAGCAATAATAGGACAGTAGATCGGCTTGGTTGGCGTTTCGCCAATACCACTGCAAGCAAAGTTAACAGCAGCATCGTCCACGCAAATCCGCCCCTATGAGCATTACTAAAGGTATGAGGGGCGAGGAATTTGTAGAAGGTGGCCCCAGCTAGAGCAACCGGGAAAACGTCCCTTTTACCAACTATCGTTGTCGCAAGGACACTCTGTACTAGAATCATTGCTGGTGCATATATTGGCAATGTCTCAATATAGAGAGTATCTTTACCAGTAACTATAGACAACACTGCGACGATGACTGGACTTCCAAAATCGTCATAGAACGAATTGACCCACCCTGTCAGAAGAGAATGTTCTGCAAACTCACCACCTGTAGAGAGATGCCCTGTGTTGATCACGTATGCGGCCAGCATATCGCCTTGATAGCGCCAATACGGATCCAAAGGAACGAGAGTGTTTAGCCGATGAAGTTCTATTAGAATAAACAAGAACGAAACGCACAGCACTGAGACTAAAAACCGCCTTGTATTCATCATTTGTACCCTAGCTGTTCCAATCGTTGCTCGACTACCTGATCTACTTCACCAGTCACGGTTGTGTCCGTTAGCTTTGTGGTTAACTCCTTCTTGGATTCAATGATTGATTCAAGCTCCCGGAGACAGCTATCTTCCACCATATTTGTCGTAACATCAGCAGTACTAAGATTGATAATTCCATAACAATCCTCCGTGGCTAGTCCCCTGTAACCGTCGCTTGAGACACCGTCTACCAAAAGCGATTCGTGTGGCCCGTAAGATTCAGTCACTACATATTCATTCCCAAAGATGGAATTAAAGTCAATCTGGTCAGACCTTCCATTTACGACTTCAAATAAGAAATCAAATAAATCTGTGATACTTGTGGGCGCAGGTATGTCAGGTATAGGTGACATGTCGGATGGAGGCTTGATGACGAGTGGGATCTTGACTAGCGATTCGTACAGGAAAGTCCCATGGCCCCAGTACTCATTTTCTCCCAAAGATTGGCCATGGTCACCAAGTAAAACGATTAACGAGTCATCGTACATCCCTCTCAATCTAAGCCTATCAAAGAATTCACCAATGTGTCTGTCTAGAAATTGGACGTCATCAGCGTACAGCTGGCGGAGACTCTCCGTCAAGTCAGCAGTCGGTGGTGACTGGAGACTCTCCAAATTCCAACTAACATTTTCACCGAGCTCGTCTTCGTCCATGTATGGTTCATGCGCATCCATATAATTAGCAAATAAGAAAAACGGCGATTGATCTTCTGTCACCAAACTCAAGACATCTTCGTTGAACTGGTCGGCTTCTGTGTACGGTAGTTCATCGGAGAGGAATGAGTAAATGGAATTCCCAACTCTAGCTAATTGGTTCGACGATAACGTCCACTTTATGAAGTCACACCACTTCTCTCCGACATTTCCTCTACCGTCAATGTTTTTAATTACGCTCCTCGGGTCGTCACTTCCGAACGGTAGTTCTGGAAAGCTTTGCTCAAAGACGTCAAAACCCCGATCGAATCCAAAGTCATCAGTTATCCATGGGTTGGTTGAAGCTCCTATAGAAGTGTATCCGTTATCGCTTGCTATTTGTGCAATTGATTGTTCCGCATCAAATCGGCGATTCTCACCACCAATCCCGGTTTCAGAAGGTAATTTCCCCGTGAAGAGAGACCCATGTGCGGGAACTGTCCACGACCCGGAAGAATAAACGTTATCGATGTATGTTCCATCAGTTATTAGATCTCCTATGTTTGGCGTGTTTGAGCTTTTATTAGATTCTGGAGATACGTAATCAAATCTCAACGAATCAAGCACAAGAATGATTACGTTCGGATTGTCCATAGTGACGTCCTCTTCTAAGACGAACATATTAATTACTTTTTCTTATCATCTTACCTGGTCTAATCTAGAACATCTCCGATACCTTGGTAGTAAACTCACGGGTTAGCCTTCGTTCTTCGGTAGAGTCAGCAACTACTAGCGATGAAATTAGAGAAACTATCCCTACCAAGAGAGAAAACAGGAATAAGGATCCAACTGTGTCTCCCAAGAACTGACGGGCTACCCCGCCAAATATGATTACAGTGAGGATAATTTGAATGTTTTCTTTAGATATGGGTTGCATCTTTACTGACTTGTATGTGACAACTACCTCTATGAGATTAAAGACGGTGAACCCTGTAGCAGTGGCGATTGCCGCCCCAACCATTCCAATTCTTGGAATGAGAAACAGATTCAAACAGAGATTCGTAAGAAGACTCGCGACAGAGGCATATAAATCAACAGTGGTTTTGGAAATCGCCTTGATCATAGCGCCGTTTGGTCCAAAAAAGGTACGCAAAAAAACGCCTATTGTTAAGATAGATAACGCCGTTGCACCGGCTGCGAACTCCTGCTGATATACTGTACTTAGAATCGTTTCAGAGTAAGCAATGATAACCGTAGTCAGAGGAATTGAAAAGGTGATAATCCATTTTGTACATATCTTGTATAGATTGTTGAGTTCCTTCAGCTCTCCATTCTCGTACATCTCGGAAGCCAATGGCAGATACAAGAAGGTGAACGAAGTTAGTATAATTACCATTGACATTGCAATTGGTTGGGCTGCTTTATAGATCCCTACTGGTGTGGACGTCAGAAAAACACCGATAAGTATCACATCAATATTAGACATCAAGACAACGAAGCCAGATTCGATCGTCAATGGCCAAGAAAAGTCCAATATATACTTGTAATCGTCAACCTGCGGAAAACTAAAGGGAAGTTCACTTATCTTCCTGAGAAAGAGCACTGACCCAACAAGAATGGAAGTGATAGGAATCAACCACCAATAGACATAGACCCCCTCAAATGACTCCCAGGAGAGAAACCAAAATACTAGAAAAGCTAATGAGAGCGATTCGGCAATTATATCTCTGGAAAGGGTCGCCTCGGTGGACAACTTGTAACCTCGAAGGACCCCGGTCACAGACTTCGAAAGCCCAAAGAGAAATCCAAAAGCTGCAAACGGAACTAATATAGTGGTTAGTTGCGGTTCGCTGGTGACCATCGAAATCTCTTTTCGGAAGAAAACGAGCAAAGTTGAGCCTATGAGACCACCAGCTATCGAGATAGAGATTCCGGATAACAAAACCCTGATTTTCCTTTTCCCGTCTAACCGTGGTAACAAACTAGCTAAACCGTTAGGGATGCCACACACACATATCAGGCCGATAACTGAAGAGATAGTGTAGGCAAGCATAACGACACCAAAATTGCTGCTGGTTAATTCTCGCGTAAGTAAGGCGAGACCGGCTACATTAGCCAGTTTCCCGAATATCCTTCCGAATAATAAGGTTCCAGACGAAAGTGCAAGCGATCCAAGCCGAGAAGACCCGTCACTCATAGTGTTTGGTGATGTAATTTATTGGTTTAAGCAGTATTGGGTCCAACGTTTGCGATACTACTCCTTGTACCCCAGCGCGCTCAGTCGCCGTTCGATCTCCTCGTCGACCTCCTCGCCGTCTTTCTCGCCGTCGCCGCCCTCTCGGCGGGTCCGCTCGTCGACGTGCGCTTCCAGTCGCTCCCGCAGCGACCGGTCGGAGCACTCGACAAATTCGACTGCGTTGGTCTCCCGGTCGCGCTCGCAGAAACACGAACCCTCGTTCGTCCGCAGCGAGTAGCGCCGCAGGTGGCTGTGCTCGTCTTCCCCGCGGGCCTGCAGGAACACCGTCCTGTCCTCCGACGGTGCCTCCGTCAGCGGCACGCCCCCAGAGCGAACCTCGCGGCCGACCGCGCGCTCAATCGTAGCGGCCACATCGAGCGTGCTCGTCGGGACCGACACCTCCCGACCGTCGGCACCGCCGGCCGGGCGGACGAACAGTGGAACGTGGGTGATCTCATCGTGGAGGTACCGCGGGTGCTCGTAGTAGCCGTGCTCCCCGAAGGCGTCGCCGTGGTCGGCGGTGACGACCAGCAGCGACTCCTCCAGCAGGCCCCGCTCCTGAAGTTCGTCGAGAAACTCTCCGATCTTCTCGTCGTTGTACCGAATCTCGGCATCGTACAGGTCGATCAACAATTGATGCTCGTTCTCCGTGATCGACCCTGGATCCTTGATGGCGCGTTGGTACAGCGAAGCCGCTTCCCGGTCAGAAACCCGATCCTCCCGATACAGTGTCGCGTACTCCCCCGGAGGTTCGTACGGACCGTGGGTGTCCATGTAGTGATTCCAGATGAAGAACCGTTGGTCGTCGTCGAGGGAGTCGATCCACTCCAACGATCGCTCGTTGATCTCCTCGGCGCGAGCGTAGTGCCGATTTCGAAGCTTGTCGAGTGCACGCTGTGCCAACGCAATCAGTTTGTGCTGGCCGAGGTGCAGGTCGTCGTCGAACTTATCGAAGCCCTCGTCGAAGCCGTACGCCCGAGAGACGAACGGATTCGAGTGAAAGCCCCCGGTCGCGAACCCTTCTTCGGATAGCGTCGAGGCGATCGTATCCGTAGCGAGGCGGTAATCAGACCCGACCGCAGTGTCTGGATATTCCCCGGTCAGCAATGCTGGGACCGCTTCGCGCGTGTGCGAACTCGCGCTGTAGGCGTTCGTGAAGTGCAGGCCCTCTTCTGCGAGTTCGTCTAACACGGGTGAGGTTTCTCGATGGTATCCGTGACAGGAGAGGTGGTCAGCGCGAAGGGCGTCGGCTGACAAGAGGACGATGTTATCCCAGTCAGTGGTCATCTAACGGTCACGTATTCATGAAGTGATATTATTCTTCCGAAGGACACGATTCGAGACTAGTTAGTCTGACCGGGGTCTTTGACGAGTTCGTATAACCCGGTGTGAACTTTGTCGACGTATCCGTGTTCGACCAATCGGTTGAGTCGGTTCGTGACGTTCTGTCTGCTGTAGTCGTGTTCGTCGGCGATATACGAAGGTGTACAACGCCCCTCTCGGAGCATTTGGAGAATCACGCGGTCAGTCGGGTTGAGTTTGATATCGGTCATTTCCACCCCCTACTTGACGCCGTCACTAAAACGGGTTACATACGATGTGCGTACTGATATTTGTATTGATACATTCGTAAATAACATGTGGTGAGTTGTCTTCTATCGAAGTATGCGATACGAGTGGTTAGACGAGCAAGTGGACGATATCATCAGACAGTACGTGGACGAAAACAAATCTATGCAGTCGATCGCCGACGAATTTGACGTATCTTCGGGGACTATCCGAAACCGATTGCTGGAGAACGATGTATCGACCCGTCCTGCGGGGAGTCGATACGTGTGGCTAGACGACCACACTGAAGACATCGTTGACCGGTACGTCGGAGGAGGTGAATCACTCCAGACGATTGCCACTGTCTACGGGACATCAGCTGACGCGATCAAGCGGCGGTTACTCGAATCGAGCGTTGAGCTTCGAGATTCGCCATCTGAGTCTGATGACCTCGGATTCACGCCAGCACAAGTCTCTATCGTCGTTGGCGAACTCCTTGGGGATGACTGTCTCTACAAGAAGGAGTCCGGGTCGTGTGTGTTCCAAGTCTCGAACAACAACGAAAAGCACGTTGAACACGTCAGGCTACGACTCCCTGACGGACTCATCTCGTCAGAGCAACCGTACTCAGTGACGCGGTCGAACGCGTTTAACAAGGACGACTATACCAATGGATAATCCGGTCGCGTGCGCAGCCCTCTTTCGCGAGGTGTATGACAGCTGGTATGAACCATAGGAAGACAGACATCGTAAGGTCGTCCCAGACAATTACAAGCTGGACGAGACGGCCCTAATGCATTGATATTGGGGTGACGGAAACTGCACGCTTCGAGAGAGCGGTGCCCCACGGGTTTCGTTCACGACACACGGGTTCCCCGAGGAGTCTGTGTGGACGCTTCAGTCGGAACTCGAATCCGTGGGATATGCAAATTACGCCGTCGAGCAACGAAACGTTACGAACGGCTCCGGATTAGCGATTCGCCTCCGAGACGATTCTTCCCGCCACTCTATCGGACAACTTGGCCCACGAAACGTGGTGTCCGAGTACGACTATAAGTTCCCGAGAGTCGAGCGGTAAGGGGCAGTAACGCGTCCGACCGAAAAAATATTATTTTCGGTCGTCCGCAAGTACATAATGCGAGTCTGTTTTGTCTCGAATGTCGTTTATCCCTACGTGACCGGAGGCGCAGAAAAACGCATCCACGAAATCGCTACCCGCCTCTCCGACAATGGCCACGACGTGACAATCTACGGCCGCCACTTCTGGGACGGCCCCTCCGAAATAGAACACGAGGGCGTCACTCTCCGCGCAGTCGCCCCGGAAACAGACCTCTACAGTGACGACCGACGCTCGATCACTGAAGCAATCGACTTCGCCGCTCGGCTCGCCTATCCCCTCTCCAAACAACTCCATAAGAACGACCACGACCTCGTGGTCGCCTCTGTCTTCCCCTACTTCCCAGTTCTCTCGTCGAAACTCGCGTCTCTCGGCACCGACGTCCCAGTCATTACGACGTGGCACGAGGTGTGGCAAGATTACTGGAACGACTACCTCGGTGCACTCGCACCCTTCGGAAAGTTCGTCGAACACCTCACAGTTCGAGTCCCCCAAAACCCAATCGCCGTCTCGGGAATCACCGCTGACCGCCTCGCTGACATCGGTCCGGACAGAGACGATATCGAAGTTGTTCCGAACGGTATCGACGTTGACCAAATACGCAACGCCCCACTTCCCGAAAAACGAGACCAAGAATCGTTCGACGTGCTCTTCGCCGGGCGGCTCATCGCCGATAAGAACGTTTCACTGCTCCTCGACGCCTTTGACTCGGTCGCCAACGAGTACGACGTGACGCTCGGCATCGTTGGAGATGGTCCAGAGTTCGACCGTCTCCAACGCCAAGCAGAGAACCTCAATCACACCGACCGAGTGGACTTCCTCGGGTTCCTCGACGAGTACGAAGACGTGCTTGGGCACATGCGTGCAGCAGATGTGTTCGCCTCCCCATCGACCCGTGAAGGCTTCGGCATCACCTACGCCGAGGCGATGGCTGCCGACTGTACCGTCATCGGGGCACAACATCCCGAGTCGGCCGCGAGTGAGGTTATCGGCGACGCGGGGTATCTCGCCGAGCCAACCGTCGATTCAGTCACGGAGTCACTAAAACGGGCACTTGCAGGTGAGACGCCGGCGACCCAACCCACGAAGCGTGCCGAGCAATACGATTGGGACAGCGTCGCGGAGCAGGCTGAGAAGACGTACAAACGCGCGATTAACCGACGTTGGTGATTGCTGTCGCGACCACCGTTGATCAAGAAGATGAGTACAGTTCATGTGCTCGTGATACCACCCCACCCCGCGACTTCATCTGTTCTTCGAGGTAACTGTGGACCCGTGAGGACAAGGGAGAAGTCCACCACGGTTGCCAATGACGACGAGCGAGGAACATACCCCTCCCCCACGACTTCATCTGTTATTTCGAGGCACAGAATATGAGCCACCCACCCCACGACTTCACCTGTTCTATGGCCTACGTCTCCGAATGGTTCTCCACGAATGCTTGAACAGAGCGGTGTACACCGATATCGTCGATTGTTTGTTCTAAGGTCTCCACAATCAAACGCAAGTCGTAGTTGAGACCATACAATACCTTCTTACCGCCACCTCGACCTAGGTTTTTCTCTCGTCCAGTAATCACGCCCATCATCTTCAGCTCTGAGAGATGCGCCTGCATCTGTCGATGTGAGAGTGGTTCGATACCACTCGCAGAGCAAAGCGCGAGATACCGCTCACGAATGACTGGCGAGGTTACTGGCGTCTCACCGTCCGCAGCGAAGGTCGTCAGTGCGTACAGCGTGATGCGAGCGTGCTCGGTGAGCTTCGAAACTCCGGTCGTGATCTGATCTGACTCAAGTTTTCGTTTGGCCTGTTCGACATGCTCGCCCGCCACTTGTGGAGCATTCTCGTTTCGTGCAATATCTCCCGCTTCGAGGAGAAGGTTAATCGCCTGCCGTGCATCACCAGAGTCCTTCGCACCATATGCGGCACACATGGGAATCACTTCGTCAGAGAGCGCATCTTCGTGGAACGCGACTTGGGTGCGCTGTTCGAGCACTTCACGAAGCTCACCGGCGTCGTATGGGGGGAAGTACACCTCCTTTTCGCACAGACTCGACTGGACTTTGGCAGAGAGTCCTTCTCGGTACGAAAGGTCGTTCGAAATGCCGACCAATCCAATTTTCGCGGACTCTACGTACCCGTTGTCTCGGGCCCGTGGGATCTGGTACAGTAGCGAGTCATCGTTGACGTGGTCAACCTCGTCGAGGATAATCAGTATCGTACCGAATCGGTCGAGTTCTTCCCAGAGGTACTGGTAAATCTTCGATTGTGGGTAACCAGTGACTGGTATCTGATTCTCGGGGTCACGAAGTCGGTTGATGATTGCGACGGCAACTTGATAGCTCGTGTTGAGTCCGTCACAGTTCACACGAACGGCGTGGAGGTCCAATTCAGTTATCGACCTTGCAGCATCTTGGAGTCGGCCGAGCAAGAATCGTGTTGCTGCTGTCTTGCCGACGCCAGACTTACCGTAGAGAAAGATGTTCGAGGGCAACTCATTGTTGATTACTGGTTGGAGTGCAGAATGATACTCCCCAAGTTCCTCGTCTCGGCCTACCAACTCTTCGGGGGTATAATCTTCCCGCAAGACGTCCCGATTTTTGAAAATGTCGTTTGATTGTGAAAACTCGAATGAAACCATACCAGTTAGATACACTGATAGTAATTATAACCAGCGGTTCATCTGTTTCATCTGTTTCTGGAGTTTATATACTTACTAGCCCCTCTACTTCATCTGTTCTCAAGAGACCCATCAGACTCAAAGGAACAGTCTGATGGAGTGGATTCAGCATACACAGGACACCATGTCTTCATTTGTTTTCCAGCTTTCCAGACACTCTGTAGGCGAAATACAGCATCTTGGCAGGTAGATTCCCTAATCTTGACCAACCGACCACACGCAACGAGTGGAACCCTCACTCGGTCAAAGAACAGATGAAGTGGTGGGGGGAGGGCGAAGGTTCGAGAGTACAGTTCGCATGCTCATATCCTCGGTGAAAGCGCACGACGATACTACGAAAAGCACACGAAACGTACTGTCTCACTCGTTACAGAGCGACCAGAGACACGAGTACGAACCGAGCACAGTGCATTTCGTGTGTTCAGTCAACCAATCAAAATCAAACGACAGCGTAGAGAAAAGCATACGAAATGTACTCTCTCACAACACCGAGGTCACCTACTCCAGATACGGCTCACAAACCTTCTCCACACCTTTCTCAAACGTAATCTCCGGCTCCCACCCGGTTGCCTCGTGCATCTTCGAGTAATCCGCTTTCGTGTCGTGCACGTAGATTTCGAACGGGTTCTCGATATACACCGGGTCGACATCCGTACCCAGAACCTCATTGATCATGCCAACCATCTCGTTAAAGTCGTAGCTCACACCCGTCCCTAAATTGAAGATTCCCTGCAGTCGCTCGTCTGCAGCCATCTCAAGGCCTCGAACGATATCGTCGACGTGCGTGAAGTCACGCGTCTGCGACCCATCGCCGAACAACTCAGGCGACTCGCCGTTCGCAATCTGATGCGCAAACTGTGCAACCGTATTCGCAAATTCACCTTTGTGTTCCTCAGCACCACCGAAACCCTGATAGACGGAGAAGAAGCGCATCCCCGCCAGCTGCATATCGTAGTGGTGGTGGAAGTACTCGGCGTAGCGCTCACGAGCCAACTTCGACGCCTCGTAGCCCGTCCGCGCTTTGACGTCCATACTCTCCGGCGACGGCTCGGTCCGCGACCCGTAAATCGAAGAGGTCGTCGCGTACACGACTGTGTCACACCCATCGTTTCGTGCCTGCTCGACCGTGTTCACGAAGCCCTCGATGTTCACACGGGCACCCTTCGCCGGGTCTTCCTCGTGCATCTTGTACGACGACAGCGCCGCGAGGTGGAACACTACGTCGACACCCTCAGTGGGCAGGTCGTCGTCAAGCACACTCACGTCGTGGAACTCCACACTCGAATCGAGATTCTCGGGCGTGCCAAGATACAGGTCGTCGATGGCGACGACGTCGTTCTCCTCGGCGAGATGGTTCGCTAAATTTGACCCGATAAAGCCGGCCCCGCCGGTGACGAGGACACGTTTGCCTTCCATATGTCGGCCCTCTCACGAAGTGACAAATACGTGCCGAACGAGGCACAGAACCATCGTTACAAATGGTGAACAACCTCTTGGACAATCAGACTTCAAAGAGGCTGGCCACTGACTTGAACAGATAGAATGGGGTTACGACATCATTTCGACCAAAAACCCACGAGCGAACAGCGTAATGCCAATCTCCGACGCAAAATCACACGGACGTGTTGACTCGACGAACACGCTGTGACTCCCCAACTAAAGAAGAACCATATTTGCCGTTGACATGAGTGTTCGAGAATAATGCCCTCTCGACTCTCCACTCAGTCCCCCACAGTCCTCGTGCATGAACCGTCTGCGGCATCGCCGGGTGCTGAACTAATGCCGGGGTTCTACGAACGATTCACAGATGGGTGGGAACGAGCGCTCGACGCTCTCACACTCATCTTGGTTCCCATCGTATTCGGCGAGTACAGAGGTTTCGAAGATTCAGTCTGTACTCGCCACCGACGGCCTGCATATCGGATTGACGTTCGGAATCCCGATGTCGGTCGGAACAGTCTGGCAATTCGTCAACCCACCCAACAGTGGACTGAACGTCTACCTCGGCGTTCCAGTAGGGAGACGTCCAGCGGTCTTACTTTCTGTGATTGGCTTGCTCCTGGTGAAAGCAGCACTCGCTGCGGGCTACTTTGGAAGTATCAAAAGCCAGCTCACGACAGGAGAGTACGACTTTGTCGCCAGTGCGCGGTCCTATTTTGCGCCATTTTTCGTCCTCACGATCGTCCCATTCGTGGTCGTCCTCCCGTTCGCACTGCGTATCGGGCTCAACGCGACCACCCTCCCAACAGATTTCGTCGCCATCATTGGCGTCTTCATCGTCCTCTTTTTCATCTCAGTGTATCTGCTGTACGCGACACCGTACCTGGTTGTTCTCCGAGACACCAGCCTTCTGGAGGCAATTCGAGGGTCTGTCTCGTTCGCCGTTCGAGGCGGACCATATCTGTCATACTTTCTTGGATACGGTGGCTTCGTGCTCTTCATCTCGGTGTTTGCGTCGGCGTTCGTTGTTACTGTCCCAGTGATAGGGCTCGTAGGTGGCATCATCGGCGGCGGGGTGCTTGGGCTCGCCATGAACATCACGACAATGCGCTTTGTTGCGGACATCGATCCCGAATCTCCAGACATTGGCTCCTGGGATAATCCCGAACCAGGAGTTGCTCAGATCGGTCTGGGAGACAGGAGTTGAGTCTGCACTCGGCTGCGGTGAGGTTCGACTGCTACGAAAACCCTCGAACGTTGCGCCAACAGAGATAACGGTTGAGGGGTACACCACCGAACATGGCACTCACCCCCGAACAACAGAAAGTCGAGGTCGCTATCCGGGCTATCTGTGAGGACAACAAGTTCGCCACAGTGGAGGATATCACGAACCGAGTGCCGCTGTCGAGGCAAACGGTACTCGACAACGTTGACATCGTCGTGGCCGAACACAACTACATCCAGTCTCAACACGTCGGCAAGGCGAAGGTGTACTACGTAACCGAGTTCAAACTCGAACCCATCCGAACCAGCGACACCGACGCGGTGATTCGTCTCGAGAGCGAGACTGATGCAGACTATGCAGAGGTTCGAACGGCTCCGAAGTACAGCGAGTTCGACTTCGAAGTCCACTGGTACGACTACCAACTGAACGAGATCGAGAACCACGTGCCGACTGACGCCGAACTGGGCCAAGTCGTGGGTCGGTACGCGACGAAGCCCGTCACGATCAAGTTTTACGCAAAGTGAAGTGTGGCTCTGGGGAGGTCGATACACGTATCGGACGACATCGGTAGACATCTGCGCACTATCGTTCTGGCAAAGCACCGGAGGGCACCTTCCACAACCAGACAAAGAAAGAGAAAGGACCATACGCCAGTCTCCTAACCAATCCGACATGGGACTTTTCGACCGCTTGACCGGAGGGAGCGACGATCCACGCGTCGCCTTCCTCGGCATCGACGGTGTACCGTACTCACTCATCGAGGACAACCCCGACGTCTTCCCGAACCTCACCAAAATCGCTGCAGCGGGTGCGAGCGCCCCAATCGACTCCATCGTGCCCCCAGAATCGAGTGCCTGCTGGCCCGCACTCACGACGGGCGTCAACCCCGGTGAGACGGGTGTCTTTGGTTTCCAGGACCGCGAGCCAGGCAGTTACGACACGTACGTTCCGATGGGAAGCCACGTAAAGGCGACGCGTGTCTGGGACCGCGTGACCGACGCCGGCCGCAAAGCAACGGTGATGAACGTCCCTGTGACGTTCCCCCCACAGCGAGACGTCCAGCGCATGGTCTCTGGGTTCCTCTCGCCCAGCGTCGGCAAGGCCGCTCACCCACAGTCGTTCGCCGACGACCTCGACGCGAACAACTACCGAATCGACGCCGACGCCAAGCTCGGCCACGACGACGACAAGTCATCATTCATCGAGAACGCGCATCAGACACTCAAGCGACGCTACGAGGCGTTCGAGCGCTACATCGAGAAGGACGACTGGGACCTCTTCTTCGGCGTGTTCATGACCACCGACCGGGTCAACCACTTCCTCTTCAAAGATTACGCCGAAGATGGAACCTACAGCGACGAGTTCCTCGAGTTCTACCGGACGGTCGACGAGTACATCGGTGACCTCCACGACTCCCTCCCCGAGGATGTGACCCTCGTCGTCGCCTCTGACCACGGGTTCACCTCGCTCGACTACGAGGTCCACTGCAACACCTGGCTCGAACAGAACGGCTGGCTCTCTTACGAGAGTGAGGACCACGACTCCCTGTCCGACATCAGCGGCGACTCGAAGGCGTACTCGCTCATCCCCGGTCGCTTCTTCATCAACCTCGAAGGGCGTGACCCACGCGGGGCTGTTCCCCAGGACGAGTACGAGAAAGTCCGCGACGAGCTGAAAGCTGAACTCGAAGCACTCGAAGGACCGAACGGCACGAAGGTCGCAGAGCGCGTCGTCACCAAAGAAGAAGCGTTCCACGGTGCGCAAGACCATCTCGCTCCGGACCTCGTCGTCATCCCGAACCACGGCTTCGACCTGAAGTCCGGCTTCAAGGGTCACGACGACGTGTTCGGCACTGGCCCACGCAACGGGATGCACTCGTTCGACAACGCGACGCTCGTCATCGACGACGAAGACGCGACGATTAGCGGTGACGTGGACCTCTACGATATCACGCCGACGCTCCTCGACCTGATGGAGGTCGACGTCGACGCGGCGTTCGAAGGGAAGAGTCTCGTCTAACCGGCGGCTGGTCATCGTCCATACCGTGGCCAAAATCGCGGGCTGAATAAAGCGGGCGTCCCTCTCACACTGACCCACTCACGCCGACGCACGACCACACCGCTCGATTCAGTTGATGTATTTCGAGGAGCTGTGGTTGATCCCGATCCAAAGGAGCGACAACACCGTACAAAACAGCGTCACTGCAATCAGGTATCCTCGGAGAAAGGAGACTGAGAGTTCAAACTCGGGGAATGCGCCCGCCAGATTCCCAACGAAGATGAAAATAAACGCTCCGGGCATCAGTATCCCAAAGATCATGAGCACGCCGTGGAGGTCTTCTTGGCTTATTTTCATACCGCTACGTCGAGCGTGGGAGTGTTCAAATCTTCGCTGACCTGTGTTCACCACGGCTTCACCACCCGCCCAGTGACTGCGGCATTCGACAGCCCCCGAAAAAGACACAGGGCACACCAACCCCTGTAGGTTCAAGAAGGCCGACTGCTGAGTACACACAATGTCGTCACTCGATGTCGTAACGGTCGGCAGTGCCGTGATCGACCACAGCTATTCGCTCTCGAACTTGCCGAAACCCGATGGCGGTGCCTTCGCCCGTGAACACACGACCGATGTGGGAGGCGTCGCTGCAAATGTCGCCTCGGGACTCGCTGAATTCGGAAACGACACGGGAGTCATCACACGCGTCGGCGAAGAGACCGCCGCCGAGATCGAAGCTGACCTCCAGGCACGCGATATCGACTGCACGCGGATTCAGTCAGGGGCCGAAGAGTCGTCGTACACGTTGATTCTGCGTGGGCCGGATGGAGAACGAATGATTGTCGCTGGTGGCCAGAGCGTGCCGAACCTTCGACTCGATGATCAGGACATTGAGTACGCAAGCCAAGCCAACGTCGTCTTCACCAGCGCCTACGCTCCCGATGAGGCGGTCTCGAGGCTGGTGACCGCGCGCGAACGCGGTGGGATTTCGACACTCGTCTTCGATCTCGCTGGTCCACTCCCAGAGCTCGAAGGCCGAGGAACGAAACCAGAAACGATCGACCGACTCCTCCCTGTTGTCGATTTATTTGTGGTGGGTGAGGTTGCGGCACGCTCGTATTTCGGTGGCGACTCAGAAGCAGCCATTGCAACACTCACCGAACAAAATACCACTCGTGCTGCGTTCACACGAGGGAAGGACAGAGCACTCCTTCTCGAAGGCGAGACAGTGACCGAAATTCCGGCGTTCGACGTGGACGTGAACGATACGACCGGGGCTGGAGACACATTCACGGCGGGGCTGATTCACACGTGGCTCCTCAACGACTATTCGGCACGGGACGCCGGACGCTTTGCCGCAGCCACGGCCGCACTCAACTGTACTGCGTTGGGCGCACGTGGGTATCTCCCGTCTGTATCCGCTGTCCGTGAGTTCTTGGAGAGTCAGTAGAGGAGAGCAGGTCTGTTGAGATCCTCAATTGGTGATAGTTTGTTGAGACTGTGTTGAACACAGGGCGCGAGTCGGTCGTATGTGTCAGCGATGATTCTTGAGATCCTTATCCATCAGCACATCCTATTTGCCCTACGGATGACCAACACGGAACGCGACTACCACGGCTACACCCCGATGGACTACGATGCGGACAGCGAGGCAGACGAGGTGTACCAGATGTGTCTGTCGTATCTCCTCGCACACGCGCCCATCGAGTCTGACGACATCGTGCTCGACATCGGTACGGGTACCGGCATCGTCGCTCTCGAACTTGCGTCGAAGTGCGACCACGTGTTCGGACGAGACATCTACGGCGAGTGGCTTCGATACGCCCGCGAAAAGGCTGAGCAACGCGGCATCGAGAACGTCTCGTTCGGCCACGGGTCGTTCCGTGACCCCAACGTTGACGAACCGGTGGACGTCATCGTGGCCAGCTATGCCCTCTACATGGCCTTCGACGAAGGGGGCGAGGACGAATTACGCGCCGCTGTCGACGGGCTCGCGGCATTGAATCCGCGTTGTCTGGTCGTGGCCGATAAGATGCGTTTCGGGCAGGTGCAGTCGCCAAGCGAGTACGAGACGCTGCCACCGATGGGAACCGTCGCAAATCTCCTCGTTGAGGCAGGGTTCACGCTCACCGATATCGAGATCATCACTGAGTCAGCCGGTGTCATCATCGCCACCCGGTAGCACCGCCATAGTAGCCTTCCATCGAAAGCACAGCCGTGCGGAGTTTCCGAAACGTGAATGAATCGCAGTCCGTGTGTGCTGAACTCACCCTCTAAACTCAGCACGTCACTCGTGTCAAACTCTGAAGATTCCCACAGAGCTAGGAGAAAGGAATCTACCGAACGGCCTCGACGAGACGCTCGACTGCCGCTTCGTCGACGGGGTTCGTCGTCTTGCCACCCTGCTTGAGGGCCGTTCCGACGATTGCGCCATCGGCGACCGAGAGCAACTCTGGTGCGGTCTCGGGTGTGACACCGCTTCCGATCAACACAGGGACGTCGAGACCGCGAGCATCGCGAGCGTCGACCACCTGCTCGAGCGCGGTCGTATCGACCGCTTCGCCCGTGCCAGTCCCGCTCACGATGATTCCGTCGGCACCGCCGCGTTCGACGAGTTCGCCAACCACCTCATCGTGTGAGCGTTCAGCGAGTGGCGCAGAATGTTTCACGTCGATATCAGCGAGAATGGCAACATCAGCATCGAGTTGCTCACGAAGTCGCAAGGTTTCGTGGGCCATCCCCTCGATGAGGCCCTGGTCAGTCAGTCGGGCACCGGTGTGGACGTTTACGCGGACGAACGCACCGTCCGTTGCAGCGGCGATGCCGAGTGCACTTTGGACGTCGTTCCGGAGGATGTTCACCCCAAACGGCACCGAGACGTGCTCACGAAGCGTTGCAGCGAGTGCCGCGACGTCAGCGACGACGTGGCGAGGCACACGGTCTGGGTAGAAGGGGGCGTCACCGAAGTTTTCGAGCATGATCCCATCGACACCGCCCGACTCGAGTGCTGCTGCATCCTGTCGGAGTCGCGTGCGAATCTCGTGTCGGTCACCGTCGAAACCGGGTGCCCCCGGGAGGGGCGGGAGGTGTACCATCCCGATAATCGGTTTTTCCGTGTTGAATATGTCCATGCCGTGCGTGGCCGTCCAATCGACTTAATCGTACAGATATACCCACACGGGCGCGTGGTGATTCGACGAAAACGCTTCGACTCTCCAGAGGTTGTAGAACCGATTTTGCAATTATAATATTGCGACGGTGAGTTTCGGTACGTTGCGTTAATAGGAGTGTCCAATAGGGAATCTGATCCCCAGACATCAGCTCGAAAGGACAAGATGATTACTGCACCCCTCTGGGGATTGAGTACCTGTCTTTGAACCGAACGTTTCCTATTTTCTAATCATTTACCGAACTTGCCAGAACGTCTTCGTCCCGTCAACCCACACGCTAAACTCGAAGGCCCAGTAGAGTGGGCTCTTGCCTTCCGGAACTTCATATGGTACTTTTCCACGTCGAGTCTCCCCAGATGCGAGTGGGCTTCCCTGCTCGTAGCCACGGTCAAGTGCTGACAGTGCGGTGATGCTCATTGGGTAACTATATCCTTCGCCATCCTTGAGAAGCATCTGAAGGAGCGTCGAGATGTTGAGTTCCTCCGAGGTGTTGTTCGTCGTCGTTATGTCGATAATGACAAACTCGTTTCCTTCGTCAGCCTTTGCGAATGAACCGAGACTCGTTTCTGTCTCAATACCGTTGACCGTTACGACTGTCTCGTTGAATTTCACGGAATCTCCGGGTCCGTACATATCGACCTGTAGATTCTGCTCTAGCTCCGCGATACTGTCTGCCGACTGAGCGAGGTCAATTTCGACACGGGAGAATTTAAACAGCGAAACGGCTTGGAAATCGAACTGCATGATGAGTCCTGAGGCGTCTTTTGGAACCTCGTAGACGATGTCGCCTCGTGAAACTTCTCCAGGCGCAATTTGCCCTCCATCGAGGTTTTTCCCCGTTGACGCGAACGTCTGGTCGTAGGTGTAGTCCTCGTCATCCTTGAGCCGCGTTTGTAGAAGCCCCGAAAAGCCGATAAACTCGTCCGACGTGCGATTCTTGATTGCGAGATCGGCGACAACGTAAGTTTTCCCAGAGTCCGCTTCCTGGAACCTACCGATTTTCTCGGTCTTCTCAACTCCTTTGACGATCATCGCGAGAGTATTGTCTTCCACCACTTCGCCTATCTTCGCCTCCGCGACCTGTTCTGTCGGCGTCTCAGTCTGCGTTACCGTCGTTCCCTCTGCCCTACCTTGATTCCCGCTCGAATCACCGTTTGTCGTTTCCGGGGTGTTCGTAACCTGTTCGGGCTGTTCGTCACTCGTACATCCGGAAAGACCAGCGAGCGCCCCACCACAGAGTCCAATGTAATGTCTCCGGTTCATACGGTCCACAAGATGTTTCTCTGCAATAGTTATTCAATCAGTAAATAAACTAATTGGTCACTAGAGAGGTCGATTGAAATTCCTCACATGATGGGATTTGAATACGGAACGGCATGGTTAGGAGCTATTCTAACTCACAGTCGTGTATTTCAATTCGTTCTGGCAACCCCATTTTCTCACACACGGGACACTCCCCTAACGTCGCCGGCAACTCCTTGCAAGTCTCCAACGCTGCATACAGATGTGCTTGCACCTCAGGCTCGTTAGTTCGCGTCAGCGCTTGTGTGAGGTGCATTTGTAACTCTTCGCGGGCGCTCATGCGTGAGTCCCCTTGCGCTGTGCATCTACACGGAGTCCAATGTGTGCAAGCTGGCCGATTGAGGCCCATCCGCGCTTCTGAGAGACGAACGCCTGCCATTCGCGAAGAGGCCGTCCATCAAGTGGCTGGTAGAGATCAAGGGTGCGGCCATTGGAGACGACGACGGCGTCGGCTGGGCGGTAGTAGTGGTGTGTGAAGCCCTCGTTGTCGACGCCGAGAGAGAATGAGCGTGCGAGGGCGTTGGTGAGTTGGCCGGCTAGCGATACGGTACGCTCTTGTGTCGCGGTGTGCGTAGTTGACATTGGCTTTCTTGCCTCAATCGAGAAGCCACCGGTCGCGTGTTACAGCACGCGGCCTTTCTGCGAAAGACGAACCCAGTGCTTCTCAGTTACAACTACGTTCTTGAGCGGCTTAATACTATGCATAATGCATAGTTAGTTTGCACATTTACAATGCCATTCTTTATAGCATACACACATCTAGCAGGAGCATGAGTGGCTCAAACCTCACTGGGACAGACAAAGCAATTCTCGACGTGCTCAAACGAGGACGTGGTGGCGAAGATCCGTGGGGAATTGCGACGAAGGGCTATCTCGTCGACGAAACTGACTTCTCACGAAACAGTGTGTACAACCGCCTCGAAGTACTCGAGGCCCGTGGCTACGTGAAGCTCATTCATGAGCCAACGCGACTCTTCGAGTTCGTGAGTGATCCACGAGAAGAGTAAGGAGGGGAAATCGCTCAGCTACTACAATTCAGATGCATCGACGTCCCCAGACAGATAGCCGAGGCCTTTGTCTGATATTTCGTATTTTCCTCGTTCAACGCGTGTCACAAGTCCCTTCTCGACGAATTCTGACAAGCGTCTATTCACATGGGAACGATCGAACCCAGCATTGAATGCAATAACAGTAGGCGTTAACACGAGACCGGAGTCACCCAGTATCTCTAGAATCTGATCATCCGTCGGCTTCATCCAATCCCCCCGTTTGCGCATACAGACCCAATTCAGAACATCCTGTTAACAGAACCGATATATTAGATAATAATCACTGAAATGTAGACAACAGTCACTAATTAGTGACCAAATTGAAGTAGTTAGACTGAGTCGAATAGGATAACGACTCACTGGATCACCTGGTCCTCTCAGAAAGGACCCGTGTTAGAGCACGGATCCGGTGCGGTCAAAGGCAACTCAACCGCATGTCACCGAACACACCACCCACGCAAAAAGGTCTCGTCGCACAGCCACCCCGCACTACGGAGGGCCACGAATGACCGAGTCCACCATCGAGGACCTCGCTGCCCGGATTGACAAGCTCGAAGATCATGTCGATGCCCTCGAAACGGATAACCAACAACTCGAAGACACGGTCGAAGCCCAAGCCGCGACGATTGAGTCCCAACGCGAACGACTCACCCAATACAAAACCCGTGTTCAGGAACTCGAAACCAAACTGGACTCGGCAACGGACCACCGCAAGCATCTCCAACAGCGCCTGCACGCGCTGGAGTCAGAAGATACCACGAACACCGAAGTCAACAAACCCACGTCCCCACTCCACCAACTCATCCGCCTCCCCCCGAAAGCCGTCTCCAAACTCACTGCCAACCAGGAACGCGCCCGGTTCATCGCCAAGGACATCAAAGAATACGCGACCAAGGTTCCCGCTGGCTTCGCACTCGATTCAAGTACGATTCGCACAGTTCTGCACGCAAAGGAGGGCCGGACACCCCACACCCAGACTGTCTCGCGCGTCATGGACTTTCTCGATGATTTCGGGAAGGAGTCCGTGAAAATCGTGAAACGCCGTGGAACCAAGCGTGTCATCTTCACCGAGCACGCAGTTTCAGAACTCGCGGGGACATCGCCAACGTCGCGGAGTATCACAGACGTTGTGATGGGGTGGCGTTGAGAGGCGTGTGATAGCCGGGAGAATATCGGACTCTTCCCCATAGGTCGTCGACAACCAGCACGGTTGAAGACGGTATGATGAGCAACAGCACTGGAGAAAGCCCCTCTGTGGATAGGAGTAGTTGAAGAGATAGAAACGAGTTTGCGGTGGGGAGTCAGACGAGGGATATCACAACGGGTGTGATTTCTACGTGCGAGGCAACAGCCTGATTTATAAAATCACAATCAGATTCGGGCAACAAATAACCACGGAAGAACTGTCGAACGGGCTATACTTAGTAAAAAGTACATAACGCATCATGTTCTCTACGTTGATATGTTAGGAAGAAGGAAGCTATTGGCAAGTGTAATTGGAATGGCAGCCATTTCAGGATGCTCAGGAGGCGCTACATCCGGTGGAGGCTCAGGCTCAAGTCAAAGCTCAAACCTGCCTGACCTCGGGGGAGGGAGTTCACGATGTGAACTGGACGACGCGCAAAGTGCAATCACAATCAGCGTTGAAGCGATAACTATGCGGCTACCCGGTGATTTGAGCCGTGAAAACGTATTAAACTCGTTAAACTTGGAAGATCCGCCCGATGAAGACGTCAAAATTTATCAAGAAAAGTACGACAATTCTCCAGCGACATATGTGGTCCTCGTATGGGGATCACCAGACATTTCTGAATTCCGGAAATCGATTGAAGAATCGACAGAACTAGAGCCAGACAAAATCCGACCTGGCCTCGGACCGAGGTTGACCGAGCAATTCCAATCAAGTTTTATAACACATATCAGAGACCAGGTTTCGCTGGATGAAGACCAAATAGCTGTCACGGAAGGAATTCAAGATTCTGAACAGCGATTCATTTTCACGGCAACTAAAGATGTCTCCCCTGCTGTCCCGCTATTAGAATTAATAGAGCTTCGTCACGTTACAAAACTGTCGAGTGACAGAACTGTAGTAGAGACAGAACCATTGTTATCTGCCAAACATATCGACAACAGTCAAGGGTTCGAATTCACGTACGTCGGCGAGTACGATATGCCAGTTCTCATGACCTATCTAAATGACTTGGGAATTGACGTGTTGAGGCAAGCACTCAACAATTTAGATCGAGACTCGCGACCAGTAAAACTCAGGTCGTGGTTACAGTTTGTAGTCGATGGCGAAGGGATGAATAGAATGGGTATTAGTGAAGAATTCGAGCAAAAGATTAGGAGTGAAGACTGGGACGGTGGCGTTCCGATTCTCCTTCGAAGTATGTCACAGCAAAAAGAGATTCTCACAGCTGCTGGATTGCCACTCGTCCCAATGGGGGCCTCGTTCGATACCTGCAACTAGTGTGACATCCTCCCCTCCGTGACAGGCATATCGAGACCGTGCGGGGTTTGGCGACCCTTCCGCTTCACTGAAGTCGGCTTTCCCGCCGAACGTTGACCCGGAGAAGTTGGTACGCGCTCCGTCGAAGCTCGCCTTTCTGAAGGATGCGCCCGTGCGAAAATTCACAAGCGGAGACATGAAGTCATCCCGAAACTCGGAATCATGAAAATTGGCGCTCCCTTCGAAAGTGGCTCCCCGGAGTTCAGTCTCGCAATCGAAGGTGACGTATTGAAGCCGCGCCGAATCCGTGACCGAGACTGCCCGGAAATCGACGACTCCAGCCCGCACCGTGAGGTTTTTCCAGACCACGCGCTCAATCGTTGCCCCGAAGAACGTCAGCCGCTGATCACCGAGGTCGAGTTTGTCGATGTCATCCCCGAAGCAGAATTCACCAAGTTTTGCACCGACGAACTGGAGGGCTTCATTTGAGGTAACCGCAGATTCAGAGAACGTCGATCCGCGATTTGGGTACGTTCAGACTGCAGCAGAAGCTCAAGGAGGAAACGAGCCACCAGTCGAACCCGACCATACCATCCAGTTGAACATCCAGCCACGCGAAAACGTGGAGATTCCGGAGTTCTTCTTCGAGCCCACGGGCCTCCACATCGAACCTGGTGACACGGTGAAGTTCAACGTTGCAACACCACACCACAATATCAACGCGTACCACCCTCGTTTCGGCTACCGCCAGCGCGTTCCAGAAGAGACGCCACCGTACTCGTCGCCGGTGCTCACTGCAGGCGACGCCTGGTACTACACGTTCGAGACTGAAGGAGTCCACGACATCACGTGTGCCCCCCACGAACTCTTCGGGATGGTCGGCCGCATCGTCGTTGGTTCGGCAACCGGGCCTGGTGCAAACCCGGTCGGTGAAGCACCCGGTGGCGAGCGCGCACGACCACCCGAATTCACGGCCGGAACGGTGCTGAGCGACCCCGCGTTGGCCCCTGAGAAAATCGTCGAGAAAGGAAGTGTGAGTTGGTCGGACGTCGCGGCCGAAAACAAGAAGTTGCTCCTCGCACCGGTCAGCGGCCACGAATAAGCAACCCGTTAGCTCCTGAACGGCCCTCTCTTCTGCAGAAGTGTCTCGACGGGATTATAATCCCAATTAGTTGACCGATTTCGAGAGCTCAGCACCAGCCTTGAATTTGACCTCGTTCTTGGCTGGAATCTTGATTTCTTTCCCGGTCTGTGGATTCCGACCCGTCCGCGCAGACCGCTTCGAGATACTGAACGACCCAAACTCGCCCAAGGAAACAGTATCGCCGGTGACCAGCGCGTTGGCCGTTGCAGTGACGAATGCATCGAGCGCTCGCTTCGCGTCAGCTTTCGAGAGCCCGCTGTCAGCGTCACGTCTCTCGTGTTCACGTGCCAGTTGCTCTGCGTCGACCACGACATCACCGTCGTGACACCGGTAACTGGACGGATTCCGATGCTCGTCACCCACCCCTGGAGTGAGGTCGAGGGCAGTCGCAAACTTTGGGCACGGTTCGAAGCTAAACGACGAACGGGTTGTGGAATCGTTTCGTCCCGTCCGTGCAGATCGCTTCGAGATGCTGAACATCCCAAAACTGACCACGGTGACACTCTTCCCTGCTATGAGTGCCTTCGTCGTCGTAGAAAGGAGGGAGTCTACTGCTCTCTTGGCATCGGCCTTTGAGAGACCGGACTCGGTTGCAATCGCCTCAACCAGTTCTGGCTTGCTCGTTGCCACAGCTGGCCCTGACATGCCTGTCAGTCCGAGCCCAAGCAGAAGCGCTGTAGCACTACTCTTTCGGAGCACGTCTCGACGTGAGAGTGTTCGTTTTTGTGTGTTACCAATACTCATGAATAGCTAGCTACTGGGAGTACTGGCAAAATCATAAGTATATCTGAATTTCCGGTTACACGATATTCCACCCAGAGTTGAATCCGTTGTGAGACCAGATGTGACGGCTTCCGTAGCGTGAATCAAGCACCCTGTCGACCCTCACGTTCGTTGGCGCACTCTTCGTCGTGCTTGCGCTAATCCGTCGCCGGCAGTGGCGGACTGACTCACGACTTTTCTGTTTGTGTTTGGCCTGAACGCTCCGTGGTGCGAGGTATAACGAGCATATGGTCGATACACCATGGAGCGGTTCGACTGGTCGATTCCAGCTTCAGACAAAGACCGATTCACTAATCTCGAAAGCAGCTCAACATATCGCGAAAGCGCTTCGTTAGCCGTGGGAGAAGTCGCCCATTTTGAAAGAGAGCTTGCCTACTCGAAGGATAGACATTGTGCAGACAGTGGTCGAGTATCTACGTATTCTATAAACATACAATAAATTACCAATTAGCCAAACAACCAGAAATCCTATAATAAGTTACTCTCTTCAGAGTAGGTAGTTATACTCACCATCGACTGCTTTAGCCACTAAAAACCCAAGTCTAAGCGGCTCACAGTGCAACCTGTATTCATCAAGCAGCCCCAAACCCCCCATAATTTGGATAAACCATATATTTCCACTATATTCGGGAAAAGCAACTAATTTAGACAGAAGAACACCACAATTGAGTACATGAAATTAGTCTATAGCCAATATTTAAATCTCAGTCCTATTTACAGAGCGTCATCTGAGTTACAAGATGTATGAATACCAACTATCTTTAAATTATGTCATATAGCCGTTCAAAAACGGAGAGACGGTGCGCATATCCTGGTGGGAACCGCGGGTACGTACCGTCGACGCGTGGGCGTCTTCTTCGAGCAGTGCGGCGAAGTCCGCAAAGTAACCGACAAGCCGTGGGCAGCGTCAATTGCTTCGAGTAAGCGACCACGCCCTGAAGGGCGTGGCATTCAGCATGGACTCCCGTTCTAACTGTGTAACACAGTAGACGAATACTCGCCGTTCACGTTCAACATCCCGCTGTTCAAGCGCACGCCTACGGGTGCGCCTCCACGCCCAGACTTTTGCTGGTCGCGGAGATACTTCAGGCCGATATTCTTCGCCGCGTTGTAATCCGCGTGAACATCGTACCCGCACTTCAGACAACCGAACACATCCTGACCATTCTGAGTCGGCCTATTATCCTCGTGGGTGAACCCACACTTTGAGCAACGTTGACTCGTGTACGCTGGATTAATCTGCTTCACCACAAGTCCTTCCGACTCGGCCTTGTACGTGACGTATTCGAACAAGCGGTGGAATGCCCACTTGTGAACCGCTTTTGCGTGCGGTAGGCGTTCGCGGATGCCTTTGAGTTGCTCGAACACGATATGCGTACACTCGTTCTCAAGGGCTTCCTCTACGAGTTCGTTCGAGACGGTGTGGAGCATCTGCTCGAAGCGTCCGGTTTGCTTTCGACCAACTCGTTGGACGTTTTCGTGCGCCCACCGAGTCCCGGTTTGTTGCAGCGAACCTCGGCGCTTCTCGTACTCTCGGTGCCAGTGGTTGAGTTCGCTACCGCTCCAGAAACGTCCGGTTGAGATGGTTGCGATGTTTGTGATGCCGAGGTCAACACCAAGGACGGAGACGTGCTTGGCATCGCCTTGTCCGGCATCATCGTTCTCCACGGCGGGCTTTGTCCGCACATGAAGGTAGAAACAGTCCTCAACATCATCGTAGTGGAGCGTTGCTCCTTTTACCTTGTAGTCGTCGTTGAACAGGTACGCTGAATGGGGCGTGTCACGCTGTTCGTCGGGCAGGACGAACTTTGCGGTGACTCGCCCGTCAATCGTAGCGAGTGTGGCGTGGTCGTCGTTGACGGTGACGGTTCGAGCGTCGTAGCTAGCGAACCGTGACGTGAAGTGTGGCTTCGAGGCTTTCTTGCCTTGTTTCCATCGTGCGACGACACCATCGACTGCTTCTGCGGCGCGGTTTCGTGCGGCTTGCACGAGGTTCGCCGGAAGCGGGGAGTCGTCTCGAACATCGTAGTAGGTCAGGTTGTGGAGTTTTTGTTTGCTGGTAAGTTTCCAGTCTGGTTCCCACGCGACGTCTACGACGTAGTTGGCGGCGTCGAGAAAGTGGTCGGTTGTCTGGTGGAGGAGGTCAGCGGCACTCTCGTCCACATCGAGTTTGATGGGCACGGTTCGAGTGCTTAAATCGCCCACCATCTGTATTTCATATGTAGACGCTTGTATTTATAATAGCACGGATTGGCGTGAGGGGGGAGTCGGCCTGCCTACACACGTGGATTGTGTAACGGGTTGTCGGCTTCCTCCCGCGCCTAAAGTCGCGGGTTTCCGCCTTGCGTTCATTACGAGCTTCAAGAGAGTTCGTCGAGTAACTACTTATCCGATTGAAATTACATGTGTATTGATGTAACGGAAACGCCGTTCTGAGATGAAGATGAGAATGTCGGCTTCCTCCTCGAATTTCTGTGAAGCCCATTACAAGATTACAGATGTCATGGGTACTGAAGCGAGACGGCTGGTGATCAGTCACCGGGTCAGATTCGAACTCCGCACGGCCATATTCATATTCACCTCGATGACGTTAGCCGTGCTCGTGACCATCCCGGGAATCACGTCGTGGAACTGGTCACCTTTCATTCGGCTAGTGGGGGCGGAGACACTCAGCGCACCGAGTACAGTCCCGTTTCGGTCCCGAATCGGTGCACCCACGGCACGGAGTCCCTCGATCTCTTCTTCGTCGTTACAGGCGAAGCCGCGGTCGCGAATGGTATCGAGTTCATCGAACAGTTCCTCACGGTCGGTTATCGATGCATCCGTCTTCTTGGGTAACCCGTGACGGTCGATGATCTCTTCGACTCTGCTGCGAGGGAGATATGCGAGGATGGCTTTGCCAGTCGACGACGTGTGCAGATTGTCCGGCCGTTGTGTCTTCGACCGCTGGTATTCACCCCCAACTGCCTGTTCACCACGCACTTTGAACAGACTGATTCTGAGGCCGTGTTGTTCAGTCGAGAGATGTGCATATTCGCCCGTCTTCTCAGCGAGAGATTCGACCTCTTCTTTGCCGACCTGGTACAGGAGCTGTTGGTTACGAACGTACTCCCCGAGGAGGAGAAATTGGAGACTGAGGTGATACGTGTCATCTTCTTTCACGACGAGGTTGTTCTTGCTGAGTGTTGCAAGATGGTTGTACACCGTACTTTTCGAGATATCGAGATGCTCTACGAGATCGGCAGCACGCGCCCCGTTCAACTCTTCGAGTGCCCGGATGACGTTGACCGACATATCGACCGTGCTCAAGGTTCGAGATGGGGCGTCCGTGTTTGGGCTTTCGGTCATAGCATGTCAACTAGTACCATCCGGTTTAGGTTTTCCGGATATATTGCAACTAGGTCGTAATCACACTATATACTGTATAAACGTCTGTACTAGCACTCAACAGTAGTACACCGGAGACCGTCGCTCATCGAGACACCGAGCGCTACGACGCGAAGAACGCCAGATACCAACGAATTATCCGGGTCAGTCCCGACAACTCTGCGTACACACCGTGAATGTAGATGTACCCACACGAACGCATACAGTGTCACATCTATGGAATCGATTAAACCGGCCTATCGAAGGAGAACAGGTACCCACCAACGTGGAACCCGGTGTACTGTCGACAACCGACCGCTGTATTTAGTGACAATGACTGGCGTTCGACCCACAACACGAGTGCTACGGGGAATGTGAAATCGAAGTCCGCTTGTAGAGGCCACGCAGCGTGAATCCAGTCATTTCGAAATCAATGCCGCTCCCGGCTAAGACCATAGCAGTGGCCCAGAATCGTTCGAAATCGGCTTTTTGAGATGCCAGAGTTCGGGATGTCACATATCAAAACATCCCTCTCAAGGGCGGAAAACGACAGACGAGATAGCCGCTGGCAGCGAGGTCTACGCTTGTGCGAGGCGTGCGAGTGTTCCGGCAAGCACAGTCGTCGCGGTTGCGCAATCGGCCCAGTCCGTCCATTCTCGCGGGTTGTGCGAAATTCCATCACGAGACGGCGCGAACAGCAACACGGTGTTGGTGACCGAGGCGACGTTTGCAGTATCGTGCATCGCCGCAGAATGCATCCGCTTGAATTCGATTCCCGCCTCGGTCGCAGTTTGTATCGCGGCTTCGACGCAGTCGTCGCTCATATGGCTCGGTTGCTGGTCACGATAGCGGTCGAACGTGGTCTCGACTGGCTGTGCAGTCTCAAGTCGTGTCAGGCTCTGTTCGGCACGCTCGGCGATCGTGTTCATGGCCTGGTAGTCGACGTCTCGAATGTCCATCTGCAGTTCGACAGCACCGGGGACGATGTTTCGGGCATTCGGAGCCACTGATAACTGTCCAATCGTGCCCACAGCAGTCGAACTTTCGGCGTCAACGACTGCTTCGGCCGCATGGCGGAAGTCGAGGACGAATTCACTTGCTGCAACCAGCGCATCGCTCCGCTCGTCCATCGGCGTGGCACCGGCGTGGTTCGCCTCGCCGACAACTTCAGCCGAGCAGGTGGTGATTCCGGTAATCGCATCGACGATGCCGATGGCTGCCCCTGCGTCCTCTAAAACCGTTCCCTGCTCGATGTGGAGTTCGACCCACGAGTCCCATGATTCAGCTGCAATCGTGTCTGAGCCCAGGAAGTCGATTGCACGAAGGTGCTCTTCGAGTGAAGTTCCCTCGCTGTCGCGGAGTGAGAGTGCTTCTTCAGTCTCACGCTGTCCCGTCGTGACAGACGAACCGAGCAACCCGTGTGAGAATCGTGCACCTTCTTCCTCGGTAAACGAGACGACCTCGATTGGTCGGGTGAGTTCGATATCGGCTTCTTGGAGGGTTCGAACGGCTTCGAGTGCCGCATAGACACCTAGCGGCCCATCGAAGATACCGCCGGTGGGGACAGAGTCCAGATGACTCCCAGCCGCAACTGGTGCTGCACTGGGGTCGGCCGTCTCGGGGACCCATCGACCGGCGATGTTTCCAACCGCGTCGACCCGCACGTCTAGGCCAGCAGCGTTCAGTTGCTCGACGAAGTACTCACGGGCCTTTCGGTCTGCCTCACTCCCAGTCAACACAGTACGGCCGATTCCCTCCGACGCGTCGATATTGCCAAACTGGGCGTTGGTTTCGATGTCCTCACGGAGTCGCTGCTGGTCAACCTGCATGTTCTGGTGAATTCAGAAATAATTATTAATAACCTTTGGGTATGGTGGCAGTTTCTACGGCCACCCAGTTCCGTTCAGCAGTCCGAGGTGTCGATTTCGTGGCACCTCGAACACCCAGTGCAACCGGGGTGTTTCCAAGGTTTACAGTGCGCGAATCGTCTGACTGACCACGTCGACACCGATCGCGAGTGCGTCCTCGTCGATGTCGAAGCGCGCAGTATGATGGCCAAACTCGTTGCTCGCACCGATACCGACGTACGTTGCGTTCCCGCCGTTTTCCTGTACCTGTTGGATGAGATACGATGCATCCTCACTCCCCCCGATATCCATTCGCGGGACTACCTCCGAGACAGTGTCGAGCGATGTTGCAACGTCGGCGACCGTATCGACCATCTCGTCGTCTGCGCTGAACGTTGTGGTCTTCCCATACAGTGACGTCTCGAACGAGACATCGTGCATACCGGCAGCATGCGTGAGCACGCGTCGGGCTTTCTCGAGCATGTACTCGTTCAATTCGGCGCTACTGCCGCGTACCTCAACACGCATCCGGGCCTCTTCTGCGACGATGTTTTGTGGATTAGCTGACTCGACCTTCCCGACGTTGATACGAGTCGCACCGTCAGCGTGACGCGGTATTGCGTAGAGGTTCTGAATCGCAGTCGCCGCCGCCTGAAGCGCATTTCGACCTTCGTTGGGAGCGTTACCAGCGTGACTCGGTTCGCCCTCGAACGTCACGTCGAGCTTTGCGTTCGAAAGTGGGTTTTCGTACGCACCGATGACGGTCCCGGTCGGATTCCCGAGGCCAAGGTGAAGTGCCATGAAATACTCGATATCGTCGAGGTGGGTCGTCCCGCTCATCGGTTTCCCACCGCGACCTCCTTCCTCAGCAGGCTGGAAGAAGAGTTTCAGCGTCCCGTCGAACCCACCACTGTCGTCGAGTTCACGAGCGATTCCGAGCCCAATCGCGGTGTGGCCGTCGTGTCCGCATGCATGCATCTCGGACGGGTGGGTACTCCCGAAGCCCATCTCTGCGGGCCGGTGGGCCTCGTCCGTCGACTCGCTCCGCTCGAGTGCATCCATGTCGACGCGTACACCGACGGTCGGGCCAGATTCGTCACCGAACGTCTTCTCTGCAACCAGACCGGTGACGCCATCCATCTGGTCTAGATATGCTTCCGGTGCGCCTTCCTCACGTGCACGGTCGATGGCGGCTTCCACCACGTCGTCACTTGGGACCCCAAGTCGTTCTTCTCGGACGACGGCGTCGTCGCCGAGATGAAGGGTGAACCCTCGGTCGTCAAGTGCAGCAGCGATGAGGGCAGTGGTTCGGAACTCCTTCCACCCGGACTCAGGATGGGCATGGATGTCTCGTCGTAACTCTCTCAGCGAGAGCGAACTGGCATACGCCATGCCCCGAGATTGAAATCGCCCGATAAAACTGTTCGGGATGCGGTAGCACAACAAAAACAACGATACACACTCCTGTGAGTTTATCGCAATTGTGAGGGCGCTTACCAAAGTTATAAATAAGGGTATTCCATGTTCTGAGATAGCATACGTACCATTCCAGTAGAAGGTACGAACGATCTAACATAACCATGTCAGACGACAACCTCACCGAGATTAATTTGGACAGGCGGCAATTTATGGCAGCGGCAAGCGCGATTGGCGGAGCGTCACTTGCAGGCTGTATGGGTGGTGGCTCAGACTCCTCTTCGAGCAGTGACGGTGAGACTGCGGCGAGTTCAGACGAGCGTGTCAGAGTCAACGTTGCAATCGCAGCAGAGGCGTGGAACTTCGACCCTGCACTCTGGACGGACACTGCAACGAGCACGATTGGTGGACTCATCTACGACGAAGTCATCGAACTGACGCCCGATTCGGAGCTCCAGGCGGGACTCGCAACCGAAGTCCCAGACCCGATCGACGGGGGCAAAGCGTTCGAATACACGCTTCGCGAGGGAATCACGTTCCACAACGGCGACGAGGTGACAGTCGAGGACTTCAAGTACTCCGTCGACTGGATTCTGAACCCCGAGAACAACTCCCCGGTCAAGAGCCGGATGCCGTTCGTCGAGAGCACGGAAATCGTCGGCGACCGGACGCTTCGATTGAACCTCTCGAAGCCGTTCGGGACGCTCAACTGGTGGCTTACTCGCAGTCTGGAGGCAATCGTCCCGAAGGGCTCGCGCGGTGATACAGCAGAAGGCAAGGGCCCGAGCGGTCTCGCAACCGACCTCACGAAAGACCCAAGCGGCGCAGGGACTGGTCCGTTCAAGTTCGTCGAGTGGAAGAGTGGCAGCCACGTCCTCCTCGAGAAGAACGAGAACTATTGGAAAGACGGTGCGCCGGCAGTCGACGAAATCAAATTCAACTTCATCGGCGAGGATTCGACGCGACTCGCAAATCTCCGGTCTGGGAAGCTCCACCTGACCAACAAGGTTCCACCGAAGGACTTCGAGAGTCTCGGCGACCAGCCCGACATCACTACAGAATCTGCCCCAGGTAACCTCACCCAAGTTCTGTACGTGAACATGATGGAAGCTGAGGGCAACCCGATGAGCAACCGTCACAATCGTCGAGCCGTCCTCTTCGGCATCGACCGGCAGGAGATTCTCGACGAAATCTTCTACGGAGAAGGCGCAGTCCAATCTGGGCCGTGGTACCCAGACAGCGAGTGGACCTCTCCCAAGCTCAAGGAGATGGACATGTACGACCCAGAGAAAGCAAAGAAGGAACTCGAGCTCGCGGGCAACCCCGATGGCTTCGAGATGGACATCATCGCGACGAAGGGGTCGTGGTTCAAAGACGAAGCTGTCGTCATCCAGAACCAGCTTTCGAAAATCGGTATCGAAGCCAGCGTCACCGCCGTCGACAAGTCCACCCTTCTCAACGAAGTCTACGGTACGAGTACGTGGCACGCCGCGATGGAAGACTGGTCGCAGTCGATTCCGATTGCCACGTCGTGGCTCGACGCCGGATACGCCGATAACAACCACAACCACAACAACTGGCACCACCCCTCCGAGGACCTCGAAGACATTTACGCTCCGAGCGGCCCAGCAGCGCCGGAAGACGCTGAGGGCGACTTCTCGAACGGCCACGAGTGGTACGTCTCGAAGCTTCGCGAAGCACAGGCAGCAACGGACGAACAGAAGCAGAAAGAAATCGTCTGGGAGCTCGAAGAGTACCTCGTCGAACACGGTATCCAGATCGACATCGCCTACGTGAACAAACTGGAGGCGTGGCGCAACAGCATCAACGACTACGAGGTGGGTACGTTCGAAGACAACTACCAATTCATCTCGAAGGGCGAGTGAAGATTCCATGTGCTGTAGATTGAGACTGGTGTCCGCCCCCTCCGCTGCTGTGGGAGTGTCCCAGTCATGAGTATGAACAGATTCGTCCTCAAGCGCCTGCTGCTGAGTATTCCGGTGCTCCTCGGGGTCAGTCTGGTCGTCTTCGCATTGGTGCACTTAGCACCGGGGGGTCCCGTCCGAGTGATGCTCGGCCCGCTCAGTAACGAAGAGCTAGTCAGACAGATTCGCCGTGAGATGGGCCTCAACCAGCCGCTGTACATGCAGTACGGCCTCTGGATTGTCGACGCCCTGCAGGGCGATTTCGGCGTCTCATGGACCGTCAAGCAAGGCGCCCCTGTGACGGACATCATCATGGAGCGCGTTCCGCTGACGGTGGAACTGTCCATTCTCAGTATGATCACTGCAATCCTCATCGCCATCCCGGCGGGAATCATCAGTGCAATCAGGAAGGACAAACCAGCAGATCATGCTGCACGGGTTGCGGCCCTGTCCGGCATCTCGATTCCGGACTTTTGGCTCGGCATCATCCTGATTATGATCTTCGCAGTGCAGTTTTCGTTCCCGTGGGCGACTGGTGGGTGGACACCACCGTGGGTCGACCCGGTTGCGAACCTCCAGCAGTTGTTCCTCCCTGTCATCACGCTGGGGACAGCGTACTCGGCACTCATCGCACGGATGATGCGTTCGGAGATGCTGGACACACTCGGCCAAGATTACATCAAAACCGCCCGTGCGATGGGAATTAGCACTCGCGAGGTCGTCCTCAAAGATGCCTCGAAGAATGCGCTCATTCCTGTCGTGACCGTAATCGGTGTCGGCCTCGGCCAACTGATGAACGGCGCAATCTTGACCGAGACGGTATTCAACCTTCCCGGCGTCGGAAAGCTACTGATTCTGGCAATCGACAGACGTGACTACCGAATCATCCAGGCGTTAATCCTGTTCATCTCGTCGGTGTTCGTGTTTGCGAACCTCGCGGTGGACGTCCTGTACGCCTACCTCGACCCGAGAATCAGACACGAAGGTGGGAACTGACATGGCAACGAAAGATCAATCTTCAACCGAGACGGTCCCAAGCGCACAGGCACCCAACAAGCATCACTCTCAGTTCGAGATGTTCTGGAAGGAGTTCCGCCAGAACACCCTCTCGCTTGTGGGGAGTGCAATTATCCTCACGATGCTGTTGACTGCAGTGTTTGCACCGTTCATCGCACCGCAGGACCCGACGACTCAGTTCCAAGCACCGGAAGGTGAGCACAACCCGATGCCGATGGGGACCGAGATGATCGTCGAGAACAACGCCGGTGAGGAAATCGGCACGATGACGGCCTACCTCGGCACCGACCACCACGGTCGCGATATCCTCTCTCGGATTATTTACGGCATGCGGACATTGATGACCGTCTCACTTGGTGTCGTCCTGTTCGCGATGGGAATCGGTGTGAGTGCTGGCGCAATTGCGGGCTACTACCGTAACTCGTGGATCGACGAGATCATCATGCGCTTCATGGACGTCCTCTTTTCGTTCCCGAGTCTCATCCTCGCCATTGCCGTGCTCGGGGTCCTCGGGGTCGGAGACACGGAGTACGGTTCGTTCGTGCTCCCGAACATCCTCAAAGTCATCATCGTCATTGGGGTCGTCTACATCCCTAGTTTCGCGCGTGTCATGCGTGGGTCTGTCCTCAAAGAGATGGAAGAAGACTACGTCGACGCCGCGAAATCACTCGGTGCGAGTGACAAGCACATCTTGGTGAAAGATATTGCCGTGAACACGTTGCCGACGGTCGTCGTCCAAGGGACGCTCTACATGGGTACGGCGGTGCTAGCAAGTGCAGCACTGTCGTTCCTCGGACTCGGAATCCAGCCACCAAATTCGAGCCTTGGTCTGATGTTGTCGAATGCGCGTGGCTACCTGTACAGTGGCGAGTGGTGGTACTCGGTGTTCCCCGGTCTCGTCATTGTCCTCACCATCCTCGGGTTCAACTTACTCGGCGATGGGCTGCGCGATGCGCTTGACCCACGGTACTCCAAGGAGGCAGAAAAATGAGCACAAGCGAACCTGTACTCGAAATTCGTGACCTCGTCACGCAGTTCTACACTGACGAAGGCACGGTCAAAGCTGTCGATGGGTCGTCATTCGACCTCTATGAGGGAGAGACCCTCGGTATCGTCGGCGAAAGTGGGAGTGGCAAGAGCGTGACGGCACTGTCGATGATGCAACTCGTCGACAGTCCAGGACAAATCGTCGACGGAACCATCCGCTACCGTGGGGAAGACCTCCTCGAAAAAAGCGAATCGGAGATGCGCTCCATTCGCGGCAACGATATCGCGATGATGTTCCAGGACCCGATGACGAGTCTGAACCCCGTCTTTACCGTCGGTGACCAGATATCTCGCGTCATCCGAACGCATCAAGACGTTTCGGACGAAGAAGCCAAAGCGCGAACAATCGAGCTCATGGAAGACGTCGGTATTCCTGAGCCAACCTCCCGCATTGACAACTATCCTCACCAGTTCAGTGGTGGAATGCGTCAACGAGCACTGCTCGCCATGGCAATCTCCTGTGAGCCCGACGTCCTCATCGCCGACGAACCAACGACAGCGCTCGACGTGACTATCGAGACGCAGATCTTCAATGTCCTCGATAAGCTGCAGGAAAAGTATGGGATGAGTATCATCCTCATAACGCACGACCTCGGTGTCGTTGCCGGGACGTGTGACCGTGTTGCAGTTGCGTACGGTGGACGCATCGTCGAACGTGCAGGTGTCGACGACCTCTTCGAGAATCCACGACATCCGTACACGCGCGGCCTCATGCGGTCGATTCCACGTCTGACCGACGATACTGACCGACTGACGCCTGTCGAAGGTGACGTCCCGAACCTCGTCAACCTTCCCTCCGGTTGCTCGTTCCATCCGCGGTGCCCACATGCGACCGAAGAGTGTCGCAAGGTCGACCCCGAACTGCGAGAAGTCGAACCCGGCCGCGAGGCTGCGTGCATTCGCGCAAAGGGATACGGTTCTGAAACGGTCGTCGAGGAAGAACAGACAGGCCGTGGTCGACTACAGATGACAGCCACCTCCGATGGAGGTGAATCCCATGAGTAACACAGATCCACTCCTCTCGGTTTCCGGTCTCCACAAGCACTTCACACAGAACGATGGGTTCATCGACCGCTTGTTCGGTGCCGACGAAACGGTGAAGGCCGTCAACGGTGTCGACTTCGAGATTGCGAAAGGTGAGACCCTCGGTCTCGTGGGCGAGTCTGGCAGTGGGAAATCCACGACCGCCCGATCCGTGCTTCGACTGGACGAACCGACGTCTGGGACGGTCAAATACGATGGCACGGACCTCACGTCGCTCTCGGAGAGCGAGATGAAAGAGATGCGTAAGCAGGTCCAAATCGTCTTCCAAGACCCTGCATCGAGTCTCAACCGACGCAAGACAGTCGGTCAAATCATCAAACAACCGATGGAGATTCACGGCCTGTACAAGGGCGAGCGCGACGCCCGGGTCAACGAACTCATGGAGACCGTCGGGTTACCGCCACAGTATTCGAACCGGTACCCACACGAGTTCTCCGGTGGGCAACGCCAGCGCGTCGGCATCGCCCGTGCGCTCGCAGTTGACCCTGAGTTCATCGTCGCTGACGAACCTGTCTCGGCTCTGGACGTGTCTATCCAGGCACAGATACTCAATCTGCTGACAGACCTTCAGGACGAGTTCGACCTGACGCTGTTGTTCATCGCACACGACCTCAGTGTGATTCGACACGCCTGTGACCGGGTGGCAGTCATGTATCTGGGTGAAATCGTCGAAATCGCGGATGCTGACGAACTCTTCACGAATCCCCAGCACCCCTACACCCGGGCGCTACTGCAAGCGATTCCACAACCGGTCCCAGAACTTGCTCGGCAACGCGAGGTTCTCGAAGGAGAGGTTCCGTCGCCACTCGATCCGCCATCGGGATGTTCGTTTAATCCACGTTGTCCCGACGCAACCGAAGAGTGCACCACGGTCGACCCGACGCTTGACGACGTCGGTGGTGCGACGGGCGGCCACAAGGCTGCGTGTATCCACGTCGACGAATTCGACCGCGGCGCTGGTGTGGAAAGTATGAAGCAAGCTGTCGACGAACGGTTTAGTATCGAGAACTTCGATGCAGAGCCGGCTCTTGCGGCCGACGGAAGCGGGGAGGGCGAACAGTGAATATCGCTGTGAAGCCGATGCTTCGCATCGCTCTGACGTTCGCGATCGTGTGGTTCTATCGGGGACTCCTCCCACCACTTTCGCCACTTGTCAGTACGCTCGTCCTTATCGCTCTCGGGATACCCACATGGATTCTCCTCAGTAGGTTCCTGTTCAATACGGGCGGTGCCCTCTCATCGGTCACTGACGAGTTCGAACGCACCTCGTAGCAGCGAAGGTGGACCTGACGTACGGTCACACCAACCTGCCTTCGGTCGCCCTTCCATCATATCGGGATTTGGGTTCTGTTGTGTGTCTTATGTTCGCTCAGCGTAGGTCTGAGAAGGCTCTTGGCTCGCGATTTTCGAATCCGACACCGTGAGGAAGACTAGAACGGTTTTTCTGAATGATGAGAAACCAGAACCACGGGTGTCGTTGAACTACTTATTTTCGCATATTTTGTTGAATCCATGTCTAATACAGGCTGCGAACCGTTCCGTTGTAGTTTGTCTTAAATATTACAGTTCTGAGAAGCTATCAGAGCTAAATCGGTAACGATTGAGCGTCACAGCCAACACAATATGTGTGAATTCACACAATACTGGTCTACTCTGATATTAAAATCAGTCGCTTTTTTTCAGATAGGTCGCCCGTTCTGTTTCCCAACTGCAGATATTCTCTCACAAATATCCAAAAACTCGATTGTTGAGGGCCCTGGCCCACACATAGTATTCAACTTGAAAACAATACTCTCATCCGAAAAATCGGACCACGAGGGATCTCGGTGGGGCCACCCAAGTATTGATATTTCGATGATGTTTCTACAGGAAGAACAAGGCGAGTTCCTCGGGGCTTGACCCCGAGGCGGTTCACTGCCAGTGAAGCGACCCCAGCTACGTTAGGTTGAGCCTCCCTCGATTATGTCACAGACTAACTACAGGAAAGCGACGTATACTGATGGTGAAATAGTACGTATTGTCGGCCTATGTTTGCCCTGACAGGATTCCAGCGGGACATACTATACGCCAGTGCAGAGCTGACACACCCTTCGGGGCAAGACATCAAGGAACACCTCATCGAGATAACGTCGCTCTCAGATGTCAATCACGGTCGACTCTACCCCAATCTCGACGTGTTAGTCGAGCGCGGCTACCTCGAGAAAGGCGATCTCGACCGCCGCACCAATTACTATGCCCTCAGTGAAAAGGGAGAGGCCGCAATCCGTGAGCGACGCATGTGGGAGGACGCCCATCTCGAAGAAACAAATCAGATGGGGCCGTTTGGGTAGACAGCAGTCGTTTCCGTGTCATCGTGATACGCTGTACATCGCGGAGAAGTAGCATCTCGACGCCGAGCGTCTGCTTCGTGACTGTGACCGAGAGATGACAGAGATACCCAAGCCGAGCAACGAGAACACTTAGTCGCTCGACGCCGTACCGAACGCCAATGCCCACCACATCGGTTCGACGCCTCGTTGGCATCCTCGTCTTACTGGGCTGTCTCTTCGGACTCCTGGTCTGGTACGGGTCGCTCGCGCCCAACCCGTCGGTCGGTGCCTACCCAGATTCAGAAGATCTCGGACCCGAGTACGATGCGTGGGTGGGTGAACAGACCAGTCTGACGGGAACGGTGGTCGAGACGGACCCACTCACCATCGTGAGCGAGTACGGGACTGGCGAGCTCCTTCGCCTCCAGGTCACAGACGCCGACGTCGACGCCCAGCAAGGAGAAACCCTCGCACTGTACGGCGTCGTCGAGCCAGACAACACGATCCGGGCACTCAACGCCTACACCGTCCCGTCGACCAACTACGTCTACATGTACGGTGTCTCCTTCCTCGCCGGCCTGTGGGTGCTCGGGAGACTCGCTCGAGACTGGCGACTCGACTGGAAGACGTGGTCGTTAGAACCTCGAGAGAGCCCATTGTCGCTGCGTCGTGGCCTTGTCGACACCCGCCAGTCCACGGAGGACCACGATGCCTGACTTGCTCGCACACGCGTTGTTGGCCTACACCATCGCCTTGCTCGCCTCGTGGCGCTACGAGTGGATTACTCGCCCCTACGTCACGGTGGCGATGGCTGGGGCGTTCATCCCCGATATGGCGAAAGTCGACTTGGTGTTCTCGAGCGCGCGGGTCGAACAACTTCTCGGCATTCCGTTCAGTTGGTTCGGACTGCACACGACTGGTGCAGCCGTCTGCTCAGTCCTCATTGGTGTCCTCTTAGTCCGCTCCAACGAACGAGTGCGCGTCGCCTCACTCCTCGCAGTCGGTGCCGCGTCACACCTCATTGCAGATGCGTTCTTGTTGAAGCCGACCGGACAGTCGTACGCACTGCTCTGGCCGCTGACGAGGTATTACCCACCCACGCCAGGGCTCTATCTGAGTACGGATATGCTGCCCGCACTCGTGCTCGGCGTCAGTGCAGTCGTAGTGACGCTCGTGACTCGCGCTCGGCACAGACAGGAGTCACGCTAAGACGAACGAAAGCGACAGCAAAACGTCGCACGGCTACTTCGTGACCACGCAGACGACGAGGTGTTTTCCACCTAGTCACGCCAGCGTGCGTCGCCCCACAGGCCACACCGTGCCATCGCGTCGTCGTAGTAGGTCACGATAACTTCTCGCTCGACCTCGAGCTCTTCAGACTCTTCGGTTGCCTCTTCGTCGGCTACTTCGCCGATTTCGGCCTCGTCGTTGTGTTCTTCGTGAAGTTCAGGCTTTCGAGCGGGTTCCATGTATGACGTACACGGTATATCCAGTTAATGTTTTCTTAGAATCACATTATCGGCGAGATACCACGCACGATGGCGGACTATTCGTTCTGCTCGACTGCGCCCTCCACTGCCTCACGCACCACGCTCACGAACACTGCGTGGTCCGAAAGCGCAGACCGAAGCGCTTCGTAGTACGCGACGGTGTCGCCTGCAGTGAACCGGTAGTCGGCACTCCAGAGCGTCCGACCCCTGCCGAACGCTCCCTCGGGAACGTCTCCTGACTCCTCGATGAATGCCGTCAGCTCGTCGATGATGCGCTCGCGGAGCGCCGCGTACGGCGAGTCGCCCGAGAAGTCGGCGTCTCCGTGGACTCCGTCTTCGAGGTGCATCTCGAACCGGAGGTGACCACGCTGGAGGGCCTGCGGGTCGGGATAGTGTTCGAAGTGCAAGTCGAACCCCTGATCACGGCCGATGTCCCACGCCTGCGGCATGACGCGTCCCCACGGTTTCCCCGAGTCGAGGTGTTCCCACGTCTGTGGGCCGTCCGGTGGGTATGCGCGGAGGTAGTCGGCCCACTCGTACTGGAGGACCTCACGAGCGAGTTTCGACACGGCATCGCGTGTCGCGTCGACTTGCATCTCGTAGTCGAGATAGTAGCTTGCTTCGTCGACGGTATCTGGGCCGTTCATATTCCCTTGCTAGTCGTCCACACGGTTAAATGTTCGACACGAACGATGAAAACCGGTCGTTGGACCCGAAAAGACCCTCTATTGTGGGGTTCAGCGCGGAGAATATTCTGTGAGACCCAAGCTACTTACCGCTATCTTAGTACTAGTTTAGTAATGTCTCAGACACTCGAAGTCGCTCCTCACGAGATTACTGAGGGGTCGACGATTCGGCATTCGACGCTCTGCAACGAGCAGACGGTCGTCGAGATTGCAGACCAGGCTGTTCGGACGACGTGCGGTAACCAGGAGTTCGTCTATCCACGCGAGCAACTCGCGCTCGACCTGTCTGTCGGCCGGTTCGAAGTCGTCTCGTAGTCTCGGTGGCTGTGCGAGTGAGATCTGATTTCTGACTGATATCAGACGCGATTCGTTACACGGTTTGCTGCGTTCCTTGGTCCGATTTTCCGCTGTACTCACCTACAGGGTTGCTCAAAATGGCCCGTTTTCTACACCCATTTGCGTATTTATGTGGCTCCGTCTCGCCCGCTACACCCCCGGATTCCAGGGGTGTACACAGACGCCATTTTCCCGCAAGGGTGTACTCGATTTTGCGCCTTCAGGGGTGTACCGAACTCCCTGGAATCACGTCGTCCACCCAATTTCGCGCTTTCGTCGATTCCCCATATCTGGCTGCGAGCGCCCGTAGAACCCGATTATTGCATTTCTGAAGAAGTCGGCGCAACGTCGATTCACCCGCGAATTAGCTATCGTCGAGCTGGCCCGAGTTGCTGAAACCCCGGTACACCCCATCGTTAGTGGGGTGTATCGGGTGAGTAGAAATTCGGGAATGAGCCGGTTTTTTGGCAGTTGTCGCAGCTACCAGGTTCCTGTCACGACGACTGCTCACACCCCGTGTTTCGACGCGAGAGCCTCGCTCGGTGACGTTCGCTCGACCTGAAGGAGGGGTTCGAAGAACGGCCAATGTGGGGTGTGCGATGGCCACCAGGTGTGGTGTCTCGATGGCTGCCACACTACCGGGTGAATCAACCGCTTACTTCCGGGAGAATCCACGGGTGTACAGCACCAAAAGCGGTGCCGAAGTCGGCGTCTTATCGAGCGTCTTCGACGAACTCTCGGGCCTCAGCCAACAACTCGTCTGCCCGCTGTTCGTCACGTGCTTCGGCAGTCAACCGGACGAGCGGTTGTGTTCCACTGGCACGAACGAGGAACCACCCATCGTTGAGTTCGACACGCACGCCATCGAGCGTCGAGACTTGGTCAGTATCGTACGTCCGCAACAGTGCGTCACGAACACTGGCCATGACCTCCACCTTCTGCTCGGTCTCCACACTCGTTCGCCGGAGTGGGTACGCCGCCAACGCGTCACGCTGCGCAGCGAGTGACCCGCGCTGTTCGACGAGTTCGACGAGTTTGCACGCAGCGAGTGGGCCATCAGGGCAGAGCGTCTCTTCAGGCCAAATCCACGCGCCACTGGGCTCACCACCGAAGACGACGTCGTCGTCACGGGCCGCTTCGGCGACGAACACGTCACCAACCTTCGTGCGTGTGAGCGAGGCGCCCTGGGTTTCGAGGACGTCGTCGACGACGAGACTCGTGTTCAGAGGGGCAGCAACACGCTCACCATCTGAGACAACCTCACGGGCGAACAGTGCGAGGAGTTCGTCGCCCTCGACGAACGAGCCTGTCTCGTCGACAGCCATCATCCGGTCGGCATCGCCGTCGTGGGCAATCCCGATATCGGCGTCGGTGTTCGCCACGACAGAACACAGCGTCTCGCACGTCTCAGCAGTGGGCTCGCTGGGCCGCCCGGGGAAGCGACCATCGGGTGCTGCGTTCAGCGTCTGGACGTCGCACCCCATGCGGAGCAAGGCTTCGACAGTCGCCCCACCCATACCGTTGCCGAGGTCGACGACGACCGAACACTCTCCGTCGATATCGACTGCATCACAGAGTGCATCGACGTGTCGCGCAGTGAGGTGCTCGTCGGCTTGCTCGTTGCCGACGGCGTTCCATGGTGCATGAGCCCGTTCGTCCGCGTCGAGGGCACGCTCGATATCGTCGCGACGGTCTTCACCAAACGCCTGCCCCGACGGCTCCCACAGCTTGAATCCGTTATCTTCGGGTGGGTTGTGCGATGCAGTGATCATGAGTCCAGCATCCGAATCAGTCCATGCGACACCACGTGCGAGCGTCGGCGTCGACACCTCACCAGCACGGACGACGTCGACACCCGCACTCCGGAGGGCCGCGCTCGCAGCATCGGCGAGTAGTGGACTCGTCGTTCGTGCATCGCGGCCGATGACGACACGCTCTGAACCACATACTGCGAGTGCATGCCCAAGCGCCGTCGCGAGTTCGGGTGTAATCAGGTCCCCCACAGGACCGCGTACACCACTCGTTCCGAACATGTGTCAACGTTCTTCTATCGTACAATGAACGCTTCGTCTCAGAGAGTTGGCATCGTGACGAGCGTACCCACGGTACCGAGCGTATCTTCGTCGACAGTTCGTGGCAACAAAACAACAAGATAGGCAAAGTATCTGCGTCGATGTAGTTGCAGGCGGTACTGTCGGAAGGTGTGACAACACCACATCGATGGCTGCACCAATCGGAATTGACTTCGAGATACGTCGAGCCGTCAGCATCGAAGGTGGGATCCACGAATCCCAAGAAACGAATTCCCTCGTTCGATTGGTCAGAACAGACCAGGGCAGGGGAAACGTGTTTGGTGCTCTGAGAACGGCCAGGTGCCTCAGTGTGTGGGGGGAGGGGGAAACACCGAGACTAGTAAGCGCCTGACCATTTTCGGCTTCAATTGTCTACAATATAAACATTCCGTGATACCAGACTGTTTACGACTGAGTGACGCGAGGCTCGATGGCAGAAAGGGAAACGCCGTGCGAAACGTGATATCGTGTCATCAATGGGATGCACGGAACGTTTCCCTACTGTCCACATGTGGTAAGACCTGTACTCCGTTTTGGCGTCGGCAATATTCAATGTCGACAACCTGTCCTCACGTACCCCCGAAATAGCGTGAGTGAACACCGACCGCATGTGAACACATTGATAGGTCTTGGCTGGAAGGATAGCGTGTGAGCGTTTACGAATCGATTCACGAGTTCGTTGGCGACCACGAGACCCTCCACTCGGTCAGTCAGTACGACCAGATGACGGTGATACTGACCGACACCCGTCTCGTCGAACTCAAACACCCCGCAGACCACACCACGACGGAAGACGTCACGTCGTTTCGGTCGATTCACTTCTCGCGCCCGTCGATAATCGGCTACTCTATCGACCTCGGTGACGACCGGACGACCATTTGCCTCCACAACCAGTCGGGAGTACCCATCGAGTCAGTCACCCTCCCCGAACGCGACCACCGCTTTGCAGTCGTGTTCTCGACGACCATCGCAGACGGTGAACAACTGAGCTGCCCGGCCTGAGCAGTCGAGAGAGGTGATAATGTGGTGCCGAGATGAGGGCCTCTGTGAGCACCCAACTATAACACTAGTGTGGGAGTTACAGCACCTGTCGTGGCCCAGTCGAGCGAGTCAATCCACACACATGACAACGTATTTGTGAGAACCCACGTAACTGCAGGTAACCGTGGGAGAGTCGCTTCGCTGTGCGTACGAGCACGACGTGGGGTCTGATGGGAGTGACCACACACAGACGGCAGACGAGTCAGTGTGGCAGTGTCCTCACCCCGCGAGCGACGAAACCGACTACTGTCTGTTTCACACAGCAATCGAAGACAAGGACACCGACGTAGTCACTGCAGCGCTCGTCGAGGCGATAAACGACCCCGACCAACCGTCGACGTTCATCGGTGCACAGTTCGACGCGCTCGATCTCGCAGGCGAACGCCTCGGTGGTGACGACGCAGTCGACCTTCGGGAGGTTATCGTTCGGAACGACATCGACCTCAGTGAGGCGACCATCGAGACCCCACTTCAGTTAGACGCGGCATCGGTCGGCGGAACGCTGTCCATGCAGCGACTCGAAACGAGTGGCGACATCTCGTGTCGACACCTGCAGACCGCTGGTCAGTGGTTGCTCTTCGATGCAAGAATCGGTGGGAGGCTCGACGCGTTCGGATTCAGTGGCACGTCACTCGTCGCCACAGGAGTCAACGTCGGCGACGGCATCTCGGTCAGGAAGGGAACGGTCGACGAACAGGTCGACTTCACACAAGCAACGGTCGACGGACCGGTCTGGCTCTCGCACACCGACATCGGCGGCCACCTCGACACTGGAGCAGCAGTGTATCACGACCGACTGTCGCTCGCACATTGCCGGGTCGAGGGTGACGTCGCCCTCCGGGATTCGACAGTCGAAGCCGAACTCTTACTCGACCATCTTCACGTGTGCGGGACGTTCGACGCGACGAACCTGCACGTCGCACACGGCGTCGACGCGAAGAGTAGCCAATTCGACGGCGAGGTCGATTTCACCGAGTTCACTGCCACTGGTGGCCACCTCGAGTTTGGATACGCCCGGTTCGACGCCGCTGTGTACTTCGATGCGGTCACCATCGACAGCACACACCTCTCGTTCCAGAACGCCCACTTCAGTGGCGGAACCGTGTCGTTCGTTCGTGCTGCCATCACGGGGACACTCACACTGTCTGGAGCGCGATTCACTCCGGAGTCGCCGTTTCGGATGGTCGAAACCAGAGTGGGACGGAACGTCGTCTGCGACCACGTCTCGTTCGGTGGAGAAGTGTACTGGAACGCGTTGCGAGTGAACGACAACGTCGACTTCTCGGACTGCACCGTCACGGCTCTCGAATTCGGTGTCGAGATCGGCGGGCGGTTAGACTTCGCGTACACGTACGTCTCTGCGCGTGCTGGCTTCACAGAAACCGTCGTTCGGGGACCTGCTCGCTTTACGAGCGCTCGGTTCGACAGCGAGCCATCTCTCACCGACGCCACACTCGAGGGTGACGTCGCAGCGTACGATGTGTCTGTCCAGTCACCCGAGACTCGGTGAGGCGACGGCAGTACTGTCGACCAGCGAAAGCATCATATAGCTTCTTTGAGAAATTACTGACGCGTGTCAGAAACCACTGTAGAGGTAACTCCACAGGTCCTCGTCTATGGGGCACCTCCCGACAGAGCGTGGACTGTGGACAGCGACGTCAACGTTCGATACACGAGCTCGAGTCACGAGTTAGCACAAGCGTTGACGACGCAGTCACCACAGTTGATTATCTGTCTTCATGCACCGCCACAGTTCGACGGAATAGAGGCGGTAAAGGCGGTCCGTCGGTTCGATGCGAGGGTTCCAATCGTCCTCACGACGCACCACCAAGATACCATGACCAACCTCCAGGCTGCACAAGCGAAGGTAACGTGGAGTGTCGAACTCTCTACGGACGACTCACTCCCTGAGGAGTTGTTCAGCGTCGTCACCGACGCGAGCGAGTGGCTCGAAAAACAGGGCGCGTAGTCGAGTGCTGTTCTACTGAAATCTGGGAGACCTAGTCTACTGTAACAGCTTTACGCGTGTTTCACTAGTCCAACCTCTGCGAGTACAGCCACGATACCCGAAGTGTACAAGAGGATGGACGACTGATATTTCGCAACGAACGACAGTCGTAGATTCATGAATAAAACGCTGTGGCGGATTGGCGTCGTGTTCGTCGTGTTCGGGGTGATGTTCGCCATCGTTCCGACGGGAAGCTACAGCACCATCGCAGGGGAGCGTTCTGTCGGTGTCTCCGTTGCAGCAGACGACAGCGCACTGATTGCACTCGAAGGAGCGACCGGAACGGTATCCAAAGGGAGTCCGGTGAGTGTAACCCTCCGAAACAACCTCGACTCGTTGGCGACGGTCACGTACGAGGTGGTCGACTCCGGGGCGCTGACGGTGAAGACCAACGGGAATCAACCAATTACGACGGACCTCGCGAGCGGGGACGGTGTCAGTTTGACGGCCAAGTGCGGGCCGAACAGTGGCGGTGGCCCCGCTGAGACGACACTGGTTATCGCAGTCGAAGCGACGGCCACCGGGGCGACGATTACCGACGGGACCGTAACGACGACTGTGACGTACGACTGCCAGTCTGGTAATAGCAAAACGGTCGCCTTCGTCGATGCCAACGAAAACGGAGGGTACGATTCGGGTGAGACGACGCTGACAGCGTCACAACTCGCGACGTTTACCGATACCGACGCCGCAGTCGTCATCAATTCGAGTGTGAACAGACAGAACTCCATCGACATCACCGCAGCATCGGTTACGATTCAAGGTACAACGCTCAAATCGACGAATGGGAACGTCTCGGTTCAAGCGACGACCGGCACACTCGACGCACGAAATTCCACTCTCAGTGCAAATAACAACATCAGTCTCGCGTCGTCGGGCGACATGTTGCTCAACGATTCGACGGTCAAGTCGACGAAAGGTGACATCACCGCAGACCTTGGAACGACCAGTGCGACGCTCGAAGTTCGGGCAACGGACATCAGTGATACAGACGACACGCTCGTCTACACACCATCTGGAGTGACAGTCGATGGTACTCCCAAGAGTGGACAGGTCAGTTCCTAATCTCGGCTACAAAAAGCGGCGTTTGAGTTGCTCGACGAACGAGATGTTGCGGCCGACTGTCCGCAGTCGAACTGGACTCATCCCCAACGTGACGATTCCGAGCGCGAGTGCTCCCACCACGAGGAGGACGTCGATGGCGGCGATTGCGACCCACGGGTGGATCGCGTGCAGTGTGAGGATGAGTGATTGCGGAAGAATCGGAAGGTACCGCTGTTCTGTAATCTCTCGCGTGTAGGCGCCCGTCTGTTGGGGCGCACGAATCGTGAGTGTCGTCGTGGCACTCTCTTGCCCGGAGACGACGAATACCGTCTGCCCAAACGTCACGTCGGGGTGACCTGCCTCTACGACGGTCATCATCGGGACGTACCCCTTGTTGATCAGACGGTACTCGACAGTCGCCGACTCACCGGGAGAGACGACGAGTGGGTTCTCACTCGGCGACTGCGAACTGACGATGTCGACTGTCGTCGTCCCCGACCCGAGGACCATACTCACAGTCGCGGGAGCGGAGATGAGGACGACGAGGATGAGCAGAATGACTCCGATAGAGAGGTAGTTCGGCCTGCGTCGACTTCGTGTCCCAGCAGGGCGGGAACTCCCGAACACGTCTACGACGAGACTCAGGACGATGAGTCCACCACCGATTCCGACGAGGAGCATCGGCGAGAACTCTCCACGCAGGAGCGAACTGAGTCCGGGAAGCCCAGCAAAGACACCGGCGACAGCACCGACTGCACCGTGGAGTGCCTGCACACCGGTTCCGAGGCCGGGGATGACGACAACCTCGCCGTTCAGTTGGAGTGCTTCGGCGACGATTTGGGACTCTCTGACCGGTGGTTCGACGTTGTCCTGGTCAGTAAACGGATTGGCATCCCCGCGTGTGACGTACCCTTCTGAGGTGTGTCTCACCACACGGTGTGTCGTGAGCCCGCCACCATGGAGTTCCTCGGCTTGGAAGACGACGACATCCCCCGCTTCCGGGGCGTCGGTCAGGACCGATGGAATGGCGACGAACCCATCGCCGGGTTCCATGGTCGGTTCCATACTTCCGGTCTCGACGTAGCCGAGCAAGATGGGTTGGCCCAGTGCCTGTCCAAACAGAAGTGCAACGACGGCTAGCAGGAGGACGGCAATCACCGCGTATTCGACGAGCTCCGAGACCTTCACGCGTTACTGAACGTTATGTCGGACGACATGATAAAATGCCGCGTCGAATCGACGGCGACCGATTCGGGAGTGACTGATGCAGATGAAGGCGCGACGGTGACAACTCAGAGAAGACAGTCAGTATATACCATCGCAATATAAAACACCGATGAACAAAATTGCACACTATCTCCGAAAATCGACAGACAGAGGCGAGTTTTTGAGGTCAGAAAGGCGGGCTTGAATCACTGACTCGGTGACGGCGACCTGTTCAAGCACGTGAATACAAAGTGGGTAGGGTACCAGGGTTCGCATAACGACACACAGCAGTGTGTCACGGAGATATACAAAATGGCAATCAATCGACGTAACATACTACTCGGGCTTGGAGCGATTGTTGGCGGCGGTGGCGCACTCATCGGAACTGGTGCATTTAGTAGCGTGAGTGCGGCGCGGTCGGTGACCGCGAACACAACCGGTGATGGGAGTGCATATCTGGAAATCGAATCGAGTAGCAACTACGTTGTAGACGACACCGGAACGAACGAACTCGAGATTAGTCTGACCGCTGAAGGTAACAATACGGCGAGTTCTGGCTTCAACGACGATGCAATAACGACACTCAACAATGTGCTGACGATAACGAACAACGCTGCAGCAGATTCGAGTGGGAGTGCGCCAACCATCGATGTCGGCTTCTCAACGACCACCCCCACGGCAGGCGATTCACCACCTTCTACTCCAACGTCTGGAAAAGCGACCGTGACGCTCGATGACGGAAACGGTAAGGAAGCGAGAGTGACGTTCTACTTGGATACCGCTGTTGGTAGCTCTACTACACCCGCGGTACCGCTTACCGCTGGAGAATCCGCCACTGTCAACGTCGAGATTGATACGACTGGCAACACCGATTTCAGTGGTACTGAAGACGAGCTTACCATCATCGCAGTCTCGCAGTAAGGACACATAACCAGTAACAACGTGCCATGAAACGACGAAACGTCCTCACCGCAGTCGGAACGCTCGCCCTCGGGGTTGGAACAGCACTCGGAACGGGCGCAGTAGACGTGGTCTCGAGTAACAGCGACGGCAGTTTCCGCGTCGTCTCGCCGGGAGCGGACATTCGAATCGACCCGGCGGATTCGGTGGGGGCGGACGTCCTGAAGAACCAAACCATCGACTTCGGAAGCCTCGAACCGAGCGACCTCCCCGTGGCGACTGTCAGTGAGAACAACGGGCAGATGGTCACGATTCAAGTCGCGGTGACGGCAGCAGAGGCCCACAACTTCGGCGACATCCTCAAAATCACGAACAACAACTCCGACGGCATCGATTACGAGGTTGCCTTCGATTACACGGGATTCGGTCCGAAGGTCGACGATGGAACGATTCCACAGTCGGACGTCATCGACACGTTCGAATTCACGCATGGCTCGACGGTCGTCTCGTCAAATTCGGGTGACCAAGACAACGACCCTACGAACTTCGTGACTGTGTCACCGGGGTCGCCCGAAACTATCGGGCTGTACGTGAACAAGATGAGTAGCATCGAGAACGCGGTGACAGCCGGTTCGTTCACCGGCAACAGCGATAGTACGGTCCTCATCGACGAAGTGACGGCAATCGCAAACCAACTGTAAACCCGAATCCCTCTCCCGGAGTCCACATGCCCACACGCCGCCAGACACTCTTCGCACTGGGCAATCTCTTCATCGCCGGTGGAATCGCTGGGTCTGGGGCAACAGGGGTTGTCCAGTCGTCTTCTGGTTCGTCGTTCCGCGTCGTCGACACGGGCGACAACGATATCGAACTGACTCCGGTGAACGACCCACCGGTCCACGTCCAGACAGACGCTGATGGCTTCGTGAGTGCGATTACACCCGGTGGTGTCGACGGCGGCCTCAACACACGCGCAGTGACGCGGTTCGAAGACATCGTCTTGCTCACGAACGTCGCAACAGCAGATCTCCTGGGTGTCTACTTCTCGTTCGAGGCGACGAGCGACGTACTCTCAGCAGCGACGCTCAACGCAGTAGAGGCCTCCTTGCAGGTGACCACAGCAGGCAAGACACTCGATTCGACGGGGACGACTGGAGATAACCTCCTTTCTGTGAGCCCTGTCGACGCTGTCGCCGACGGTGTCCTCGAACCGGGAGAAGCAGTCCCATTTGGATTGCAGGTCGACCTCGTTCCATCTGGGGACGCCCAGACGCTCGAAGACCTCCCACACAGCGACGACTACGACGTGACACTCCGAATCCACACCGAGTGGCCGGACAACTGAGCACAGGACGGCGTGTCGAAACAATCACTCAAGCGAGAAAATATATACTCGCACACTATACAATTTGGTGACAGATGAGTAAGAGCGGTGCCGGCGGGTTGCTCAGTCGGGAACCCACCAAAGAGCGTGGCGGCCTCCCCAAAGACGAGATCTTCGATCTCATGAGTAATCACCGACGGCGGTACACTATCCACCACTGCAAGCAAGCAGACGGAGCGGTTCCACTCTCCGACCTGGCCGAACAGGTTGCGGCGTGGGAGAAAGACAAATCGATAAACGAACTCGGGTCTGCGGAGCGAAAGACCGTGTACACGTCGCTTCAGCAGACACACCTCCCCCGACTCGAACGCGCCGGCATCATCACCTACGAAGACGGCGAAGTCGAGTTGACGAATCAAACGGAGCGACTCGACATCTACCTCGACATCGTCCCCGAGAACTCGGTTCCGTGGGGCGTCTACTATCTCGGCCTCTCTCTTCTCTCCAGTCTCGTCATCGGTGCTCTCTGGGCCGGCGTGCTCCCGACGGGGACGGTCCCAATGCTGGCGTATCCGACGGTCATCGTCGTGCTGTTCACCGTCTCAGCAGCGTACCACGCACTCACGAATCGACGCTATCGGTTCGAGAATCTCGACGAGCCGCTTTAACAACGAGACCAGCTATCGACCAATCGCGGAGTATAGAGAGTCTCCGCCGCGCACGCTTACAGATTGAGCCAGGCGTGTGCGTGGAGGTCGTCGATAGAGTAGTAGTAGATTTCACTCCCGTCGATGACGGCGTACACTTGGATGTCCGGATCGTAGATGACACGACGGTTCGTGTCGATCGCGATGTCGACGAGGTCTTCCAGCGTGAGAATCGAGATGTACTGCTTGTCTGACTCTGTCGGGAACTCACCACGCGAAATCCACTCGTCGTGCCGACTGTGCGAGATTCGAGTTCGGAGTTCTTCGGGGTCACTGTGTTCTTCAGTGCGGATGATGACACCGCACAGTCCGAACAGGAGAAGCGCACCGAGTGCCAACCCACCGTACTCTGTGGGGTCAGACGGTCGCTGAACGTCGCGTTGAACCGTCGTCGAATGGGTCTGGTTCTCGACGACTGGACCATCGAGGTAGTACGCTGTCCCCGAGATGACGAACGGAGCGCTCGTCGTGAGCGTCCCCTCGTACGAATCAGTCTGGTAGGTCACGCTCAGCGTGAGTAGGACCTGAAATCGACCGAGACCATCGGTTTCGGCCCGTTTCGTCTGGAGTCGTTCGCGCATCGAAGACACGTTTATCGAACTGACTGCGACAGTGCTCCCGTCCGACACACGTCGCTGTTCGGAGAGGAGCGTCTCTTCAGACCGATAAAACGGCTTTCCGTCGCGGACGCCGACAGTCTCCATCGTCAGTCGCTGTGTGACCATCACATCCTGGTCTGACGGGACGGTCGTTTCGACGTGGAACGAGAGGTTCGGCGTCGTTGGAACGAAGTACGCAGACCGGTTTTCGAGTGTCTCTCCTCGCTCGTACAACGTCGAGTTACCAGTGACGACTGCACTCGTCCCAACCGAGGATTCGATGGTTTGGACGTTGACCTCTTCAGAGACGGTCTGTGTCTCCGGGGTTAGATAGACGTAGCCCGCGCCGACGAGACAGCAGATACCGACGACTGCGAAGAGGACGACGAGCGGCCGTGCCTGCTGTGTGACGAACAGTTTGAGACGGTCTTCAACAGCCATTGTTTAGTCGTGTACGTAGTTCTGGACGAATCGGTGTCATTACCTGCGTCTATGTCAACGCGCAACAAAGCTTTTGTCCTAGAAGCTGAACTATCAGGGAAGAGAGAGAGTCTCCAAACCATGTCCAACGAGCCGTCGGACCGCAGTGACCGGGAGATAGCCACGACGACCTTCGAGGACTGGTTAGACCAGAAGGCAGCCGAAACTAACAGTTCACGAGAGTACGTTCTCGAACAGTTACTCGACTCGTATTGGACGCTCAAGGAGGTCACGCAGGTCGTGAACGGACGGGACTCGGCCGCCGTCGGGGCGGATATCGACGAGTCGGACGATGCACACCGCGAAACTTCGCCCCACGCGGGCGCCGCAGTGACCGAAGACGAGTTTGGGGAGTTGGTCGAACGCGTCGAATCGCTCCACAAGACGCTCCAGACCGAGTCTGAGCGACGGTCGACACTGACAGAAGACGTCCAGTCGCTGGCGGAGAGACTCGACGAGTTCGAAGGTGAACACGCGTCGGTGGACGAAGTCTCCGACACGGTCGAGGACGTCCGGACGTCACTCGAAGCAGAGCAGGAACGACTCCAAGCCCGACTGGACGAAGAGTTCGACAACCTCAGGACGATTCTCGAATACCTCGTAGAGACGGGTGATAGCCTCGACGTCCGACTCACAGAGACCCAGATACAGTACCGAGCAGAACTCAGAGAGATTCGAGCCGAGCGTGCCCAACTCCGGCGCATCAGACAGGATGCACGTGACGCCGGGACGTACACCGCAGACTGTGAACGGTGTGGTGAGACCATCGATTTCGCGCTTCTCACGGAACCTAACTGTCCAAACTGTGGGCGGACGCTGACAGGCGTCGAGTCGGAGACGAAGTGGCTCTTTTTGTCGAGGTACACTGCGACGACCGGGACACCATCGCCCGCAAACGCCCCCGACTCGACATCCGACTCTACCGAACAGCGTGAACGTGAGGACGAGACCAGTGAGACCGGCGACGAGACGGATGCAACCGCCGACGATGTCAGTGCGGCCGACGACGAAAACGACACTGGTGAAACCGAAGACGAGACGACAACTGATGACGGCAAAACGGTGACGCAAACCGCCCAGGCGTCGACAGCCTCGTCGCCGAACAAGGGCGAATTCGAGTGGCAATCCTGACTTCCCCGACGACTATTCTCCCGCTCGCTTGGTGATTAGTGGAGCGAGACCGACCCGTCGGCGTCGAACTCCAGTCGTGCGTCGAACAGTGAGTAGAACGTGCGAGCGGTCTGTTCGTCGTGACGCGCGGGGTCCATATGGAAATGTGCACGAGCGCCGGCAGCGCGAACGCGGCCGTGAAGGATGTGTAAAAAGCGGAACACTCGCTGGGGGTCACCGACAGCATCGAGGAGGTTCGACAGCGACCGCACACAGACCGTGATTGGCACGTCTTCGTCACTCCACTTCGTCAACACCTTCGTGACCAAGATCCCAATCCGGCGGAGGTCACTCGGTGTTGCGACGTTCATCACCTCTACTCCGTCACCGTAGTCTTCCCCTGGGGTCGAGTGGGTGTACGACTGCGCGTCGACGAGTACCTGTTTGGTGACCGAATCGTTCCGAATGCAGCGAAGGTTCTCGGCGTGCTCTTCGGGTGGGACGTCGATAGAGATCAAGAGTTGATGTTCGTTCCCGGTCGGCGACGTTGGTTTCATCACGCGTTCACAGAGACTGTACTCGGCGGAAGTACCGCTCGGACCGAGGAGCAAGACGTTGGTCTCGTCGGCGACGAGGTCGAACACGTCGTCAGTGTCGGGATTCAGTTCGAGAGACCCAGCTGATGGCTCTGTGAGACCATCGTCTGAGACCATAGAAGCCCACTCCCCGGACGTTCGTTCTCCTTGGTCGCCATCTTTCGTGGCGGTACCCCTCTCACGAACAGATTTTGCGAGGTCCGACAGCGATGCCCCAGTCGCTCGTTCGGTCGTCGCGTCTCCCCCCTCTGTTGGCGTGTGCGCATCAGATAGGTCCGCCGCAGGCTCGGATGAAATCGCGTCCTTAGCAAGGTCCGAAAGCGACGACGAGCCCCCCTCTTCAGAACCAGACGTGGATGAGTCTGGTTCTGTCTCGTCGTTGTAGTCCATACAAGAACATGTATGACAACAAAAATAAAACTTGGTATGAGCGGGTCGAATTGGGGGGACAACCACTGTTCCGCACGAGCTACCGATTGTGAGCAGTCATGTAGGGGAGCTGTACTGTGTACAGTCACTACTTGACTCGTGATGGGTACGTCGCGTCGTGACGAGTACGAGCGACGACACCGAATGAGAGAGGGAGATGTGCAGAACCAGTAAAGCTAGATTGTTGCAAGAGTGTGTGAAGGGCATGGAATTAATTAGCCCAATATTTAGGCCAAGTAGGCCATAATTCTGAGTTTATTTCCAGATTAGAATCCACTTTACCACAATCACAACCACATCGGGCGCAGATAATTCAATTTATAGATTGTTAATCGACAGGCCCAGAACTATTTACTGAAATATTGGTTCAAACTCGGTTGAAGACGTTGAGAATCGCATTCTCAGATATTCCCTCCCCAAAATAGTATTGTGATAGTATTGAACTATAATCGCCGAAATGCACCACTCCTACGAGGGTGAATTCCCACTGAAAACGATGAGTGCAATCGAAGCGTGTCTCCGAAGTCGACTCAGCGCTTTCCGAAGCGGATTCCGTCTTCGACCATTCGGAGGTTCCGCTCACGGTCGATGTGTGGCTTCAGCCAGTCGTACTCCTGCAACTGCAAGATGAGGTCGCCCTGGAGATTGCGCCACGCGATGGCGTAAATCGGCGACTGTCCCCACGCGCGGAGTTCGGGGACGAACTCGTCGTACTTCTCGTAGTGGTCTTCGAGGCGTTCGATGGCGTCGACGACGTACTCTGCGGCGTCTGCCTCCGACTCGGCGTTCAAAATCGCGCGATTCAACCGCGTTTCGAGCCCTTCGACGGCTTTCTGCATGTCTTGTGCAGCCGTTCCATCGGACTCGGGGAGCGCATCGATAATCGGTTTCGGGACACCAAGCGAGAGTTCTTCCACAGTCATGTTGTGCAGTGAGTGACCAGATAGCAAAAAGGCGGCGACGCCGTGTCATGGTCTGTCGAAGTACACCCACCACACGTGGGTCCGAAGAGTCGGATTCTCCGAAAAATACGCGTGAAACGCGCCGGGGTGCCTCCGAAGGCCGTCCCTGACCTCCGGTTGTGGCGCGCAGTTGACTAGCTATTCGTCAGCGTCGTCGGTCCGTGCCCTGAGTTCGGACGCGACGAGTTCGTCGAAATCGACGCCGTCAGTTCGGTACTGGTCACGATTCTCGGTGACCACGACTCCTTTCTCTGTAATCTCGTACAGTCCGGACTTCGGAGCGGGCCCGACTCGCTCCAGCAGTCCGTAGTCTGCCAGTATCGGCAATCGTGTGTTGATGTACGAGCGGTTCTTGTCGAGGATATACGAGAGGTTGACGGCTGTGTTCCGCCTCCCGTCGGAGAGCGCCTCCAGTATATCGAAGTCAGTTGGGACGGCCAACTTCATAGACACATGTTTGCGGCAAATGGTAAATAAGCATGTAATACTGAAAAATGGATAATCGCCAGACTGCAGAGGGGACCGGAAGGGCAGCCTCAGTGTGGCGAGTTATTGGGTACCGTCGTAATCGAGGCCGTCTCGGGCGAGGCGAAGGTCCTCGATGATCTGTTGGTGCTGCTCGATTGCTGCATCGATGTATTGCGTGATGCTCGCTGTGTCGGTGTCAGCGTCGGCGTCGTACTGTGTCTGCATCAAGTGCATCTCGAGCGCCCGTGATGTCGCGTCGCTCGCCTCCAACAGTGCCTTCGTGATCGTCCATGCCACTGCCCCATCGTCAGGAAGCTCCCTGAATTCTTCCGACTTCCCCTCTCGTCGCTCTGTCATCGTGTAACCTGTTGACCCTGAATAGTATTTAAAATTATGTCACGTTGATAATTCTGCGAGAGTACAATACCCACGATAATGCATAGGCAAGCAGAACGCCCAGTTCACCGAGATAGCGTGCCCACCGGAAACTGTTCGAAATTGAATAGCTGTTTACTCTTGCTGCCGTCCTCCCCGAGTACCACACCCCGACCGAAAGACACCGGCGAGTCAGCTATGGAGAGTTCTCGCTGCCCTATTTCTCTTCGACGTGGCGAATCTCGACGCCGATTCCACGCGTCGAGTCGACCATCTCGGTCCCACTCATCTCGGCACGGCCGATTGCGAACGCTTTGGGACCCTCGACGATGACTTCGTCACCCGGTCGGATGTCGTCGTCAGCGTCGACGACACCCGGTGCGAGGACCGACCCGTGCGGGACGAACCCGTCGATTTCGACGGTCTTCGTCGGCGCGTCGCTGTCGCGCCAGACTTTCGCCCCTTCCAGTGTGAACGAGAGGACACCGTACTGCGGTACCATGGTCGCTAACTGCTCGCCGTCGCCGTTCCACACCTGAAGCTTGGGGTACCGACTCGTCATCTCCAGTTCGACGTTCTCGAAGAGCGCGTCACCAGCCTCTGGCCCGAGTTGGTAGTCTGCGAGTGCTTTCACGACGTTGTGTTCGCGTTCATCTCGCGAGAACTTCGGTTCGCCGTCGAGCGTCCGCATGAGGTTGCCGATGGATTCGGTCGTCGTCGGATGCTCGGAGACGGTGTACTCGACGTCGAGGTCGAGGTCGGCTTCGACCCGTTCGACGATTTCAGTGTACGCGCCCGGCGGAACGTGGGCGATGATGCGCGAGTAGTCGTTGCGAGTGAGGTATCGACGCAGGACCTCGGCGACGAACGACTTCTCGTCTTCGGACCAGTCGCCGGTGACGACCGAGTCGTAGTGCTGTGCAGGGTAAGTCAGTTCTAACTCCTGCGGGACGACGCCGATTGGCGAGGTCATCGACACCATGTGTGCCCGGTACTGGACGGCCTCGTGGAACTGGCGGTGACTCTGCGACTCACTGTAGGGCTTCTTCGCCGAACACGGCAGCAAGACGAGTGGGTTGTCGAAGCGGTTCGTGTAGCGAGACGTCACACGGTCGGCAAACCGCTGAATCTCCACTCGGTCGATGGACTCCTCGGACGCCGCCATGAGTTCCGAATCACGGATGACGGGAATCCGTTCTTCCATGTACGAGTACTGCTGGTCGAACCGACGGAACAGAGCCGTCAACCACTGATTGTGACGGGCCTGACCCTCGATGTAGTCACGGAGCCGGCCATCACGGATGCGACGCCGAACACGAGCGAGTTCTGCGTTGAGGGCGTTCGCGTTGTGGTCGGCAGCGTCGGCACGAGTGAACTCGGCAACAGGCTTCTGACACGCTGCACACGCACACGGGAATTCGTCGAGGTCTTCGAGGAAGTACTCGCCGTCAGTCGTGAGGTAGAATCCTTCGAGTCCGCGTGCTCGCGCTCGTTTCTCGTCGACGAGGTCGACACCAGCGTAGACGAGCAACGAGACGTTTCGGGGAGTTGCGACACCGGAGAGCATCAGTGCGGTGTCGGCCGGGAGGTTCGACTTTGCCTCGACGATGTTGTCACGGAACGCACGTGCGTGGCCAACGAATCCCTGTGCGTCGGAGAGGATGTACGCGTCTGCGCCGTAGTCGGCGGCGGTGTCCGCGGTGACGGTGGCAACAGAGGGATAGTCCACGTCGGGGTAGTCCACCGAGAACGACTCCCGGACTTCGTCTGCACTGCCGGCGGGGAGCGAACGGTGTGGGAGGACGGTCAGCACGTCTTCGGACCCCTCCGGCAGCTCGCGTTCCGCCGCCCAGAGGCTTCCAGTGTCCTCGAGAACGTCGTCCACGGTTGCTGGCGTCGTCACCGAGTCGGAGAGGCGTAGCTCCCCGATTCGGGCGGCGCCGTCGCGCGCGTGAACCTCGAAGTAGTCGGTCATACCCGCTTTCGGCCCCCGACGGGCAATTAACTTGCCTTCTGCGGGCGTGGTTCGGTGGCGAACTCTCACCCGAGCAGACACGACTTAGCCCCTTGCCTCCGAACACCACCCATGGACTCCCCCGAGCCCTCTGGCCCGTGGTCGCGTGACCGTCTCGACGAGTTCCTCACGTCGACGACGATTCCACTCCGGCTCTCTTGTCGGACGCCCGCCGACGACCCGTGGATGCTCTCGTTGTGGTACGAATGGGACCCAGAGGTACCCGAACTCCGGTGTGCGACTGCGGCCGACGCCGACGTGGTGCGATTCCTTCGCGCCCACGACGAGGTGGCGTTCGAGATATCGACGAACGACCCACCCTATCGGGGTGTTCGTGGGCGGGGGACCGCAACCATCGAACCCGACGACGAGAAGGCAGTCCTCTCTCGACTCCTCCACCGATATCTCGGCGACACGGACAGCGCGCTCGCGAAGCGACTTCTCTCACCCGAACGCGACGAGGTGACGATTCGAATTCGGCCCACGAAACTGCACACGTGGGACTACGCGAATCGGATGGAGACGACACGCTAAGGTGTGCTTCACCGCAGGCGGCGAGCGAGGTACCGAACGACCCACATCGGAACGAACACGCTGACGAGAACCACAGTTACGTCACCCGTAGTCAGACCGCTCTCGGCCGACGCACTGTATCCGTACAGAATCCCCACTGCGAGGACGCCGACGGCAGTTGCCAGACGATCTGGGTCGGTCCACGAACGAGGAATCACGACGCCGGACATGCGTTCACCTCACTATCCAGTCGAAGTAGCCTTTGCGACTGGTGGGTCGGCCACAGTATCGCAAAAGATGCCCATGCGGGCGGGTGCCGTGCAGGGGTGGCTTTGGTGCCCACACGGCGTACGAAAATCGAGCGTTTGGAGGCCGATACGAAGTCAGCGAGGGACGCGACGCCGTGCGACGACGAGTGTCACAGACAGTGTACCCTTCGTCTCACACGCAGTCTAGGAGCAGTATTTAAAAGAAGATTTTCCGAACTCCCACCCAAATCTCTCCCCGATGTGCCCCCAGTATCCCAATTTCTCCGAGAGAATGACCAGTCGAATCGTCACGAAACATCGCTCGGAGGAGACACTCCGGCGTAGAATGACACAATAAATAGCCGCTGGCGTCCAAGTACGGACAACACATGTCTTACACCTACACTGGCGACGCGCATCTCGCTCTCTCCGCGTCGTACCGTGAGGACGACGAGCCGTTTCCAACGGACACGTCCTTGAACTTCCCGCGACGTGAGCACCTTCGAGACGACGTCCACCTGTTCAAACGACTCATCTTTCCACGGTGCTGGAACGCCGGGTCGTACACCGAGAACGAAGGCGAACTTCGTGAAGCAGTCGTCGAACTCGCTGCCCTCTGTTACGACGGCATCGTACCCTACACCGACGAGGACCCCACCATCATCGTCGAATCCGTCTTCGACCGCCTTCCAGAGATTCGTCAGACGCTGAAGAAAGACGTCGAAGCAGCCTACAAAGGTGACCCCGCCGCCCGAAGCTACATCGAGATTATTCGGTCGTATCCCGGGCTACAGGCCATCGTCATCCAACGGATTGCACACGCATTCTACGAGGCAGGGGCGCCGGAGTACGCCCGAGAGCTAACCGAATACGCGAAGATGGAGTCCGGAATCGACATCCACCCGGGCGCCAACATTGGCGACTACTTCTTCATCGACCACGGGACAGGCGTCGTCATCGGTGAGACGGTGAACATCGGTGACTGGGGCAGAATCTATCAGGACGTGACTCTCGGTGCCCTCCACTTCGAAGAGGAAGAAGACGACGAACACACGCTGAAGAAGGGGTACAAACGTCACCCAGATATCGGCGACAGCGTCGTCATCGGTGCCGGCAGCAAGGTTCTCGGCGCGGTCACCATCGGCGACCACGTGAGTATCGGAGCGAACTCGTGGGTCGCAGAAGACGTCCCTGACAACACGAGCGTCTTCATCTCGGACCACCCGACCCACGAGCGAAAGCCGAAGCGATAGCCCGTTTGGCGAGGCTGGCAGTCGTTCAGTCCAGCGTAATCCACGCGAGGAACGCGAGTCCGAACGTCTCGAAGACGTGAAGCAGCATCATGAGTCGCCACGCGATGACGGGGACGTCGGTGGCGAACCATCCCGAGAGCGTCGGGTCAATAATATACATGTAGAGCGCCAGCGCGTTCTCCGCGAGGAGAAACACGCCGAAGACGAGCAGTCCAATCGCGTGTTTCGACCGGAACGTCAGGTAGTTTCGAGCCCAAACCGCCGACAGGACGACTAGTACGACGACGTTGAGTGCGGCTGCGACCCGCGCGACGTCTACCCAGATACTCATTCGTTCACCGCGTTCCGTGACTGTCTGATGTACATGTTCCCAAATTCCTCCATTGTTAGTCGATTCGCTCGATGATCGTCTCGACCGTCTCCCAGTTGGCCCGACAGCGTGCCGACGGGAGATAGACTGCCCCGTAGTCGTCACCACTCCGCTGGACGACGTCGTTGTCGAGTAAGACGTCGAGGTGGTGTCGAACGGTCTTGTAGTCGAGGTCGAGTTTCTCGGCGAGTTGATTCGCGTTCCGTGGCTGTGCCTCGAGCATCCGAAGGATACGCACGCGGTTCTCACCACCTCGGGTTCCTGTGAGTACGTACCAGAGGACAGCCTCCATCGTTTTCGCTGATACGTTCGGGAGCCTTATCTAATTGGCAGGTGCTAAAACCTCGCCCTTCAGGGCGGTGATACAGCACCGTCTCTGGTTGTGAACACTGTGACCCGAACGTACAAGTTCTCACACGTCGGTTCTGTGGATGTCGTTGCGATGGTATCCCATCGTGATTGACTGTCCGAAAACTGGCAGTTGACTTGGTGTTTGCCTCATCAAAAAGTAAGCCTTCGGACGACCCAACCGACGCAAAATAACAAGATAACTCCGAGTCCTTCGTAGGATAGGAGTAACGGTAGCGTGGCCCTTCCAGCACTTGTCGGGTGTTAAACCGTAAATCTCCCAACTCAGCGGGCTTTGCTCGTGGGAAGCCCCGCCGTTTACGCCGGGGAGGAGGTCACAGAACCACGAGGCACCTAGAAGAGCAATTGGAGTCCCAAGTACGCGACAACACTCAGCACGAGTCCGAGACCGAAGAGTTGCATCCGCCCGTATTTCTGTGCTATCGGAAGCAACTCGTGGCCAGAGACGTAGACTCCTTCTTCCTTCACGATGTGGAAGTGAGATATCAACGGGTCGGCAACCGCGACGAACAGGAGACCAAGTGCCACTGCTCCTGACGTCTTCCACACTCCTACGACGGTCGCCGGTTCTGGTATGAGTTCGAGAACTGAGATGATGACCATGATACCGGTAGAAAATCCAATCCCCGCGACTGCACCGCGCTCGCTCCGTCCGAGTGTGAGCGCCAATGTGACACCGATGAGTGTCGTGAGACCGGAGAGGGCCGCCAGCAGGAGCACGGCAACATACGGTATTTCTGTCACTTATGGACTCACTCCGCTAATTTAACGACGGTGACTGGAACGTCGCCGGTTCTGATGACCTTGTCCGTCACACTCCCGACGATCGCTTTCGTCAACTCTGGACGGCCGTGCGTCGGCATGACGATGACGTCGATATCGTTCGATTCCGCGTACGCGACAATCGTCCTTGCTGGGTCCCCTTCGACCACGGTCGTTTCGACGTCGATGCCGCGATCCGTACCCATCTCCGCGACTTCGCTGACGATTCCCTCGCCGAGTTCTCGCAAGTTATCGGCGACTAACTCGTGGAGCGAAGCGCCCGGAGCGGTCGCCTCGACCACGTTGAGAACGTGAAGCGTCGCGTGCTGGTCGGCAGCCAACGCGAGGGCGTGTTCTCGCGCCCGCTCGGACCCCTCCGAGCCGTCTGTTGGAAAGAGGATTGCATCGTACATTTCTCAGGGATAGGTCGCCAGAATTGGTATACCTTCACGAGGGGCCGGGTTACGTCTCGCGAATTAGCCGAGCGAGATGTCGAGGTAGAGCATCACGATGGCACCAACGAGAGTACCCAACGTTGCGATGCGCTCGTGGCCCGTCGTGTGCGTCTCGGGGATGATCTCGTCGCTGATGACGAACAGCATCGCCCCTGCTGCGAAGCCCATCGCGTACGGTAACAACGCCGAGACACTCTGGACGGCGTACGCGCCGAGCACTGCCAGTGGAATCTCGACGACACCGGACCGAATCCCCGCGAACGCGGCGTAGAACCGTTTGTCCAGTCCTGCGTTGATGGCCGCGACCGACACCGCGAGTCCTTCGGGGATGTTCTGGATACCGATGGCGAGCATCAGCGGAATCGCCGTCGAGAGGTCACCACTCCCGAAGCCGACACCGACTGCGAGTCCTTCGGGCATGTTGTGGAGTGTAATCGCGAGAATGAACAACACGACGCCGGCGAGCCGCTCGTCGGTGACTGGGCTCTTGTCACTTGGGTTCGCCGCGTCGAGTCGTCGTCTCCCAGAGAGCAGGTAGTGCGCGTGCGGAACGAGCATGTCCGAGCGGTCCAAAAAGAGCGCCCCAAGCGCCATCCCGACGAGGACAGGAATCGGGTTGCCGTTCGAGTAAACCTCGATTCCGGGGATGATGAGACTCGTGAAACTCGCCGCCAGCATCACACCCGCCGCGAACCCGAGCGCACCGTTCAGTGCACGCTCGGATGGATTTCGCCAGACGAACACGAGCGAGGCACCAAGTAGGTTGAACCCTGCGATGACGAACCCGCCGACGAGTCCGTGGACGACGGGGTTGTCACCGAACAGTTGCACGAACTGCTCGCCTACCACACCCTTCGCCCCCCACTGTGACCTCTCATCGTTGTATACGAGAGGTGAAACTGCAACGTGTATCTAGTTTTTCATACGAGAGGCGAGGTAGAGGTGCGAGAGAGACGCAGGGAAGCGTTCTGGGGTTATTCTTCTGCCGTGTCGTCTTCCGACTGCGACTCCGACGCAGCGGCTTCTGCCAAGTGCGCCGTGACTTCTGCGAGCGATTCCACGTCGACGGATTCGGGGACGAGGTCGAGTGCCGTCGCCGGCCAGTCGTCGTGGGCGAGCGTGAACGTCGCGTCGGGGTTCTCTTCGACCAGTCGGGCGACACCCCGGGCGGCCTGTTCGTAGGCGTCACGGTCGAGCCGCTCCGGAACTTCCGCGGTCAGTGGGTAGGTCTCCGAGAGTGCGCGGGGGAAGGGACCAAACGGCGGGACGACGCGCCACGCCGCGTCGAATTCGTCGCCAGAGGGCATGCCACCCTCCGTGAGGAGAACGTTTCCTTCGGCAGTCAGTCGGTCCATTCGGTCGTGGTGGCGAGCGACTTCTGGTCGGTGTGCGCTCTCGTTCGAGACGTAGAAGAACGCGCCTTTCGAGGCGGGGTCTTCTCGTTCGAGTTGGTCGGCGTGGTCGAGGAGCGCACGGTAGCCGTCGAGCATCGCTGGATGCGACCGAGCGCGCTCTTCGACGAGTTCCATCAGGTCGCCGTCGCGGATGGCCTGCTTGATGCGCCGGAGTTCAGCGAACGTGACGTGCAGGTTGTGCTCGGCGAGGAGTTTCTCCTGTTGCTTGTCTCCCTTCTCCCGGAGTTCGTCGGGCGTGTACTCGGTACAGATGGGACAGGTACACGGCAGGTACTCCAGGTCTTCGAGGTGTTCGGTGCCACGGACCGTCAGATACCGACCATCGCGGGCGTACAGTGCATACGCAGCTGAATCGAACAGGTCACACCCGAGTGCGACGGCGAGGGCAAGCATCATCGGGTGGCCTGCGCCGAACAGGTGGACAGGCGCGTCAACGCCGAGACCACGCTTCGCGGCGGCGACGGCGTCGACCATGTCGCCGTAGCGGTAGGCGTTCATCATCGGGACCACAGCACCGACAGGGAACACGTCGAGGTCCGAGGCGTACGCATGGCCACCGGCCTCCTCACGAAGGTCGGGGTACGTCGAGCCCTGAACTGGTGCGTTGACGAGCATCTCGCCCGTATCGACCGCTTCGGCGTCGGCAATCGCTTGTTTCGTGACTTCGAGGTCGTCTTCGGCCTGCTCACGGTCGACGTCCGGCGGGGTCGGGATGTCGACCGGCGTGGCGATGTCCGTGCCGATGTCGTGTTGGAACTGCAGAATCTCCTCGGTCGTCGTGTCGATTTCGCCGTACTCGGCGAGTTGGAACGACCCCGAGTCGGTCATGATGGCCCCGTGGAAGTCGAGCATCTCGTGGAGCCCCACGTCGAGTGCCTCCTCGCGGAGGTGGTCGTTCTTCTTGATGATGTAGGAGTTGGTGATGAGAATCTCCGCGCCGAACTCGGATTCGAGTCGTTCCGGTGGAATCGTGTCGATGTTCGGGTTGACGACCGGCAGGAGGGCCGGCGTCTCGACGGTGACCCCCGCGCGGGGGACGGTCAAGCGGCCGATTCGACCGGCGAGGTCCCCGTCACGGATTTCGAAGTGGTCGCGCATGGATTGGCGTTCCGCGAGCGCAGCGGTAAGGGTTGCGTTCGTCCGCGACGCACCGCTCAACGCACCCTGACCAATATGTATCCGTGGCGTCATTAGTACACATGCATCCCATCAACGAGTCCGACCTCGACTGGGTCGAACACGACGGGGTCGAAGGCGAGTTCAGGCAGAAACAGTTGGGCGAGGCCGCAGGGAGCGACCAGCTCGGGTGTAGCCTCTACGAGCTTCCACCAGGGAGCCAGCCGTGGTCGTACCACTATCACGCAGCGAACGAAGAAGCGCTGTACATCCTCTCAGGAACCGGCACGCTCCGCCTCGGCGGCGAGACGTACACCGTTCGCGAGGGCGATTACATTCCGTGTCTCGCAGACGACGCTGGCGCACACTGTGTCGTCAACGACTCCGACTCGACGCTTCGGTATCTCGCGCTCTCGACGATGCGCGAACCGGATGTGACGATTCACCCCGACATCGACAAAATCGGCGTGTTCGTCGGCGCCCCACCGGGGAGCAACGACGAACGAATGATTTCGGAGTTCTTCGACTTCGGCGATGCATGAGACGGGTCGAAAACGAGACCGACAGAGACGGCCCTGTTCTCAGAACAGCACGCCAGTCGGGACGCCGCCGGGATTCGCCTCCGCGAACTTGAACGCGATGTAGGCGATGGTAAACAGCGTCGCGTTGTACGCCCCGTGGATGAGTGAGGGAACGACGAGGTTGTCGGTGAGTTCGTAGGCCGTTCCGAACACGACACTCGGGAAGAACAGGATACCGATAGTGACGAGTCGGGCACCCGCGCCGCCAGTGAGGGCGACAAAGTGGATGGCGGCGAAGATAGCACTCGCGAGGGCGATTCCAGCGACTGGGCCGAAGGATTCCCGAATGCGATTCTGAACGACGCCGCGGAACAAAAGCTCCTCGCCGGGACCGATGAGGAGGAACGACGCCGGAACGAGGAGCAAGAGCACTTCTGGGTCCTGTGCTGCGATTTCGGTCACTTGATTCGACCCGGCTTCGACACCGATCGTCTGGACGAGGAGTGCGCCGACGAACGCCGCGCCGAGTGCCATCACGTAGCCGAGGACGACCACCGCGAGGTCGCGAAGCGACGGCACGGAGACACCGAAGTACTCGCGGTTGAGGCCGCGGAAACTCACGTACCCGAGGGCGACGCCACCGAAGGCAATTCCCTGGAGGAGGATGAGCGAGGTGACGATGAGCGACAGCGGCGTCAGTTCGAAGCCAACGCTCACGGCCGCCAGTTGAGTGATGACGACGAGTATCGTTCCGACGACGAGGCCACCCCCACCGAGGACGAGGGCGGCGACGAGGGACCGTGCCGAGTCGAAGAGTCGCGTCGTAGTAGCCACGAGGGAAATGTAGGGACGCCGGTGTCAAAACCCTTCCCGCCTCTGGCGGGGAGTTCGACCACCTCACTCGCGGTCGTCCCCACCCAAAACAGACGAAGGCGAGTTACTCGGTGGAGAGTTCGTAGTAGAGGAGCCCGAGTACCGTGCGGGCGTCGCAGACCTCGCCCGCGAGGACAGCCTGCCGCAACTCGTCGTATCCGACTGTCGTCGGACGGATACTCTCGTTGAAATCGAGGTTCTGGTCGGCGCTCGGCTCGCAGCCGTGGGCGACGAAGTAGTGGTGGACCGAGTTGGCGATGCCGTTTGCCGGTTCGACGGTCACGAGTGGGTCGACCGAGTCGGCTTCGTATCCCGTCTCTTCGGTGAGTTCGCGTCTGGCGGCCGCCGCGAAGTCGGTGTCACCGTCTTCGGTTCCGCCCGCAGGCAACCCACGGTTCGTCCGTCCGACTGCCTGTCGCCACTCGTCGATGACGACCACGTCGCCGTCCGGGGTAAACGGGAGAATCACGACTGCCGGAGGTTCGTCCACGTAGTGGAAGTCCGTCTCAGTCCCGTCGGGGAGGCGCACGTCGTCCATGCGGATGTCGAATCCCGGGCACGAGTAGTCGATTCGTGTGTCGGTCGTCTCCCACGCGAGATCGTCGTCGGTCATGAGGAGACGTGACGGCGGTGGCGCAAAAAACGTCGCGGTCGGGCGACTCCGAGCGTCAGCGCCAGCGAATGCGACCGAGCAGGTCGCGAACGACGATGCCGACGCCGAAGACCGACGCCCCGAGTCCGAACAAGATGCTCACGAGGTGGCTCTCACCAAGCCAGTACGGCAGCGGATAACTCGCCCGGAGACCGGTGAGGAGCGGCGAAAGGACTGGAACCTCGTCATTCCCGTCGTCGACCTTCGGCTCTGCATCGTACACCGGACCACCGACCGTTTCACCCACTGGAAGTCGGTCTGCCTCGTACGGAATGAGCGGCGTCTTGACGCTCCACACGACGGCCCCCGTCTGGTTCACTTCGAGGATGCGCTGGTTGCCAGAGTCGGTGATGAGCGTGTTTCCGTTCGGCAAGCGGTCGGCGTCACGCGGCCAGTAGAACGAGACGTTCTCTGCCCTGCTGACCTCCCAGACGACCTCCCAGTCACCGTCGGCGTTCTCTTGTAGTTCGACGATGCGATTGTTCTCGCTGTCTGCGACGAGGATTGCCCCCTCGGCCAGCCACTGCGGGTTGTGCTGGCGCAAGAGGAGGTCGGGGTCACCCTTGCCGTCGCCGTCGGTGTCCTCGTTGATGACGTCGACGACGCCAGAACCACGCTCGATGACGAGCAGTTGGTTCGCGTTGCGGACGGAGACGAGATAGCGGTCTTCGCCGATGACGTCAACGTCGTTGATGTGGAGCCAGTCGACCTGCGTGGGGTCGTCGGGTGCGTCGTAGTACGACGACGCGTTCCACTGCCACGTGATTTCTCCGTCTTTCACCGTCAGAACCCGTTCGTGTTCCATGTCGGCGACGAGGACTTCACCCGAATCGAGGAGTTCGACGTCGTGGACCTCGGAGTTCCGCATCGTTCGGACGGGGAAACTCCACTCTTCGACGACGGCCGGGCCGCCCTCGGCGGTCGGGTCGATGATGCGATAGCCGGTTCGCGAACACGGAGACGCGTACGGCCCACAGTCGGTGTATCCTCCATCGACGAACGCCGCGATGATGCGGCCGTCCTCCAGTTGTGTCGCGTCGAAGTAGCTATCTGCATCCGACAGTCGCCACGAGACGTTCTCGTTCGAGAGGAGGTAGACGTTCCCGTATTTGTGGAGGCCTGCTCCACCTCCTTGTGAGCCGACGAGCGTCAACGTCTCGTCGCCATCACTGCCTGCACTTGCCGCTGAGACACCGATATCGGGAGCGAGCGCTGCACCAACGAGAAGCGTCACAACGACGATACCAGCACCGAAGAGAACAAAGAGTGCGCCAGTGCGCCCTCTCGACTCACTACCCATTGTATGTAAATGGAGAGACAGCAAGAATAAACGTTCGGAACCTATCTCAGTCGGGTAATTTCGCTTGAATTAGACATTCATTGACATAATTATTACCTGAATTGAGGCGCTAAGGCCCCTTCCTCAGCGAGCGAGTAGGGAGGGGATACAGCGCCGCACAGTTCTCACACACGTCCGACACTCGGCCCACGCAATCGCAATTCGTATATGTGTATTTTGTGTATTATGTGGTATGGCAACGCGCAAGAACATCTCTATCCGCGACGACCAAGCCGAGTGGATTCAGGAGAACCACTTGAATCTCTCCTCGTTCGTCCAAGAGAAACTTGACGAACTCATCGAAGAACGCTCGTAGATGAACTACAACTACAGGTATCGGCTCCGGCCGTCTGACGCTCTCGAAGAACAGTTAGCGTGGACTGTCGATACCTGTAGACAGGTCTACAACCACTTCCTTCACCGTCTCAACCGCACCGACGACACGTCGGCATACAGCGAACAGAAGCTCCTGCCGAGTCTCAAGAAGTGGTGGAATGACCTGAAACAAGTTCACTCGAAAGTTCTTCAAAAGGTCGTTCAGCGGTTGTACGACAACCTATCAACGCTTCGCGGACGTAAAGAGAACGGCTACCGCGTCGGGACACTCAAGTGGAAAGCACCGGGCGAGTACCGCAGTTTCACCTACAGTCAATCCGGCTTCAAGCTCAAGAACACGAGTGGTCGGACAAAACTATGGCTCTCGAAACTCGGTGAGATACCGCTCACCTTCCACCGCGACCTCCCCGACGCCGCCAAAATCAAGACCGTCACCGTCAAGCGCGAGCCAACCGGGAAGTGGTACGCTATCCTCGGTGTCGAAAACCCCGACGACCCGCCCGCGAAGCCCAAGAACCCCGAGCAGTGCGTCGGTATTGACGTGGGCATTCTCAAGTACACTCACGACACGGACGGAACCGCCGTCGAATCACCTGACCTCTCGGACGAGCGCGAGCGCTTGGAACGAGCACAGCGCGACCTCTCACGGAAACAGCACGGTTCCGCGAATTGGGAGAAACAGCGCCGCGTCGTGGCCGAACGCCACGCCGGCCTCAAGCGGAAGCGTCGGGACTTCCTTCACAAACTCTCAAACTACTACGCGAGAGAGTACGACCTCGTGGCTGTCGAGGACTTGGACGCGAAAGGATTGGTCGAACTTCCGGGCAACTCACGGAACCGCGCAGGTGCGGCCTGGGGGACGTTCCTGCGGATGCTCGAATACAAGTGCGAGCGCGAGGGAGCACACTTCGTCGCCGTGAATCCGCACGGTACGACCAAGGAGTGCGCGTCCTGCGGCGTTTCGACCGACAAGCCGTTGTGGGTGCGCGAGCATTCGTGTCCGGCGTGTGGGTTTGAATCGGATAGAGATGCGAACGCGGCGTGGAACATTCTTTCTCGCGGTATCAAGAGGCGGTTAGGAGCGGGACGCTCCGAATCAACGCCTGTGGAGACTGCGCTCCCGGTGGACACTTTGGTGTCTGCAAAGTGCGTCGTGGAAACAGGAAGCCCCACCCTCAAGCGCGAGCCGTCAGGCGAGCGGTAGGGTGGGGTAGTTCACATCACAGGGTGATTTGCTGGAGGTCTACTTCTAGCTCTTCGACGTAGTCGTTGTACGCCTCGACGAACTCCACGAACTCGTCGACGAGTTCGCGCACGTCGGGGGCAGACGGCGGTTCGTACTGCGAGAGGAGGTAGATGCCACCTTCGCCACCGACACGTAGGTACGACACCTGTGGGCCGTCCCACTTCAGTTCCCATCGTTTCCCACCGACTCGTTGCGTGAACATCCCGTACTCGCCGTCGAAGCGGTTCAATTCGCCCGCGATCGTGTTTGCGACCTCTCGGATGGTCTCGACGAGTCGGTCACGGTCCGCGACGATGGTCTCGGTCGTGGTGACGTCCGGGAATTCGGTCGGGACGTCGTCGAGGACGCCGTCGAGTGACTCGACGTGTTCGTTGTACGCCTCGACGAATGCGGGGTAATCTTGCATCGCCGTCGCCAGTGGTTTCGGTTCGGGTGGTTGCTTGGTCGAGACGACGTACGTCTCACCACCCGATTTCCCCTTGAATCGGAGATATTGCAGCGCGCCGGCTTCGTACTTGAGTGTCCACTTCCCACGGCGCGTCTTGAACGTCTCCTGCCCGTAGTCGCCACCCTGCAAGATAGCGAGTTCGCGGGCGATTGTCCCGGCGTGGGACTGGACCGCTGAGACGACTTCGTCACGGTTGGCGGCGACGTCGTCGACGCTCGTGACGTCGAACGGGAGGGCCTCGGTCATGAGTGGAGAGTCTCGTCGGGGGATGATAAGCACGTCCGTCCGCGGAACACGTCGTCCGGTTTCAGTGGTTCTTCGGAGTCTCTTTTTTGCTCGCGTAGCGCGTACTGAGGGGATGCAAGAGATTCGGACCGAGATAGAAATCGATGCGCCTCCAGCGACGGTCTGGACGGAACTCACCGACCTCTCGTCGTACTCCGAGTGGAATCCACACATCCCAGACGCGAGCGGCACCCTCGAGGTCGGCGAATCGCTCGACATTCTCGTCCGCCGTGCAGGTGTGAAAGACCGGTCGATGACGGTGACCGTCACTGCACTGGACCCCGGAAAACGGTTCGAGTGGGTCGGGAAACTGCTCTCTCCACGGGTCTTCGAAGGGAGACACACGATGGTTCTCGAACCGGTGGGTGAGGAGAAGACACGACTCATCAACCGCGAGAGAATCACCGGGGTCTTCGCCCGATTTGTGACGACTGCCGAACCCGAACGCGACTACGAAGCGATGAATCGGGCACTCAAAGAGCGCGTCGAACAGACGGCACGGGCGTCGGTCTCGTGACGACTGTTACTGTTCTGTCCGCCTGAAGACGCGCAGCGTATCTCGGTCTTCGGATTTCGATTCGACTTCGGTGAACCCGAACGACGTGAAAACTGCACGCCAATCGCGGTAATAGAGTGGAAAGTCGTACTCCGATTCGTTCACGCCGCGCTCACTCGGTGGCTGACTGTCATCACCCTCGTTCTCCACAGTGACGACGTACTCGCTCGTGACTCTCGCGAGTTCCTCGAAGACCCACTCGTCGTCGGGGTGGATGTGTTGGAGCGTCTCGATGGAGTAGAGTACGTCGAAGTAGCCGTCTTCGAACTCGGTGACCGTATGTTCGATGGCGTCGGCGTAAAACGTCCCCTCGTCAGCGAGGTCGGGATACGCCTCTGCCATCACCTCGAACGACTCCTCGTTGATATCGATGCCGTGCAAGTTCTCGAAGCCGTGGTCCCGTAGGTGCGACAGGTGACGACCGGGTCCACAGCCGAGTTCGAGGATTCGTGCCGTCGGGTCGAGAACGCGCTCGAACAGACGGACGAGTGACTCGCTCGTTTCATTCGGCCCGTAGTAGGCGTAGTACTCCGGCGAAAATTCTCCGCTCCGGTCTGCCCACGTGCGCCGAACGTCGTTTGCATCCACAGGCACGAGACGGTCTGCACACGGGTAAACCCCCCAGCGTTCCAATGTGTGGTGTTCGGACCCCAGAAGTTCTGGAACCACAGAATCCTGCCGAATCGGTGATGAACTAGGGGGCGAGTGGGGGAATAACTGCTGTATGAGAATCAATCGTCTATAAATTCGGAGGATAAGAAATAAGATGTCAACTAAAAACCCACCGTGGTACCACAACCCTCACAAGCCTTATCCGTAAAGGGCCTGTTTGTCCAAAAGCAATGGCGAAAGGAAACGTTGATTTCTTCAACGACACTGGCGGCTACGGTTTCATTTCGACGGACGATGCTGACGACGACGTGTTCTTCCACATGGAAGACATCGGCGGCCCGGACCTCGAAGAAGGCACGGATGTTGAGTTCGACATCGAGCAGGCCCCCAAGGGCCCACGCGCGACGAACCTCACGCGCCTTTAAATTACTTTAGTACGCCGCTCACGCGGCAGAACGACAACTTTCACTTTTAGCGCAGTTCGACTGGAGAGCGGTGCGGCTGCAACTCAGAGTTTGTTCGCGTTCCGTGCTTGCTCGGAGCGTCGGCGCGCCTGGTTGAGCCGTCGCTCCGTCGCCCGCGAGAGGCTGTCTGGAAGGGCTGGCTGGGCCTCTGCCAACCGTTCGGTGACCTGGCCGAGTCGCGACTCGACAGTTTCGAGGCTCATGTTGGCCTGTCCTCGCTCCCCGGTCTCTGCACGCTCGGCCGCTCGACGGGCGGCCTCGGCGACGGCACCGAGTGCCTGTGCCAGACCCCGAACGGCGCTTGATGAGGCGTCGCCGTCGTCTTGCTCGTCTCGGTCGGTGTCCGACGTGCGGTCGGCGACGGCAGCGACCTGTGCCTCAGTCTCCTCGGCAATGTCGGCGAGGAACGTCGCCAGCGATGCCTTTCCGGTGGTAGGTCGGTCGATGCGGACACTCGAATCGGAGTCGGATGCGGTGTTTGGGTCAGGGTTGACCCGGAACGCACCAACCTCGTCGTCGGTATCGCGGACTTCGACCGTGTACGCACCACCGCTGTGGACGTAGACCGCATCCGGTCCCAACAACGGCGCGTCGTACAACCGGCCGGCGAAGTCGTCGTCGACCCCGAGAGCCGAGAGTTCGCTGTCCGCACCGTCCGCGTCGACTTCCAGTTTGGTTGCTGACTCACGGGCGACGAGCGGAATCTCTCCATTCACACCCGCGGAGACGATCGCGTTCTCGACACCGCCCTCGGTCGACTCTCCGGCCGCCTCGCCCACAGAAACCTGTTCACTGTGTGGTGCAAGACCTGCGCCGTTGATGGTGAGCTGGTGGTCGCCCGCTGGAACGTCCTGAACGACACCGACTCCGCCGAACGTCGGCACTGCTTTGGGGTCGCTCTCCAGCAACAACACACACTCGACGGTCGACTCTCGCGTGGTCAGCCCTTCACCGTCCGGCGCGTCGTCGGACGTAATCGCCTCGGTCACCTGTACGACGATGGTGTTGACCGTCGATGGTTCGCTGATGACCTCGTATCGCTCGGCCAGCGCAAGTCGGTGATTCGGTTCGGAGATGTCGGCTGCCGGGTTCTCGTACCGGGACTGCTTCCACGGGGTACTCGTGGTCGTGATGTGGCCCGCGATGGCGTCTTCGGCAAACTGTGGAATCGCGAACTCGAAGCTCAGTTGTGGTCCGGTAAACTCGGAGATGTGCTCGACCTCACTCGTCGGGACGAGCGCGTACTCGACGTCGGCGTCGGTGTCGCGGTCTTCGAAGTCGAAGACGAGTCCAGTTGCTCGTGCTGGGAAGTCAGTCGGCGGTGACGACAGCGCGTCGAACGACCGAACGGTCAACACCTCGTCGATGAGGTCGGTCTGTTCAACCGAGGGGAGTCGGTCGTCGTCGTATATCGGGACGCCGTCCAACTCCGGGACGACGTACGGTAGGGTCGCACCCTCGTCGCGCGGGAGTCCGTAGGCGATTGGAATCTCTGCGATGTCCTCGATGCGCTCGATAGCACTGTTGGTGATATCCGCGAACGTCCCCTCGGATGGGAACCGCTGAAATCGGTCCGGACTGTCGTTGACCGACAGCGCACTCGAATGGGACCCCAGTTCCGAGAGAATGCGCGGTACTCGGTCGGGGTCAGGGTCGAGGAACTCGTTGTTCGGAACTTTCTGCGAGTGCGAACTGGCGACGTACAGTTGCGGGACGGCATCGGCAGCGTCGTCACCGTCCGTGTCGACGAAGACGTGGAGGACCTCCCAGTCGTGCCAGTGGAAGTTGGTGGTGAACTGGTCGAACGCCGAATAGAACCAGTACTGGACGACGGCGAGTGGGGAGTTCTCGTACTGGACGACGTTGTAGAACACCGTCGGGTCTGGTGCCTGTTCGCCCGTCTCGTTCTTCCGCTTGTGATAGCCGTCGAACGCGTCGAATCCGTCGACGACCGTCTCTCCGTCTCGCTCGCTGGTGTACAGCCGCGGGTCGGTCGGGAACCACGGCTCGTACTCGTCGAAGTACAGTGTCGGTGCGAATTGAGCCGCGAGGTCGCGGGCCGCGTTGTCCTCGACCGAAGATGTCGAGTCATCGCCGTCGCTCTGCAGACTGGAACAGCCAGCAACTGACCCGAGTCCTGCAGTCGCGATGGCACCGAGAACCGTTCGACGGTCCACGAATTCACGATTCGTCATCGCATCACCGTCGACCCGTCTTCACAGCAGGAGTGGGCCGTTCGGAGTCGAGTTGGCCGCGACTCGCTACGCGTGGAGGGCGTACCATACGGGGTTCACCAAAGGGCGAAACATAGCTTTTGTGCCATCGCCGGGCCACCAAACCGTTCTCTCAGGCGTCTGGATGCCAGCGAGTCAACTCGTTGTTGTGTTTCGCGTAGAGCGGATGCTGTGGCGACCCATCAGTATTCACGTGAATTGCGTAGAGGTCGACGTCCAGCATCGCGACGACTTCTTCGACGCGGCCGAACTTCTGACCGATTCTACCCCAGGCGGCGACGACTGTCTCCGCTTCGACGGAGAGGGATTCGAGGAACCGGTCGTTTTCAGGGCCGATTGGGTCGTCGTCCGCTCGCAACTCTTCGTGGTTCGGTGTCCGTCGCGCGAACAGGTTACCCACCACGAAGCTCCCACATCCGTTCGCACGGGCGAACGACTCACATCTGTCGAGTGTTCTGTCGTTTTTCGTGCCGCGGCCGTCGCTCGGGTTGCACATGATGTACGTGAGCGTCGGCTTTTCTGGGTCCCACACTCGCCACAGAAGGTATCGATAGGCTTCGTCATCGCTGAGGATAGCGCCTGCCTCGGTGTATCCATCGATGTCGCCCATCTCGACGAATACACCGTCTACAGTTTGGGGGTCGAACGCCCACTCGTCGATGAGCATTGGATTGGAGGTAGGTACGGTGAGTGAGTCGAAATAGATGCCACCGTATTGAAGTCGACCTTGAAGAGACACAGATTCGAACCACGGTCGCTAACGCTCCCTGATTCGAATCTTCGGTCGCCCAGACAACCATTTCGGGGGGACTCGCACACGCTACGCGGTGCTCGTTGACGTTGAAAGGGGTAGAATATGGGCCGGCTCAGATTCGAACTGAGGTTACGGCCACCCGAAGGCCGAAGGATACCAAGCTACCCCACCGGCCCGCATTCTCAGGCATGCCACCGCGGCGTTTAACAGTTATGATTGTGGGCTACCGTCAGACCCGTTGACACGCCGCCGTCCCCGACTCAGTACCGCGAATAGCCTTCAGTATCGAGGTAGTTGTGAGCCACTGTAATCGAGTGATCGGCGTGGAGGATTTCCGGCCCGAGTCGAACTCGCTCGTCAGAGACCTCGGCCAGCAACTCGGCTTCCTCGTCGGTGAAGTCGTTGTGGTCCGAGAGGACGAACAGCGGGTTCTCCGGAGGCTCGACGTCGACGACTGGGTCGCCGTCTTCGTGGAGTTCGACGACAGTCGAATCGCGAGCCACCTCTTCGAGGGTCGCCTTGAATCCCATTCGCCGGATAGAGACGCCCGGTGAGGACTCGGCGGGCATGTGGCCGATGGCCTCGTCGCGTTTCTCTAGCGCTTTGCGAACGAGTGCGGCCGTCGAACGCTCGTCGGGGTTGAGACGGCGGAGTTCGGAGCCTTCGAAGCGGACCGTGTACTCGTCGCCGAGGACGAGGTGGACGCGAACGTCCTTGCGAATGTCGTGCGAGAGGAAGAACGCAGAGTTGACACAGCGGCAGAGCACGTCGAGACGACCAGCACCGCCGGCGATGTCGTCGAGCGAGAAGTCGGGTGTCGTCGGCACGTCGTGACCGAGGACGATGAATTGGCGCATGAGAGCGACTCGGCCGGAGAGGGCCTTAGCCCTGTTCACTCGGGGACGGAACTGGGCGTTCAGAGATGCGTGTACCGAGGTGAGAAAATTCGAATTCGAAGTTACAGCTCTGACTCGAACAGTTCCTCGATGCGGTGTGAGGTCTGTTCCATCTTTCGACGGAGTAACTCCGGGTCGATTGAATCAGGAACGGTGGCGCTCCGCGTCACCATCGTTTTGGATGGACCCATTTCCTCGAACGTGATTCGGCCGGCCATCTCGAAGCCACCTTCCTTGATGACCGTCCCCATGGATTCGTTCGGTTCGTACTCCACGACTTCCATCGTCCCCTCGACGGGGACATCGTAGCGAGTGTTGCGTCGCCGAATGAGTGTCCCAACACCGATTGGACCGTCCGTTTCCTGTTCCAGTTCGACGTCCGGGTCCCAGCGTGGATGGTTCTGCACGTGCTGTTCTGCCATAACATGGAACACGTCCGACACCGGCCGGTCGATTACTTGTGAGAATTCGACGGTTCTAACGCCTTTCCCACCGCTGCTCGCCTGTTTCGCCATGAGACCACCGGTAGAACGTACGAGTTGTGACGGCTAAAACTGGCCGAAGCGGAACCACACGAGACACTCGTTCTAACTGCGGAGTAGTACACAACTGACCCCCACCGCACACGTCATATCTGCTGGACGCTTACCTCAGGTAAGTGAGCCACCAATCAGGACGCGACCCGATGGTCCGTCTGTTCGCCGAATACGGTCGCAAAAACCTCCCGTTCTTCGTGGTTGGGCTACTAGCGAGCGTCCTCAATCGACTCGTGGGAATCGTCCCGGCGCTCGTCCTCGGTGTCGCCATCGACGCCGTCTTCTTCCAGAACACCGCCTACGCCCTCCCACTCGTTCCAGAGTCGTGGATTCCAGCGACGGTGACAGGCCAGTTCTGGCTGAGTTTTTGGCTGGTCATCGTGGCGTTCGTCGCCGGTGTCGGCCTCTCGTGGATACAGGGACTCGGGCTCGCCGTCTACTCGAATCGCGTCCAGCACACCGTCCGCGTCGACACCTACGACGTGCTCCAGCGCCTCGATATGACCTTCTTCGACGACAAACAGACTGGACAGGTGCTCTCGATTCTCGACAGCGACGTGCGAAACCTCCGGACCTTCCTCGACAGCACGCTCTCGGGCGGCCTGCAACTCGTCGTCTCCGTCGTCGGCATCGCCGGCGTCCTGTTCTACCTGAACGCGCAACTCGCCGCCGTCACGCTCGTCGCAGTTCCGCTGCTCGCCGTCTTCACCGTCTGGTTCATGCGAACCATCCGACCCATGTATCGCGCCCTCCGCGAGAGTGTCGGGGCGCTCAACACCCGCATCGAGAACAACGTCGCCGGGATGGAGGTCATCAAAGCCTCGACGACCGAAGACTACGAGACCACCCGTGTCGCCGACGCCTCGATGGACTACTACCAGCGTGCACTCGCCGTCGTCCGTCTCGACTACCTCTACCAACCGACGATGGAACTCCTCGCCGGCGTCGCCTTCGCCGCTACCTTCGCTATCGGTGGTATCTGGCTCATCTTCGGCCCGCCGTGGCCCTTCACGGGAGAACTCCTCGTCGGTGAGTTCGTCACGTTCCTGTTCATGACGCAGCGCTTTATCGACCCCTTGTCGGGCGCGGGACGTATCGTCAACGCCTACGAGAACGCCCGTGCCTCAGGCGAGCGCATCTTCGGCCTGACCGACCGCGACGTGACGGTCCAAGACAGTTCAGAGACAGTCGACCTCGGACCGGTCGCTGGTCGCATCGAGTTCGACGACGTCTCGTTCGCCTACGGGAATGGCAGGCCGGTCCTCCACGACGTGTCGTTCGCTGCCGCCCCCGGTGAGACGGTGGCACTCGTCGGCCCGACAGGTGCCGGAAAATCGACCGCGGCGAAACTCCTCTTGCGCCTCTACGACACCAGCGACGGTGCAGTCCGCGTCGACGGCCACGACGTGCGCGACGTGTCTCTCAAGAGCCTCAGAGAGGCCATGGGATACGTGAGTCAGGACGTGTACCTCTTCGACGGAACCGTCCGCGAGAACCTGTTGTACGGTGCATTCGATGCCACAGAAGCGGAGATGGTCGCGGCCGCACAGGCCGCCGAAGCACACGAGTTCGTCTCGCACTTACCCAACGGCTACGACACCCGAATCGGTGAGCGCGGCGTGAAGCTCTCGGGAGGGCAGCGCCAGCGACTCTCCATCGCGCGTGCGATGCTCCAAGACCCACAGATACTCGTCTTAGACGAGGCGACGAGTGCCGTCGATACCGAGACGGAACTGCTCATCCAGCGTGCCCTCAGTCGCCTGACGACGGGCCGAACCACGCTCGTCATCGCACACCGACTCTCGACGATTCGACACGCAGACACCATCGTCGTCCTCGACGAGGGACGCGTCGTCGAATCCGGTACGCACGACGAACTCGTCGCACAGGGTGGATTGTACGCGACACTCTGGGGTGTCCAGACGGGCGACGTTGGGGGCGTCTCGGCCGACGCGCTCGACCGGCTGGTCGACCGCATTAGGGAAGGAGACGTTATCGAACAGGGAGCGACGACCGACGGCGGTGAAGACTGACCCGTCGGCACTGCGGGCGACTCACCGCGAGTGGGCGAGGTACGTGAGCGCTGCGCCACCTGCCAGACCGATGGCGACGCTCGTCGGGTCCAACCGAGAGACGACCGAAGACGACGACTCGTCGACTCGGGCTATCGACGGCGTCTCGTTCTCTGGAACGTCGACCACGTACTCGTGGACCTCACCAGACGACAACGACTTCGAAACGACAGTGTCTAGCGTCTCAGTTTCGAGTCCAGCGACCTGCACAGAGAGGTCGTACTCGGTATCCACCGCGCCGACGAGGGCGAGCCGATACGTTCCTGTCGGGGCGTCGTAGCAATAGCGCGTCGCCCACACGTCAGACCCTTCGCGGTCCATGAACGCCCCGGTATTGCGCCCGACTGGGGTTCCCGCGGGGTCGACGACTGCGAGCGAGACGGCATCGGTGTCGGTGGCGACGCGGAACACCCGTGACAGAAGATGGTCGAACGTCGCTCGGGCGTCGCTTCGAGTCGGTTTCGCTACTTCGACACCCGCGCGGATGGCACGGTCCCACCGGTTGAACACGAATGCGTCGTACTCCGCCGACCCCGTAACTGGAGTGTCCTTCTGCAGGTCGATAGAGAGGCGTCGCGTCGTAGTCGCATACTTCTGTGCGGGGAAGTTTGGGTCGTAGAGCGTCAACTCGACACCAGTGGGCGTCTCTCGGTATCCGGTGACGAGAACCTGGTGAGAAGACCGCGTTTCGGAGTTGACGAGTGTGATTCCGGCCGTTCCGAACTCGTCGAGGACGGCGACCAACGCAGCGACTTCGGTCTCGTAGTCGATAGTTTGCGGGCGAAGCATACGGCGGCGGCCAAGCCATGCGTACAAACTGAGGAGCTGGGTCGCCTGATAGCGGTCGATGAGGTCACCAATCGGCCCCTCGTCAGACCCGAGTGGAATCTCGGGGTCTGAGACGTCGGCAGCGACAGCCACGCCCGCCGGAAGGTCACTCGACACTTCGAAATACCGCTGTGCTGCGAACGTCATCCCGTAACAGTGACCGTTCGATGCCGCGAGTTGGTTGACTGAAACCGAGAGTTGGCGGGCGAGGACGTTCAGCAGGGCATCGGGAGTATTCGACAGGGACAGACCGAACAGGTCAGCAAAGACGCCTTTCCACTCGCGCTGAATTCGCCGTTCGACCGACGTGGGGTCGACCTCGACGTGTTCGTGCTCCGGGTAGAACGTATCTGACGAAGACCAGTTTGCGAACCCAAACCCGTGTCTCGTCGGGTCGAACGCGGCGTCGTCGTCGGCCGCACGAGTCGTGCGTGAGAGGCCGTAGATGCCTGTGGCACCGACACCTGCGTATTTGAGAAATCTTCGTCGCCCGAGTGGAGCCATCGCCTCTGAGTGGCGAGTGGGCCTGCTTTACTGTTACGACACGTGTTGCCACAGTGCAAACTTCAGTGGGTGGACCTCAATAGCCTGCCACCTGCCCGTCTTTTCGCGGTTCGGTCGCCCCCGAGAGTGTTCCGTCGTCCCAGCGGGCGAATTGGGCGCCACCGAACATCGCCGCCGGGAGCACTCGAACGTCGTGGCCTTTCTGGGCCAGTTTCGCGCCAATCGACCCGGCGAGTCGGTCTTCGACCGCGAGCGTCCCATCTTCGCGGTAGCGCCACCGAGGGGCATCGAGCGCGGCCTGTGCTGGGAGGTCGTAGTCGACGATGTTCGAGACAACCTGCACGTGGCCCTGCGGTTGCATGTAGCCGCCCATCACTCCGAAGGCCGCCCAGTCGTCCGAACCGAATTCGAGGAGTCCCGGGATGAGCGTGTGGAACGGGCGTTTTCCGGGTTCCAATCGGTTCGGGTGGTCAGCGTCCAGCGAGAAGGATGCACCGCGATTCTGTAGGGCAATTCCCGTGTCGCCTGCGACCAGCCCTGACCCGAATCCGGCGAACCGAGAGTTGATGAACGAGACGACGTTGCCGGCGGCGTCGGCGACACAGCAGAGGACGGTGTCGGCGTCTTCCGCGTGGGCGTCGGGAACGCCGAACGTCACGTCGTGGTTCGCTTCGGTCCCGATTTCGGCGGCTCGTTTCGCCGCCCACTCACGGGAGGCGAGCGGCGGAATCTCCTCGTAGTCGGGGTCGGTGATGTAGCGGTGTCCGTCGTGGAACGCGACTTTCATCGCCTCGGCGAAGCGGTGGACAGACTCAGCCGACCCAAACGGGTGGTCGCCCGCATCGACTTCGTCCGCGACGTTCAGCGCTTCGAGTGCGATGAGTCCTTGATTGTTCGGCGGGAGTTCGTACACTTCGACGCCCTTGTAGGTGGTCGAGACTGGGTCCACGAACTCGGGTTCGAAGGCCGCGAGGTCGTCGGTCGTGAGAAACCCACCGTTCGCCTGAACTTCGTCGGCGATGGCCGCAGCGATGTCTCCCTCGTAGATGACGTCCGCACCCTCGTCGGCAACTCGTTCGAGGGTTCGACCGAGTTTCGGGAGCGTGACCGTCTGGCCGACGGTCGGTGCAGCACCGTCGAACAAGTAGGCGTCGCGGGCGTGGTCAGATTCGAATAGGTCTTCGCCGTGTTGCCACTGCGCCGCGACGACTTCCGTGACGGGATAGCCCGCCGTCGCGTAGTGAATCGCCGGTTGGAGCACGTCAGCCAGCGATTTCGCGCCAAAGCGGTCGAGCGTCGCTTCCCACCCACGGGCTGTTCCGGGAACGGTGACGGTGTGGGCACCCGTCTCCGGCATCGTCACGTCGTCTGCCGCGACGTTCTCCTCCGCAGCAACTGCTTTGCGAACCGTGTCTCGCGTCGCCTCGGCGGGAGCGCCGCCACAACTGCGCATTGCACCCACCTCGCCGTCGGCCGTCCTGTAGCAGGCGAAGACGTCGCCACCGAGGCCTGTCGACGTCGGTTCGACGACGTTCAGCGCGGCCGCCGCTGCGACGGCCGCATCGAAGGCGTTGCCGCCAGTGGAGAGAATCTCCACGCCCGCCTGTGCGGCCAGTGGTTGACTCGTTGCGACGACGCCGTTCGGGGCGTAGACGGTCGACCGTCGGGAGGTAAATCGATCGAGGTCGGGAGCGGGTTCGGGCATGGAGTGTGCTTCGCAAACACATCGCATAGCCTTTCGCCTCTCGGAACTGGTGACGGTGGCGACAGGAGGATACAGAGAAAACAGCGCTGTTGGATTCTTAGTACACTGATAGTTTATTGGGGTCGTGCTAAATGCAGGGCGCGTACTCAGAGCTTTGCACTTACAATTCCCCCTTGCTCAAAATCGCGAATTAACCCGTCTTCAAGAGTAACTCGAATTACCTGTTCTTCGGTCACATCATCACGGATGCCTGATTCTTCGACAGACACCGCGTCTTCGATTTCACGCTGGCGACCGTGGACGGTTTCAACAATAACGTCCACGTCCCGAATGTGGAATATTGGGTATAAATCTCGCTCTCGGTGTGAGTGAACATCCTCAGAGGGTCCTCGCTCACGCGAAGAAGCGAATCCCGATACTCTCAGGACCTATTTCGGTGAGGGGCAAACACGTCCTGTTGTCACGCCCGTAGTGAACACACCTGCTTATACCCCAGTACGTCGTTGGTTTGTAGACGCCGGGGTGCCTCTGACAATAAACACCGGCGTCTTGTCTAACCGAGATGCCCGCTCGGTTTTGGACGTGAGGTAGGAAATTCTCCATGGTGGTGGGGAATTTCCACACCTTTTAGACAAGTACCCAAATGGTGGACAGTTGTATTAGGACAGTCGGACTTTCGAGTTCACCGTACCCTGTAGGAGATGGAACCGTGAGAAATCTGGGGTGGCAACTCAATTGACCCCAATTGATAACCAGTTCTTCGAGGCCATGCTGACTAAATCCTCTGTCTATTGCACGCCGACCTTGTCATCTATTGAGACGTTCGGCAGAGTCTTCACCCGATTGGGAGCGCGGCCACACCCTTCTTCAACGAGCGACCGGTGAGAGCGGGTAGAGGACCGTCGGGGCCGCTCACGAGCCGCGTATCAGGGCGACGTTACTCGGGACGTCGTGCACGACTCGTTCGGTGACTGTTCCGAAGGGTATTCGGGACCCCTCGGTCCGCCCCGAGAGACCCACGCAGACGGTGTCGTACTGACTGGTCGCTTCGACGATGGCCCGACCGATATCGTCGGCGACGACGACCTCGATGTCGTACTCGTCAGGGGCGAGTCCCGCTGCCTCGGCGGCGTCGACGACGACGGACCGCCCCCGTTCCTTGGCGTTCGAGTCGTTCCTCCCTCGGGGAGACTGAACGTTCAGCAGGGTCGGGACGGTCCCGTCGACGGTCGCAAATTCGGCTGCTTGGTGTGCAACGACCGGCGCGTTGTGTCCAGGGGCGACGAGCGCCACCGGCGTTCCGACGGTCTCGTTTCTGAGGTTGACGAGTGAGACATCACAGCGAGCGCTCCGAACCACCGGGTCGACCGTTGCACCGAAGACATGGCCGTCACGGCCGAGCGTCCCGTCCCAGCCGAGGATGACCTCGTCGGCGGCCTCCTCTTCGAGCACGTCGAGTATCGCCTCTCCAACGTCAGCGGCGACAACTGTCCTGGTCCGGAGGGTGACGTCCATCTCGGCTGCGATGTCGTGAGCGTTGTTGAGAAGGTCGCGCTGATGCTCGAAGCGGTCGGCCTCGACGTTCTGAAGCGGTGAGGGGTGTGCGACCGGCGTGACGTTGACCGCGACGAGTTCGGGCGTCCCCCGGTCTTCGTTGGCATGCGCGCTGGCCGCTGCCAGACGGAGGAGCCCACGCTGTGTCGCCGGGTTCGACACCGGCACGACCACGCGGAACGGTTCGGCTGGCCTCCCCCGAATCGCTTCGCTGAGGAGCCCTTCGCTCACAACGCGCCCCCGTGTGTAAGTCGCGTACCAGACGACCCCGAAGGCGACGATGCCCGACCCGATGACGACGACGACAGTCGCCATCTGCGAGACGACGAGGAGCGACAGCACCACCCCCAGTATCGGGACGGCCGGGTAGAGGGGTCGCGGGAGCGCAAAGGAGGGGTCGTAGCCGTCCGGGTCGGCTCGCCGGAAGACGACGAGCGAGACGTGGACGAGCGAGTACGCGACGAGGAAGCTGAAACTCGCTGCCTCTGCGAGCAGCGCGATGATCGTCTCCACTTCGAGGCCGACGAGAATCAACACCGCCGTCAGGCCGCCAGTGGCCGCGATGGCTCGATGGGGCGTGTAGAACCGAGGGTGGCTCACGTTGAACCAGTCGGTCACGACCCCGTCTCTGCCCATGGCGTAGATGACCCGTGAGGCTGCGAGTATCGAAGAGTTCGAACTCGATATCGCCGCGATGATGGCGGCGAAGACGATTGCGACGACACCCGCCGGACCGAGGTAGGTGACGGCCACGTCCGAAACCGGGATAGGCGAGTCTCCGAGCGACTCGAAGGGAATCACGCCAGTGCTGACGAGCATGACGAGGACGTAGAGGATGGTCACCAGCACCACCGAGAGAATCATCGACAGCGGGATGATTCGACCGGGATTCTTGATCTCACCCGCGACGGTGGCGATGATTTCGAAGCCGAGGAACGAGATGAAGACGATACCGGTCGTGGCGACGACACCACCTGGACCGAACGGGGCGAAGGGCTCCAGGTTCCCGGGGTCGATGAAGAACACGCCGACCGCGACGAAGACGAGGATGATGGCCGTTTCGACCCCGATGGTGACGTTCTGGAAGGCGCTCGATTCCTCGGTTCCGTAGTAGTTGACCCCGAGAAGGAGGACGAGCCCGACGAGCCCGAGGCCGACGATGAAGACCCGTCCGTCGAGGAACGGAATCGGTTCGACGAGGTACTGGCCAAAGCCGATCATGTAGAACGCGCTCGCGAACATCAGCCCCGTCCACATCCCCCACCCGACGATGGCTCCGAAGAGTCCGCCGAGCGCTCGGTTGACGTAGTGATAGCTCCCGCCTGCGATGGGCATTCCAGTCGCCAGCTCGGAAAGTGAAAGCGCCGCGAGTAGCGCGACGAAGCCAGCGATAGCGTAGGAGACCGAACTCGCGGGGCCAGCGGTTTCAGCAGCGATGCCCGGAAGGATGAATATTCCCGCACCGATCATCGTCCCCCCACCGAGCGTCATCGCCTCGACGAATCCGAGCGTCCGCTCGAGTTCGCTCCCTTCGGCGCTCATCTGTCCCTTCTCCGTCTCGTGGCGTGTCGGTTCACTCGACATCCCTCACGATGAGCGCCGGGACCTCGAGTGCGTCGACGATTGCTGAGAGGACGTCCCCGATGATGCGCTCGCGGAGCGATGGCTCGGTCTCGCCAAGGACGACGAGGTCGTACTCCGCTCCAAGTTCGACGATGTCAGTCTGTGGGTCACCGCCCTCCGAAAGCCGCCAGTCGACCCTGTCGCGGTCGACCCCGTACTCGACGAGGCGGTCGACGGCACCCATGAGGAGTAATTCTCCCTGGGTTGGGTCGGCGTCCTCTGCGACCGAGTGGAACAGGGTGGCGGTCTCGTTGCCCGCGAGCAGCAGGTCGGCGACGACCGCGAGAATCCGGTCGAGGTTCACGTCTCCGCGGAGAGGGACGAGGACGCGGTCGACGACCGTCGAACGACCAGCCGTCAGCACCGCGTCGCAGTCGTACTCGTCTGCGATGCGGTCGATGGTGGCCTCGCGGTCGTGCGTGAAGACGAGCACCTCGTCGGGGTCACCGTGCTCGTCGGCGACTGCGTCCAGGCGGTCGGTGGCCTTGGGACCGTACTGGTCCCTGAGCAGTGCCGGTTCGGCCTGGTCTGGCACTGGGAAGTACCCAAGTAAAACCACCTCGACAGCGCCGAGATGGTCGAGGACGTCGAGGGGTGGCGACTCCATCCCCGAGACATCGACCGGGACGAGAATCCTCAACTCGCCGATGTGTGTCATGATGTCTCAACCATTCCTCCCGGGCCGTTTCAATCCTTCGCGGGGTTTGCAGGTGTCTCCGAACACCGGAGTCAACCACGTTCCGGCGAGTGACGGTCCGAATCGTCGAACGGTAGACCTAGGTCATCGTCGAGGGGCTGTCCCCGTACATCCCGGTCTCTCATCACTGAAACGAACTCAGTTGGGGTGCTGTCTACACCCTCTGTATCTTGCACGCCGCTCGTATCAGGCACCGAGCGGTCCAACAGAGCCAACAGAATAGATGAAGACAGAGAGGGCCGAAACGCGCCGAAATCAGCCGGTCAGTCGGTCAGTCGGTCAGTCTGTCAGTGGGTCAGACCGTACCCACGCCGGAAGAGTGCGACGTCGACGCCGACGATGACGAGCGTGAGCGCCGAGAGGATACCGAGCGAGAGGTTCGGGTCGACTTCCGTGACGCCGAGGAACCCGTAGCGGACGCCGTTGACCATGTATATCATCGGGTTGAGGAGCGAGGCCTGCCGGAACAGTTCGGGAATCTCGTTCAGTGAGTAGAAGACACCGCCGAAGAAGACGAGCGGTCGGAGGATGAACTGGTTCATCATCGTCAGGTCGTCCCAGTCTTCTGCCCAGAGGCCGCCGACCACGCCGATGGCAGCGAACAACAGCGTGATGACGAGCATGAACGCGACGAGGTAGAACGGTCTGGCGACGCCGACGGCAGTAAAGAACAACCCGATGAGAGCGATGAGGACACCGACGACGAGCCCACGCGTCGCGCTGGCGAAGATGTACGCGCCGACCATCGACGAGTACGACAGCGGCGACGTGAGCGCCTCTTCGATGTAGCGGTTCCAGCGCCCGTGGAAGATAGTAAAGGAAGCGTTCTCGAAGGCGTTCGAGACGGCGCCGAGAACGATGAGTCCCGGGAGGATGAAGAGGATGTAGGGGACGCCCGCAATCTGGTCGATACGCTCGCCGAGGATGACACCGAACACCGAGAAGTACAGCACGTTCGTGATGAACGGCGGTGCGAACGTGTTCCGAGGACGACGGACGAAGCGGAGGACTTCACGCCGCAGCAGGGCGTAAAACCCCGTCAGATTGTAGTTCATTGGTCGACCTCCATCGTCGCACGGCCTTCGCCCTGTCTGGTCATCTCGACGAACACCTCTTCGAGCGACGTGCGCGAGATTTCGAGGTCGACGAGTTCGTGACCCGCCTCGTCGAGGGCTTGCACCACGTCGGGGGCGACGAGGCCGCCCTGTTGGGCAGTGATGACGAGACGAGTGCCGTCGAGTTCGACGGATTCGACTCGGTCGTCTGTCGCCGCGAAGTCGGGGACAGCAGCCGGCGCGTCGCGCAGTTGGACGACGATGTCGTCGGTGCCGCGGTCCATCAGTTCCTCGGGACTGGCGACTTCGATGATGCGACCGGAGTCGAGAATCGCCACCTCGTCACAGAGACGTTCTGCTTCCTCGATGTAGTGGGTAGTGAGGAGAATCGTCGTTCCCTTGTCGTTGAGGTCGATGATGGTCTCCCACAGTTCGTGACGGAGTTGCACGTCGACACCGGCGGTCGGTTCGTCGAGGATGAGGAGGTCGGGGTCGGTGATGAGCGCCCGTGCGAGCATGAATCGGCGCTTCATCCCGCCTGAGAGCCAATCGAAGCGAGTGTCGCGTTTGTCGTAGATGCCGACGCGCTTGAGCACCTCTTCGGCACGTTCTCGCGCTTCGTCCCGTGGAACGCCGTGATAGCCGGCTTTCGTCTGTAAAATTTCGATGATAGGAAAGAATTTGTCGACGTTGAACTCCTGCGGGGCCAACCCAATCAGGTCGCGGGCCTCGCGGTAGTCGTCTTCGACGTCGTAGCCGAAGACGTTCGCCGTCCCGCCGGATTTGCGGACGAGGCCGACGAGGATGTTGATAAACGTCGTTTTTCCAGCACCGTTGGGGCCCAATAGTCCGAAAAACGAGCCTTCCGGTACGTCGAGGTCGACACCGTCGAGTGCCTTCACGTCACCGTACGACTTCGTCAAGTCTCGTATCTCAATCGCAGATGCCATTCACTTGGTGCGTCGTCGGGCGTGGACGCGATTAAGCGTGCCGTACGCGGAAGGCCGTGAAACCACGTGACACGGCTGACCTGCTGTGTGTTTGGTATGGTTTGGCATGGCAAATAAGGACCTAGTATCTGTGTGTACCGAAATAAGTCATTAACGAATATTATCATTATAAATGATTAACTTTTAATATCGCTCTCGAGTCGAACCGAGTGAGGTAACGCACAATGGCAGTATCCGCAGTATCCGTCGCAGTACATCACAAATCGACCATCGCCCGCTTCGACCGCTATCGACCACCCACACCCCCAACGTAACCAATGACAAACCGAACCAACACGACTCGCACTACCACGACGACCCGCTCGACGACTACTCGCCCTCCCCGGCCAACGCGGCGCTACCCAAACAACGAGGAGAACATGGACGCGCCGCTCGTCCCCTTCATCCAGCAGCCCGGCGAGGAAGACGACATGACGAACATCCGGCGTGAACTCGCCGCGCTCCGCAGCCAACTGAACCGCATCGAGCGAACGATGCAGACCACGACTCCTACCGACACCCAATGAACCCGACCGAACTCGACAGCGACGTCTTTACCCGCGATATCGACAACCCGAAAGCCCGCGAACTCCGGGAGATGCTGAACACGCAAGACTTCGTGTTCGCCCCCGGCATGTACCACGCACTGGACGCCCGTCTCGCCGAGATGACCGGCCACGACGCCGCGTACATGTCCGGCTACTCGACGGTTCTCGGCCAGTTCGGCTTCCCGGATCTCGAGATGGTGACGATGACCGAAATGGTCGAAAACGCCAAGCGAATGGTCGAGGCGACGAACCTCCCAATCATCGCCGACTGTGACACGGGATACGGTGGTATCCACAACGTGCGCCGTGCCGTCCGCGAGTACGAGAAGGCCGGTGTCGCCGCGGTTCACATCGAAGACCAGACCTCGCCGAAGCGGTGTGGCCACATCGCCGGCAAGCAAATCGTCTCCCGCGAGAAAGCCCGGTCACGCTTCGAGGCTGCCGTCGACGCAAAGCAGTCGGAGGATACGGTCATCATCGCCCGTACCGACGCCTACGGCTCGTCCAACGGCGACTGGGACGAACACCTCGAACGCGGCCGCATCTACGCCGACGCAGGTGTCGACCTCGTCTGGCCGGAGATGCCCAACCCGAGCCGAGAGGACGCTGTCAACTACGCCGAGACGATTCACGAGACCCATCCCGACCTGAAGCTCGCCTTCAACTACTCGTCGTCGTTCGCGTGGTCCCAAGAAGAAGACCCACTCACGTTCCAGGAGCTGGGTGACCTCGGCTACAAGTACATCTTCATCACGCTGTTCGGCCTCCACTCGGGCGCACACGCCGTCTACGAGGACTTCAAGAAACTCGCCGAACAGGACGAAGAGGGACAGTTCGACCTCGAACAGCGCTACCTCGGCCACCCGACCGAGAGCCACCACGAGCTCTCGTTCGTCTCGCGCTTCCAAGATATCGAGACGCAGTTCGACCCCGAGGCCCGCCGTCGCATCGAGGAGTCCGCTGGGTTCAGCGAAGACCAGGCTGACCCCATCACCTCGAACGACGACTAGAGGTTCCCCTCAGTATTTCTGCCAGAGCAATTGTTAACACATAATCATTGTAATACCCATATATGACTGAACGAAGACACGAAAGAGAGTTCGTCCGAACGTTCTTCACCTCGCCGACGGCCATCGAAGGCGAAGAAGACTCCGCGAAGATGATTCGACGAGCGGCCCAACTTCGGGGGATGCAGGCCCCTGACGTGTGGGTCCCGGACAACGAAGACGCGACGGCCCCCTCGATGCGCGACGAAGGTGTCGAGAACATCATCGAAGTCGTCTCCGAACACGGTGCGGAGTTCCCCGGCGAGATTCACCCGCGGATGGTCTGGCACCGTGACAGCCCCGCGACGCGGTATCAGGGCTTCCAGCACATGCTAGAGATTGCGAGTTCGGACACCGGCGCAATCGAACACATCGACGGGTTCGTCATCCCCGAAGTCGGCGACATCGACGACTGGAAGAAGGCCGACGAGTTCTTCACGATTATCGAGAACGAGTGCGGTCTCGAAGAGGGGAGTCTCGCCATGTCCGTCATCATCGAGAGCGGGGAGTCCGAACTCGCGATGGGGAAACTCCGCGACGAGATGGGCAAAGCCACGAACAACCTCGAACGGTTGTTCCTCTTCGTCGACGGAGAAGTGGACTACACGAAGGACATGCGCGCGATGACGCCGACCGGTGAGCTTCCCTCGTGGCCCGAACTGCGCCACAACACCTCCCGCGGTGCCAGCGCGAACGGGTGTATCGCAATCGACGGTCCGTACGACGACATCCGCGACGTGGAAGGCTACCACGAGCGGATGACGGAAAATCAGGCGAAGGGGATGCTCGGCATCTGGTCGCTGACGCCCGGACAGGTCGTCGAAGCGAACCAGTCGCCGCTCCCGCCGAAGACCGGCAGTTGGCTCCTCGACGTCGACGGTGAACAGGTCGAGCTCGACTCCGAAGACGGCGTGGAAGTGTACGACGGTGACCGTGTGTCGCTCGAAGAAACCGATGGTGGATACGAACTCCGCGTCGGTAACGACACCCGAACGCTCGACGAGGACGAACTGCACGAAGAACTCCTCAAACTGACTTCGTACGTCCCGAGCATGGACGACATCGTCGACTCCATGGAGGAGTTCGAGGCTGCCAAGGAGGCCGGACGTGGAGCCATCGCTATGGAGCGGTCTGCGACACTCCGCATCGGCGGAACCGAATTCGACATCTCCACCGACCGGATGTGGGACGAAGCGACCTATCAGGCCGCGATGACGCCCATCAGCCTGTTCCAAGACGTCTACGAGAACCGTCCGGACCAGCACGACGAACTGAACGAACGCTACGGCGCAGGCGTCGTCGAACGCGCGATGGAGGTCGGTCTCTAAGCACGGGGTCGGCACCCGAGGCCGCCGCAGTTGGTCGACTATCACTGACGGCGGCACAGTCCTGATTGTCGTTCTATTCGGCACACTCGCCTGATACCGTGGGGGCGATGTGCCGTTCGTTTTTTCCGTACTTTCGACTACGATACGGCGTATTGTCGACCCGATACTCCGTATTCCCGACGTGTGGCGTGCTTCGACGCCACGCTCAAGTCTGCGCGACGCGATACGTCGGGTGTGAACGATTCGACGCTACAGTACTCGGGGAAGCGCTCGTACGAGCCCGATGCAGTGGTCGACTTCGACGACCGTATCCCCGAAGAGACGCTGGAGCGACTCCGCACCGTGAGTCACTACCTCGACAACGCCATCGAGATTCCGGGGACGAACTACCGCATCGGCCTCGACCCGATTCTCGGTCTCATCCCGGGCGTCGGAGATACGACTGCGTCGGCACTGTCGGCGTACATCCTCGTCGAAGCGGCGATGCTCGGCGCCCCCCGTGCGACACTCGCGAGAATGTTTGGCAACGTCATCGTCGACACCGTCTTCGGGTCGCTCCCCGTCGTCGGCGACGTGTTCGACGTCGCGTGGAAGGCGAACGCACGGAACGTCCGGCTCCTCGAAGACCGCTTCGGCGAGTTGTCGAACGAAGGTGTCGAGGCAGACCGGCGTCTCGTCCTCGCCGCTGTCGCCATCATCACGGTCCTCTTGGTCGGACTCGGTATCGCCGTCACGCTCGGTGCGCTGTGGCTACTCAGTCAGTTTGGCCTCTTCTAAGGGGCAACGACCACGTTCGAGACTGTGTTTTCAGGAGCTATCAAACGTATCTGCGTCGGGCGCGCTGGTACCGAATCGGTTCTCGCCACCAACGAGGTTCCTGCGGAGGAGACGACGACGACGCCCGCTAACGAGACAGCTACGACGACCACCGAGTAACCGAACAGCATCGTCGGCGAACTATTTTATACGAAGCCGCGGCCAGTTCGGTGCAGTCCGCGGCCGGCGACGAACGAAAGAGAGCGTTCAGTCGTCCGCAGGCGCGGAGTCGTGAGTCGAAGCGGGGTCGTGGTCACCGACCAGTCGGAGCGCGACGACGCCGGTACGGACACAGAGCCCGTACACGAACGGTGCGAGCGCCCGCCGCTTCATCAGCGCGAAGCCGGAGAGGATGAAGACGAAGCCAGCGACCGTCGCAGACCCAATCTGCTCACCGAGGAACGCCCATCCACTGAGCGCGGCGACGATGGGCACGGCGTAGCTCACGAGGTTGATTTCGATGGCACCGATGCGGTCCAGGAGGACGAAGTAGATGATGAACCCGGCGGCGCTGCAGAGGACGGCGAGGAAGAGCAACGCGGCGACGACGAGTGGCGACCACGCGACGGTCGTCAGTCCCGGTTCGCCGAGGACGGGACTGACGACGTGGAGCAGTCCCGCCCCGAGGAGCATCATCCACGACTGCATCGGGACAACAGGTGGGTTTCCGGGGAGCCGTTTGACGAGAACGGTACCGAAGGCCCAACTCACGGCCGCGAGAAAGAGTAAGACGACACCGGCGAGCTGACCGCCGACCGACCCCGACGAGAGGGCGATGACGACGGTCCCGACGAGACCTAAGAAGACGCCGACGAATCCGCCGGCATCGAGTCGCTCGTCGGGAAGCATCGACCACGCGAACAGGGGCGTGAGAATCGGAGAGGTGCTGAGAACGATGGCCGCGACGCCGCTCGTGACGTACCGCTGGCCCGAAAAGAGCAGCGCGAAGTGTGCCCCGATGAGGAGCGTGCCGCCGATGCCGACGACGACCCATTCGTCGCGGCCGCGTGGACGCCAGTCTTCGGCGGCGAGCAGACCGTAGATGAAGAGGACAGCGCCGGCCACGTCGTACCGAAGTGCAGCGAAGAGTGCCGGCGGAAGCACCTCCAGTCCGACTTCGATAGCCATGAACGAGGTTCCCCAGAGAACTGCGAGGGTAGCGAACAGTGCGAGGTTTCGATGTGTTTGCGTTCCGATAGACACGTGATATCGACCTTGGGCCCAGGTGTTGAACCGGCTACCACGCCCCCGTACATCAAATTTCTCGGATGCAGGGTAGCACGTCCCTCGACATGTGTTGACGAACACCTCAACAAGCGGATGTATCGTCGTGGGCGTTCGAACAAAGTAAGGTAGTTACGCGCGCCCCGAGAGAACCCGAGTATGAGTATCCTCGAAGACGCCCGCGCACTCGCCGAGAGCGGGCCTGTCTGCGACGCCTGTCTCGGCCGGGCCTTCGCCGAACGGAGTTTCGGGTTGACGAACGCCGAACGAGGCAAGTCGCTCCGAATCGCCGCCGCACTCGACGAAGACGAACCGTACGAACCCGTCGAGACCGAGGCCTGCTGGGTTTGCGAAGGGGAGTGTGCACGCTTCGACGAGTGGGCCGAGCGCTGTGCCGCATCCATCGACGACGTCGAAGTCGAGACGTATCAGGTCGGAACTCGCGCGCCACCACTCGTCGAAGAGAACGAGATACTGCTCCGCGAAGGCGCTGGCCTGCCCGAAGACGCCGGCGAACTGTTCAAATCCGAGTTCAACCGCGAAGTCGGCAAGCGCGTCGGCCGCCTCACCGGCACCGAGGTCGACTTCACGCGCCCGGACGTGCAGTTCCTCCTCGACATCGAGCGAGACATCGTCGAGACACAACTCAACTCGGCGTTCGTCTACGGTCGCTACCGCAAACTCGAACGCGACATCCCGCAGACCGAGTGGCCCTGCCGCGACTGCGACGGCTCCGGATACAAAGGCAAAGAGCCCTGTGACTACTGTGGTGGGTCTGGCTATCTCTACGAACACAGCGTCGAAGGCTTCGTCGCACCCATCGTGATGGACGTGATGGACGGCGTCGAGGCGAAGTTCCACGGTGCAGGCCGCGAAGACGTCGACGCCCTGATGCTCGGGACGGGCCGGCCGTTCGTGGTCGAAATCATGGAACCCCGTCGCCGAAACGTCGACGTGGAACAACTCGAAGGCGACGTGAACGCGATGGCCGAGGGCGCAATCGAAGTCGAGGGACTTCGTCTCGCTACCTACGACATGGTCGAGCGCGTGAAGAAACTCGACGCGAGCAAGCAGTACCGCGCGGCCGTCGAGTTCGACGACGACGTGGCGGGCGAGGACTTGCAGGCCGCACTGGAAGAACTCACCGGTGCGACCATCGAGCAGTACACGCCGCACCGCGTCGACCACCGCCGGGCGAGTCTCACGCGGACGCGACACGTCTACGACGCCACCGGCGAACTCGAAGACGCCCGCCATGGGACTGTCGAGATTCACGGCGAAGGCGGACTCTACATCAAAGAACTCGTCTCCGGTGACGAAGGCCGGACGAACCCGAGTCTCGCTGGACTCCTCGACACCGGCGCAGTCGTCACTGCGCTCGACGTGATTGCGGTCGAAGGCGAAGACGAACCGTTCGAGGACGACGAATTCTTCAAAGACTGAGCGCCACCCACGGCTCCGACCGCGGCGTTTCGAGTCGACTTCTCGGACTATCTTGTCACCGAGAAGTAGGGTTAGGTCGGGACGCAACGTCTCTCTAGATTGCCATGAATCGAACCGTGACGCGAATGGCCGCTGCGGGTGTGGGCCTCCTCCTCGGTGCAGCGGGCATCGCACTCGCGCGCTGGAAGCGGAAGCGACTCGCGGACCTCGCGGCGGGCAGCGACCTCCTCACGACCGACCGAGGTGTCGTCGAAGTCGCGCGACGGGGGTCGGGCTATCCGGTGCTCGTCCTCCACGGCGACCCGGGCGGGTACGACCAAGGCCTACACCTCGGGTCCGAACTCTTCGGGAGCGACGTCGAACTCATCGCACCCTCGCGCCCGGGGTATCTGCGGACACCACTCGACGGTAATGAGTCGTTCGAGGACCAGGCGGCACTGCTCGTGGCGTTGCTCGACGAACTCGACGTAGAGCAGGCACTCGTCGTGGGTCTCTCGGGTGGGGGGCCGACCGCACTCCAACTCGCAGCCGACTATCCCGACCGAGTGTCAGGAGTCGTTCTCGTGTCGGCCGTCACCAACGACCTCGACGAGCGACTGTTCGACATCGACAATCCATTCGTCGACCCACTTCTCACCTCCACGCCGGTACTCGACGTTCGCTCCGGTCTGTTCGTCGCACTCGGTCGGTTTGCACCCGATACTCTCGTCGCGATGCTCCACGACGAAGTTTCGGCACTGGAGGGAGCAGCACTCGCCGCGTACGTCGAATCCATCGTAACGAACCCACGGTATCTGGAGCAGTCCCTCGACTTCGTCCCGACCATGCTCCCGGTGAGTGCACGCATCGACGGAACACTCAACGACGAACGGTTGTTCCGTGCGTTACCGAACGTCGCATACGGGACCATCGAGTGCCCGACTCTCGTTCTCCACGGTAAGTTCGACGAGTCTGTCCCGTTCGACCACGCGGAGTTCGTCGTGGATGCGTTGCCAAACGTCGAACTCGTCGGTCTGGATGCCGACCACCTCGTCTGGATTGGCTCCGGTCACGAGCGGGCCCGTGAGGCGGTTCAGGCGTTCACCGAATTGGTCACTGCGTCGGGCGAACCGATGACATCCTAAGAAGGGAGTCTTCGCTGTGCGGCCATCGCAGACCGCAATCTTGAATCCGTCTCTCGAAGACCCGACCACGTATGCGAATCGGCGTCGACGAGGCCGGAAAGGGACCCGTCTTGGGTCCGATGGTCGCCGCAGCGGTCCGGGCAGACCCGGAGACGCTGCCCGATGGAATCGCCGACTCGAAACGACTCTCCCCCACTCGCCGTGAGGAACTCGCTGCGGAACTGCGAGACCGAGACGACATCTCGGTCGGCGTCGCGTTTATCGAACCCTCGACCATCGACGACCCCGAGACAGACATGAATCTGCTCACGGTCCGGGCGCAGGTCGAAGCCGCCGCCGAAGTCGCCACCGACGGCGACGAACTCGTCTGTGACGCGGGCGACGTGAGCGAGTCTCGATTCGGGCGACGCGTCCGCGACGGAGTCGCCGATGCCGGAGTATCGGTCGAGGTTCACGCGCAGCACCGTGCCGACGACGAACACGCAATCGTCGGGGCGGCGAGTATCGTCGCAAAAGTCGAACGTGACCGGCGCGTCGACGACATTGCCGAGGAGTACGGCGAAGTCGGCAGTGGCTATCCGAGCGACCAGACGACCCGCGACTTCTTACGCGAGTTCGTCCGCGAACACGGGATTCTCCCGGACTGTGCCCGAAAGTCGTGGTCGACGTGCGCCGACCTCTTGGCCGCGCACGAACAGGCGTCGCTCGGGGACTTCTGAGACGCGAAAAATCAGTTCGTGGAGTCGTCGTCCGCGTGGGAGTGAGCGGCTGTGGTCGTCTACGCCATCTCGTCGAGCGAGACGTACGAGCCTTCTTGTGCGGAAATCCACGTCGTCAGCAGTTCGTCTTCGGAGAGGCCAGCGGGGAAGATGGTGCACTCGTCCGGTGCGTCGTCGTACGGCGCGACGATTGCCATATACTCCAGGTCGGTCGTCTGGGATGTCCGTCGTCCCTCGACCTCCGTCGTCGTCGTCGGTACAGCGTCCGTGTCGTCGTGTCGAAGTGGAGTATCTTCCATGAGTGGAGTGTGTTGCACCGTAATTGCCGACGGGCGACGGCTTCTCAGAAAACGCTTCAATCAATAGTTTAGAAACTAACTATATTATTCTACTGGAAGTTATACTGAGTTGGAAATAACCGGAAGCAGCTACCCATCCAGAACCGGGACAAACCGATTCGAACGGGACCGCGTGCGTCGCTCGCTGGGCGAACGACGGTGGAAACGAGTCGAAACGTAGGTGGTGTGACCGCGGCGTCAGCGGTCCTCAGTCAGGAGGAGTCGGAGGATGTCACCGTAGGCCGGGCGGGTGACGAGGACACCGACGATGACACCGAGGATGGTGAAGATGGCGAAGCCCTGCAGGTCGCCGAGCGAGAGGATGGCGAGCGGGCTCATCGCGATGATGGTCGTCGCGGCGGCAGCGCCGATAATCCAGAAGGCACGGCGGAAGCGCGACTGGAAGACCTTTCGCGACTTGACCGAGCCTTCGGCCATCACCTCGTCGGCGATGATGATGAGGTCGTCCACACCGGTCCCGATGACGGCGATGAACCCGGCGATGACCGAGAGGTCGAGCGGGTAGCCGATTGCCGCGGCGAAGCCGAGGAGGACGTACACCTCGGAGAGCCCCGTCACGATCATCGGCAGCGCGACTTCCGGTTTGCCGTAGCGGAGGAAGACGACGCCAGCGACGGCGAGGACGGCGATGATACCCGTAAAGAGGGAGTCCGTCTTGAAGCTCTCACCCTGACTTGGGGAGATGTACGACGAGGTGCCGCCGTCCTGTCCCGAGAGGTCGAGTTTCGCAGGGAGCGCACCGGCACGGAGGTTGATGGCAATCTCCTGTGCTTCGGACGTGTTGCGCGTCTGCAGTTGGAAGCTCGGTGCGTTGGCCCACTCACCGGAGCGCATGCCGTCGGCGAGGCCAGGGCTCATTCCGAAGGAGTTGACGACTTCACCGTTGACGACGAGGAGTAGACAGCCATCGGTCGTGTTGGGGTCGTCCATGTAGGTACACCGCGTCCCACCCTGCTGGGCGAGGCCGGTGTCGACGACCGCTTCCTGGAAGTCTTGTGCGGGCTGGTCACGAACCGAGACGGGGACGAACGCACCGCCGCCCGTCTGTGGTTCCTGTGCCGTCCCGATAGACGTGAAGTCGGCCTGCGAGAGGACTGCTTCCTGCGTCTCGTACACTCGCGTTCCGTTCTGCGTCGTCGGGTAGTAGATGTCGATTTGGACGGTTCCGCGTTCCCCGACGAGGTCGATGACGTCCTGTCGGTCGCGGTTCGGCACCTCGACGAGGATGAAGTGTTCACCCGTCGCCGTCGTCACTTGCTGGACCGTCCCGCCGGAGAGACCGGCCTCGTTAATCTTCGACTCGAGGACGCGAACCGTCTCGGTCCGGGTCGTCTCGGTGACGCCGTCTCTCACCTCTCCGTGGGCGTACCCAGCGGCGTCGAGCGCGGTGCTCAAGTCGTCGGTCGTGACGTTTTCGATGGTCGCTTCGACCGTGTTGCCCTCGGCACCCTGCCGGGCAATGATGTCCGCGGCGTCTGCGGTGGGCAACTGCGCGGCGACCTGTTGTTCGACCACGCGCTCGGAGTCACCGTTGAACTCGACGTCTTCGGCCGTGACACCGACGAGTGGTGCGCGGATGCGCGTCCCGCCGTCGAGTTGGAGGCCGAACTTGAGGTTGGTCATACTGTCGTCTTCACCGATGGCGGGTTGGGACCCCACAGTCGGTGAGAACAGGGCGAACGTCGAGACGAGGATGGCGATGACGAGCAGGATAACTCGCCAGTTGTCACGGAGCGTGCTCATCGGGCCACCCCCTCGTACTTCCACCAGCGAAGGAGCGACACGTTGAGCAGGTAGGTGTTCATCAGGTCGGCGGTGAGACCGAACACGAGGACGGTCCCAATCGCTGCGAGCAGTTGAATGCCGAACAGCGTCGCCGTGATGGTCATGACGATCATCGCCGCGATGGACGTGAGCGTCATGGTCACACCAGTGCGCATGGCGCGGTAGGTCGACTCGTAGAAGTCACCGGAGCGCCGGAGGACGTGGTTGTTCAGGAGGATGTCCGAGTCGACGGAGTACCCGATGAGCATCAGCAGTGCTGCGACGGTTCCGAGCGACAGTTCGATGCCGAGGATGTTCATCAGCGCCACCGGGATGACGATGTCGGAGAACGCCGAGATGACGACGGCGATGGAGGGGACGAACGTCCGGAACATCGCGAACACGAGGACACTCATGCCGACGAATGCGACGGCGACGCCACCGAGGGCGAGCAGTTGCGTGTCGGCGCCGAAGTTCGCGGACACGGCGTCGATAGAGCGGACTTCGTAGCCCGCGGCCTCGGCTTGTTGTTCGAGTTCCGTCGTCGTCGCGCTACCGGACTGGAACGTCAACACGTACGTCCCGTCTGCGGCGACGGCGCGAATCGACTCAGGAGAGGTATCGAAGGCCGCGCTGACTTCGCTTTGCGGGGCATCCGTTGCGATACGGAGTTCGGTGCCACCGGTGAAATCGACGCCCGGGTCTACCGGTGCACCAGTCGCGACGTACCACCCTCCGATGACCAACAAGGCCACCGCGAGAACCGCGAGGGGGACGGCCGCGAGTTGGCGATTCGTGTACCGGGTGTAGTCTACCTCCGGTACCGTAAACTCGACCATGGGTTTCGGTCCCGAGCGATTCGGAATAAGGCTTCTTATGTGTGGTAGGTTACGGTATCGAGGGGCACGGTTTGACGCGGTGGCGACGAACCCGCGATAAACCCATACGCGTCGACCGACAATCGTGACGTATGACGAGTGAATCGACACCAGCCGAACCAGCGACCGACTCGGTGGCAACGAACGTCGTCGTCTCCTTCCCGGACGAACTGAGCGCGTGGGGCCGCGACCAGTTGATGGCCGACCGGTTCGTGAACTACATCCGGCGAGTCCACGACGAGGTCGCCCTCGACGACGAGTGGGACGAGTTCCTCGACGTCGGCTGTTGCGGTGACTCACTCACGCTGACGCTCCGCGTCGAAACAGTCGAACCGGCGGATGCGACGACTCTCTCGGCCGAGACGGACATCGAGTTCGTGGAGCGAGAAGGGAGCGTCCACGGCGGCTGGTGTGTTCAGAGTGCGGATGGCCCCGCCTCGACGACGGGAAAACAGTCGTAGTCGGGTACGAACCCTGTATTAGGGCATGTATCGAACCGCGACGACGCCCGGTCCGGACCGAATCTCGACGCGGTTGACTTCGAGTCGTGCCGCCCGCGAGAGTAGTCCTTCGCGGTCGTCGAGGATGTCTTCGACAGCCTGTTCCGTCAGGTCTTCGGGCACCGACAGGATGTGAATCTCGCCGATTCCTGCTCGCTCTTGTGTGACGAGTTGTCCCTCGGGATTCTCGCTGGCGATGGTTCGGGAGTTCGTCGTCGGCGACTCAGACGAGCGTTCTATCGAGACGGTCCAGCGTGACTCGACTTCGACGAGTTGCCACGAGACGTTCATCGGCGGGTCGGGAGCGACAGTGCCACGGACGGCCTCTTCTTCGGAGACGCCGGGGTTCGAAGAGAGCGTGTGTACCTGCCCGGATTCGACGTCTCGAAGGACTGCCGACTGTTCGTCGGCGGCCGTCACGAGGAACGTTCCCGTTCGTTCGGACTCGGTCATCACCCGGTGTATGCCGTCGCGCCTTTTCCCCGTTTCGGGCGCGTTCGACGTCGGGTGGCGATGGTTCGCATAGCTCCGTCGCTGCCTTCGTGGAGACCAACGCGAGGGTTCAAATACGGTGACGGGGCCACAACACTTCGTGTCGGTGCGGCCGTTCGAGATTACCGAAGGAGTCGGTGCACGCCGTAAATCGCCGCCGCACACACCACCGGCGGGACGAGACCGTACAGCGGCGGGAGGTCGTAGAGGAGTTGCACGACGGGGACGAGCGCCGAGACGGTGACGGGACCGAGCGTGAACGGTTCGGCCGGCGTCTGCAGGTTCGCCGGCACCGAGATGACGAGGCCGACGTACACCGAGAGCATGAACAAGAATCCCATCAGCGCGAGACTCAGGTCGTATCGGCGGTCCGACCCGGTTCGCCGATGTCGTCGTGCGACGAACAGGATGGGTGCGACGAGCGGTGCGACGATGAACAGCCCCACGAGGACGTAGAACGACCGCGAGAGGGTGAGCGACCCGCCGGGAACGGCCGCGGTCGCGCCGATGAGGACCACGAGTCCGAAGATGACGAACAACGAGACGATACCGGACGCGAGGGCACCGACGAGGACGTAGAGTTTGAACAGCCACGACTCGCTGTGCCGGAACGCGTACGGGAACGCCCCGAAGACGCCGCCGTAGTCGTCTGCCATTAGCCGTCGATTAGGAGTGGCCGCGATTAAACCGACCGGTGTCGTTTTCACGCCGGCGGACGCGCGAGTTACCATGCAGGTAGACCTCGGAAACGTCCTCGATACGGCACCGGCCCACGGTGTCTCACGCGAGACACTCGAACGACTGGACGGGCGGGTTGCAGCCGCCCACGAACGCATCGAACAGGGACGCGAGGCCAACGAACACGGCTACGAAGCGCTGAACCTTCCGAGCAGTACCGACCCCGACGAGATTCGCGATGCGGTGAGTCGGTTCGACGACCCCGACGCGGTCATCACCGTCGGCATCGGCGGCAGTGCCCTCGGCGCGGCCACGCTGACCGACGCCCTCGAAAGCGACGTGGACGCGTACTACCTCGACAACGTCGACCCCGAAGCGGTCGAACGCCTCCTCGACTCGCTGGACCTCTCGCAGACCGTCGTCAACGTCGTCTCTCGCTCCGGAACGACTGCCGAGACGCTGGCGAACTTCCTCGTCGTCCGCGAGGCGATGGACGACGCCGGCGTCGACTGGGCGGAACAGACCTTCGTCACGACCGGCGAGGAAGGCAATCTGCGTGACCTCGCTGACAAACACGACCTGCCGCTCCTCCCCGTTCCGGACGGCGTTCCCGGTCGGTTCTCGGTGCTCTCGACGGTCGGTCTCGCCGCCGCGGCACTCTGTGGCCACGACATCGACGCGATTCTGGAGGGTGCGGCCGCACAGGAAGCGCGTCTCTCTGACTCGCTGTTCGACTCGCCCGCGTACGCCTACGGTGCCGTCTCGTTCGCCCTCGCCGAGCGCGGCATGCTCCAGAACGCGATGATGCCCTACGCCGAGTCGCTCGAAACGTTCTCCGAGTGGTTCGCGCAGTTGTGGGCCGAATCACTCGGCAAAGACGGTCTCGGCCAGACGCCACTGCGCGCCCTCGGCGCCACCGACCAGCACTCCCAACTCCAACTGTACCGCGCTGGCCCGCGCGACAAACTCGTCACACTCGTCCGCGCCACCGAACGCGACGACGTTGACATCCCCGAAACCGACCTCGACGGCCTCGCCTACCTCGGCGGGTCGTCGCTCGGCGAACTCCTCGACGCCGAGTTCGAGGCCACAGAAGCGAGTCTCGTCGCCGCCGGACGCCCGAACGTCCGCATCGAAATCGAACGCGTCGACGAGTACGGGCTCGGCGAACTCCTCTACGCGATGGAAGCAGCGTGTGTCCTCTACGGCGAACTCGCCAGCGTCGACACCTTCGTCCAACCGGCCGTCGAGTGGGGCAAACGCGCTGCGCGCGGCCTCCTTGGTGGCGGCGACTTCGAGGAAGCAGACGCAGTTGCGGAGAAAGAGCGACTCGTCGTCGAGTAGTTAGGCTGCCGGCAGGAGCGGTGCGGCAACCCGCTCTGTCATCGTCGCCTCGTCGTCAGCAGGGAGTGACACATCGACTGCCTCGATGACGACGATGACGTCGTACCCCTGTTCTTCTTTGATCGTGGTCCGAATCTCTTCGGCCAACCCACTGGGTGGGATGCCACCGGGCGAGTCGACCAGAATCGTCACTTCGGGTTCTTCACTGAACAGGATTCCCTGAACGGGTGAGACGTCGATGTGCACCTCGACGAGTCGGACGTTCCGGTACTCGTTTTGGGTGAGAACGCCGGCGATTTCGTCGTTTAGATTCTCCTTGAACTGGGCATCGGCCACCGAGAGGAGCGTGACACCTACGAGGACGATTCCTAAGACGAGGAGTGCGAACGTGATGATTCCGAGCAGTTGAATCGTCCGTTTACGAGCGTATCCCTCTCGGTCTTCGGAGACGGGGCGGTACCCACTCAACCACAGGAGACTGAGCGCGACGAGGTTCACCGCGAGGATGTTCACGAGCAAGAGCGTGCCCGCCTCCAAAATCGCGAGCGGCGCGTTCCACGCGATGCCGATGCCGACGGTGGCAGCGGGCGGAACCAGCGCGACGGCAATCATCGCGCCGACGAGCACAGACGAGACCCCGCGAGTGAGACTGAACACGGCGGCGACGCCGGCGCCCACCGCGAGGACCAACGAGAGGATGTTCGGTGTCAGACGTTCTTGGACCTGCGGGACCTCTATCGGGTTGAATCCGGGGGGAACCAACAGGGTCTCTTTGACGAGAAGTGAGAAGACGAGGCCACTCGCGATGGCGAGTAACACGCCGAACACCTGCAACCCAACCCCTCGGCGGAACAGTTTCGGTTCGTACAGCACGCTCCCGACGGAGGCCGAGATTGCGGGCCCCATCACCGGTGCGATAATCATCGCCCCAATGATGACCGCCGCCGAGTTCGAGAGCAAGCCCGTCGTCGCGACGACCGCACTGACGATGGTCATGATGACGAACGTCGAGAGCGGCGGTGCCATATCTTCAGCCCGCGAGACGAGTTCTGCACGCGAGAGCGTCAGGTCAGTGTACTTGGATTTGGTCTCATTGAATCGCTTCGAGACGACTGTTTCGGCGGAGACGACGATGGTGTAGCCGTCTTCTTCGAGTCCGACGCTTCGCAGTCGGTTCAACACCGGTTCGACTGCGCTGGTCGGAAGCGGAAACGAAACCTGTGCTTCGTACTCGCCTCTGCCAATCTCTTCGCTCACCGCGTAGTCGATTCCTTCGTCGTCCAACTCGTCGAGAACGTCTTCCAGTCTTCCAATCGGGATGAGAACGTGAACGAGGCGCATATAACGACAAATATACAAGATGTAAGAGAATAAATTAGGGGCACGAACATTCGTTTTTAGTCGAAATTCACTCTCACGAGACTGTTTCGCGTGTGGTACTGTCGGGAGTTCGGACGGGTGTTTTCACTTCTTCGAGTCGTTGTTTATGTTGAGTTCGGCGTAGAGACGGGTAGTGATGACTTCTTCGAGGATTCTGAGCAACTGCTCGTCGTCACTCTTGTAGTCGGCGAAGATACCAAGTGGGATTTCACCACCTGCAACGTCGTGATGCCCTCCGGCGCTCCCGACATCTCCGAACGCCTTTCTGAGGACGTTCCCCGCGTGAATGCGAGGGTCTGGTGACCGGGCACTGAGGTGGATGGCGTCGTGGATGATTCCGAAGATGATGGCCGTCTCGACACCCTCTAAGGTCGCGAGGTAGTCCGCGGCCTGTGGAAGTGAGTCCCGTTCGGTCGTCCGGCCGACGTGAGAGATGAGTACAGACTGTTTCACTCGCCGATTGCCAATCGCGGTCGCAATCGCGTCGAGTGTCTCCCCTGTGAACGATGGTGCTGACAGTTGGTGGAGTAACTCGTTGTCGACCGACTTCTGGAGGTACGCTGCCGCTTCGTACTCGTCGCTGGTCACACCCCGGAGGAAGTTGAGTGTCTCACGACGAATCGCAAACAAGAGTGCCGTCGCAAGCGCTTCGTCGAGTTCGATATCGAGGTCTTGGATGTACTCGGTGAGGATGGTCGCAGCAGCGCCGACGTGGTCGCGGTGGTCGACGAACCGGGCATCGACGCCGTTCGAAGGGTGGTGGTCGATGACGATGTCTATCGGCGTCCCCTTCGGAACCTTGTTGTTCGCCCCGGGAACCGAGTGGTCGACGAATGCGAGCAACGACCCCGGCGGCCGGTCCGTAACCGTGGCCGGGTCGAACTGCTCGAGTTCGATACCGAGGAGATTCACGAACGCACGGTTCTGCTGGTGCGAGATGTCACCATCGTAGAGGATGTGCGACTCCTCGACGCCGGCGGCCTCTGCGATACGGCCCAACGCGAGGGCACTCGCGAGACAGTCTGGGTCGGGGTTGTTGTGGCAGACGATGTTGAGTTCGCTCCCCCCAGAAAGCAACTCGTGGAGTTGCTGAGGTGTACTCATCGCATAGTATAGGGCCTCTAACAGGTTAGCAGTGTGTGGTACGATAACAATGAGCAGAATGTCTCTCGGACGTGAACAGACAGGGTCGGAGAGGACGACACCGACCCGAATCCGTTATGCGGCCTGATTCCGAAGTGGAGGGCAATGGCACACGACTCCGTCCGCTCGTCGGCGAGTCCCGCCGACCATCTCCAGGCGTACGGGGGCATCATCATCGTCGTCGCCCTCGCGCTCATCGTCGGTGCAACGTTCGGCGCCGTTGCGAGTGGAATCGGGAGAGGATTCCTCGCTCCATCGGACCCACTCGTCGACGCCATCGCCAGCGCTGGCCAGTTCATCGGGTTCGGCGTCGTCGGGCTTGCGTACCTCGCGGCACGAGACGACTGGGACATCATCCGTCTCGAGGCCCCCACGAAACGCGATATGCTGTGGATTGGCGGTGGTCTCGTCGCCCTTCTCGTCGTCTATCTCGGCGCGACGGCACTGATGAATCTCCTCGACATCCAGAGCGGTGAGAGCGTCTTGGCACAACAGGGCCGCGAGAATCCGGTGTACTTCCTGTATCTCACCGTCGTCACCATCTTCCTCGTCGGACCGACCGAAGAACTCATCTTCCGCGGTATCGCCTACGGTGAACTCCGCCGTCTCTGGGGGCCTGCGCCGGCCGTCGTCCTGTCGAGTGCGGTGTTCGCCTCGATTCACCTCTGGTCGTTTTCGGGTGAGGGGATGTTCATCTCGCTCGGGATGGTGTTCGTCCTCGGGAGCGTCCTCGCGATTATCTACGAACAGAGCGGGAACCTCGCCGTCGCTGCCGTCGCTCACGGCTTGTTCAACGCGGTCCAGTTCCTCGCGAGTTACGCGCAGTCGACCGGATTGCTCTAAAAATCGAGCGTCTTGGATTACGCCGGGTTCTTTCGCGAGAGACCCATCCCGCAGATGGGACACCGCTCTTTGTTCTCGTCGAACTCACGGCCACAGCCTTGACACTGGAACTTCCAGTTCCGCTGCTCTGCGATGCCGTCCTGTGCGATGACTTCGACGGTGACGTTGAGTCGTTCGGCGACGTTCTGCATCGCGTAGTCGTCGGTGACGAGAACCGCATCGAGTTCGAACGCGGCGGCGATGAGGCGGGCGTCAGTCTCCGAGAGGACGTCCGCGTCGCCCGTCTCTTTGGCGGCCCGAAGCACTTTGTCCACGGTGCCCTGTCCGGGGATGTGGACGTACATGCCGGCACCTTCCTGCGCGTCGAATCGGAACGCGTGCTCGCCAGTGAGTTCTTCTTTGACGAGCGGAATCGACGCCGTCTCGTCGTCAGTGTGGTACTCGTGGATGAACGCAGAAGAGTCGAGAATCCGCATTAGAACTCTATCGTTGGACGACGATGTAGTCTTTGACGGCCTGGACGCGGTTGACCGGAATTCGGAAGCGACCACGTTCGTCACGGTCGAACGAGATACGCCCGGGTGCGAGTTCCTCGTTGGGTTGGACGAGCAAGTCGTGGAGTTCACCCGACTTCAGGCTCATCGTGATGTTGTACAGCATTCCGAGTTCCGTCCCATCCGACCCCATGACGGCCTTTCCGGAGAGGTTCTCGGCGAGTATGTCGGCCATGCTCAACCGTTCCTCGTGGGTTCACATAAACGCCACGGGCACGTCTGACGGGTGGCCGACGGCCCTCATCGTCGCCACAGTTGGACGGTACGTAACCAACGAAGTCAGTCTTCAGCGGGTCCTGAAAGTCCAGCGCTACATAGAATGGTCACCTTGTCCCCACTGGGCACCACCAGTGTCGAAGTGCTGTGGTCGCACCCACAAGGTGTCCTTGGAGCTTCGTTAGACAGGACCTAGAAGGCCAGTTATACGCCCAGATAATCAGATTATAAATTCAATCTGTGTGTATAGTAAATGCCAGTTTGTTTTCATCAGAACACTAGACTTGCTGAACTGGCAAACAGACGGGGAACGTTGACATTACCTGTCTATAGGAAATGTATACTGAAAATCATGAATCACGTCTATTCAATCTGGACGTAGTGTTGGTAGATTCTGCTGATACGCGACGACGAGTTGGTGGCAACATGACTACGCCCGGATGAACTCATGGACAACAAAACTACACAGAAACAGAAAGACTCGGCCGGGAAGACCGGCCTTTCCCGACGGACTGTACTGAAGGGTGCAGCCGCGGTGGGTCTATTCAGTACCCTACCGTGGAGTGTCAGACGTGCTCGTGCTCAGGCGACCCAAACACCGCTGGACTTCACCGGTCACAAGTGGCAGGACCCACTCCCGCGGCCCGGCGTGATGACGCCCGACAGCAGGAAGGGTGGTGTCGACCACTACGAGATATCGATGACCGAGTTCCAGCAGCAGGTGCTCCCCAGCACGATGGGAGACAAGCCGACCACGCTCTGGGGCTACGGTGGGACCTACCCGGCTGCGACGATCGAAGCGCGTCCCGACCGGCCTGTCTCGGTCAAGTGGATGAACGAACTCGGAACTGACTGGCAAGGAAACTCCCGCGGCGGGGAGCACCTGCTGAGCGTCGACAAGCGAGTGCACGGGGCCGACCACGGTGCGCCAGAGATTCGAACCGTCGTTCACCTGCACGGTGGCGTCGCGGCCGAACAGGACGACGGCTACTCCGAAGCGTGGGTGACTCCCGAGGGAAAGACCACCGACGACTTCGCCGCGATTCCCGACAGCCCCGTCGCCTACAAACAGACCAAAGAGTACCCGAACAGACAAGAACCGGGGACGCTGTGGTACCACGACCACGCCCTCGGCATCACCCGCCTGAACGTCTATGCCGGACTGGCCGGATTCTACCTTCTCCGCGACCCGGTCGAAAACAGCCTCCCGAGCGACGAGTACGAGATACCAATCCTCCTGCAGGACCGCTCCTTCACGAGCGGGGGAGAACTGCAGTACCCAGACGGAACCGACGACTCGTTCGAAGCAGAGTTCTGGGGCGACGTGCCCGTCGTCAACGGCAAGGCCTACCCGTGCCTCGAGGTCGAGCCCCGGAAGTACCGCTTCCGGTTCCTCAACGGGTCGAACGGCCGGACGTTCAACCTGAAGTTCTACAACGAAGACAGCGAGTCCTACGACGACGCCCCAGTGATGGAACAGATCGGCGTGGACCTTGGCTTCCTCGACGACGTGGTCACCGTTGGCCCCGGCGGGATGGTTCCGTCGCTACTCCTCTCGGGGGCAGAGCGGGCCGACGTCGTCGTCGACTTCAGCGACTTCGAAGGCGAGGAGTTCATCCTCGACAACGGCACGGGAATCCCGTACGCCGGCGAAGACTTCGTCCCACGCGGCGACGACAGTATCGACGTCGACATGCGTGAGATGCTGAAAATCAAGGTCACGAAGCCGCTCTCGGAGCCCGACAACAGCATCCCCTCCGACCAGTTCCTGAAAGTCATCGGAAAGAAAATCGACCGCTACGACTTCACGCCGGAGGTCACCGACACCGACATAACCCGGACGTTCTCGCTCGACAGCGCGACGCTAGAGGTCGAAGAGGGAGTCGAATACGACTCACACTTCCTCGACCTGTCGCTGTGGAGTGACGAAGACGCCGTGGTCGACCCAGAACTCAACACGTCCGAGACGTGGGAGTTCGTCAACACGACCGGTGACTCCCACCCGATTCACCTCCACCTCGTGGATATGGAGGTGCTGGAGCGAGAGTCGTTCACGTGGAACGATGGAACCGGAGATACCTACGCTCAACACGCACAGGACTACATCAACGCGTACGCCGAGTATCTCGAAAACGGTGGCATGAAGCCCGAAAAGCCCGACGTGAAAAGCTACATCACGCCGGATGCTGTGACTCCACCCACGCCGAACAATACGGTGAAAAAAGACACCGTTCTCGTCAACCCGAACGAGATGTTACGCGTCAAGGTCGACTTCACCGGATTCGCGGGCAGGTTCGCCTGGCACTGTCACATCCTCGAACACGAGGACCAAGAGATGATGCTGCCGTTCGAAGTCGTCGAGTAGGTCGCCCGCTCACTCCCTCGACGAGTTCTGCATCGCCACACACCCAAAGACTCCATTTTTGCTGGAGGTGTCGTCTCTGCGGTCGACACGAAGCGACGGTCACGTAATCCAGTGCATGCACACGTGACGATGGACTTAACTGGAGTCACCGACTCGAATCGGGTAAGTAACCTTCTCCGGGGCGATTCTCCATGTCCGACACTGATTCGACATCACAATCCGATACGCTTCGCACACCCATCGTGGCCGTTCTCGGCCACGTCGACCACGGGAAGACTAGTCTTCTCGACAAGGTTCGCGGGTCCGCTGTCAGCGACGGTGAGGCAGGTGCCATCACCCAGCACATCGGCGCAACCGCGGTCCCCTTAGAGACCGTCTCGCAGATGGCCGGTGCCCTCGTCAACCCAGACGACTTCGACCTGCCGGGACTGCTCTTCATCGACACGCCGGGCCACCACTCGTTCAGTACCCTCCGCTCTCGCGGTGGTGCGCTCGCCGACATCGCAATCCTCGTGGTCGACGTAAACGACGGCTTCCAGCCACAGACCGAGGAAGCCATCGACATCCTCAAACGAACGGGAACGCCGTTCATCGTGGCCGCCAACAAGGTGGACACGACACCGGGATGGAACCCACAACAGGGTGAACCAATCCAGAAGTCGCTGGAGAAGCAGTCCAAGCGCGCGAAGTCCAAACTCGACGAGAGCCTCTACCAACTCATCGGTGAACTCTCCGACAAGGGCTTCTCGTCGGACTTCTACTGGCGCGTCCAGAACTTCCAGAAGAACATCGGTGTCGTCCCCGTCTCCGCACTGACTGGCGAGGGGATTCCGGACCTGCTCGGCGTCCTCATGGGCCTCTCGCAGCGGTACATGAAAGACGAGATGGCCATCGACGTGGCCGGCCCCGGCTACGGGACCGTCCTCGAAGTCAAAGAGGAACGTGGCTTCGGTGCCACCCTCGACGTGGTCCTCTACGACGGGACGATTCACGCGGGCGACACCATCGTCGTCGGCGGTGCGAACGAACCCATCGTGACCGAGGTCCGCGCACTCCTCCAACCCCGCCCGAACGCCGAGATTCGCACCGAAAAGCGGTTCGACAAGGTCGACGAAGTCCGCGCCGCGGCCGGTGTCAAAATCGCCGCGCCGGACCTCGAAGGCGCGATGGCCGGCGCACCAGTTCGTGTCGTCGGTGACCGCGACGTAGACGAGGTCATCCGCGAAGTCGAAGCCGAACTCGCGGATATCGAAGTCACCACCGAAGAAGAGGGCGTCGTCGTCAAAGCCGACACCCTCGGCAGTCTCGAAGCCATGGCGAACGCACTGCAAGAGGCCGAAGTCCCTATCCTCCGCGCCGAAGTCGGCGATATCGCCCCGCGTGACGTCGCCGTCGCCTCGACGGCCCGCGAACCCGAACACAAGGTCATCCTCGGCTTCAACGTGGACGTGCTCTCGAACGCCGAAGACGAACTCGACAAGAACGACGTCAAACTGTTCGAAGACGACGTCATCTACCAACTCATCGACGAGTACGAGGAGTTCGTCGACGAGATGAAGCGCGCCCAGCAGGAGACGATTCTCGACAAAATCGTCCGCCCGTGTCGCTTCCAGATTCTTCAGGACCACACGTTCCGGCAGTCCAACCCTGCTGTCGTCGGCGTCGAAATCATGTCCGGGACCATCAAGAACAACATGAACGTCGTGAAGTGGGAAGGCAACGAGCCGAAGCGCGTCGGCCAACTCTCGGGGATTCAGGAGAACGGTGAAGACGTGTCGAGCGCCCGGGCCGGGTCACGCGTCAGCATCGCCATCGACGGGCCCACCGTCGGCCGCCAAATCGACGAAGGCGACGAACTCTGGATAGAACTTCCCGAGAAGCACGCGAAGATTCTCGAACAGGAACTCCGTGACGACATTCCTGTCGACGAACTCGAAGCGCTCTCCGGCTATCTCGACAAGCACCGCCGTCGGGACCCCTTCTGGGGCAAGTAAGCTCCCGTCTTCTGGTTTATCGTTGGGTAATTGACGTGATTACCGCAACGAATTAGTATTCTAACCGAGTTATTCACGAATTGGTGGTATAATGCGCACACGAACATTCAGCGACAGCATCGTCTCGGACGCCTCTCGATACGACTTCATTCTGGCGACGCTCCCACTTCCGTTGTTCCTCGGCCTCGCCGTCGGGACGCTCACAGAGCTCCCGGTTTCATCCGTCGTCGCAATCGGTGGCCTCGTCTCTGTCTCGGTCCTCGCGTACGGGCTCTTCGTCGTATCGCCGACGAGCCCCGCCAACACAGAATCCACGGCCACCGAGGTTTCTGTCGCCGCGGTCGACGCCCCGTTCAACGCAGGTGACGCCTCGTTCGGCGCTCTCGACACCCCACGTGACGACAGCGACCAGCGTCGCCGTCGCCGTGGCATCTAATTTCGGTGCCGACCGGTCAGTTCGTATTCGGCCGGTTCCACTCCCAGAACCAGTAGGCGACTCCGAACAACATCAACCCCGCACCGATGGCTGACGTCGCAGGTTCGGGGAAGATGAACAACAGGAAGCCGACGATGATAATCGTCGTTGGGCCAACCTCGTCTGCATAGTCGGTGAGAGAGACCATACCCTCAGTACGCACTGGTCGGTGAAGTGCATTGTTGCGATTTTGACACGGCGAGGGTCGAACGCAGGGACGACGTGGGCGTTCGCTCGGGGTGCAGCCGTGAAAAATGGAATATGACGACGCGTTCGACGCGTGTGTTAGCGGGCGGCGGGTGTGATGTCGTCACCGACGGCGCTCATCACCTGAAACGCCGCGCTGGCGGCGAGGCCACGAGCGACTTCGTCACGGTCCTCGTCGGTGAGGCCCGCGTCGAGTTCGTCGGCGTCTGGCGAAAAGCCAGCGCTGACGGGGTGGCCGACAGGCGGGTGAACCGCGACAGTCGCCAGCGGACCGTTCGGTCCGGTCGAGAGTTCCGACCCGACGGCGAAGCCCTCGGGAAGGTACGATTCTGTTTGAGAAACGATGCCGGCGACGACTCGCCGGAGCGAGTCCATCTGTTCGACCGTCAGTTCGTGGCCCTGCGATGGTTGACCGGCACCAGTTACGCCGGGAGCGCCCGCATATGGGTTGTTCCCGTTCATCAGTCGCCTGAGATACGGGGAGGACGTGTAAAAAGGCGTCGTCAGTCGTGATTGTCACCGGTGTGTCGAAATTCGAGGGGGACTGAAGCTACGTACCAGTTACGGGGACGTACAGGACGACTGACGTTCCCTTCGACGACAGACGCTGGATGTCGACCGACCCACCGGACGCTTCGACGATGGAACGAACCAACCAGAGTCCGACGCCAGTCGTATGTCTGAGCGGGGTTTCTGCGCCCGAGACCAGTGCTTTGCGGTCGATTTCCGGAATCCCCGGGCCGTCGTCTGTGACGGCCACGCTGGCCACATCCCCGACTTGGCGCACCGTCACTCCGACGGTTGGCGACTCGCAGTCTGCGTGGACGACTGCATTGTCGAGCAGTTCTGTGATGCTTCGTGGTAACGCGGGGTGGACCGTTACAGAGAGTTCTGGTGGCGCCGAAACCGAGATGGACACCGACGGATACTCCAGTCGAATGTCGTCGACGGCGTCGGAAACAGCACAGGAGAGGTTGACTTCGACGGTACTCCCTTCGGCCTGCTCGACAGACCGAAGCAAGGACACTTCCTCACTCACTTCGACCAGTCGATTCGCTCGCTTTCGAATCGCCACGACTGGGTCGGTGCCACAGTGCGTGCCCGAACGTGGTTCGACGAGTTCGGCATATCCCAATATCGCCGTACAGGCGTTCCTGATGTCGTGTCTGAGGATGCGATGGAGGACGCTCGCGTGCGCGTTGGTCGATTCGAGTCGTGACGACGCACGGGTGAGTTCGACGTGACTCTGCTCGACGAGGGTGTAGACGAGTCCCGCAGACACGAAGACGAACACCCATCCCGTCGCCGTCTGGTAGAGAAGATGGTTCGGGAGTCGTTCGACCACGAGGTCACTTGCGGTGAACCACAGGACCCCGAAGACGGCATAGATAATCGCGATGCGCCGTGCAGACAGGTCGAACAGTGGTACCCCCATAGTGGGACATTACCACACCGGGTGATGAGTGCGTCGGTCAACAAAGTTCGCAGACGGTACGCAGTTGGTGTGGAACAGATACGTAGTCAGTACGCCGTTGGTATCTACTCAGAAGATAGATTCGCTCTGGCCGTACGCGGCAACGGTGATGACGGTGGTGTACCCCTCGCCTTCGTGTTCCGCTGCGGTGAGTGCGACCTGTTCGTCGTCGAACTCCCAGTCGCGGAGGTCTCGACCGGCGTCGAGTCCTGCGAGGATTGCCCGACGAACGTCGTCATCGTCGGTTCCGGACGCCTCGTAGAACAGCCCCGCACCGGGACCGGTGCTCCATCCGAGACCGGCGACGATGTGTTCACCCGGCGTCGACGTCGTCTCACGGGCTTGCACGACTGTCAACCGGTTACCAGCGGGTCCGAGGTCAGGAGCCACGTCGACTGTTTCGACCGTCGCGTCCGCAGGGACGACCGACGAGACGGCGACGAGATTGTAGTTGTGAATATTAGCGGCAGCGAGGGCGGCGTCGTACGACGCCATCTCCGTCGGGGCGGTGCCGACCCCGCGGACGACGCGAATCGTGCTCATGACTGAACGAGAGCGTGGGCTACAAAGGGGGTTACGAAAGGCCGCGGATGGAACGGGCGTGAGCCCGTTCGCCGCACAGACTGCCGGTCAGTAACGGGCAGTCGGTCAGTACTGGTAGTCGGTGAATCCGGAGATGGGGCCGGTTCCGGACTCCTCGACGTTCGAGAGCTTCTCGTGGGCCGCTTCGAAGTCAGCGCCGGTGACCTCGGTCCGTTCGTCACGGATGGCGAACATCCCCGCTTCCGTCGTGAGCGAGGCGATGTCGGCACCGGAGTAGTCGTCGAGTTCCTCCGCGAGTGAGTCGAGGTCCACGTCGTCGGCGACGTTCATGTCGCGGGTGTGGATGTCGAGGATACGGCGACGACCCTCGACTGCCGGTTTGGGCACCTCGATGAGGCGGTCGAATCGGCCGGGACGGAGGATGGCCTCGTCGAGCATGTCGAAGCGGTTGGTCGCCGCGATGATGCGAATCTCGCCGCGGTCGTCGAAGCCGTCCATCTCCGAGAGCAGTTGCATCATCGTCCGCTGGACCTCGGCGTCGCCGGAGGTCTTCGAGTCAGTGCGCTTGGACGCGACGGCGTCGATTTCGTCGATGAAGATGACGACGGGTTCGCGTTCGGCCGCGAGTTTGAACAGGTCGCGGACGAGGCGTGCACCCTCGCCGATGAACTTCTGGACGAGTTCAGACCCGGCCATCTTGATGAACGAGGCGTTCGTCTCGTTGGCGACGGCCTTCGCCAGCATCGTCTTCCCGGTGCCCGGCGGGCCGTAGAGGAGCACGCCAGACGGTGGGTCGATGCCGACCTTCTCGAACATCTCGGGGTTTTCGAGTGGTTGTTCGACCGCCTCGCGGACCTCACGGACCTGTTCGTCGATGCCGCCGATGTCGTCGTAGGTGACGGTTGGCGACTCCACGACTTCCATCGCCTGCGCCCGCGCGTCGGTCTCGTCGTCGAGAAGCGTCTGGACGGCAAAGGAGTCGTTGATGGCGACACGGTCACCAGGTTGAATCTCGGAGTGGTCGACGTTGGGTGCGAAGTCAGTCAACACCTCCTGATTGTTGCCGTGTTGTTTGATGATGACGCCGTCGTCGGTCAGTTCTTCGACGGTGGCGATGTAGTACGAGGCCGTCTTCAGCGCCTCGTTGCGTGCTTTCATCTGTTCGACTTCCTCGACCAACTCAGCGTGCCGGTCGTCCGCAGACTGGAGACGCTGGTCGAGTTGCCTGTTGACCTCGATCATACGCTCGACGTGCTGACGGAGCGCAGAGAGACGCTCTGCATCCGACATGTCGGGGTCCAGATCGAGATGAGGGCGTTCTGGGAGAGATGGACTCCGTGACATCAGTAATTAGACGCATTTAGGTACGTGCGTAAATGTGCCTTTGGGTCAGAGAACACGAGTGCCTCACTCGAAGACTCTTTAAACGATACAGAAACGCCCCACCACACGATATGTCTGCGTGAGAGTACACGCACCCCACGTGAGAGTACACACAGGTCACTCGGGCCGGCGTCTCCACTCACAAAAAATTGGGTCGGAAGGAAGTTGCGGAGGTAGGTAATCACGGGTTCGCCCCTCGTTCGTCCCGTTTATTTCGCCTCCGCAGAGGAATAGTAGGTCGGCCAAACACTTGAAACAAATTCGTCGTCGCCGAGAACGTCACCGAAATAGACAGGTAGGTATTAATCTGGTATCTTCTACGACAGTCGTCGGTTCGTGTCGGTCCAAACGGTGAGAGAAACAGGGTGCAGTACCCGTTCGACTCGGGTGCCGACTACTCGGTTCGTTCGCCCTGATAGCTCCCGTCGTAGGTCCCATCGTGGGACGCCTCTGTGAGGACGATTTGGGCGACGCGAGCGCCGCGTTCGAGTTCGATTGGGTGGTGGACCTGTAACAGCCCTTCGCCTTTCCCTTCGTATCCGGCGTCCCAGACGGCCGTGTTGAGCATACAGGAGTTCCGCATCAGCGACGACCGTGGGTAGATGAAGCCGACGTGCTCTTCGGGGATGTGGACCGTCTCGGCGTACTGGAGAACGTAGCCGCCGGGTTCGAGGCGGTACGTCTCGGTGTCTGGGTCGGCGAAATCGAGCGCACGCCGTTCACCGATGGTCTTTCCCTCACGTCCGAGGCGCCCGGGTTCGACCTGTTCGAGGACGGATTCGAGCGTCAGGTCGACGCCGTTTGGCTGAATCTGCTCGTCGGTGACTGGCGAGATGTGCTGTGCAACGAAGGAACCGGACCGGTACATATCTGCACAGAGTCGAGCGAGTGCAAAATGGTGCCGGAGTTGGGGCGCGACGGTGGCATTTGTGGGAGTGTCCCATGGAAGAACCAACAAGGAGTTTAATGGTCCTTAGACGATAGAAACCCAGAGACGGCGCTATTCTTCACGTTCGAAGATAGGGAAGTACGCGGGATTTATATCCGAGGACCATCGACGTTCGGGTGTTATGGGACAGACGCTCACGGAAAAGATTCTCTCGGATCATCTCGTCGAGGGTGAACTCACCCCCGGTGAGGAAATCGGAATCGAAATCGACCAGGTCCTGATGCAGGACACGACGGGCACGATGGTGTGGCTCCAGTTCGAGGCGCTCGACCTCGACGAGGCACAGACGGAACTCGCCGCCCAGTACTGTGACCACCAGACCTACCAGTTCGACTTCAAGAACACGGACGACCACCGCTTCCTCCGCTCTGCAGCGGGCACATATGGCGCTCACTTCTCCCGACCGGGCAACGGTATTTGCCACAACGTCCACAAGGAGAACTTCGCCGCACCCGGCAAGACCCTCCTCGGCTCTGACTCGCACACGCCGACCCCCGGTGGCCTCGGCCAGCTCGCCATCGGTGCCGGTGGCCTCGACATCGCCGTCGCCATGGGCGGTGGCGCCTACTACGTCGAGATGCCCGAAGTCGTCAACGTCCGCCTCGAAGGCGAACTCCCCGAATGGTCCTCCGCGAAGGACATCATCCTCGAGATGCTCCGCCGCGAGACCGTCAAGGGTGGCGTCGGCAAGGTGTTCGAGTACACCGGCCCCGGTGCAGAGTCGCTCTCCGTCCCCGAGCGCACGACCATCACCAACATGGGTACGGAACTCGGCGCGACCTCGTCCATCTTCGAGACGGACGAGAAGACGAAAGACTACCTCGAACGCCAGGGTCGCGGCGAGGTCTACACCGAACTGAAGGCCGACGAAGACGCCGAATACGCCGACGAAATCGTCATCGACCTCGACGACCTCGAACCGCTCATCGCCTGCCCGTCGATGCCGGACAAGGTCGTTCCTGTCCGTGAAGTCGCCGGCAACAAGGTCGAACAGGTCCTCATCGGTTCCTGTACGAACGGTGGCTACGAGGACATCCTCCCGGCCGCGAAGATGTTCAAGGGCCGCGAAGTCGCAAAGCACCTCGAGATGATCGTCGCACCCGGTTCGAAGCAGGCCGGCGAGATTCTCGCCCGTCAGGGCTGGACGGCAGAGATGATGGCCGCTGGTGTCAACGTCTCCGAGGCAACCTGTGGACCGTGTATCGGTATCGGCCACGTGCCCGCCTCCGACTCCATCTCCCTGCGTACCTTCAACCGCAACTTCGAGGGGCGCTCCGGTATCGAGGACGACAACGTCTACCTCTGCTCGCCCGAAGTCGCGGCCGCTGCGGCACTCAAAGGCGAAATTATCGACCCACGTGACCTCGCCGACGAACTCGGTGACCTCGAGGCACCCGGCGTCGAACTCCCCGAGAAGTACGACGGAGCCAAGACGGACCTCATCTACGCGGAAGATGCCATCGACGACGAGCTCATCAAGGGCCCGAACATCGGCGAAGTTCCTCTGCAGGACCCCCTCGGCGCCGAAGTCGGCGGCGAAGCACTCCTGAAGATGGAGGACAACATCACGACGGACCACATCATCCCGGCGACGTCCGACATCCTCAAGTTCCGCTCGAACATCGAGCGCCTCTCTGACTTCACGCTCTCGCGTGTCGACGAGACGTTCGCCCAGCGCGCCAAAGATGCCGGTAACGGCGTCCTCGTCGCTGGCGAGAACTACGGGCAGGGTTCCTCCCGTGAACACGCCGCGATGTGCCCGATGTACCTCGGCATCGAAGCTGTGTTCGCACAGTCGTTCGCTCGCATCCACAAGGCGAACCTGTTCAACTTCGGTATCGTCCCCCTCGCCATCGACGAGGAGACGTACGAGAAGCTCGAGCAGGGCGACGACATCGAAATCGTCGACGACGTGGCCGCAGGCGTCGAATCCGGTCAGCAAGAGTTCACCATCCGCGTGAACGACGAGTGGGACGCGACGGCAACCCTCAACGCCTCCGAGCGTGAACGCCGTATTCTCACCGCCGGTGGCAAGCTCCCCCTCACGAAGCAGCAGGCAGAGGGCGGCGCTGCTCCCGCGGACGACTAAGCGCACACACCCCATTCTCACATTTTTCGGTCGGCGAGCGGCGGCACCGTGAGCGTCACTGTGACAGCCTGCGCTCGTCGCCCGTCGCGTTTTTGCATCCCCATCGCTTAGCGGCGAGCGTGACGGAGTTCGACGACGCCCTCGCCGACGACGTAGTCGTCCGGCGGGCCGAGCGTGCCGACTTACTCGACGTCCTCAGAATCGAGCGGACGTGCTTTACAGAGCCGTGGCCTTACTCTGCGTTCGAACTCTTCGTCGACGAACCGGCGTTCCTCGTCGCTGCCCGCGGCACAGACGTCCTCGGCTACGTCGTCGCCGACGTCATGCCGAACCACGGAAACGACATTGGTCACGTCAAAGACCTCGCAGTCCGCCCGGAAGCACGCGGAAACGGACTCGGGAGACGACTGCTGCTCCACGCGCTGACTGCGATGACGATTGCCGGTGCTGCGGTCGTCAAACTCGAAGTCCGTGTCTCGAACGAACCGGCGCGACAGCTCTACGAGAGCGTCGGATTCAATCCTGCTCGTCGGGTTCCTCGCTACTACGGAGATGGCGAAGATGCCGTCATCATGGTTCTCGACCTCCACAACTGGCATTCTCAGAAAACATAAAATCCATGTCAAAACTGAGTGACACGAGCGGCGTGTAAGCCGTGGGAGTACTTATCACAATAGCTATCGTAGTGCGTCTGTGTCACCGTCCACTACGGTTCTCTGCGTGAGTGACGACGTACCATTCGCGGATGGTCTGCAAGCGTCACTCGGGGCCGCCTCAGCGGAACTCGCAATCCGCCGCGTTCGAGACGCAGGTTCGGCCCGTGCAGAGCTTCTCGCTGCAGCAGGCGACATCCAGTGTGTCGTTCTCACTGCTCCCCTCACCGACAGCGACGGTCTCGCGTTCATCCGCGACGTACGCGAAAGCGACCCGACGCTCCCAATCATCGTCACGGCCAACGAACAAGCGTTCGTTCAGGATGCCGTGGAGGCGGGTGCAACGGACTATTTCATCCAGGAAAGCGATGCTGACCCGCTCTCGTGGCTGGCGTTCCGCGTCCAGAAGGTCATCGAAGACCACCGCGTCCAGTGCTCGAACCGCGCACGTCTCGAGCAACAACGGGTCGTCTCAGAGGTGGGAACACGTGCGCTGACGACGGTCGGCCTCGACGAAGTCCTCCAACTCGCCGTCCATCGTGTGGGCGACGTACTCGGCGCGGACTCCGTCTCGGTCCTCGAACGACTCGACGAACCGGAGATGTTCCGCGTTGCTGCCGGGACCGGATGGGCAGAGAAGTTCATCCAACAACCCGTCAGTGCCAACGAAGAAACACAGGCGATGTCGACGTATCAACACGGCCACTCGACCGTCGTCGACGACTTCGAGGAGGACGACCGGTTCACCCACTCAGACGAGTTCACGTCGTCTGGGTTCCGAAGCGGAATCTGTGCCTCGATTGGGAGCGATGCCCACCGGTGGGGAGTCATCGGCGCCCAAGCGTTCGAACCAGGGCACTTCACCGACAAAGACGTGCTGTTCCTCGAAAATATCGCGGCCGTCATCGGGGCCGCTGCCGAGCGTCACGAACTCAGAAACGCGCTCTCGGAGGTTCTGGGCCGAATCGACGAAGCAGTCGTCGCTTTCGACACCGACTGGCGGCTCACCTACGTCAACGAAACTGCTGAGGTGCTCTTTCGGGAACCGGCCGCAGACCTCTTCGATCGACATATGGAGGACCTCACACCGGAATCTGGCAGATTCCGTCACGAGTTCAAAGCGGCGATGCGAACCCAACAGACCAGAGGGTTCGAGGCGTACTCCGAAAACTCGGATACGTGGTACAACATCAAGGCCTACCCTTCTGAGACCGGGCTCTCTGTCTACTTCACCGACATCACCGAGCAACACGAACGCGAGACAGAAGTCCAGCAGTACGGCCGGATGCTCGACGCCGTCGCCGACGCGGTGTACGCGCTGGACCGAAACGGCAGGTTCACGTCCGTCAACCCGGCGTTCGAGCGCCTGACCGGCCTGACGCGCGTCGAAGTGTTGGGCGTCTCCGCGAGTTACCTCTTCGACGAGACGATCGACGACAGCGACGAGGTGTTCTTCACGGCCTCGAACCGAATCGTGGAGTTCGAACTAGAGCAAGAAAACGGGGACACCGTACAGGTGGAAAACCGACGGACTCCACTCGTCATCGACGGGAAAGAACTCGGGTCGGTTGGCGTCCTCCGCGACGTGACAGAGCGACACCGCTACGAGCAGTTGCTGGCGACGCTCCACGAGCGAACGCGCGAGATGATGCGGGCGACGGACCGCGAGACGATTCTCAACGATGCCGTCGACGCCTGTGACGAGGTCCTCGGCGATGCGCGGACAGAACTGTTCGTCTTCGACGAAGCAACCACGGCACTCGCACGTGTTGGCGAGGCGGGAACGGGACTCGGCGACAAGCCGATTGGTGCTGGACTGACCGAAGGAGGCGTCTGGGACGCCTTCGTCACTGGCGAGGTCTCAGTCGTCGAAATCGCCCCGGATGGCGGTATCGTCGAAGGCGTCGAGCGAGTCATCGCTGCGCCGGTTGGTCGCCACGGTGTCCTCGTGACCGGTCATCCGGGCACTGTCGCGCCCAGTGACGTCGACGTCGAACTCGTGAACTTGCTCGTCGCCACCGTCGAAGAGTTGCTGGAACGCCTCGACGCCGAGTCCGAGTTACACGAGCGAGACCGCCGCCTCGCAGAGCAAAACGAGGCACTCAGACGACTCGACCAGGTCAACACGACCATCAGAAACATCAACCAGTCGCTCATCCGCGCGCCGACGCGCAGTGACGCCCTCTCGGCCGTCGGCCAGCACCTCGTCGGGACCGAACCCTACGCCGTCGTGTGGCACGTCGACTCCGACGGAATCGACGACACAATCCACCCTGAGCCCGAGGAGATTCACGGCGCAGACGCTGCCTACGCCGACCGACTCGGTGAAGTGGCGGCGTCCGGGCCACTGTCGGCACTGCTCGACACCGCTATCCAGACCCACACGATGCAGACGGTCGGCGACGTGCTCAACGACCCGACGTGGGCCGACCACCGTGGTGACGCGCTCACCTACGGGTTCCGGTCACTCGCAGTCATCCCCGCGGTTGCAGACGACCGAGTCGAAGCGCTGTTCGTCCTCCATGCGACCGAACCACACGTCCTGTCGAACGAAGACGGGCTGCTCTCCGAGTTGGGAGAGACCATCGGCTACGCGCTCGCGACGACGAAACGCGCCGGCGCGATGCTGACAGAACGCCGAACCCACGTGCAGGCGCAACTCGGTGGCGACCGGCTGTCGATTGCGCGTCTCGCACGACACGTCGACCACAGCGTCGCGCTCACGGGCGTTCTCCCGCAATCGGATGGGTCGGTCATCGCGTTCATCGTCACAGACGCCGACCCGGAGGAGGTTATCGACGCCGGAAGCGACGTTGCGACGCGCGTGCGACTGCTCTCGGAAGACGACTCGGGGAACCTCTTCGAGATACGACTCCCGCGCGAGTCGCTCTTCGAGACCCTGTACGCCTCCGAGGCGACGCTTCGAGAACTCCATTCGACCGGTCGACAGACCACGCTCACTGTCGAAGTCCCCGAGCGGATTCGGGTACGGTCGTTCATCGACATGCTCGACGCGGACTACCCGGGGACGAGCCTCCTGTCACGGCGGACGGTTACAGAAAGCGAGGAGTCGCCGGAGACGTTCCAGTGGAAGATCCGCGACGAGTGGACCGACCGACAGTACGAGTCGGTTCGAGCGGCCCACCTCGCTGGATTCTACGAGTGGCCTCGCCGCAGTACCGCAGAGACGCTCGCCGAGACGTTCGATATCAGCGCGCCGACGTTCCAGTACCACCTTCGGGCGGCGGAACGGAAGCTCGTCCAGAACGTCTTCGAGTGAGAGACCCGCCATACCAGCTGATTCTCAGTCAGTACTCTAGTCACCTAGAGTGGTCACAGGTGATACTACTAGTCAGATAGCAACGAGGGATATATCATCTACCGTCTTTGGACCCACTGTCGGCAAGACGCCGACGCGAACAGAACCATGGACGAAACTCGCGTGTTACAGGGCAACGATGTTGGATGGAACACTGGCACGACCGAAGAGGTCGTCGCTCGACACGACTGGGACGGACGAGACACTCTCGCCGTGACAATAGTCACCGCTGCCGCTCAGTTGAAAGACGTGGACGCTGTCGAACTTCCACCACTGTCGGACATCATCAACCCAGATGCGCTCGATAGAGTATTCGCTCAGCCGGTTCGGGCACCGGCGACGAGCGGGGCTGTCGAGCGTGGGACGATGAGCCCAGCACGCGCGCACGTCAGGTTCCGTTACGCTGCCTGCGACGTGACCGTTTGGGCCGACGGAACGGTCATCGTCAAGTCTGCCTAACAGCATCGACGATCGGTATCACCACAACACCATCACCACAACCACCACCACCACCACCAGAAGTGGATAGTGGCCGTCTGTCGGCAGTTCGCCTCCCCCCACCACCATCACGCGAACCCTCGGCCACTTCATTCCCCTTCGTCGAACTGCGACGCATTTTGGTACACTCACACGCTACCGGAGGGTATGGGATACGCCTGTCCGGTCTGCGACGCGCCACAACGAGACGAGACACATCTCGCGAACCATCTGGCACTCCAAGCAATCGTCCACAGTGACGACCACGAGACGTGGCTGGACGAACACGCACCCGAGTGGGCGTCGATGAACGCCGAGAGACTCGGGCCAGTCGTCGCCGACCTCGCTGACGAACACGAGTTCGACGAGGTGTTCGAAGACACGGTCGACCGCACCCACCACCACGACCACGACCAACAGCAGTTCGGCGGTCACGGGGCGGGCCAGTCGCTGTCGGGTGACGCGGCACGTATTCTCGAAGAGGCCAAAGACCTGACGCGCGAGATGTACGAAACAGCCGACGAACAGGCCGACGACGAGGACGACACCCGGGACGACGAGGGCGAACAGTCGGCCGACGACGACACCGACGAGAAAGAGTCGTAAGTCCGGGGGCCAAATCGATGGGCGATGGAAACCCACGGGACGATTTCTCCTGAGACGCGCGAGGCGGCCGCAGACGCCTTCGACCGGGTCGGGCCGACGGCGCAAGTCGTCGTCAGGGAGACAGCCAAGGCGATGGAGTTCGACCGCGAAGAGTACCGCGAACGCGTGACGGGTGACGTCGTCGAGACGGTCCGAAACGCGCTGTTCGCCGAATCGTTGACAGTGACCGTCGGCTCTCGCGCCGAGTTCGACGAGTGGTGTGCCGACCACGACGAGTTCGAGGTCGTCGAACTGGGCAACCCCGACGTCGAGCGCGTCGCGTGGCACCCGATTCCGTTCGCCGAGACGGTCATCGCCACGACCTTCCAGAACGAACGGGACGCCGCAATCAGCACACTCCGTCGCAACGCCTTCGGCCGCGTCTACCGCGACACGATTCTGAACGACGATGGAGACGTCACGCGCGGAAGCGACACAGATGGCGCCGACACCGACAGTGAAGCAGACGGCGCCGACACAGACAGTGAAGCAGATGGCGCCGACACGGACAGCGAATCCGAGGAGACGAACTGATGACTGACGACGGGCGCCGACACGAGCGACTTCCGGACCCCGAGTGGCCAGTCCTCGAATCGAAGACCGAGTACGACACCGGATGGTTCACCGGCGGGTACGACCTCGTCGAGCAACCCAACGGCACCACGAAGCGCTACTACTGGGCCGAACTGGCGACGGCAGTCGTCATCGTCGCCGTCGCAGACGACCACGTCGTGTTCGTCGAACAGTACCGCCCGAACATCCGCCAGACGCAACTCGAACTCCCCGCTGGTGTCGTCGAGAAAGGTGAGTCGCTCACCGACGCCGCCGTGCGGGAACTCCGAGAAGAGACTGGCTTCGCCGCGGGGTCTGCGTCACTCATCGGCGACGTCTGGTGTTCGACGGGCGTACTTCGACACCGCCGTGGGTTCGTCTTCGCCGAGGACCTCACCCCGGTCGAACGCGACTTGGACGACAACGAGTTCCTCTCGGTGCACGCAGTTCCGGTCGAGGAAGCCATCGACCGGGCCGTCGAACCGCCGACGAACGACGCCACGGTCGAGGGGCTCCTCCTCGCTCGCAAGGAAGGAGTGTTGTAGTCGATGGTCAGTGAAATCGAACCCAGCGAGGTCGAATCACTCCTCGAAGACGACGACCCACCGCTCGTCGTAGACGTGAGCACGCCGGCAGACTTCACCGACGGGCACATCCCCGGCAGCATCAACGTCCCGTTAGACGACCTCGTCTCACACCTCGGGCGCATCACTGGTGCGACACACATCGTCACCGTCTGCCCACACGGCGAAGCGAGTATTCAGGCGGTGCGACTGCTCTCGGCGTACGAAGGAACGAAAGATGCACGAATCGAGAGCATGGCCGGTGGCCTCGAAGCGTGGACGGGGACGCTCGAACACGGTCCCGACGAGTAAGACACCGAGTGCCGCGGCTCACAGAACGACGTTCTCCAAAAGTACTCGACGCCGGGCTACGTCAGAGGGCGGTCACGCGACGTTGAACCCCTTGTCGCGGAGGAAGTCCTCCACGCGGCCGCGGTGGTTGCCCTGGAGTTCGATGGAATCTTGTTCCACGGTCCCACCACAGGCGAATTTCGACTTTAGGTCCGACGACAGGCTGTCCATGTCGACGTCCTTCGGGTCGAATCCCTCGATGACTGTAACCTCTTTTCCGTAGCGGCGCTCGTCGATGCGGATGACTATCTCCTGAGACTCCTTTGCAACGTCCTCGCAGACGCAAAGCTCCTGAGGCAGCCCGCACGTCGAGCAGACTTCCGACATTACAGTGTGGACGTACAAGATGGGGATATTAAACAGTATCGGGAGCCCATAGCATGGACCCCCCTAATCGAGCGACTGTGCGGTATCAGAAAATGTCTCGTCGGTCGTCGTCACGTCACGAGTCGGGCGAATTAGCCGACGATCGACCAGCGGCCTATCATCACTTGGGACGTCTCGTCGGTCCCGCCGTTCCCTCGCTCGTCAGCAGTGGGCGTGTCAGGGTTGCCCCGGTCACTGGATGACCCGGCGTTATCAGAACGCTTCTCACTACTGTTTCCCGAGGCGGTCCCTGCGGACGTGTCGGAGTCGCCGCCCTTCCGGTTGTCGTCAGACTTGTCGTCGTCCTTGTTTCGTTCTTCTTTGGCCTTTTCGAGCCCTTTCCCGGGGTTCTCGCCTGCGACGTCACGAGCGAGTGCAGCCACTTCCGGACCCGTGAGGTCGGCCGCAGACTGGCGGAGCGAATCGAGTTGGGCGGTGTCGACACCGCGCGCTTCGAGGGCTGGAGCGGGGAGGGTGGTCGCGGCGTCTGCCGTCCGGTTCAGCATGGATTTCGTCCGCTCGATGTCGGCGACCACGCGCGTCATCTGGACGCGGTACTGGTTCTCAGAGAGCGTGCCGTTTTCGTAGGCGGCGTCGAGTCGGTCCTTGCGCTGTTCGAGGTCGGTCAGGCGCTCACTGATGGTCTCGACCTGTCCGGCGACGACTGCCGCCTTCGAGGCGTTCGAGTTGGCCTTGGCGAGTCGCGTCTCGAACGTTCGGCGTTCGAGTTCACCATCAGTCTCGGAGGCCTGAACACCGATGACGCCAGCGAGTTTCTGGCCGGGCGGTGTTTCGTTGGCTGCTGTACTCTGGTTCGCAGCGTTGCTCCCGTCTGCTGACTCCGCCCCACTGTCGCTGGCGAACGCCGGTGCGACCGGACTAGCTGGAGAGGCGAGAGCGAGCGGTGCACCAAGCGTCGCCAGGAGGACGGTGGCGGCGACGGCGAGCACGGCGATTCGTCGGCTCATTACGTCTCTGTAGGACCTTGTTCCGGATATAAACGGGCGGTCGTCCGCGTCAATTAACTCGGTTCAACCGGAGTTCGCAACTTCAGAAGAAGGCGCCGCAGTCTGTCGATTATGAGTCATTGAACCGGATAAACGGTCGTAAGGTATTTATACCCCTTCTGGCTCCTCGTCGTCTTCTGGGAGACGAAGGACGTTTTCACGACCGAGACGGAAGCCTTCTATCGTCCCCTCGTCGCGCATGCCACGAACGACCTTACTCGTCTTCGCGTCGGTCCAGTCGAGTGCGCCAGCGACCTCTTGTTGCTTGATTCGACCACCGCGCGACTCGATGAGGCGGAGGACGCGTTCTTCGTTACTGAGGAGTTCGGGTGGCACGTCTTCGGCCGTATCGTCAGCAGCGTCTTCGTCCGTGTCGGCAGGTTCTGGAGTCTCGTCCGTGCTAGCCTCGGCAGCGGTCGCCGCTTCGGTTGCAGTGTCGGCCTGTCCCGTCTCGTCGCTGGCGGCGACGGCCGAGTCGACGGAGCTGTTCGAACTGTCGTCTTCCGCACCGAGCACACCGCGCGACCGGAGGAAGAACGCACCACCGACCACGAGCACTCCAACGACAGCGAGTGCCCCGAGGGCAGTCGTCGTGGGGAACGGGTCGTCGACTGCGGGACCCGCTGCTTCGTCAGTCGGAGTGTTGGTGCCTGTTCCAGCGGACCCGGCACCCGGTTCGACGACCACTCGAGGTTCGCCCGAGACGAACTCCGTCTCCGACCCGCGCCAGATGACGGTGTTCTCGCGCGTCTCGTCTGCGTTGGGTGCGACCGTCACCGGCCCGTACTCGGCCGGCCACGACAGGATGAGTCGCGAGTTCGAGTCGAGGAAGAATCCCTCGATGGCGTCGCCGATGACGAGTTGGTCACCGTCGACAGCGGCAAAGTTCGACCACTCAAACGAGTAGGTGACGACGCCGAAACTGTCGGGGAGTGACCGCGTCTCGGCGGAGACCGAGACGTTCGTCGCCGTCATCTCGCGGCCGGTCGAGTTTTCGGCCGCAGAGACGGTGTCGTCGATTCTGTTTCCGAACGAAGACGTGTAGTCGTCCGGGTTGGCCTCGACGTCGTCTTGGAGTGATTGGAAGGCCTCGGTGGTGTTCTGGTCGTCTAAGCGAGTCCAGTACTGAATCTCCCACTGGGCAGACCCGTCGGACTCGACGTCGACGACAATACGCGTGCTATCCGGTTCGACACCTTGCTGAACGAGTGGGTCGATGCCGGGACCGGCGGCAGACCCATCGGGTGCCGCCGTGACAGGTGTCACCACGGCGAGCACACACAGCAGGGTGCACAGTAGTGCGGGGACGGCGTCTCTCGTCGCCATTGCTCACCCCTGTGAGCGCACAGTGAAAAAGTAACGCGATTCAGTCTGCCCAGCGTCTGACGACCGGCAGACGCGACCTGACCGCACGGTCGGCCACCGCAATCGCCTCGTCGGCGTCGGCCCGAGTGACACCGTGACCGTACCGGGCGCGCTCGTAGATGTCGGCGACCGCTCGGGTTCGTTCGTCGACGCCAACGCGAGACAGCGCGTCGAGGTAGTGGCGCACCGTCTCTCCCGGCCTGCGTGGCCGATACTCGCGTTCGAGGACGAGTTCGAGGCGGTCGTACGCGCGGAACACGTCGGCCGTCGGAGAGTCGGTCCGGCGCTGGTAGAGCGCGACTGTCGCCCACCGGATTTGTGTCGGTATCTGTGTCCGGCGGACCCCCGCGACGATGCCGACGAGTGCCGCGAGACCGACGAAGAGTGTCTCACGCGGCGGTAACGTCGGTATCACTCCGTCGCCATCGTCAACAGCGACAGACTCGTTTCCTGCAGCCGGCGTGCCGCCGATTCGCTCTTCGATGCTCGGCGCGGTGCCACTGTCTGGCGTCGTGTTCGTCGCCGTCTCCGTCTGATTCGCCGTCTCGGTCGGGGTGGGCGTCACTTCTTCGGAGCCGTTCACTGCGGCCGCCGTCTCGTTGGTGTCGACACCTTCGAGACCACCTTCGCGAGCATCGTTCAGGGAGGCGGACTCTGCTTCCTGCCGGGGACCCGTAGGCGTCGGGTCGAACCGAATCCAGCCAGTGTCCTCGAAGTACACTTCGACCCACGCGTGGGAGTCGAGGCCGCGAACGACGTATCGGTCGTCGCCGACGCGCTCACCCGTCGTGTAGCCAGTGACGAAGCGTGCCGGGACGCCTTCGGACCGGAGGAGGACGACCATCGTCGACGCGTAGTAGGTACAGTAGCCTGCTTCCATGTCGAACAGGAACGATTCGGCGATGTCACCCTCCGGACGCGACACCTGCAACGAGTACTCCTTGTTGGCTTCCAGCCACTCCTCGATGGCGACGGCCTTGTCGTACGGCGTCTCTGCACCGGCCGTAATCTCGGCCGCCCGCTCACGAACGCGGTCGGAGGTGCTGTCGGGGAGCGCGAGGTAGCGTTCCCGCACGTCGTCGGGGTAGTCGGTGCCTGTCCGCCGGAGCGATGCTGGCGTGTACTGCGGGACGGCACTCGTCACGGTGAAGTTCTCGTCGGTGCCGATGGTTCGCGCGGGACGGATGTTCCCCTGTTGGGTGACGAACGTCTCGGACGAGATGTTACCGCTGATGGCGACAGGACGCCACGCACTGGGCATGGCGTCGAGTGGCGTCGCTGGGGTCACCGTCTGGCGGACGAGACGTGACGGTCCTTCTGGGTCGGCTAATCGACCACCAGCGTACAGTCTGGAGTCGCCGGTTCGAACCCATCCGGACCCAGTGTATCTGTCGAACGACGCAGTCTGCCAGTACGACGGTGACGTACTCTCGATTTCGAAGCGGACCTCGGGTGAGAGACTGATACTCCCGACGACGGAGATGCTGTCGGTCGCGCTCACGAGACTGGCCTCGACGGTCGGTTGCTCGGCCACACCACTGCTCGGGATGACGGGTGACCCACCCGCTCCGGGGAGCACCGTGACAGTCGCCGAGAGAACGATCATCGCAGCGAGGATGACGGTGAGTACGTCCAGTTGGCCGCCATCACGGCCGAACCGGTCGATGCTGTCGAAGCCAACTGCGGCCATCCCCGCGCCGACAGCGACGAGTGTGAGTGGTCCGTCGGCGTCACCCGTCAGGACGAACAGGCCGAGGCCGGCACCGGCGATTGCGACGGCGGGCGCGATTCGGCCTCGAACCGCGAGATACCACGCGAGGAACGTCGGTGCGGGCGTCACGGCGAGCGCCCACACGTCTGCCGAGAGCAGTCGAAGGGCGGAAAGCCCGCTGAGCAGTGCAATCGAGTCGGCGAGGAGCCGCTCGGGCGAGAGTAACGCGAGTTGACTCGTCGGGAGCGAGAGGAAGTAGGCCGCGAATCCGCCGCCGAGGAGGACGATGGTGAGTACGAGTGCGACGCGTGGTCGGAGCGTCACCCCAACGACCGTCGCGAGTGCGAGTGCGCTGCCAGCGACGAGCAAGAACTGGTCGCGTCGACCAACCACGTTGGTCACGTCGTAGATGACGAGGAGGAACGACCCCACGACCACGAGCGTCGCGACCATCGCGAGCAGGTTCGCTGGAACGCCGGCGACAGTGTATTCGGTCGTCTCGGCCGTCGTCGCGGTTGACCGGCGCTTCGTGGATTCGGTACTCATCGACCCACCCCGCGCTGGCCATCAGTGCGCTGGCCATCAGAGCGCTGACCATCAGTTCGCTGTCTGCCGAGGATAGTTCCGGTGGCGAACCTGCCAGCGGTGTCCTGTCCGTCGACCGCTTGGTTCCCGTCCAAGAGGCCGTCTGTTTCTCCACCCGAGCGCGCACGAAGTTGGTCGAACGTCGTCTCGCGTCCGCCGAAGGTTACGTACGTCTGGCCAGCGTCACCGCGAACGACCACTTCGGCGTCCGAGTCGGGGACCGACCCGGATTCGAGTCGCGAGAGGTGCGCGAGGATGTGGCGTCGTTCTCCCGGAACTGCATCGGTGACACCGAGTGGTGACGTGAGATGGACCGGAACACCGGCGTCGAGGAGGGAACACGCAATCGTCGCTGCGGCCTCGGCCACGTCGTCTTCGCGCCCCTCGACGCCCCCGGCCGAGACGGATACTGCGTCAGGGTTGGTGCGGTTGATGTACGTCTTCACCACGAGGTCACCTGACTTCGCACTCGACTTCCAGTGGATATCTCGAAGTGGGTCACCCGATTCGTACTCGCGCAACCGGTCGAACTCTCCACGGTGGGTCATCGTCTGGCGGTCCGAGAGGGCCGACAGGTCACGCCGTGCCGACGTGGTGAGCGACCCGGTTCGCGGGAAGACGAGCACCTCGGAGACCCCTCCAGCAGTGAACGTCCGCGAAAAGAGCCCGAGTAAGTCGTGTGCGACGATGGTCGCCGGGCCAACTCTCGCCGGACCGCGAGCACGATACCTCACGTCGTAGGAGATGGTACCGTCGCCGACGACGGACTCGACCGACGAGTCGCCGCCGAGCCCATCTGAGAGTGTGTCTGTCGTGGTTGCAGGGAAGGTTCGCTCGCTGTCGATGGTGAGCGAGACAGTAGCTGTCTCACCCGGGAATCCGTCCTCTGGCGGGTCGCGAACGACTCGTGGAGGTGAGACGCGCCAGACTTGGACGGCACCGACGACGAGGGCCACCGCGATGGGGACGACGACGGCGTTGAGCGCCCGTGGCCCGAATGCGACTGCGTTGGCGACACCGACGACGACAGCAGCGACCGCAACCCATCCCCGAACAGTGAGTTTCATTCGACCGGAACGTACTCGAGGGCCCGTTCGACCACGTCGAGTCCGCTTTCGCCGCTCGTCGTACGGATACGGTGTGCCCAGACGCTCCGAATCTCGCGTTGCACGTCGTCGGGAACGACGTAGTCGCGGGAATCGAGTGCGGCGCGGGCCTGTGCAGCACGGATGAGGGCAATCGACCCACGGGGACTCACGCCGAGGTGTGCCCGTTCTCTGGTGTCGGCAGCGAGTCGTGAGACGTACCGTCGAACCGGTTCGCTCACCGTCACACTGAGAATCGTCTCACGAGCGTCACGAACGTCGGCAGACGTGGCGACCGGTTCGAGTGACTCGATTGGGTGGTGTCCGGAGACTCGGCCGAGGAGTTCCGTCTCTTCGGATTCGTTCGGATAGCCCAGATGAATCTTCTTCATGAAGCGGTCGAGTTCGGCCAGTGGGAGGTCGTAGGTTCGGTCCGGTTCCACGTCGTTCTGCGTCGCGATGACAGTGAAGGGGTCGGGAACCGGTCGTGTAATCCCGTCGGAGGTCACCTGCAGTTCTTCCATGACTTCGAGGAGGGCGGCCTGCGTCTTCGGCGGTGCGCGGTTGATTTCGTCACCCAAGACGACGTTCCCGAACACCGGCCCCTTCCGAAACTCGAACTCGGAGGTCTGTTGATTGAACACGTTCACCCCCGTCACGTCCGACGGGAGGAGGTCGGGCGTGAACTGAATCCGCTCGAACGACCCCTCTATCGAGGTGGCGATTGCCCGTGCGAGCATCGTCTTCCCGACGCCAGGAACGTCTTCTAAGAGGAGGTGGCCACGGGCGAACAGCGTCACGATGATGTCCTCTATCGCGTCGTGGTGGCCGACGATGACCTGTTCGACGTTTTCAGAGATTCGTGTAGCGAGGTCCGATACCGCTTCGACCGAGTGCGCGCGGTCGATGTCGGTGTCTGCATGTACATCAGTCATTGATTTCCCGGGATTTCCCGCCGACCGTCTCGCGGCGGCCGAACGGGTCTCTGTCCTGTAATATAGTCTCAATCTACCTAACGTTGCTGGGTGTGTGCACACCACAATCACAGCGACGACGGTACCGACTGGTGCCACCAGACGTCCACAGTATCGACACGTCAGCACGAACGTTCCCGGGCGTTTTTGTCGCTCGGCGACCCCGTACCGGATATGAACGCGGACGCCCAGCGTGAGGCGGTCTACGGTGCACCGCCAGAGATGCTGGCGGTACGAGACGACTTGACGCCGATGCTCTCGCAGTACGCCGACCTCTGTGAGACGCACGACGACGCCCTCGTGTTGTTTCAGGTCGGCGACTTCTACGAGGCGTTCTGTGGTGCCGCAGAAGCTGTCGCGCGGACCTGCGAGGTGACGCTCACGAAACGCGAAGATTCGACCGGCACGTGGCCGATGGCAGGGATTCCCATCGACAACGCCGCGGGGTACCTCGAACGCTTGCTCGACGCCGGCTATCGCGTCGCGCTCGCCGACCAGGTCGAAGATGCCTCCGAAGCCTCGGGACTCGTGGACCGTGCCGTCACGCAACTCATTACTCCCGGAACCGTCGTCGACGAAGAACTCCTCGAAGCGGGGCGGGCGACCTACCTCGGTGCCGTCGCCCGCGACGGCGACGACTACGGACTCGCCGTCGTCGACGTCTCCACCGGCGAGTGTCTCGTCACCGGCGCAGACCGTGCGCTCGCACTCGAAGAACTCGAACGTCTCGCCCCGGCCGAACTCGTCGTCGGCCCCGACTGTGACCTCCCGTCGCTCTCGTTCGACCCGATGGAGACACCGTTCGACCCAGACGCATTCGACACTGAGACGGCCCGTGAGACGCTGTCGACTTACGCACCTCGTCCAGCGGCAGTCGTCGAATCCACCGTCGAACTCCGGGCAGTCGGTGCGCTCCTCGCGTACGCCGAGTACGCACAGGGCGACTCGAAACTGGAGTACGTCACTCGAGTCACCCGATTCGACCCCCGTGAGTTCCTCCAACTCGACGCGACGGCGATTCGAAGCCTCGAACTGTTCGACTCGCGGAGCGCCCGCGCCGGGAGCACGCTCTTTTCGGTCCTCGACGAGACGGCGTGTGCGCTGGGTCGACGACGACTCGAATCGTGGCTTCGACGGCCACTCGTGGACCAGAACGCCATCGAAGCGCGACTGGATGCGGTCGAGACGCTCGCCGACGACGCGCTCTCGCGGGCAGACCTCCGTGACCACCTCTCGTCCGTCTACGACCTCGAACGACTCGTCGCTCGCATCGCTCGTGAACGCGCCAGCGCCCGCGACCTGCGCTCGTTGAAAACGACGCTCGACCGCGTGCCCGAGATTCGTGCGACACTCGACGGTGTCGAATCCGGTCTCCTTTCCGACCTCCGTGATTCGCTGGACGAACTCGAAGACGTCCGCGACCACATCGACCGTGCCATCGTCGACGACCCGCCACAGGAGATTACCGAAGGCGGCGTCATCGCACCGGGGTACGACGACGAACTCGACGACGTTCGCGGCACCGCCGAAGACGGCCGCGAGTGGGTGTCGAATCTCGAAGCACGCGAACAGGAGCGAACCGGCATCGACTCACTCGAAGTCGGCTACAATCAGGTCCACGGCTACTACATCGAAGTGACGAACCCGAACCTCGACCGGGTGCCCGACGACTACGTCCGCCGGCAGACGCTGAAGAACTCAGAACGCTTCTACACGCCCGAGTTGAAAGAACGCGAAGACGAGATTCTCCGTGCGGCCGACCGGGCGGACAGCCTCGAATACGACCTGTTTTGCGAGGTTCGCGCCGACGTTGCGACCGAATCGGAGCGCATTCAGGCAGTCGCGGACGCGCTCTCTGACCTCGACGTGCTTCGGACGCTCGCAGACGTCGCTGTCGCCAACGACTACGCCCGACCGCAGTTCCACGACGGCACCGTGTCGGGCGCATCGGGCGATGCTGGCATCGAAATCGACGCCGGCCGACACCCCGTGGTCGAACGCGCACAAGACGAGTTCGTCCCGAATCCGACCTCACTTCCACAGGGTGGCGTGGCGCTCATCACCGGCCCGAACATGTCCGGGAAATCGACGTACATGCGACAGGTCGCGCTCGTCTGTATCCTCGCGCAGATGGGGAGTTTCGTCCCCGCAGACACCGCCAGACTGCCAGTCGTCGACCGAGTGTTCACCCGCGTCGGTGCCTCTGACGACATCGCCGGTGGGCAATCGACGTTCATGCGCGAGATGAGCGAGTTGACCGAAATCCTCCACAACGCCACCGAAGATTCGCTCGTCCTCCTCGACGAGGTGGGGCGCGGAACCTCCACCACCGACGGCCTCGCTATCGCCCGCGCGGCCACCGAATTCGTCCACGACGAAGTCGGCGCGATGACGCTCTTCGCAACTCACTACCACGACCTGACCGACACGGCCGACGAACGCGAGGGTGTGTTCAACTTGCACTTCACCGCCACGCAGACTGACGGCGACGTGACGTTCCTCCACAGCGTCGCCGAAGGACCGTCGTCGTCGTCGTACGGCGTCGAAGTCGCACACCTTGCAGGCGTCCCGGCGACCGTGGTCGAACGCGCCCGGCGTCTCGTCGAGGCCGACGCAGCAGACGCCGTCGCAGACGAAGGTTCAAGTACGAAACCGGGGCAACACAGGGACCACACCAAACCCACAGAACAGACTCAACCCACAAACCACGCCCAGTCCCCGCAAGACGAGACGCTCGCTGCCTACGTCGACGGACTCGAAAACGGACACCACACGGACGGTGACGCAGTATCCCCTGAGTCGGATGCAGACCGCGTCGCCCGTGACGTTGCCGACGAACTCCGTGAAGCAGACCTCGTGGACACGACCCCACTGGAGGCGCTGAACCTCCTGTCGGACCTCAAGCGGAGACTCGAATGATTCACCATCTCGACCGGGAGACGCGCTCGAAAATCGCTGCCGGAGAGGTCGTCACCCGGCCAGCGAGCGTCGTCGTCGAACTCGTCGAGAACGCGATCGACGCCGGTGCGCAGACGGTCGAAATCGACGTCGACGGCGACGGAACCGACCGAATTCGTGTCGTGGACGACGGCCACGGGATGTCCGAATCGAACGCTGTCCTCGCCGTAGAACGGCACACGACGAGCAAACTACGGGACGCAACCGACCTCGAAACCGTCGAGACGCTCGGCTTCCGCGGTGAGGCGCTGCCGAGCATCGCCACCGTCGCCCGCCTCGAACTGACGACCAACGACGGGACACCACGAGGGACGCGCGTCGTCGTCGACGACGGCGAGAAGACCGTCCACCCCGCGGGTCGTGGGCAGGGGACGACCGTCGAGGTTACTGGCCTGTTCGCCGACCGCCCCGCTCGAAAGAAGTCCCTCGCCTCCCCGAAAGCCGAGTTCGCGCGCATCTCGTCGGTCGTGACTCGCTACGCACTCACCCGGCCAGACGTGCGGTTCGTCCTCCGCCACGACGGCCATCAGACGCTCACGACACCCGGAACCGACAGGTTCAGCGATGCGATGCTCGCGGTGTACGGCCGCGACGCCGCGAGTCACGCCTCGACGTTCGAGAGCACGCGAACGGTCGCACTCACAGACGAGACGGCCGCCGCCGATATCGACGGCGTGCTCTGTCACCCAGACGTGACCCGGTCTCGGCGGGACCATATTCACGTCTCGGTGAATGGCCGGGCACTGACAGACGCACGAATCAGACGGGCCGTGGTCGATGGCTACGGGACGCTTCTTCCCGACGGCCGCGAACCCGTGGCGGTCGTCCGTGTCTCGGTCCCACCCGAATGGGTCGACCACAACGTCCACCCCGCGAAAGACGCCGTCGAGTTCAGAGACGCCGACGCGGTAGCCGACGCAGTCGAATCGAGTGTCCGTGACGCGCTCTCGACGGCCGACCTCCGGCGGAGTGGCGAGTTGGCGATGGACCTCGACACGTCGCTCGAACCCGTCGAAGCGAGTTCGGTCTTCGACGACGTGCGCGTTATCGGCCGGTTCCGTGGTCTGTACCTGCTCTGTGAGGCCGGCGACGAGTTACTCGTCGTAGACCAGCACGCTGCCCACGAACGCGTGAACTACGAGCGACTCAGCGCGGCAGTCGAATCGGCGGGCATCGACTCCGTCGCCATCGACCCACCGGAGAGCGTGTCGCTCACTGCGACCGACGCGGCGTTGCTGGAGGCGAACCGCGAGGTTATCGAGTCGCTGGGATTCCGTGTCGCCGAGTTCGGCGGCGACACCTATCGCGTCGAAGCCGTTCCCGCGCCACTCGGCCGACCGTTCGCCCCTGACGCGCTGGCCGACGTGGTTGCAGACGTCGCCGCCGGCCACGCGAGCGACCCGAGAGACGAGTTGCTCAAAGAGTTGGCGTGTCACCCGTCGATAAAAGCCGGTGACGACCTTTCGGACGAGGATGCAATTCGGTTAGTCGAACGACTCGGGTCGTGCGAGACGCCCTACACCTGCCCACACGGTCGGCCGACAGTGCTGGCTATCGACGAATCGACGTTCGTGCGCGGGTTTGGGCGGCGGAGTGGAAGGCGTGGGTGACGAAACCGAGAGTCTCACTAGGGGCGTTCGACGACGGCATGACCGCAGTACTCGCACCTGTCGGCAGACTGTGAGACCCGAGCACCACAGTTCGGACAGTTCGTCTTCGACTCGTGAAGCCCGGATTCGCCATCAGTCGCGAGGCTACGATAGAACGTGAACTGGTAGGTGTACCACAGCAACGCCAGTATCGGAACCGCGACGACGACGAGGAGAAGAGAGTTCGTCTGGATTGCTTGGAGAACACTCACCGGAGACATAGCGACAGATTGCGCTCGAGGTCACAAATTTGCGATGGCCGAGTAGTCACCAGTCTTTGCACGCAGAACAGACGTACTCGTCCCCATCGAGCCACGTCTTTTCGACCGTGTCGCCGCACTGCGGGCAGGTCGTTCCGGTCGGCGTCCAGCGGTAGGTCGCGAGCGTGTCCACGTCCGGTTCCGGCCCCTTCTCTTTCGCCCCCTCCGCTGTCGTCTCGCCCGCCGTCTCGGCGTCCACTCCTTCGTCTTCGAACTCCTCGTCGTCGGCAGGACCGCTGGCGAAATCGTCGAGCGAACGGTTCGGCATGGCTCTCCATCCGTGGGGCCGGCCCTTATCGGTGCCGACACTGAAGCGTGCGAAACCCACACAATCAATACCCCTGAATCCCGACGTTCGCGTATGCCAACACTCACGGATTTCGTCATCGCGCTCCTCCAGAGCGTCGTCGAACTGGTCGTGAACTTCGCCGACGTGGCGCTGAGCGACCCACTCTCACCCATCATCATCCTCGTCGGAAACCTGTTTATCCTCGCGGCAGTCGGGGCGTTCGCCTACGTCGTCCTCGGCGCGCTCGCCGCGGAACTCGGTATCGGCGTTACGCCTGGCTCTCGCGGTGAGCCGTCGCAGCGAGAGTAATCGCTTCTTCGAGGTCGGGGCCGATTGGTGACCCGACCACGATGCCGTCTGCGTGTTCGAGCACCGCGGCCATCCGCTCGGTCACGTCGTCAGGCGTTCCGGCCATCGAGAAAGCGTCTATCATTTCGGGCGTGACGAGGTCGAACGCTTCGGAGAACGCGCCCGCCGAGATTTTCTCGCCGATGTCGCTCGCGAGGTCGGTGTCGATACCGTGTCGCTGAAGGACCGGCGGGGCCGCACCTGCCGTGATGAACGCGACGGGCGGCCGAGCAGCCTCGCGGGCTGCCTCGGCGTCTTCCGAGATGGAGACACTCGCGTAGGCAGCGAGCGTGAAGTCACCGCGTTCGTCGGGGCGGTCCTCGCGGCCCATATCGACCTGTTCACGCGCCCACGCGAGGTCGTCGGGGTGGGACCCGTTGAACAGCAAGCCGTCTGCGTGTTTGCCCGCCATCCGGCACATGTGGGGGCCTTCGCCACCGACGTACACCGGGACGTCACCGGGGACGTCGAAGTTGAGGCCGGCATCGTTCGCTTCGAAGGTGCCGTCGTGGGTGACGCGCTCACCGTCCCAGAGGTCCTGTGCGACTTTGAACGCCTCCAAGACCGAGCGAAGGCCACGCTGGTCGTCGAGACCGAGGTTGCGCAGAGTCGACGGGTCGCCGGGGCCGATGCCGAGCAGGCCGCGACCACCGGAGGCCTCTGCGACGGTGGCGACCTTTCCGGCGAGCGTGACCGGGTGCATCTCGTAGGGGTTGGCGACACCGGGGCCGAGGCGGATATCCTCCGTCTCGGCGGCGAGTCGCGCGAGGACCGCGAAGGGGTCGCGGTTGTTGTAGTGACACGAGACGAACAGCGAGTCGTAGCCCTCGCGTTCGGCCTGCGTGCCCAGTTCGACGAGTCTATCGACCGGATGTTCCGGGGTGAGTTCGAGTCCGAGCATGTATGGTCTGTCTGTGGTTTTCAGGGTGTCTCAGGGGTCGTACGTCCACTTGCGGAGCGCCTGCCGAACGAAGTCGCTGTCGATGTCGCGGAAGTGAGCGTCACTCTCGCCGTGGTCGCCCCACTCGAAGTCACGGACGACGACGACTGGCGTCCCGTCCGCCCCTTCTCCCTGCACGAGGTTGGCCGCGGCGGCGAGTTCGTCGACGACGCTCTCGACGGTGACGCCGAGTTCGCGGCCGTCGCGGTCAGCCTCACCGCGCCAGTCGCGTGACGGGGCCATCCCAGCCCAGCCAATCGCGACGCCGCGCTGGCCGTGTCTGAACGGTCGCCCGCAGGTGTCAGTGACGACGACGCGGTCGGCGTCGATGCCGGCGCGGATGCGTTCGGCCGACTCACTGGGGCGCTTCGGGAGCAACAGTAAGTCGTGGTCGGGGACGTTCGACCGGTCGATACCGGCGTTGACGCCGACGTGGCCGAACCGCGTCTCCGTGAGGAGAAACGGTTCGTCCATCACGAGGTCCACGCTCTCTTCGAGGACCGCCTGTGCGAACCGCGGGTCTTTCTCCTCGCCAGTCAGCTCCGAGAGGCGGGCGGCGATTTCGCGGGCCCGCGGCCCGGCGGGGAAGTCGTCGAGGTCGGCGAACCGCCCTTCGGCCTTCGAGACGACCGTGGACGCGACACAGACGACGTCGTCTGGGCGAAGGTCGACGCGCTCCGAGACGAGTGCTGCGAGGTCGTCGCCCTCGCGAATCTCGGGGACGTCGGGGACGGGAAACAGCTCCATACGAGACGGGAAGGGGACGGCAGTGAAAAACGACGGGGTGTTGGCGAACCGGGCCGGTATCGCAGGCTCAGTGTGGCAGTGGGCCCGACGGGTGGGCCAGTGAAACCGGGTGGAGGGCCGGTGAGTGCTGCGGGAGGGCGGCTATGCGAGTGAGCGAGCCAGTGGGTGACCGATGCTGAGGTGGGGGAACCGAACTCAGTTGCCCCGGAGGACTTCGACCGACAAGTCGCCGTTTTCGACGGTTGCGACCATCATCGTCGCCTCGTCTTCGGGGTTGGCGGCCGTCGCCGTTCCGGGATTCAACACGCGGATGCCGTCGTCGGTTTCCTCGTCGATGACTTCGTGGATGTGTCCGGCGACGCCGACTGCGTCGGTTCCGGCGGCGTCTCTGACGAGGTCAGCGACGCGCGAACAGTACCCAGTTCTCGTCCCCGTGCCGTGGGTGACGACGAACGTGAGTCCGTCTACTTCGATGATATCGACGAACGGGAGGTTGATTTCCGGCGGGTCGATGTTTCCACAGACCCCGACGAACTCGTTGGAGATGTCACGGAGGTGTTCGAGCGTCTCCAGCGTGTCGAAGTCACCTGCGTGAATCACGATGTCTGCCTCACGAACCTGGTCTTCGATCCACGTCGGGATGGCCTCAGCACGGCCTGGAACGTGCGTATCGCTCAGTATAGCGAGTCGCATAGGTCACTATCGCCACCAATCTGGATAGTCGTTTTGTCAGTTGCGCCTGTAGTTCACGATATGACTCATGTCGTTACCGCGTTTCTCCGCCACGGCGGGCGAGTCCTCCTCACGCGCCGGAGCGAGGATGCCGGGACGTACGCCGGGCGGTGGGCCGGGGTGTCCGGATACATCGAAGGAGACCCGCAGGATGCCGAAGCGGACGCCCGTCGGGAACTCCACGAAGAAGTCGGCGTCGAGGACGCGACACTCGCCTGTGTTGGCCATCCGATGACCATCACTGACGACGACCGCGAGTGGACGGTCCACCCGTTCATGTTCGACGTGAGCGACCCAGCGGTAGTCCCGAACGAAGAACTCGCCGAGGTGGAGTGGGTTCACCCGGCCGTCATCAACGAACGCGAGACGGTACCCGAGTTGTGGGCGACGTATCACCGTGTCGCACCGACGGTCAAAACCGTCCGCGAAGACGAGACACACGGGTCGGCGTGGATATCGCTCCGGGCGCTCGAAGTGCTGCGCGATGCCGCTACAGATGCGGATTCGTGGGACGTGCTCGTCTCGTTCGGGCGTCGACTCCGCGACGCACGACCAAGCATGAGCGCCGTCGCCAACCGGGTGAACCGGGTGATGGCGGACACGGACGAGGCTCCGGAAACGGTGCGCCGACGTGCCGAAGCGACAATCGACGCCGCAGTCGCCGCAGACGGGAGGGCCGCCGCAGAGTCAGCACAGCTCCTCCGAACCCGTGAGTACGACCGTGTCGCAACTGTTTCTCGCTCTGGCACTGTCGTGGCGGCCCTCGAAGACGCGCGCCCGGCTGTCGTCGTCGCTGAGTCGCGTCCGGGTGCAGAAGGACTCTCTGTCGCCGAGGAACTCGCGAGCGACGGCCTCGACGTGACGCTGACGACCGATGCAGCACTTCCTGGCCTCGTCGCTGCCGGCGACATCGACGCCGTCCTCGTCGGTGCCGATTCTGTCCTCGCGTCTGGCGCAGTCGTCAACAAAGTCGGCAGTTTTCCCGTCGCACTCGCCGCGGCCCGCGCTGACGTGCCCGTGTTTGCGGTCTGCGCTCGCGACAAGATACGCGGCGACGACGAGTTCGTCGGCGAAGACGGTGGCCCACTGTACGACGGCGAGGAACCGGTGGCGACAGAGAACCCTGTCTTCGAAGTTATCTCTCCTGACCTCGTCGCCGGTGTCGTCACCGAAGGCGGTGTCCTCGATGCCACCGACGTGGCGACGGTTGCGGCCGAACACGCCGCACTCGCAGCGTGGGACGACGCTGAGGGGGGTTCGTGAACCCGACGCGACGCGTAGATTTCGGACGAAATCGAGGCAAACTGAGCAAAACAGGTACCACGATGGCTGACCAAGGTAGCAGTATGATTGGCTGGGACGTTTCTCGGTGGTGGGTGAAATGAATCGGCAGCGTGCTGATGTCGTCGTTGGCCTCATCGCCACGACGACCCTCGTCTTCGGCGTCTTCTTTGGCTGGCAGGCGGACCAGCAAAATCGCGCGGTAGGTGAGATGATGGGGCCGATGATGGGCGGTTCGATGTCTTCAGTCCACGGCACCAACCCGCTGTGGTTCGTCGTCGGGGGAGTCCTCGCTTCGGCCGCGATTGGTGGACTCTATCTCGTCTTCCGAAGCGGGCTCACGTCGACCGGAGAGGCGGTCCAGAACACACCCACCGAAGCCACGTCATCCGAGGAGACAGAGGATACAACGGGTAGTGAGCCGGCTGAATCGAAGACCACCGTGGGTGGGGCGAATCGTCCACGACTGCTCGATGTCCTCCCCGAAGACGAACGTCGCGTCCTCGAACCGGTGTTCACGTCGCCGGGAATCACGCAGATAGAGCTCCGCGACCGGTCGAACTTCTCGAAGAGTAAAGTGAGCCAGACGGTGAGTGAACTCGAAAAGCGCGGACTGCTGTACCGCGAGCGTCAGGGTCGGACGTACCGAATCTACCCGAGCGACGACCTCGAACAGAACCAGACACAGTGACCACGCATTCGGTGTCTGTGACCTGCCCCTCGAATTCAGGGCCGACGAACGATTCTGTGGCTGAAGAACGCTGAGAATGCTCGATAAACGTTCTCGAACGTTCTCCTGCGTCTGTTCACGCCCACGGGGATAACCACTGGGCGGTTCTATGAGTAACCGAGGAGAACGACAATGACCCGATTTACTCGTAGACAATGGCTGCTCGTGGCACTCGTACTCGTCGGACTCGTGTTCACCGCCCCCGTGGTGAGCGCACACGGACCCAGTCAACCGACAGACCACACGCCACCGTATGGTGGAACCGCCGAGGAGTGGACCGCGTGGATGGAAGCCCACATGACGCAACACATGGGACCCGGTGCCGTCGAGTGGATGGAGTCACACATGGGCGTGACCGTCGAAGAGATGGGCCAGCACATGGCTGAAGACCACGCCCGTGGACCGTGGATGGCCGGACGAGGTGGCGGTGGAATGTACGGTCAGGGTGGAATGTACGACCGAGGCGGAATGTACGGCGGTGGTCGAGGCTGCTAACACAAACCCCTCGTTTCAGGCGTTCTCTCGCTCTCACGCTCAGACTATCACACGTTATGCCCGTTCGACACCTAGTTTACACGTACGGTGAATGAGATGTTCGATACTGAACTTCACCGCCGCCAGTTCCTCATTCTTACGGGAGCGACGACGGTAACAGGACTTGCAGGGTGTACGACAGCACCCCCAACCGCGGGTGGGGATAGTAGTGGTGACGAGTCGACAACCACGAGTGAAACAGCGGAGGAGACGGAGCACCACGAGGAAACTGAACACCACGACGACACAGACCACCACGAGGAAACAACCCATCACGAAGAAACTGAGCACCACGACGATACAGAACACCACGACGACGAGAGTGACGAGTACGCCGACGGAGAACACGATGAAGTACTCGACGGCCCAGTCGACAGTGTATCCGTGTCGATGGTGTCGACAGACCGGGGGCATCACTTCGAGCCCCACGTCGTCTGGGTCAACGAAGGTGGAACGGTCCGATGGACCAACGTTAGCGGATTCCACTCGACGACGTCGTACTCACCAGCGAACGACAGGCCACAACTCGTCCCCGATGGTGCTGCGTCGTGGGACAGCGGCGTCTTCACCGAGGGCGGTGAGACGTTCGAACAGACGTTCGACCTCGAAGGCGTCTACCACTACTACTGTATTCCGCACGAACTGCTGGGGATGATCGGGAGCGTTATCGTCGGCCGACCTGACCCCCTCGAACAACCCGCTCTTGCAGACCCGCCAGAAGAGTTGTCTGACCGTGTCCGCCAGACGCTTCTGCAACGCAACCAGATGGTCGAAGCGGCACTGAGCCAGGGAACGTAACTCCGTCTCGGTGTGAAATGAAGTCCACACCAGAACGGACGACACCGACCGACACGCCGTGGCGTGAATGAGATGGATTCATCAGCCTCGAAATCTGAGGACCACCCGGTGGCGATGAAGAAAGTTACCCCCACTCAGCCCCTTGTGATGATGGATTTCATCCGAGCCACCACTTACTGACACGAGGTATCAGTACCGAGTGCGCAGCCGTTACCGTCCGGATTGTCGACGGGACGACACAGTTCTCTCAGACAGCAGCCGAGCAGTCGCTGCGACAGTATCGTGAGAGAAGGTCCAAGAGTGGGACCGACGTCCTCTCCGAACGAAGCCTGTGAGATGACACGCACCCCCGACTAGCATCTTCGTTTCAAACGACGACTAGTACGTATGGGCCGTCGGGTGGTTCTTGGCCTCGCCGCCACCGCTGTCGAAGACGGCATAGTCGGGACCCATCACGAAGATCTCCCGGCGCGTGCGACATCGACGCACGACCCCGTCGCGGTTTCCCCTCACGCTGACCGACAGACTGCATGAATCGACGGGCATTCCTCGGACTCCTCACCGGAGCGACGGCTGGTCTCGCGGGGTGCACCGAGGGGAACATTCACCCACCGATTGCGGGCTTTCCCGCCCCAGAAAACCCGGACCCGACGGTGATTCATGGCTTCCCCGGAACCGTCTGTGGCGACCCGCCGAACCCGTTCATCGGCATCGAGGCGGTACTCGAACCGGCGGTCGGTCCCGACTGGGGAGGACTGGCCGTCGCAGAGAAGTATCGCTTCGGCTACGAGGTGGGTCCGGGCCTCTCCGAGGACGCCTACGTCGTCGGCATCGAGCGCAACGGTGTGGCCCGGGCGTATCCGCTTTCTATCCTCTGGTGGCACGAGGTGGTCAACGACACCCTCGGCGGTGACCCCGTACTCGTGACCTACTGTCCCATCTGCCAGTCGGGAATGGTCGCAGAGCGCCGTGTCGGGGGTGTCGAAGCGCTGTTTCAGGTCTCTGGACATCTCTGGCAGCCCCCTGCTATTTATGGGTTCGCGAGTGTCGAAGCCGGTCGGACGTTCGGCGCGTCGGCGTCGTCGGGTGACGCAGACGTTCGAAATTCGGGGAATCTCGTGCTCTACGACGAGGCCACAGGAAGCTACTGGAGCCAGTTGCTCGCGAAGGCAATCTGTGGGACCCAGTCGGGTGAGAAGTTGCGCATCCTCCCGTCGACAGTGGCGACGTGGGGCGAGTGGCGGGCGGCGTATCCCGAGACCGATGCCTTACTTCCGCCGCCGTGGTCGAAGACGGCGTAGCCGAAGCACTCGGAAAGCGTATTTGAGCAGTGTGTCCCGGACACCGATACCGGGGGCGCAAGTTCCTTCGTGCGTCGGTGTGAGCCCAGAACATGCACCTCGAACGCCTCGCACTCGACCCATCGGTCGGCCTCGCGATGCCACCACAGCGACTCGTCGACGCACTCTCCGACGTCGGCGTTCCGGTCGAACTCGTCGACGAAGACGAACAGTTCGGTCCCGGCGACGCCGTCGTCTCGTTCGGCCACCGAGACAGTTTCCTCGACGCAGATTGGGTTCACTGTATCCGGGCTGGATACGACGAGTTCCCCGTCGGCGTCTACGACGAAGCGGGAACCTACCTCACCAACAGCACCGGTATCCACGGGACGACAGTCGGTGAGACGGTTATTGGGTATCTCCTCGTGCTCGCCCGTCGACTCCACGTGTACCGTGACGCGCAACACGACCACGAGTGGACACGACCACGGTACCACGAACCGTTCACGCTGAAAGACGAGCGCATCTGCGTCGTCGGACTCGGAACACTGGGACGCGGCGTTGCGGACCGTGCCGCCGCCCTCGGCATGGACGTCGTCGGTGTTCGTCGGTCTGGAGAGCCCGTCGACAACGTCTCGCAGGTCTTCACGCCCGACCGTCTCCACGAGGCAATCGAAGACGCCCGGTTCGTCGTCCTCGCGACGCCGTTGACGGAAGAGACAGAAGGGATGATTGCGGCACCTGAACTGGAGACGATGCGCGACGACGCGTTCCTCGTGAACGTCGCTCGCGGCCCCGTCGTCGACGAAGACGACCTCATCGCGGCGCTAGAAGACGAGACGATTGCTGGTGCCGCAATCGACGCGTTCACCGAAGAGCCGCTGCCCGAAGACTCACCACTGTGGGACTTCGAAGAAGTCGTGCTCACGCCACACGTCAGCGCCGCGACCGGGAAGTATCACGAGGATATCGCACAGTTAGTCGGGGAGAACGTCGAACACATCGCAGCAGGCGAAGAACTCATCAACCGCGTGGTGTAAGAGTCGTCGAATTCGTGGTGTAGAACTCGTCAACCGCGTCGTGTCGGACTGGTCGGCACCGTGGTGTCGGACTCACCAACTGCGTGGTGGGGTCGCCGAACACTCAGACGAACTTGAACAGGTCGTCGCGACCTTGCTCGTGGAGGTGTTTTCGGAGCGCTTCTTCGAGGTTCGTGATGTCGCCGCGCTTGGCGGTAATCGGTGCGATGACGTTCCGCCACTGCTTCCACGGCGGGAACAGTCCGAGACGGTCACAGAGGTCGTTCAGGCGTTCGTCTCGGTCGCCGACTTTGTCCATCTTGTTCACTGCGACGACGGTCGGAATATCGAGTTCGTCGAGGAAGTAGAACATCTCTACGTCGTGCGGAATGGAGTCGTCTGTCGTGTGGCGGTCGATGATGTCGACGACGCTCTTGCCATCGACGACGAGCACCGCTGCGAGGATGTTGTCGGCGTTTTCTTCGAGGTAGCGGACGATGTCGGTCTTGATCGCCTCACGGGTGTCGGCGTCGACACCGGACATGAATCCGAATCCGGGGAGGTCGGTGAACATGAACTTCTCCGACGTCCAGTCGAAGTGGTTCGGTTTACGGGTAACTCCGGGCTTCTTTCCCGTCGTGAACTTGCTGTGACCCGTCAGCTCTCGCATCAGGGTCGACTTACCGACGTTCGACCGGCCGACGAGAACGATTTCGTCGCGATTCGGTCGGTCTTCGAACATACCGGTGGTTCGTAATCACGACGGATAAGGGAGACGGAAACGACGCGCACAGAACCAGCAGTCGTCACTCGGGTCGAGAACTCGGCAGCCGGCATTACGGCACGGCAGTTGGACACCAATGCTTCGAAAACACACGGAACCGGAGACGACAGCCCCCACGGCATGTCACTTCCGGTACGTGTGGCGGGTTAGGACGCGAACAGCGTCGTCACACCCATGCGTCGGGCAGCTTGCTGGAGTTCTGGTTCAACAGGTGGAGCATCGGTTCGATTTCGTCGAACCGCGGGCCCCGTGCGATAGAACCGCTCTCGCGGTCCCACATGATGAACCCGGACCCATCAAGCTTCGGGAGATGAAGGTGGAACAGTTCCACCTCCAACTTCTCGTGATCGGCATCACCACCATCGGCAACGACCTGAGTTGCCCGTCCAAGGCGTCCGACCGGGCCCTCACTGAGGTCCATCAGCAACCGTCGCCGATGGATGTTTCTGAGGGCGTCGAACGCATCATCTAGACGAGGGGAATGAGTCACCGCCATTGTCAGAGTCCCCACTGGGCTTTGACGGGGACCGCAGGGCGCTGGGCAGACGCCATAACGAAGCGCCCACTGGCGGAGTTCACGGAGTCTCGCGAGGAGTTCCTCGCAGACACCACCTTCTGTCGAGTCTCACGCGAGACAGTTCCATTCGACGGGACGCACGCAAAAGTGCCCCCACGGCACTGCTGGATTGCGTACGGTCGTCGATAGCTGTGTGTAGTCACGCTCACTTCCCCACCGTTATTCACCTAGCACAATCCTATTCTCATTGTGCTTTCATACTCCTGCCGTTCAAGTGGGGTCACCAGTAAGAATCAGCATCTGGGTTGAAGTGGCTGGATGAAGAATAGGGGAAGAATGGCCGTAATTGCTGAGTTGACTATAAATTCTGAGGACTTCGACCTCGGTCGGGTCACCTCTCTCGCAGGTGGCATGCACATCGAACTGGAGCGTGTCGTCCCGACCGGGGGTGACGTCATGCCGTTCTTCTGGGCGAAAGGGAGCAACTTCAAGCGGTTCGAACATGCAGTCCGTGAGAACCGTATCGTCGAGGAACTTCAGGCCGTCGCCAAGGTCGGAGACCGCGTGCTCTACCACGTCTACTGGGGAGACACTGTCTCGAGTCTGACCACGATTCTCACCGAGAGTGAAGCGACGATTCTCGAAGCACACGGAAACACGCCGTGGACGTTCCGACTTCGCTTCAACGACCACGCCGGGCTCACCGAGTTCCACAACCTCTGTCAGGAGCAGAATATCGACTTCCACGTCGAGCGCATCTACACCCTCGTAGAGGAAGAGACGGGCGTCTACACGTTCGACATCACGCCCCAACAACAGGAGGCACTCGTCGTGGCGGTTTCCGAGGGATACTTCGAAGTCCCGCGGCGAACCACGCTGAAAGAGATTTCGAACCAACTCGGAATCAGTCCGCAGGCGGCGTCCGAACGAATTCGACGTGGTGCGGACACTGTTCTCCGGAAAGTGCTGTTATCTCGGTCTGCGGCCGACCTGGACTGAATTCTGTTCGACCGAATTAGATGCGCCTGACCAACCGAAGCGACGCAGGAGAGCCATCTGAACTGGCCGATGACACGACTTCGAACCCCTGTTCTCGATAGAACGAGAGCATCTCCTCGTCGCCGTCTAGGCACGACGCCCACTGCTCGCGTGCTCCCCCGATAACCTGTTGTGCGGTGAGCGTCCTGAGCACCGCAGCCCCGGCCTCCACTCGGTGCGTCTCGGGATGCGTGTGGAGCGAGAACACCTCTCCGGCCGCACTGTCCGTGAGCCTGCCACCGCCAGCCGCGACGACTTCGTCATCTTCGACGGCGACGACCCAGCCGTGGTCACCGCCTGCCTGTCGAAGCTCTCGACTGAGGTGCGTCTCGTCGAACTGTCTCTCGACGAGTGCCTCCGTTTCGCCCACTGCGGTGGCGCCACCCATCGCGTCGCGCCATCCGTTGGTGCAGATGTGTGCGATGTCAGATACGTCGGTCTCTCTCGCAGTCCGGACGAACATACGACACTATTCGTGGCGGTGTCGCAAAATTGTTTCGCGCCGATAGGATAGTGAAAGAAAATAACTCGGAAGCGGAGAAAAATCTATCTCGAACTGGGACAAGCGTATCTCTCCGGGGTGAATACGAGACACTAACCGATGGACAAAGCAGACGTTCGAGAAGCAGTGTGGGACGACCTCGAAGAATCGGGAGTGGCCCGATTTCCGTTCCCTCCTCACGGTCGCATCCCAAACTTTGCTGACGCAGCGACGGCCGCCGACCGACTCGCCGAGACGGACGAGTGGACCGCCGCAACGACGGTGAAAGCGAATCCCGATTCGCCACAACTCCCCGTCAGGCGTCGCGCGCTCCGGGAAGGGAAAACCGTCTACATGGCTGTTCCCCGCCTCCGCGACGAGAAGTGTTTCTACGAACTGGACCCCGCGCGTCTCGACGACGACGCCCTCGACAGCGCGCCCACAGTGTCCCACGTCGAAGCCTACGCAGAGCAGGTCGGTCCCGAAGCCCTGCCGGCAATCGACCTCGTCGTCTCGGGGTCGGTCGCAGTCACCGAAACCGGTGCCCGAATCGGCAAAGGCGAGGGGTTCAGTGACCTCGAATTCGCGGTGCTTCAGGGGCTCGGCGCCGTCGACGACACCACCTCCATCGTCACGACGGTTCACGAGAAACAACTGCGCAACGACGCCCCCGAACCGGACACCCACGACGTCCCGATGGACCTCGTCGTCACACCCGAGCGAACGATTCGAACCGAGACGCCGTACTCGCGCCCGTCAGGTATCGACTGGTCGGTCCTCTCGGACGAGCAAATCGACGAGATGCCGGTCTTGCAACGACTCCGGCCGGAGTAATCTGCGCAGTCGGCGAGCCGAGATGCACGTTCGCGAGCGAGCCTCCTCGCCCCCTGCTTATTTGGCCGCCGGGAGTGACGTAAGAGCGTGCGACTCGTACAGGTGCTGGTGCCGACAGGGAAGCGACAGACGGTCATCCGGACGCTCGACGAGGAAGGCGTCGACTACGCCGTCTCCGACGAGGTCTCCGGACGTGACTACGTCGCCGTCGTCACCTTCCCAGTTCCGAAGGCGGCGGTCGAACCAGTCTTAACGCGATTACGGGATGCGGGCATCGAGCGCGACGCCTACACCGTCGTCGTGAACGCCGAGACGGTGGCATCGAAGCGATTCGACGAACTGGTAGAGAAGTACGAACAAGACGACGAGAACGGCGACCGTATCGCCCGCGAGGAGTTGGCGGCGAAGGCCGCAGAGCTCGCGCCATCGTTGCCGATGTACGTCGTCATGACGGTCATCTCGGCAGTCGTCGCCACTGCCGGTCTCCTCCTCAACTCGCCGGCAGTCGTCGTCGGCTCGATGGTCATCGCGCCACTCGTCGGCCCGGCGATGGCCGCGAGCGTCGGGACCGTCGTCGACGACGACGAGATGTTCGTCAGAGGCGTCCGATTACAGGCGCTTGGCGGGGTGTTGGCCGTCGGTGCCGCCGCCGTGTTCGCCTTCCTCCTCAAGGAGACGGGTGCCGTCCCGTTGTCGGTCAGAGAGGTGCTGTCGATTCCCGAAGTCGACGAACGACTCACGCCCGACATCCTCTCGTTGGTCATCGCGTTAGGTGCCGGTGCGGCCGGTGCAATCTCACTCTCGTCGGGCGTCTCAACCGCACTCGTGGGCGTCATGATAGCCGCCGCGTTGGTTCCACCGACGGCCGTCGTCGGTATCGGCATCGCGTGGGGTGCACCCGAGACGGTCATCGGGTCGGCGATTCTCGTGCTCGTCAACATCCTCTCTGTCAACTTCGTCGCAATCGCCGTTCTCTGGGAACAGGGCTACCGCCCGGAGCGATGGTTTCGGCGGAGTGAGGCCCGACGAATAACCATCATCCGTATCGCCGCCCTCGGGATGGGACTGCTCGTTCTGTCGTCGTTCCTCGGTGCAGTCACCTACACAACGTACCGAAATTCCGGGTTCCAAGCAGACGCACAGGACGCCACCGAAGACGTACTCACAGCGTCGGACGCCCGACTGTTGGCGATGGACATCAGATACGACAGCGGACCACTGCAGGAACCGAGGGCAGTCGTCGTCACCGTCGGCCACGACCCGTGGTCCGACCCACCACGAGTCCAATCCGAACTCACCGACAGGGTGAATTCGGTCGCACCCGACCCGCTCTCGCCGTGGGGGGCAGACGAGGTGACAGTCGAAGTTCGCTACGTCGCTGTCGCCGACTAGACGGCCCGAAACCGCTCGGTTCCGGCCTCCTGAACCGGCCGACTACGATAGGTACAGTGACTCTTTGTCTCTAACGCGGATTGAATATCTCATCTGCCCTCTAGTGGGTATGAAACGACGACTCATCGCTCCACTCCTCCTCGCAGGCCTCGTGCTACTCGCCGGGTGTCTCTCTGCACCGCTCCAGACGACGCCCGGAAGTACCGATGGGACAGACGCGACGACCATCTCGACGACCGGAACCGGTGAGGTGACTGCCGAATCCGACCTCGCCGTCGTCAACGTCGCGATAACCGCGACGGCGGACTCCGCCGACGAGGCCCGCGGAATGGTCGCTGACGATGTGGCCGCCGTTCGAGCAGCCCTCACCGACGCTGGCATCGCTGAAGACGCCATCCAGAGTACCGGGTTCAACATCTACCCCGAGTACAACTACAACGGAGAGCGCGAACTCATCGGCTACCGTGCCGTTCACAGCCTCACCGTCGAAGTCGCACCCGACCGTGCTGGTGAAGTCATCGACCTCGCAGTCGGTGCCGGTGCAGACGAGATTCGCGGCGTGTTCTTCACGCTCACCGATGAGAAGCGCGCCGAACTCCGCAGTGAAGCCCTGACGCAGGCCGTCGAGTCGGCGAAGGCTGACGCCGACACCGTCGCCGCCGCGGCCGACCTACGAATCACTGGCGTCCACACGGCCAACGTGGGCGGTGGGTTCTCACCCGGACCGTACCCCGTCGCGTACGCTGAAGACGCCGCTCGCGCCACCAGCGCTGGTGCACCGACTGAACTCACGCCCGGTCCAGTGACCGTCTCGGCGACTGTTCAGATGGTCTACACGGCAGAATGATCCCCCTTCGGCCCTCCCAACTACTCACTCGTAGATGAACTCGAATCGAGCGCCACCGTCTGTGGTGGACGAAAGCTCGATTTCCCACCCGTGGGCGTAGGCGATTTCTCGAACGATATTCAATCCGAGGCCAGACCCATCGGTCGAGGTGGTGTACCCGGCTTTGAAGATTTGGTCTCGCTCGTCGTCCGGAATCCCGGGACCGTCGTCTGCCACGTAGAACCCACCTTCGATGTCGCCAACGGTTACCGTGACATCGCCACCACTGTGTTGAATCGCATTTCGGAAGAGGTTCTCCAGCAGTTGCTGGAATCGGCTGGCATCAGCCTCGACCGAACGGTCGGTTTCGATGGCAATCGTAGCACCACTCACCACGACAGTGTGCCAACCACGTGTGGCGATGTCCGCAACTCGGACTGGCTCCGTTTCACCGATTTCCTCACCCTCTCGAGCCAAGTTGAGGAGGTCTCGAATGAGTCCCTCGATGCGGTCGTGTGCACTCGCGATCGCGTCGAGGTGCTCGCTTTCGAACTCCTCTTGGGCCAACGCGAGTCTCCCCGAAGCCACCGTCAACGGGCTTCGTAAATCGTGGCTGACCACGCCTGCGAACTCGTCGAGGAGGTCACGTTCGTTTCTGAGGTGTCGTATCTGTGTGACCCGCTCAGAGATATCTCGAAGGACACCGACGGAACCTCTGAACTCGTCCTCGAACGGGAGCAACGCGAGATGGTTCTCACACGTGATGGATTCTCCAGTGGCTGTCTGGAGCGTCAACTCGAACGTCGCGTTGTCCTTCGGAGACGACAGGAGCGATTTGACGAGCTGCTCACCTGTTGCGACGTACTCGTCACTGAGAACCTCCGAAGCGTGTTTACCGACAATCGACTCGCCACTGTAGCCAGTCAACTGAGAAAATGCGGTGTTTACCGTAGTAAACCGGCCCTGACTGTCGAGCGTATAGATTGGGTCACCTGAGGCTTCGACCATTGACTCGTAGCGTTCGAGGTCACGTTTTCGCTCGGTTCGGTCGGTGATATCCCGAGCAAATCCAACAACTCGGACGACGTCACCATCGTCGTCGAAAATCGGCTCACCTTGAACCCAGACCCACCGGCTGTAGCCTTCGGCGGCATTTACTCGGTACTCATGGTCTACCGATTCGCCAGCAGAGAGCCGTTCCAGATAGTATCTCACCATCTCTCGGTCGTCTGGGTGGATGTTCTCGATAAACGAGAGTGAGTCCGCTCGAAGTTCCTCGATAGAACTCCCCCAGATTTCCTCGTACGGTGAGTTGACGAACAACAGTTCGCTAAAGTCACCGTTGAACATCCAGAGGATGTCGTTCGTGTTCCCTGTGAGAGACTGGAGTCGCTGTTCGGCCTCGGCGGCGGCAGCCTGTGCCCGACGTTGCTCGACGGAGTTGGTGATACGATTGGCCAAGATTTCGTACTGACTCGTTCCGGGTTCCTTCTGGAGATACTCCGTCACCCCTGCGGAGATTGCCTCACTCGCAACCTCCTCGGAGCCTTTCCCCGTAAAGAGGATGAACGGAAGCGATGGACATTCTCGTCTAACGGCTCTGAGAAACTCGATACCATCCTGTTTGGGCATGTCGTAGTCGGAGACGACACAATCGAAGTCGTCCTCGCGTAATCGGTCGATGCCTTCGGTCGTCGAGTGTTCAGTCTCGACGGTGAGAGAGTCCTCTTCTCGTTCGAGAAACGTCGCCGTGAGTTCAGCGAACGCTGGCTTGTCGTCGAGGTGAAGGACGTGTATCGGTTCGTACATACCAGCTTGGTGCCGTTTCTGTGTAGAGACAGCAGATAAGGGCACGCCTCTAGTTCTCACTGCTGAAACTTTCGCTGCCGAGGGCCTTGATGTAACAAGGCCTCGAACACGTCCCTCATCAAGAGTGCGGCTCCACCGAGACTACTCGGATGGCACGCCGCCGCCGAGCTGTGGTTACTCGTTACGCGACGGCGGGATGTCGGGGTCGAACCCGACGGCGTCCGCGGCAGCGTCGAGGACTGCATCCACGTTTTCTCCCGTCTCGACGCTCATGTAGAGGTCGGCCTCCATGTCGGTCGAGCGGTCGCTCTTGTTGCAGACGGTGAGAACAGGGATGTTGCGCTCTTCGAATCGCGCCTGCACGGCGTCGCGGAGTTCGAGTTGCGATTCGATGGGGTAGCCACACTCCTCGCTGGCGTCGGCGACGAAGATGACGGCGTCACCGAGGTGTTCGAGGGCGCTGACGGCCTGTCGCTCGATGTCGTTTCGCTCGTCTTCCGGCCGGTCGAGGAGGCCTGGCGTATCGATAATCTGGTAGCGGATGCGGTTGCGGTCGAAGTGGCCAATCTGGACGCCCTTCGTCGTAAATGGGTAGCGCGCAATCTCGTTCGACGCGCGGGTGACAGTGTTGACGAACGACGACTTCCCGACGTTCGGGTAACCTGCGACGACGATTGCCGGTTCGTCGGGGCGGATGTCCGGGAGGTTCTTCAGTGCGTCGCGGGCGGCACCGACGAACAGCAGGTCGTCTTCGACTTCCTCGACGACGCTCGCCATGCGAGCGAACGCTTGTTTGCGGTGTTTTCGTGCGAGGTCCGCGTCCGTCTTGCGGAGTTTCGGCTGGTACTCGCGGGAGATGTTGTCGATTTGCCGCGATGCCCACATAATCTCAGAGAGGCTCTTCCGGATGGCGTCGACGCCGTCGATGGTCTCGCCGGTGTCCGTCTCGTAGCCCTGCACCGCCTGCGCGACGACCGCGTCAGCGAGTTCGCCGTAGAACGGGTCGACGAGTTCGAAGTCCGGCCACTCGACGACGACGTTTTCGAGGTTGTCCGAGAGGATGTTCGACGCCGTCTGAAGCATCGACTGCTGAGCCTCCAACTTGTTCTGCTTCGCTCGCCCCGAGCGTGCAGCCCGCGAAAAGGCCTTGTCGATGAGTTCGTCCGACCGGGGCGTGGTCGGGAGAGACTCGAAAATCATTGGACACGGCTACACGGCCGAGGCGTAAAAGGGCGTTCGTTTGGGTCTCGGCCGCTCGTGAGGTGAATTAGGCGTGCGAGAGGCCCACACGATGTGGCGTCCCCCGCCACGAAGTTCTTACACGATGACGCAGTATCCCGCGGTATGACTGATTGGAAAGCGGTCGGCGTCGGGTTCGTCGTCATGCTCGTCGTCGGTGCCGGTGGCCTCGCGATCCCGATTGTCGGGCAAATCGGTGCCGGCCTCATCGGGGGGTTCGCGACAGGCTATCTCGCCGGTGGCTCGCTCGGCAACGGCGCGTGGAACGGCCTCGTCGCGGGGTCCATCTCCGGAATCGTCGTGAGTCTCGTTGCAGCGTTTCTCGGCGGCCTCATCGGACTCGCCGGCGGGCCACTGGGGAGTCTCTTCGGTGGGCTCAGCGTGTTCGTCCTCGGAATCATCCTGACGCTCATCTTCGCCATCGACAGCGCACTCGCTGGGGCAGTCGGTGCGTGGGTGAAAGGGTAAAACGAGCGCTGCCGGGAGATTCGCGTGTCACTCCCCGCGTTCGAGGTACTCGCGCTGAATCTCGACGACTTCGGTCGAATCCTCGCACTCAGAGTAGCGCCGCAGCGGTTCTTCGTTGAGTTCGAGGAACGTGTGCCCCCAGCGGAACTTCGAGAGAATCTCTTCGGCCTGCGGTTTCTCGCCGAAGATGACGAGCGCTGCCGCGAGTGCTTCGACGGTCGTCAGCTGCATCGGCCGCCCGAAGTTGACCGGGTTCGCAGCGACGAGATACGGGAGCGCACGGTGCTCACCGGGGAGCGAGAACATCGCCTCACCAGCAGACTCCCACGAGCAGTCGAGCGCGACGAGTGCGCCCGTGTCTTTGTCGGCGGGTGAGAGCGCCTTCTCCGCGTGCGGATTGAGCACGACACCGTACGGTGTCGCCCGGTCCGACCCGTGGAGGGCCGCCATGTCGAACCGTTCGAGTTTCTTCGCCGTGCACTTTTTCGGGTCGTCGTCACCCTCGTATCGAACGTGCAGGTCCACACCCGGCCTACGGAGGTGCGAGAGAAAAGGGTCCCGAAGGAAGGCAGCACACGACGTGACAGTCGATTTTGCCGGCGGATTCTTCTAGGTAGAAGACAATATACTGGTATGCATCCCGATGCAACGTATCTCGCACGGCAGTACTACACGGCGATAGACGAACACGGATACGAGTCGCTTCGGGACCTCCTCGACCCGAACTTCGTTCAACACCGGGGAGACATGACACTCGACGGACGCGAGGAGTTCGTCTCGTTCATGCGCGACGACCGACCGCAGAAAGACACGACACACGTCATCGACCGGTACGTCCAGTCGAAATCTGACGACGAAATCGTCGTCCATGGTCACCTCGAAGACAGTACCGGAGACGAGATGTTCGTCTTTCTCGACCGGTTTCGTGCCCGTGACGGGAAAATTTCTGAGTTACGGACGTTCACCCGCGCACCGAACTGAGCGGCGTCGACCACGTGTTGTACTCGGTGCCACTCGTCGCTGGAGAGATTCAGCAGGTTCGACGGACGTAACGGAAAATCGGAGACGGGAGTCTCAGTCTTTCTTGCCAGCGCCGACGGCCGACTCACCGACGGGTTCGTGGCCTTCGATGACTTCGCGGCCACCCATGTAGGGTTGGAGCGCCTCCGGCACGTCCACGGTGCCGTCTTCGTTCTGGTAGTATTCGAGGAGTGCGACCATCACGCGGCCCACAGCGGTCCCCGACGCGTTGAGCGTGTGGAGGTATTCGGCCGACTCGTGGCGCTCGGGGCGGTAGCGCAGACCTGCACGGCGCGCCTGGAAGTCCTCGAAGTTCGAAGCCGACGAGACTTCGAGCCAACGGCCACCTAGTCCCTCTGGGCTGTCGTCCGATTCGGTGCCGGGTGCCCACACTTCGAGGTCGTACGTCTTCGCCGACGCGAAGGTGAGGTCACCCGTACAGAGCGAGAGGACGCGGTACGGGAGGCCGAGACGGTCGAGTACTTCGGCAGCCTCGTCGACGAGGGCTTCGAGACGGTCGTACGACTCCTCGGGTTCGACGAAGTTGACGAGTTCGACCTTGTTGAACTGGTGGACACGGACGATGCCGCGCGTCTCGGTGCCGTGTTCGCCCGCCTCTTGACGGAAGTTCGGCGTGTACGCCTGATGCTTCAGCGGTAGGTCGTCCTTCAGGAGGATTTCCTCGGCGTACATGTTCGTAACCGGGACCTCTGCAGTCGGACAGAGCCACAGGTCGTCGTCCTCGTAGTCTTCGGTCTCCGACCCGCCGATGCGGTAGGCGTCTTCGGCGAACTTCGGGAGTTGGCCGGTGCCCTGCATCGAGGTGGTCTTGACCGGAATCGGCGGGAACAGGTCCACGTAGTCCTGTTCGCGGTGCACGTCCAGCATGAACTGGATGAGCGCGTGTTCGAGCATCGCGCCCTCGCCCTTGAGGAAGTAGAAGCCCGACCCCGTCGTCTTCGCGGCGCGTGCCTCGTCGATGATGTCGAGGTTCTCACCGAGTTCGTAGTGGGGCGTCACCTCGTCAGGGAGTTCACGCAGGTCGTCGAAGCCGACGCGCTTGACCTCCTCGTTGTCCGATTCGTCCGTCCCGAGCGGGACCGACTCGTGCGGGAGGTTCGGGAGTTCGAGGAGCGACTGGTCGAGTTCCGATTCGAGGTCGGTCGTCCGTGCTTCGAGTTCCTGCAGTTCTTCTTTGAGTTCGCCCGAGCGGTCGATAGCCTGCTGGGCTTCCTCGTCTTTGCCTTCCTGTTTCAGTTTGCCAATCTTCTGGCTGACCTCGTTGCGCTCGTGTCGAAGGTTGTCGCCTTCGGCTTTCAGCGAGCGCCACTCGTCGTACACGTCGAGGATGTGGTCGAGGTCCACGTCCTCCATGCCGCGTGCCGTGAGTGCATCACGGACTCGCTCCGGTTCGTCACGGAGCAGTTGCCTGTCAATCATTGATTCGTGGTTCCCGGGCCGTCGGCAAAATCGTATCGCATCGGCGGGTCCCGGTCGACCGGTGTCTCACGACCGACCGAACGCTTTTACTCCCCCACGACGGCCGTCAACTATGGCCATTGGCGACGTCGAACCCGTGCCGAACAGCACGGACGTGTACTACGTGGATACGGGAATGTACGAGGTCGAACAGTACGGGTCGGTGTTCCTCATCGACGCCGAGCGACCGGCGCTCATCGACACTGGAATCGCCGCCGACCGTGAGGCAGTCTTCGGACTGCTCGACGAAGTCGGCGTCGACGACCTGGAATACATCCTCCCGACACACGTCCACCTCGACCACGCCGGCGGCGCAGGCTATCTCGCCGAACGGTATCCGGACGCCACGGTGATGACACACGAAATCGGTGCGCCTCACCTCGTCGACCCGACGCGACTCGTCGAAGGCACGAAAGCGGCCGTGGAAGACCAGTGGCGCTTCTACGACGAACCGCTTCCAATCGACGAAGACCGCGTGGAACCGCTCACCGATGGTGACGAAATCGACCTCGGCGACCGGACGCTCACCGTCTACCACGCACCGGGACACGCCCCGCATCAGGTCATGTTCCACGACGACGGAGACGACGTCCTCTTCGTCGGCGACGCGATGGGCATCTGGGAACCGAAGACGGAGACGCTGCGACAGACCTCGCCGCCGGCGCAGTTCCACCTCGAGAAGGCGCTCGACGACGTGCGAACCGTCGAAGACATCGCCCCCGAGACGCTCTGTTTCGGTCACTTCGGGCCACACCCGTACTCGGAGGAGTTCGCCGAGGAGTACAAACGCGTCCTCGTCGAGTGGGTCGAAGCAATCCGACAGAAACGCGAGGAACTGGACGACGACGAGGCAGTCATCTCGCACTTCGTCGAACACTCGCGGATGGACGAGGTCTGGGGCGTCCGGAAAGCCCACGACGAAGAGCGACTGAACACACGCGGCGTCCTCGGCTACCTCGACTACATCGGCGACGAAGAATAGAAAACGGCCGCCTTCGACTCCCTTCCTCGATACTGTGGGGTTTCAACCGACTCAACGTGCATAGTTTTAAATGTTGAATCATTAGTAACAGGATATGGATTGGCGCGACGCAGAGGCGGCGTTCGATGACCCTGTCATCGCACGGACGACTCTCCCACAGATGTTCGAAGAGAGCGCGGCCCGCAACGCCTCGCGAGTCGCACAACGCTACAAAGGCGGGGTCTACGACAGGTCCCTCGTCGAATCTGGCGTCGTGCCGGCGGCACCCAGCGGCGACTACGGCGAGCTAACCTACGAGTCGATGCGAGACGTCGTCAGAAACCTCGCCGCCGGCTTCCGCGACCTCGGCTTGGAGACGGACGACCGTGTCGGAATCTTCGCCCACACGCGGATGGAGTGGGCACAGTCTGACTTCGCGATTCTCGCTGCCGGCGGCGTCGTCACCACGGTCTACACGTCGTCGTCGGAACGGCAGGTGCAGTACCTCCTGTCCGACCCCGGCGCGAACGCGGTCGTCGTCGAAAATCAGGAACTCTTAGACCGCGTGGTCGCTGTCGAAGACGACCTCGACCTCAGATTCATCGTCGTCATCGACGAGTACGAGGGGTACGACGACCGCGACGACATCCTGACGTTCGGTGAACTGTATCACCGGGGGAAGGAGGTCTTCGACGAGGCGGAGTACGAGTCGTGGCTGAACGAGCGCGACGTAGACGACCTCGCGAGTCTCATCTACACCTCCGGAACCACCGGCCAACCGAAGGGCGTCCAACTCACCCACTGGAACTTCCGGTCGAACGTCAACGAGGCGTATCGACGGTTCGGTCCCCGCCCAGACAAGGACGGCCTGCCGGTGTTCGGAACCAACACGGTTGGCCTCTCGTTCCTCCCGCTTGCACACGTCTTCGAGCGGATGGCCGGCCACTTCCTGGTGTTCGCGGCGGGCGGGTCCGTCGCCTACGCAGAGAGTCCCGACACGCTCCGCGAGGACTTCCAACTCGTTCGGCCGACGAGCGCGACGAGCGTCCCCCGAGTGTACGAAAAACTCTACGACGCCATTCGAACACAGGCGAGCGAATCACCCGTCAAACAGCGCATCTTCGAGTGGGCCGTCGACGTCGGCCAAACGTACCACACGACGGAGTCGCCGGGCATCGGTCTCACACTGAAGCATCGTCTCGCCGACCGACTCGTCTTCCAGCAGGTCCGAGACGCACTCGGTAGCAACCTCGACTTCTTCATCAGTGGCGGTGGCAGTCTCTCGGCGGAACTCTGTGCGCTCTACCACGCGATGGGGCTGCCAATCTACGAAGGCTACGGCCTCACCGAAACGTCGCCCGTCATCACGGTCAACCCACCAGAAGAACCCAAAATCGGCACCATCGGCTACCCGCTCCGGGACGTCGAACTCAAACTCGACAAGACGGTCGTCGGTGACCAACTGGGTGCTGCGGGCGGCGAAGTCGGCGAACTACTCGTTCGCGGGCCGAACGTCACGAGTGGCTACTGGAACCTCCCCGAAGAGACCGAGGCGGCGTTCGTCGAAGACGACGACGGGAACCGCTGGTTCCGCACCGGCGACGTGGTCGAACTCCGGCCCGACGGCTACATCACCTTCCGGGAGCGTGCCAAGCAGATTCTCGTCCTCTCGACGGGCAAGAACGTCGCACCCGGCCCCATCGAAGATGCCTTCGCCTCGTCACCAATCGTCGAGCAGTGTATGGTTCTTGGAGACGGTCACAGGTTCATCTCTGCGCTCATCGTCCCGAGTTTCGATGGGCTCCAGAAGTGGGCCGACGCCGAAGGAATCGACCTCCCCGACGACCCGAAGGAAATCTGCCGCGACGACCGAGTCCAAGCACGAATCGAACAGGAAGTCGACGAGGCGAACGAGAACTTCGAGTCCTACGAACAGATCAAGCAGTTCCGCATCGTCCCCGAGGAGTTCTCCGAAGACAACGACCTGATGACGCCGACGATGAAGAAGAAACGGCGCAACATCCTCGACCGTTATGCCGACGAGGTGTCGCTCATCTACGAGGAGTCAGACCACCGAACCGAAGAGCGAACCGGGAGCGACCAGGCCGCGACACAGTAAAATCTGACAGATTAAACTTTTTCCCCATATATCTGCACGAACGTTCCGGCAAGAACGCGGAAATGCCATCGGAGATGTATGGTTTTATCTTCCGTCGACACATGGACCGAATCAATGGAGGCGATATAGGTGGCCGCAGCAGGAGGAGCGAATCTCATCCCGCTCGTCGCCGCAATCATCGGCATCGGCGTCATCTCGCAGGTGCTTTCGGACCGGTTTAGGATTCCGAGTGTCGTGTTTCTCATCGCGGCAGGAATCTTACTCGGCCCCGAGGTCCTCGGCATCATCTCTCCCGACTCGTTCGGGAATGCACTGCAAGCAATCGTCGGGCTCTCAGTCGCGATTATCGTGTTCGAAGGAGCGTTCCACCTTCGAATCGACAAACTCCGCGAGGCACCCTCGGCGACGTTCCGTCTCGTCACGGTAGGAGCGGTTATCTCCTTCATCGGGACGGGACTCGTCGTCCACTACGCGCTCGGTGCGCCGTGGGCGGTGTCGTTCCTCGTCGGTGCGCTGCTCGTCGCAACCGGTCCGACGGTCATCGCACCGATTCTCGAAGTCGTCCCGGTTCGTGACCGCGTCGGCGCGGCACTCGACACCGAGGGAATCGTCAACGACGTGACGGCCGCTATCGTCGCTGTCGTCATCTTCGAGGCGATTCTCGAAGGGGTCAGCAGTCCCAACGCGCTCGTGACGCTGTTCGCCGAGCGACTCGGTGTCGGCGTCATCGTCGGTGCAATCGTCGCGGGAGCACTGTACTACGCGCTTCAGTACGTCGACCTCTCGCCCGGAAACGCCCCGCAGAACGCCCGGTTGCTCGTCCTCGCGGGCGCACTCGTGTCCTACGGCGCGGCCGACTTCGTCGCCACCGAGGCTGGCATCGCCGCCGTCGCGACTGCCGGTATCCTCCTCGGAAACGCCGACGTGCCGTACGAAAAGGAGATTTCGGCGTTCAAAGGTGACATCACCTTGCTCGTCCTCTCGTTCGTCTTCATCGCCCTCGCGGCGTTGCTCGACTTCGAGAACCTCCTCGCACTCGGCGTCGGCGGTCTCGCCGTCGTCGCCGCCGTCGCACTCGTCATCCGCCCGCTTCTCGTCTTCGTCTCGACGGCGGGTGACCGCTTCACCAGAGGAGAGAAGCTCTTCATGAGCTTCGTCGGCCCGCGCGGGATTATCCCAGCGTCGGTTGCGACCCTGTTCGCCATCGCCTTCCGTGAGGAAGCGACGCGACTCGCCGCCGAAGGGATGACCCAACAGGCCGCCGTCCTGAACGAGAGTGCCTCGGTTCTCGTCGGGACAGTCTTCTTAGTCATCCTCATGACTGTCCTCTTCGAGGCCGGACTCGCTCGCCAAATAGCAGAATACCTCGACGTCATACCAATGCGTGTACTTGTAATCGGAGGCGGGAAGGTGGGCCGTGCGCTCGCCGAACGCCTCGAAGACCGTGGAGAGAACGTGGTTCTCATCGAAGAGAACCAGGAAGTAGTCCAGACCGCCCGAAATCTAGGGTTCACCGTGCATCACGGTGACGGCACCGACACGGACGTCCTCCGGTCGGCGGGCGCCGGCAACGCCAAAGTCGTCGTCGCCGCCACCGGTGACGACGACGTGAACTTGCTCGTCTCGCAACTCGCGAACTCGAAGTTCGAACCGGAGAACGTGCTCGCACGGGCGAACAACCCGGACAACGTGGATGCGTTCGAAGAACTCGGCGTCCGGACCATCTCGTCGACCATCGCAACCGCACAGGCGATGGACAACTACATCGAGCGCCCGACGATGTCCAACTGGATGGGCGAAATCGGCCGCTCGGGCGACGTGCAAGAAGTCGAAGTCACCGCCGAGAGCCTCATCGGGCGGACCATCCGCGAAGTCGGCCCCGAACTCCCGAGTGGCTGTCTCGTCGCGCTCGTCTCCCGAAACGGCGACACGAACGTCCCCGACGCCGACTTCACCCTGCAGGAGGGTGACCGTATCACTATCATCGGTGGGCGCGACGCCGTCCGCACCGCAGAGAGACTCGTCCACCCCGAATAGTCACCGTCCTCGCCGACCGTTTTAGTTCGCAGAACGTCGGGCCCACCGCAGAAAGACGGCCCAGTATCCCACCGTAAGCGCGACGAGTACGTACCAGACAGGTGCTCCGAGGTCGGGTCTCGGAACGACTCCCACCGACGCGGCACCGGCCGCAGCGAGAACCATAACCACCCCTGTCAGTACAGTCGTCGAGAGATTCATCGTCAGACTAGTCTTCACCTCTCCAGTATGAACGTGACGAAAGATGCATGTACGTTCATTATAGTTGGCCGAACTATACAGGGCTCGTGACGCACGCCGAACACGAATCGCGTGAATGGCACCGACACTAACGATTATTCACTAGGTCGTCTAAGGACGACCATGCGACACACGGAGGGCCCGCTGTGTTCGGTCGACCTCGGGGCACGGACGGCCGACACGAGCGATATCGACCACATTCTCGAATCGTACCTCGGCGGACGGGGCGTCGCCACGAAACTCGTCCACGACAGCGTTCCGTTCGACGCCGACCCGCTCGGACCGGAGAACCGACTCGTTCTCGCTGCAGGACCGATGCAACAGTCTCGGATGAGTTTCACCGGCCGGGTGAACCTGACGGGCGTCTCACCGCTGACGAACGGCATCGTCTCGTCGAACGCCGGCGGGTTCCTCTCACGACACCTCGTCGGAACAGGTTACAGCGCCATCGAGTTCACCGGCGAGGCGGACGAACTGCTCGCAGTTCACGTCCGACCAGACGGTGTCGAATTCGAGCCAGTACCCGAACTCGACGGCGCGGAAGTTCCTGCAGTCACCGAGTACGCCGAGGAAGAGTGGGGTCTCGACGCCGAGCAACTCATCTGCATCGGACCGGCTGGTGAGAATCTCGTCCGGTTCGCGTGCGTGATGACGACCGAATCGCGCGCGTTCGGCCGCGGCGGCCTCGGCGCGGTCATGGGCGCGAAGAACCTCAAAGTGGTCACCTTCGCGGGCGACGCCGCCCCCGGCGTGGAACTCGAGTTCCCCAGCGAGACGATGGACGTCCACCGCAACGCTGCGACCTCGGACCACACGATGAAGCGACAGGGCACGAACGCCGGCGCCGACTACGCGAACTCCGTCGAGGCCCTCCCGACGCGCTACTTCACCGAACGTCAGTTCGACGGGATCGAGGGAATCAACGGCGACGCCGTGGAGTCGAAGAAGTACAAGAAGGGAACCTGTTCGCAGTGTGCCTTCGCGTGCAAACTCCCGACGCGCGACGAGGAGTCGGGCATCGAGACAGAAGGCCCCGAGTACGAGACGTCGATGGCCTTCGGGTCGAACTGTGACGTCGACGACGTCGTCGCCGTGATGAAGTCCAACGAGTTGTGTGACCGCCTCGGCCTCGACACCATCTCCGCCGGCGACACCATCGCGGCCTACCTGATGGCCGAAGACGAGTTCGGCAACGTCGACCTCATCCACGAACTGGTCGAACAAATCGGCTACCGCGAGGGCGTCGGCGACCTGCTCGCAGAGGGAACCCACCGTGTCGCCGACGAACTCGGCGTCACCGACTGGACGGTCAAGGGCATGGAGTTCCCGGCACACGACGGCCGCCATCTCCACGGACAGGGCCTCTCCTTTGCGACTTCGAACCGCGGGGCCGACCACATGTACGCCTCGTTCTACGCCATCGAGTACCCCTACGTGCACAAGTCGAAGGCGATGCCGCCGAACGGATTCGACGGGAAACCACAGCGTCTCGTGGAGAAAGAGAACCACAACGCCGTCCTCGACAGCGGCGTCGTCTGCAAGTTCTCCCGCGACTTCATCGACGAGGAACTGCTTGGTCTCCTGTTCGACACGACCTACGACCACCTCCAGGACATCGGCGAACGCATCGTCACCCTCGAACGCCACTTCAACAACCAGCGCGGGTTCGACCGGAGCGACGACGTGCTTCCGTTCGACATCCCCGGCTTCCCGCACGCGCTCTCGAAGTACTACGAGATTCGCGGGTGGAGTGAGGACGGTGTCGTGCCGGAATCGGCAGTCGACGGCGTGAGTGGAGCGGCGCCAGCGGACGACTGAAAACAGTCCGCTCTTCTCGCCTCCAGAAAACATATACTTCGAATTTTCAAACTCACTTACATGAAACGTCGCGGGGTCCTCGTCGCGGCCGGGACAGCACTTCCTATCCCCCTCATTGGTGGCTGTTTAGCCGACGGTTCGAACGCCGTCCAACGTGCCGAAGCCGGCGGTGGGTCGGGCGGAAACACAGCTTCCCTCCCGGACGGCAAGGGACCAGTTCGTGGCGAGAGCGACGCCGAAGTCACCGTACGAGAGGTCGAAGACCGCGAAAACATCGCGTACATCCCGGAAAACGACACCATCCGCTACGTCTCCGCGTGGCGGCACACGAACCACGAGGCAGTCGAAGCAGGAGAGAAACCTGAGCGTGAGGCAGTCTACGACACGCTTCCGTTCACGGAATGGGCAGCGCGTCGGTGTACCTTCGCGGCCGCACGTGCCGCTGCCGACCACGTCCGGACGGAACTGGATGTGGCAGACCCTCGCTCGATTAGCGGCGGGGTCTCCAGCAGAGTAGAGGGCGAACGGTCGGCCGCAGTCGTCGAATCGGTCGAAACCTACGACTGGGACGGGAACCTCGTCCACGAGACTGGCGTCGCGTTCGAGACGCTCGTCGCGGCGACGCCGAGGACAGTACACGCGACGTACGTGTTCGGCGAGCGAGAGACGCAACTGGACGTGCCGGTATACGCACGACACGTCGTCCTTCAGCACTCGTAAAGTCGGAGGAGGGCGATTCGCATACCGAACATATTAGGCGACGAGTTGAACAGCGGTGTAACCATACCCTTCGAGGCCGGAGTGCCTCTGACAGAAAACACCGGCAAGTCATCTGACCGGGGTGCCCGACCCGGTGGTGACGAATTGGTTGGGTGCGATTGGCTCCCCCGCTGGCGCCAGAACAGGTTTGTGGGACGGCCTGTCACCCAGCAGTTGAGTTCAGGACCCGAAACGGGGGAATCGGGTCCGACCGACTGGATTCGAAGGCTGCAGCAACCAGCCGCTTTTTTGTGAAACCGCTACCGCACAGCCCGAAAAATCTGGACCAAAAACTCAGTTGCGTCGGTCCTTACCGACTGAACTCGATTGCCGCACCCTGTCCGAACCCGACACAGAGCGTGGCGAGACCACGGTCAACGTCGCGCTTGACCATCTCGTGGATGAGCGTCACGGGCAGGCGGGCACCCGACGCACCGAGTGGGTGGCCGAGGGCGATTGCGCCGCCGTTGACGTTGAGTTTGTCTTCGTCGATGCCGAGTTCGCGGCGGGAGTACTCACACTGACTCGCGAACGCCTCGTTGATCTCCACGAGGTCGTAGTCCTCGATACTGCTGCCGGCGCGTTCGAGGAGTCCACGTGATGCCGGGACCGGGCCGATGCCCATGACCGTTGGGTCCACACCGGCGACGTTGTTCGTGCCGACGGAGGCGAGGACGTCGAGGCCGTGTTCGTCGGCGAACTCGCGGGAGGTTACGAGGACGGCGGCCGCGCCGTCGGTAATCTGCGAGGAGTTGCCTGCGGTGACCGAGCCACTGCCGGAGAACGCCGGGTCGAGGCCGCCGAGGACTTCCAGCGAGGTGTCGCGGCGGATGCCTTCGTCTTCGGTGACGACGCCATCCTCGGTCTCGATGGGGACGATTTCGTCGTCGAAGCGGCCGGAGTCGGTCGCCTCGGCGGCACGCTGGTGACTCCGAAGGGCGAACTCGTCTTGGGCCTCGCGGGAGACCTCGTACTCTTCTGCGACCTTCTCGGCAGTCATCCCCATCTGGAGTTGGAAGAGGTTGTAGCGCTCGCTCAGTTCAGGGTGGAGGTGCTGGTAGGAGTCGCCGTCCATCGGAATCCGGGACATGCTCTCGACCCCGCCCGCGATGATGCACTCGCGGTTGCCGGCGGCGATGGCGTCCGATGCGGAGATGATAGACTGCATCGAGGAGGCACACCAGCGGTTGATGGTCGTCGCGGGGACGCCCTCGCCGAGTTCAGAGAGAAGGGCGATGACGCGAGCGACGTTGTTGTCCTGTTCGGTGCGTTGTTGTGCGACGCCCCACATCAGGTCCTCTACCTCGTCGGCGTCGACGTCGTGTTCGTCGAGGATGTGGTCGATGAGGGCGACAGACAGGTCTTCGCTTCGAACGTCTGCGAAGACGCCGCCTGCTTTCCCGAAGGGGGTACGGTACGCGGCGACAATGACTGGCTCTGACATGCCACAACATCAGAGTTCGAACACCATAAATAGTTTAGAACCCACAACTCGTCGTCAAGAGTTTTTTCGAGGGAGCGAGAGACGAGTTACGACCGTTCGAGACGACGAAACCGGACTGCACACTGCTTGAAGTTCGGTTCGTTCGATTCGGGGTCTACCGCCGGAGTCGTCAGTCTGTTCATCGCCGGGTGGTGGATAGGGAGCCAGACGAGTCCACGCGGGACTGCATCGTCGGGGGCGAGCGTCACGGTGACGGATGCCCGACGAGATTCGAGTATGGCTCTCGCTCCCTCTGAGCCGTCCACGACAGCGTCGCAGTAGGTTTCGAGCGTCTCGGGAGCAACGCGAGCGACGAGGTCAGAGCGAGTGTCGTCCCCACGGGAGCGAACGGCGGTGTTGTAGTCGTCCGGGCCACGTGCCGTCGTAAGAGTCAACGGGTAGTTGGCGTCTGTCGGTTCGGGGAGGGGACCACCATCGAGCGTGCTGAACTGCGCCGTTCCAGACGGCGTCGGGAAGGACCACGACCCGGTGTTGGCATCGTAATATCGGTAGACTCCAGCAGTGTCTGGGTCGGGTGCGGGCCACCGGACGGCGTGTTCGTCGTCCAGTCGGGCGTACGAGAGACCCGAGCAGTCTGCGTTCGTCCCCTCCGTGAGCGCGGCGAACTCGTCGAACACTGCCGCCGCGTCGACCGGCGATTCGGGGAGCAGTCCGGGCGCGACTCGTGCGGCGACGTCGGCGACGATGTCGAGGTCGCACCGGGCGTCAGCGGGTGGGTCGGTGGCTGCACGGACACGCGAAACCGTCCGTTCCATGTTCATCGTCGTCCCGTCAGTCTCGCCCCACGTCGCGGCCGGGAGTACAACGTCCGCGAGTTCGACGGTGTCGGTCCGGAACGCGTCCTGCACGACGAGGAACGCGTCGTCCAGACGTTCGCGGACGTGGTCGGCCGCTGGCATCCCAGCGACTGGATTCGTCGCCACTGTCCAGACGACCGACGGCGAGGAGTCGAGGATGCCGACGGGTCCGGGTCCCGAGTCGTCCGGGAGTGCGGAGACGGGAATGTCCCACGCGTCTGCCACCACCTGTCGGTGGTCGGGATGGTCGAAGGGGCGATGGCCCGGCCACGTTCCCTTCGACGAACAGACGCGCGTGCCCATCGAGTTCGCCTGCCCGGTGAGAGAGAACGGGCCTGTCCCCGGCCCGAGATTTCCGGACGCGAGACAGAGGTCGATGAGTGCGCCTGCCGTCGCCGTGCCGCGGACGCTCTGGTTGACGCCCATGCCCCAGTAGACGAGCGTCGAGTCGGTCAGTGCATCGGCGAGTAACTCGACAGTTTCGAGCGAGACGCCTGCGTCGGCCGCGGCGTCGTCGACCGTTGGGAGCGTCTCGACTACTGCGTCGAATCCGGTCGTGTGGGCGTCGACGAACGACTCGTCGATTCGGTCGGTCGTGACGAGGTGCGCGAGGATGGCGCGCGCGAGTTCGAAATCAGCACCCGGTTCGACTGAGACGTGTTCGTCCCCGGCGGCGGCCGTCTTCGTCTCGACGGGGTCGACCACGATGAGTCGGCCGTCGGCAGCAGACTGGCGAATCCACCGGAACAACACGGGGTGTGCGACCGCGGGATTCGCCCCCCAGACGAGGTGCGTCTCGGCTTCGGGGATGTCTTCGTAGGTTGGTGGCGGTGCGTCGCTCCCGAACGCCCGGTAGTACGCGGTGACGGCACTCGCCATACACAGCGTCGTGTTCGCGTCGTAGTGACGAGTCCCGATTCCGGCGCGGGCGAGCTTTCCGAGGAGGTACGCCGCTTCGTTCGTCTGTTGCCCGCTGCCGAGTATCGCGACGTCGTCTGGGGTAGTCGCCATCGCGGAGGTGATGGCCTCGCCGACCCGCGACAGCGCATCCGGCCACGAAGTTGGGACGAGTTCGCCACCGTCTCTGACGAGTGGCTGGGTGAGTCGCTCACCAGTCGGATGCACAGTCTCTCGGATGCCACGGCGACACGCCGCCCCGTGAGTCACTGGGTTCGCTGGGTCACCACGGGCCGCTTCGAGACCGTGGCCGTGCTCGTGAGCGGTTTCGACGAGACCACAGCCGACCGCACAGCGCATACACGTAGACGAGACGGGGTTTCTCACCTGTTTCGACACCTCATCACCTGTGAGTCTGTGGGAAACCAGCGGTAAAAACACCGAGTGTCGAGGCGCGAACGCCGACTCGACCCCGTCGTTTCGTCAGCTTCCCAGCGCAATCGTGGATAGAGAGTGCTGGTAACCCCCAACACGCGGTGACGCGCAGTCCGACGCTCTTATGCGTCTCGCCCGGCAATCCTTCGCGGATGAGTGAACGGGCGCTCGAGGTTGTCGAATTTCTGCTGACGGCCCACCTTTACACCGACGACCGAACGCTTGACGAGAACGACCTTCCCCCGCGGTATCGGCGTGTCTTCTGGGCAGACGCCGCCGATGACGACGATTCGTCGACGGGCGGCATCGAGCGACCGCTCGTGGTAACCGACACGATTGCGCGGAAGGCGACAGGAGTCGAACACCCTTGGGACGCGATTTCGGACCTCATGTTCACCCAACGTGAGGACTTCTCTGGCCGCCTCTCGCTGACGCAACCCGAGATGGCGCTGGAGTGGTTCGTCAAACGTGCCGACCACGACCAGTTGGTGACGAACCCGACGATTGCGAAGTCGGTCGAAGACCGCGACGACGTGGACGTGACACACGCTGAGGCACGAGACCACACGCGACCGATCCACGCCGACCGCGTGTGGATAGACAGCCTCCTCGACGAGTACTTCGACGACGAGGAAGACGCAGAGATGCTCGACCTCGTGCAGGTCCGCGCACCCGAGGAAATCGAGATGACGCTCGAAGACCTCGTGCTCACGACCGACCAGGAAGGCGAGATTCACAAGCTCATGAAGGCCATCGAACACCGCGAGTACCTCGCGCAGATTGGCCTCCGTGAGATTGGGAAGATTCTCTTCGTCGGTCCGCCGGGAACCGGGAAGACGACCGTCACCCGTGCCCTCGCACACGAACTCGGACTCCCCTTCGTCGAGGTCAAACTCTCGATGATTACGAGTCAGTACCTCGGTGAGACGGCCAAGAACGTCGAGAAGACGTTCGAAGTCGCCAAGCGACTCTCGCCGTGTATCCTCTTCATCGACGAGTTCGACTCGGTCGCCAAGACCCGGCGGTCGGACGAACACGCCGCGCTCAAGCGCGCCGTCAACACACTCTTGAAGAGCATCGACGACATCTCGCTGATTCGCGACGAGGTCATCCTCATCGGGGCGACGAACCACCCCGACCAGCTCGACTCCGCTGCGTGGCGGCGCTTCGACGAAATCGTCAACTTCCCCAAACCGGACCGTGGCATGCGCGCGGACATCCTGCGCGTCATCACGAACCGGATGAAAATCGACGAGTTCGACCCCGAGGCCATCGCCGACGTGACGGAAGGGCTCACCGGTTCTGACCTCCGACTCGTGCTTCGTGAGGCCGTCCTCGAAGCCCTCACCGAAGAGCGGATGGAACTCACACAGGACGACCTGCTCGAAGCAGTCGCCGACTTCGAAGAGCGTGACAACCTGAAGAACCTCGACATGATGTCGGACTCGTCGGAACTCGTCGCCGGGTCAGGCGATGGACACGACCACAGTCACGACGATCACGACCACGACCACGACCACGCCGACGAACACGAAGGCGAGACGCAGAAGGACGCCGGCGCAGCGCAGTAATCTCGACCACCTACTTTCTACCCCCGTCGTTGGCAGTCAGTCGGACCGATTCAGCCGACGCGCTCCAGGTAGTTGACCGGGAGACAGAAGACGAGTAACTCGCCACCGCGGTCCACCCACCCTTAAGCCCCGCCGTCTCTGACTTCTCACCAATGCGTGTGACCCTCCTCGGGACGGGCGATACGACCGGCACGCCGACTGTCGGGTGCGACTGCGACACCTGTCGCGAGGCCCGCGAGCGCGGCATCGAGCGGACGCGTTTCTCGGTCCACGTCTACAACGAGCGAACAGACGAATCGCTCCTCGTGGACTTCAGTCCCGACTTCCGCCACCAGTTTCTCACACAGGAGACGCCGCTTCCCGACGCGGCCCTGGTTACCCACATCCATTTCGACCATTTAGACGGCCTCGGCAACGTCTACCGCCTGCTCGACCACCTCGACGTGCACGCGACAGACGAAGTCGACCCGCTGACCGACGAGAGCGTCGCGGACACGATTCGCTCGAAGTTCGACTACTTAGACCGTATCGACGTTCACGACCAGACGCCCCTCGAATCGTTCCGCACTTGCGGGTTCGACGTGACGTTCGTCCCCGTCGTCCACCCGCCGCTTCTGTGCTACGGCGTCGCCATCGAAGACCCCGAAACGGGTGCAAAACTCTCTATCTCCGGCGATTCGACCTATGCGATTCCCGAGGAGTCGCGGGCGGTCCTCGCCGACCCCGACCTTCTCCTCGCGGAGGCAATCGTCCCCGCGTCGCTGTGTGAGTATCACCCTGCCGGCGGCGACGACTTCGACGAGAACGGCGTCCCGCGAACGTTCGGCACGAAGCACATGACCAGAGAAGGAGCGATTTCGCTCGGCGAAGACCTGAACGCCGACGTGACCCGCCTCGTCCACGTCGCCCACTACTACCCGCCGGACGAGGCGTTCGAAGAGCCGTTGGCGACTGACGGTGAAGTGTACGAGTTGTAGGTCACGTGTTGGGTGCAGTGCGGCGAACGAGGGAGAACCAGAGACGGTCCGAACACCGAGAGAGTCAGTCTCTCGTGAGTAGATTTTTGCGCTCAGCGCGACGAGAGAGGGCATGTTCTTCCCCTCGACATCGCTCGGTACAGTCCGTCTCTGGCTTCTCACGGCACCGACGAGGGACAGCACATGAGCCTCCGAACGATTGCTGGCGACACGGCGTTCAGATATCTCATGGTGGCGGGCATCCTCGTCGGCCTGCTCAACCTCGTCATCGGCTACGTCGAGACGGGGAAAACAGACATCGTCGGGTTCGTCGGGTTCGTCGTCCTCGTCGCAATCGTCGGTGCATTGCTCGTCACTTACTGGGGTTCCGTCGAGCAACGTGCCGACGCAGAGTGAGTCCCCGATAGTCTACGAAAAGCGGTCGAGACCCGACTGTCTTCGAGCGACGCCGTGCGGGTCTGCGACCCACCCAGTTCGAGACGCTCGGAGTCCTTCTCGGTCGAATGCTGGCGCATCTGCCGGCGTGAATCCGCCGCACGTGCTTCCGCACTCAGACCCCGGGTCGACGACGCGGCCGAAGTGTTCGCAGACTGGTCGGCCATCGGAATCGACGCTGGCGTGGGCGCACCCCGGAAGGTCGTATCGCCGCCAGCCCTTTCCGTAGGCGCGTTCTGCGAGTCGGAGGCGAGCGGTTCGTTTGTCGGCAGGAGAGACGAGTGCGACGTCAGTGTGGAGCGATTCGTACTCGACGGGTTCGACACCGATTGCGTCGGCGGCGAGTGTGTCGGCCTCGCGGACGACTTCTCGCTCGCCCGTCTCGGGGTCGAAGCGCCAGACGCCAACCTCCTCTGGGATACGGTTCAGGTGCGCGCCCGTGACGTAACTCTCCGTGGCGAGGACGACTTCGTCGAAGAGCGAGAGACTCACGTCGAGACGGAGTTGCCGCAAGAGGTCGCCGGGTTCGCCGAGGTCCGGTTTGTTCTCGATGCCGACGAGGCGAGAGAACCACTCGTCTGGGTAGCGGGTCGCACGGCGGACGTACTCTCGGCCGCGGCGACGTTCTGATTCGAGGAAGCCAGCCTCGACGGCACGGTCTGTCGCGCGTCGGGCACGGGCAGGGTGACAGTCGAACGCGTCGCGCCAGAAGACTGCACGGCCGACGCCGACATCGCTCTCGATGGCCGTCGCGGGGATGTCGCGTGCAGAGATGCGCGTTCGGTCGTCGAATTCGGGGCCGGGGACGACGGCACAGATATCGATGATTCGACTCCCCGGCGAGGCGACGGACGCGCCGAGTTGGCGGGCGGGAAGCCAGTCTGTCGTCTGTTCGAGGTGGGCACAGAGTGCCAGTTCGAAGGCGAACTCCGACGGCGACGAGACCGGTGCGGGCACGATACGAACTGAGAGTGCGACGGTGAAAAATCTCGCTCTCGGGGCGGAACAGTCGTTGGAATCAGAGATTCAGTCCACCCGTACCTATTTGAACGAAGACGAATCAATTCCGAGTAATGTCCGGGCAGGACGACGCAGACAGGCGGTTAGGGCGACGGACCTACCTCGGCGTGGCAGCGAGTGCAGGACTCGCGGGTCTCGCAGGGTGCAGTTCTGGGAGTACGGCCACCGCAGCGCGCGGCCCACCGAAGGTACCAGAGTCGAAACTCGACGAGGGCGGGTGGGAACAGGTCGACGAACAGACTCGTGACCCAGCGTTCGAGCAGTCGTTCGGGCCAGTGAGCGTCTCGGCGGCGTTTCGGACGCTCGTCTTCGAAGACATCGAACTGGCGACCGAGTTGAAAGAGAAGACGCTCGGACAGGCCGAAGGCCAGTTCTCGATGTTCTTCGCCACGCGCGTGACGCTCGACCCGAGTCTGGCGACGCTCCCTGACGCAGCACGGGGACCAGTGGTCGAACAGGTCGAAACACAAGCGCGCGAACAGTTCGAATCGCAGTTGGAGTCTGCCGGCCTCACAGACATCGAACAGGCGTCGTCGGGGTCGCTGACCGTCGAGACGGGCGAAACTGCGCGAGTGACCAACTACAGCGCCGCGTTCCCGTTCGAAGGCATCACGTTCCCACTGACCGAGGAGAAACAGCTAGAAATCGACGGGAAGAAACTCGGCGTGAGCGGCCTCCTGGCCGTGTGGGAACACGACGGCTCGATTCTCATCGCAGGTGGTGCACACCCCGGCGAGAACCTCGATTTGGGCGTGACCAAAGAGCCCACCTCGGCCATCGAGGTGTCGGTCGATATCGACCTCGGACTCACCCCAGACGCCTACCGCGAGGAGCTTCGGTCGCTCGTCACGGCAGTCGAGTGAGGCTCCTGTCGGAGCACGACCAGAAGTGACAGACGGTGTGGGCACTCCGAGTCCCACGACGGTGGACTGGCCGCTGAATCGGTCCACGCTGTGTGTGACCGCCCGACGTAGCCACAGCGCCAGTGCTCCGAGAACAGCACCTTTATCAGTCGTTCGGGGCCAAGTTTACCCAAGATTACTCTCAGGAGGTCAATGGTGACGAAAAATCCACAGCAACCGGAGGTGAACATCGGACTCGTCGGTCACGTCGACCACGGAAAGACGACGCTCGTCCAGGCGTTGTCTGGGTCGTGGACGGACCAACACTCCGAGGAGATGAAGCGCGGTATCTCCATCCGCCTCGGCTACGCCGACGCGACGTTCCGAAAGATTCCCGGTGCCGATGCACCGGAGTGCTACACAGTCGAAGAAGAGACCGAAGACGGCGACGAAACTGAGGTCCTGCGTACCGTCTCGTTCGTCGACGCGCCCGGTCACGAGACGCTCATGGCGACGATGCTCTCTGGAGCGGCCATCATGGACGGCGCCGTTCTTCTCGTCAGCGCCACCGAAGATGTCCCCCAGGCGCAGACGGCAGAGCACCTGATGGCGCTCGATATCATCGGTATCGAGAACATCGTCATCGCGCAGAACAAGGTCGACCTCGTCGACCGCGAACGGGCGGTCGACAACTACGAACAGATCAAGGAGTTCGTGAAGGGAACGGTCGCCGAAGACGCACCGATCGTCCCCATCAGCGCCCAGCAAGAGGTCAACCTCGACGTTCTCATCGAGGCAATCGAGGAGAACATCCCGACCCCGGACCGCGACGAGACCGAAGACAGCCGAATGTTCGTCGCACGCAGCTTCGACATCAACCGCCCGGGGACGACCTGGGAGGGTCTCATGGGCGGCGTCATCGGCGGCAGCGTCGTCGCCGGGAAACTCGAAGAGGGCGACGAACTCGAACTCCGTCCCGGCCGCGAAGTCGACGAAGAAGGCCAGACCGAGTGGCGCTCCATCACGACCGAGATTCGGTCGCTGCAAGCGGGCGGCAACATGGTCGACGAAGTCCAGCCCGGTGGTCTCTGTGGTGTCGGAACCGGCCTCGACCCGAGTGTCACGAAAGGTGACGCGCTCGCAGGACAGGTCGCCGGCAAGCCCGGCACGCTCCCACCGACGCGCGAGGAGTTCACGATGGACGTGGACCTGCTCGACCGCGTCGTCGGCAGCGAAGACGACAGCGTCGACGAGATTTCGACTGGCGAACCGCTGATGCTCACCGTCGGCACCGCGACCACCGTCGGTGCGGTGACGAGTGCGCGCAGCGGCGAGGCAGAAGTTAAGCTCAAGCGCCCAGTCTGTGCGGCAGAGGGTGCGAAGATAGCAATCAACCGTCGTGTTGGCGCTCGCTGGCGCCTCATCGGTATCGGGACGCTCAAGTGACGTGACCGCCACCGTAGTCGTTATGGACACGAACGCACTCATGATGCCGGTCGAACTCGACGTTCGCGTGTTCGACGAACTCGACCGGTTACTCGCGGCCGACGCGGACCTCGTCGTCCCCACGGCCGTCCTCGACGAGCTGGAGAAGCTCTCGACGGGCGGCGGGACCGAGGCCATCGCCGCGAGCGTGGGTGTGGACCTAGCGACTCGGTGCCGTGCGGTCGAAACCGAGGAATCGTACGCCGACGACGCAATCGTCGAACTCGCCGAATCGGGCGAGACGGACTACGTCGTCACGAACGACAAGCCCCTCCGTGACAGGGTGCTCGAATGCGGGATTCCCGTCATCGGCATCCGGGGGCACGCCACACTGGCGGTCACGGAACCTTAACGAAACTATGTACAAACGGGTACGACTCAAAGACACAGTCGAAGTCCCGCCACGCCACCTGGGCGATGTGACGCCCGAGCGGGTCAAGCGACTGTTGCAGGACAAACTGGAAGGACGGATGGACGAAGACGTTGGAAGCGTCGTGAGCGTCGTGAACGTCCACGACATCGGTGAGGGCACCGTGTTGCCCAACCGCCCCGGCGTCTACTACGAAGCCGAGTTCGACGCGATCACCTACGACCCAGACATGCAGGAGGTCGTCGACGGGATCGTGGTCGAAGTCGTCGAGTTCGGTGCCTTCGTCGGCATCGGACCGGTCGACGGACTGCTCCACGTCTCGCAGATTTCCGACGAATACCTCGCCTACGACGGCGAGAACCAGCAGCTCGCGTCGACCGAGTCCAACCAGACGCTCGCCGTGGACGACGAGGTCCGCGCCCGCATCGTCACGAAGAGTATCGACGAGCGCAACCCGCGCGACTCGAAGATTGGCCTCACCGCGAAACAGCCGGGGCTCGGCAAGCACGGCTGGCTCGAGAAGAAGCGCCAGCAGAGCGAGGCCTCGGCGGAGGGTAACTGATGGCGAAGAAGCGCCTCGCCTGCCGAGAGTGTCACTTCGTCAACGAACCCGACAAACAGACGTGTGAGAACTGCGGGTCGAGCAGTCTCACCGAAGACTGGGCGGGCTACGTCGTCATCACCCACCCCGAACAGAGCGAAATCGCCACGGAGATGAAAGTCACCGAACCCGGCGGTTACGCCCTCAAGGTCCGCTGAGAATGCTCACCCTGCCGACGGCGCTCCGCGCAGCGTTCAAAGAGCCGTTCGGCCCCGTCTACACGGACGCCGAGGCACTCCTCGCAGACGCATCGAGCGAGGAGACGAACGCACCACTCGTCGCCGTCGGCGACGTCGTCACCTTCTACCTCCGTCGCGCCGAGCGACCGCCGGACGTCGCAGTCGTCGACGGCAAGACCAAGCGAGAGGCCGTCAGCGACGAGATTCGTCGCGCGGTCGAGACGGGTCGCCTCGTCGAGGTCACCAACGAACCGGGCACGATTTCGCGTGACCTCGTCGCGGCACTCGTCGACGCACTCGCCGCAGACGGACCGACGACCCTCCTCGTCGACGGCGAAGAGGACCTCGCGACGCTTCCTGCGGTTCTCGCCGCACCACTCGGGTCGACTGTCGTGTACGGCCAACCAGACGAGGGAATGGTCCGCATCACCGTCGACGAGGCGGCCAAGACGGAGATGCGCGACCTGCTCTTCCAATTCGACGGCGATACCGAGACGGTTCTTGCCCCTATCGAGGCCTGACTAGCGGACTCTCCTCTCCCTTCGAAATCCTTTTACTTGCTTCGCGGGCAATTACGGGTAACTAACCATGGAAATCGAAATCATCTCCGAGGAGGAGAACCCCATGTTGCACCGCTCGGACGTTCGCTTCGAGATCGTCCACGAGGAAGCGACGCCCTCCCGTCTGTCGGTTCGCGACTCTCTCGCGGCCAAGCTGAACAAGGACTCTGACGAAGTCGTCGTCCACGAACTCGACACGAAGTTCGGCATGCGCAAGACCGCTGGCTACGCGAAGGTCTACGAGAGCCCCGAGTTCGCCCGCGACGTCGAACAGGAACACATGCTCGAACGCAACAAGATTACCGACGCCGAAGTCGAGGCCGAAGAGGCCTAAACTCGGCTTCGAATCGCCGTTTTCAACCGACTCTCGATGCGCATTCTCGGAATCGAAGGTACTGCTTGGGCCGCGAGCGCAGCGGTTTTCGAGACGGACGACCCCGACGCCCTCCGCGTGGGGACCGACCGAACACCGGACCCCTCTGCAGACCACATCTTCATCGAATCGAACCCCTACCAGCCGGACAGCGGCGGCATCCACCCGCGCGAGGCGGCCGAACACATGGGCAGTGCCATCCCCGAAGTGGTCGAAGTCGCGCTCGGCCACGCCGCCGAGCGACACGACGGTGACGGCCCTGTCGTCGACGCTGTAGCGTTCTCTCGCGGGCCGGGGCTCGGTCCGTGTCTCCGTATCGTCGGCACTGCGGCCCGGTCTGTGGCCCAGACGCTCGACGTCCCACTCGTCGGCGTCAACCACATGGTCGCTCACCTCGAAATCGGGCGCTACCAGTCTGGGTTCGAGTCACCCGTCTGTCTGAACGCCTCGGGCGCGAACGCGCACCTGCTCGGCTACCACAACGGCCGGTACCGCGTCCTCGGCGAGACGATGGACACCGGCGTGGGCAACGCTATCGACAAGTTCACCCGCCACGTCGGGTGGAAACACCCCGGCGGCCCGAAAGTCGAAGCGGCTGCCAAAGACGGCGAGTACGTCGATTTACCGTACGTCGTCAAGGGGATGGACTTCTCGTTCTCGGGCATCATGAGCGCCGCGAAGGACGAAGCGGACGCCGGCACACCCGTCGAAGACATCTCCGCCGGGTTGCAAGAGACCATCTTCGGCATGCTCACGGAAGTCGCCGAACGCGCGCTCTCGCTCACGGGGACGGACGAACTCGTTCTCGGCGGCGGCGTCGGGAACAACGCTCGCCTTCGCGAGATGCTCGCCGAGATGTGCGACCAGCGCGGCGCGAAATTCCACGCACCCGAACCGCGGTTCCTCGGTGACAACGCCGGGATGATTGCCCTCTGCGGCGCGCGGATGTTCGCCGCGGGCGACACGCTCCCAGTCGAAGACTCCGCCGTCGACCCGAACTTCCGCCCCGACCAGGTCGACGTGACGTGGCGCGGCACCGACGAATCCGTCGCTCGTGCCTACACAGACGACGGTGAGATTCGTGGGGCTGAAGCGACAGTCGACATCGGCGCCGACGACGTCGTGAAGCGCCGTGTCCCGAAGACGTACCGACACCCGGAACTCGACGACAAACTCCGCAGAGAGCGGACGAAGGCCGAAGCACGGTTGGTGAGTGACGCCCGCCGCGCCGGCGTTCGGACGCCCATCATCCACGACATCGACCCCGTCGAAGGTGTCATCACCTTCCAGAAAGTCGGCGACGCAGACCTCGCAGAACGACTCGAACCAGAGGCGGTTCGCATCGTCGGCGAGTACCTCGCGCGAATCCACGAGGCGGGCATGGTCCACGGCGACCCGACGACTCGGAACGTCCGCGTCGGGACCGGGCCCGACGGAGAGACGCAAGTCCACCTCATCGACTTCGGACTCGGATACCACACTGGTCACGTCGAAGACCACGCGATGGACCTCCACGTGTTCGCCCAGAGCGTCGAAGGCACCGCGGACGACGCCGCGCCGCTGGTCGACGCGCTCGAAGCAGGCTACGAATCTGTCGGGTCACCAGAAGTCATCGCTCGCCTCCGGCAAGTCGAGTCGCGCGGGCGGTACCGGTAATCGTCCGAGAAAGCGAGTCGGTGGGGCACTCCACCGAAACTGGTCGGAAGGCCAAAATGATTTATCGTCAGCGGGCGTACCTGTCTCGTATGGCAGACAAACCTCAAAGTGGAACGCTCTTCGGCATCCCCTACAACTTCGAGCGCCCGAGCGCGGGGCGACTCCTGTCGTCGTACTGGCAACCGGGTAAAGGCATGCTCGTCGAGAAGCCGTTCGGCATCGGCTACACGCTGAACCTCGCGAGCTGGCGCTCGTGGCTCGTCCTCCTCGTCGCCGGCGGCCTCCTCTGGAACGAGCGCCAGAGCCGCGAGAAGAAAGAAGAAGCAGCAGAAGCCGACGATGGCCCCGTGGAAGTCATCGTCGACTAACGCGCACGACACACCGACGACTTTTCGACGCCCGCCCGCAGATGGGCGGGTATGCTCCGGTACGTCACCACGAACGAGGGCAAGGTCCGCGAGGCCCTCGACTATCTCGACGACGACGTCACGCAACTCGACTTCGACTACACCGAGGTGCAGGCTTCCGAACTCGGCCCCATCGCGGCCCACGGCGCCCGTGAAGCCTACCGCTACGCCGGCGAACCCGTACTGGTCGACGACGCCGGTCTCTTTATCGACGGCTTCGAGGGCTTCCCCGGGCCGTACTCCGCCTACGTCGAAGACACACTCGGCGTCGAGGCAGTCTATCGACTCGCCGCCGCCGAACTCGACGAACCCCGTCGCGCGTCCTTCCGGTGCGTCCTCGCGTACTGTGACGGCGAACCGTTCGAAGCGAGTCCCGACCCCGTGGACAAAGACGACCGGACCGTCGCGGCCGCCCGCGGTGCCGAACAGAGTGCAGAAGAGACCGAAGCGCTCCCCGTGAAACTGTTCGAAGGCGTCATCAACGGCCGTATCGTCCCACCGCGTGGCGAGGGAGGGTTCGGCTACGACCCGATCTTCGAACACGACGGCAAGACGATGGCCGAGATGAGCACCGAAGAGAAGAACAGTATCTCGCACCGCGGGCGGGCGCTAGCGAAGTTTGCGACGTGGTTTGCTGAGCGGTAGCGAAGCAAACGTTGGAAATCTACGATTTCCAGAAGTATAGCGAGCGAACAGAGTGAGCGAGGTATGCCTCGTCGGGCGCGAAGCGTCCGTCGAGCGATTATCCCGGTCGCGCTACATCACCGACTATCGGTTCGGGCTGTTCGGAGATTGGATGGCCGTCGATTGTCGCCGTACTCGGCTTCCAGAGGTAGTAGCCCGCCGCGATGAGACTCGGGACGAGAATGACCAGCCAGAGGGCGAGCGGGATGTCGGAGATGGTCCGGACCGCGGTGGGCCCGAACACCCCACCTATCGCAGCGGTCACGTCGAATAGCATGTGCATGAACACGAGCGGCCAGATGCTGTCGATTCGGAGGCGGACAGCCCCGTAGAGCAGGCCGAAGATGATGGCCTGAGCGATTTGGATGGCGTTGTCGGTGAGTGTCAACCCCTGAAGCAACTGCGGCAGGTGGCTCAGCCCGAACAGGACCGCCGTGACGACCACCGCGTAGACCCGGCCGCGCGGCAGGAACAATCGGAGGAGGAATCCACGGTAGAACACCTCTTCGGAGAATCCGGTGAGGAAGAACAGCAGGAGGAGGAACCCGAAGACTGGGCCGTCAATCTCGACCACCCCGAAGTAAATCACGATGGGGAACAGGAGAAGGAACGGCACCGTCAGAGCAGGGAGATTTCGCACGGTCGTGACGAAGCCGGAGTCACGCCACCACCCGGACCACCAGACGAGGCCGAGGGCGATGGCCGACGCGAGCAGGAGCGCGATGACAGGGAGTGCCGGTTCGGGCAGACCGACCGCCCCACCGGCGATGACGCCAGCCGTTTCGATGACCGTCTTGCCGACGATAATCGCGACCGCGAACAGGAGCGGCCACTTCAACATGTACTGATTGGAACGTTCTGAGATGGAACTCATCATTTGTTCACCCCTATCGAAAGATTGCTTTCTGAACGCATAATGATTCGCACAATATTCGAGGACATTCAACATTGGACGACGGTGTCGACCAATTTCTTTCAATTGGAGCGTGCCAAACCAGCCCGCTGTCGACGTTCGTCCATTTGTGCGCTTGCTGACAGAGGGATTCGTATGGTGACCGGGGGTTTCATTTGGTGACCAATGTGGTTCACGAGTACCGCCACACAGGAGCAGAAGCAGGCACCGAACGTATCGTTTACACAGACAGGTGCGACACTCTCTGTATGAATCCCACCGAGTTCCTCGACGGCGGCACAGTCACCGTCTCCGACGAGACGTACACCGTCTACAAGACCGAACATCCGGAGTCGGCCGCGTTTGCGACGATTCAGGACGAGAACGAGACGACGGTGGTTGCCGAAGCGGGAACCGTCAGCGGCGAGAACGTCATCGAATCGGAACCCGGGTGGAAGCGCCTCACATTCGAGATGGTCCTCCCGTTCGAACTCGTCGGGTTTCTCGCGGCGGTGGCAACCGCGCTCGCCGACGAAGATATCTCGATATTCGCCATCTCTGCGTATTCGACCGACCACGTTCTCGTCAAAGAGGAAGATGTCCCAGTAGCCACGAAGAAGCTCGAAGCGTTGGGCTGTGCCGTCGAGCGATAACGGACGAACCAGCAGTACCCGTCAACGACCATCATTGCGAGGGGTCGGAACCACGACTGTTCGGCCCGTAGAGGGACTCATGAACCGAACGACGGTCGTCGCCGCCGGTGCCGCAGGTGGGTATGGAATCGCCGTCTTCGCCGCCATCGCGGTGTTCTTTCAGGGGGCCTCGGAGAGCATCGGCGTTGCAGTCGGATTCGGTCTGGTGACGGTCATCGCGATTTACGCCGTGACACAGTTGGTGCTGGCGGCGTAGTTTCGCGGGTCGTCACGCCCGCGGGTCGCGGTCCGGGCCGGGATACTCGTCGTCTGCAACTTCTGCGTACAGACTCTCTGGAGCGAACAGCGTCGCAAACGCCTGTGGGTGGCGGATACTGACCGGGAATCGGCCGCCGAGTGCTGCACCGGCCTTCGCAGAGGTTAGTCGGTCGTCGAACGTGAGGAGGTGCATCGCCCCACCGCGATACGCGGACGCGAGCGCGGGTTGGTCGCCCTCGGGATGTTCCACGAGTTCGACCCACGCTTCGACTTTGTCACGCCAGTCGGCGGCGAGTGACTCGTCTGCGAGCGTCGCGATGGTGGCTTCTGCATCGTCGAGGAGTTGCTCACTGGCGACGAGCGTCGTCCACGAGTGGCGGCGGAGATGGTCGAGAGCGTCGCGGGATGCACCGCCGACGAGGAGGTCAGACGCGAGGACGTCTGCGTCGGCGACGACGCGCGTCGGTGCGGGGTCGGTGTCAGTCATCGCCACCTCGGCGAGCGCGGAGCGCCTCGGAGATGTCGGCGTCGGTCGTCTCGTACTCGGCAGCGCGGGCGAACAGCGACTCCCATGTCATGGTGGAGACGACGTTACCGTGCGAAAAGAATCCGACGCACTCCCGTTCGGACGGTGAGGCAGGAAACCATTTCCAGACTCAATTCCATCAGTTTTGGTTACCACGCAACTAGTATCAATTACATAAGGTGGGAAACAGTTAATTGGCACTCGGCAAAGGACACTACCATGGCGATACAGCGACGACGTTTCTTGCAGGCAGCAGGTGTCGGTGCTATTCTCGGACTCAGTGGATGTACAGGCGAGTCGGCGCCGTCGCAGGAGAACGGCGAAACAACCGCGTCGGGCGGAAATCAAGAAGGTGACTCGAGTGGTGCGAAGCAGGAACTGACGCTCGCAACCACGACGAGTACGTACGACACGGGCCTCCTCGACGCACTCAATCCGGTGTTCGAAGAGAAGTTCAACGCGCGAATCAAGACCATCCCACAGGGAACCGGTGCAGCCATCGAGACGGCGAGAAACGGCGACGCGGACGTCATCCTCGTCCACGCCCGCGGGGCAGAAGACGAGTTCCTCGAAGAAGGCTACGGCGTCAACCGCCGCGACGTGATGTTCAACGACTTCGTCATCGTCGGACCGGCAGACGACCCAGCAGGTATCGAGGGTGCGTCGAGTGCGGCAGACGCCTTCGCGACTATCGCCGAGTCGGAGGCGACGTTCGTCTCCCGCGGCGACGACTCTGGAACGAACAAGAAGGAACTGCTTATCTGGGACGCTGCAGGCGTCTCTCCGTCGGGGAAGTGGTATCGCGAGATTGGCAAAGGCATGGGCGACACGCTCGTGCAGGCCGACCAGTCGGAGGCGTACACGCTCTCGGACCGCGGGACGTATCTCGCGACGAAAGACAACGTCGACCTGCAGATTCAGGTGCAAGGGCCCCTCGAGGGTGGGCCGGCGATTCTGAAGAACCCCTACGGCGTCATTCCGGTCAACCCAGCGAAGTACCCCGACGTGAACTACTCGCTCGCGATGGCGTACGCCGGGTTCCTGACGAGTCCCGAGGGACAAGAGATTATCAGCAACTACACCGTCGACGGGTCGCAGTTGTTCTTCCCGAACGCGCTGTCTGAATCACCACAGTTCGGCCAATACGTGCCCGAAGAGTACGACGGTGGCAACGCCTCGGCGTCTGTCTCGGACGCACAGTTCGACCAGTGGGTCGCCGAGAACGTCCCCGAGGACTTTTAGTCCAGTCCGACCCCACCTTCGTTCGTGTTCGGCCTCGGCGACCTGAACCTGACCTATCTCGTCAGCATCACGTTCGTCTCACTGTACGTGAGTACGGTTGCTGTCTTCCTCAGCGCCGCGATTGGCTTACCAGTCGCGCTCACCGTCGGATTCCGCGATTTCCGCGGAAAGTCCATCGTCACCTCCATCATCTCGACAGGGATGGGCTTTCCGAGCGTCGTCGTCGGCCTCGTCGTCCTCCTCGCACTCTCTCGGTCCGGTCCACTCGGGGAGTTCGAACTGCTGTTCACGCCCGAAGCAATGATTCTCTCACAGACGATTCTCGCGCTTCCCGTCCTCGTGAGTGTCGCGCTCTCCGCGATTCAGTCGGTCCCACAGGACCTCAGAGACGCCGCCTTCGCGACCGGTGCAACGTCTGCCGACGTTGGACTGCTCGTCATTCGTGAAGCGCGCTACGGAATCGTAACCGCGCTCTTGGCCGCCTACGGCCGCGCAATCAGTGAAGTTGGCTCTGTCCTCATCGTCGGTGGCAACATCGTCTTCTCGGATAGCACCTCGTTCACTCGGACGCTCACGACGGCAATCACCGTCGAAGCGCGGAAGGGGAACATCGAGACCGGTATCGCCCTCGGTGCCATCCTCCTCGCGCTGGTGCTCACCGTGAACGCGCTCGGCGCACGCTTCAGAGACCAAACTCCAGCGGGTGAGCGCCGATGAGTGACGCAAACCCGTTGGGAGAACACCCGTCGACCGACGATGCATCGAGGACGTTGACGCGTCTGGCCGCACGCAACCTCGGCCACGGGTTCGGTGACGGTACCGTTCTCGAAGATATCTCGCTCGCTGTCGAACCGGGTGAGATACTCGCCGTCGTTGGGCCGTCGGGGACGGGAAAGACCACGCTCTTCCGACTACTCGCGATGTTCGAGCCGCCAGACGGCGGCACAGTCGAAGTCGATGGCGAAGACGTCTGGGAGATGTCGGACGACCAGCGACTCGCCGTCAGGCGCCGTATCGGGATGGGGTTCCAGACCCGGAGTCTGTTCTCTGCGACCGTCGCCGACAACGTCGCCTACGGACTTCGCGTTCGGCAGTCGTGGGGGACGCGAGTACGGACCGCCATCGAAGCTGCACTCGGTCGGAACGACCCCGCGCCGACTATCGAACGTGCACTGGAGACCGTCGGGATGGGAGACAAGCTCCACCGTGACGCGCGGTCGCTGTCCGCCGGCGAAGCCCAACGTGTCGCAATCGCCCGCGCGCTCGCACCCGACCCGGACGTGTTGCTCTTGGACGAACCGACGTCGAACCTCGACCCGCGAAACACCGCCGCGATCGAATCGGCGATGCGAGAGGCACGAAACCGCGGCATCGCCGTCGCGTTGGCCACACACGATATGCAGCAAGCACGACGTGTGTCGGACCGAACGGCGGTGCTTCTCGACGGGACGTGTATCGAATCCGGACCGACCGAGCGCGTGTTCGAACGGCCGGCCGACGACCGAGTCCGGCGATTCATCGACGGAAAGCTCGTCTACTGAGACCGTCATATGACGGGTACGGCCAGTGAGACGCACGAAACGTGGCATTTCGAACCGATGTGTGACTGCCGTCTGACGCAGGTTTATGGTCCGTGCTACATATCCGTCGGTTGGGCGCGCACTCTCGGCCTCAGTTCCCATCCTCCCACCCGCGCGCCCGGCACACCACCAAAAAACCGTTCCGGCCTCCCCCGGCACGACGGCGGCGTCACCACCAAAGCGCCGCCATTCCGGACGGCGTCACCACCAGGGCGCTGTCATTCCGGACGGCGTCACCACCAGGGCGCCGTCATTTGTAACCACCCGATAGCCGTGAGAATACGCGCTGTTCAACAGGTGCGACGCGTCAGCCGAGCAGTTGCGCCCGAACCCGGTCCAGCGCGTCACGTTCGGTGAGGAGTGCGAGTTGGTCACCCGGTTCGACGACGGTTCCGGGGAGTGGAATCGTCATCGGTTCTCGCTCTCGGCCGTGGGCGTAGACGCGTCCGTCGGCACCGAGGTCGATACTGGCGACGTGCTCACCGACGATGGGTGCGCCTTCGGGGATGGACACCGTGGTGAGGCGAAGTTGGTCGGTCAGGTCACCGAGGGCGTTGAAGTCACCGCCGAGGAGTGCCGTCTTCGCACCGGCCGCGCCGAGCCGCTCTGGGTAGACGATTTCGTCCACGTCGTCGGCGTAGCGCTCGTAAATCTCCTGTCGGTAGTCCTCGCTGATTCGCATGACCGAGCGGCACCCGAACTCCTTTCCGAGCATACACGCTGCGAAGTTGATGTTCGGGTCCCCAGTGAGTCCACCGACGGCGTCTGCGGCCTCGATATCCGCTGACTTCAGGACGCTTTCGGTCCCGCCATCGCCGAAGATTGCCTCGAAGCCTTCGTCGAGGGCGCGGTCGACTTTCTTCTCGTCGTTGTCGACGACGGTCACGTCGTGGCCCTCTTCTCGGAGCACGCGAGCGGTTCGAGAGCCCACGCGACCGTATCCAACGATAACGATTATCATGGTACTACAATACACACCGGTCAGCTAAAAGATGGCCCTCGTCAGGGTCGCATTCGCTCGAAGTGCTCAGTGAGTGAATCGATCGTGTCAGAGAGGGTTGCCGTCCCGAAGAGGGCGACGAGAACCGCACCGATGGAGTCGAAGAGGAGGTCTACGATGGTGTCGTCGAGGCCGTACTGCACGAGAATGGCCTCGCTGCCCGCCGCTTCGGCCGTGAGGCGCGCACCGAACTCCAGAACTTCCCAGAGGACGCCAGCGGCGAGCGTAAACAACAGGATGTAGACGAACATGAACCGCTGGGGAAGGTGGACGGCGTCACTGTGCGCTTCGACTGCTCGCGCCGCCGTGTATCCGACAGCGGCGACGACACTCGCAGAGAGCGTGTGCGTGACGTGGTCCCACCAGCTGATGGAGTGGTACGGGCCGAGCATTCCAATCGCGTGCAACAAGACAGCGGTCGTCAACCACATCCCCAAGAACGGATGGAGTCGTATCTGCCAGTCGCGGCGAAGTATCGCCGGAAGAAACGTCGCACCGAGGGCGACGAGCGCGTTGACGACGACACTGAGGTTTCGCGTGTACACTCCGGCGACGAAGATGAGCACGATGACGAGCTGGATAAATCGGCTTGCAATCCGCTCGATATGCCGTGAGTGCATGTACGTACGAGTACGTCGTATGACTGCTAAATTGCGCCGTGGCACTAGCTAGCACGACCACCGACATTGTTTTTCCCTCGGGTTACATACGCACCTTCGATGATGGCCACCACTCACGCCCTTGCGGGTGTCGTGCTCGGCACCGCCGTTTGGGCGTTGGTCCCCGAGGCCGGGATGCTCCCGGTCCTTGCGGCCGCACTCGGCGGCCTGTTTCCTGACTTTGACCTGTACGCCGGCCACCGCAAGACGCTTCACTTCCCAGTGTACTTCAGCGCGCTCGCGGTTCCGGCAGTAGCAATCGCCGCGTTGAACCCGACGACGACGACGCTCGCTGTCGCGTTGTTCCTCGCCGCAGCAGCGCTGCACTCCGCGTCTGACGTGCTCGGCGGCGGCCTCGAACTCAAGCCGTGGCTCGGAACGTCCGAACGCGCCGTGTACGACCACTGGAACGGCCGATGGCTCGCCCCGAAACGCTACGTCCGGTACGATGGTTCTCCGGAAGACCTCGCACTGACGCTGGCCTTCGCCGTGCCACCAGTCGTCGTCTTCGACGGTCTCGCCCAGACGCTCGTCATCGGCGCAGTCGCCATCTCGGGCGTCTACGTGCTCCTCCGAAAGCCGATGGTCGCAATCGCCGAACGCACCGTCGCAGCGATTCCCGACCACCTCATCGACCACGTGCCCGAGCGGTTCGTTCGGGACCTTCGGTAGACGAACCCGACCTTCTCACTGTTTTCTCGACTCGAGAGTTACGGCTCTGTGCCTGCCCAACCCCCACTATCCGGGAGAAGACATTTATTCACGCCAGTTGCGGACACACGTAACGCCGTTCCACCGATGACAGACCAACGTCGCGCGGTTCGAGACAGGTATGGCGAGAACTGACGACAGTTCCGAGACGGACCGTCGTGAGGGGTCGCTGACCGGGTGATTAATCACTCGTCCGGCAGAGGTGTTTGTCATGTTCTCGCCGTCGGACCACGACCTGTCTCGAAGAGACGTCCTGCTGGCCGACCCGAGACTGTGCTGTAAGACCGAGCCGGTCCGTCTACGCGAGGACAGCGCGCAGTGACCGACCCATTCTTCCAGCGCTTCGACCGGTGGGTTGCGGCGTTCGACACTGTCGAGTTCGTCGGTGACCCGAGCGACGACGAACACACGGAGAACGTGGTCACACTCCTCACGCAACTCGTGTTCGTCCAGACGCTGTCCGACGTCGGTGTCATCGACGCCGAATGGCTTCGAGAGACGTGGGAGAGACACGAACGAGAGAGAGGCCACGAAGACAGACAGGCAGTTCTCAGCGGCTTCTTCGAAGCGGTAACTGCAGAGGTCCGAGCGTACTGCGACGTCAAACACTTCACACGAGACGTCTACGCCGAAGTCGAACAATCGGACGCGAACGTCGAACTGCTCTCGCAGACCGTCGTGGCAGTGCTTGGACTTGACGCGACGCAGGACTGTGCGGATACGACGGCACTCACGAGTGAGGACTTCTCTACGATAGACGAGGACGTGTTCGGCCACATCTACGAGCAGTACCTCGCAGAAGGGCGGGACGGCCGAGGTATCTACTACACGCCACGGTACGTCTCGCGGTCGCTCGTCGCCGACACGGTCGGCGTCCAGCTGGACGACATCGCAACTCGATTCGAGAACGCGGTCGTAACGGAGTCGTGGGACGATGCGATGGCCGCCGCGACGGAGTTCACCGAATTCAGGGTTCTCGACCCTGCGTGCGGGACGGGGTCGTTCCTCGTCGCGGCGTTCGACGTCATCCGAGACGAGTACGACCGACTGTTCGCATTTCTCGACGACCAGCGCCAGTCACGTCGGCGCGATTCAGACGAAGGAACACGCCCAGATACAGCAGTCGACGATGGAATCGAACGTATCGACACGCTTCAGCGGCGACTCGGGTGCATCGAAGACGAGCGAGGAGAGACCATTCTCCGAGAACGAAGGCTGGTCTCGAAACTCGTTCTCCGACACCTCCACGCGGTCGACCTCGACCGACACGCGCTGGACATCGCGAAGCTAAACATCTGGCTCGAAGCCGTCGAGCGTGCCCCTGCCAGCTACTGCAGCGACCCTGACGACCGCCGCAGCGACGCTTCTGTGGGTGGCAGAACCCTCTCACCCGAGTTAGAACTGAACTTCGGGTGCGGCGACTCACTCGTCGGCCTTCCCGACGAGCGTGTGCGAACGACATTGCACGAACAGTACGACGCGGAGCTGGAACAGGTTCTCCACGCGCGCGATACCGCCGTCGAAGACCTGAGCAACCGAGATGTCCTCGGGCGGGCAGCGAAGGTTCTGACCCAGATACGGACGGACCTCGATTCGATGTTCGAGGAGTGTGTCGAAGAGACACAGTCGTCAGATGCGCTTCTGGACGAGACCACGCCGTTCTACTGGCCGCTTCAGTTCTGGCACGTGTACCGCGATGCAGACGGATTCGACTGTGTCGTCGGGAACCCGCCGTGGGTGATAGAAGGAAACCCACACACCAAGGAGTTCCTCGCCGAGACGTACGCGTATCAGGCGGGGCAACCAGACCTCTATCGATACTTCCTCGAAAAATCACTCGCGGTGACGGCGGGGCGATTGGGGATGGTGACGCCGAACACGTGGTTGTCGATTCCGGGTGCACGGGACCTCCGACGCGTCCTGTTAGACACTGCACGACTCTCGAAGATTGCATTCGTTCCGGATTCGGCGTTCGTCGGTGTTGGCCAGAACAGCATCGCGGTCGTCGTCGACACGCGCGGTCCATCCACGCTCGGAGAGTCGAGTGGAGACGACCATCCCGAGATTCGCGTCGGGACGCTCGGGACCGACGGTGCCTTCCGGCAGCAGCGAACCGTCCCAGCATCGAGTATCGAGCCACCGGCGTACCACGTCAATCCTTACGTCGGAACTGACGAGTACGCGATTAGCGCGAAGATGGCGGCGGGCGCGACGACGTTGCGTGAAATCGCCGACCTGACCGTCGGCTACCAACTCTATCACAAGAGCATCCACACCGCAGGACAAATCACGGACGAGGTGTTCCACTCGGCGCAGAAGGAACACGCCGGGTACGTCCCCGACACCCGGTCGAGCGCGCTCACCCGATATCACCTCGACCGCTCTGCGACCCGATACGTGGACACGACTGCGGAGTTCTTCCGAATCCCACCGGACAGGTTCCTCGACGGTGAAAAGCTCCTGGTGCGAGAGGTGCCGTCGAAGCGAGAGACGGGGTTGATAGCCACCCGCTCTGAGACGAAGCGACTCTTCCCAAAGTCGGTGATTTCGGTCGTGTTGACCGACGACGAGTACGACTACGAACACCTACTCGGGTTACTGAACAGCAGACTGCTGTATCTGCAGTCACTCGTCACTGGCGAGAAGATGAGTCAAGGCCTGTTCCCACGGGTGTCGCTGACGCAACTTCGAGGACTCGCTATCGACGGGACGACACAGTTGACCCCGCTCGTCGAAGAACTCGAAGCGCTCTCGGAACGGCAGCACTGTTTCCGCCGTGCGTGGAACCGCCGAGTCGAGACACTGGACACCGAAGGTCGAAGTCTCGGACAGACTCTCCGGACGGACAAAGCGGCGATTCGGAACGGGGACACAGAAACGTGGACTGTGGCGTCTTCGGTCGACCCTGGTGGCGATGCTGCCGAACTCGAAACTGCGTACGAGGCGTTCACTGTCGTCGGCGACACCGAAACACCGTCTGTCGTCGTGTACGGCCTCGATTCGACCGTCGAAGAAGAACTGCTCCGAGTGGAGTTTCGGAACCGCGAACTGCTCCAGATGGGCTATCTGTCGCTGGCGAACCTGTTCGACTCGCGGACGAACGTCGACACGCTCGAACACGTCCTGAACAAAACCATCGTCCCCACTGCCGGCGAATCGACGGTCGACCCGGCGGTGGACGTGATTCGTGCGGTCGAACGCGAGGTGGACGACAGCACAGAGAACGTCGACACACGAGCGTCGACACGGACCGATATCGTGGCGATAGAGACTGCAATGAGAGATGCACAGATGGAACTCGATGCGACCGTCTTCGACCGCTACGGACTGACGCGAGACGAGGCGAGAACGGTGTTAGACGTACTCGACATCCGTGAGATGGTAATCGAAGAGACGCTCGAAAAACTGGACCGGTTGCGGGCAGTCGGCGACAGGCGGTAAGCCACCGGTACCAGTTCTGACGCTCGTCGCTTAGTCGGTCGGTTCGGGGTGACTGGTCGGAGCCGACTCGACACGGGACACACGCCGGTGGAGCAGATAGGCACACACGACGGCGACGACGCCCGCGGCGGTGGCGATGCCGAACGCGACACGATAACCAGCAGGGGTGTAGACCCGGGCACCGGCGAGAGTCTCGCCGGTCCAGTAGGTGTCGAGGGCGTACCCCATGACTGCGGGGAAAACGGCAGCACCGAAGTAGCCCATGCTGTTTATCGCGCCCGTGGCAGTCGCACTCGCAGACGCAACGTGCCGTTCTTTGGCGACGGTGAAGGCGATGACGGACCCACCCATGACGAACAGTGCAGCGAAGAGCAACCCGCCGGCGACGAGTAACGGCGGGGTGACGAAGAAGAAGATGAGACCGTACGCGAGCGTGAACACTACACAGGACCCGAGGATGAGTTCGGTTCGGTGGCCCAGTCGGTCCGAGAGCGTTCCCATGATGGGTGACCCGAGGAGGAACCCGACGTTGCCGACGAAGACGAACATCGACGCCGTCCGGACCGACACGTCGTAGAGGTCCGCGATGTAGGGGACGCCCCAGAGCCCGAGGACGGTGAAGTTCGTCCCCAAGACGAGAAACAGCATCGTCCCCATCAACCACGTCTCACCCTCTTTCAGCACCCGTTTCGTGTTCTCGACGACGGTCGAAAACTCGATTCTCGACGTCGGGGGATGAACGCCGTCTACTGGTTCGAAACCAGCGTCTCGCGGGCGGTCACGAATCACGAAGAACGTCACTGCTGCGAGGCCGAGTCCCCCGACACCGATGGCGAGCAACACCGCTCGCCAGTCTGCACTGTCGATAGCAATCGCCAGCGGTGTGGTTGCGAGGACACCGCCCATCCCCGCCGCAGCGACGGTCCACCCCGTCATCGTGGCGAACTCGTCCGGACGATACCAGTTCGCGAGGAACCGAAGCGTCGCCGTGTAGAGGACGCTCCCGCCGAGTCCTAACAGTGCGCGTGAGGCGAACGCGATGCCGTAGGTCGGTGCCAGCGCGAACCCGAACACACCGAGTGACATCACCGCGAGGCCAGCAGCAGCGACTCGCCGCGACCCCGCTCTGTCGACGAGGATACCCGCAGGCAACTGCAACCCTGCATAGATGTAGAAGAACGAGGCGTGCAGCAAGCCGAGTTCTGCACCGGTGGTGTCGAACGCCCGCGAGAGGTCGTCTGCGAGGACGGCCGTCGTCACCCGGTGGAAACTGACGAGGAGGAATCCGACTGCGAGGAGTGCCCACAGTACCCACCGCCAGCGCGTCGGATGTGCCCGAATCGAGAACCGTGCCATGACACAGGTGTCAAAGTGCGCGTGTAAATGTCTATCGTGGGACCGAGGGGTGAGCGAGGAGACCCACGTGTGTCGAGGGGTCATCCAATTTTCGACCGGGTCATCGGGTCACCAAGCCGACCCGGTGGCGAAGCGGCCAAGGAACGCATGACTCGGAAGAATGGGTTGTCGTCGGCGTACTGTATCCGGATGCTAGGGAGAGGGCCAGACCGACACGTGGTGCGGCGTGAACGCGACAGGTTCGTGAGTCGGAATCGTTCGTTGACGACCTGAGTCGAGACACCGACTCTCACTGAATCTGACAGCAACGAGGATTTTTGTGTCTCTACGATGATTTGACATATGTTACCATGCAAGCAGCGAGGCTCCACGAGTACACTGACGAGATGAGCACGGCATTGCAGATCGACGAGGTCGAGCGGCCGTCGATTACGGCGTCGAACGGGGTCATCGTCGAAGTCGAAGGCGCGGGGTGGTGCCAGACTGATAACCACATCATCGAGGGGATGTGGGCAGAGTACGTCGACCAACCGCTGCCGATGACACTCGGCCACGAGAACGCCGGGACTGTCGTCGAGACGGGCGACGAAGTCCAACTCGTCGACGAAGGCGACCCAGTCATCTGTCACCCCGTCCAGACGTGTGGCATCTGTCGGCCGTGCCGGCAGGGTGAAGACATGTACTGTGAGAACAGTATGTTCAACGGTCTCACGACAGACGGCGGGTTCGCCGAATACCTGCACACGAACGAGCGTGCCGTCATTCCGCTTCCAGACGGTGTCGACCCCGTCGATATCGCGCCTCACGCTGACGCCGGCATCACCGCCTATCACGCTGCGAAGAAGGCGGTTCACGAACTGAACCCGGGTGACACCGCCGTCGTCATCGGAATCGGTGGCCTCGGACACATCGGACTCCAGTGCGTGGACGCGATGAGTGCACCAGATATCGTCGCCGTCGACGTGAAGGACGAGGCGCTGGACCTCGCCACAGACCTCGGTGCGACCCACACGATTAACCCGACGACGGCGGACGTGGTTTCCGAAATCGAGGCGCTCACCGACGGCACCGGGGCGGCACAGGTGCTCGACTTCGTCGGCGCGGACGAGACGACGGGATACGCGCCTGACATCGTCGCCGCCGGCGGTGACCACCATATCATCGGCTACGGTGGACACGTCCACGAACCGTCGCAGGCACTCGTCAACGGCGAGTTCTCGTTCCGTGGGACGCTCGTCGGCCAGTACACGGAGTTACAAGAACTCGTGGCGCTCGTCGAGCGCGGCGACGTCGAACTCCGAACGACTCGGTACGGCCTCGACGAGGTGAACACCGTCGCCGAACGACTCGAACACGGTGAAATCGAAGGACGGGCGGTGATTACGCCGTAACGAGGGACCGAAGCACACCTACTGCTCCCCGGTCGCCCAGATGGTGTACGAGTCGACTTCTTCGGGCGCATCGTCACCGAACCTGAACTGGAATCGCTGTGTTTCGCCCGCCGGAAGCGACGATTTCAGCGTTTTCGTGTAGGGTCCAGCACCACCGGGGTCGACCGTCACGTGAATGGTGACCGTCTCGAACGTCGTTTCGCTCTCGTTTTCGACCGTCCCAGCGACGCCCTCGACGCCGTTCATCGAGTAGTGATAGTGGTCGGTGAACGTGAGCCCACTCGTCAGTTTGTCTGTCGCGACGGTTCCTGTTTCGTCGGTCGCGGCGGGGTTCGGTCCCTTCTCCTGTGACCCAACAGACTCGCCGAAGTCGGCGGGCGCAGTCGCCTCCTCGGTCGTCGTCTCCGTCGTTTCCGTCGTCGTTTGGGTCTCGGGTTGGGATTCTGTCGTGGTCGTGGCCGTCTCCCGCGAATCAGTCTCCTGCGTGTCACCGTCGCCGTCCAGCGCCCCTGACGAACATCCTGCGACACCGACCGCAACGCCGAGCGACCCCACCACCCGTAACCAGGTTCTTCGGTTCAGTTTCATGGTCTGTTCAATCAGGTATCTCAGCCAACAGAGTAATTCGTTTTGGCGACGTGTGAACTCCGTTCAGCCGCTCTGGGCCGTGAGTGTCCCAGTTCGGGAGGCAAGTTCGAGAGTCGTGTTTCTCACTGTCTCGGCAGAAAAGCGGTGAGGGGCTGGTTCGGTCCGGTTAGTCGTCAGCCGAGGCGACTTCCTTCTGGGCGAGACGTGGCGTGACCTCGTCGGTCGTCGCAGTCTCGTGGGCGATGAAGCCGTAGTTGGTGTAGGCGGCTTTGAGTGCCTCCCTCCCAGCAGCAGCGGTTGCATCGGTGACCACCAGTACCTCGAACCCGGCCTCGACAGCGTCACGAAGGTGTGATTCGACGCACAGGTTCGCGCTCATCCCAGCCAGCACGATGCTATCGACACCGCGCTGCCGGAGTTGGGTGTTGATGTCGTTGCTCCAGAAGCCACTCAGTTGCTTGTGCGGTGCGCAGACGAAGGTGTTCTCGTCCGGTTCGAGTTCCGGGATGAACGCGCTGCCCGAGCCTGCACGGTCGAACATCCGAGTGTCGAACATTATCTGGTCGATACTGTTCAGGTGCGTCCAGTTCTCGTACTCGTCGCTCTCGTAGTAGTGCGGCGAGTAGAACACTCTGATACCACCCTCACGGGCAGCATCACGGAGTTTGACGAGGTTGTCGACGACGTTGTTCTCTTCTACGGTTTCACCGACGTGGTCCCAGACGACGCTCTCCGGTTTCAGGAAGTCGACCTGCGGGTCGGTTATGAGAAGTGCTGTACGCCCCGGTGTGATTGATACTGCCATTTCCACCACCAGTGATACGTACGTAGTGTGAGACGAAATAGAACGTGACGTATAGAGTATACTGTCCGGATATTTTGTGGCTTGTTTTATTTTTTAAACTATTGCCGTCTCAGTGCCCTCGACTCGGAGTCCGTCGTCTGTTCACTCGTGGGTTCGATAGGTGTCAGACCACACCCCGATGAGATGCACCGCTCGGAGAGGTGGGTTTCGTAAAAAGCCTAGGCCGGGATTTGAACCCGGGCTCTCGTCCTTACCAAGGACGCGCTTTACCGCTAAGCTACCCAGGCACGCATTCCTTCGTTGTCCGGGTTACTCTTTAGGGGTTTCGATTCGAAACGACCCGGAACCATGGTAGCGTATGTCGATTAGCGGTCAGCAGTCGAGGTGACTGGGTCGTCTCCAGACCCGCCTCGGTACAGCGCCGCAATACGCTCGACAGTCGATTCGGAGACCGTCTCGGCAGCAGGTGGGAAGCTCCCATCTCGTGTGTTCGCCAGTCCGGCCGCGTATTCGACGAGTGCGGCCGGTGGCAGTGGCCCGACTGCAGTCGTTCCGGCGACGACTGCGAGGGTACAGATGTTCACTTCGAGGTTCCCGTCGAGGGCCGGGCGGTCTGCGTCGGAGGCAGTACGCAGTTGGGTCTGGTCGCGTCCGAAGGCACGAACCGTCTCGACGGCGTGGTCGGCCGCTTCCGTCCGTGCGAGCAGATAGAATCCGCGCGAGACGAGTACGTCCGCAGCGAGAATATCCAAGTCGGCCTCGGTGTCGTCCTCAGACGAGTCGAGGTGAGTCCACGGTTCGTCGCGAGCAAGCAGCCGAGTGAGTCGAAGCCCCTCGTAGATGAGTTGTACTCCGGCGGCACGCGTTGCCATGCCGTTCAGGTCGACGTTGGGTTCGACAGCCCGCGCGCTCACGAACGTGAGCACCGCCGGTGTCATCGAGGCGGCGTCGAGGCGTTCGTCCAGCGCTGCGCGTAGGGCCTCGGGCTCGATATCCGACAAGGCCTCACGCGCAGCCTCACGGGCTCGCACGGCGTCGTCCATCGGCCGAGACTTACGGTTGGGAGGCCAAAGACCTTTGGAAAACCACGGCACAACGGGGGTATGATACGGACCGAAGACGATGGCTCCCTCCGGGTCGTGACTATCGACCGACCAGACCGTCGAAATGCCCTCAGACCGATAGACCTCGACGCGTTAGAGGCAGCAATCGAAGACACGGACGCCCCAGTCGTCCTCCTGCGCGGGAACGGGCCGGCGTTCTGCGCCGGTGCTGACCTCGACAGTGTGGCCGACCTCGCTGACCCGGAGGCGTTCGCCCGACACGGACAGCGCGTCGCGAACACCATCGAGCAGTCGTCGGCTGTCGTCGTCGCTGGTATCGACGGTGCGGCCCGTGGCGGTGGTGTCGAACTCGCGCTCGCCTGCGACGTTCGAGTCGCTACGCCGCGGGCGACGCTTGGCGAACCGGGCGTCAAAATCGGCCTCTTCGGCGCGTGGGGCGGCACGGTCCGACTCCCGCGCATCGTCGGCGAAGGGCACGCACTGGAGTTCTCACTGTCCGGCCGTGTCGTCGACGCCGACGAAGCCCTCCAGATGGGCCTCGTCTCACGTATCGTCGACGACCCCCGTGAGGTTGCCACCTCGATGGCCGAAAACGACCACCAGTCGCTTCGAATCATCAAAGAACGGTTGCGCGACCAGCGTGGAGACGACGAGCGACTTGCCGCGGAGGCCGAGGGGTTCGCGGCGCTCCACCGAGCGAACGTCGACGACATCGCATCGTCGCGAGAAGAGTAACTGACACAGCGCGCACCCGCGCACCCCAACGTTACAGGACCAACGTTACAGGTCGAGTTCGGTCGGTGCGGGCGGCATCGAACGCTTGTGGGCGCTCCGTTCGTAGAGTTCGACGACGCGGTCGATTTGTTCTTCAGTCACGTCGAAATTCCGGACGGTAGCGGACTTCGAGAGGGGACCATCCACGTGGAGTGCGAGGATGGCGTCGAGCACGTCGTAGGTGAGTCCCAGTTCGGACTCGTCGGTCTGACCGCTCCACATCTCCGCAGAGGGTGTCTGCAGAACGAGGTCCTCGGGAACGCCCACGTGGGCGGCCAGTTGGCGGACCTGTTGCTTGTAGAGGTTCCCGATCGGGTTGCAGTCGACCGCTTGGTCGCCGTACTTCGTGAAGTATCCAGTCATCGCCTCTGCGCGATTTCCGGTGCCGAGAACGATTCGGTTCTCGTGGTTCGCGACGAAGTAGTTGAGGACGCCACGGGTACGGACGTAGACGTTGCCTGCGGCCATCCGGTCGTTCGCTGCCTCCGGGAACGTGTTGAAGAACGTCTCTGCGATGGGCTGAATCTCGACGACGTCGTACTCGATTCCGAGCATCTCGGCGACACCCTCGGCGTCACTCATCATGTCTTCGGCGTTCGCAACACTCGGCATGACGAGGCCGTGGAGACCGTCTTCCCCGAGTGCTTCGACGGCGAGGAACGCAGTGAGCGTCGAGTCGATACCACCGGAGAGGCCGAGAACCGCACCGTCGGCACCCGCGGCGTCGACGGTGTCGCGGATGAACGTCGTGATGTGCTCGCGGTGGGCTTCGAGTTCTGCCTCCGAGAGGCGAAGGTCGATAGGCGCACTGTCAGAGAGGACGTCGATATCTGTCATTGAATCCGATTAGGACTGGGAGGGCAAATAGTCACTCGTCGGCGAGAAAGAGTGGACGGGCGTCCAGTTCCGTCTGGGGTAGGTTCTGGTGAAGCGCTACGTTCAAGTGTCCCCGCAGTCTACGGATTTTTGCTTCAGAACGCAGTGAGCGCCGATGTATCACAGCGCGAAGCGGTGTGATGCACGAAGCGAATGTAATGAGCGCCGATGGTCCAGTGGTAGGACACGAGCTTCCCAAGCTCGAAGCCCGGGTTCAATTCCCGGTCGGCGCACTCCCTCCGGTCGTTTGCCGACCGACCTTCGCAAACCTTCAGTTTGCTCAGTCCTGACGAGGTTCCATCTCGTTAACGTTCACTTCGCGTCGCTCAGTGAACTCCCAGTCGGCGCATCTTCTGAACGGAACCAGACGAGGAGCCGATGGCTCCGAGTCCAGTGGGAGGAAACGAGACGCCCAGAACGCGACCGCAGGAGAGTCAGCCTCAGAAGAACAGTTCCTGTACGTCGTCGAATTCGGCCGACTCCGAACGGAACACGGGGTCTCGTGCACGCTGTCGAACCATCGCGTGACGTTCGAGAGCGGCGTCGAATTCGCGAATCGCCCGCTCGATGTCGGATGCAAGCGTATCGAGTTCGTCGTGGAAGTCTTGGTTTTCGGCCATGCTACTGGAAGATTGACGGGGGACTGTAAAACGGGTCCGGCCCGACGCCGGTCATCGAAGGCGTCGAGTACAGTTCCAACAGAGGTCGAACGTCGTGTCGGCTTCGTTCGTCGCGCCGCAGTCGGGGCAGATACGCTCTCCAGTTTGCGTCGTCTGCACGCGCATGCGAGAGCGGTCGTCGAAGGTCGCCGCGATTTCGGGGTGGACGTATCGGTCGACACGGTCGGCGTCTCGACCGGAGCCATCGCCAATCGTCGGTTCCCCTCCGTTGACGAGATATCGATAGACCAGTAGCTGGAGCAGGGTCAATCCGAGCGCGTAAATGACGATCCACCCCCAGACGTCCATCACACATTGACCTACGTTAGCATGCTATATCGGTTCTTCGGTCGGATGTCAGATTGCAATGGCTGGCGGAACGAACGGGGACCTGTGGGGCGGAATGCGGCTGTCAAAAAACAAGACGGCAGAGAGAGGTCGGTCTACTCAGTGCGGTGTGGTTTGACCGGGCCACCGAGGTCACGGCCGAACTCGTCGAACGCGTCGATGTCGTCCGGGAGGTCGTAGGGAATCTCTCGGTCGTCGGCCAAGTGTTCGCCTCCTGCGTCGAGCGGTTCGGCCACGTCTTCGAATCCAGGCTTTATCTTCACGCTCTTGGCAGGTGCGCCGACGACGATGTGGTGGGCTGGGACGTCTCCCTGGACGATGGCACGGGCGCCGACGATTGCGTTCTCACCGACGTGGTTTCCGGCGTTCACCATCGCATCGTAGGTGAGCCGAGCGTCGTCGCCGATTTTCGTGTGGTAGTTTCGGACTTCGGTCTGGTCGACGACGTCGTGTGCGTGACTGTAGATGTGGACGCTGTCGGAGATGGAGACGCGGTCGCCGATGGTGAGTTTGCCGCGGTCGTCGAGGTGGACGTCGTCGTGGATGACAGTGTTGTCGCCGACGGTGATGTTGTGGCCGTAGGAGAAGGTGACACCCTTGAAGATGCGGAGGTTGTCACCCGCCTCTTCGAACAGATGGTTGGCGAGCATCTGACGGAACCGGAGGGCGAAATCGACGTTGTCGGCCATCGGCGTTGCGTCGAACTGCCGCCAGAGCCACTGGAGGTGTTTCGATCGTTTGAACTTCTCGTCGTCTTTCTCGGCGTAGTACTCGGCTTCGAGAGTCGCGTTGCAGGGGTCGTACCCCTGTAGCCGAACTCGTGTCGCCGGTGACACGGGTTTCCCGCTCTGCCATCGCTCCCACGCTTCCCGGTCGCCGAAGAGGTCGATGAGGGTCTCTTGAACGACTGTACACGTGTCTTCCTCCGACGAGAGACGTTCGTCTACGTCGTCGATGAAGGCCTGCAACCCATCTTCGGCGTCTTCCGGAAGCGAAACCTCGACCTTCGTCATTACCATCTCGTTTGCCGTCAACGTTCAAAGGGGTTCGGTTGTGCATCGGCCGCGACAGCCCACGAAAGGGCAAAATTCGCTGGATTCTGGTCGCAATTATTCGGCGGCGAGCGCGAGTGGCGACCGTCAGTGGTGACGAACTAGAATGGTGAGACATATCCCACCCGACAAAGTTCATCCATCTATGAGTGAAGAGTTCGCAGGAGACACGCCGGCGTGGACGCGGGAGCACGCTGCTGGACTCCGCCGCGACGACTCGAACGTCGCGCCGATAATCTACCCACCGGACGAACGAGTAGACGAAGACCTCCACATCTGGGACACGTGGTTGCTCCGTAACCGAGACGGTTCTATCGCCGAAATCGACGGCCGTCGCATCATCTTTGCGCTCACGTCACCCTCGGACCTCCTCCCCGGGAAGCGCCACGACGTGGCGACCATCCGCTATTTCTACTCGACCGATGGCGAGAACTGGACGACCGGTGGCCGCATCTTCGACGACGGCGCACTCGGGCAACGCCAGTGGGCCGGGTCTGCGATGTACGACCCCGACGGCGACGAGGGCGAGGTGTACTTCTACTACACTGCTGCCGGCGAAGACGACGCCGAGGAACTGACCTACACGCAGCGCCTCGCGCTTGCGACGGGCGGAACCGTCCACACCGACGAGTCGGGACTCCGCATCGACGGCCCGTGGGACCACCAAATCCTCCTCACGCCTGACGGTGACTGGTACGAGCGCGAAGACCAATCTCGTGGGATGATATACACCTTCCGCGACCCGTGGTTCTTCGAGGACCCGCAGTCGGGCGAGACCTACCTCCTCTTCGAAGCCAACACGCCCGTTCCCGAAGGCGCAGGCAAGTGCGACGACCCAGTCTGGGAGGAGTTCAACGGGAGCATCGGCATCGCCCACTCGCCGACCGGTGACCCGACCGAATTCGAGCTTCGGCCACCGCTTCTCGACGCCGTCTGTGTGAATCAGGAACTCGAACGACCGCACTTCGTCGTCCGAGACGGTACCTACTACCTCTTCATCTCCAGCCACGTTCACACGTTCGCGCCGGGTCTGGAGGGCTACGACGCACTCTATGGTTTCGTCGCAGACGATCTCCGCGGCGAGTACGAACCGCTGAACGGTCACGGGATGGTTCTCACCAACCCATCGAACGCGCCCTTCCAGGCGTACTCGTGGCTGGTCTACGACCACGGGGACGACCTGCTCGTCACGTCGTTCTTCAACTACTACGACTACAACCGGGCGAGTCTGGACGACGTGTCGCTTCTGCCCCCCGAAGAGCAGATGCGACGCTTCGGCGGCACGCTCGCCCCCACAGTTTGTCTCGGCCTCGACGGCGACCAGACGAACATCGTCGACACCCTCGACCACGGCCACCTGCCACTTCCACGCGAATCGCTCCCCACCTCGTGGTGGGAACAGGCAGACCGCGAGGGCGAAGGCGAAGGCTACTACTAGAACTAGAATTCCGTGCCCGATTGTCGGGCGCGTTTCTGTCGGCGGTCTCGCTCCGTTTTCAGTCTCGTTTCCGGGCGTCGAACGCCGCGTCGAGTTCCCACGCGTCGAGCGTCTGTAGTTCGACAGCCCCATCGTGGGAGTGTTTGGCTGCGGCGAGTGAGACGCCGTCTGCGTCCGCCCGGGTCGGATAGACGCGAGTCGTGAGACACTGCTGCTCGTTTGCGAACAGTTCGAGGAGCGACCCGTCGACGAAGACACGGAGAGACAGCGAATCGCCCTCGACCGGCATCGACCGGGGTTCGCGGTCCACGTCGTGGTGACGAGTGCTGTGCTCTCTGTCGACCGTGACGTGCTCGCCGTCGTAGCGCACGATAGTTCGTTCCAAGCCAGTCGGCGACTCGAACAGCGTGAGTTCGAAGACGCCGCCGTCCTCGACAGTTACGTCGAGCGCGAGTTCGTACGCGTTACCAGAGAGCGGAAGCGACGTTCGGTCGCCGGCGTCGAACGACCCGTCGAATGAGAGGTCGTCGAGCGAGACGTGTTTTCCGCGAAGTGTCTCCAGTTCTGCTGCCGGTTGCTGGCGAAGTGTCCCGTCTTCGTCGACCGAGAGTTCGCGCGGGAGCGAGAGCATCCCCGACCATCCAGCGTGCCACTGCGCCTCGACGCCGCGGCCCTCTTTGACCCATCCCCACGAGAGCGTCCGGCCGTCGTCGTCCACGGTGGACTGCGGTGCGTAGAAGTCGCCGTAGTCGAGGAGCCCCTCGTTGTCTACGTCGAATTCCGGGGTGTCGAGGTCTGCCTCTCCGACGAAGTACCGAACGTCGTCGTAGTTCGAGACGTGGAAGAGGTCGTAGTCGTCGAATTCGAGCAGTTCGGGACACTCCCAGACAGTGCCGTGGCCCTCGGTCCCGCTGTGGAGTGGCCCAACGTACTCCCACTCGCGGAGGTCAGACGACCGGTAGAGGAGGGCAACCCCGCCAACGTGGGCGATTGCGGACCCGATGAGTTGGTACCAGTCGTCGCCAACCTTCCAGACGGCGTGGTCGCGGAACTCCGCGGCCCAGTCGTCAGTGCCGAGGATATCGATGTCGTCGGGGGCAGCCTCGATGATTGGGTTGTCGCTGGTTTTGTCCCACGACCGAAGCATCGGGTCGGTCGTCGTCGCCAGACACGGCAGTTGATGATGCTCACGCCCACCCGTGTAGAGAATCGTCGGCGTTCCGTCGTCGTCGACGACGGCACACCCCGACCAGCATCCGTCTCGGTCCGGGCCATCTGGGTCGGGTGTGAGTGCGACGGGCTGGTCTTCCCAGTGAACTAAATCCTCGCTCGTGGCGTGGCCCCAGTGAATCGACCCGTGAAACGGGCCGCCGGGGTTGTACTGGTAGAACATGTGGTACGTACCCTCGTACTGGATGACGCCGTTCGGGTCGTTCACCCAGTGCGCTGGGCCTGCGACGTGATAGCGAGGCCGGTGGTGGTCGTCGCCGAGGCGGTCACGCAGTTCGGCAAAGCCCGATGGGTCGGTCGGACGGTCCGAAAACGTCGGGCGGCGGTGTGCGGGGCCGCCGAGGAGTGCGAGCGCGTTTCGGAGGAAGTGCTCGTTCGACCCCATCGTCTCGAAGTCGTGGCCGTGGTGCGAGAGGAACGACACTTCGGCGCCGACTCCGTAGACGGTACCCGCACCGTGCTGCCACTCGACGACCGATTTGAGCGGGACGAGGTAGTCGTCGCCGTGGACGATGCTCCCCAGTATCCGGCCCTTCTCGGGGAGGATGTGTTCGTAGCGGGCGAACGGGCGAGGAGATTCGGGCGGTTGCATGTGGACGGCGAGCGTGTCGAATCCCTCGAACAACGGGTGGTCGGCGTAGAGAGATTTGGCCAACAGTCCCGTGGGGTGCGGTGAGGTTTCGGTGCCGACGGCGTCAGGTGCGACAGGGTCGATTCCCAGTTCGTCGACTGCAGTGAGGGCGTTGAGTGTCAGGAGGACACCGCCGCCGCCACTCAGGTAGTCGTCGAACGTGTCGGCGCAGTCGGCAACGAGTTCGCGTTGTGCAGTGTCGAGGTGCCGGTCAGAGTGCCACCAGACGACGTCGAAAGAAGCGAGGTCGATAGCCCCGTCAGCGATGGCTTCGAGTGAGACGGGTTCGACGTCCGCAATCGCCGTAACCCAGTCTCGTGCCACTCGCTGTTCGTCCGTGAGTTCGGAGACGAAAACGAACCCGACGCGGACGGAAAGTTCATCCATTGTCACTGGCCTTTGGCGGCACCGTTCATGAATCTGCGGATTCGTGCGAGGAACTGCACACACGGTCAATATCGAGCGGTGTGAGGGGCTCCTGCCCTGCGGGAACGAAACACACCCAATAAGTCACCGGACTGCTAAGCCCTGCGTATGCACTACCGTGAACTCGGGACCTCCGGTATCGAAGTCAGCGAGGTTGGCTTCGGTGCGTGGGTCGTCGGGACCGACTGGTGGGGCGACCGCTCCGACGAAGACTCCATCGAGATGATTCACCACGCCATCGACCAGGGAATCACGTTCTTCGACACCGGAGACGTGTACGGTCTTGGCCACTCCGAAGAGGTCGTCGGCGAGGCGCTCGCAGACTACCGCGACGAAGTCACTGTCGCCACGAAAGTCGGCTACGACTTCTACAACAACCCACAGGCCGGCCACGGTGAACTCCCCAAGGTGATTACCGGTGAGTGGGTCCGCGAAGCGACCGAAAAGAGCCTCGAACGGCTCGATATGGAGTACGTCGACCTGCTCCAACTCCACAACGCGAACGTCGAGGAGGTCACGCCAGACGTCCTCGAAACGCTGGACGAACTGAAAGAAGAAGGCCTCATCAAGGCCACTGGCTGGGCGCTCGGCCCCTCCATCGGGTGGCTCGCCGAAGGCGACATGGCCATCACCGAAGAGTTCGACGCGCTCCAAATCGTCTGGAACATGTTCGAACAGGAGGTCGGGAACCACTTCCTCGACACCATCGACGAGACCGGGTCGGAGACGAGCCTCATCGCTCGCGTCCCACACTCTTCGGGCCTCCTGAACGAGCAGGTTCGCCCCGAGACGGAACTCGGTGCGGGCGACCACCGTGGCTTCCGCCCCGACGAGTGGTACGAGACTGGTTGGGAGAAGCTCGAGACCCTCCGCTTCCTCGAACGCGACGGCGAGCGCTCCATGGCGCAGGCTTCCATCGCGTGGCTCCTCGGCTTCGACGCCACGGCAGCAGTCACCCCGACGTTCCGCACGAAAGACGACATCACCGAGTGGGCTGCCGCCTCCGACGTGCCGAAACTCTCCGACGAAGAGATGCAGCGCGTCGCAGACCTCTACGCAGACAACTTCGGCATCGACCGCTTCGACGGCATGGACGCACTCCGCTCGTCGGTCGGCGGTGACGACATCCGCGACGCCGGCCTCGACAAGCGCGTCGCCGAAGGCGCCCGCAACGAAGCATAGATGGTTCGCCTGCGGACCATCCTCGGCATCACCGCCGTCGCCCACGTCCTGCTCGCGTGGTTGGTCAGCCTCGACGCGAGAAAACGTGGTGACGACGCCGGTCGCTGGGTCGTGAAGACGCTCCTGACGGGCGTGTTCGGTGTCGCCGACTACGTTCAGAACGGACGGTAACTCGCCACCCGACCCGAACACTCTCTTCGTCGCCCTCGACACTGAACGCGCGTCGCCAGACCAAAAGAGACACAACACCGCACGCTGTGAGCGGCAGTAATGCGCCAGTCATTCGTCGACCTACTGCCCGACCTTCTCGAACTCCTCGTCTTCGGCATCGGAAGCGCCGGCCTCTCCGTCGCCGGTGCGTACATCGAGCGATTCGCACTGCTGACCGTCCAACACGGCGACCTCGGATTCGGCGCGTGGGCACTCGTCATGGGTGCCGCAGTGCTCTACTTCGCGTACCTCCTCGGGACCGACAAGTTCCACCCGAAGCTGCGAGAGGTTCGCGCCGCTCTCGCATAGGGCTGAAAAAGTAAAACGCGGTTTCTCCTAACCCAGCCTTTACGCCAAGAAGACGTGACGCGGCCGGTCTGCCAGCACGCACACGCCACCTTTTGCTGCGCTCGCTTAGCTCGCTGGCAAAATCTGGACCAAAAGGTTCGTCACCCCCGTTCGGGGGGTCCTCACCCCGCTCCCTTCAGTCGCGGCCTTACGCCAAGAAGACGTGTCGCGGCCGGTCTGCCAGCACGTCACGGCCCCACTGGACCGTGTCGCGGAAGGCGTCAGACCGGAAGAATCCCATGGCGTCTTCCTGCGAGCGCCACTGACTGGCGATGAACATGTCGTTCTCGTCTTCGACGTTGACCATCAGGTCCGTGTCGAAGTGCCCCTCCATGTCGTCGAGGAGCCCACCGACGACGCCGAACTTCTCGACGAAGTCTTCGCGGGAGTCGGGCTTGACGGTGTAGAACATCCCCATCGTCCCGAAGCCGGATTCTTCGCCGGCGCGCTCGACGATGCCGGGGAGTTCCGAGAGGAACCCTGCGGCAGTCTCGGCGGCCGATGCGGTCTCCCAGATGGAGACGACAGCGGTTCGGCCACGCTCGTTGGCCTCGTAGACGGCCGTCTTGACGTGCGTCGGGTAGTGGTCGAAGTTCCCGCGGAGGCCGTCGACTTCGTCGAACAGGTCGTCTGAATCGGCTTCCGAGTACAGCACCGTCGCGTACACGTCTTCGCCGTGCGGCTTTCCGGCGTAGATGTTCAGGTCTTCGAGTTCTCCGCGAATGTCTTCGTCTGCGCGCTCTTCGTCGGAGTCGTCGTCACCGTGGCCGTGGTGGCCGCCCTCACCGTGGTGTCCACCTTCGCCGTGGTGGTGGTCACCCTCACCGTGTGCGTGGGCGTGATGGTGCGATTCGTCGCCGAACTCGCTCGTCGGGACCGCGTCACCTGCGAGGAACGCGCCGAGGTCCGACGGCGGGAAGCGTCGGCCGACGTAGAACTGGTCGAACTCGCCGTACAGACTCGACACTTCGTCGAAGCGCATCTCGTAGACGATATCCTTGATGTCTGTCGGGTCGTCGCCGAACAGCGTGACACCCCACTCCCAGTCGTCGAATCCGACCGACGACGCGATGACCTGCTTGATTTTGCCGGCGTACTTGCGACCCGTGTCCCCGTGGGTGGACATGAGTTCGCGGCGCTCGTCGAACGGCAGGTCGTACCAGTTGTGTTTCTCACCGCGACGCTTCGACATCGGGTAGAACGACATGTAGGTGTCCTCCGGGATGTCGGGCTTGAGTTTGCCCTCGATGTAGCGGAGGAGTCCGGTGTCGATGTCCTCTTTGTTGCCCTCGAAGTAGTCGTCCGAGACGTACCCGGACACTTCGGTAACGGAGACGTACGAAGTCGGTTGCTCCGTGAACGCGGCGAAGGCGGTCTGTTCGAACTTCCGTTCGGCGCGAGAGAGGGAGTCCAGCGTCGGCCGGAAGTGAACGACCACGAAGTCGGCCTTGTGGCCGAGGACAGAGAAGATAGCCGAGGTGCCTTCCTCGTCGTCTTCGACCGCTTCGTGGGATTCGAGATAGGCGACGCCGTCTTCGAGTGCTCGTTGGCGCTCGTGCTCGGGCGCATCCCGCCACGCGTCCCAATCGACGGTTCGGAAGTCGTGCAGCGCGAACCAGCCCTCGTCGGTCTGTGGGGCCTCTACCATACCCGGGGTTTAGGATTCATCCGGTATTGAAGTTGCGAGTCTTTTCGGCGCGCGAGAACAGACGAGAGAACGGACGTATCCCCGACAGAAGCGGAGTTATCCGCCGAGAAGCGTCGGGCCGAATATCATGAGCAAGAGCGACGCGAGCATCGTCAACCCGATGGACGTGGTGATGGTTCGGACCAGCGTGTGCCGGTCGTCCACCGGGAGCCGCGAGACGATGGCTTCCGCCCCGGTCCGGAGGATGCGTCCACCGTCGAGTGGGTAGCCCGGGATACAGTTGAACAGACCCAGTTGGAGGTTAATCCACGCCGTCCAGAACAGGACGTTGGCGAGGATGAAGACACCGCCGCCGAGGAACCCGAAGGGACCGCCCACTTGGTAGAAGTTGATGACGTCGCCTGTGAACCCGGGGAAGTTCGGAATCCCGAGGACGACGGACGCGAGCGGTAACAGAAGCGAGACGTAGACGAGTTGGAGGGGTGACCCACCGAAGGCGTTGCCGAGGCCACCGGCACCGTCGCCGCCGTCACCGCCGAGGAGCGAGAGATACGTCCCGGCGGGGTACGCTTGGGTCCCGAAGTCCGTCAGGAGAAGCCCACTCGTCCCGTCGAAGATGTTGACACCGAGGAACCCGTTTCCGTCCTGTGGGTTCTCACCGAGCGTCACGTCGACCGTCTGGAACGCACCGTCCTGGTACACTTCGACGGAGACGGTCTGTCCGGGGGTAGTCGCATCGAGTGCGACCTGTAACTCGGTCGACGACGTGATTCGCTTTCCGTCGAAACTCGTGATGATGACTGGTGCCGCCGCCCCCGTCGCGTTGTAGAGGGGTTGGTCTTCGGCGATGTTCGTGATGTACGCGCCGATGGGGATGGTCCGCTCGCCGGCCGACGTTTCGAGACGGGCGAACCGCGAGTCACCGACGGCTTCCTCGAAGCCAGCACGCGTGTAGACGGGCGTCCCGTTGACTGCAGTCACACGAATCGGGTCGCTTCCCGACTCGACGGTGAGATTGGCCGGGTTGCCGGCGACAGACCCGGCGACGATGAGTCCACGTTGGACCGACGTGGTTCGTTCACCGTCGAGTTCCACCGTCACAGTTCGGTCGTCGGCAGCGAGCAGGGCCGCATCGAGTTCCTGTGTCGTGTTGACCGATGTGCCGTCGATTGCGGTCACTCTGTCGCCACCGCTGATGCCTGCGGCGTCGGCGGGTGAGCCTGCGTACGCGCCGGCAACTGCGATTCCCGGTGCGACAGAAATCGACCCGATGACCGGACCGAACAGCAACGCGAACGCGACGAAGGTGACCGCGAAGTTGTTGGTCACGCCAGCGGCGAACATGCGAGATTTTCCACCTCGGTCGGCGCGGCGTTGACTCTCTTCGGACGGTTCGACGAACGCGCCGACGGGGAGAATCGTCAGGAGGACGATGCCCATCGACTCCACGTCGATGCCTTCGACGCGACTGAGGATACCGTGGCCACCCTCGTGGACGACGAGTCCGATGAGGAGGCCGAAGAGAATCTCCGGCGCGACAGACAGCGGGAGGAAGTCGTTGACGCCGGGGATGACGAGGAAGTTCTGTGGTTGGTTGACTTGTGAGGGCGCGGGGGGGTTCTGGACGATGAGGACGGCCTGATAGACCAGAAGGACGAACGTCCCGACCATTATCACGAGGGCGATACCGAGGCCGATGTTACTCCACGCACGCCAGAACCGTTTGGGTTCGGCGAGTGTGTCGAGTAACTCACGTCCTCGACGGGTGTGAACCGTCGTGAGTGGGCCCTGGACGCGGACGTACTCGGGGAGAATCCCACGGGTACGCAACAGCGCCGCGAGGAGAGAGTAGGCGATGAATCCGGCGAGGATCCACAGCAGCGTATTCATCGCCCGGAAAGAAGCGGCGCGCGCCAAAAGGCGTTCGGGTTACGGTACCACGCTGGACGAACCGGATTGCAGTACCACGCTAAACGAACCGGATTACTCTTCGTCTTCGTCGGACTCGTCACCGGGCGACTCGATTTCGACTTCCACGGCGTCTTCGTCCGCAGATTCAGTAGTCGATTCCTCTTCGGCCATCTCTTCGTCGGGATCGTGTTCGACGGAGACAGTGGCAGTGTCGTCTGCCACCGACTCGGTCTCGTCGTCGAGGTCGATGTCGGTGTACGACTCGCTGCGCGACGAGCGGAGTCGGTAGACGACGTAGGCGACGCCGGCGAGGAGGACGACGAGGAGGAACAGTCGCCCGAGTGACCGTCCGCCGGACGAGTCGTCACCGACGTCTGCCTGTTCGGAGTCGGCGTCGAACTCTTCTAATTCGATATCGAACTCGTCTTGCGATTCTTCGATGCTTCGGATAAAGTCGATGAGGGACATGTGAAATCACTGCGGCACGGCCGCGGCGGGTCGTTCGTGTGAACGAACCTGTTTTCGAGTACGCACGACGAGGACATAAGTCGTCCCCCAGAAGGTCTTTATCCGATGGCGGAAGCATCCGAACCCATGTTCGATAGTTCCCGCTACGAAGTCAGACAGAAGGTGTCCATCGGAACCAAATACGTCGTCTACGGCAACGACGAACCCATCCTCTCGGCGAAGAAGAAGAAGTTCAAACTGAAAGAAGACTTCCGCCTGAACGATTACGAGACGGGCAAAGAGCGCTTCCGCGTGAAAGCCGACAGCGTCCTCGACGTCTCGGCGGCCTACGATATCGTCGATAGCCAGACCGACACTCGGGTTGGTGCGGTCAAGCGTGGCGCGTTCTCGTTCGCAAAACACACTTACCAACTGCTCGGACCGAACGGGTCAGTCGTCGGCCGAATCGTCGAAGACAACGTGCCGATGGCCGTCGCCCGGCGGTTCATCACTACCCTCATTCCGTTCTCGTACCGCGTCGAGAACGCTGGCGGTGAGTCTGTCGGCGAAATCTCCGAACAGTTCGCACTCCGAGACAAATACACGATTGAAGCAGATACCGACGAGATAGACCCGCGACTGCTCGTCGTCGGCGCAGTCGTCATCGACGCGATAGAAGAGAACTGAGAGGAGAGATAGAGAGGAGAGACGGACGGGAGAACTGAGAGGAGAGTTTCAGACAGGAGTTATCTCGTCACGCCTCGCGGCGGAGGCGCGTGACGACGAAGTCCTGTTCGAGCTCGCCGAGGAACTCGCCGAGACGCGGGCCTTGCGTCGCGTCGAAGAACAGGCGGTAGCCAGCGGCGAAGAAGTCGCCCATCTCGATGTCGTTGCGGCGGGCGGTCTCGTAGATTTCGCCCTGAATCGCCTCGCCGTCGTGGTTCTCCTCGACGAAGTCGGCCAGTTCGTCGAGTGCCGCCTCGACTGCGGGGTCGAAGTCGAACTCGGGGAGGTCGACCTGCAGACGGTAGTTGTACTGGTTGTCCATCTTCTCCGCCCAGTTGCGGGCGCGTTCGACCCGCGCGAGCGCCTCTTCGACCACGTCTTCCGGCGTGTCGTCGTCGAAGAAGCCCTCGTTTTTGGCCATCTGCTCGCGGAGTTCCTCGTCGTCGGTCATCCCGAGGACGGCCGCGAACGTGTAGGGAAGACGGATGCAGTCTTCGCGCACTTCGTCGACGACGAACGGGTACGCTCGCTTGGCGAACCGCGTCAGGTTCTCGTCGTCGACCTCGCCGAAGTACGCGCGTTCGAAGCGGTCGAAGTCGTCGACCAACTGGTCGAGACGGGTGAGGTCGAGGTCGCGGGCCTTCCGCGGGTTGAGCGCGAAGAAGTACCGCAGGACCTCGGGTTCGAGCAGTTCGAGCATCTCCGAGACGGTGACGATGTTTCCTGCCGAGGACGACAGTGCCTTCCCGTTGAGCGTGAACCACTCGTAGACCATCGGAACCGGCGGTTCGATTCCGAGGACGTTGCGTGCGATGTCGTCACCAGAGGGCCACGACCCTTCGGCGTGGTCCTTGCCGAACGGCTCGAAGTCGACACCGAGGACCTGCCACTGACCGGGCCACTCGAAGCGCCACGGGAGCTTGCCCTCGCGGAACGTCGCGGTTCCCTCGTGGCCACACCCGTCGATGGTGTTGTCGCCGACGGTCATGTCGGTACAGACGTAGTCGACGGTACCGGCGTCCACGTCGACCGAGGAGATGGTCTCGGTAATCTTCCCGCACTCCTCACAGACCGGGTTGAACGGGACGTAGTCCTCGTCGACCTTCGACTGGTACTTCGAGAGGACCTCGCGCGCGGTGTCGATGTTGTCGAGGACGTGTTCGACGACAGGGTCGAAGTCGCCGTCGGCGTACATCTCGGTGTTCGAAATCATCTCGACGGGGATGTCGAGGCGGTCGGCGTCGGCCTTCAGCAGGGCGGCGAAGTGGGCCGCGTACGACTCCTCTTCACCGAACGGGTCCGGAATCGACGTGTACGGCTTGCCGAGATTTCGCCCGAGAGCGCCGGCGTCGACCTCACCGAGACCGACGATGTTGCCGTCTTCGTCGGCGAGTTTTCGGGGGAGTTTGCGGAGTGGGTCTTTGTCGTCACTCGTGAAGACCTGCCGAACTTCGTGGCCGCGTTCGCGGAGCACTTCGGCGACGAAGTAGCCACGGATAATCTCGTTGAAGTTGCCGAGGTGGGCGACACCAGACGGCGAGACGCCGCCTTTGATGACGATTGGTTCCTCGGGGTCTCGTGCTTCGATTTCGTCTGCGACGTCGTCCGCCCAGAAGTCGCGGTGGCCGTCACTCGACTCGCCCGCGCTGTCGAAGGCGTCGGTGGAAGGAGCTTCGTCTGCCGTCATCTCACTGGGCCCAGTACGTCGGTTCGTCGCCGCCTTCGGGGATGATGTCCGTCCCAGAGTGCTCGCCACGAAGGACTGCAGGTTCGACGCGAGACGGGTCGGTTCCGTCGAGGACGATGGTGCGCATCTTCGCCCGTTCGATGAGTTTCGCGGCGAGGAGGTCGACCGGCGCGGACGACCCGGCGTTCATCTCGATGTCACCGATGACGTCGACGAGTTCTCCCGCAGTCATCTCCTCGAACTTCGTCGCGTCGGGGTCGCTCTTCGGGTCGGCGCTGAACACGCCGTCGACGCTGGTTGCGTAGATGAGCAAGTCGGCGTCGACGTACTCTGCGAAGGCGGCCGCGACAGCGTCCGTCGTCTGGCCGGGCATGACGCCGCCCATCACGGAGATGTCGCCGCGGCGGATGGCGTCGCCCGCGTCTTCGTAGTCGTGGGCGACCTTCGGGTCGACCTGCGACCCGAGCGCTGCGATGAGCAGACGGGCGTTGATTCGGGTCACGTCGATGCCGATTTGGTCGAGTTGAACCTCGTTCGCACCGAGTTCACGGGCCGCACCGATGTAGTCACGCGCGACACCGCCGCCGCCGACGACTGCACCGATTTCACACCCCTCTCGTGCAAGAGACTCAACGACAGACGCGTGGGCTTCTACACGCTGTGGGTCGAGGTCCGGCGCGAGTACGCTTCCGCCGATGGAGATGACGACTCTCATTGCACACGGGTATCCGTGAGCGCATCTTAAGGGTTATCAAGTGCGAGACACCCGTGTCGGGGGGTTTAAACCAGTCTCGCGGCGAGTACGGGTATGCGACTGGTCACCGTGGAGACGATATCGTTCATCGTCGTCGGATGGGTGCTCGCCCTCGGTGCACTCTACGTCCGCTACTACCGAGGTGAGTTCGGCCGCCGAACCGGCCTCTACTGGGCGGTTGTGGCGTGCTTTTCTATCGGGTGGGCACTCAGACAGTACAACACACTCCCCGAGACCGCCGAAACCGTCGTCGGGACGGTCGCACCGTGGATTTCCACACTGTTCGGTCTCCTCGGGTTTGCCATCACGTTCTACCTCTATCGGACGCGGCCCAACAGGGGCGACGACACGGCCGACGACACACCTCCCTCGGAGCAATCTTAATCCGTCGCGGGGCGAGAGACTCTGTATGCACGTACTTGGCGTGGTCGGTCCGGGCGCGACCGTCCTCTGTGAACGACTCGCCCCCCATCTGGATGGGCGCGTCGCGACCGTCGAATCGCTCCCGCGCAACGCGGCAGAGTCAGACGCACCCGACTCAGTCGACGGTGCGTACGGACTCGCACCCGAAGGAAACTGGGTCGGTGCAGGTGAGAACCGTGACCTCGACAGCCTGCTCGACGAACTGTCGTCTCGCTACGACTACGCGCTTCTCTCTGGATTCCCCGACGCGCACGTCCCGACACTCTCTCTCGGTGACGTTGAAGCAGCGAACGTCGTCGTGGAGGCAGAAGCCACGAACGAGGTCGACCTCGACAAACTCGCGGTCGACATCGACTCCTTCGAGCCCCACATAACACTCGGCTCGCTCGTCGAGCAAGTGAAATCCGACCCACAAGCGGAGTACTCCGGTGCGATTGCGACGTTCACTGGACGCGTCCGCGCGAAGGATTCCGAAGACGATTCACCGACGACGAGCCTCGAATTCGAGAAGTACGACGGCGTCGCCGAAGCCAAGATGGCGACCATCTCCGAAGAACTCGAAGACCGAGAGGGCGTCTACCGGGTCCTCATGTACCACCGAGTCGGCGTCATCGGAGACGGCGAAGATATCGTGTTCGTCGTCGTGCTCGCAGGACACAGGACAGAAGCGTTCAGAACCGTCGAAGACGGCATCAACCGATTGAAAGACGAAGTGCCGATATTCAAGAAGGAGACGACCGTCGACGAGGAGTTCTGGGTGCACGACCGCTGAGCCGCCACGCGACACCAAATCGGGGCGTTCGACGGAATACTTGGCCCATTTGGCCGAAATTGAGGAATATATTACCGCAAAATGACGCATCTCAGCGTGTATTTGGGGTATATTTCCACCACATTATGTTTAGAATACAAGTGACGAATAAATCTCTTAGAACGCGTTATAAAATATCTAAGCGTTTCTAGAAGAATTGTAAAACGAACCCTTTTCGTGGATTCAGGCTGAAAGCGGTCGAACTAATCTCAACGGTCCTTCCTTTATAACACCTTCTGGGGGTAAGAAGTGGGTGAGGTGTACCAGATGAGCGTTACAGTATCCCCCTCCACCGATGGTAGCTCGAAGGAAGACCGTCTCAAGCAGTATCTGATCGACCGTGCAAAAGACGGAGAGATGTACTTCAAGAGCAAATTCATCGCCGACGACGTCGGTCTGTCCCCCAAAGAGATCGGCGCGCTGATGGTCAAACTCCGTGACTCCGCCACCGAGCTGACCATCGAGAAGTGGTCGTACACGAGTGCGACCACGTGGCGTGTCGAGTCTGCCTGACGTCGTCCCGTGGAGACAACCCTGAAAGCCCCCGAATAGCCCCCACACGGCCCTGGTAGACACCACCTCGGGCCAGAGACCACCACACACCACCACCGCACCGCTGACCACCACCACACGAACCGACCACCACCCGAACGTACATCACCAACGTTCCCCCTCACCCACAGCACACTCTCACCTGTAACACACCCCCGCCTGTGGCACCCCGCCTGCGACACGCCCTCCAAACGTCTCCCCCGTGGATTTCTGTTTTCCCGACCACCGTGTATACTCCGCCGAGAGCGGCGTATCAGTCCGTTCTGAGGGTCACGGGATTTATGCACGTTGCACACCTATCGTCGGGTAATGGAACAGTTCGAATCGGCGGACGGACCGCCGGTCGAGGCCCTCCGTGCTGTCTTCGACGTCCACGAGACACGGACCGACGGTGAGCGACTGGTCTACTACGGTGAGTCGCTCGTTCCGGAACAGATGTTAGTCCGTGAGGTGTGGCCGGCGTTCCGTCAGGCCGGATACGAAGTCCAAGCACAGACGACTGGGTTCGGCGGGACAGACGTCGTCGTCGCCGAACCCATCTCGACCGGTGTCGACGGCATTCCGTGGAAGAACGTCGCCCTCTTCGTCGCGACGATCGTCTCGACGCTGTTCGTCGGTGCGGTGGGATGGTACTACGTTCCGCTGTCAGACCTCACCGCCAACCCGCTTCTCGCGCTCCAGGCGTGGCCCTTCACGGCTGCGGTCCTCGGTGTCCTCTCGGTTCACGAACTCGGCCACTATCTGATGGGGAAGTACCACGGCGTCAACGTCTCGCTTCCCTACCTCATCCCGTTCATCTTCCCGTTCGGGACGCTGGGTGCTATCATTCGCATGCGCGGGCAGATGCCAGACCGGAAGGCCCTGTTCGACATCGGCGTCGCGGGGCCTCTCGCCGGACTCGCGGCGACCATCGTCGTCACCGTCATCGGCCTCTCGCTCGAACCGATGACGGTTCCAGCGTGGGCGTTCTCCAGTTCGAGCGACGTCATCATCTTCAACAACCCACCGCTGTTGGACGCTATCGCGACGATACTCGGTCGCCCGACGGAGTACCCCGACCCACGAACTGTCGTCCACCCCGTCGTCATCGGTGGATGGGTGGGGATGTTCTTCACCGTCCTCAACTTGCTCCCAGTCGGCCAACTCGACGGTGGACACATGGTCCGCGCGATGCTCGGTGAGCGTCAGGAGTCACTCGCTGCGGCCGTCCCCCTCGTCTTGTTCGGTATCGCCGGCTACCTCCACTACGTCCGCGGCCTCGGTATCAACGAGTCAGTCGGCCTCTGGTTCTTCTGGGGTCTCCTCTCGACGTTCATCGCCTACAACGGCCCTGCAGACCCGGTCGACGAGACACCACTCGGGACGGGACGAATCGCTGTCGGGTTGTTTACGTTCGCCCTCGGTGCGGCGTGCTTCCTGCTCGTTCCGATTCAAGTGATTCCGGGGTAAGAAGCGAGAGTCGTGTCGGCACCCGGTACAGGGATGGCACGTCTGCAATGGACAGTGTGTCACACCTGCGGTTCGACCGACGCACGTCGGACCAGACCACTGTCGGAAGCGACGAGCACCGCGAGTGCCACGAGCGCTACGGCGAACAGCGGAACGATTGGTTCGGTGAACGTCCCGAGGCGACCAGCGTCAGCGAGCGATTGCGTGACACCGGCCAGGGCTAACAGTGTGTGGAAGACGATTGTCGCGTACACGTCTCGGACGGCGAAGTACACGAGACTCGTGACGACGCCGACGACGGTGAGTAACGCAACCTGTGGGAGCGTATTGAACGGTGGACTGTGCGCGACGTGGTAGACGCCGAAGAGGACACTCGCGGTCACGAGCGCGGCCGCGATTGCCACGTACTTGTTCGACCCACGAGCGCGGAGAAGTGCTTCGACGGTTGCTCCAACGAGCACCCAACAGACGACGACCTCCGCGATAGAGGTCGGGAACACCTGAGCAAAGACGTTCGCGACGACCATCGGGTCCGTCGACGGTGGGTTCCCCACGACGTACAGTACCCCGCCGAGGATACCGGTGAGGACGACAGCGCTGGCAGTTCGCAGGACTGACCGGAACCCTGCCCGTGTTGGGTCGACGACGCCTGCTCCGACGATTCGCCGAACAACCCACAGCGCGAGGACTGTGCCGACGACGAGGTTCGCCACGACGGCGTACACCAACCTGTCGAGCGTCGCGTCTGGTCGGAGGAGCGTCTGGATTCGCCCTTCGAAGACGAACGTCGCGACGACCCAGAGCACATAGACACCCAACGCGACGAACAGGGTGTCTCGTGGTGTCCACGCAGTTCCCGTCGCGAACCGCGATACTTGCCGCTGGAGTGTCGATTCGGAAGCCATACTAGATGATTGTATTCTGGCGTGATAGCACACGACACTGGTTCTACACCAGTGAGAACTTGTCAAAATTCGGCACAGGTATCAGTCGCCGCCGTGGGTGTATCCACGGTCCGGGAGCGGTTCCCCGTCGGCGACGATGTCGGACTCGGCCGTCACCTGTCCCACCACGGTGAGCGGAACGTCGACGTCGTCGCGGACAGCATCGAGTTCGGTTTCTGGGATGGTGAACACGAGTTCGAAATCCTCTCCGAAGTACGCAGCGAGTTCTCGTCTCTCGGTGTCGTCGGTAGCGACGTCCTCGACCGCCTCGTGAACTGGAAGGGCGTCCCAGTCGAGTTCGAACCCGCAGTCGCTCGCTTCGGCGAGTTGGTGGACCGAGCGGGCCAACCCGTCACTGGAGTCCATCATCGCAGTCGCCGACTCTCGAAGTCTGACACCCGCAGCGACACGCGGCGTGAATCGGAACAGGTCGTTGGCGCGGTCAGTCTCGCCCGCCTCGAACAATCGCACGGCAGCGGCCGACCGCCCCAGTTCGCCAGTTACACAGAGACAGTCACCCGGCCGTGCGCCGGAGCGAAGAACCGGGTCGTCTGTGCGGCCAATCGCCGTACTGACCGCCGTGAACTCACGATGCGTGTCGAGGTCGCCACCGACGTACTCCGCCGAGACTGCCTCACACACGTCACGGGCACCCTGCACGAAGTCACCGAGTTCCGTCTCGTCGAGTTCAGCGGCGGCGTAGACGGCGACCGCACAGGTTGCTGTCGCCCCCATCGCAGCCACGTCCGAGAGCGACGCGCCAACCGACCGCCACCCCGCAGTGTATCGCGTCGTCCCGGGGGGGAAGTCAGTGGTCTCGTGAAGCATGTCTGTCGTGACGACGAGACCATCTACGATTGCAGCGTCGTCACCCGCGCCGGGGAGGTCCGCGGCGAGCAGTCGGAGGGCGGTGCGCTCGTCCATACATCCGTCGTGTTGCCCGGAGCGGAAATTTCCATCTATCCGGTGCAAGCGAACAGACCACAGTGCGGGACGTGACCGATGTTCAGTCCACCGAATCCGGTGGCTTAATGCCCTTTGTGGACCCACTTTTGGCAGATGGCCCGCGAGAATATTCGTGCGACGCTTCTCGGATTCGCCGCCGCGTTCGTCGTCTTTGCTGTCCTCTTCTACTTCGCGGGCGTCGACGAACTCGTCGACCGATTGACGATGGCGAGCCCTGCCCTTCTGGCGGCCCTCTTCGCCATCACGCTCGTCTGGCTCGTCGCCTGGGGGACGTCCCTGAAGACAGTGCTCGGTGTCCTCGGCGTCGATATCTCCGTCCTGCGGTCGTTCCTCGTCTTCACGGGTGCGATGTTCTCGAACAACATCACCCCGTTCGGACAGGCCGGCGGCGAGCCTGTGACGGCACTTCTCATCTCGCGGAGCGCCGACACCGAGTACGAGACGGGACTCGCTGCAATCGCCAGCGTGGACACGATCAACTTCGTTCCGTCCATCACGATCGCGCTCATCGGTGTGGGCTACTACGCCACCGAAGTCACCCTCGGCCGGAATCTCGAAATCGCGCTCGTCGCCGTCGTCGGACTCGCAATCGGCGTCCCGACCGCCGTCTACATCGTCTGGGAACGCCGCTACGAACTCGAACGAAAACTCATTCGAGCGTTGACGCCGGTCATCCAGACCGTCGCCCAGTACATCCCACGTGTCTCTGTCCCCTCGACAGATGGCGTCCAACGCCGAATCAACGGCTTCTTCCGCTCGATCGAACGCGTCGGGCGGAATCCACGCGGGTTGGCGATTGCACTGGGCCTGTCCGGGTTCGGGTGGCTCTGCCAGATGGTCGGTCTCTGGACGGCGTTCCACGCGATTGGGGCGCCCATCGCGTTCTCCATCGCGTTGTTCGTCGTCCCCATCGGAGCGATCGCCGGCGTGACACCACTTCCGGGCGGTGCAGGCGGTATCGAGTGGACACTCGCCATCCTCGTCGCCGCGGCCAGTCCGGCCGTCGGATTCGACGTGGCGACTGCCGGCGTCGTCCTCTTCCGAGGGTTCGTCTACTGGGTTCCCACACTCCTCGGGGGTATCGTGATGGGGCTCGAGAGCGCCCGTGGGTGGCGAAGCTAAATCCCCGCGTCTCAGGGTGAGTCGCCGGCACACGCCGGTCGGGGCGCAGGAGCCTCCAACTGCCCGTATCAGGCGAATACGATGCCTTTAAACGCCGCGATTATGAACGAATAGCCATGGTAACCATCTATGACGTCCCGGCGGACGCCCTCATCGAAGAGGTCGCCGGACGACTCGAGGACCGTATCGAGCAACCCGACTGGATGGCCTTCGCTAAGACCGGCCAGACCCGTGAACTGCCCCCACAGCAGGACAACTTCTGGTTCATCCGCGGCGCCAGCCTGCTCCGGAAAGTCGCCATGAACGGCCCGGTCGGTGTCGACCGACTCTCGACCGAGTACGGCGGCCTCAAGCGTGGCTCGAACCGATACAGTGTCGGCGGCGCACACAGCGACACTGGAAGCAAGAAGATCATCCGCAAGCTCCTCCAGCAGCTCGAAGACGAAGGTCTCATCGAGACCGCGAAGGGCGAAGGCCGCCGCATCACGGCCGAGGGTACCAGCTTCCTCGACAACGCTGCCTCCGACGTTCTCACGGACCTCGACCGTCCGGAACTCGAGCGCTACGCGTAACTGACGCCGACACCACCCCGAGAGTTCTTCTTCGACCGTGAATCCCCGAGAGCGGTCAGTACGCGGGTCCGTAATGGTTTTCAGACATCAGACCGTGCCCTAGCGTATGAGTGGCAGCCCAGACGATGAGCGACTGGAGGAGCTTCGACGGAAGAAGATGCAAGAGCTCCAAGAACAGCAGGCTGGACAGCAGGGCTCCGCAGAGCAGCAGCAGGCCGAAGAGGCAGCTCAGCAGCGCGCCGAACAGCAGAAGCAGGCACTCCTCAAGCAGTTCCTGACCGACGAAGCACGCCAGCGTCTCAACGCGGTGCAGATGTCCAAGCCCGACTTCGCCGAGCAGGTCGAGCGCCAAATCGTCGCGCTCGCACAGAGCGGTCGTATCCAGGGCCGCATCGACGACGCGAAGATGAAGGCGCTCCTGAAAGAACTCCAACCGGAGTCGAAGAGCTTCAACATCCGCCGCCGGTAAGCACGTGGAACTCGCGCTCCTCTACAGCGGCGGCAAAGACTCTTCGCTCGCCGCACTGCTTCTCGATACGTTTTACGACGTGACGCTCGTAACCGCGCACTTCGGAGTCACCGACGACTGGAAGTACGCCAAAGACGCGGCGCTCGAACTCGACTACCAGTTCGAGACGCTCGAACTGGACCGCGACGTCGCCGAAGCCGCCGCCGCCCGGATGGTCAACGACGGCTACCCGCGAAACGGCATCCAGCAGGTCCACGAACACGCCCTCGAATCGGTGTGCGAGATGGGATTCGACGCCGTCGCCGACGGCACGCGTCGTGACGACCGGGTTCCGTCTATCTCCCGAGCACAGGCACAGAGCCTCGAAGACCGACACGGTGTCGACTACCTCTCTCCACTCTCTGGCTTTGGGCGCGGTGCAGTCGACCGCCTCGTCGAATCACACCTCGAAGTGGAGACGGGACCGTCCGAAGAGATTCCCAAGGCGGACTACGAAGGCGAACTCAGAAACCTCATCGCGGCAGAACACGGCCCCGAAGCCGTAGACGAAGTGTTCCCCGACCACGTCCAGAGCTACGTCCACGGCCGCCGGTAATCGTCGCTGCAGTGGGTGTTTGGGCTCACCCGCCGAGCGTATCGCGTCGCTTTTCACCGCACCGAGAGGGAAGTGAATCATGGACCCCGGTATCCTCTTTGCTATCCTCGCCGCACTCGGGTGGGGTGTCTACATTTTCGCCCTCAAGCGGTTCTTCGAGGGGTACGCCGCGGCGCAGATTGCAGTCGTCATCAACCTCTTTTCCATCACGTGGTACGCACCAGTGACGGCGACGAGACTCGACTCGGCGTCAGTTCCCACGCTCGCCGAACTCGGCGCCCTCGGCGTCGGTGTCGTCCTCACGACGATTGTGTTCATCGGCCTCGGCTTCGTCCTCTTCGTCGAAGCCCTCGACGACGGCGACGTGTCGTACGTCACACCGATAAACAAACTCGTCCCCGTGTTCGTCCTCCCCATCGAAATCGTCCTGCTGTCGGCCCATCTCTCGCCGCTCCAAGTCGCGGGTGTGGGCGTCGCCACGCTCGCCGTCTACGTCGCCAACTACCAGGGCGGAAGCCTGTTCGAACCACTTCGCCGGGCCGCGAACTCCCGTCCGGCACAGTTGGCCCTCGCCAGTGCCGCCTGTTACGCCGTCAGCGACGTGGGAAAGCGCGTCGCCCTGCAGGAACTCGCCATCCCGACGTCACTGTGGGTACCGATTCTCTTCGTCGGTGGCACACTCGTTCTGCTTCCGCTCGCCGTTCGCGACTGGCGACCGGTTCGAGGCCACCTGCCGAGGTTCGCGGCTGCGGGCCTCCTCGTGGCGGGAAGCGAGCACGTCACCTCAGTCGCGTTCTCACTCGTCCCGGCGAGTATCGGGTCGCCCATCATCAACACGCAGGCAATCGTCGCGGTTATTCTCGGTGGCGTCATCCTCCGCGAGTCTCAGTTCGGAACCCGCCTCGTCGCGGCGTTGCTCGCCGTCGCCGGCGTCGCGCTCATCGCCGTCGGCGACGTGGGAACACTCGTCTCGGTCGTCTGATACTCATCTGACGGACGAGTGGTCGGCCGCGCGCCCGAACAACAGGTTTCAAGCGCGGCCTTCGCCAACCACTGCCCATGTACGAGCGACTCAAGGGATTTCGTGATTTCTATCCCGGCGAGATGTCGGCACGGCGAGCGGTCATCGACACTGTCGAGACCGCTGCCGCTCAGTACGGGTTCCGTGAGATCGGGACGCCGTACCTCGAGCGGACGCAGATGTACGTCGACAAGTCCGGCGAGGAAATCGTCGACGAGTTGTACGCCTTCGAGGACAAAGGTGGCCGTAACATCTCTCTCGCACCGGAACTGACGCCGACCGTCGCCCGCATGGTCGTCGCGAAACAGCAGGAACTGTCGAAGCCCATCAAGTGGGTCTCGACCCGCCCGTTCTGGCGCTACGAACAGGTCCAACAGGCTCGCTTCCGCGAGTTCTACCAGACGAACGCCGACATCTTCGGGTCGTCTGAACCGGAGGCCGACGCCGAGATTCTGGCGTTCTGTGCCGACGCCCTCTTCGACCTCGGCCTCACGGCCGACGATTTCGAGTTCCGTGTCTCCCACCGCGACATTCTCGGTGGCCTGCTCCGGTCGTTCGACGCTGACGTCGACGTTCGAGACGCCATCCGAGCCGTCGACAAGTCCGAGAAAGTCGAACGCGAGGAGTACCTCGGACTGCTCTCCGATGCGGGCCTCTCGTACGATCAGGCCGACGAGTTCGCCTCCCTCATCGAACGCGGCGACCTCGACGAAATCGCCGAATTCGGTGGCGAGAACGTCGAAGCGGCGGTCGAAAACCTCCAGAACGTCCTCGCTGCAGTCGAAGACTTCGGTGCCGGAGACGTCTGTCACGTGTCGCTGACGACTGCTCGCGGCCTCGACTACTACACCGGCGTCGTCTTCGAGTGCTTCGACTCGACGGGTGAGGTCTCCCGTGCCGCGTTCGGTGGCGGTCGATACGACGACCTCATCGAATCCTTCGGTGGCCAACCCACCCCTGCGGTCGGTGTCGGCATCGGTGCCGCACCGCTACAACTGCTCTGCCAGCGCGCCGGCGTCTGGCCCGACGAAGAACTCTCGACGGATTACTACCTCCTCACCGTCGGCGACACCCGTGACGTGGCGTCTCGCATCGCCCGAGAACTCCGTGCAGCAGGCAACGTCGTCGAAGTCGACGTGTCCGACCGGAGTTTCGGCGCACAGATGTCCTACGCCGACTCGATAAACGCCAGCAGCGTCGTCATCGTCGGTGAGCGCGACCTCGAAAACGGCGAAGTGACCATCAAGGACATGGCGTCTGGCGACCAGACGACCGCACCCGTCGACGACTTCCCGGGTGACCGAGACGAACCCACCTACGAAGACTACGAGTAATCTTCGTACGTCGCCGCGGAGTCACGCTCTGCGGCACTGAACTCGCCTCACACCCGCGATTCTCGCCGAGTGGTAGTGGCGAACGTCCTTTTCTCTCTTCCCGCCGTATCGTTGACTGACATGTACAACACGATTCTCGTCCCTCTCGACGGAAGCGGCCCCAGCGACTCGGCACTCGACGAGGCGATGGGCCTCGCAAAGGCCATGGACGCGACGGTTCACGCGCTCTACGTCGTCGACGAACGCGTCCTCCACGCGACACAACTCGATGCCGGTGGTCTCGTTCGTGCCTACGAAAAAGAGGGCGAGCGAATCGTCTCGAAGGCCGTCGAGGCTGGTGACGAAGCAGGTGTCGAGGTCGTGACGGCCGTCGAAAACGGGTCGCCGCACCGCACAATCCTTCGGTACGCCGACGAACACGACGTCGACCTCATCGTGATGGGAACCCACGGCCGCCGTGGACTGGAACGCTACCTCATTGGAAGCGTCACAGAGCGCGTCCTTCGGATAACGGACGTGCCGATTCTCACCATCCGTGGCGAAGAGTCGCCGATGGAAGACGAGTAAGTAGTTTCGCGTAGGACCTGTTTTTTTCGCCGCCGTCAGAGTGGGGTCGATTAAGTACGGTCACGGTAAACTCCGTGGCATGCGCGCCTTCCGTATCGCGTACGATGGCCGTCCGTACTACGGATTCCAGCGACAACCGGACGTCCCCACCGTCGAAGACGCGATTCTCGATGCCTGTCGTGACCTCGGTGTCTGTGAGTCGGAAGCGGTCCCGGAAGGATACGCCGCCGCGGGGCGGACAGACGCCGGCGTCTCGGCGCTCGCACAGACCGTCGCGTTCGAGTGTCCCGGCTGGTGTACGCCGCGAGCGTTGAACTCCGAACTGCCGGGGACGGTCAGAGCGTGGGCCGCCGCCGACGTTCCCGACGACTTTCACGCGAGACACCTCCCGACTCGGCGAGAGTACGTCTACGAACTCTACGCGCCGACAGGGACGTTCGACGACGAACGCGCTCGTGCCGTTTTCGACGCCCTTCGCGGCGAACACGACTTCCACAACCTCACGCCCGACGACTGGGGCACTGTTCGAACCATCGACGGCGACCTGACCAGAGATGGTGACTTCCTCGTCTGTCGCGTCGAAGCAGGCGGGTTCGCTCGCGAACTCGTCCGCCGTCTCGTCTCGCTGGTTCGTTCCGTCGCGACGGAAGCAGCCCCGATGTCGAAAGTAGACGACGTACTCGGACCGGAACATCTGAAGGGACCTGCTGGCGTCCCTCCCGCACCGCCGACACCCCTGGTCCTCACTGGGGTCGACTATCCCGACGTCGAGTTCCGTCTCGACCCCGATGCGGCCGAGAGTACCATCCGCGCCTTCGACGAACAAGCACTCGAAGACCGAATTGGGTGGCGCGTTGGGTCACGCATCCGCGACGGAGTCGACGAGTAGTCCGCGCGAGACTCGAACCGGGCTACTCCCAGTCTGTCGGCCAGATACTCGCTGCTTTCATGCCCGTCTCGAAGTTCGCCCGTCTGAACTCCGCGGCGAGTTCGTCGTCGTCGAGTCGCGGGAGTTCTCCGTCCGCCACTTCTGTCGCGAGTTCGCGGACGAGAAGCGCCGCCAACATCCCGTGTTCGCGGATGTTTCTGTCGTCTACTTTGTCTCGCGTGTCCGCGTGGGTGTGGCCCCATCCGCGGCCGCGTTCGCCGCTGTCACTGTGGAGTTGGACGGCCGGAACACCAGAACGAACGAACGGCCACTGGTCGCTGAACGGATGTGGTTCGGATTCGACGCGAATCGGGTGCCGAGCGTCGTCGGCGACGCGGGACGCGACATCGCCCATCTGTTCCGAGGCGTGCGTCATCGCCACGAGGTCACGGAACCGCCCCGCGCCATCGACGTTCACCACGGCGGCGACCCGGTCGAGGTCGAGCGTCTCGACGAGGTGTTCTGCGCCGGTCAGACCGAGTTCTTCGGCACCGACGCCGACGACACGGACGCCGACGTCGAGGTCCATCTCAGCGAGGATTCTGGCCGCGGTGACGACAGTTGCGATGCCACACCCATTGTCGAGTGCGCCTTCGGCAGTGTCGTGCGCGTCGTAGTGCGCACAGAAGACGAGTTCTCGGTCCGTCTCCGGGCCGAGGTGACCGACGACGTTTCTGCTCTCGCCGGGTTCCGTGGCGGCATCGACCGTGAGGTGGGCGCGTCCCCCTCGCTTCGCGTAGTCGGTCAACCACGCCCCGGTCTCTTTGCTCACTCCGGCCGCGGGGGCGATTGCTTCTTCGTCGTAGCGGAGCGCACCCGTCGGTGGCAGTTGTCCGGGGTCGTGGTTGACGAAGACGAACCCCGCCGCTCCCGAGTCGATAGCGTAGTTGAACTTCTCCATCCGGTGGACGAATCGGCCACCCGCGGGGGTCGTCGTACTGGCGACGACGATGGCTCCCTCGACGTCGTGGTCATCGATTTCGGCGGGCGTCCCGTAGCCAACGTCCACGAGTGGACCCGACACGTCAGCGGCGGGAGCGTACGGGAGCGCGATGGCTTCGAACGAACGTTCGTCAGGGGCGGTGAGTTCGAGCGTCGTCTCGCCACGCGTCCAGTGAGCCATCTCGAAGGGGTCAAATTCGACGCGTTCGACACCGGCGTCTGCGAAGGCGTCGGCGACGAGGTCACCTGCACGGGCGTCACCCGGCCCACCGGCCATCCGGTCACCGAGTGCAGTCAATCGGGTGAGAAAGTTCCACGGCCGGCCATCGGTCCACGTTCGGGCAAACGCCTCACGGGCCGCAGGTGGCAGATCGTCCATGGCCTCACCACTCACCGCCACTCCAAGTGGCTTCCGTCGTGGGTGCTGACAACTCGGATAAAAAATTTATCCCCAACTTCTAACTAATTTGACGTGGTAGCGACGATTACCATGCCACAATGTCAGAACTGCGGTTCTTTCGTTACGGAAGGTTACGTCAGGGTGTTCGCCCCAGAAGGCATGGAGGAGCCACGAGTTTGTCCTCACTGTGAAGACATGGTTCGTGACGGTGCGCAGGTCCGCCAAGCGAGAGCGACGCGGCACTAATCTCGACACCAGTTCGTCCACTCTTCTCTTCGCCGGCAGTCGATTGACAAGGCTTACCATTCGCGCGTGCGACGGGTGAGTCATGAGTTCGGTTCCCGAGCGGAGCGACATCGACGAGGAGTACAAATGGGACCTCGACAGCATCTACACCACCGACGAGGAGTGGGAGAGCGCGTACGAGGAGGTTGCCGAACGAATCCCCGAACTCGAAGCGTACGAGGGGCGAGCGACGGACGACCCCGAAACGCTTCTCGAACTCCTCGAGACGATGGAGTCGGTGCTTCGCGAGGTGTCGATGGTCGTCTCGTACGCCAACCTTCGGAGCAGCGAGGATACGCGAAACCAGGAGTACCAAGCACAGGCCGGCCGTGCCGAAGCACTGGCGTCGAAGGCACGGAGCGCGGTCAGCTACCTCGACCCCGAACTGCAGGAACTCGACCGCGACGAGATGCAGGCGTTCATCGACGAGGAACCGGCGCTCGAAGCGTACGAACACTACTTCGACGACGTCCTTCGGACGAAAGAACACACGCGCTCGACCGAAGTCGAAGCGGTCCTCGCTGACCTCTCGGACGTGACCGGGTCGCCGAGCGACATCTACTCCATGCTCGCGAACGCAGACCTCGAGTTCCCGACGGTCGAAAAGCCCGACGGAACGTCTGTCGAGATTACGCAAGGGAACTTCACCAAACTGCAGAAGCACCCCGACCGCGCGTTCCGCCGAGCAGTCCACGAGGAGTTCTACGACCGCTGGGCAGACGTGCGAAACACCGTCGGGTCGTCGCTGAAAAACAGCGTCAAAGCCGACGTGAAAAAGGCCCGTATTCGTAACTACGAGACTGCCCGGGAAGCCGCACTCGACGGCCCGAACGTGCCCGTCGAAGTGTACGACAACCTGCTGGAATCCGTCCGCGACAACCTCGAACACCTCCACCGCCACGCCGAACTGAAGCGAGAGGCCATCGGTGCAGACGAGTTGCAGATGTGGGACCTCTACGTCTCACTGACGGGTGGCCACGGGCCGGAGATTCCGTACGAGCAAGCGAAAGAGTACATCATCGAAGCCGTCGCTCCCCTCGGCGAGGAGTACCAAGAGCGCATGGCCGAGGGCCTCGAAAACCGATGGGTGGACGTGTACGAAAACCGCGGAAAGCGCGCCGGAGCGTTCTCGTCCGGGACCTACGACACCCAGCCGTTCATCATGATGAACTATCAGGACGACGCCGCGAGTATGTTCACGCTCGCCCACGAGCTGGGCCACTCGATGCACTCCGAACTCGCCAACGACGAGCAACCGTGGCACGACGCGAGTTACGACATCTTCACGGCCGAAGTCGCCTCGACGGTCAACGAGACGCTCCTCACCGAGTACCTCTTAGAGAACGTCGACGACGACGAACTCCGGATGCACGTCCTCGACGAGTACCTCGAACGGTTCCGCTCGACGCTGTTCCGCCAGACGATGTTCGCGGACTTCGAACTCCAGATTCACGAAATCGTCGAAGAAGACGGCGCACTCACCCCGGACCGCTTCGACCAACTCTACGGCGACCTGAAAGCCGAGTACTACGCACCCGCCGAGACGGACGACCACATCGCCCGCGAGTGGATGCGGATTCCCCACTTCTACTACAACTACTACGTCTACCAGTACGCGACGGGCATCTCGGCGGCCGCCGCCATCGTCGAACGTATCCGCGAAGAAGGCGATTCTGCGGCCGCAGACTACCGCGAGGCGCTCGCACTCGGCGGCAGTGAGTACCCACTCGACGTGCTGAAGACGGCCGGCGTGGACATGACCGAACCCGACCCAATCGAGGACGCGATGTCGGTGTACGAGTCGTTCCTCGACGAAGCGGCGACGCTCCTCGACTTAGAATAAAACTCGGGTCTCGTCACCCGAGTTGGACGATTTTCGCCCGTCCAGAGGCGCTGTTGATGTGGACGTTGTACTCGCCTCGTTCGTCCGTCGCGTGGACGACCCACGCGGTCCGCTGGTGTGACGGCGACTCGATGACGGCGTCGTCGTGACCGGCGAGTTCGAGTTTCTCGCGAGCGATTCGCTGCGCCTGGAGTGGCGACTTCACCGACTGTTCGCCGTCGCCCAGTCGAATCGTCATCACGGGAATCGAGACGTGGCGGCCGACGCGTTCTGCAACACTGCCGTTGAGCAGTCGGTCGACGCCATCGCGGCCGTGGGTCCCCATCACGATGAGGTCCGCGTTGGTCGTGTCGGCGTACTCGGCGATGGTCGCGGCCGGTTCTCCGTCGGCGACGGTCGTATCGACGGTGAGGCCGTGTTCTTCGGCACGCTCACGGACGTCTTCGAGTGCGCGCCGCCCGCGCTCGGCGACTGCTCGGTCTTTCGATTCGTCGCCAGATGGTGCCCCCGCGACGTACAGCGCGTGAATCGCGGCGTCGACTGCGTCGGCGAGATGGACCGCGTGACCCACCGCATTCTCGGCTTCTGGACTGCCATCGACGGGAACGAGGATGTGAGTGTACATTGTAACCCTCCTGAAACTGTGTACGTCGGAGGAGGTGTAATAGCACACATTCCGTTCCTAATTTTCGAGAATGATGTTCCCGCTATGTAGTCCCAACGCGCGTAGTTCGGGCTGAGCGCCGCATACGACGGCGCCGTCCAATCATGAATGACGGATGGAACATCGTCGTCTGCGTCAAACAAGTACCCGACGCGGACGACGTCACGATTGACCCCGATACAGGGACGTTGAACCGATCCGACGCGCCCGCGGTCCTGAACAGGCCCGACCAGAACGCCGTCGAGTCGGCGCTCGCACTCCGCGAGGAGGTCGGCGGGACAGTAACCGCGATTACGATGGGACCACCCCCGGCGAAGGCCGTCCTCCAGACAGCAGTCGGAGCCGGTGCCGACGGTGGCGTCTTGCTGACCGACCGAGCCTTCGGTGGCAGCGACACGTGGCCGACCAGCCTCGCACTCGCGCGGGCAGCCGAAGAACTCGACGCGGACGTCGTCATCTGCGGTGAAGAGAGTACAGACTCCTCGACTGGGCAGGTGCCTCCCGGCATCGCCGCCCACAACGGGTGGTCACAACTCACCTACGTCGAATCACTCGAACCGCGACCCGACGAGGGTGTCCTCGTCGGAAAGCGAGACGTGGAGGGAGGCTACGAGCGCGTCGCAGCAAAACTCCCCGTCGTCGTGGCGATGGAGTTCGGCGCGAACAGACCGCGACCCGCAGGACTCCACCGAAAAATATTCGCCGAGACGGAGTTCGAACCGGTCGAGTGGACTGCTGCCGACCTCGGTATCGTAGACCGAGTCGGCCTCGCAAACTCGCCGACGAAAGTCGGTGGCATGGACACGGCGACACCAGTCGAGCGCGAACGCGTACGTGTCGACGACGTCGACGAACTGTACGACCACATCATGGAGGTGCTCTGAATGACAGTCGACATCAGCGAGTATCGAGGCGTCTGGGTGTTCGTCGAACAACACGAGGGTGAAGCGGTACCCGTCTCGTGGGAACTGCTCTCGAAAGGACGCGAACTCGCCGACGAGACGGACGAACCACTCGTCGCACTCGTCATGGGCGACGGCGTGTCTCACCTCGCCGAAGAGGCAGTTGCGCGAGGGGCGGACCACGCACTCCTCGCCGACGACCCGGTGTTCGAACCCTACCGGGCTGACCCCTACGGTGAACAGTTCCGCGCTCTCGTCGAGGAACGCAAACCAAGTATCGTCCTCATCGGCGGGACCCACACCGGCCGCGACTTCGCTGGCCGTGTCGCCGTCCCGGCACACGCCGGCCTCACCGCCGACTGTACCGAACTCGCCGTCGACGACGAAGGCCTCCTCCTCGCGAGTCGGCCGACCTTCGGCGGTGACGCCATGGCGACCATCAAGTGTCCGTCACACCGGCCACAGATGGCCACCGTCCGCGCCGGCGTCTTCGACGCCAGTGAACCGCTCGACGAGGACGTAGACACGACAACAGCAGTCGAAGAGGTCGACGTCGTCGTCACCGAAGCAGACACGCTCTCGACAGTCATCGAACGCGTCGTCAGCGACGTGGTGGACATCACCGACGCCGACGTGGTCGTCGCCGGTGGCGCAGGATGTGAAGGCAACTTCCAACCCATCGTCGACCTCGCCGACGCACTCGGTGGCGAGGTCGCCGCCAGTCGCGCCGCCGTCGACGAAGGGTGGGTCGAACCCGCCCGACAGGTCGGCCAGACGGGGAAAACCGTTCGCCCGCACCTGTACATCGCCGCCGGCATCTCGGGTGCCGTCCAGCACCTCGAAGGGATGAACGACAGCGAGTACGTCGTCGCCGTCAACTCCGACCCGAACGCGGCAATCTTCGAACACGCCGACTACGGCATCGTCGGTGACCTCCACGAGGTGCTGCCGAAGCTCACTGCCATGATTCGCGAAAAACAGGAGGTCGTCGCATGAGCGCCAACGGAACAGAGAGCGGCGCCCTGCAACTCCCGAAGCTGCAGTCTGAGACGCCGAACTACAACGACACCTACGACGCGATCATCGTGGGTGCCGGCCTCGCAGGGACTGCCGCAGCGTTGACGATGGCCCGCGAGGGACTCGACGTGCTGATGCTCGAACGTGGCCCCGCACCGGGGACGAAGAACGTCTTCGGTGGGGTGCTCTACACGCCGACCATCCGCGAGTTGGTCGACATCGACAGCGCACCGATGGAGCGCTACATCGCCGAGAAGCGCTTCTCGATGCTCACGTCGAACGGCGACGAGACGGCCGTCTCGATGCGACCCGGCGCGTGGCGCGACGAACCCCACAACGACTCGTACACCGTCCTCAGACGGCGGTTCGACGAGTGGTTCGCGAAACAGGCCGTCGAAGCCGGTGCGACGCTCATCACCGAGACGACGGTGACGGGGCTCATCCGCGACGGCCACAAAATCGTCGGGGTCGAAACCGACCGCCCGGACGGCGAGATTCGTGCACCGGTCGTCGTCCTCGCCGAGGGTGCGAACTCTCTCGTGAGCGAAGGGGCGGACCTCAAAGACCGCCCAGAGCGCGAAGAGGTCGCCGTCTCGGTCAAAGAGGTGTTCAAACTCGACCGCGAGACCATCGACGACCGGTTCCACCTCGACGGTGACGCCGGTGCGGCCTACCACTACTTCGGTGACGGGGCCGTCGGCGAGGCAGTCGGCGGTGGGTTCGTCTACACGAACAAACGCTCTGTCAGCGTCGGTGTCGCCTATCGCATCGAAGACGCCGCTCATGGGCAGACGCCCGAAGCGACGCTCAACGCCTTCGAGTCACACCCGGCGGTTGCCCCGCTCATCCGTGGCGGGCGTCGCATCGAGTACTCCGCGCACGTCATCCCCGAAGGGGGAGCCAAGGCGATGCCGGACCTCGTCCACGATGGGGCCGTCGTCGTCGGCGACGCCGCCGGGTTGGTGTTGAACAACGGTGTCCACCTCGAAGGGACCAACATGGCCGTCGAGAGTGGCTACCACGCCGGCAAGGCGATTGTGGCCGCACTCGCAGACGACCGCAGTGACGAGGCAGCACTCGCCGCCTATCCGCGCGACTTGGAAGACTCGTTCGTCGTCCAGAACCTGCGGCACTACGACTGGTTCCAGCGAACCATCGCAGACGACCGGCAGTTCCTCTTCGAGGACCTCCCGCGAGCGCTGGCCGACGCCGAGACTGAGTACTTCAAGATGGACCGCTCTTCGAAAGACGAACACACTGACGCAGCACGTGACCGCCTCCTCGACGCCGCCGGTGGGTGGTTTGGCGCGGCGAAGCGTGCGTGGCGCTTCCGGAGGATGTTATCATGAGCACAGCACAACCACACGTCCCAGACGTGAGCATCGAAGACCGTCTCTACACGGTCAAGTACCGCGACGCCGGCGAGTCACACCTCGGCGTCAAGAACCCAGACGTCTGCGTCGACTGCACGACCAACGAGTGCATGCAAGTCTGTCCGGCCGCCGTCTGGACGGTCGAAGAAGACAGTGACGGCGTTCCATCCATCGCCTACGAGAACTGCCTCGAATGCGGGACATGCCGGTTCGGCTGCCCCTACGACAACGTCGAGTGGGAGTACCCGAAAACCGGTGGTGGGGTCGTGTTCAAACAGGGGTGACGTAACACCCGGGGCAGTCGCGCCCTAAACGACTTTTTTCAGGCTGCGAGGGTCGAGTGAGACGACGACAGGCATGTAGAGAGGACGGAAGTAGCCGCAAACCACATATGGTTGGATGATTAACAAGTTACGAGGGGAGACAGCCGTGACTGAAGACCACTTCAAGTTGTTGTTGGACGAACCAACCGATGTCGAAGAAGTCGTCCTCGGCTTCCGGTTGAACGGTGAGTTCCACGAACTCGTCTCGGTCTCACCTCCAGTCGAAGCGATACTCCGAGAACGGTGATGGTGCCACAGTGTGCCGGGTTAGGGTGCTGAGTATGGTGGTACTCGAATTTCCTCTTTCGGCACACACGACCACGCCAGCAGGTCACGAACACAGTGAGACAGCGTTCTGAAACAACCAATCCAGACTGAATAGTAGCGACTCTCCGATATTCGGGTAGTCAGGACTGACCACGCCGCTACATTGCCCCGCGACCGTGGAACGGCGTGGTCTCGATAGACTCGTCACTTTCCAACGAGAGATGATTCGTCGCCGTGCAGCGAACGTAGACTGGACAGAAAAACAGTGTGAGCGAAAGGGGATGGATTCGAACCATCGAGGCCATTTTTCAGGCCACCCACCGCAGGGGTGGATGCTCTACCAGGCTGAGCGACCCTTTCGTGTGGAGTCGACCGCTGATACACACATTCGCTGCTACCGTATTGAGTATACAGTGGCTATCATCGGGTAAGAACACGTTATCTCCCCAGCACCGCTCGCTGTCGCTCACGGATGTAGAAACGGGCTGGGAGGGACTTGAACCCCCGACCGTCTGGTTAAAAGCCAGACGCTCTGCCTAACTGAGCTACCAGCCCTCGAACTTTCTTTAAGTGGGGATACTGATAAGCGTTTATTTTCGTTCCCCAACTTGCTTTGTACCCCGTTCCCGTCTACCATGTATGGACCTACGCGACTTCGTCGACACGTTCCTCCGATTCGAGAGCGTCGGCCGTGCCGAAGCACCTGCGCAGACGTGGTTCAAGAACCGTCTGCACGACTTCGGCTTCGAGACGTACGAGTGGAGCGCGAACCCCCGCCGACTCGCCGACCATCCGTCGTTTCCGGACGACCCAGACGACATCGAGACCATCAACCGGCCGAACGTCGCCGGAGTCTTCGAGTTCGGGGACCCCGATGCGGGGCGGACTATCGTCCTCAACGGCCACGTAGACGTGGTTCCCGCCGATGCAGAGCTGTGGTCGAATCAACCGTTCCTCCCCCAGTGGGACGACGAGGCCGGAACGGTCACCGCCCGCGGCGCGGCCGACATGAAGTCGGGTCTCGCTGCCTGTGTCTTCGCAGCACTCGACCTGAAAGCGGCGGTCGAATCCGGTGACCTCGACATCGATGGGCGAGTCGTCGTCGAGTGCGTCGTCGGCGAAGAAGAAGGTGGCATCGGCGCGGCCGCCGCCGCGCTGGACAATCCGTACCCCTTCGAGCGAGACGCCGCGCTGGTGGCCGAACCGACGCGACTCAAGCCGGTGGTCGCCACCGAAGGGACGGTGATGAAACGACTCCACCTGACTGGCCGGACCGCACACGCAGCATCACGGTGGCGCGGTGTCGATGTGCTTCCGAAGTTCGAGACCATCAGACAGGCGTTCTTCGACCTCGAAACCGAGCGTTCCGAACACGTCTCGCACCCACTGTACGACTATCCGATTCCGTGGCCCATCTGCGTCGGCAAAGTGGAAGCGGGGTCGTGGGCGTCGAGCGTCGCCGGGACACTCACTGCAGAGTGGCGACTGGGCGTCGCTCCCGGCGAGACCGTCGCCGAGGTCGAACAGGCGTTCGAAGACCGACTGGCGGCCGTGGTCGACGACGACGAGTGGCTTTCGGAGCACCCGCCAACGTTCGAGCGATTCTCCATCCAGTTCGAACCCGCCGAGATAGACGTGGACGAACCGGTTGTCGAGGCACTTCGAACGACGCTCCGAGCGCACTCGCTCGACGACGAACCGGTCGGTGCGACCTACGGTGCGGACTCACGCCTCTACGTGGAAGCGGGGATCCCGACGGTCGTCTTTGGACCGGGGAACATCGACCAGGCACACTTCCCGGACGAGACCATCGAGTGGGCAGAAGTCGAGACGGCCCGTGACGTGATTCGGGAGACTACAGCGCAGTTCCTTCAGTCGAAGTAGGTGTCCAGCGCCTCGGCCACGACGGTTCCCGGTTCGGTGTCGTTCAGCGACGCGCGCCGACGAAGTTCGAGGTAGAGTTCGGGCGGCAGCGACACGTCTAACGTTCCGACTGCGACACCGTGGTCGTCGAGCGCCTCGGTCACTGGCGTTCCGTTGTTGACCTCGCTCGCGAGGCGACGAACCTCTCGAACCGTGAGGTCGCCGTCCAGTGTCGCCCACGCGAGGTGGAGTCGTGCGTCTCCAGAGACGCGAGCGATGTGTTTGGCCGCTGTCGGAGCGATATTTCCGCGAGCGACGTGCCGGCGGACCGACTGCGGCAGGTCGTGGACGCGGGCCCACTTGCGGATAAACGAGACAGAGACGTCGCCACCGGCCATCTCTGCGGCCTGTTTGTACGACCCGACCCCACGGACGAGGGCAGCACATGCGGCAGCGCCGCGGAGCATGAAGACGTGGTCGTCGCCCGCCGAGGACTCGGCGAACGACCGAACTGTACGGGCAGCCTCCTCGACACTGGCGGGGTCGTCGGGGTCGAACCCAACTGCCTCGCGGGCACGGTCACCAGTGACGGCGGGGTCGCCACGGACGACAGGCTGACCGACCGGTTCTCGGCGGTCGGCTGGTACCCGACGGGTGCGTCGGCGTTCGTCGTTCGTCATCTACAACCCGATTCCGCGTTCTCACTTAAAAACATCTCCCTGAGTGGCGAGGTTCGCGCGCGAGCGTTCACTCGTCGCGGGATTCCGAGAGATGCGACCAGATTTCGGTACATCCGGCACCGTCTTCGAGGTCGTCGAGGTGGGCGGTGGGGTCGACTTCGTCGTCCTCGTCGGAGCGCTCCTGTTCGGGTTCGAGTTCGACTTCGGTCGTCATTCGTCGTCCTCCGTCAGTTCGAACAGTTCGGGTGCGGCATCAGCCGAGGCGTGTTCTCGGGTAACGGTGGGGCGGTCACTCATCACTCCCTCCGTAGAAAGGCCACTCCCATAAGGGAATCCGCACCTGTAACGTGTACCCGTACTCCCGGGTATCGGAACAGGTTGCCACTATCTCAGACGGGGAGATGTACTCGAAATCGACAGACTCGGGTGCGATTGACGGACACTGGGACGTCGCGCACCCCTGCGGAGATTGCGGCCGCCGTCTTGCATAGGTACGCGGGGGTCTGAGTAGGGAGTATGAGTGTCTCGCTGCGCGTCCTCGACGACGGGGCGTGGGTCTCCGTGAACGATGCGAGAGAAGTGAGCGTCAGTGAGCTCTGGCGCCTCGACGACCCGTCATTCTGTGGGTGTGACCTGCCAGACTTCGTCGTCGAAAACGTCCTCTCGGTCGGTGCTGACGGCCGAACTGTCGCCGCGAAAGTGTACGGCCAGTGTATCGCCTGTGGTGAGACTGGCGTCCCCGGGTGGGTTCCTGTGGGTCGGCTCTCCGACGGTGAGTTCGTCGATATCGACCGAGAACACGCTGTACTCCCGGTTCACACCGACGACAGTAACTAACCGGCAACTTCTGCTTATTTTCGGCAGCACCGGGAAGGGTTGACGGTACGCTCGGGGCCTTACGTGGGCAAATACATGGGATTCGTACGAATGCCCACGGACGTCGAACGCTGGAAATCAGAGGTCTACGGTAACGAGATACGAGAGCATCTGTTCCAATTCGCCGAAGATGGATGGGAGTCCATCCCCGAAGACGAACGAGACGCGTGGTTCGAGCGCTTCAAATGGTGGGGGCTGTACCACCAGCGGAACGGGCAGGAGTCGTATTTCATGATGCGCATCGGGACGCCGAACGGCGTGCTGACGCCCGGCCAGACCGAAGTCGTCGCCGAAATCGCCGACGAGTACGCCCGCGGGCCGGCCGAGAATCCGATTTTTGGAAACGGCTACGTCGACTGGACGACCCGCCAGTCCATCCAACTGCACTGGATAAAACTGGAGGACATCCCCGACATCTTCGACAGACTCGAGTCGGTCGGCCTCTCCACCCAACAGGCCTGTGGTGACTCGTGGCGGAACATCGTCGGCTGTCCCGTCGCCGGGAAGGACAAACACGAACACGTGGACGCACTGCCCGTCGCGATGGAACTCAACGAGACGTTCAAGGGCAACGACGACCACTCGAACCTCCCTCGGAAGTGGAAGGTCTCTATCACTGGCTGCCGCGAAGGCTGTGGCCAAGGCGACATCAACGACCTCGCGCTCGAACCCGCGACCAAGGAACTCGACGGCGAAGAGACGAAGGGCTTCAACATCCGTGTCGGCGGCGGCCTCTCCCGTAACGAGCCTCGATTCGCCCGCGACATCGACGTCTTCGTGACGCCCGAACAGGCCGCAGAGGTCTCGGGTGCTATCTCCGCGCTCTTCCGCGACAACGGTGACCGCGAGAACCGCTACAACGCCCGCATCAAGTTCCTGCTCGACGAGTGGGGGCCAGAGAAGTTCCGCAGCGTCTTGCAGGAAGAGTACGTCGACTTCGAACTGGAGACCGCCGGCGAAGACCTCCGTTCGGAGTACTCCTACAACGCCGGCTACGCCAACGGCGGTCACGCCGACCACGTCGGCATCCACGAACAGGCCGACGGCAACTACTACGTCGGTCTCGACGTGCTCGTCGGCCGCATGGGTGTCGACGACACGAAGGAACTCGCCCGCGTCGCCGACGAGTACGGGTCAGGCGAAGTTCGCGTCACCCAGCGCCAGAACGTCATCATCACCGACGTACCCGAAGAGAAACTCGACGCGCTGCAGGACGAGGACCTCCTCGAACACTACTCGCCCGACCCACACCCGTTCATGCGTGGGTCTGTCGCCTGTACGGGCACCGAGTTCTGTTCGCTCTCCATCGTGGAGACGAAGAACCGACAGGTTCGCTACGCACGCTGGCTGAAGGAGAACGTCGACCTGCCCGACGGCGTCGAAGACTTCCACATCCACCTCTCGGGGTGTACGGCTTCCTGTGCCCAGCCCCAGATTGCCGACGTGAGCCTCCGAGGAATGAAGACCCGCAAAGACGGCGAACCCGTCGAAGCGCTCGACATCGGTCTCGGCGGCGGTCTCGGCGAGAACCCGAACTTCGCCGAGTGGGTCGCCCAGCGCATTCCAGTGGACGAAGTTCCCGGCGCAATCAAGAACCTGCTCGCGAACTTCGAGGAGCGACGTGACGGCGACGAGACGTTCCGAGAGTTCGTCGAACGGACGGACGGAGAAGACCTCGCCGACCTCGTCGAACCCGAAGAGACCAGCTACGAGGACCCGATGATGCACAACACGAAGCGCACGTGGTACCCGTACGCCGAAGACGACAGCCTCGACGCGAGTCCTGCGCCGAATCGCGCCGACGGGACGCAGATACCGAGCGACGACTGAGCCCCTCGTCTCACTTCCAGATGAGGCCGTCGAACCCACCCCTGAGGACGACCGACCCGTCGGTCACCCTCCGACAGACGATGTCGGTTACGATGTCGTAGCGGTCCTCGCGGGGGTCGACAGCGGTCGTCGTCACCTCGCACCGAATCGTCTCACCGGTGTACACCGGGGCGAGGAATTCGAACTCCATCGACCGGGCGAGGACTTCCAGTTCACCACCAATCTCCGTCGGCAGTGTGGCAGTCAACAACCCGTGGACGACGAGTCGACCATCGTCGTCGGGGGTGGTGTGAATCGGTTGCTCGTCGCCGGAGAGGGCCGCAAATGCCTCGACCTCCGCCGTCGTGAACGTTCGCTCTCTGACGAGGGTTTCACCCTCCGTCGGGACGTCGTTCGCGGACACATCCCGTCCGACGGCCGGCGACGAGGTAGTTCTTCACCCGTGTTCGCTCAGCACCCGACTGTCGACCACGGCGATGCCCACCGAGACACCAACCACTGATACCACTCCAACACCACTACCACCCATGCCAGACCGAATCCTGAAAGTAAACGCCTACACGACGTTGGACCTCGTCGACGGAACGGCGACTGGTCACGACTTCGAAGAGTCGGCGTTCGCGGTGCTCAACGTCACCTCGCCCCGAAAGAATCCCGACGCCATCACGCTCGAACTCGAACTCGACGGGACGCAACTCGAAACGCTCTCACCGCACGCAGACCGGGTGACGCTCTCGCCCGACGAAGCGCGAACGCTGGCGGCCGACCTCGAAAAACACGCCGACCGCGTCGAGGCAGCGACCGACGACTGACCGCAGTTCTCGATTTTTTCTCTTGATTCGACGGCCGCGTAGTGCGCAGTCTCGACACGTGGCGCGAACAGTGACAACATCCACCATGGGTAGTTTTCTCTCGATTTGGTTCAAATTCCACCGAAAGAATCGCACCTTGTTAATGATTCATCCACCCATATGACCCATCGTTAGACATATGGTGAGGCGACGAGAATGATGGCTTGTGCTACAGACGAGGCCCTCACGCTGTCCACGCATTGCTCGTCGACCGCCCACTACCTCCCGTGCCTACCCGGCGAATCGAACGCCGGCCACAGCACGGGGGGTGGTGGCGTGAGTCGTCACCGGACCCTCGTCCTCTTCGTCGCGGCCGCGGTGCTGTTCGGTACCTCGTTCGTCGGTATCAAAGCCGCCATCGGCTCGGTCCCACCGGTTCTCTTCGCGGCCTTCCGTGTCGACGTCGCCGCTGTCGTCCTGCTGACGCTCGTCGCCGTCCGCGGTGGCTACTGGCGCCCTCGCTCTCGTGCCGACGTCCTCGGTGTCCTCGCGAGCGCTGCGTTCGTCCTCGGTGCGAACAACGTCCTGTTGTTCCTCGGCCAGCAGAACGCAACTTCCGGCGCTGCGGCAGTCATGTACAGCATCCTGCCCATCGCCTCACCGATGTTCGCGTTCTTCCTTCTGGACGACGAGCGCATCTCGGCCGTCGACGCCGTGGGTATCCTCTTCGGACTCGCGGGCGTCGTCGTCATCGTCGGCCCCGAGAGTGTCCTCGGCGGCGGGAGCGTCGGACAAGCGCTCGTCGTTGGCGCTGCGCTCTCGGTCGCGTTCGGGTCGGTCTTGCTCAAGCGCGTCGGTGCGACGATGGGCACGATTCCGATGACTGCGTGGGCGATGGCGGTGGCTGCCGTCGGAATCCACGCCGTGAGTCTCGGAATCGGTGAATCCCCAACGCAGGTCGTCTGGTCACCGACTGTCGTTGCGGCCATCCTCTACGTCGGGATGCCGGCGACGGCGGCCGCCTACCCGGTGTACTTCGCCCTGCTCGCAGAGGCCGGTCCAGTCCGCGGGAACCTCGTCGCCTACGCGATGCCAATCGTCGCGACGCTCTCGGGATGGGCGTTCCTCGGTGAGTCCATCTCCTCGGGGACGGTTCTCGGGTTCGGCGTCATCGTCTCCGGATTCCTGTTGGTCCAGCGCGAGAGCGTGGCCAGAATCGTCGGAACGTCGATCAAACGACCCGCAGAAACAGAGTAGAACGGAAATCCGCGCTTAGACCGTGACGCGTCGCCGGACCGCGATGACCGCGTCGACGACTGTGTCTTTTTTCATCGCCGCGAACCCGACGAAGATGGCGCCGAAGCCGACGAACGCCGTCGTCTCGATTGCGTGCCCGAGGAGCACGAAACTCATCACCGCCGCCACGACGGGTTCGACGTAGCCGATGAGGTTGAGTTCTGTCGGGCCGAGGCGGTCGAGGAGTTCGAAGTAGAGCAAGAACGCCACGGCACCCGAGACGAGCGTCAGGTAGAGGAACGACGCGATACCGACGGGTGCCCACTCGATGGCAGCCAGCGACTCACCGCGAACCAATCCCCAGACGTGGAGGATGACGCCGCCACCGAACATGGTCCACGCCTGCATCGACTGGACCGGTAACGCTGTTCGGAGCGGACGGGTGAGGACCGACCCGAGGGCGAACGAGACGGCGCCGAGGAAGATGAGGACGATGCCGAGTCCCTGTGCCGACCCGAGGATACCCGCACCGGGGTCGGCCACGAGGACGACACCGGCGAATCCGGCGAGCAAGCCGAGTACACCCACTTTCCCGAGCGAATCTTCCGAGAGGATGACGCCCGCGAAGACAGCCGTCAGGATGGGCGAGAGGCTGATGATAATCGAGGCGATGGCACCGGGGACGTAGTTCTGCCCGAGGTAGAGGAGTCCGTGATAGGCAGCGATGATGAACACCGCGCCGATAGCCGTCGCGAGTAGTTCGTCTCTGGTCTGGGGGCGCCAGCGGTCGGTCGAGTAGACGGCGTACGCGAGCATCAGGAGGCCAGCGGCCTCGTAGCGTATCGCCGCGAACGTCAGGGTCGGGAAGAACTCCAGTCCGACCTCGATGGCGACGAACGACGTCCCCCACATCAGTGCGAGGACGACGAACATCAGCGGGGTCGTCGGGAGGTTTCTCCAAGCAGTGTGCGTCATGGTCGAATCTGCTTCAACCGTCAGGGATGCCCGTTGTTAAATCCTTCTACAATAGATTTCTCAATAGTTGTATTTTTCATTGAGTAATCCGACTTTGGCTGTTCTAAATTTTGAATAAATCGTGAATGTCTGTTAGAGAGAGGGCGCGGTCGACTGTGGCTGATAGCATAAGGACTTACGTCCCATCACCTGCCCAGTGTACGTATGGACGAACGCGACGTGCGCCTGTTGAAGGCCATCGCGGACCTCGGAACGGGTAGCCCCGAGAAGTTACACGAAGCGACCGGCATCCCAGTGTCGACCATCCACTACCGACTGAACAACCTGAAAGACGACGGCGTCATCGAGAACGACCTCTACGACATCGACCTCGAGTCGTTCGGTCTCGGCGTCACCGTCGTCGTCGAGGTGTTGGCCGACTACAGCGGTCCGTACGAAGAGGTGGGCAACCAGCTGCTGGAGATCGAAGGCGTCACGCAACTGTACTTCACCATGGGCGAGACGGACTTCATCGTCGTCGCCCACCTCGCCGACTCCGACCGCGTGGAACGGCTCATCAGCAACTTCGAGGCCATCCCCGAAGTCGAACGGACGAACTCGACGTTCGTCATCTCGACGATGCGGGACAGTCACCGTGCCCTCCAGAGTTACACCCTGGAGACGCTCTTAGACGAGTTAGGAATCGACGACTGAACCTCGAACACCTCACTACTTACACAGGTTCGCCGCGTACTGTCAGGTATGTCGGAACCGGTCACCACGTGGCTCGTCGAGCGGACGTACTCGGACGACGAACAGAACATCATCATCCTCGTGTACGCGACCACGGACGGGACACGGTATCACAGGAAGGAGCGGTCGCTGACGAGTTTCGAATCCGACATCCGCGACACCTACGCCGCACTCGAAATTTCCGAAGACGAGTTAGGCCGCGTCACCGACGAAGAGACACAGGCAGCGTACGCTGCCTCCGCGACGAAGATGGCCGAAGAACACGACCCGACCGACGTGGTGTGAACTGCACAGCAGCAACTACGACGGCGACGCGAGTGGCAGTTCGATGACGACGATCGTCCCCGTTGGCTCGTTGTCTTCTATGTGGACCGACCCCCCGAACGACTCGACGAGTTTGTTGACGAGGTAGAGCCCCAGTCCGGTTCCGGTGCTCTCCAGTCCTTTTTCACCTTTCCCGAACACGACTGGTTTCCTGTTGTCTGGAATCCCGACCCCGTCGTCACTGATTCGAACGATAGCCTGCTCTCTCTCCTCGTCGATGGACGACGATACCGTGACGGTCGTGCCGTCGCCGTTGTGCTGAATCGCGTTGTTGAGGACGTTCCCGAAGACCGAGGTGAGCAGTGGGTTCGCACGAACGGCCACGTCCGGTATCTCACTGTCGACGACGATGTTGGCAGTCGGGAACGCTTCTCGACGGACCGTGAGTTCGCGGTCGAGCGTGTCCGACAGTGAGAGTGGACGCGTATCGACTGCGCCGCCACTCATCGTCTCGATGAGGTCACGAGCGACCTCGGTTATCTCGATGGTGTGTCGACCGGTCGAGAGCACTCGTGAGAGGATGTCGCGACCCGCGTCGTCGACGTGGTCTTCGAGCAACTCCGACCACCCCACGATGACCGCCATGTCGTTTCTGATGTCGTGGCGGATGATTCGGTTGAGTGCCTCCAACTCGGCGTTCGTCCGTTCTAACTCCCGTTCGCGGGAACGACGCGTCGTGACGTCTTGAATCGTCCCGCGGAGTGCGGTCACACGACCGTCTCGGATGACCGGTTCTCCTCGGGTTCGAACCCAGCGCTCTGCCCCGTTGGCCGTCACGATGCGGAAGTCGTCCTCCCACGAGATACCCTCGTTGCGGCAGCGGTCGACAAGTTCGTGGACCCACTCACGTTCGTCGGCGGCGTAGAAGTCGATGGCGTCGTCGAGCGACGGTTCGTAGTCCAGCGGAACGTCGTGGATTCGTTTCGTCTGGTCTGTCCACTCCAGCGTCTCGTCGACGAGGTTGAGCTCCCACCCACCGACCTTCGAGATACGCTGCGTTCGTTCGAGAAAGTCACGGCTCCGTTCGAGTTCGCGCTCCCGGGACTTCTGTTCGGAGAGGTCCTGAAACACGACGACATTTCGGTTCTCGGGAAGCGACGTAATCGAGAGACGGACGGGGACAGACACGCCGTCAGGTCGTCGAATCGTCGCCTCACCTTGCCACCTGCCCGTCGCGTCGAGCGCGGGGCGGAGTTCTCGGTGCAGTCGCTCGACTTCCGCTTCGTCGTGGAGTTCGGTCCACGAGGTACCCTCCATCGATGCGGCATCCGGGTAGCCGCAGATGTGTGCGCCAGTCTCGTTGATGTAGGTGTGTCTCCCGTCTTCAGTCAGTGCGATACCGGCATCGACAGCATCGACCGCACTCTTGAACGCTTCGAGTTCGCGCTCACGCTCGCGGTCTGCAGTCACGTCTTCGACGGTCGAGATGAGGTAGTCACGGTCCGAAAAGTGTGCAATCGAGAGGCTCACCTGAATCCAAACGAGTTCTCCGTCCGTTCGTTCGAGCGGCCAGAAGAACACGTTACTGCCAGTCTCGATGGCGTGTTTTACCTCGTCCCGAGCACGCGCTTCTGTGAACCCGGGAAAGTCAGCAGTGAGTTCGACGGGCTCTGTCGAGATGACGTCCTCACGGTTCGTTCCGAGGATATCGAGGTAGTGCTGATTGATATCGACCAGTTCGAGCGTGTCGACGTCCCGAACCGCGAGGCCGACGTTCACCGCCTCGAAGAGTGCGCGGTGGTCCAGTGAACCGACCGTGTTTCGGGCCGCATCGTAGACGACGTGACCGAGGCTCTCGATATCCAAGTCAGACAGCTCAGCACACTCGAACGAGACGAGGGGAACGTTCGTAGTGCGTAGCTCCGAGACGAGGAGTTCTCCCTCGCCGTTCGTCAGTTCCGTCGAGACGACGAGACAGTCCACACGCGACCGTTCGAGTACCGCCTGCGCAGTTTCGGCGCTGACAGCAGTTTCGACCTGGACAGTCGTCGCCGCGTCACCGACGACACCGGGAAGAGACCCGGAGAGACGGTCACGGACTGTTTCGTTCTCGACGACGACGAGAACGTTCACTCTACCGGGCATACCGAGAGGATGCAATACAAGGTCAAGTATGAACCGGACAGGACAACGGGTCGAGAGCGACCGCATGGTATAAGGTGGTATGGGAGGATACCGGTTCAGCCTCTTTCTAAAGTAACGGCACTCGACTCTCTTGGATTCGAAAGTCGAAAGGCAGTGGTAAATGCGAAAACAGAGCAAGAAGCGACGTAAACCAGGAGCACGTATGTTGGTGTAGGGACAGCAGTGACTGTCCAGGTGACAACGCATGACGACAACACGTTCTTCGACACGGCTCATCGGCATCGTACTGCTCGCGCTCGCGGCACTGTTCATCTTCCCCGCACTCGTCGGGATGTCCGGCCTCTTCGGAACCGGCCCAATGGGCTGGGGTGGTGGATGGATGCACGACACGTGGATGCACGGCGGAACCAGTGGGTCTGTTCCGTGGTGGATGTGGGGAATGGGCCTCTTTGGGCAACTGCTCGTCCTCACGGTGTTAGTCGGAGGTGGGGTCATACTGTTCCGCACACTGACTGGGAACCGTGGTGACGACGCCCTCGACGAACTCCGCCGTGCGTACGCTCGCGGCGACATCGACGACGACGAGTTCGACCGTCGGCGGGCACGCCTCGAACAGAGCGGGAGCCAAAACTGACGTCTCTCGCAGTCGGGTGAAACGGGTGGACCCCCTGCGAGAATTATCGAAGACGGGCGTGTTTCTCGCGAGTTGCGCGGTCGGTGGCCGCTGAGTGCTGGGTGTCCGCCGCCGACTGATTCTCCACTGGTGCCCTGTTCTCTCTCGGAGTCGCCTGCTGCGGTTCAGTCGCAGTTCCGTCGATGGCACTCGTATCGACCCATCGGGTGAACCGTCGTCTGATATCGTCCCAATCGTCGTTCGACTTCGGTGACTCATCGCCGACTGCCATCCGGAGTTCTCGGTTCGAGTTGAGGTACTCGTAGGACATGATGCTGGGGTACTCGTCGACCGAGGCTTCGTAGGAGTCTACGCCCGGGCCGTCACTTCCGTGGACACCGAGTAGGTGCCCAATCTCGTGGACGTACAGTCGGTCTGTTTGGTCGTCGCCGGCCATCGCGACTCGGCCATAGTTGGCAGACGCGCGGACGCGCCGGTCATCGATGGAGACCGTCTCCGCGAGGTAGATGTACAGGTAGCCGCTCCCCGCCCGGTCGAAGTTCGTGGTGACTGCGCTGTTGTCGCTCACGTTCGCCGCAGGGAGCGCTGTGAGGTTCGTGTCGTCGATGATGAAGTGGACTGCAAAGCCGGTCGTTCCATCAGGGTTTTCAACCGGGGCAGAAGCGAAGAAACGAGCAGTGCGGTCCAGTGCAGTTTGGTTTACCGTGACTGTGTGATAGGCGTCGACCTCGAAGTAGAGGTCTTTGTGGCGTGGGTCAGCGCCGGGGAACTGCCGGGGTGCGCCGTACACTTCGACCCCGTCGGCGAGCCCGTCACCATCGGTGTCCGCGAGGTCGATGCGAGTCCCGATTCGCTGTTCGACCTCGTCGGTGAGGCCGTCACCGTCGGTGTCGAGCGAAGCGTCACCCTCTGGGACAGTCGGGTCCAGACCGAGTCGGAACTCGGTTCCGTCGAAGAAAGAGTCACCGTCCGAATCGGGGTCGAGCGGATCGGTCTCGTGTCGGAGTACCTCGGCCCAATCGTCGAGGCCGTCGTCGTCTGTGTCGGCGACAGTCGGGTCGGTTCCGAGCGACGCCTCCAACCGGTCGTCGAGACCATCAGCGTCCGAATCTATCCACGATGGTTCTGACACCGCGGTCGGTGTCCCGACGAACGACGAGTCCTCAGTCGGTGTCATCGAATACGAATCGACATCGTCGCTCGCGTCGATGGGGACCACATCTGTGTCAGCGGGGACGTCAGTCACACTGGAGGGTCGGTCGGTATCGGCGTCGAACGAGGTGACAACATCAGCGGGTGAAAAGGAGACTGCGGCACTGGCCGTCACTGGAACGACGAGGAGCGAAATGACGACGATGAGGCGTATCGGTACCATCAGGTAAGCGGGCAGCGGGGCAGTCGGAGCAGTCGGTCGTGGGCAACACAGGTCTCTCAGCAGCTCTCGGACAGTCGGCAGAATAGACGCGTGTGACAGCCATAGTTATAGAACGCATGACAAGATTAGACATAGCCTAGTCGACGAGGAACGCTTCGATTAGTTGTGTTAATTAGTCCACGTTCCGATGGAAAACAGTCGGTTTCGATGGGTTCACTCACAGCCGAGACGGAAGGGTCGAAGCCAGCCACACCAGCCGTTCGACGCGGCCAGTCGGTGACCCGAGGAAGGCACGACCGAGAGAGTCTGCGACGATACCGCCGGTAACAGTCTCCCCGCACTGAACGAAGCGGGGTACATATCGATTTTTTCGTAACGGCTTTGTTTCTTTAGGCCGGCCTAAAACTATGGCTTCGGACTCGTCTACAGGTGGTCCACTCGAGGTGCTCAAACGCTTCCGTCCACAACGAACGCGCCTCCGTGTCTCGGCGTGCGTCGCGGCAAGCCGGTCACTGAAAGCGTCGTCGGACGACGAGACAGCGTAATCAAGACTCCCTTTTCGGCGTGTGGCCCGAGTCAGATATCGACGACAGCGCCGACTTCGGGGGCCGTCGCCTCGAAGCCGTCAGTCCTGAGCTCCTCGGCAAACGCTTCACAGCGGTCGCCGTGGTTGACGAAGACCGGCGTCTCACGATAGTCGGCGAGGAACTCCCGTAGCCCGTGTTTGTCCGCGTGGGCGGAGAAGTCGTACATCTCGGCGCGTGCGGCGACGGGAACGACGCCGCCGTTGAGTTCACATCGCCCTCGTTCGACGAGTTCACGACCCGGTGTTCCTTCGACCTGATACCCAGTGAGACAGATTTTGTTCGTCGGGTCTTGGCGAATCTCGGGGATGTACGTCATCGCCGGGCCCCCCGAGAGCATCCCACTCGTCGTGACGATGACGGAGTTCTGTCGCGCGATACGGCGACGCTGGCCGTCGCGTCCCGAGACGAGTCGTGCGTTCGACTTGGCCCGTTTGAGCGCCGTCGGGTCGCGGACGTACCCGGGGTAGTTACGGAGCATCTCGAGCACCTGCGTTCCCATCCCGTCGACGTAGCAGTCGATGTCGTGGGCATCGAGGACCATGAGAATCTCCTGTGTGCGACCGATGGCGAACGCGGGGACGACGACGGTACCGCCTTGCCAGATGGTCGTCCGAACGGACTCGACGAACCGCTCTTCGACTGTCGCCCGGTCTTCGTGTTCGACGTCAGAGTACGTGGACTCGCAGATGACGACGTCCGCGTCTGGGCGGTTGGTGGTTCCGGCGACCAACCGCTGGTCGTCCGTGTGGAAGTCGGCGGTGTAGAGGAGGCGCGTCTCGCCGTCGTCGACGAGGACGTGTGCGCTCCCGGGTATGTGTCCGGCGTTGTAGAACGTGACCTCGTGGCCAGCAGCCTCGAATGTCTCGCCGTAGTCGTGCGGTTCGGACTGCTGAGTCATCCGGCGGATGTGTGTCTCGGTGAACGGGCAGTCGTAGGTGCCGCCGTGGAGTTTGAGCGTGTCTCGTGCGAGTGTGAGCGCGAGTTCGTAGGTCGGCGGTGTCCAATGGACTGCCGGCCAGTCGGAACCCGAGAGGAGCGAGGGGACCGTCCCGACGTGGTCGAGGTGGCCGTGCGAGACGACGACGGCGTCGGGGTCGACCGACCCGACGGGGAACTGTGGAGGGTTCCCGGTCATCATCCCGTAGTCGAGGAGCAGCGACTCGTTGACGAGAATCGCACTGCGCCCGACTTCCCCGGCCCCGCCGAGGAACTGGAGTTGCATTGGTGGTCCGTACCGACTGGAGGGGCTTTTGCCCGTCGGTCCGGGCGGCAGCGTGGACGCTGGACGTTTTTGTCTGTAGGCGGCCTCTCGTAGACCATGTCCGACAGTTCCCTCGACTCACTGGTGTCGGCCCTCCACGACAACCTCGCTGCGACGGCGACACGGCCAGTCCGCGAAGACGCCAGTAGATGGCTGGGTGAAGCAGAGGCCGTCACCGCCGACCTCGCCGCTGGACCACTCCCGCCAGACGACGTGGTTCGGACCCGCCTCGGTCACGTCGAACACCTCCTCTCGAACGTCGAGGACACAGAAGACGACGAGGCTGACGAACACGTCGACGTGGCACGTGCCGCTCTCGACGATGCACTCGCAGTGCTCGACGAGCGGGCGTGAGAGAAGTCGAAGAGGACGTAAACGCTGCAGACGCGGGTGTGTGAATCAGTCAGCTCAGTTCGAGAACCACTCTTTCGCCGTCGAGGCGAGAATCGAGAGGTCTTCGAATCTCATCATTCGGAGCATCGCGAGGGGGTTGCCACCGTTCGCGTCGTCTAACTGGTCTTCGGAGAAGCGGTGGATGTCCTTCAGGAGTGCGTCGTAGCGTTCGTTGGAGGCGCGGTAGAGCATCTCGGTCATGAACAGCCGGTTTTTCACCTTGGGTGCGACGCGCTCGTGCCACAGTTGGTCGTAGATCGCGAGTTCCGACGCAGACGTGTCTTGGTCGGTGTGGGTGAGTGCGCGGTCGGCAGTCACGGCGGCGGCACGGCCAGAACGCATGCACTTGTCGATGCCCTCACCCCAGAGTGGGTCTACGGTCGGGACGGTGTCGCCGATCGCCATGAAGTTGTCCGTGCTCATCCGGTCGGGGAGCTGGATGTGTGCGGACCCGCGGTGCTGTTTGCCCGCGATACGCTCGGCGTTCTCGAAGCGGGGGTCGGTGTCGACCCAGTGCTGGAGGTAGTCGTCGATCGTGTATCCAGACTTGGCGTTGTGTCGGTGCCCTTCGTTTTGGATGTAACAGACGCCGACTTTCGCCTCGTCTTCACCAGTATGGAAAATCCACGAGTAGCCACCCGGAGCCATGTCGTGGTCGAGTCGAAGCATCATCGTGTCCGTGAGGTCGGCGTAGCCGTCGGGGTCGAGGTTCATCCCCTCGAACTCGTATTCGATTCCGATCGCTTGTTTCTCGCGTCGCAGGTTGCAGACGTCGAGCGCCTTCGCCAGTGGCGCGCTCGGGCCGGTCGCGTCGATGACGATGTCACCGTACACCTCCTGGTCGCCGTTGTACCGCACACCCACGATTTTCCCGTCTTCCATCACTGGTTTCGAGACGCGAGCGTCGAATCGGTACTCTGCACCGTCGGCCTCGGACTCCTCGACGAGCCAGTTCTTGAAATCGGCGAACTCGAGGACTGCACCGGGTTGGTGTCGTCGGTAGTGGTAGTTTGGAGACTCCAAGACGACGTCGTCGGTGAAGTTCATCACAACCTCGTCCGGAATGTTGAACGAGGACATCGTAGAGGGGAACGTCCCGGCAGTCGACTTGTTACTCCGCGAGGGGAATTCGTCTCTGGACTCGGTCTCGAGGACGCACACGTCGTACCCGCGGGACGCGAGGTCTCGTGCCGCCTGTCCACCCGCAGGGCCAGCACCTGCGATAATCACATCATAGTTGTCTGTCATTGTAGAGTAGGCATCACCGGTAAGTTGTTCGTACGCGCTACACACTCATTCTGAAACGAGCGTGTAATCTGCTTTGGTTTTGAACGCTCGCGCTGTTATGAATAGGTTGGTGTATCGTCGCCTGTTCGCCGACAGAATTGACGAGTGGGCACGTGTTCAGGGTACGAACGAAGATTGTCGAAAAATCGTTGCTGGCAGCAGCGTCGGTCAGACTTCCGGAATGCGTCGAACTTGGAACTCTCGATAGCTTCCGTAGGCCGCTTCGAGCGCCCCAAGCCACCAGTTCCAGCGTGTTGCTGGTCCACCGTCGGGTGCATCCCGAAGGTTACGAATGATTTCGTCGGCCGTGAGCACTGCGCCACGGTCTGCTTCGGCCTGTCCCGAGTCGGCGAGGTCACGGGCCTGTCGTGCGACGACCCGGCGTTCCGCCTCGGTACCGCCGAACTCGACGAGTGCCTCGCGGAACGTCTCCTCGTCGAACGAGGAGCGTTGGTTGTCGTGCCTATCGGTGGGAATCACACCCAACCTATGCGTTCTGTGACAAAGAATGGCTCGGCCAGATGAGTCGCCACTCAGGCCGGTGGCTGGTCACCGACGAACTCGACGAAAGACTCACTGACGAGGTCGGCCGGCGACTTGAGTCACTCCCACCACTCACTTCGTCGTTCAGTGTACGTGGCGTTCTGGAAGGGTTCGGGTTTGTCGGCGTCGTCTTCTGCGCCCAGATAGTGCGCCGTCCAGTAGCCGACGTGCCACCCGACAGCGTCGGTGTCGAGGTCGACGAGGACGACACGGAAACTGTCGTACGTCTCCAGTGCTCTGTCGCCGTCGGGGTCGTATCCAGTGACGGCGGCACACGAGGCACTCCCGGTCCCACACGGCGACGTGTCTGAAAACGAGATGTGGATATCCGCGTCTCCGGGGTCGTTGACGTAGGTGAACGTGAGGTTGTCGGGCATCCCCGGCGCACCCGCAGCGTAGTAGTCGAAGGCGTGTCGAATCTGGTCGCGCGCGCCATCGGAGTCCGCCGCACCGGAGTCGTCGACGTACACCGTGAAGTCGGGGTCGTCCCACGGGAACACTCTGTCGGTGGCGTTCGTGCGCGGGAGCGTGTAGAGGATACCCGTCGCGTTCATCAACTCGGCCGGTTCGTCACCGTGGGTGAGTCCGAGCGTGTGCCCTAACTCGTGTTCGATGATTTCGACGGTGGAGTCGTCTCCGAACCCAGTCATAACGTACACCGTCTCGGGACGGTCGATTTGGCGGGCGTCGGTGATGTACGGCGCGCACCCGACGGCGTCGACCTGCCCACTGCACTCTGGAATCGTCTCCGAGAACCGAACGACGATGTCGGGGTTCCGCGCGTCGGTGGTCACCGCGTACTCGATTTCGTAGCCGAGATATCGCGCGTCGTTCCGCTCCCAGAACACCGTCGCCTCACGAACCAGTGACTCGTAGTCTCGCCCGTCGTTCGGCGCCTCCACGTCGACGAGAACTGGGTCTGCACCCCACGGCCCGTATCCCGACGCAGGCGGGTACGTCGTCGTTTCCGTCGCCTGCTCCGTCGTCGTCTGGGCTGCTGTCGACGCTGTCTCCGGTGGTGGCGTCGCCGTTTCGGTCACACCGGTCGAGGGCGTGCTCGTGGTCGCCGTCGACTCCGTGGGTGGCGTCGTGGTCGGCGGCGCCGCAATCTCGGTCGAGGTCTCGACTGTTGGCCCCTCGTCATCGAGCGAAACAGGTGCCGTACACCCTGCGAGCGTGATGAGGAAGGCGAGCAGAATCGGGAGACCTCGCATACACGAACAGGGGTGGCGAATCGGCAAGAAGGTTTGTCCTCCAGCTTGCGAGAGCAGTCGCTCACGAGTTCGAAATCGGCTGAGAGGAGTAAGCCCCCTTCTGTTCGTCCCAGCATTCGGCTAAGCGTCCGCGTCCTTCCCGGGTCGAAACCCAGGGGCACGCCGGGCGAACCCGACGCGCCGTCCGGACTACCTTCACGGCGCGGACTTGCACCGGTGAGGATTCACCGTTCCATCCATTCTCGACCGTCTTCCCTCTGCGGGTTATCTCCCTTCCCTTACGGGTCGGTTCGCACGTACACGAGAGGAATCCCGGTACGTCGGTAGCGGCCATGCGGCCACGACCGCGCGTCATCGGTCGGGTCGAGGGGTGTCGTTTCTGTTCCAGAGCCAGCCGTCTCCGACTCCGGGCTTGCGCCCGGTCACCTGTCCAGACGGTGGGGGGACTTTCCTCATGCCCGTTTCGGGCACGGGAACTGGGCTCTCTCTGCCGACGTACTGTAGTCTCGTCCCTCGGATAAGCGGTTCGATTGGGACGGTTGGACGACCCATTTAGCCAACTTATGTGGGCATTAATCAACCTAACAACTGGTTAACAGTCGAGGGAAGCGTTGAAGTCAATACAGGCCTTGAATAGTAGTATGTCCGAGGCGCAGACCGTACACCTCACCTACGAGGATGGGGCGCGGGCGGTCGAACTGGCGCGGGAATCGGTCGAATCGTACGTTCTTCACGGGCAACGAGAACAACCGGGCAGTATGCGAGATGCCTTTTACGCACGAACTGGGGCGTTCGTGCGCATCAAGTCGACCCGTGGGCGAGGACGACTTCGAGGCTGTGCAGGTGCCTATCGTGGAAAAGACCAACTTGGGCACGCCATCGTCGACGCCGCCATCAAGGCAGCGTCCGGCGACTCGTGTCAGACGGAAATCGAAGCACCAGAGCTACCAAACCTCAACATCTCCGTCTGCATCGTTAACAGTTACACACTGACTAACGACCCTGTTGCAGACATCGAACTCGGGAAACACGGCATCGCCATCGACGCCGGCGGCACCCACGGATGGATGTATCCGACGCTCCCACTCGAGCTTGGATGGTCCAAAGAAGAGTTCCTCACGAACGCGTGCCGAAAATCCGGTCTCTCCCCACTCGCGTGGCAGGACGACGACACGATGATTACGCTCTTCGAAGGGCAGGTCTTCCGTGAGCGCGAAGACGGCGGCAGCGTCGAAGCGCTGTAAGTCCGGCCGACAACAGACGAAATACGGGCGGTACAGTTCGCACACCGACGACGGCCACAGTGCCGCTGTCGACGCAGCGTTCTCTCTTGCAGATAGGGTGTACCCGACGTGTCGAGAGACGTGTCTCCGCTACTCCTCGCCGAATCCGACCTTCTGCGCGTCTTCACGGGTTCGCCGCGTCGCCGCGTCGAGGTCGAACTCGCGGACGAGTTCGCCGTCGCGAATGAGTGGTTTGAGGAGCGACTCGCTGTCCGTCGGGCCGGGTCGGCCACGCAGGCCAACGTGGTGGCCGCCGTCCGCCGTGCGATAGACCTCCTTGACGCCCGAGAGCTTGCCGCGCTTGGCCGCGAGTTCGCCTTCGACTTCGACGATATCGAGCGCGAAGTCCACCGGGTTCGCGTTGGAGATGTAGCCTCCGACGCCGAATCCGGCGACGACGTCTCGCAGTTCGCGCAGTTCTGTGGGTCCGAGACCGCCGCTGACGAAGATACCGACGTCTTCGTGGCCACGTGCGTCGAGTTCCCAGCGAACCTCGCGGACGATGTGGCGGAAGTTCCCGCGGCGCGACGACGTGGTGTCGAGGCGAACGCTGTCGAGGTGGTCCCCGAGCGCATCGACTGCGGAGAGGACTTCGCCGACTTCGTCGCCGTAGGTGTCACAGAGTGCGACTCGTGGGACACCTTCGGGCACTGCTTCGTCGAAGGCCCGGAAGGCGTCTTCCTGCTTGTCGCGGCCGAAGGCGATTATCAACGCGTGCGGCATGGTGCCGCTCGCTTCGCGGCCGAGAATGTCGCCGGCGGCGACGTGTGAGAAGCCGTCGAGTCCGGCGACGAGCGCGCTTCGCTCGACCATCGCGGCGATAGACGGATGGACGTGGCGGGCACCGAACGAGAGCACGGTGGAGTCGGGGGCGGCGACTCGCGCGTCGAGTGCGGCCGTCGCGCACCCCGACGCGTGCGAGAGGAATCCGAGAAGAGAGGTTTCGAGGCGAGCGAATTCGAGATAGTCTCCCTCGATTCGCATCACTGGGCCGCCGTCGAACAGTTGGCCCTCGTGCATGGCGTCGACGTCGACGTCGTGGCCTTCGAGGAGTGCCGCGGCGTCTTTCACACCGGCGAACACCTCGAACTCCCCGTCGGGGAACTGGTCCGCCGTCACCTCGGCGACGACGCGGGGGTTCTTTCCCGCGTGTCGGAGAGTGGCCTCAGTCCGCTCGAAGTAGGCGTCAGTCGCGACGCCTTCGCGGATGGCCTCGGGACCGACGATGTCGAACTCAGTCATTGGTCGTCGATTCCGCGCGCCCGATGAAAAAGGTACATAATCGGTGCGAGCGGTCGAAGAGGAATTTTCTTCAATTCACGCCGGCCGATGCACCGCATCCAACTCCGCGGCGGTCGGCGCGTTGACGATGGTGACGGTGTCGCCGGTTCGCGTCACTCGGTAGGCGTCAGCGAACGGACCATCCTCTACGACGTAGGTGTTCGGAGCGACTCGTTTCGCACCCAGACGGAGTTGAAGCGTCGTCTTCACGTACGTCGTCTCGAACTGCCGTGCGTCTTCTTCGGTGTCCCAGACCGTCCTCCAGACGTAGGCCCGCTGGTGTGGGTTTGCCGACGCTGTCTCGTCCGACGTGGGGCGGTACGGCACGACGAGGTCACCGGCCCACCCCGAAGAGGGACCGGCAGAGTAGTTGTACGCCGAGTACGCACCGGTGTTTCGCTGGAGGTTGTCTCGGTCGATAGCGCCGTGTTTCCAGAACATCGCGAAGATGGACGCCTCACCGACGGTGTCACCGACTGGGTCGTGGTCGTATCGAGTCCACGCGTCCGACGACCGGTCTTCGATACGCACGTCGACTGGTCGCTCGTCGGGGTACGCCGAGGGGTCGAAAATCTGTTCTGTGGAGACTGGTCGGTTCGCGTAGGCGGCGTCGACGGCCGCCCATCCGCCGCGTTCGTGGAGGGCGGAGACGAACTCAGGACCCTCGCTGTACGGGGCGTAGATGGTCAAGAAGACGGGGTAGTCGAACGGGCCGCCGGACGAGCCACTTCCGGATGGACGAGCAACGCACTCCCACTCCGCTGCACAGCGCTCTTCGTACAGTCGGTCGACGTATCGAGCGTCGCCTTCGACGAGGCCGTTCTCGGCGAGTTGCTCGTCTTGGGTCGATGGCGATTGGTCGAGACCGAAGTGCTGGTCCTGCAGGGCGTGGTGGAGTTCGTGGGCGAGCGTTCGTCGGTCGATGACCGGGTCGCCATCGGAACTGATGAGGACGATTTCGTCGTCCGACGGGGAGTAGTAGCCGAGGACGGCACCGCCGTAGAGTTCGCCGAACACCTCGTCGATCGTCCGGTCTTCGCCGACCAACAGGAGCGATTCCCACACCTGGTCGTTCCAGTCGGCGTGGAGTGCTTCAGACTCGTTTTCGGGGGCAGTACCGATGGCAGACTCGTTGCGGTACTCGGCACGCGAGATGACTTCCACAGGGACCGGTTCAGTAAATTCGAGTTCGCGGATGACCTCGACGCGGGCCATCGTCCGGGCGACGAACGCCTCACGTTCTGTGGCGTTGAGGCCGTCGGACTGGTTCACCTCTATCGTCTCGTTGTACCAGTAGCCGTTTTCCCATCCGAGTCGGTCCGTCGGTGGGTCGTCCGGCCACGACCACTCGGTTGTGGTGTCGACGTCGTCGTCACTCGCCGCGTTGGGGTTCATCACGGGTGCAGCACACCCTGAGACGACGAGGAGGAGTGCCGAGAGAATCGCAGCGAGTCGACGCCGGTTCATGCAAGACCACTGGGTCCCCGACGAAAAAAAGCGTCCCGGCGGTGGTGCCGTGCGAATGGATGCCCGTTCGCGCTCAGGACGCGAGGCTCGGCCGAATCTCGTTCACGTCTGCTGGCGTCGGACCGTTGACGATGACGACCCGGTCACCAGTTCTGACGACACGGAAAGCATCGTTGAACGCCCCTTGCTCGATGACGTAGATACCGTCAGCCTGTTGGGTCGCGCCGTTGGCTTCGAGGATGTTGAGATACGCATCCTCGAACTCGCGGGCGTCACCGTCGGAGTCCCACTGCGTCACCCAGACGTAGCCGTATTCGGTCTCAGCGCCGGCCTCGTTTTGGTACGGGAACACGCGGTCGTTCCCCCATCCCTCCGAGGGTGCAGCGTCGTAGTTGTACGTGTCGTACTGGGCGTCCGTCTCGACGATGGTCTGCAGGCGGATGGTCTCGGCACCGGTCGTGCGCGCCTGATACCAGAACATGGCGTAGATAGACGCCTCACCGACGGTATCGGACCCATCGACGCCCTGCTCAGAGAACGTCGTCCATCCGTTCGTGGCCTCGTCTTCGAACGTGATGGGCGTCGGTGTGTCGTTGGTGACGTGGATGACCTGCTCGGACGAGACGGGTGGAGAGCGAAGCGCGTCGTTGACGGCTTCCCAGCCACCGTCTTGGTAGAGCGTGTTCAGGTAGACGGGACCGTCAGAGTACGGTTGGAAGATCGTGAGGAGGATTCCGAGATTCGGTCCGCTTCCTCCATCGGACGACCCACCAGAACTGTTCGCAGCGGGCGTCTCCACACAGTCCCACGCACCCGAGTTGCACTTTTCGGTGTACATGAGTTCGACGAGTTTCGCGTCGCCTTCGACGACGCCGTCGATTGCGAGGTCACCGTCCTGCGTCTCACCACGGAAGCGCGAGTCGGTCAGGTCGAAGTTCTGGTCTTGGAGGGCGTGCTGGAGTTCGTGAATCAGCGTGGCGTTGTCGATGGTCGGCGCGCCCGTCGAGTCGGTGACGATTTTGATTTCGTCGTCGGTCGGCGAGTAGAATCCGAGGACGGCACTTCCGGTCGTCTCCGAGATGGCGTCTGCACTGCCTTGGGACTCACCGGTGATGAAGAGTGCTTCCCACACCTGGTCGTTCCAGCGGTTGAACTCGGAGTCTGGCGACCCAGACCGGTTGGCGTTCTGCGTTCGGTACTCGTCCCGAGAGATGACGTTCACGGGGACCGTCTGCTGGAATTCGAGTTCCCGTATGTGTTCGACCCGTGCCATGCCGCGACTGACGTACGCGTCGAGTTCGGACTCGTTGAGACCATCAGACTGGTCGACTGCAATCGGTTCGTCGTACCAGTAACCGTTCTCCCACCCGAGAACGTCGGTTTCTGGGTCGGAGAATCCTTCTCTGTCGGGGTCCGGCGTCGCGGGGGGAGACGTGTCGCCACTTGCTGCACCGGGTGTCGCGGTGGGGGCAGCGCACCCAGCGAGAACCAAGAGAGCAGCGACGAAGAGGGCACGTAAGCCAGTCAATCGCATACCATACAGTTAGCCTCCGCAGGGAAGTACCTTTTCTGATACGTTCGCCGAAACCGACAGAATCCGTCGCAACCGTGGCAAGCGAGCGTCGCTGGAGGGACGGCCCCTCACGGCGCGTACTGTTTTGGTCGTCCCGAGACAACCACTCCCTATGGCACTCGACCCGACACGGACCGCAGTGGTCGTCGTCGACATGCAAAACGGGTTCTGTCACCCGGACGGGAGTCTCTTTTCGCCGGCGAGCGATGCGGCCGTCGAGGCCGTCACAACTCTCGTCTCGCTGGCCCGCGAGGAAGGCGCACGGGTGGTTTACACGCGAGACGTACACCCACCGGAGCAGTTCGACGACGCCCACTACTACGACGAGTTCGAGCGATGGGGCGAACACGTCGTCGAGGGCACGTGGGACGCCGAGTTACTCGGCGACCTCGACGTTCGAGACGACGACCTCGTGGTGGAGAAACACACCTACGACGCCTTCTACCAGACACAGTTAGACGGATGGCTCGACGCCCACGGCGTCGACGACCTGCTCATCTGCGGGACGCTCGCGAACGTCTGTGTGCTCCACACCGCTGGGAGCGCCGGCCTCCGCGACTATCGTCCAATCCTCGTCACGGACGCTCTCGGCTACATCGAAGACGCACACAAGGAGTACGCCGTCGAACACGCCGACTGGTTGTTCGGCGAGACGACGACGCTCGACGACGTCGAATTCGAGTGAGTCGCCGGCAGCGAAGGCTTACTCTCTGAAGAGTCGGTAGGCGCCCTGCCCAGTGGCCACGGCGTCGTCCCAGTCGGCCGACGGCGACTGCCGTCGCGCGACGTCTTCGTCTTCTTTCGGATCGGTACTGACGACGGTGATGGTGCTGACGCCAACGCTTCCGCCCGCCCGAACGACTTCGGCGACGGCGGTCAAGTCGCCGGACGCGCGGCGGAGGTAGTTCACGTTGAGGTTGATCGTGGCGACACCACCGGAGAGTGGGTCGTCGAGCATCGTCCGAAGGGCGATGCCACCCGCAGTATCGATGAGCGTCGCTGCGATACCACCGTGGATGGTGGGTGGCGAGACCGTGTTCGTGAGTTTCTCGTCGTACGGGATGGTCATCACGATACGACCACGGTCGATGGCATCGACCTGGGTGTTGAGCCACGAGAGGTAGCCGTGTTCCTCCTCGATGTGCCGCTGGACGATGGCCGCGGCCTCGGCAGGGAACTCGTCGGTCATGTCACGACCGAGTATGTGAGAGCGCATGTAACCGACGGTCCGCGCCCCACTGTCAGAGAAATGTCAGGATAGATGGGCAGAGGATATTTATCGCCCCCGAAAATCGTAGATGTATGAACGACTCCCGTGTCTTCCTCGTTGGTGAGGATGCCGCTATCCTCGCAGAGGGTATCGAACGGCGCGGGTTCGCTGTCGAGACAGTCGACGGGCGACAGGACGTCTTCGACACACTCGACGAGACGGTCGACGGCGTCGTCCTGGACGGCTCCTCCGACACCGACACTGACGCCGAGTTCGTCTCACGGGTCCGTGAGACAGTCGGACCGGTCCCCGTCTACGTCCTCATAGACGACCCCACACAGGTCTCTGCCACTGTCGTCCTCGGTGGCGGAATCGGTATCGAGCGGTCGACAGCAGTCGAGGACACAGACGCACTCGCCGCCCGTATCGAGCGCGCAATCGAGTTCTCCCAGTGGGCGACAACGTCCCGAGACGGCGACTCGTTGTATCGACTCATCGTCGAACAGAGCAACGACGCCATCTTCATCGCACAGGACACGACCTTCCAGTTCTGGAATCGCCGACTCACAGAACTGACCGGCCTCGACGATGACGAACTCGCTGGGACCGCCGTCTTGGACATCGTCCACCCCGACGACAGAGAAAAGGTCGCCGAGATATCCAAACGCAGACGACGTGGTGAAGCGGCACCGGAGAGTTACGACATCTGTATCGTCGACACTGACGGTGACGTCCGCGAGTGCTCGGTGAACGTGCAGGACATCGGGTACCACGGGGAGTACGGCGTCCTCGTCACGATGCGCGACGTGACAGAACAGCGCGCGACCGAAGCGCAGTTCCGAAGCCTCATCGAACTCGCACGCGACGTCGTGACGCTCGTCGGGGCCGACGGCCACATCCGCTACCAGAGCCCGTCTATCGAATCTGTCCTCGGATACGACCAAGGCGAATTGGTCGGGACGCACATCAAAGACCTCGTCCACCCCGACGACAGGGAGACGGTCATGTCCGCGTACGAGGAATCATTCGAGACGGGCGACGGAACCGACGAACCGGTTCGGTATCGTCACCGGACTGCAGACGGGTCGTGGCGATGGCTCGAATCCGTCGGGGCGAACCACATCGACACGACAGTCGATGGCTTCGTCGTGACCTCGCGCGACGTGACCGAGCAACGAACCTACGAGAACCAACTCCAGCGGTACGAGACCATCGTCGAGAGTATCCATCAGGGAGCCTACGTCGCCGACGCCGACGGCGTTCTTCAGTACATCAACGAGGCGGCAGCAGAGCGCATCTCGATTCCACGCGAGTCCCTCGTTGGCCAACACATCTCGGTCGCACACGAACTCGGCCTGCTCGACGAGCAACAGTACGACCAAATCGAGACTGTACTCGAAGACGTCCTCGTCGGCGAGAGTACCGGCGAGCGGTTCGAAGTGGAACTGTCGATTGGCAACGACGAGTTCGTCATTGAGTTCACTATCACGCCAATCGTCGACGACGAAGGCGAGGTTTCAGGTGCAGTGGGCCTCTCGGCCGACATCACCGGGCGAAAACGCTACCAGGAGCGACTCAACGCACTCCACGTCTCGACACGGCGCCTGAGCGCGGCAACCAGCAAAGAAGCGGTTGCGGACGTCGTCTGTGACGCTGCCGTCGAAGTGCTCGACTACGACCTCAGCGGCGTCTTTCTGTACGACGAATCAATCGACGCCCTCGTCCCGACGGCGCTCTCGGAACGGGCCAAACAGGAGTTTGGAGAGATACCACCGTTTCCGCGGGGAGCGAGTCTCTCGTGGGAAGTCTTCGAGTCCAACGAACCCCGCCTCTACAGCGACGTCGAGTCGAATCCGCGGCGGTACAACCCGGACACCGACATCACAGAGGAGTTGATCGTGCCGATAACCGACCACGGCGTGTTCCTGGTGGGGTCCCACGATGCAGGGGAGTTGGCCGACCAGCGCATCACACTGGCGAAAGTGCTGGCGTCGAACACTCGTGCAGCACTCGATCGGGTCGAACGCGAGCAACTCCTCCGACAGCGTGAGGAGGAACTCGCGCGGCAGAACGAACAACTGGAGTCGTTCGCGTCGGCCGTCTCACACGACTTACAGAACCCCCTCAACGTCGCGACAGGCTATCTCGAACTCGCCCGCGAGAAACACGATTCTGAGGAACTCGAACGCGTCGCAAACGCCCACGACCGGATGGGTGCAATCATCAAGGACGTTCTCGCACTCGCCCGAAACGGCCAGACGATCGACGAAGTCGAACTGTTGTCGCTCGAAGCAGTCGCGACAGAGGCGTGGGACATCGCCGCGTCGGACGCCCCGAATGCGACACTTGAACTCGAACGAGACAGAGACGTCCTCGCGCATCGGGGCCGTCTTCGGCAACTCCTTGAGAACCTCATCTCGAACGCGATTCGACACGGTGGTGACGACGTGACCGTCCGAATCGGGCCACTGCAAGACCGCTCTGGCTTCTACGTCGAAGACGATGGGCCCGGAATCGCGATGTCTGACCGCCCCCGTATCTTCGAAGCGGGGTTCACGACGAGTTCGAGCGGAACCGGGTTCGGGCTCAACGTCGTCCAGAGCGTCGTCAACGCCCACGGGTGGAGCATCTGGTTCTCCGAGAGCCGAGACGGAGGCGCGCGGTTCGAAATCACGACCGAAGAGGAATCCTGACGACCGCGAAGGTCGCCGTCAGCGTAAACACCTAATTCAGGCCCTTTCGAAGTCGGGGGTATGGACCGACCAGACGAAGCAACGGCACAGGCGGTCGATTCTTGTCGTGACGCCGTGCCACCGGCAGTCGACGGGGGACGCGTCGTGTTCGGGTTCGACGGCTACATCGACCGAGTCCGCGAGGTCGTCTCCGAGCGGCAGTCTGCTGAGGAGTACGAGCGCGTGTCGACGTTGGCCGCGTTCTCAGACCGCGTGAACGCCTCCGTGGAGGCCGAGAGTTCGCTCTCATTCGAGTGGATACAAGACGGCGTCCGTACCGGTGGACACGTGAGCCACCTCGCCCGTGCCTTCGGCGAGATGGGGTTCGACCCCGCAATCGTTGGGTGCCTCGGCGACCCCCTGGAAGCGCCGTTCGTCGAGGAGTTCGGTGACTTCCCGCTCGAAACGCTCGGGTCGCCGGGATACACCGACGCAGTCGAGTTTGGCGACGGGAAACTGATGCTCACCGAGATTGGTGCACTGATGACGCTCGACTGGGAAACCATCGTATCGCGTGTCGGACTGGACCGACTGGCCGAACTCGTCGACGGGGCCGAACTGTTCGGCATGGGCTACTGGTCAGAGATGCCCGAACTGCCCGACGTTGCGCGAGGGATTCGCGAAGACTTGTGGCCGACGCTCTCGAACCCACCGAAGACGCTTCTCTTGGACCCCGGTGACCTCCGAAAGCGCGAACCCGACGTCGTCGCCGAAGGCGTCTCCGAGGTCTCCGCACTGGACGAGGTGGTAGACGTACTCGTCTCGGCGAACCGGTACGAAACACGGTACATCGCACAACTCGGTGGGGTCGACGAAGGTGACTTCGAAACGGAGTCGCGCGCCGCGTTCGACCACCTCGGCGTCACGCGGTTCGTCGGACACGGAATCGACGCTGCACACCTCGTCGACGACGAGGGAACTACGAGCGTCGGTGTCCCACGAACCGAGAACCCAGTCCTCACGACGAGTTCTGGCGACCACTTCAACGCCGGTCTCGCACTCGCTCACGTGCTCGGTCTCGGCCGCGCAGAATCGCTCGTCGTCGGAAACGCCGTCGCTGGCCACTTCGTCCGCAACGGAACACCCCCGACCTACGAACAGACCTGCGCATTCGTCGACGAGTACCTCGACTACTTCGACGCGTAATCGCGTTCTGTTCTGTGCTATTCTCTTCTCTTCTCTTCTACCCACCGACAGATTGTCGGTTGACACAGCGGTAAAACCGGCTAAAACCACCGGCAATGTTTAAAAACCCCTTGTCTGAGAAAGGGATACGCATATCCATTCGATATGAGAACGAGAATGTGTCAGTGGCACCCACAGACACTCGTGATGCCAGCGAATGTCGGACTGTAAACCGTCATCGGTGGCAGTACGATAACTGACACACGCCACCGTCGGTGTCCGACTGCGCCTCGGGCACTGCGGTTTCGACGAGTCTACTTGGAACGCGAACGGCCTCGTACCGCATCGTCGACTGACGATGCAACGAGCCGATTGAGTGCGCGACGGAGTCGCTGCGACAGTGCCTGTTCAGAGATACCGAGGTCGTCCGCAATTTCGGTCAACGACGCCTCTTTTGGCGTCTCGAAGTACCCCCGCGAGAATGCGAGTTCGAGTGCCGTCAGTTGCTTCTCCGAGAGTCCGTCGTTGACTGGTGGATGACCGTCGATACGGGATGGTTCGACACGGCGAATGTCGATTTCGAGACGTCGGTCGAGGCACGCATCGTGGAACTTGGCGGCGTGTTCGTTCGTCGGGAAGAACACCGAGACGACCCAGCCTTCGTTCGTTCCGACCATCTCTCGGACGATACCGTCGTGCGCCTGAATCGTCGAGACGATGCCTCCGTCTTGGAGTTTCCACTGGCAACGGTACAGTCGGCCATCCGACCCGCTGGAGACGAGTTCGAACTCCTCGACGTCGCTGTGTGACTGCAGAACGTCCTCGACGACGTCGGCATCTGAGCCATGGACAGTGAAGTAGGGAACCGGGCCACTCGAGACGGGAACGCCCGGGACGAATACGATTTCGAGGTCCGAGTTTTTGAGCGCAGAGCCGAGGTAGGAATCACCGAGGGGGTACCCGAGTTCGACTTCGTATCCAGCGATGATGTCGTCGTCACGCATCATGTTGGTGATGGAGGATTTCGGAGAATCTCCACGACTCTCCGGAGGGAAGTACACTGTGTCTCACGAGCGCACAAGCGTAAGGGAAATATCGACATATTATTTCCGGACTTCCTACCTTTCATAGTAAATGCTTTTATAGGCAATACTGCAATCGCGCCACCTGTCAGAGAGATGGATTACACAGAGAGTCCACACACGTCGACTGCTGAGGGCGCCGTCAGCCGAGTCGAATCGGGTCCGTACTCGGACGAATACTCACGTTCACTTCGTCGCCGACGGCGAAGTCGTGGTCTGGGTAGACGACTTTCGTCCCGAAGTCGCCCCGCGATGCAAACAGTGACAATCCAGTCGCTCGCTCACCGTTCGCGAACACGTCGAAGTCAGTCCACGGAACGTCGCGTCCGGTCGTTCGGCCGAGTTCTGCGCCGAGGAGCGAGAGTGACCGGTCGTCGTCGACCGGGGAGAGTGTTCCTCCGAACGCGTAGTGCGCGAGTCCCCCGTCTAAGACGACGCCCTCGTCACTTGCGAGGCCGACGAACGCCCCCGGTTCTGCCTGTCCGGCACGCGTCGGTCGGTCGAGGACGACGTACGTCTCCCCCACCTCGACGACGGTTCCTCGCCCGTCCCAGTCGAGTGGCGAGACGGTCACGTCGACACTGAGCGGGAGCGACCCCCGAGCGCGGTGGTGATTCGCGGACTCGGGTCGAAAGCCGAGGTGGACGTGATTCGTGACCCACGGCGCGAAGAACCCAGACCGGACGAGTCGGCCAAGTGAGTCGCCGACGGCGACTTCGTCACCGGCAGTCACGTCGGGGTCGACGTGGAGCATTCGAGCCACGAGACCCTCACGTGGGTCGTCAGCGGGACGACCGGTCCACGACAACCCGGTCGCGTCGGCGTCCACGTCGACCAAGATGAGGTATTCGTCGTCGTGGGCGTACGGCTTATCGGGCGCACGGACGGTTCTCGTCTCGCGGACGACGCCCGCGACGGGCGAGCGAGCGCGTGTGTCGTCGGCGTCGACGTAGAGGTCGATTGCGCATCCACTATCGTGCGCGGGATACGGTGAGTTATAGAGCGAAAACCGCTCGAAGTGAGTGAGGACCGACCGCGGCAGACGCAGCATGGTCGTGGGGACGGGACGGATGTTCTTAGGTACGTCGGGGTGCTTCGAACAGATATGCGCGTCATCCGCGGCCGAAAATCCGACAGGAAGGCCGACCGGGCGGTCACCGCGGCCATGCTCAGCGAGACTGGCGAGACTGGCGAACCCGCGTTCCGTGCGTGGACACCGCACCGACAGATTGCGTTCGGCCGGCGCGACACGCGAGCGAGTCGATACGACGACGCCGTTGCTGCCGCCGAGTCCAGCGGATTCCCCGCACTCGAACGCTCAGTCGGCGGACGGGCGGTCGCCTACACCGGCACGACCGTCGCGTTCGCCCACGCGATTCCGCTCGACGACGCCCGCGCCGGTCTCGACGAACGGTACGAGGCGGGAGCCACGGCCGTCATCCGTGCACTTCGAACCCTCGGTGTGCCCGCTCGACGGGGCGAACCGCCGAACTCGTACTGTCCGGGCGACCACTCAGTTCAGGCCGGTGGGAAACTCTGCGGCATCGCCCAGCGAGTGCGAAAGTCGTCTGCGCTCGTCTCCGGCGTCGTCATCGTCACCGACCGCGACGAAATCGCCGACGTACTCGTCCCTATCTACGAGGCAATCGACGTGCCGTTCGACCCCGAGTCGGTCGGGAGCGTCGACACCGCAGGCGGACCGGGTGACCCAGACGCGGTCTGCCAGGCGCTCGAAGACGTGTTCGTCGGCGACGCGGTGACTCGAATCGAAGCCGCGAGCGACGTCGAGTTGTGAGTGTAAAGGTCCGTCACCCGAACCGCCGGACTTAGGACGCGGCGCGTGGCACCCCCACCTATGCGAATTGCGAACGCGACGCTGGCCGACGGGCGCGTGGTTGACGTCCGCGTCGAAGACGGACGCATCGCCGCCGTCGGTGACCTCGACCCAGTCGCCGACGAAGAGACCATCGACGCCGACGAGAACCTCCTTCTACCGGGCGCAATCGACGTCCACGTCCACTTCCGCGAACCGGGATTCGAACACAAAGAGACGTGGGAGACCGGGTCGCAGAGCGCCGCCGCGGGCGGCGTGACGACGGTCGCCGACCAACCGAACACCGACCCCACGACGACCACGGGTGCTGGATTCGACGCCAAGGCCGACCGGGCCGCGAACTCGTGTATCGACTACGGTATCAACGGCGGCGTGACACCCGACTGGGACCCCGAGAGCCTGTTCGACCGACCGCTGTTCGCCCTCGGCGAAGTGTTCCTCGCCGACTCGACCGGTGACATGGGCATCGACGCCGACTTGTTTTCGGCGGCCGCCGAGCGCGCCGGTGAGGCCGGCGTCCCGGTGACCGTCCACGCCGAAGACGCCGACCTGTTCGACGAGTCGGCTATCGAGGGTGACCTCGGTGGCATCGGCCGCGACGCCGACGCCGACGCGTGGAGTGCCTACCGCAGCGCTGAGGCCGAAGCGGTCGCCGTCGAACGCGCCGTTCGCGTCGGTGGCGAGACGGGCGCGCAGATTCACATCGCCCACACGAGCACGCCGGAGGGCGTCGACGCCGCCCGCGACGGCGGTGCGACCTGTGAGGTGACGCCCCACCACCTGTTCCTCTCGCGCGACGACCTCGCCGACCTCGGAACCTACGGTCGGATGAACCCGCCACTCCGCTCCGAAGAACGCCGCGAAGCCATGTTCGAGCGCCTCGCAGACGGCCGTATCGACGTGGTCGCGACCGACCACGCGCCGCACACGGTCGACGAGAAAGACCAGTCACTCCTCGACGCGCCGAGTGGTGTTCCCGGCGTCGAGACGATGGTTCCGCTCCTCCTCGGTGCGGCCGTCGACGGCGACCTGTCGCTCGAAACCGTCCGCGACGTGGTCGCGACGAACCCAGCAGACATCTTCGACCTGCCGCAGAAAGGTCGCATCGAGGAAGGCGCCGATGCCGATATCGCCCTCTACGACCTCGACGCAGCCCGCGAGATTCGCGGTGACGACCTCCACTCGAAGTGTGGCTGGACGCCGTTCGAGGGATTCACCGGCGTCTTCCCCGAGTGGACGATGCTCCGTGGCGAGTTGGTCTGGGACGGCGAGTCGTTCGGCGACGTGTCGGGCGAGAACGTTCGGGCGTAACCGACACGCCACCCAGTACCGCGCCGTGACTTTCGACGAGATGACTGCTTGTTTCGCCGCCACGTTCTGATTCGGCAAGCGAATCCTTTTCCCGTCGGACTCACCGAGACAACGACACACATGACCGAAGAGCAGACGCCGCCGCGGACTCGTGGACCGAACGCAGGAGACCCCCATCCACTCGAAGGAGTGTTGTCGTTCTGGGAGACTGTCGTCGAAGACGCCGAAGCGACTGCCGAAGAGTACGAGGCAGAAGGCTGGGAGACGCTCGTCCTCCACCCCGGTGACGTGACGGTGCTTCCCCCGGCGAATCTCCCCGACGCGACCGAGCGCGTCGGATTCGACATCCTCGTGCCGGGCCGTGAGTTCGAGACGCTCTCGGAGTGGGTCGACCACGCAGCGTTCGACAGATACGACGTCTACCGTGCCCGCGAGAGTGGGACGGTGTTCGCCGTCTCCGTCGTGCAAGCACCGGCGGCGGAGAAAGCAGTCGTCGTTCCGCTCTACTACGCGCTGGACAAGGTGGACGTAATGGCGAAGAAAGCCCGCGAGCAGGGCGAATTACGGCTCTACGTCAGGCCGGTCGAAGCCGACCAGCGTGTCGAACTCCTCCAGTCCGACCCGGACCCACTGTTTCCGTAACGCTCGTTCGAGCGTTCTCTTCAGTCGTCGTTCGAGAGTTCTTCGTTCCGGAGTTCCGTACTCGCCTCACGGACCTCGCGCATGACGCTCGAGATGCGCTCTTCGGCTTCGAGTTCTTCTTCGACCGAGAGGTCGACACCCTCGACTTCGAGGAGGAACTTCGCAATCTCGGTCACTTCGTACATCATCTCGTCGAGTTCTTCGGCCGTGAAGAACCCCGACATCGCACCGTAGAGGAACGTCGCACCCGACTTTCGAACCTTGTCACGGAACGCAGAGCGTGCCTGATTGACCGCCTGCGGCGAGTACGTGTCGGTCATGAACGGGACGAGTTCGGGGAGGTTCTCGCCAATCTTCGTCATCTCGACACCCGTCTCGGTTCGGAAGTCCGCACAGAGACGTGCGATGGCCCACTCGCGCGCCGTCACGTAGGTCCGGTCGCGGAGGAAGTCGTTGACGCGGTCGTACTGCGCGCCGTCGACCTTCTTGAAGCGGGCGTACTTTTGCACGTCTTTCGGAACGTCGGGTTCAGCGTCGGCATCGGTGTCGGCGTCGTCTCCGGCGTCAGCGTCGGCGTCAGCGGATTCGACGTCGGTGTCGCCGTCAGAACCCGATTCCTCGTCAGCGCCGGCATCGGCTTCCTCGTCAACCGACTCAGTGGCAGACTCGGACGCTGCATCGGCGTCCGCATCGACACCGGTTCCGGTTTCGACGGTCGCCCCTGCTGACTCGGACTCCCGAGATTCCGTCGTTTCGGGTGCGTCTTCGACCGATTCGGTCGGGTCTGGCTCCGTCTCGGAACCGGCCAAGTCCTCGTCGGACTCGCCAAACTCGTCTGTCATACCGCGGGGTACCGTGCCATGGCCGAAAAGGGTTCCGCGACGACAGGGGGTGACGCTGTGGACCGACTCGAACCCCAAGTCCGGGCAAGGGTTTTCTATCATCCCCGCGAGAGTGGGAATCATGAAGGTACTGCTCGGAATCGGTGGCAGTGACGATTCCATCCGAGCGCTCGAAAAGACGGTCGAACGAACAGCGCACGTCGACGACGACCTCACCATCGCAATCGTCGATAACCCGTCTGTGGAGCGTTCGCGCGACGATATCGAATCGAAGGTCTCAGAAGTTGTCTCCGACCTCGGAATCGAGGCGACGGTCCGCCACCTCGAGGGTGACCCCGGGAGCGCGCTCGTCGACTTCGCCGAGAACGAAGGGTTCGACCAACTCGTGTTGGGCGGCGGAGAGACGAGTCCGATGGGGAAGATTCAGATTGGGAGCATCGCGGAGTTCGTCCTCCTCAACTCCCACGTAACCGTGACCCTAGTACGATGAGCACTCGAACGTACTCCGACGTCGTCGCAGACCCGTACGACCCGCCACCGCTGTCGTTCAGCGACAAAGACGACCGGACTATCGAGGTTCGTACCTACGACGGCACCGACGAGGAACTCGAAGCCCTCGTCGAGATGTACGATTCGTTCGACCCCTCAGACCGGGCACAAGGTATCCCACCGGGGCGAGAAGACCGTATCCGTGATTGGCTGGACAACATCCTCGACGGCGACTGTCTGAACGTCATCGCGTGGGACGGCGACGAGGTTGCCGGACACGCGACGCTCGTCCCCGACGGCGACGCCTACGAACTCGCAATCTTCGTCCACCAGACGTACCAGCGCGCCGGTATCGGGACGCGACTCATCAAAGCGCTCCTCGGACACGGGCGCGTGTCCGGCGTCGAAAAGGTGTGGCTCACCGTCGAGCGATGGAACCGCGCCGCAGTCGGCCTCTACCAGAATGTCGGGTTCGAGACGAGCGACGCCGAGAGTTTCGAGTTAGAGATGACCATTCGCCTCACCGAACCGTCGGAGTAACCCGCGTCGTCACGCCGAGAGAACGGGTTGGCTGGCGTACAACAGGACGTACTCGGCGGCCTTCGCGAGCACCTCGCCCGGGTCGCCCGAGACGGGTTCGCGCGGGACGACGACGAAATCAACCTCCAGTTCTTCTGCGGTGTCGAGGACGACACTACCGGGGTGACGGAGTTTGCTCGTCGGTGAGAACCCGTACGCGACAGACGTGGTGATTGGGACACCTGCGTCGTGAGCAATCTTGGAGACCGTATCCGTCACTGCCTTACTGTCTTCGGCAACGGCGTCCTGGTCGACGACGCCCTGCTCGATTGCACGGACGACGTCCTCGCCGAGGACGTGGACAGCGTGGACCGCGGCGTCGTACTTGGCCGCGATTTCGACGGCGTAGCGGGCCGCACGCGTCGCCTCCTCGCTTTGGTCGACCGGCACGAGGACGAGGTCGATAGAGAGCGGGCGCGATGACATGTCCCCACCTCCGTTGGGGGACGACAAAAAACTCACCCACCGTCGCCGGCGGCTCGCTGACCGGACGGGTTTTATCACGTCGCACGCTGAATCCGAGGACATGTTCGACACCATCGTCATCGCCACCGACGGGTCGGCGAGCGTAAGACGCGGGATCCGTGTCGCCGTCGACCTCGCTGAGCGCTTCGATGCCGACGTTCACGCGCTGTACGTCGTCGACGCCGGCGACGTGGAGACGGCGCCAGAGCGACTCCGTGAAGAGATGCGCGAGGCGCTCCGCGAGCGCGGCGAGGAAGCGTTGGCCGACGTGCAGGCGGAGACGGAGCGAGACGTGACGTTCGCGGTCCGTGAGGGGCGGCCGGCAGCCGAAATTTCGAACTACGCCCGCGAAGCGGACGCAGACTTGGTCGCGATGGGAACTCGCGGCCGCCACGGTGAGAACCGCTTCCTCATCGGGAGCGTCGCCGAACGCGTCGTCCGAACCTGTCCGGTGCCGGTGTTGACGGTTCGGCAACTCGAAGAGGGGTCAGTCGACACACTCCTCGGCGAAGAAGCGGCCTGAAGAGACGACGGTCTGCGAACAGACACGCGAACGACCCGAGTACGACTGGAACCCGCCCCGAAGCCGACCCGGACGAACACGAGTCGATGCAATCGGCAGGAGTTTTCCCCGTCGCGTCCGACGCGGTTGTATGGAAGACGAGCTCATCGACAGTTCTCGACTCTCGCTCCCCCGCAAGTCTGTCCTCCCGGGAGCAGGATTTTTCTATCCCGACTCGCTCGACGAATCTCGCGCCGAAGAACGCGCAAAAGAGAAACTCGAAGACGCCTCGGTGGCAGTCGTCACCGACACCGACGCCGACGGTCTCGGGTGTGTCGCGCTCATCCGCGAGATGTACGACGCCGCCCTCGACGTCGACGACTTCGAAGAGCGCATCAAAGAACGACTGAGTGACGACGAAGACGAGGAAGAAGACGAAGCGGCTGTGGACGCCGACGAAGAAGAAGAGCGACCCAAGTCGTCGGTCGCACTCGTCGGGTCGAGTCCGTACTCGCTGGAAGACGACCTCCTTCGCGTCGCTGAATATGCACCCGAAGGTATCGACGTGTACGTCTGTGACCTCTGTCCGGACAAGTACGAGTACGTCGAAGAAGAACTCGAAGCGCTCACCGAGGTCGCAGGCGAGATTCACTGGTACGACCACCACCAGTGGAAACCCGAGGTCGAATCGAAGGTCCGCGAGGCGGGCGTCGACCTCGTCGTCGGCGAATCCGACGAGGAGTGTTCGACCGACGTGGCGCTCCGCGAACTCGACTACGACTTCGACGAGCGGTTCGTCGAACTCGCCGCAGTCACCCGCGACCACGACCTCTGGCTGAACGAAGACGAGCGAAGTCAGGACCTCGCCGACTACGCCTACTGGACCTCGAAAGAGGAGTACGTGGCAATCGTCGGTGCCTACGGCGCAGACCTCCCACCGGTCGTCGAGGAGTACATCGCCCACCGCCGCATCGAGAAGGAGAACCTCATCGAGGCCGCCGTCGACCGCGCGGACATGAAGACAGTCGGCGACTGGACCGTCGGCATCACCTACGGTCGCTGCTCGCAGAACGAAGTTGCAGACGCGCTCCGTGAGAAGGGTGCCGACGCCGCAGTCGTCGTCAAGCCCGCTGGGAGCGCGAGCATCCGCGGGTCGGACGACTTCGAGCGCTGTCACGAGGTTGCAGGTCTCGTCAACGGCGGTGGCCACCCCAAAGCCGCAGGGTGTAAACCAGACATCTACGACGACATGCTCGACTACGCCCACCACTGGACGACGCAGGGGGCGACCACGAAGCGCGTCATCCTCAACGCGTTCGAGCGGGTGGCCGAGATGCCGGAAGAAGACGAAGACCTCGAGACCGAACGGTAACGAACGTACTGAACACGACAGAAACGCGTGAGACTCGCGTTACTCGTCGTCGACGACCCAGCGGTCGGAGTACGTCGTTCCGCAGGTACACTTCGCGTAGGCGTGGATGACGTCGCCCTCCTCGTAGATGCCGCCGACTTCCTCGTTCTGTGCTTCGGCGAACGAGAAGATGAACTTCGCTTCGTGGTTCTCGTCGGACGTTGCGTCGGGGCAGACACCGCCGCTCAGGTCACGGTCGATGTCGCCGTCGTTGCCCATCGCGGTCTGGGCGAACTCCATCGCGTCCATTCCCGTTCCGGCAGCGAACGCACGGCGGCCATCGTCACCGGGTACGATGAGGATGTAGCCGTTTTCGACTTCTTCGCCCATGTTGGGGAGTTTGCCTTGGCTGTCGAGATACTCGTGCGTGAGATAGAGCGCCACGTCGTCGAGACGCTCGCCCGAGAGGTACTCCGCTACCTTGCTCATATCCCGTCTAGAGGCATCACGCCCTAAAAGCGGCGTGTATCTGTGTCGGGAGCGACGTTCGTCGGGCGGGCGAGCGACTTACTCGTCGAGAGAAATGGACCGGGTGAGAGATTTACTCGTCCGGTTGTTTCGGACCGGGCGAGCGACCTACTCGTCGGACAATCCGAACTTCTCGGCGATACTCGAAAGCGAGTCGTTCGGGCGCTCGGTGACGCGGTAGACGGTTCGGACACCGGGGACCCGGAGACCGAACTGGTAGCCACCGTCGAGTTCGTCGAGTTCGACGGCGTCGTCCGGGCCGCGGTCGTGTTCGCGGCACCACTCGACGAGTCGATTCTCACCCTCTCCGGGTGTGCGCGCGAGGCGCTTGTTGTCGTACGCGCCACGAACCACGAGTCCCGAAGCGTCGCCAGCGAGACGAGCGTGATAGGCCGTCCCGTCGAGGTGGAGGCGAATGAAGTCGCCTTCGGCGGCGGGGACGTCGTCTGGGACACGCAGGCAGGGACGACGAGTGCCACCGCTGCGGGCGATTTTCGCGCGGAACGTCTGGACCGACGGATGGTCGGACGGCAGTTGCTCTGGCACGGGGAGAGAGAAGCGAGAAGGTGTTATTCGTCTGCTTCTTCTTCGTCGTCGTCTTCGCTGAGTGCGTCAGCGACGGAACCGCCTTCGACGACCTTCACGTTGATCTGGACGGTCTCTTCGGAGACCTGGCGACCGCGGACGGTGACGCGCTTGCGCTCGCCTTCACGGGAGGGAGCGTAGCCGATGCCACCCTCGGTGAGGATTTCTTTGAGGTTTGCGCCGGGGACTTCGGGGTGCATCGGACGACCGGCCTTGTCCGAGCCACCCGTCAGCTCGAGCGTGAAGCCGTCGAGGCCGACAGCACCGCCGTCGACCTCGTCACCGAGGTCGCGGCCAAGGAATCGGTTTGCATCCTGTCCTTCGACGTCGAACTGGTAGGTCTCGCCGGAGTCGGGGTCGGCGACGACGACCATGAATTCTGCCATGCGCGGATGAAAACGGTCGCGGATAAAAAGTACGTCGAAAGCGTGTCTCGGGACGACTCGCGTCGAATCGGGTCGAGATGCCCGAATTCCGGACTATTTCGGTGGAAAACACGTGTGTCAACAGTTAACTCCTAGCATGGCGTACTGGTCTCCATGACTGACGATATCATCAAACGTGAGCCGACAGACCTCGTCGAAGCGGAATCGAGAGAACTCGTCGAGCCGGAACCGACCGAACTGGCCGAGCGCCGACCAGAAGAACTCGTAAAGCGCCCCACAGCGGTACTCGTCACTCGCTCGTGGTACGAATGCACGTCGTGCGGCTATCGCTCTGGACTCGGCATTCACGAACAGCTCTGCCCACGCTGCGGTGGAATGCTAAAGAACATCGGCGTCGCACAAGAGTGAGACGACGGGTTAGCTCCCCTGTTCTGCCTCTGCTTCTTCGATAGACTCCCAGAGGACACACCAGTCTTCGGGGTCGATGTACCCTTCGACCTTCGCGCAGGCGCCGAAGCCGTCACCGTTCTTGTCCGGGATGTACTCCGCGCAGTTCCCACAGTTCGTCCCTTCGACGGCGAGCCCCGCGTCGAAAGCGTCGTCTGCCTCTTGGAACTGAACGTCCTCCTTAGTGAGTAACTGGTTTGGGTCTCTCTCTTCGTTCGCTTGTGAGAGTGCAGTCTGGTACTCTTCCGGAACGGGCCCTCGTTCGAACACCTCTTCGGTGACACCTTCCGGAAGTTCCTCTTCGTGTTCCTCCGTCGCGGTTTGTTCTGCTTCTGCCTCTTCGATGGATTCCCAGAGGACACACCAGTCTTCGGGGTCGATGTACCCTTCGACCTTCGCGCAGGCCCCGAAACCGTCGCCATTCTTGTCCGGGATGTACTCCGCGCAGTTCCCACAGTTCGTCCCTTCGATGGCGAGTCCTGCGTCGAAGGCGTCGTCTGCCTCTTGGAACTGGACATCTTCCTTAGAAACTAACCGGGATGGGTCTCTCTCTTCGTTCGCTTGTGAGAGTGCAGTCTGGTACTCTTCGGGGACTGGCCCCCGCTCGAACACCTCTTCAGTGACACCTTCTGGAAGTTCCTCTTCGTGTTCTTCTTCCATCTCCTCGGTGGTGGTCGTCTCAGCAGTGGTCGTCTCTGTCTCTTGGGTCCCCCCGCCACCAAGACAGCCAGCGAGACTCAGAACCGTGCCACTCCCCGCCAGTTGAAGGAACCGTCTCCTTGTCCGGCTAGATTGTGCCATACCTGCATCTACCCTTGCAACAGGTTTTAGTAGGAGCTACGTTACCACACCACAAGCAGAGATATCGTTATATTATATTGTCAAGACATGGGCCGCTATCGAGCACGCTCGCTCCGCACTACTGTCACACCATCACGCCTCAGTGCCCCATTTTCTGCGCCCTTTACGTGTCCTACTCGCGCGAAACAAACGCGAGAAACTGAACGTCTCTGTTCCTTTCGTTAGAACCCGTCCTCCCACCGGAACGTTCCGTTACGCTGGATTACCTCACCGTCGACTTCGATGACAGAATCTTCGCTCATATCGGTAATCATGTCCACGTGGACCGCAGACTGGTTCCCTTCGACTCCTTCCGGGAGACATGCATCGTACGCACGCCCGACTGCGAGGTGGACCGTATCGCCCATCTTCTCGTCGAAGAGGATACTGTTGGTAAAGCGGTCGATGCCGCGGTTCATGCCGATGCCGAGTTCACCGAGACGCCGTGCGCCCTCGTCGGTGTCGAGGATGCCGGCGAGTGCGTCTTCACCCTGTTCTGCGCTGAAGTCGACGACTTCGCCGCCTTCGAAGGTGAGGTGAACGTTTTCGACGCGCTGGCCTTCGAGCGTCATCGGCACGTCGAAGAACACCTCGCCCTCAACGGCGTCTTCGACAGGTGCAGTGAACACCTCACCCGACGGGAGGTTGTGTGAGTCGTAGACGACCGATGCGCCGGAGTTGACCGCCGTCCGGCCCTCGATGGACATCGTGAGGTCGGTGTCTTCCTTGACGAGTCGGACCTCCGACCCCTCGTCGAGAACCTCCTTCATGTTCGCCATCTCGTCGGCGAGTTCCTCCCAGTCGCGGAGGATTGCGTCGTAGACGAAGTCGGCGTACTCCTCGTACGACATACCGGCCTGTTGGGCCATCGCGCGCGTCGGGTGGACCGTCGAGACCCAGTCAGTGTTCATGCGGGCCTCACGGACTGCTTCCGTCGCGCGGCCGTAGGCCTGCCGCGTCTCAGTGGGCACGTCGGCTGTCGCGGCCGTGTTTCGCGTCCCGCCGAGGAAGAGGACCGAGTCGGCGGCCTCGTAGAGTGCGAGTTCGTGTTCAGGGAGTTCGAACTCACCGTCGTGGGCACGGAGATACGCCCGCTGAACCTCTTCGGAGGCGTAGGTCGTGACGACGTTGGCGCCGCGTTCACCGAGTGCGCCGGCGACTGCGACTGCGAGGTCGTGAGCACCCTCGCCCACGGAGACAACGACGTCGTCACCGGCCTCGATTCGTGCGCTCCAGTCGACGAGCACCTCGGCGTGCTCGTAGATGCGTTCGTCCATACGCGCCCCTCGCGTGGCGCAGTAAAAACGTCCGCGTCTGGCGATAGTGACAGAACGCTTATCGCTCGGTGATGGCCAGACTCACCGAGCAAGTACTCGCGAAGAACTGACACGCGTTCACCGGGGACGAGCCAGCAGGAATCGCCAGAAGCCAAACCACAACCACTACCTCCCCCCGCAGACGACTCCGTCGTATGCAACTAGGCGTCATCGGCCTCGGCCGGATGGGGCGCATCGTAGTCGACCGAGTGCTCGATGCCGGGCACGAGGTCGTTGCCTTCGACCTCTCCGAAGAGGCAGTCGCAGCAGCCGCCGACGCGGGTGCCGAACCCGCCGAGAGCGTCGCTGACCTCGCCGACCGACTCGGAGACGACAAGCGTATCTGGCTCATGGTTCCCGCGGGCGACGCGGTGGACGCGACGCTGAACGACCTCGACCCGCACCTCGACGAGAACGACGTCGTCGTCGACGGCGGTAACTCGCACTTCGAAGCGTCGGTTCGCCGCGCCGAAGCATGTTCCGCGGCGTATCTCGACTGTGGGACCTCCGGCGGCCCTGCCGGTGCCGAACTCGGCTTCTCGCTCATGATTGGCGGCCCACAGTGGGCGTACGACGAGATGACACCTGTCTTCGACGCCGTCGCGACCGGACCGGCCGGTCACGACCGGATGGGGCCGTCTGGGTCGGGCCACTACGTGAAGATGGTCCACAACGGCGTCGAGTACGCACTGATGCAGGCGTACGGTGAGGGCTTCGAACTGCTCGCCGAGGGGCGCTACGACCTCGACCTCGAAGCGGTCGCACGCACGTGGAACAACGGCGCTGTCATCCGCTCGTGGCTCCTCGAACTCTGTGAAGAGGCGTTCCGCGAGGAAGGAACGGACCTCGGCGACGTCGACGACCACATCTCCGGTGGCTCGACGGGGACGTGGACGGTTCAGGAAGCCCTCGAACAGGAAGTTCCCGTGCCACTCATCTACCAGTCACTCGCAGAGCGCTTCGGGTCGCGCGCCGACGACCGCTTCTCGCGCCGTCTCGCCAACCGACTTCGGTACGGCTTCGGCCGCCACGAAGTCGCGCGGAAAGACGAGTAAGCAGTCCACCGCGAACCCGAACACGCCACGCCCACCCGCAATATTGGGGGAATATACCCGACAGCACTGTCTGCGTGGCGAATATGACAGTCAGGAGACGGCGGCACAATCACAATTTCCTTAACCCCTCCCTCCATATCCGCCCTCATGGCAGTCATCAGTCTGGTGGGTGTCGGGGCCGGATTAGTCCTGGTACTCGTCGCCGTCGCCCTGCACTTCTCGAAGGGCACCGGTTGGGAACCAACCGCCGACATCACGCAAGAGGTCCTCGAGCGCCGTGCGGCGACCGTCCCGGAGACGGACTTCCCCGAACCAATGAACCGTTCCATCGGCGGTGGCGCGGTCGCTGGTGCAATCGCCGGTGGCGAAGAAGGTGCCGAACTCGAAGGCGAAGCAGCCGCCGAAGAGGAAGAACAGAGTCCCGCCGACATGCCCGAAGACGAAGTCGAATACTTCGAAGTCGAGTTCGTCAAACAGGGCGAGACCATCGAACTGGCGAGCAACGAGACCATCCTCGACCAAGGTGAAGACGCTGGGATGGACCTTCCGTACGCGTGTCGCCAGGGGTCGTGTGTCTCCTGTGCCGCGAAGATTACCGACGGTCCCGCCGAAGAGTACGTGACTCACTTCAAACAAGAGACCCTCTCCGAAGGCGAGATGGACAACGGGTACACGCTCACGTGTGTCGCCTACCCGAAGGCCGACTTCTCCATCGAGACTGGCGAAGCACCGTAACGACTCGGAACCCACCATTCAGTTTTCTCACTCTCGCTACCCGAGTGTCACACTCGTCACTCGACACGCTCTCTCACCGACCTCTTCTGCCCTCTAAATCGACGCTGCATCTCGCCCCCGAGTCGTGACTCACGGACGAGCAGTGAGTCGCTGACGAGACGTGACTCACGTGCGGAGTACGGTATTCTACGACGCTTATCGACGCTTTGAAACGCCCACCGCGTGTCTCACAGGTTCAGTGTCTGTCCCCGAAGGAGGCTCACTCACCGAAGGAGACCTCAAACGTCCAATGTTCGAACTGGCGTGGCCGATTATCGTCACCGAACTCCTCCAGGTGGCGTACAACCTCGCCGACACGGTGTGGCTTGGCCGCCTCTCGACCGACGCCGTCGCCGCTATCAGCCTCGCGTTTCCTCTCATCTTCCTCCTCATCTCCGTCGGCGGCGGGTTCACCGTCGCGGGGAGCACACTCGTCGCCCAGTACACCGGCGCGAAGAGTGAAGGCTCCGCAGGGACCGTCGCCGGACAGACGCTCACGTTCATCACCATCATCGCCATCACCGTTGGTATCATCGGCTTCTTCGCTACCGACGCGATGCTCGGCGTTCTCCCCAGTTCACCGGCGACTGCCGGACAGGTCGTCCCACTCGCCGGTGACTACATGCGGGTGTTCTTCCTCGGCTTGCCGTTCCTCTTCGGCTTCTTCGTCTTCTCCGCGCTCATGCGCGGGTACGGGAACACACGCGCCCCGATGGTCGTGATGTTCATCAGCGTCGTCATCAACGTCCTCATCGACCCTATCTTCATCTTCGGCTTCGAGTCGAATCCGCTGTTCGAGATGGTGGGTCTGCAGGGACTCGAAGCCGCCCTCTTCGCTGCAACTGGCTTCGAGGGACTCGAAGTGGCTGGTGCGGCGTACGCGACGGTCCTCTCACGAGGGGTCGCAACCGTCATCGGTATCTACGTCATCTTCGGAACGTCGGCCGGCCCCGACGTCCAACTGGCTGACTTCCGCCCACAGTTCGAGTACATCAAGAAGATTGTCGACATCGGCGTTCCGAGCGCCATCGAACAGTCGGCGACCGCACTCGGCTTCATCACGCTCACCGCGATGGTCGTCACCTTCGCACCGGAAGTCGTCGCCGCGTTCGGCCTCGGAAACCGCCTCACGTCGCTCGTGTTTCTCCCCGCTCTCGGTCTCGGCCGTGCGACGAACACCATCGTCGGCCAGAACCTCGGTGCACAGAAACCCGACCGCGCCGAGAGCGCCGTCTGGTTGGCAGCGAAAGTCGGCGCGAGCGTCATGGTCGTCATCGGCGTCATCGCCTACATCTTCGCCGAACCAATCGTCGGGTTCTTCATCTCGACGGGGACCGAGTCGGCGGCACAGACCATCGACCTCGGGGTCCAGTACATCCGTGTTCGTGCCTTCGAATTCGGCTTCATCGGCGTCTTGCAGGTCGTCCTCGGTGCATACCGTGGTGCCGGAAACACGAAGACTGCACTCAGTTTCTCACTGCTCGCACTCTGGTTGGGCCGGGTTCCCACCGTCTACCTGTTGGCGTTCCAGTTCGGGTTCGGCGAGACGGGAATCTGGCTTGGAATGGCAGTCGGGCAGATTCTCGGGGCGATTGCAGCGACGGCGTGGTTCACCCGTGGCACCTGGAAAGAAAGCGTCATCGACACGGACGCAACGACCGGATAATCGACTGCCGGCTTGGGGGTTCCACAACGGTTTTACGTCGGTGTCGTGTACCTCTGTTCGCTGAGAGGGCCCATAGCTCAGTGGACAGAGTGCTTGGTTCCGGACCAAGATGTCGCGGGTTCAAATCCCGTTGGGTCCGTTCGCTTCGCTCACTCCCCCGACGACTTCCCACTCGCTGTCGTCTGCGGGCGACCCACAAGTCGCCCGCATGGCCAGTGAGACGGCAGTGCCGTCTCACGCTGCTCGTGGGAATCCCGTCGGGCCCGTTCTCCTCGACTGACAACGAATCTCTGCTAGCAACTTCGGTCATTACCACTCTGTTGGAACGGTCGATTTAGTTTTTACACCGATAGGCACTGTCTTCACCTGGTATGGCTCACTCCGAGGGCGGACGAACTAGTCCACTACCGGACGTTTCAACAGAACGAACTCTTCAGGTAGTATTCGAAGTCGAACTTTCTGACAACTGTCCGTGTCCGCTTTCGAATCCGTGTTCGCAAGTGGAGAACGTTCACAACCAAATCGACGACGGAGTATGCTACGCGGAAGTAACAGTCACGAACCGCGACTGTGATACCGGGCAGGTCCTCCATACGACGAACCGAATCGAAGGCTCGTGTCTCTGCCTCGCGTTCAGCAACGTCGAGTGTGTCCCACGAATCAAGCGAGTAGACGACGGCGTCATGCTCATCGAGACCTACGTCTCAGACCGGGCCGTCATCAGTGAGTTAGTCGAAGAATTGAAATCCGTGGCCGAGCGCGTGAATCTGCGACGGTTGACGAGGAGAAAAGAAGGTGCCACCGAGTCGAGTCCGACGTCGGTCGACCTCTCTCATCTCACTGCGAAACAGCGGGAAGCAGCGACGATGGCGGTGAGCAGAGGCTACTATCAGACCCCTCGACAGGTCAGTCTGGAGGATCTTGCAGCGTCGCTCGACATCTCGAAGTCAGCACTCTCACAACGATTGAGTGCCGTCGAATCCAAGTTGGCAACAGCAGTATTCGACCCGTAATCAGTCACTGGCATCGTCATCGGGGGTCATCGGAAACTTCGTTGAACGCCCTTCTCAGCAAAACGCGTCATCGACAGGTAGACCACACCACGCGCGGGGCCCCACTCGGTTTCTCTGTCGTCCCGTTCGGCGATAATTCGGTCTGGGGTTGGTGAGGACTGAGGCGAACAGGCACACCGAAGTCGGAGTCGAGCTCCTGTAACCGAGTTTACCGGTCTCGGGAGGGGTAATAAACTGCTTCATTATTCAGCGTTCAACCCACCGAGACTGGGTCTAATCTTGTGGTTGTAGCCATGAGCAACCCACAGCAACCACGGTTGACGCCGCTTCCCGAGTGGGAAGAAGAAGCAGAAGCGATGCTGGACGGTGTCGAATACGACACCGATTTGGGAGTACGAATGGCTCGCGACGCAATTCGTGTCTCAAACGGCGAACTGACTGACGCCGAATTCCACGAGAAGTATCACGAGCAGGTGATGGAGGAGTTCGGCAAAGACGAGCGGCCGACCAAACCAGAGGGGTTCGACGATGACTGACGACGACGGAGTTCATCGACGTGACGTACTGAAAGCCGGCGGAGCGGCTGCCGCCCTCGGTCTCGGTGGGGGTGGATTCTTCCAGACACTGGTCGAAAGCGAGGACGGTCAGGCGTCGAAGGAAGAGCCGGGCATCGCCAGCTTCGTCGGGCAGAACAAAGTCGTCCAGACCGTCTGTTCGCCCAACTGTCGTGGGAAGTGTCCCATCGACGTTCACGTCCGCGACGGGCAGGTAAAGAAAATCGAACCACACCCGCCCGAGGACGAACGGTACAAGCGTGCGTGTGTACTCGGGTTGTCGCACACGCAGCGCGTCTACGACCCGACGCGACTGAAGTACCCGATGAAGCGCGCAGACTGGTCGCCGGACGACCCCAACGGGGCCGGACGGGGGCCGGACGCCGAGTTCGAGCGCATCGAGTGGGACGAGGCACTCGACCTCGTCGCACAGAAGATGGAGTCGCTGAAATCGGAGCACGGTGCAGAGAGCGTTCTCTTCCACGAAGGGTCGGGGAACTACGGACAGACGGGCAAGTCGTTCAACCGACTGGCCTCGCTGTTCGGTGCGACCCAGTCGGGGTGGGGAATCGACGCAAACGTCGGACGCGGGTTCAACCGCGTCACCGGCGTCGGATTCTTCCTCCCTCCGACCAACGAGGCCGAAGACTGGGAGAACGCGAACACCATCATCGTCTGGGGGTCTGATATCTTCTCGAGTCAGTTCCAGATGGACGCCTCGAAGATTCTCGACGCAGTCGAAAACGGGGCGAAACTCGTCGTCGTCGACCCGGTGTACACGACGACGGCGGCGAAAGCCGACCTGTGGCTTCCCGTCAAGCCCGGGAAAGACGTGTATCTCGCGCTCGCGATGATGCACACGGTCTTCGAAGAGGAGACCTACGACGAAGACTTCATCCGGAGCCGGACGACTGCGCCCGCACTGATTCACAAGGACTCTGGTGAACTGCTCCGCGCGAACGAAGTCTTCGAAGACGGAAGCGAAGACCAGGTCGTCGCCATCGAACAGGGGACGGAAGAACCGGTCGCACTCGAACCCGAAACTGGTGGTCCGTACGCCCTCTTCGGCGAGTACACCATCGACGGTGTCGAGTACGTGACTGCGCTGACGACGCTCAAAGAACACGCAGCGGAGTACGCACCCGAGAAGATTGCCGAGAAGACCGGTGTCGATGCCGACAACATCCGGACTGCGGCACGCTGGCTCGCGACCCGTGGCCCCGGTGGCATCGCGCCGAGTTACGCACTCGGTCGGTACACCCACGGCCACATCTTCGGGCAGGCGTACGCCATCTTGATGGCACTGACGGGCGACTACGGTCGCAGCGGGAACATCCACGCCCACCACTCCGGTGGGACGGTGCTCAGCGCCGGCGACTGGTCTGCACCCGAAGGCTCGAACCCCGGGCCGAAGATGTACTTCCCCGACTACCCCGCCTCGATGTTAGACGGCGACCCACACAAGGTCAGAGCCGTCTACTCCATCGAGTCGAACATGATGGGGAACCAGTTCCCCGACCGCCAGAAGTTCAAGAAGGCCATCGAGAGCCTCGAGATGTACGTGGTCGCGGACATGCACCACACGGATACGGTCCAACACGCCGACATCATCCTCCCCGTGCCACACTGGTTCGAACAGGAGGACATCGCCTCAGGGTGGGGTTCACACCCGCACCTCGGCTACCGACACAAGGTCCAAGAACCGCTCTGGGAGTCCAGAGACGACTACTACGCGATTCGCGGACTCGCAGAGCGCCTCGGATACGGAGACCGATTCCCCGAGACGAAGCGCGAGATGCTTCGCGAACTCGTCAGCAGAGACGACGACATCGACTTCGAGACGCTCTTCGAACAGGGAACCCAGCGGAAACAGAGCGTCCCGGTGATCAAGTACACCGACGCGTTCCCGACGGAGACTGGCCGTATCGAGTTGTACAACGAGGACCCACCGAGCGAAAAGGGCGTCTCGTTCGACCTTCCGCGTCCGGTCGAAGACCGGACGGCCGACGACTACGAGAAGGCAGACCAGTACCCGCTGATGTTCATGCAGAAACACAGCAGGTTCCGCATCCACTCCCAGTACGAGATGGTCAACTGGGTGCGGGAGGTCAACCCCGAACCGCAGTTGGACATCCACCCGCGGGACGCGAAAGCCCGCGGTATCGAGGACGGCGACTACGTCCGCGTGTACAACGAACGCGGTGAGATGGTCGTCAAGGCGAAGTACAACGAGGCGTTCCAGCCTGGGCTGGTCAACACCGACCAGGGATGGTGGTCTCGTGACTACCTCGAGGGGCACCACAACGACCTCACCCACAACGAGGTCAGCGAAGTCGGCCAGACGATGGCGTTCTACGACGTCCGCGTCGAGGTCGAACCCGCCCCGGACGTGGATACCGAGATGTACGAAGGAAACAACCCACGCGGTGCCAGTGCTGAGGCTCCGCACGCAGGAGGTGACTGATAATGACGAACTACGGATTAGTAATCGACCAGGAGCGGTGTATTGGCTGCCACGCCTGCGCCATCTCCTGTAAGCAAGAGAACAACGTCCCGATGGGACAGTTCTGGAACCGCGTCCTGACGGAGGGCGGCGACAAGATGGACACGCCATCTGGGGGCTACCCGACCGACGGCGGCAACGGGTCGCTGGACATGCAGTACCAGCCGACGGCGTGTCAGCACTGTGAGAACGCACCCTGTGTGAAAGTCTGTCCGGTCAACGCGACGTACACCCGCGACGACGGCATCGTCGAAATCGACTACGAGAAGTGTATCGGATGTCGCTACTGTATGGCGGCATGCCCGTACAACGCGCGGGTGTTCAACTGGGACGAACCCGAACACATGCCCGAAGAAGGGACTGGCGACGTGCCTGCCCGTCCGCAGGGTGTCGTCGAGAAGTGTACGTTCTGTAGCCACCGCGTCGACGAGGGACTCGACCCGGCCTGTGTCGTGAACTGTCCGGCAGACGCCCGTATCTTCGGTGACCTCGACGACGAGGCCAGCACCGTCTCGAAGTACATCAACCAGTACGAGACGCACCAACTGCTCGAAGACCGGGGCACGAAGCCGAAGACGTACTACATCAGTGGCGAGATGAGCCCCGGCCGGCCGCAGACGTCGGACAAACTCGAGAGCGAACTCGACGACGTTCAGGTATGGTCTGATGGCACCGACGACGTACCTGCCGACTCGGGTAGTGGGGGCAGTGCCGGGTCGTCGACCGGCGGTATCCACTCGGTCGACGACGACGCAGTCGGTGATGCGGTTCCACACGTCCCCGCCGTGGACGCAGGAGGTGACGACTGATGACGGTCAAAGACCGGACTGCACGAATCGCGATTCCGTCGTTCAACACGAAGGGGAAGGCGTGGCTCGGCTTCCTCGGTGTCCTCATGGTCATCGGCGTGGCCGCGTGGGGGTACCAGCTCAGTACGGGCCTCATCGCGACGGGAATGCGCAACGTGTTCTCGTGGGGGCTGTACATCATGATGTTCGTCCTGTTCGTCGGGTTGTCGGCGGGCGGACTCATCATCTCGAGTGCGCCGAAGTTCTTCCACTCACACCGCTACGAGGGGTTCGCCAGACTGGGTGTCCTCGTGAGTCTCGCGTGTATCACCGTCGCAGGACTCCTCATCCTGCCAGACATCGGTCGCCCGGAGCGACTCTACCAGTTCTTCACCTCGCCGGACTTCCGGTCGCCGATGGTGTGGGACTTCGGTATCGTCCTCCTGTACGGCATGCTGAACGTCTGGTACCTCTGGCTCCTGACCCGCCGCGACTTGGCCGCCCGCGGTTCGGCACTGGCGTTCGGTGTCGAAGACTCCAAGGAGGGTCGTGAGCGTGACCGCACGCTCATGTTCTGGACGGCGGCGTTTGCGCTGCCCACGGCAGTCGCACTCCACTCGGTGACGGGATGGATTTTCGCGACGCAAATCGGTCGTGGCAGCTGGTTCAGCCCGCTTGTCGCACCGGTCTTCATCGCGAAGGCGCTCGTCTCTGGGCTCGGGTTACTCCTCGTCGTGGGCGTGCTCGCAGACCGCTTTACCAACTACGAAGTCGACCGGGAGGAACTCACGAGTCTCGGGAAGATTCTCGGAATCTTCCTCGCGTTCCACGTGGTCTACCTGCTCGCAGCAGAGCGGCTTCCGCACGCGTGGGCCGACCACTTCGGGTTCTGGGCAATCACCAGCAGTTTCCTCATCGGTGAGACGCCGTACTTCTGGCTCTGGACCATCGTCGGCGGTGCCATCCCGCTCGGCCTGCTGATGATTCCGTCGCTACGTGAGCGTGTCCCGGTCATCTTCACCGCGAGTCTGCTGGCAGTCTTCGGGACGATGTTCGAGGGCATCCGTCTGGTGTTCACCGGCTACGAAGTCGCCAACATCGACGCTGGACCGGGCATCTCGCTCGGTGGTGCGTACTCAGGTATCACGACCGACATCTGGGCGACGGCAGGGGCGTACACCCCAACCCTCGTCGAGATTGCGATTACGCTCGGTATCGTCGCATTCGGCGCACTCATCGTCACGCTCGGCCTGAAATACGTGCCAATCCAGCGAATCGACGGACAGCGTGCGTACGTGACTGACGGCGGCAACGGGGAGGAACGATGACCGACCAGAGAGAACTCGACCCAGCGAGCGACTCATCCAAGCTCGACGTCGAGAACGACACACTCCAGTCAGCCGCTGCGGCGACCTACGCAGTGTTGGCCGAGTGTTGGCGGGAACCGTCCGAGCAGTTAGTCGACGCCGTCGAGACTGGTGCGTTGCGGACGGTGCTCGGGGAACTCGAGTCGGTTGACTTCCACGACCTCCGCACCGAATACACCAGACTGTTCGTCGGCCCAGCGGGACCGCCGTGTCCACCGTACGAGAGCGTCTACCGCGACGGCGACGACCCAGACGAACTCGGCCCAGTCAACGGGCCGGCGACGACAGCAGTCGTACGGTGGTACCAGGAGTTCGGAGTCCAACCAGCGCCAGACCACCCGGACCTGCCGGACCACATCGCGACTGAACTAGAGTTCGTCGCCTACCTTGCGGAGGAGGGACTCGACGAGCGACTCGACCAGTTCCTCGACGAACACCTCACAGTCTGGACGGACGAGTTCCTGTCTCAGGTCGAGAACGAGGCACGCGACGAGTTCTACACGTCGCTCGCGACGGTGACTCGGGAGGTGCTCCACAAGTAGCCCGTCTCCGGGTGGTTCGTCGGGACCAACGGAGGCGACCATGGTACAATTTCCCATGAACTCTCACGAACAATACGTGTACGAGGTCACGTACAGCGTCGCCGACCAGTTCAGCGAAGCGCACGAGACGTGGCTCCCAAAAACGACAGAACAGTGGATTACCACCGCGAAGCTCGACGGCTTCGAGAGCGAGCAAAACGTACTGGGCGAGAGTCCGGAAGTCCGACTCCGTCTCACATTCGAAACGTTCGCTCAGTGGACGGCGTTCGTCGAGTCCGACGCGTATCGAGACTGCCTCGAACAGCTACAGCCCATGACCGAGCACCTCACGACACATCTCTGGGAACCGACGACGATCTCGCTGCACTCGCCTGCAAACGACGGGACACAACTGACTGCCGACGGCTGCTGGGGTGACGAATGACCGACGTCGACGTCGACGAGATCTTGCGAACGGTCGAGGACCCCGAGCTCGGGACGGACGTCGTCTCACTCGGGGTGGTTTCGGACGTCACTGTGGAAGACGACACCGCCGAGGTGTCGCTCGCGCACGGCGCGCCGCACGCACCAGTCGTAGCAGAACTCCGCAGTCGCATCGAAGGTGCCTTCGAAGAACACGGCATCGACGTTCGGTTCTCGACACAGCACGACGACGCCGATGGAGTGAGCGGGCAGCCGCTACCGGGTGTCGAGAACGTCATCGCCGTCGCTTCGGGCAAGGGGGGAGTCGGAAAAAGCACCGTCGCGGTGAACTTGGCCGCCAGCATGTCCCGGCGCGGTGCACGCGTTGGGATTCTCGACGCAGACGTGTACGGCCCGAACATCCCACGAATGATGAACGCGCGGGAGCGACCAGCAGTGACTGACGACGAGCAGCTCGTCCCGGTCGACCGACACGGGATGTCCGTCATGAGCATGGAGTTCCTCACAGAAGGGGGCGGACCGGTCATCTGGCGCGGCCCGATGGTCGATAAAGTCCTCACACAACTGCTCGACGACGTCGCGTGGGGTGACCTCGATTACCTCGTCGTCGACTTGCCGCCAGGGACCGGTGACACGCAGCTGACGCTCCTGCAACGCGTCCCTGTGGCAGGTGCGGTCGTCGTCACGACGCCACAAGCGGTCGCCGTAGACGACGCAGACAGAGGGATGCGGATGTTCACCGAGTACGACACGACCGTCCTCGGCATCGTCGAAAACATGAGCGGGTTCGTTTGCCCCGACTGTGGGTCCGAACACGACATTTTCAACAGCGGCGGTGGCCGAGCGTTGGCTGAACGATTCGAACTGCCGTTCCTCGGGTCGATTCCGCTGACCTCCGAGATACGAACGCGAGGAGACGACGGACGACCGGTCGCACTAGACGACACGACGGAGACGAGCCGTGCATTCCACGCGCTCGCCGGAGCCGTCATGGACAACGTCAGTCTCGTCCACCGACGAACACAGGCTGGTGAGTGAGTGAGTGAGTGAGTGAGTGAGTGAATGAGTGAATGAGTGAGTGTGTGAGTGTGTGGGTGTCCCTCGATTCACTCGGTCTTCAGGCGGGTGTTCGACTGCTGGGCGAGCGCGAACCGTCACTCCTCGCGCATAGTTAAACAGCTTAATTATTCGAAGGTACAGAGAGCGTCGTCGCCGACAAACCAGCCGATAGTGAACGCCAATGGAGCTGTCAGCAGACACCACAGAAGGGAGAATTTCCCTCACCGACCCGATTGCAGTTCTTGGAGACGAGCGTGTGTCGCTGGACCGCGAACGACTCGCGGCACTCCCGACCGAGGAGCGAACGGTCACCGTTGCCTGTGCGTCGGGAGTTCGACACACGGCCACGTGGCGTGGAGTTCCGGTGACAGCGTTGCTCTCGGAAGCCAACGTCTCGGACGAGACGACCCACCTGCTCGTCGAGAGTGCAGACGGATATCAGATCTGCGTCGACATCTATACAGCACTCGACGGGCTCCTCGCGTTCTTCCGTGACGGAACGCCGATTGCAGCCCACGAGCCGTACGAGACACGATTCATCGCACCAGATATCGACGGCGCCCGAACCGTGAAAGCCGTCGCTGTCCTCGACGCACGGCACCTCACTCCGGGAACCGACCCGCACACGCTCGAAACGATGGCTGGAACCGAAGAGTACTCCGCATGAGTGAGTCCGCAGCCGACGTGACTGGTGTGGTTCTCGCCGGTGGGAGCAGCAGCCGGTTCGAAGACGGCAATAAAGCACTCGCCACGCTCGACGGCGAGACGCTCGTCGAACGCGTCGTCAGAGCGCTTTCGTCCGCGACAAAACAGCCCCCTCTCGTCGCAGTTCGAACCGAGGCGCAACGGGACCGCTTCTCCAGAACCCTCCCGTCAGCGTGGGACGTGCGGTTCGTGATGGACGACGACGAACTTACGGGACCACTCGCAGGATTGCTGTCCGCGTGTGAAACCGCGTCGACGCGGTGGCTGTTCACAGTCGGGTGTGACATGCCACTGGTCGATGCCAGCACAGTCACAGGAACGTTCGAACGAGCCACGCGAACCGCTGCGTGCCACCCTTGCGCAGTTGTTCCGGTCTCTCGCGGCCAGTACGAACCACTTCACGCAGTGTACCGACGTGAGTCAGTCATCGACTGTCGGGACAGACTGTCAGTAGATGACGGGTTCGGTGCGTTGCTCACCGAACTCGGCGACGTCGACTACGTCGATATCGACGAGCTTCCACAGGTCGGACAGGCATCGGTGACGAACGTGAACACGGTCGCGGAGCTCGAACGAGTCGCAGCAGACGTAGAGTAGCTACTGAATCCAGAGAACTGTAGTCAGCAGGACAGCCAAAGCCTCGGGTTCTGTCACTCGACGTCGCTCAGGAACCGCCGCACAGACGCTGCCACCTCTTCAGGGAAGTCGAGCCATGGAAGATGGCCGGCGTCGGCTACCAGTTCCAGCCGTGCTCCCGGGATGCGGTCCACCAGCGACTGGGCGTCGTCTTTCGACGCCAACCCCTCGTCCGTCCCCCAGATTACGAGAGTGGGACCCTGTCGAGAGAGAGCATCGTCTCTGAGCTTCAACGCTGGGTCGTAGTCCAGCCCGCTGCCCCTGAAGGCTGGGAGGGTGCGCATCTGGTCTGCATACGTTCCGGTCTCGGCGAACAGTGCGTCGGACCAGGCCCAGTACGCGTCTGGAATCCGGCCGGCTTCGATGCTCTTGCCATGGCCAATCGACTTCAGCATCGAGACTTGCATCCTCCGTCCCGGTGTCATCGCCGTCAACACCCGACTCACACCTGGCACGAGCATCAGCTTCTCACCGAAGGGAACGGGAATATCCTCGACTAACCACGGTGCACCGAGATGGACGATTCCCTGCACTCGCTCAGGTGCACGCAGCGCTGCTTTCATCGCCAGCGCACTCCCTGAAGACGATGCGACGAGGTGGGCACGCTCGACTCCCATCGCATCGAGAGTGTCCGTCACCAGATGCTCAAGCCAGGTGGTGACGTTGTCCTTCGTAATCTCGAACGGTGCCGAGAGCCCACCGGGAGGCAGGTCCGGTATCAAACATCTGAATCCGTCGAGGGAGGCCACCAGCGGCGCGAAGATTGTGCCGCTGGTCGGTGACCCGTGGAGAAGAAGGACGGGGTCACCGCTCCCGACCGCTTGAACTCGGATGGTGGTACCCACGGTGTCGAGTTCGACGAAGTGTTCTTCGGGGTCGATTCCGTACTGGTTCCAGAACTGCAGTTCTGCCCGACGATATGCGGCTTCGGTCTGAGCGACCTCTCCTTCGAGATGAGTCTCCGCAAGCTCCCCACCCGACGATTTCGTTTCAGCCATTCTACTGAGAGTAGGGCGGGAACCATATTGTAATCTTCTTTCGTGAAGATTATCCGTTCTGTGCGAACGAAACGAAGCCAACATAGGGTCGACTAGCCACCTCGAAGAGAAACCGTACAGTTCCTCATCCTCCTGAAACCTCGGCCGCGTGGGGTGGTCCGACAGGAGAGTACGCGTGAACGACGGTACCGCCGGTTAGTCGTCGGCCGGAGCGACGTTCACGTTCTTGTCGAGGTCGTTCGACTCGTCGTACCGTGCTTTGATTTCGGCGAGTCGCTCGAAGTTCTCGCCGTACACGCGTTCAGCGGCGTCTTCTCCATCTCGCTCACTGACACCCGTGAAGCCGCCGTACGCACCGTACCCACCGAGGGTTCGGAACAGGTCGTCACCCGCACGAGTCCACTCGATGTTGGCGTCGTCGTCGCCTTCGTCCCAGTTCGCCTCCACCGTAATCATGTACTCCGCATCACGGTGTGGGTATGCAGTCGCGTCCGAATCCACGTCACTCACTGCACCGCCCATGTGCCACACACCGATACCGGACAGGTGTGACACGGCCTCGTCGGTGTGCTCGATGATTGCGTCGATAACGTCCTCGGAGAGGTCGTCGACGAAACACGACCGATGGCAGTAGTTGCGTCCCTCAGGGAACATCATCGTCCCGAGTTGGTGGAGCATCAGGTACGGCATCGGTTCGCTCATGTCGAGAAGCGGGTCGTCCGCGAGTTCACGGAAGGGTTGCAGCGCCGCCATTCCTTCTTCCGGGTCGTCACCGATGTAACAGCCTAAGACTGCAACAGCGTCCTCTCCGACGAGTTCCTCCGGCATCGGAGGCAGTCCCGGAACGTGACTGTTGAGTGCGATGGTCGTCACCTCGTCCGGGGCGTCGGCCGCTGCTTCACGGTAGTTCTCGAAGACTGCCTCAGCGTCGTCGCCGGGGTAGAAGATACCGAGACCGGCGACGATTGGCGGAACCTCGTACAGTTCGAACTCGAAGTTGGTGACGACACCGAAGTTACCACCGCCGCCACGGACCGCCCAGAACAGGTCTTCGTTCTCGCTCTCGCTTGCCGTGACGAGGTCACCGTCGGGAGTGACGACGTCGACCGACCGAAGTGCATCGATACCGAGACCGTGCTTTCGGCGCATCCAGCCAATTGCGCCGCCGAGTGTGGACCCGGGGATGCCGACGTCGCCTGCGCTCCCGGTCGGCATCGCGAGGCCGTAGTGTTGGGCTTCGATGAGCGCGTCGCGGGCACGGCATCCAGCACCAACTTGCGCAACCTGCTCGTCGGGAGACACTCGAACGTGGTCGATTCGGGATACGTCGAGAACGATACCGTCTTCGACCATCGAACTCCCACTCTGGTTGTGTGCTCCACCGCGAACCGAATACGGGATTCCGTGTTCGGTGGCGAACGTCATTCCTTTCGCAACGTCAGCGGCACCATCGCACTGAACGATGAGAGATGGGTGGGTGTCGACGAGGCCGTTCCACACTGAACGGGTCTCGTCGTACGATTCGTCGTCTGGGGACACGATATCTCCTCGAAGAGACATAGCCAGTTCGGCAACGTCTTCGTCGAGCGGTTTCTCGCTGGCTGTGTTTGACATATAGCTTTACCGACTAGATAGGGACTTGAAATATTTTTGGAATATGCTAGCGGTATATCGGGTTCCAAAGTGTGAACACGGCGGCGACGTCAGTTGCTCGACGACGAGTGTTCGGCAGTTCCCTCGACGACGCTAGTTATGGTATTATCGTGCTTGCAGTCCGTTAACATGTATGGAACAGGAACTCCACGAGTACGAGGGTGTGGACGTCACGGTGCGGTACGACGTGAAACGCTGTATTCACGCTCGTGAGTGCGTCAAGGGACTCCCGGACGTGTTCGACCCCAACGAGCGTCCTTGGATCGTTCCGGATAACGCCGCCGGCGACGACCTCGCAGAAGTCATCACCAGATGCCCGACGGGTGCGCTCCACTTCGAGCGAAACGACGGTGGGTGGGAAGAGACGGTTCCAGAGGACAACACCATCCACGTCGCTCACGACGGTCCGCTGTACGCCCACGGAGCAGTCGAGATAACCGACGAGGACGGGACACCGTTACTCTCGGACACTCGTGTCGCGTTCTGTCGGTGCGGTGCATCAGCGAACAAGCCCCTCTGCGACAACAGCCACCTCGACGTGGACTTCGAGGCACCGGGGACAGTCAGCGAAGACCACGAGTTTCCTGATGCAGCAGGGGGCGACCTGTCGGTGACACCGACGCGGAACGGCCCACTCCACGTCGAAGGCGCGTTCGAAATCGTCGGTCAAGACGACGGTTCGTCGTACCGAGCGACCGACGAGTGGCTGTGTCGCTGTGGCGGGTCACAGAACAAACCGTTCTGCGACAACACACACAAGAAGATTGGATTCACCACAGAAGACGACTGAAGCGGGGTGGCCTGTGGCCCGGTCGAATCCAGCCAGCCACTCCCAGTCGAGTATCTAGCTCAGTCGGAGTGTGTCACCGCGACAGAATCCACCCAACGAGTCCGCTGGCGAATCCGACAGCACCTGCCACGAGGAGGAGGAGTCGATACCCCCAGAAGGGGGCAAGCGCCGTGAACAGAATCGGCGCAATCGTCCGTCCGAGGAACGTCGTGCTGTTACGAAGGCTCAACGCTTCCGCTCGGAACTCGACCGGAACGAACTCGCTGACCTCGTCGTCGATCGACGGGAGGACGAGTCCCCACCCCGCCCCGAATACGACGCTGGCGAGGCCGAGCATGGTTGGAGAGCCTGCGCGCCAAGCGAAGAGTAGGCCGACACCAGCGAAGGCGAAGCCGGAGATGATGAGCATCTCGTCCGACAGGTGCTTTGCCAACCTGCCAGCCTGTGAGGCAGCCACCGCCGATGCGATGAGCGCTGCCGTGACGACGAGTCCGATTTCGACGGGGCGAACGCCGAACCCGGTGGACAACTGGAACGGAATCGCAGTGAACACCGCACCGAAGAGGAGTAGTTCGATCATGAACGCCGACCCGTATAGCAGGAGGGCTTCACTGGGCGTCAGTGCATCGAAGACCTGCCGAAACGACCCGAAACTGTGGGTTCCGTGTTCGACCGACGGTTCGTCGAGCGCGATGTAGGCGAGGAGCGCCACAGGGATACCCAGAAGGTACACGAAGAACGGTGCATTCCACGACGTTGCTGCGAGAACGCCACCGAGAATCGGGAAGATAGCCGCCCCAGTCGAGAGAACGGCCGTATTCGCCCCGAGGACGGAAGTTCGCTCGACGCCCTCGAACGTATCGCCAATCAGCGTGACGGTCGAGATGAATATCCCTGCAGCGGCGGTTCCTTGCACGATACGAAGTCCGAGCGCGACCGAGTAACTGGGTGCGTACGCGATTGCAGCACCCGTCAGACTAAACACGAGCAGCGATGGAATGAGAACGGCCCGCCTCCCGATTCGGTCTTCGAGGAGGCCGATGAACGGTGAGAGCACGATTCCAGTCAGGAAGTACGACGAGAGGATGAGACTCGTCTCCGCGTCGGTCAGGGAGAACTGTGCTTGAATAACCGGGAGTCCCGGACTAATCAGTGCGATTCCCAGTGGAGCCAAGAGCGTACTCGCAAAAACCACCCGAAGCGTCGGTGAATTCCACGGGAGCGTCGCGTCACCTCGTCTGAACCCCACGCGCAGGTGATGACCCACCGACAAGGAGGCATCGACCATCGACCCCCGGTGGTGGCTGACCCTGGGAATCTTCATGCCAACTATTGAACGTCTCGCGATTTATACCTCGCTTCGCGCGCGTCGGGCGAACGCTCGAATTCGCGGTTGAGAGAGTCTCAAACTCCTGAATGAGTGGCCGGCCCGACCTGTATATTGATAGTCGTTGTTGTCGAATTACTGACTATGGGTATCGAGACGAGAGCAGACCTCAAAGAACACCTTCAGTGGGCAGTCCAGGTCGAACTGTCGACCATTCCGACCTACCTGTACGCGATGTACTCCATCGACGACAGAGGCGCAGAACCGTACAGACTCATCCGGAGCGTCGTCGTCGAGGAGATGCTCCACATGGCGCTGGCGGCCAACCTCATGGTCGCCGTCGGTGGCAAGCCACGGTTCTACGCCGAGGACGTGATACCGTCGTACCCGATGGACCTTCCTCACCACGACCCGCCGATTCGGATGAACCTCGAACGATGTAGTCCCGACTTCATCGAGCGGGTCTGTATGCCAATCGAACACCCACGGGCAGTCGATGCGGTGCCAGAAGACGACAACTACGAGACCATCGGGCAGTTCTACCTCGCAGTCGAAGCGGCCATCGAGCAACTCGACGACGACGAAGGTGGACTGTTCGACGACCCACAGGTCGAACGACAACTACTGCATCCGGGGTACTATGCGCCAGTCGAGTTCGACGAAGAAGACAGCGGCGGCCTGCACCCGATAGACGGAATCGAGAGTGCGTGTCGGGCGATCGAGACGGTCATCCATCAGGGAGAGGGGCTCCGAGACGAACATTGGGCAGACCCATCCCACCACGAGATGACCCACTACTACAAGTTCAAGTCGATTGCGGACGGCACCTATCGACTTGGAGCGGTTCGCCCCGTCGCGGAGAATCCGACGACTGCCGACTTCGACCCGGCGTTACGCCCCGTCTCTGACCTGTTCAACGCGGCGTATAGCTATTCGTTCGTCCTCATGGACGAACTGTACGCCACGACCGACAGAGACACGAAAGACGCGCTGGTCCGTGACCTCTACACGGTCATGTCCGGCATCCTCTCGCCGTTAGCCCGGTACCTGACGAGTCACCCCGTGTCTGAGGGCGCGGAACTCAACGCAGGGCCGACGTTCGAGTTCTACCAGTTCGAAGCGTCGTCGACGCCGTGGGAACAGATTCGTGCACTGACGACCACCGTCGCCAGAGACGTCGGTGAACTCGTTCACCTCAACGGGATGGTCGAGAGTCTACAGACCACGCCTCGCCTCTCGTCGGAGTGACCTCGTCACACCTCGGACCCGTACACTCTATCGATATATCGGTGGGAGTCGTCTCTCTGTCATGAAGACCGTGATTCACGTGTCGTCCCCGAATCCCGGAGACCAAGAGCACGCGATGGTGAACACGCTGAACATGATTTACGACGAGAGCGTCTACACACCAGGCGACGACGTTGCAGTGGTGGCAAACGGGGCCGGTGTCCGGATGTTCATCGAAGCAACCGCGTCGAATCCGGAGATGGTCGAAGAGCTTCGAGAACTGAGCGTTACCCTGCTCGTCTGTGGGAACGCACTCCGTGGGATGGGCGTCACCGACGACGACTTACTCCCCGGTGTCGAGCGTGTTCAGTCAGGGTCCGGCGCACTCGCACGACTCCAAGACGAAGGCTACGGGTACATCAAAGCGCCGTAGCGACACGACCATCGTGAAAAATACGCTTCGAGTCTCGACGACAGCCCAACCGTCCAGCGCGCGTCAGTACGTCCGGTAGGCGACGGACCCGACGTCGATACGGACCAGGACGTTCTCTGACCACGCGTCGTCTTCGACACCGTACTTCCGGTTGATGCGTGTGTTCGCCTCTTGAATTTCGTCTTCGTCCTCCACGATGGTCGCCGTTCCACGAATCGTGACCATCCACTCGGGAATCCCTTCGTGGTCTCGTTCCATCGAAATCGACACGTGTGGGTTCTTTCGGATGTTCGCGAGTTTGACGCCAGTCGTGAGTATCTCGACGACGCCGTCGTCGTACCGGTACCAGAGTGGGGCCGAGTGGGGTCGCCCGTCGGCACACGTCGCCAGGTGAGCGACCACCGGTTCGCCCGTCAGGAGGTCCTCTACTTCGGACGGAATCTCCCGCCCTGTCCGACTCAGATTCATGCAGTCTAGACGCTACTTCCGAGCAAAAGCGTGTCTGCAGGTGAACCGAACGATGAATTTCGACGGGCGCGAACAGTCACGGAAACCGTCGTCATTGCTGGGTTTCGTGGAGGACGTGACGAGAGACAGTGGTCCGAAAATCCGGAAGAACACTGAATGGGAGTCGAAGGGTCAGTGCCTGACCTCTGTTTCGAGTTGCGGCGCGGCCACTCCCGGAGATAGGAAATCCAGGGCAATGACCGCGAGCAACAGCCCCGAGACGAGCACCAGTGAGACGATGGGAGACAGTTGGATACCCAGCCCCGGGTAGAGGAACAGACCCGCGGCAACGAGCAGACGTATCCGGAACACGTTGCCGTCGATGCTGTCTGGAATCGCCCGATGACAGAGACTCGTGCCGATGAGGTACAGCGCGACTCCGCCGCCAACCACACCCACTCCGCCGGGTTCGGGTGCGACGCCAGTCAGCGACGACTCCAACAGGATGATGATGCCGATGCCACCGGCGACGATACCCATGTGAGTGAGGTAGTGGCTGAACGTGTAGACGAGTCCCCGTTGTCTCGCATTGAGCCAGTGTTCAGACGTCGGATGGAGAATCCGGTCGATGAGCGCTTCGTCGAAGTACCGGAAGTAGAGCCACCACATCGAGACGGCGACGAGGAAGCCGAGTGCCCCGATAGTGAGCGTCTCTGGTCCGGGGTCCGTAATCGACGTCCCGAACGAGACGGCGAGGATGGTCTCGCCGAGAACGATGATGGTGAAGAGCCCGAGCCGCTCGGGCAGGTGAGACGCCTGTTCGACGACGTCACCGGTGGCGGTGTAGATGACGGCAGCCCCACCGAGGCTGATGATGACGGCAGCACCCCAAAGCCCGAACCGACCGGGTTCGGGGACGAACAACGCGAGTGCGAGGATACCTGTCGTGAACACGTTCGAGATGGTAAAGTACTGAACGAACCGCTTTTCGGGGCCCTCGATATGTTGTGCACGATAGTAGAACAGGGTGACAATCGCCCGGAGGAGGAGAATCGCAACCCCGAACGCGAACGACTCGCCATTGAGCGCGTCGTCGGCAGTCTGTGCGAGGAAGATGACGAGGAACATGGCGGCAATCATCATCAACCGAGAGAGCAGGTCTTCCGTGTCGAAGAGGTCGGCGTAGTAACTGTAGCCAAGCCAGACCCACCAGACCAAGAGAAAGAGCCCTGCAAACCCCAGCACATCTGATAGCGTCAGATGGTGGTGAAGGTATCCACCAAGTTCGGCGATTGCGACGACGAAGACGAGGTCGAAGAACAGTTCTAACCACGTCGCGTGGCGAACACCCTCGCCTTCACTGCCGCCTCCAATTGCCGGCGGTCGCTTCAACACCCCCCGAAACGGACTCCTGTACTGTGACACGCCTTTTCGCCCCCTGTGCAGTCGCGTAGACCCGAAACGCGGTAGATACTTCGCTCGGTTAAATATTAACTATATTTCACCATTTCACGGTATGTGTTTATTGCACACACAACTGACAGAGGTTGTCAGCCTTCGGAGGCAACGTCACGTGTGCTCGAAAATAGTCGTCTCGAGTGTGAGCGAGTCTTCGACGTCCCGGATACACGAGTGACAGAGTAACACCTGATGGAGTGTCTCGCGATCGTCGTTGGTGATGACGTGAACGTTTGCGGTCATGAATCGCTCGTCGGTCTCGAAGAGGGCGCCACAGCGGTCACAGTGGAGGATACTCATGCTTCAGCTAGGCTATCGGTGAGATTAAGGGTAGTGCGCAGGCCTTCGGAGAGGCGAACGACGGTCGTTGTAGTTCGGAGTTCAGGTGTTCGGCATCGGTCAGTCGCTTCGACCCGTAGGCGGTGGGTCGCCTGTGGCTGAGTTCCCCGGTTGCCATCCTCCTGCGAAGGCACTGAACCCGAGGAGGAGGATAAACGCGACCGCACCGAACACCGCTTGGAGCATCGAGCCACCAGTCCCCAGCTGGATGCCAGCGTCCGGGATGCCGAAGGGAACGCCCACGACAGCGACACCGATGACGATACCGCCGACCAGCCAGACGGTACAGACTCCCGCGAGCCCCATGGCCGCGACATCCCGGCGCTGCGCAGGAACGTCCGGCATGAGCGTCTCGTCCATAATCTCTGTGTAGAGAAGCCCAGCTTCCTCGATTCGGGGGTACAGCAGATACAGGATTGGTGGACCGATGACTGCAGCGGCGAGGAAATTGTTGACCGAGATGATGAGCGCGAACACAGAGAACGGAAACAGTCCCAGGAGGTCGACCCCCCACGCGATGATTGCTGCAGTGCCCGCTGCCGACACGAACGAGATAACGACGAACTCGACGAGTTGCGGGAGCGACCGCATGTTGGGTTTCTCGTGGGACGAGAGTCGACCCAGGTGCCCCCAGAGTTTGTACGCCACGAAGCCACTGAAGAAGTTTCCGACGAACCCGAACACGCTACCGACAGTGAGCGTCCCTCCAAACGCGTCGCTGAATAGATTTCCGAACGCCGCCCCCCACGCAGTCGCCGGTCCGAACAGCAAGCCCAGTGCGACCGGGAGGACGTTCGCCGGTCGAACTTCGGTGAACCCGGGGACGATGACGAATCCCTTGAACGGGATGAGCGCGGCCATATACACCGCTGCGATGACCACCGTGAGCACGACCATGCGAACGTCCCGCCACATCGTCAGGAGCTCTCTCATTTCGTTTCAGGTCTCCAATTGATATCATTCTAGACACCTTCGAGGGAGATATAGATTGGTGCCGGACGCTCTGTATCCGGAGAATCGACGCTGCTCAGCGTCTCGAAATATCGGTCTATCTAGTTGACTCGGCTCTGTCGAAGCGAAGAGACTGGTCGCAACTACGTCGGCCAGTCGTGTCCACGGTTCTGTGGGTTCGACCTACTTGGATTCGATTTTTCCTCCGTACGTCTGGGTCGTGATGACGCCGTCTTGGACGACGAACGTGTCTGTACAGAACTCGTAGACCTTGTCTGGCGTCTCACCGGACCAGGTGATGTAGGCGATGTCGCCTTCGACTTTCTGGAGGTCGATGTTCGCGACGGCACCTTCTTGCCCGAAATCAGCGAACAATCCCTCGAAGAACCATGGTATCTCGTCGAGGCCACGATACGTCCGTTCGGGTGTGATGATAATCGACGAATCGTCGTAATCGGCCAGTATCCCATCCATATCCCCTTCACCAAACAAAGCGAGGTGCCGGTCGAGCACCTCTTGTGTCGTCTTCATTCGAATACACCGCCCACTAGTTCGTGCTAATTAATCATCAAGATTGTTGTTGGGACACACAGACCCCACCGACGAACAGAGGCGCGTCAAATGCGGTCGACCACCGACAACGTAACTGAACTAGATGGCGTCACGCACTGGCCGAAGCGCCGATTCGATTTCCTCGACCGCTGAACCAACGCCTGCTGCCAAGGAGTCGAACATCACGAGTTGAAGCGAGTTGTCGTACGTGAGCAAATCTGCATCGTCGAGTTTCGGAAGGTCGACGTGGTGCAGCATCACCACGATCTCTTCGTCGACGAGACCATCGTTATCCTCGTCGCACCGTGAGAGTTCACTTGCGAGGGCGAAAAGCGTGACCGGGCTAGTTTGAGAACAGAGCACAGTGAGGAGGTCCCGTCGACGCTTCTCACCGAGGAGTTCGAATACCTCGTCGGTAGAGACGTGGAAACTCTTGGGAGACCCTTTCGTGCTCATAGAACAGTCAACGAACTTCGAGCAAATAAGCGGGTAGTAAGAGTTCGATTGAAACAACAGCATGTATTCGATAACAACGAGTAGATTGTCGAGACGTGGACCCGATGTTGACGACGGGTGTCAACCCGTCGGTGAGAACACATTGAATATTCGACACTGCGTAGGTTTCGCATGGTGTCGTTCGACCGTGAGCGGACAGAAGATAGAGCGATAGAGCTCTTGACGAGCCTCTCGTTGACCGATTACGAGGCACGGACGTTCGTCGGGCTTCTCCGGTTGGGAAGGGGAAGCGCACGGGAGGTGAGCGACGTCGTCGAAGTCCCCCGCTCACGGGTGTACGACGCGGTCGAATCCCTCCACGAGATGGGGCTCGTCGATATTCGGTACGGTACACCGAAGGAGTTCATTCCCGTCTCTCGCGAGACGACGATTCGGAAGTTCGCCGTGAAGTACGAAGACCTCACGGAGGAACTCTCGGTGTCGCTGGAGCGACTGAATCCCACCGAGTCGATGACCGAACAGATTGGCGTCTGGACAGTCACCGGGAGAGAGAACATCGACCGACGAATCACCGAGTTCGTCGACGACGCGAACGCAGAGGTCGTGTTGATGAGCGACGAGACGTTGCTGACCGAGGACATCACCGATGCGCTGACCAGCGCAGAAGAACGAGGTGTAGACATCCACCTCGCCGGCGTCACAGACGAGGTCAGGGACACCGATACCGTCGACTCCAACGTCGTCGAAACACTCTGGTCGTGGTCTGGGTCACACATCTCTCGGCTCTTACTCGTCGACGACGAGGTCACGCTCGTCAGCGTCGACCGACCAATCAGTGATACCGAAACCGTCGAGGTTGCAATCTGGGGTCGTGGGACGAAGAACAACCTCGTGGTCGTTCTCCGGACGGTCTTTGCCGTCGAATTCGGGGAAGACCGCGAAGAGTTCGATTCGGAAGACGATATTCTGGAGACGAGGGACGAAACCGAAGCGGAACACTCGGACACAGAAGACGACGAGGAGTAGAGAAAACGACGAAGAATAGCAACGAGTGGCCGAACCGCCGCGTCTCCGCTACTCCACCAGACCACAGCGAACGTGCTTGCGGCCTGTGTCTGTCTCTTCTTGCCATCCCGCGGCGGCTCACGAACCCTCCGGCAGTAGTTCACTCGAAGACCTCCAGTAGCCGTGGATTTATGCTCTCTACTTCCTACTAGCCCGGGTGTGGACACCCCGTTCGATATCCTCCAAATCGACCCGGATGCAGACGAAGCGGACGTCATCCAAGCGTACCGCCAACGGGTGAAAGAAGCACATCCCGACCACGGCGGGTCTGCAGACGAGTTCCAACTGGTTCGTGAGGCGTACGAAGAGATTCGAACAGGCTACTCACTCGGAGACCGAGACGGAGACCGTGCGCGCGACGTGGAACGGCCGGGTTACTCCGGTGGTGACACCGACCCCGAACCGAAGCCCCGACAGGAGGGGACTCGTGTCGAGTATCTCGATTACGACGTTCTCGACGACAACTCTTGGCAACTGACCGACGAGGATTTGTTCGAGAAGGCAGCGGACGCCGGACTCGACACCGCCTCGTACGGAACAGTCGTCGTCGAACCTCGAACGTGTCTCCTCAAAGCGGCCGAAGAAGACGGGCACAACTGGCCGTACGCGTGCCGTGGGGGTGCGTGTGCGAACTGCGCCGTCGCCGTCGTCGAAGGCGACATGGAGATGCCCGCGAACCACATCCTCTCGTCGGAGATGATGGACTACGGCATCAGACTCTCCTGTATCAGTGTCCCGACGACGGACGAGGTCAAAGTCGTCTACAACATCGAACACCTTCCTGGACTGGACGAACTTCGGTTACCTTCACAGCAGGCGAGACACGTCCGACCGAGTGATTGAAGCGAGGACGCGTCCGCCGATGTTCGTGAGAATCACCCGGCCAGCATCGGTTGTGCGTTTACTCCGTCCAACCGCGGCCGAGTTAAGCTTCGATGGGCTTCTTACAATGTAATGACTAATACACCGCCCCGCGGGGGGTCCCGTGAAGGAAACGAGCGGGGAGTCGTCGGAGGAGTGGGACCGACGGCCGGACGGACCCGACGGGATTCCCACGAGCGAGTGGGAAGTCGTCGGGGAAGTGAGCGAAGCGAATGGACCCGGCGGAATTTCCTCCGTCTCGCTGGCGTCGGCAGTGTCGGCCTCGCTGGATGCCTCGGTGGTGGAGGCGGGGCGACTGGCGGCGCGGCCTCCGGCGGCGACAGTTCAGGCGACACCGGCGGGTCGGGTGGCGACCGCGTGTGGTACACCACCGAACTCGCCGACGTACTGACGGGAGAGACGTTCACCATCGAAGAACTCGTCGACCGGCCCGTCCTTGTTGAGACGTTCGCAGTGTGGTGTTCGAACTGCCTGAGTCAGCAAAAGGAGATGATAAATTTCCACGAGGCCGTCGGTGACGACGTTCTGACCGTCGCCCTCGACATCGACCCGAACGAAGACGCACAGAAGGTCCGCGAACACGCCGAGCGTCACGGCTTCGACTGGCGATACGCAGTCTCCCCGGAACCGGTGACCAAGAGCCTCACCGACGAGTTCGGGTCGTCGATGGCCAGCGCACCCACCGTTCCGATGCTCCGAGTCTGCCCCGACGGCACCGCAACCCGAATCAAAAACGGGTTCAAGTCGACGGAGTATCTCCGTGCACAAGTCGACGAGTGTCGATGAACTTCGGGCTACAACTGTTCGAACTCTTCCTCCTCGGCGTCGGCACACCACTGACCGCGGCGTGTGCATTGCCTTTGTATCCCGGTTTTCTCGCGTATCTCGCCCGACAGAGTTCACACGGCGACGGTGACGGTGGCCTCCCGATTGCCGCCCTCGGTCTGCTGGTCACGCTCGGCGCCGTCTCGTTCATGCTCGTCGTGGGAGTCGTCTTCTCGCTCTTCCTCGAGATCTCGCTCACTGCAGTCGTCGAAATCGTCTCGCCAGTCGCGTTCGGCATCCTGTTCGTCGTGAGCCTCGCGCTCCTCGCGGACGCGAAGCTATTCGCTCGCATCCCGACTATCGACCCTCCAGAGACACGACATCCGGCGCTCTCCGCGTTCTCTTACGGGTTCTTCTTCGGTGCCATCGTCCTGCCGTGCAACCCGGGGTTCATCGCGCTGTTCTTCGCCCGCGTTCCAGTCCTGTTCGACACGGCAGCAGAGAGCATCCTCGGGTTCTTCGCGTTCGGGCTGGGTATCGGAGCGCCGTTACTCGCGTTCTCGCTAGTCTCAGAACGGTACAGTAGGCAGGTCACCCGATGGTTCGCTCGCCACAGCACCAGCATCAATCGGGTGACGGGTGCGGTCATGCTCGTCGTCAGCCTGTACTATCTCCTCATCGTCTTCGACGTCCTCGGTGTCGCGAACCAACTCGAAGCCGTCTACAGTGTGGTCGTCTGACCGCTCGCGTGAACGTGCGACACTCACCCGGAACTCGTCAGTTCGACCGCAAAAGCACCTATGACGGTTGGGGATTCTGGTCACACCAAGAGCTATGATATCCGGTGGTCCGGCGAGTCGACGGCGGGCACTCCTCGTCTCCCACCTCGAACGACTCGATTCACAGCGCAGTCTCGCATTCGTTGCAGCGGTGTGGCGCGCTCGTGGGTACGAAACCACAATCGGTGAAGGCGTCGTCGTCGCGACGCGACACGGTCACACGACTGTTCTCGCACCCGTTTGTGGGCGGTGGACCCACGCAGTATCCACACCGAAGTACCGGACCGATGGTGGCGACGGTGTCGACGTCGTCGTCTCGCTCGGGAACGACCGTCGTGGGCGAGCACTCGCCGAAACCCACGGTTCCCGCCACGTCGATTCCACTGCACTGGCCGAGATGCTCCTGTACGCCCTCGACCGCGAGGAGGCGAACCGCCTCTGTGACTATCACCTCGACGCGCCGATAGACGAACTACTCCCACCGCTTCGGAGACGTGTATCCCAGCGCATCGCGCACACCAGTCGCCGCGTTTCCCGCGTTGTCCGACCCACCACTGTCCGTCGCGTCGTCATGTTCGCAGTCGTCCTCCTCGCCGTAAGCGGTGGGGTGGTGTCGCTCGGCCTCGTCGATTCGTCAGTCGACCAGCCGACGCAGCAGCGCGCAGGACCGGTGGGTGGGACGGCGCCGACAGATGGGGCACAGCCCACAGTCGAACCGTACGAACAACCGACACCCGCGACACCGTCGACCGATTCGGCTACTGTGTCTGCGTCGACAGCACCGCCGTTCGTCGGGAACGTCGGGCGAGGAGAACTCGAACCACTCGCAGAGGGTGACCTCGACTCGGTTCCGGGCGTCACCCGTGACGGAATCACGAACCTCACTGCACTCAGCGAGGCACACGAGGCCACCCTCTCGAACCGCTCGTACACGCTCTGGTTGGATACGTACCGGCCACGAGACGCCGACCCGAACGCAACTCGCGTCCAGTACGACACCGACGTCGCTGTGTCTGGGGACACCTACCTCATCGTCGAGAGCGTCGAAGCAGGTCGAGAACGGACACACGTACGGACGGTGAACTACGACGGGAGCGACTGGTACGTCATCGACCACCAGAATGGGGGCGACTGGTACGTCATCGACCACCAGAATGAGAGCAACCGGACACGCCGAATCGACGACAAGACGGCCGACCCACCAGTCCAGTTCGAACCGCGGCACCTGAACCCAACGCTCGTTCGCCAGTTTCTCGATACGCGCACGACGAACGTGACCGGGAAAGTTCGCGTGAACGAGGTCACGTACTACCGAATCGAGGGGAGTCAACGGCCGTCGATTGGCGGCGTCGAACCTGTCCAAAACTACCACTTCGTCGCATTTGTCGACGACCAGGGGTTCGTCACCGACGCGACCGTGACGTACGAGCTCGTCGGAGACGGAGGGTCCTACGCCGTGCAGTTCGAGTGGACCTACGGCAACCTCGATTCGACGATGGTGAGTCGACCGTCGTGGGACACTGTGAACGAGACGAACGAGACGAACGAGACGAACGAGACGGCCGACGAGAACGCACCCTCACTCACATCGAGTGTGGCGTGAGTTCGACCCGAGACGCCGCGTCGATGGCGATATTTATCCGAGTCCTCTCCTGAGGTTTCGCTATGGCTATCGAGTCGGGAGACCGTGTCGCGCTCGCGTACATCGGGCGGTTCGAGGACGGAACCGTCTTCAACACGTCTCGGTACGAGGTTGCGGTCGAACACGGCCTGTTCGATGCACAGGAACGCGCCCGCGAAGACTACGTGCCCCAGTCGTTCGTCGTCGGCGCCGACGAGATAATCCCGGGGCTCGACGAAGCAGTCGTGGGGATGTCCGCCGGTGACGAGGCGACTGTGACGGTGCCCCCGGAGAAGGGCTACGGCGAGTTCGACGAGCGTCGGGTCCGGACCTACGACCCCGAGACGTTCGAGGGAATGGTCGGAGAAGAACCCGAAGTGGGCCTGCACGTCCACGCCGAAAACGGCCTCCACGGCGACGTGATTAGCGTGCGTGAGGACGCTGTCGAGGTGGACTTCAATCACGAACTCGCTGGCAAGACGCTCGTCTTCGACATCGAAATCGTCGCTGTCGAGTGAGACCGACTGTGGCGAGTCGCTGGTCGCGTGCTACTCGTCGAGTGCGCGGTGTGGTGCGATGTGCGGCCCCGTGGGGCTCTCGCTATCCACGTCGGCGTCGACGCGGAAGACGTCGGCCAACAGTTCCTCGGTGACGACCTCTCGCGGTGGGCCCCAGTCGTACGGCGTCCCGTCTTTCATCGCGATGAGGTTGTCTGCAAACCGTGCCGCCTGCCCGATGTCGTGGAGTACGATGCCGATGGTTATCTCCTCCTCGCGATTGAGGGTTCGGACGACCTCCATCACGCGGAGTTGATGGTGTAAATCGAGGTACGTAGTGGGTTCGTCGAGGAGCAGCACGTCCGTCTCCTGTGCGAGAACCATCGCAATCCACGCGAGTTGTTTCTGTCCACCACTCAGATTGCCAACGTCCTGCGTTCGGATGTCGTCGACACCGGCTAACTCGATGGCACGGTCGATGGCTTCGCGGTCCTCGTCGGTGATGGAGTCGAAGAACCCACGGTGGGGATACCGACCGTGGGAGACGAGGTCTTCGACGGTGAGACTGGCAGGCGACTCGTTCTCTTGTGAGAGGAGACCGACCCGTCTCGCGAGTTCTTTCGAGTCGAACAATTGAATCTGCGAACCATCGAGTAAGACGGACCCTCGCTCGGGAGCGTGTTGCCTCGCCATCGCCTTCAGCAGCGTACTCTTCCCACTTCCGTTCGGACCGACGAGCGCCGTCACCTCTCCAGCAGGGATGACGACGTTCTCACACTCGACGACAGGTTCGTCCGTCGTCGGGTAGCCGATTGCGAGATGCTCACCGACGAGTTCACTCGCGTTCGCTCGGTCGGTCGCTGGGGAAGTTCGCTCGTCGACCATCAGATATCACCCATCGTGTCCTGCTTGCGCATCAAGTAGAGGAAGTACGGTCCGCCGAGTAGCCCGGTGACGATACCGACCGGAATCTGGACCGGACTCAATGCGAGACGTGCGCCAACGTCGGCGGCGACCATCAGCGCCGGGCCGGCGAAGAGACACCCGACGACGAGTTTCTTGTACTCACTGCCGACGACGGTTCTGACCATGTGCGGGACGATGAGGCCGACGAACCCGACGATGCCGGCGACGGCGATGCTCGCTGCCGCAGCGAGGACTGCGACACCGGAGAGGCCGAATCGAACCTTCTCGACGTTCATGCCGAGCGAACTCGCCGTGTTCTCACCCAAGAGGAGGAGGTTCAACTGGCGCGAACTGACGAGTGCCAACAACATTGCCACGACAGTCCACGGGAGCGCCATCCGAACCTGTTCCCAGTCGGTTCCGGTGAGCGAGCCAGTCGTCCACGCGATTGCACTCTGGACGACGCCGATGTCGTCGGCGAAGAAGAACAACGCCGTCTGAAGACTCCCGAACACCGTCCCGACGATGACGCCTGCGAGGACGAGTCGAACCGGTGAGGTCCCGTTCTTCCACGCGATGGCGTAGACGGTGAGGAACGCGACTGCCCCACCGAGCGAGGCGACGAGCGGCAAGAACGTCGAGAGGCCGGAGAAGACCACGAGCGTGAGGAGAATCGCGAGACCAGCCCCCGACGAGACGCCGAGGATGAACGGACTCGCGAGTTCGTTCCGCGTGACCGCCTGAAAGATTGCCCCGGAGACGGCGAGGTTCATCCCCACGAAGATGGCGACGAACACGCGCGGGAGTCGGATGTTCCAGACGATGAGGGTCTGTTTGTGCAGTTCTGGAATCTCGCCGCCGAGCAAGAACGCGTTCCACGCCTGTGGGTTCAAAACCACGGCTGGGTCGAACACGGCTCGCCATGCCTCGGCGATACTCATGGAGAACGCCCCGAAGCTCACCTGTAGGAGCCCACCGAAGAGGACGACGAGCGTACTCCCGAGACAGAGCGCGACCAGCGAACTATCGACCCAGTCGACGACGCGCCGGACGACCGACGCACGCTCTCGTGAGGTGCCGGTCGCCTCACTCATCGCTCGAAGCCTCCCTGTTCGCATCTGTCGACTCCTCTCGTTCACGCCCGCCGAGGTAGGTGCGAAGGGTCTCGTCTGGAACGGCGTCGAGAACGCGTTCGGTTCCAATCACTTCGACGAGGCGTCGAACTCCCCGCCTTTCGGCGGCCGCAATCTCGTCGTCACTGCGTCGCGTCTCGAACGCTCGGTCGATGTAGGTCTCGCGGAGGTCGGCGAGGTGGTCTTCGTCGACGTCGGCGTCGTCGGGGACCTGCCTCTCGAACCACTCACGCCAGCGGTCGCGGTCACCCCACTCACCCTGAAATTCGCTGTCCGGGCGAAGCCAGTCGTAGTGAGCCGCGAGGATATCACCGGAGAATCCCTGCTCACGGCGATGGTCGAAGAGGAGACAGCGAGCGACGTGGGCACCCTGTCCGGCCGCGATTCCGACCTGCGCGTTTCGGTCACCCGTCGGGGCGGCGACGTACAACCCGTCGACCGGCGTTCGGCCGTCGTCGTCCGGATACGACGAGTCGAACTGTTCGTGAGACTCGCCGTGGTGGTCGTGGTGTTCGAACATCGCATCGTCATCGTCCAGTCCACGGAGATAGTCGCCGTCGTACCACGCCGCGGCGACGACGTACTCGGTGACGACACGGTGACCGTCCTGCGTGTGGACGACGAATTCGCCAGCCTCGGCATCGACGTCAGCGTCGGCGTCGTCGACACGTTCGACCGATTCGACCATGTCGGCGACGTAGTCCGCACCGGCCTCCGTGACGTGGTCGTGCATCAGCGACGTGAACGTCTCGACACCGATACCGGCGGGGAACCCGAGATAGTTCTCCAGATAGGCACACCGACGGAACGCCGCGTTGCCGCGGTTGAAGACGATCGTGTCCAGACCGTAGCGGGCGGTGAAGACGGCCGCGGCACACCCCGACGGACCACCCCCAACGACGACCACGTCGACTGTCGACACCTCCCCTGTGTCGCTCATCGCTCAGATGTCACCAGCGACGATGTCGGCAACACGTTCTGGGTCGTAGAGTTGCTCCTCGACGCCGTAGAGTTCCTCGGCAGTCCGTTGGGTGAGCACGAAGTTCGTGATTGGTCCCTGATAGAGGCCGCCAGCACGGTACACGTCGCCGTTCTGGACCGCAGTGAGTGCGCTCGCAGTGTCGTCGTTCTGGAGAAAGTCGACGACGGTGCTCTCGAACTCCTCGCGGGACTTCGCCTCGTAGCCACGGAGCATGAGGACTTCGGGGTCGACTTCGAGGAGCGTCTCCATGTCGATAGCCGCACGACTGCCGTGGAAGTCCTTCACGTCGGAGTCGGCGAGCGCGTCTTTCACGCCGAGGTCACGGAAGTGCTTGAACCCGGTTCCGCCACCGATGATGTAGGGGTAGAACTTCTCAGGTTCGTCGCCGACGCCCCAGAGGACGGCCGCCTCGGGGCGGTCACCTTCCGCAGGAACGACCGACTGGAGGTTCGATTGGAACTCCTCGTGGAGACCGACGAACGCCTCGTAGCGCTCGGTGCGCTGGAAGACCTGCGCGAGTTTCTCGAATCCCTCGTAGAGCGTGTAGTAGCGGTAGTCCTCGTGCCACGGGTAGTGCTGGGCGTAGATGCAGTTCCCGAATATCGGTCCGATGTTCTCGTCGACTTCGTCGACGTCGGCCTGTTCCCATCCCTTGAAGCGGTTCATCAGGAAGTTCGGGTCCATGACGTGCACGTCGGCGTCGAGTTCGTAGAACAACTCCTTGCTGACGCCGTCTTGGTAGAGCGAGACCATGTCGCTCTTGTCGACCGATAGTCCGGGGATATCGTCGTAATACTGGGTGTGGTACCGACTGGTGAGCCAGACGCCCTTCGGCGGTTCGAGCCCGAGCGCGACGCCCATGTCCGCCCAACTGCCATTGTTGGCGACCCACGACTCGGGAGCAGAATCGAACTCGACAGCACCGACAGGCTCTATCGAGACGCTGTACGAGCCATCGTCTTCGGCAGACTCGGTCGCAGTGTTGGATGCGGTCGTCGTCTCCGATTCGGTCTGGGTGGTGGTCGCCGCCTCCGTCGACTCAGCGCCACTCTGCCCGGTACACCCGGCGAGTAATCCACCGGCAGCGATTGCACCAGCACCCTTGAGAACCGACCGCCGCGTCGACTTGTCCGAACTGCGTCCGTCTTTGCTCATGAGTTTTAGGCATGCCTAATCCAATAAACCACTTTCGAAATTTAGGCAACCCTAAAACGTGTTGCTGAAGTGGAGCCACGACCACGAAGGGTGTCGAAAAAGACGAGTTAGCGAGCGACCAACGGTTGCGGAAAGCGTGGCCTCCTCAGCCGAGGAGGTATTTCAGTTTGGGATGTTGCTTGACGAGTTCGGTCTGTTCGAGGTACGCGTCGAGGCCGAGGATACGGCCCGTGGCGAGCGTCCCGACGATGACGAACATCATGAGACCGAACAGGTCACCGTTGACCAGTCCGTGGCCCCACGCCGCGTTGCCGAGGTAGAAGAACGTCATGAGGAACGCTCCTCCGAAGGCGGCGAGGCGGACGGCGGCCCCGACGAGGAGGCCGAAGCCGATGAGCGTCTCGGCCAGCGGAATCATGAAGTTCGTGAACTCCAGCATCCACGGCGTCTGGCCCGCCCAGACCAGGAAGGCGTGCACCGGCGCCGGCGCACCTCCAGTGGCGTTCACGAGCCATCCAGCCGCGTTGAACGGCTCAGCAGCGAGGTATTTTCCGACCCCCGCGTGGAGGAACCAGTAGCCCGTGATGAGCCGGGTGAGCACCATCACGTAGCCGGTTGCTCCTTCGGCGTAGTCGAAGTCCAAGCGGTTCCCCAGCATCTCGACTTGTCCGGTTGCAGCCATCGTCCTTCACCTCACATGTGAGACGTGGCACCGGAGAGGGTTATAAATCCAGACCGATTTTCGAATCCATGGAACTGGGAATCGGCGGTAGTCAAAATGAGGGCCTCTGAACCTCGAAAAGAACGTTATCGCCCGACAGCGGTCCGATAGCGACTGACGAGAGAGCCGACCAACCGTCGCTCGACGGGCGTCGTCCCCAGTAGCCGAATCACGGCCGCGTATGCGACGAGGCCAGTGACGGTTCCGACGACGACAGCCACGTATCCTGTGAGCACCAGTTTGACGCCGAGCGCGACGACTGCCAGTGGAATCGCCGCGACGAGCGGTTTCGCGTGCGCCCGCGTCACCGGTTGTAATCCTTCGAGGTAGTACAGCACCAGCACTTCGAATCCGTTGTTCAGCGTCAACATGAGGAGGTAACTGGCGACGAGTCCCGGAAGTCCGAACGTGGCAGTGAGCGGAATCGCGACGAGTGCGAGGACGACCGTAATCGCCGTATTGACCACGAGCAGTGCACGCTGGTTGTCCGTCATCGTCAGCAAGATACCGACGCTCCCGGCAGCAGACGCGACGTACTGTGCGAGGATGAAACCCGGGAGCAACGGAGCGTAGGTCACGAACGTCGGTCCGAAGATAGCCATGATCGACTGCCGGTAGACGATGACCGGAACTGCGAGTCCGGTGGCACCGACGAGGACGAGGCGACTCGTCACGTGGTACAGTCGACGGAGCGCAGTGTGGTGGCCCTCTTCGTAGAGTGCCGCGGCGACCGGCGGGATGAACTGATTGATACCCAAGAGGGGGAGTCGGACCAACTCGCCGACGAGGACGCCGACGGCGAACACGCCACTGGCAGTCCCCGAGAGGTAGACCGCGATGAGTGGGTAGAACCCGAGGCGTTGGGTCGTGATAGCGATACCACCGAAGAACAACGGCGTCGAGAAGTCGACGTAGCGACGACAGAGTCGTGCGGTGTTCGGCGTCCGGAGTCGCGGACGAAGCCCCCGTGACCGCCCTAACCACCAGATAGCGACGACGCCGACGAGTCCCATCGCGACCCACACGCCGGCGGCGACGAGCACCATGTCTCGAAACACGAACGCACCGGCGAGACCGACGGCGAGTTGTGCGAGTGGAAACCCGAGTCGAAGCGTCAGATTCAGCGGGCCGACCTCTTCGAACGCGCGAAGCATCTCGGTGACGGTGAACAACCAGACACTCGCCGGGAGGCCGAGGGCGAACACCCGGAGCAGTTGTTCGAACAGCGGGCCTTCGTCTGCCACTGCGGCTATGGCAGGTGTCGCGAGGTACAGCGCACCGCCGAAGAGCGTCGCGACGGCGAGGAGCAGGAGACTGGCGAACGTGGCGATGACGTCGCGGTCGGCGTCGAGGTCGGTCGTTGGGAGGAATCGACTCAGTCCGTTTCGGAATCCGAGCGTGACGCGTGCGAGATAGCGTTGCAGTCGCCGCGCTAAGGCGAACAGACCGTACGTGCTCGCGGCGAAACTGTTGGTCAAGACCGCCGTGAACACGAGTCGTAAGCCACGTTCGAAGACGATGGAGGGGACCGAGACGACGGCCCCGTGAGCGACGCGTTCTAACGCGTCTTCGAGTCGCCGGTCCACCGCCTCGGGGTCGGGCGGTGAGTCGGCCGAATCGGGAGGCACGAACACACCGCGAGCGAGCGCGAACATAAGTTCCGCGAATGGCCGACGACAGACGGACACACCAACTTTCGAGAATGGTCGCACAGTGTCAAGAGGACAGCACGCGTATCTCTCTCCATGGACGTCACTGCAGGTGACGGGGACGGAACCTTCTGGGACCCGAGCAACTGCACTGGGACCCCGTACTGTCCGCCACGTTGTCCACGCTTCGTCGACAAATTCGGTGAGGGCCTCATCATCCGCCCGTACGAATCGGACGACTGGGACGCCCTCAACGAGATGTACCGCGACTACGCGCGTGAACACCGCTCGATGGGACTCCCGCCGGTTGGTGACGTCTACATCGCCGACTGGCTCACAGGCCTCGTCGACCACGGACGCAACTTCGTCGCCGTCGACGGAGACCGTATCGTCGGCCACATCACGTACGTCCCGCGGGAGGGTCCCGAACCCGAACTGGCCGTCTTCGTCCACCAAGACAGTCACAATCGAGGAATTGGCTCCGAGCTCTGTCGACACGTCATCGCCGACGCCGCGGCCGCAGGGCACGATGCGTTGCTGCTTCACGTCGCCCAAGAGAATCGCCGAGCGATTCACGTCTATCTCGGCCTCGGGTTCGAGGTCGTGGACTCGGAGAGTACGGATACCAAGATGCGGTTGCCGCTCGACCAGTCGGTTCTCGTGAACACTCGTACGACACCCGACCCAGGCGAACGCCCCGGTGTGAGAGGCATCGGAACCTAACTCATCGCTCACTTGGGTCGGGTCCGGGTTCGGGTTCGGGTCCGGGGTCGGTAACTTCTACTCGTGGAGACAGCGTCGGGTCACGTCCGATGAGCGACGGGAACACCGTGGTCACGAACGTGAGTACGACGACGAGGAGGAACGGCGCGAGAAACACCCCGTACCACCCGAACACGACCGCACCCATCAGATACGCGAGCAGCATCACGCCCGCACCGAACATTCTGCCAGTCAGATTGGGCCGGACGACGTACCTGACGACAGGGTCGAGTCCGAACAGTCCAGCGGCGAGGACGGCCACCGAGAACCACAGTGAGACAGGGTTGACGAGGAGCGCTTGGACGGCGAGATACACCGAGAGCGGCACGTACACCAACGCACGGCCGATAACGGGGATGAACGTTGCCACCCCGGTCACGAGGCCGAGCAACAACGGAAATGGAATGGATACCCCTGCTGGGCTCACGAGGTTCAAAACCGAGTAGAGAAGCCACGAGAGGAGCATCACCACGAAAATCGTGAGCATCTGTCCGAAGTAGACGTGCTGGAGTTCTCGGTCGACTGCGGTGACGAAGACGTAGCGCGTCGAGTCCGGGTCGGCGACGTTCGAGCGAACCCACGCAGCAATCGACTGGTCGTACTTGAGCAACAGGGAGACGACGACGAGGACGACGGTCAAGTGGATGAACACCGTCGCCGTCAGCGAGAACACGTCAGAGGCGAGCGACCAGTACCCCGTGACAGTAGCCGAGAAGTCGCCGTTCGAGAGCGATTCGACGACATCCTGTGGCGTGAGTGGGACTGCTGCGAGGTCGATGTACGGTTCGATAAATTGCGTCAAGAAGGCGACGTCCTCGCCGGTGAGTCTCGATAGCTGTCGCAACACCGTGAGCGCAAACACGAGAAGCACGACGACGAAGGGGAGTAACACGAGGACGATAGTTATCGCCGTCGCGACGCTCCGCCGGACGTACCGTTCTGCCCACGTCGAGATGGGTCGCGCGAAGTAGTACAGAAAGAGTGCAAACGAGAGCGTTCCGATGAACGGCCACCCGACGTACAGGACGACGACACCGAGAACGAGGCCGAACCCCCACCACCATCGTCTCGCCTGTGGAACGACAGTCGTCATCAACTAGCTACTATGCTGTCAGCGGGCAAATAGCTGCGCGGCAACGCCGAACGCTGGAGGTCACACTCGGCGTGACGAGGCAAGTTTCCGTGGGTTACTCGTGGCTAACGATATGTTGCTCGTCGACGTGTTCGATAGCCACGTCGTGTCGGGTGTGTCTGGCATGCGTTCGCGCCCACCGACGAGCAGGCCCGTCCGATAAGAACTGTTCTCCGTCGGGACACTGGCGACAACTCACGACCCACGGCGTGACGCCGTCTGGGAAGTGGCCGGTGTGGCGGTGGTGGTCGAGAGCGAACTGTTCGACCGACTGGTTTCCGAGTTGTAACTCGTCGAGTTCGTACGCGAGGTCCCACTCGTTCCCGCAGCGAGAACAGGAGACTGTCGGGGTGTCGTCTATCGGTTCGGTCGGTGGTGGCGTCTGGAAATCGTCGTCGCTCGGAGTGGACACAGTCGGCCTTAGGCGCCGAGCCTCTTGTACCTGAAGACCGGGTGGAGCAAAAGACGGGAGGAGAGAAGGTGAGCGAGGAAGCGAGCAAAAATCGACGACCAGACGAGTAGAACACAACGACCAGACGAACGCGACCGTCAGGAATCGAGAGACGTTCAGTCTCGTATATCTCACGTGCGCACGTAGTTCTCACAGGTGGGATACCGTGAGTGAGAGAACAAATCGCAGTGAAGCGACCGAATTCGAACAGTCGATGCGCATCGACGACGTCCTCCCGACGTTCGACGTCACGCAGATTCGTCACGTCGTCGTCGACGCGTCACCGGCGGAGACGTACCGTGCCGTCCTGGACATCGACTTCATGCAGATGGGAACTGCAGTCCGCGTTCTCAACGAACTTCGCGCACTTCCCGACCGCCTCCGCGCCCGCATGCAGGGTGAACGATGGAGCGGGATGCCGACATCAGTCTCGCTCGACGACCTCGTCGATTCGACTGGGTACGTCGTCCTCGGTGACCGCGGGGCCGAGGAGTTCGTCATCGGGGCCGTCGGGAAGTTCTGGAAGCCGAACATCGAGTGGGTCGACATCGACCCAGACGAGTTCGTCTCGTTCGACCGACCGGGATACGCGAAACTCGCTATCGGCTTCTCGGTTCGGCCCTACGGAACCGACCGGACGCTCCTCTCGTACGAGGCGCGGACCGCGACGACCGACCCGGAGGCACGACGCCGCTTCCGGCTGTACTGGTCTCTCATCGGCCCGTTCGCCGGGGTCTTGATGCAACAAGCGCTCGCGCACATCAAGAACGAAGCAGAGCAGTATCGGATTCCGATTCAGTGACGCAGCTACCCGAGTGTAGAAGAGCAGTCGTTCCGACTCGCTTGTATGGCACTCGCAACCGTCGGTGACACGACGCAGGCGACACTCGACGTGACCACAGACAGAATCGACGCCTTCGCCGAGGTGAGTGGGGACACGAGTCCGCTCCACCTCGACGAAGACCACGCCGCAGCATCGATGTTCGGCGGTCGTATCGCACACGGGATGCTCACTGCCGGCGCTGTCAGCGCTGCCCTCGCCGACCTCCCCGGCGAAATCGTCTATCTCTCTCAAGACCTGCAGTTCGTGAAGCCAGTCCGTCCGGGCGAGACGGTCACCGTAACCGCGACAGTCGTCGAGGACCTCGGCGACGACAGGGTTCGTGTGGAGACGGTCGCCGAGACGACCGAGACGGTTCTCACTGGCGACGCAGTCGTGTTGTCGCTCCCGCTGGTCGAACAGGGCGACTAGCGGTGTGAAAATGTGAGAAGAACGGTGAGAGGTGCCGACTCAGGCGCTCGCGTCGTAGCCGACGTCCTCGACGGCGGCCACGAGCGTGTCGACGTCAGCATCGCCTTCGACGGTGGCGCTGTCGGACTCACGGTCTGCTGTGGCGTCGGTCACGCCGGAAACGCCGGCGAGGGCATCCTCGACGCGGCCTTCACAGTGCTCGCACGTCATCCCAGTGACGGTGATAGTCGTACTCATCGTGTGACGGTACGGTCTTCCACACTTTGTCGGTTTCTCTTTCGTTCGTTCGGCCCAATCGGCTTCTGAGCTTTCGAATCCAAAGCAATTGTCCAGAAATACCTATGCAGTCCGAGTGCTAAGCGAGTCTCATGCGCGACCTCGACAAAACCGACCTTCAAATCCTCGAACTCCTCGCCGAAGATGCCCGTCGTCCATTTAGCGATATCTCCGACGACGTGGGACTCTCCGCACCGGCCGTCTCCGACCGAATTGACCGCCTCCGCGAAGAAGGAATCATCCGCCGGTTTACGGTCGACCTCGACCAATCGACGCTCTCGGGGGGGACGCCCGTCCTCGTCCGTCTCTCGGTTCGTCCGGAGTTCGTCGACGAGGTGCGCGACACGCTCCGTGTTGCGGACCCGGTCGAACACCTGTTCGTCTCGGTCGACGGCGAGGTTACGTTTCACGCCAGACTCGACGGCGACGCGACGCGCACAGCGTTGAACGAACTCGTCGACCTCTCGCAGGTCAGAGACTACGAGGTCAGCCTCGTCGAATCCGCCGAGTGGACGCCAACAGTCAACGGAACCGGGTTCGCACTGGAGTGTGCCGAGTGTGGGAACACCGTCACGAGCGAGGGCGAGAGCGCCCGTATCGGTGGGTCTCTCTACCACTTCTGCTGTTCGTCCTGTCTGGGACGCTTCGAGTCGCGGTACGACCGCCTCGAAGCAGGTGCAAGGTCGGGTGACGACTGAGAACGAGGGACTCGTCGTAGAGCGGTTTCGAATCGAAAGTTAGCATCCCTGGTTTCTCCCAGTCTGTAAGGCACAACTCAGGTAAGAATGGGGTACGTACGTATGCACAATGAGTAGCCGAACGGCACATCTGGACATCCGCGGCATGAGTTGCGCGAACTGCTCGCGTACCGTAGGGGATGCACTCGAAGCCCTCGACGGGGTATCGGAGGCGACGGTTAACTTCGCCACCGACGAGGGGACCGTCGAGTACGACCCCGAGGAGGTATCGCTCGCGGAGGTGTACGACGCCATCTCACAGGCCGGGTACGACGCCATCTCGGAGACGCGCTCGATTGGTATCTCCGGAATGAGTTGTGCGAACTGCGCGGACGCGAACCGGCGGTCGTTGGAGTCACTCCCGGGCGTCGTCGACGCGGAGGTCAACTTCGCCACCGACGAAGCAGTCGTGACGTACAATCCGGCGGACGTGACGCTCGACGACCTGTATCAGGCCGTCGAAGACGCCGGGTACACCCCCATCCGCGAGAATGACGGTGACGACGGCAGCGACGGCGACGCCGGAAGCGAGCGCGAAGACGCCCGTGACGTCGCCCGAAACGAAGAGATTCGCCGACAGAAACGACTGACCCTCTTTGGTGCGGCACTCTCGGTCCCCCTCTTGGTGATGCTCGCAGTCGAACTGTTCACTGCTGGCGGCCTGCCTGCGACGATTCCGGGGACCGAAATCCCGATGGGGTGGCTTGCGTTCGCGCTCGCGACGCCGGTTCAGGTCGTCCTCGGCCGCGAGTTCTACGCGAACTCCTACAAGGCAATCGTCCGGAACCGCACGGCCAACATGGACGTGCTCATCGCCATGGGGTCGTCGACGGCGTATCTCTACTCCGTCGCCGTCCTTCTCGGCCTCCTCGCGGGGAGCCTCTACTTCGACACTGCCGCGCTCATCTTGGTGTTCATCACGCTCGGTAACTACCTCGAAGCACGCTCGAAGGGACAGGCCTCCGAGGCACTTCGGTCACTCCTCGAACTCGAAGCAGACACCGCGACGCTCCTCTCGGACGACGGGAGCGAACGCGAAGTGCCGCTCGATGAGGTAGAGGTCGGCGACCGAATGAAGGTCCGACCGGGTGAGAAGATACCCACAGACGGTGTCGTCGTCGACGGAGACTCCGCCGTCGACGAGTCGATGGTCACCGGCGAGTCGGTCCCCGTCTCGAAGGAACCCGGCGACGAAGTCGTCGGGTCGACGGTGAACCAAAACGGCGTCCTCGTGGTCGAAGCGACCAAAGTCGGCTCCGAGACTGCGATTCAGCAAATCGTTTCGCTCGTCAAGGAAGCACAGGGCCGTCAACCCGAGATTCAGAACCTCGCCGACCGCATCTCGGCGTACTTCGTCCCGGCAGTCATCGTCAACGCCCTCGTTTGGGGGTCCGTCTGGTTCCTCTTCCCCGAGGCGTTGGCCGGATTCATCCAGTCGCTCCCACTCTGGGGACTCGTCGCTGGTGGCCCCGCCATCGCAGGCGGAAGCGTCTCCACGTTCGAGTTCGCCGTCGTCGTCTTCGCGTCGGCGGTCCTCATCGCCTGTCCGTGTGCACTCGGCCTCGCGACGCCGGCCGCAACGATGGTCGGAACGACGATCGGCGCACAGAACGGCGTCCTGTTCAAGGGTGGTGACATCCTCGAACGCGTCAAAGACGTCGAGACAGTCGTCTTCGACAAGACCGGGACGCTCACGAAAGGTGAGATGACGCTGACCGACGTGGTCGCACTCGGTCCTGCGGCCGACGGGTCGGGTGTCGTCACTGCCGACGACGAAGCACTCGACGAGACGGCCGTCCTCCGGTACGCCGCCTCCGCCGAACGCAACAGCGAACACCCTCTCGCGCGCGCCATCGTCACCGGTGCTGAAGAACGCGGCATCGACCTCTCGGACCCCGAAGCCTTCGAGAACGTCCCCGGCCACGGCATCCGTGCGACTGTCGACGGCCAGACCGTCCTCGTCGGCAACCGAAAACTCCTCTCGGACGACGGCATCGACCCGTCACCGGCCGAAGACGCACTCCGTGCCCTCGAAGACGACGGCAAGACTGCCATGCTCGTCGCCGTCGATGGCGAACTCGCGGGTATCGTCGCCGACGCGGACGAAGTGAAAGACACCGCACGAGCGGCAGTCAGCGCCCTCCGCGAACGCGGCACCGAGGTCCACATGATTACCGGCGACAACGAGCGAACCGCCCGCGCCGTCGCCGCACAGGTCGGAATCGACCCCAGCAACGTCAGCGCTGGCGTCCTCCCCGAGGACAAAGCCGACGCTGTCGAATCCCTCCAGTCCGACGGGACGAAGGTGATGATGGTCGGTGACGGCGTCAACGACGCCCCCGCCCTCGCCGCGGCGTTCGTCGGAACCGCCCTCGGGTCGGGAACCGACGTCGCCATCGAGGCCGCCGACGTGACGCTCATGCGCGACGACCCACAGGACGTGGTGAAGGCCATCCGCATCTCCGAGGGGACGCTCTCGAAGATTAAGCAGAACCTCTTCTGGGCACTCGGCTACAACACCGCGATGATTCCGCTGGCGTCGCTGGGCCTCCTCCAACCGGTCTTCGCTGCCGGCGCCATGGCGTTCTCCTCCGTCTCGGTGCTCGCGAACAGTCTCGTCTTCCGCACCTACAAACCCGACCACGACTACTCGCTGTTCGACTTCCTCCGGCGGTAAGTCGGGTCAACGGGTCTCCAGACCGCCGGCGTCGGTTGGTCGGAGCCCTCCTGAATCGCCCTGACCTCCTCTGAATTAACTCGCCTCATCGAGGACAGAACCCCTTCATTTCATCTCGAACAACAACTCCGTTGACGACTGTTTGTCGCCAGCGCGGCGAGGTCCGAACCGTCTGTTCGACGGGTCAGATCGCCACCCAGTTTTTGTTCTCACAGAGAGACGTATCAGATATGATGAGACGAGAAACGGCCGCCCGATGGACGTCGTGGATTGTCGTCGCAGTCGGTGTGTTCGTCGCCCTCTACGGCGCAGGAACACTCGTGATAATGCCCTGGCGCTACACCGCCATCGGGACCGCTGGTGCTCCGCTTCAGATTCTCGGGTCGGTCCTCACGATTGGTATCGGCGCGGGAGTCGCGTCGCTCGGCGTGGCAGGTGCGCGTAAAAAACGGTGAGTGGTGGAGTTCAGTACCGCGACGGCATGAACGCCATGCCGATGAGGAGTACAATCGTCGTGAAGGAGACGATCGTGATACCCCACAGGCCGTTTTCGAGCAGGTGGAACTCTTCGATGCTGTGGACTTGTTGGTCGTAGCTCTCGTAGTTCTGCGTCAGGACCATCGTGCTGCCGTCCGGGAAGTACGCGAGGTACTGCTGGCCGCCGACGGTGACGTTGGCCTCGTTGTCGACACCGATCGTCCGCTCTTCGGCGGCGAACCATTCGAGGGTCGCGCCCGACGTCTCGACTGCGGCGACGGTGGCGGATTCGTTGTTGTACGTGATGGAGTCGCCCTCAGCGAAGGTGCGCGTCTCGTTGGCCGGGAAGTACTCCTCGGCGGGAACGAGCGTCTCGCCGTCGACGACGACGTAGCGCTCACCATCGCGGGTGACCGTCTCGTTGTCTGCGCTCGGGTCGGCTTGCAGGATGGCCGTATCGTTGCGAAGTTCGACGAGCGTCACTTCGGACGGGTCGGAGACGTTGGCGATTTCGACACGGTAGTCCATGCCGTCGAGCGTGACGGTGCTCGCGTTGTCCCACGTCTCGGTGAAGCGGGCTGATTCGTTCACGTAGGTGAGTTCACCGGAACGGACGAGGGTGGTGCCGCCACCGTGCCCGCCGGATTCCTCTTCCTCGGTGATCGACGACACTGTAAACGTCTGGTCACTGTCGGGGACGGAGAACTCGTCTCCCTGTGCCAGCGAGTACTCGGGGTTCTCGAAACTGATCGACGGCGTCGATGCAGTCGCGATGAGCGAGTATGCACCGGCACCGATGACCAGGAAGAACACGACGGAGATGATCGCGGCGCGTCGTTGCATGGTTTCGGCATGGGCCACACGGCGTATAACGATTACTTTTCTTCGGAGTGTGTCCCCGCACCTCGCAAGTGGGTGACCGGGTACGTCACCCCGAATACTGAGGGGAGTTGGCGGACAACCAAGGGTTTTGATACCTGCGTGCAATATCCTACACGAACACACATCGGTCGGCACTGCAGTGCACGACCGAGTAGAGACGAACGATGGAACCCAACAGCGACCACGTGACTGACCACCTCGAGCTCGTCCTCGACCGGTCCGACTTCCTCCGGACTCTAGACGGGAACACACTCGACAAGCGCGAACTGGCCGATCAGCTCACCTACTCTCGGTCGACCGTCGACCGGGCAGTCCGAGATCTCAAGACGTCCGGACTCGTCGTCGGGCGCGACGGTGGGTTTACCCTCTCGCTGAAGGGCCGATATCTTCTCACCCTCTTCGACTCGCTCCGTGAAGACTTCGGCGACGTTCTCGAACTCGACCCGGTTCTGGTCGAAGAGCCGGGTGACTACCCGCTTCCCGTCGACGCACTCGTCGGCGCCGACGTCCAGTTCACGACGGGAACCTCTCCGCACCGCCCCGTCGACCTCCTCGGCGAACGACTCGCGACGACGAGTCACGGAACGTTCGTCTTCGCACGAGTCCCAAGTCGCACACTCGTCGAACGACTGACGCAGTGGATAGCCAATGGCCACTCGTGTCGACTCATCACCTCCGAATCGGTCGTCACGGCCATCTGGAGAGAGTTTCCTGTCTTTCTCGAAACCATCCACGACTCTCCCGACTGTACGGTTCGTATCGGCGACGTCTCGCCGTTTTCGTTCTCGTACACCGTCGGAGATGACGGCCCCAACCTGACGATCGTCAATTACGACGACAGCGGACACATCCAGTGTGTCGTCCAGAACACGTCTGAGTCGGGTATTGCGTGGGCGCGTCAGCATACACAGTCACTCTGGAAGGACGCGACGGAATTCGACCTCGGTGGGCACACCACCATCGACGAAGAGGAACTGAAGGAAACGGGCTCTGCAGACGAACCCAATTCTTCGGGTGAACCCGCTCTCGCGAGCGAAGCAACCGACGCGAGCGAAACGGAGCAGACGACCACCGCCGCATCGACCGAGTCGTCCACCAGCGCACCAGCCACTGAGACGACAGGAGAGACGTCGGTCCGTGGGGACGACCTCCCGACGGCGCTCCAGTCACAAGGGCTCGTCAGACTTTCACCGGACTACTTCGACCGAGTCGGTGTCTCTGCACCGCTGGCGTGCTGGCGCGCAGGGTTCGACCTCGCTGAGGTTCGCAAGGGCTACGCGCTCGACCGTGAGCGCCCGACACCAGATGGCCGCGAGAACGTCACCGACGACCTGTTCGAACGCCTCTGTGACGCCGGCGACCAGGTGGTCGTCGGGCCGCCTGGTGCCGGAAAGAGTACGGTGTGTATGTCAGTCGCGACACGGTGGTACGAACAAAAACGGGGACCAGTCGTCTACCGGAAGAGCGGGCAACGAGAACCGTTTACCTCGAGTGCACACCTCGGGGCGTACCTCGCCGAGGCGCCGGGGCACACACTCGTCGTCGTGGAGGATGCGACACGGAACGAAGCGAACGCCATCTTCGAACTCGTCCGCGAGTTCACCGACGACGACCAAGTGACGTTCCTCCTCGACAGCCGAGAAAACGAGTGGCGAGACGGCCATCTCCGCGGTTCCGCACGCCTCGAATCGCACCGAACGCAGGCAATCGACGTCGTATCGGTCCCGCCGGTCGATGCTCGCGAGCGCGAACGAATCGTCGATCACTTCGAGAGGGCGGTCGACCGCGAAATCGATATCGACGTCGACGAACTGCATCCGGGTGACGGTGACGAACTCGCCCCCGGGGAGATGTACCTCTTCTTCCACCGACTCGCGCGATACGTCGAACCGACAGCGTACAACAATTCGGCACCGACGACGCTGCTCGACGACATCGACGGCGTCTACGAGGACCTTCGGGCCGTCGACGAGGACCTCGGCGTCGACGTCGGTGTCCTCGTCAATCTCCTGAACGCCTCCGGTATCGACGTTGACGTCCCACTCGCGTACGCGTTGTCGTCGAACAGACGAGACGAGTCGGTCGTCGAAGCAGCACTCGACGAACTCGAACGCTCGGTCCTCTACTCCACACTCGGCGACGCCGACGCCGACCGTGTTCGGACCGTCCACGAGACGTGGTCGACGAGATTCCTCCAGCGACTCCTCGATGTCGAATCCGAACGCCGAGCGAGACGCCGGTTCGAACGCTGTCTGGGCGCACTCTTCTCGCTCGCTGACGACGAGGAGGCCCGCCGACAAGTCCAGTCGGTGTTCGGTGGGGCAGCAGATATCGTCCGAACGATAGACGACGACCCCGCCTCGTGGGGTGACCGCCTCGTCAAGAACGTCTTCCAACTCGGCATCAACAACCCGACGCTCTCGGCACTGTTCGCCGAGACGGAGTACTCTGCGGTCGACGTCCCTGATATGTGTAATTCGGACCTCCGACTCGACGTCCGTCGGTGGCGCGCTCGGATGTTCGTCAACGGTGGCGAACTCGACCGGGCAAAACGTGAGTTCGAAGCACTCACCGACATCGCCGGTGACGACTTCGGCGACGAAGCACTCACGCGGGCGCGTGCGGATGGCTTTGCGGGCGTCTCCGAAGTTGCTCGCTACCACGGCGAGTTCGAGCGCGCACGTGAGAATGCAGAAGCAGCACTCGACCGCTTCGAACAGATAGACGACGACGTCGGGCGGAGTGACGTGTTGAACGCACTCGGTGCTATCGAGGCCCATACGGACAACCCCGAGCCTGCAAAGGAGTATTACGAGCAGGCACTCGAACTCCGACGAGAAGTCGGCGATGCGACGAAAGTTGCGAGCACCCTCGCAAACCTCGGGCACGTCGAACGGACGCTTGGAGAGTACGACGTGGCGAGAGAGTACGGCCAAACGAGTCTCCGAATTCGCCGAGGAATTCAGTATCGGTGGGGAGAAGCGTTGAGCCTCGATCTTCTCAGCCATATCGAGCTCGAAGACGGATCGCTCGAAGACGCAGAGCGGTATCTCCGATTGGCACTCGAGATTCGTCTCGACATCGGCGACGAGATGGGGACCGCACTCTCGTCGAACAACCTCGCTCGAATCGAATACGAACGGGGTGCACTCGACGATGCCCGCGAGCGCTACGAGGACCTCCTCAACTCCCTCGACGACGAAAAGCTCACGGAGATTTACGGAGGTGCCAATCTCGGCCTCAGTGCAGTGCTCCTCGAACTAGGTGCCTCAGCAGACGCGGCCGACTACGCTGCCACCGCAGTAGACGTCTTCGACCAAATGGAGTCGAAACGTGTCGAAGCCCGAGCGCTTAGTGCGCGTGCACATCTCGATCGCGGAAACCTCGACGATGCCCGGTCGATTGCTGAAGACGTACTCAACGAGGCCGAGACACTCGACTCGGAGTCACAAGCCCACGCGAACGGTGCGTACGGACTCGTGCTAGTCGCAGACGGAGCAGTAGACGACGGACTCGATTACCTCGAAACGGCCGTCGAACTCGCACCGACGAAAATCCTCGAAGGGCGGTGGCTCCGCCACCTCGGCGACGTGCTACGCACCGTGGGACGACCCGCCGATGCTCTGGCCGCATTCGAGCGTGCTGTAGAGTGCTTTTCGTCTGTCGAAGCCGGGGTTCGAGCACGGGAAACCGCACTCGACGCCCTCGAACTCGCCAAGGAGTTGGGTGACGGAGCAGCGAATGTCGATATCGAAGTACAACTCGACTGAACACGTGTTTTCGGCGGGTCTGTCTCTTGGACTCGCACGGTGTGTCCGGACTGATTATCTCGGGAGATTCACCTGCGAGTAGAACGTCGTCACTGTGGTTGCAAGCGAGACGCACCGCTGGTGAGGTGTTGAAGTGAAGGAGAAAGCCAAGGGCCGGATTTGAACCGGCGGGGGTTCCGCTCTGCAGGCGGATGCGTTGGGCCGAACTCTGCCACCTTGGCGCAGTTTATCGTATCGCCGTCTTGTGCTTAAGCCTGACGGTGTGAGGGCTGTTAGGGTGTGTTGGACCCCCGTTTCGGGGTGTGCTCGCGAATCGTCCAGAGCGTACAGTCTCGAACATCATCAGTAGTTTTGCGTGGGGAGACGCGAAGCGACGCTCTCCAGCGAGCCGGGTACACTCGCGATTCAATGAGCTGGATGCTCTCGTGACTCCGAGCCCGATGCTCCCGCGACTCGACAGCGCTGCCGCTCTCGGATGAAATCTGCGAGCGGGTACGAATCCCGCTCGCCATAAATGAAGAAAGCCCACCGGAGGAATCTCCGGTGGGCTTTCTGAGTATGAGTAGGGGCGGCGAACTGGATTTCCCAGAGGATCGCTCACTCCAGTACTGACCAGAACGCAGGTGAGCTTAACTTCCGTGTTCGGGATGGGTACGGGTGGAACCTCACCGCTCTGGCCGCCTTAATTCCGATCGATGGAATCGAACCATCGCCATACCAATATCGGTGGCGTCGATGCTGATTTTTGTACGTGCAATCCAGTTTGCGCCTGGACCCGTTCTCGGGTCTCAGTGCGTATGAATGTGGCTTGGTCTGTTAGTGCTCGCGGGCTGAACAACTCGTTGCCTCGTTGCGTACACCCCGAGTCTATCGAACTCGTCTTCTACGAGTGACCTCAGTGGAACTTCTTTTCCGTGTAGGTTTCGAGCTTAGATGCTTTCAGCTCTTACCCTGCGGTGCGTAGCTGCCCGGCAACTGCCCTCTCGGACAACCGGTACACCAGTGGCACCCATTCGTAGTTCCTCTCGTACTATACGAACGTTCACGTCATGTTCCTAAACACCCCCAATAGATAGCAGCCGACCTGTCTCACGACGGTCTAAACCCAGCTCACGACCTCCTTTAATAGGCGAACAACCTCACCCTTGCCCGCTTCTGCACGGGCAGGATGGAGGGAACCGACATCGAGGTAGCAAGCCACCGGGTCGATATGTGCTCTTGCCGGTGACGACTCTGTTATCCCTAAGGTAGCTTTTCTGTCATCTACGGGTCCCATGAATGAACCTCGTAGGTTCGCTAGACCACGCTTTCGCGTCAGCGACACTCGTTGGGAATGTCACTGTCAGACTTCCGTTTGCTCTTGCGCTCTTCCACGAGTTTCCGACTCGCGTGAGGAAATCTTTGGGCGCGCTCGATATCTTTTCGAGCGCGTACCGCCCCAGTCAAACTGCCCGGCTACCGGTGTCCTCCGCCAGGAGTGAGAGTCGCAGTCACTAACGGGTAGTATTTCAATGATGCCTCGGTGGCCCGCTGGCGCGGGTACCTGTGTAACGGCTCCTACCTATGCTGCACATTAGCGACCACGTCTCAGCGACAGCCTGCAGTAAAGCTCTATAGGGTCTTCGCTTCCCCTTGGGGGTCTCCAGACTCCGCACTGGAACGTGCTGTTCACCGGGCCCAACGTTGGGACAGTGACGCTCTCGTTGATCCATTCATGCAAGCCGCTACTGAAGCGGCAAGGTACTACGCTACCTTAAGAGGGTCATAGTTACCCCCGCCGTTGACGGGTCCTTCGTCCCATTGTAATGGGTGTTCAGATACCCGCACTGGGCAGGATTCAGTGACCGTACGAGTCCTTGCGGATTTGCGGTCACCTATGTTGTTACTAGACAGTCGGAGCGTCCGAGTCACTGCGACCTGCTCGATCAAGAGCAGGTATCCCTTATCGCGAACTTACGGGACTAACTTGCCGAATTCCCTAACGTCGGTTGATCCCGACAGGCCTTGGCTTGCTCTGCCAGCGCACCTGTGTCGGATCTCGGTACGATTATCTTGCTCGTCTTTTCACGGGCTCTAGGTACCGCCGAGTTTCCCTATCTCACCATTCTTTCGCTTCGTGCCATTACGGCTTCCACGAAGTTCGGTGATTCGACGGGGCGAAGGCCCCGCTCGGTGTTTCCTAAAGCGTCGACTTTTAGTGCAAGATAGTACTGGAATATTAACCAGTTTCCCTTTCATCTAATTCGAGTTACGGTTAGACTTAGGATCGACTAACCCTCGGCTGATTAGCAGTGCCGAGGAACCCTTGCGCGTAAGGCCGTCGGGGTTCACACCCGACTCTCGCTGCTACTGAGACCATGATTTTCTTTGCTGCTCGGTCCACACGAAGTCTCCCCCGTGCTTCCACCCAAACAGTATGCCAACCTACGGAATCGTACTATGAGTACGCCGCCAGGTCTCGGAGGTGGATTTGAGCCCCGATCATTTTCGACGCCTCGAACCTCGGCCGGTAAGCTGTTACGCTATTCTTAGAGGGTAGCTGCTTCTAAGCTCACCTCCCGGCTGTTTAGGGCTCGAGACAATCTTCAATCGCACTTAATCCACACTTTGGGTCCTTAACCTAGCTCTGGGTTGTCTCCCTCACGGTGCACAAGCTTACCCCGCACACCGGACTCCCTGAGTCTACGACGTCTGTAAGTTCGGAGTTTGACAGGGAAGCGAACTCCTCTCGGAGTCCGGATTCCCAATCGGTCGCTCTACCTCACAGACTATCTCATCAGAGGTCATGCTTCGACATGTTTCGGTTGGAACCAGCTGTTGCCAAGTTCGATGGGCCTTTCACCCCTACACCAGAGTCACGAGAGGGTATTGTAGGACACCAACTCTAACGGGCCTCCACGCAGCTTTCGCCACGCTTCACCCTGCTCCGGCGTAGATCACTTGGTTTCGGGTCGCATCCGGTTGGCTCCCCGCCCTTGAAGACGGTGGCCCTGGTCAAAGACTGCGGCCGTATCGGTTTCCCTATGCCTCCGGGGGTTCACCCCTTAGACTCGCCAGTCAGATGCACTCCATGGTTCGTTTTTCAAAACGTACGACGTAACATCGGCTTCGTCTGAGTCTTACTATGAGATCGCTCTCGGTTCATTCGTCAGACGACCTTGTATGCTACATCGCTCTATCGCCAACTGATTTCAAGCCCTATTGCACCGCCCTTTTCGGGGTGCTTTTCAGCGTTCGCTCACGCTACTTGTTCGCTATCGGTCTCGAGGAGTGTTTAGTCTTCGCAGTTGATGCCTGCGTAATTCACGAGGGATATCCAACCCCCGCTATTCTGGAACAACCCCGGGACCTTTCTCTTATGTTACGGGGTTTTCACCCTGTATCACGCTCCGTTCCAGGAGACTTCACATAAGATCCAGGTCCGTTACGGGTAGTCCGTACACCACATTGCCCGAAGGCTTCGGTTTGGACTGTGTCGCTTTCACTCGCCGTTACTCACGATATCGCGGATTGCTTTCTTTTCCTGCTCCTACTAAGATGTTTCAATTCGGAGCGTTCCCCATTGCGCAAGGCAATTGCGTGGGGATTCCCATTCGGAGATCTTCAGTTCTTACCCTCCATGCGGGTCCCTGAAGCTTTTCGCAGCTTGGCACGTCCGTCATCGGCTCTCGAGCCGAGCTATCCACCAGCTGGCACAGTAGCCAGTTGATATAGTCACTGTGACCCGGAGAACGGGTCCAGTGGACGCCTGGATTGCACGTACACACGGTTTCATCATACGCCCAGTAGTCTTCTGGCGCGTATTCGACCCTTCCCAACCACGCTTGCGCGGGTTGGTGCATCAGTCGTCAATGCTCATTCCTTCGTATCGTCGTCCCACACTTAAGGGGCACGATTCAACGAGGGTTGAACATTGCTTACCATGGACCCACAGGGATTCGAACCCTGGGCATCCTCCTTGCAAAGGAGGCACTCTACCACTGAGCTATGGGCCCGTGTCAGCCCTAGTAGTTCTAAGGTGTCCGAACGGACGTCGGCGAACTCGGGAGATCGAAAGTGAGCCACCCCGTCGGGGTGGTCTCGTTCGTTAGGAGGTGATCCAGCCGCAGATTCCCCTACGGCTACCTTGTTACGACTTAAGCCCCCTTGCGAAGCCCAGATTCGACTGTCGTGTGACAGCCTCATCCGGACCTCACTCGGGTGCTTTGACGGGCGGTGTGTGCAAGGAGCAGGGACGTATTCACCGCACTCTTATGAAATGCGATTACTACCGAATCCAGCTTCATGAGGGCGAGTTTCAGCCCTCAATCCGAACTACGATCGAGTTTAGGAGATTAGCGTTCTCTTTCGAGATAGCAACCCATTGTCTCGACCATTGTAGCCCGCGTGTAGCCCAGCTCATTCGGGGCATACTGACCTACCGTTGCCCGTTCCTTCCTCCGCTTTAGCAGCGGCAGTCCTTCTAATGTACCCAGCCAGTCGAAACTGCTGCTGGCAATTAGAAGTGCGGGTCTCGCTCGTTGCCTGACTTAACAGGACGCCTCACGGTACGAGCTGACGGCGGCCATGCACCTCCTCTCTATAGCATCGTGGCAAGGTCATCAACCTGACCGTCATTACTATAGTCGGAGCTGGTGAGATGTCCGGCGTTGAGTCCAATTAAACCGCAGGCTCCTCCGGTTGTAGTGCTCCCCCGCCAATTCCTTTAAGTTTCATCCTTGCGGACGTACTTCCCAGGCGGCTCGCTTCTCGGCTTCCCTACGGCACAGCACAGGCTCGTAGCCTGTGCCACACCTAGCGAGCATCGTTTACAGCTAGGACTACCCGGGTATCTAATCCGGTTCGAGACCCTAGCTTTCGTCCCTCACCGTCGGATCCGTCTTCTCGAGGTGCTTTCGCCATCGGTGGTCCGTCCAGGATTACGGGATTTCACTCCTACCCCGGACGTACCCCTCGAGCCTTCCGGTCCCAAGCCACGTGGTTTCCACCGGACGCCCGCCAGTTAAGCTGGCGGATTTCCCGATGGACCTTCGTGGCCGGCTACGGACGCTTTAGGCCCAATAATATCGGTCATCACTTGGGCTGCCGGTATTACCGCGGCGGCTGGCACCGGTCTTGCCCAGCCCTTATTCCCCGACCGCCTTACAGTCGGGAAAAGCGAGGACTATATGCCCTCGCACTTGGGGTCCCCTTATCGCACTTGCGTACAGTGTAAAGGTTTCGCGCCTGCTGCGCCCCGTAGGGCCCGGAATCTTGTCTCAGATTCCGTCTCCGGGCTCTTGCTCTCACAACCCGTACCGATTATCGGCACGGTGGGCCGTTACCCCACCGTCTACCTAATCGGCCGCAGACACATCCTACGGCGCCGGAGCGTTTGGGAGAGTCGGCATTTCCAGCGCGACTCCCCTATGAACTATTAGCCTCAGTTTCCCGAGGTTATCGTTCTCCGTAGGGTAGTTTGTCCACGTGTTACTGAGCTTTTCGCAACGAGTATAAGCTCGTACAACTAGCATGGCTAAATCGGACCCCAATAGCAATGACCTCCGGCAGGATCAACCGGAATGGGTCGCGACCATTTAAACCTGGTCGCGGGGTGTTGGCGGGTGAATGGCAGCGTAATGCTGTCAAATCACCGTTCAAAGGTCCGAGTTCGCTGATATCCGTTCGGATATCACCGAACTACTAGGGCTAACATCAGATACCGTCTTGCGGCGTACCGCAGGGGCGGAATCCTCATTTCCTTCGGATTTGAATCGAGGTGGTTCGAGGGTATAAACCCGTCGAACCTCGCTCGACCCAACCCGTGAATCGGGACGCGTTGAAACGCCCCGAAATCGCGTTGTGTCGTTCGCATTCTTCCGAAATGCCTTGGACCACTTAAGGCCGTCGTATCGTCGGCACCCCGGGAAGGTGTGTCATCCCGTGGAGCGCCAAACGACCTTGGGTCGGTGGGCGTTCGGACGAAGCCTTCGGGGGGAGTGCCCCCGTGCGCTTCTTCACATTACTTCGAATGGCACGGTTACATAAAAGGCCGTCGAACCAAAGGCGCTTCGTCATGCGGTTTCATGTCGAGAAGCCTCATAAAATCGTGATGAATTCAGAGAAACATGAATGTCTCTCGTGAGTGTTGATGTCGCGCGACTGGAGGCCGGCCGTTCATCCCCCGCGTTGTACGTACGGTCTGACCGGGTGTTGGTCGCGCAAGCGAAACTGACGGTGCCGTAGTCAAAGGCGTATCGACTCGCTGGGGGTCTGTGTGGTTCCGAGCATCAGAAACCGGCTCGACGTTCGCCTACTCGCTACTCGAACTACAGACGCATCGCTCGTGCGTGCGTACCCGCGTGCGATAAGAAAGTGACCGTTGTCGGACTACTCTTCGAGGTGCTCGATGCCCTTCTTAGAGACGTTTCCTTTGGTGATGCTCCCTTCCATCCAGCCGGGCTTGTCCTCAGGAGCGCTACTCTCCCACGCCCACGCGTCGAAGATGTGAACCTTGTCGGTTCCCTTCTCACGGAGTCGAATCTCGACTGCGCCGTCTTGTGCTTCCTCTTCGGACCCTGCTGGGTCGAGTCGTCGTGCTGCCTTGAGCGCTGCCTGCCGTGGCATGCTCCCGGAGAAAACACTCGTCTCTGTACCGTCCTCCTCTCGGAGCACGAAATTCCGTTTACCGTCCTCGCGTACCATGATTTTCCACCTCTATGCCAATGAACCACATGGCACATCATAAATATATCGCCCATTTTCGACCGACGACGGGCATCTACTTATATACTCTCGGCGGATGGTGACGCTGGAGAGTCGTCAACACGCAGACGAATTTGTCGCAAAAACACTCGAAATGGGAGGAAAATCGGCGTGGCGAGGAATGACGGAGACAACACTTATGTATTCCCTGCGGCGAACCAACGGATAGACCCCCAGATGGTCCGGAAAAAGAAGCTCAGCCCGAGTGGCGCCAAAGACGAGAATGGCGAGTATCACAACGTCCACGTCAACCTCCACGAAGACGAACTCGCAGTTGCCGGCATGGAGATCGGCGACGAGGTATTCGTCCGCGTTCGAGACGGGAAAATCATCATCCAGAAAGCAGACCCAGACCAGGTCGAACACGACTTCTGAACACGGGTGTGCCGTGACGTCTCGAAACAGAACCGCCTCCAGCGGACCGCACACAATTCAGCAATGAACCCCTATCAACTCGCCAAACCAGTCCTCTTTTCGCTCCCACCAGAGACTGCACATCGGACGATTCACGGACTGCTCCAGTCGGTCCGCGATACGCCAGTCGAATCGTTCCTCGAACACCAGTACCGCGTGGACGACCCACGGCTTTCGACGACTGCCTTCGGACTCGACTTCCCCAATCCCGTCGGCGTCGCCGCCGGATTCGACAAGAACGCCGAGATTCCGACCGTCCTCGCAGCGCTCGGATTCGGGCACATCGAAGTCGGCGGCGTCACTGCGAAACCACAGTCTGGGAACTCCCGGCCACGCATGTTCCGCCTCCCCGAAGACGAGGCGCTCATCAACCGGATGGGCCTCAACAACGAGGGTGCGGACGCAGTCGGCGAACGACTCTCGACTGGTCCACGTCCGGACGTTCCGCTCGGCGTCAATCTCGCCCTCTCCGAGGTGACAGACACCGAGGACGCCCCCGAAGACTACCTGTACACCTACGAACGCGTCGCCGACGGTGCGGACTACTTCGTCGTCAACGTCTCGTGTCCCAACAGCGAGGGCTTCCGCGACCTCCAGAACCGCGACTCCCTCGAAGCGATTCTCGGAACGCTCGTGGACGCAGGTGCCGACCCGCTCCTCGTGAAACTCTCCCCCGACCTTCCGGACCCCGCCGTCGAAGACGCACTCGAAGTCGTCGACGACCTCTCCCTCGACGGCATCATCGCGAGCAACACGACCACCTCCCGACCCGACTCGCTCCAGAACGCCAATCAGGCCGAACGCGGCGGCCTCTCCGGAAAGCCCATCGAGAACTCGGCCACCGAGATGATTCGTTTCATCGCCGACCGAAGCGACGTGCCCATCATCGGCGTGGGTGGCGTCTCCGACGCCGAAGGAGCCTACCAGAAGATTCGCGCGGGCGCGTCGATGGTCCAACTCTACACGGGCATGATATACGAAGGCCCGTCCATCGCTCGCGACATCAACCGCGGCCTCCTCGACCGCCTCGAACGCGACGGCTTCGACAGTATCGAAGACGCCGTCGGTGTAGACCGGTAAAAGAGAGTTTTCTGCGACCGAGCGGTCGCCGTCTCTCGCTCAGTTCTTGATGATGATGAGCGCGCCCTCGGTCTCGACGAATTCGCCCTCGCCGGAGTAGGTGCGCTCTTCGTTGACCTCGAACGCGTCGGGGCCGAGTTCGACGCCCGCGACGTGGAGTTCGTCGCCGACGAGTTCGTAGTCGTCCTGTGCGAGTGCCGCCTCGATGTCAGGAACCTTGCTGCCGAACTCGGGGCCGACGATGGAGTAGTCGAGGTCGATACCCGAGATGACCGACTCGATTGGCGGTTCGTCGTCGGTCGACGAGAGCGACTCGACGTGCATCACGCCGCTGATGTCCTCCTCGAAGCCGTCGATGTTGCCGTAGACTTCGACATCCTCGACAGACGCGTTCATCGAGAGTTGGGCGTCGCTCTTGTACTTCCGGAGGGCACCGACGACGGCCATGGCAGTCTCGCCTGCCTCGAAGTCGGCGTCGAGGCCGAGCGGTTCGGGCCACGACTGTTCGTGGACGCTCTCTTCGGAGTACATGTCGCGCCAGAGCTCCTCGGTGACGTGAGCGAGGATGGGCGCGAACATGATGAGGAACTGCTGGTGGGCAGTCTGAAGCGTGTACGCCGCCGACGGGTCGTCGCCCTCGCGGAGTCGCTGTTTGGCGATTTCGAGGTAGTCGTCACAGAACGTGTGCCAGAAGAAACTCCGGAGGCTATCGCGGGCCTTCGAGAACTCGCGGTTCTCGAACTTCTCCGTGACGTACTCGATTTCGCGGTCGAGCGAGGCCAGCAGCCAGCGGTCGAGCGTCTTGAGGTCGTCGTGGTCGAACTCCTCGGGGGCGTCTTCGGTGAGGCTCTCGACGAGTTTCGACGCGTTCCAGAGTTTGCGCATCAGTTTCTCGCCCGCGACGAGGCCCTTCTCCTGATATGGGAGGTCGTCGCCGACGGCGCTTCCGGCGGCCCAGTAGCGGGCGGCGTCGACGGGGAACTTCTCCAGAACCTGGTCGGGGGAGACGACGTTGCCGACGGACTTCGACATCTTCTCGCGGTTCTCGTCGAGGACCATCCCGTTGATCATCACGCTGTCGAACGGAACCTCGCCGGTGTGCTCGTAGCACTTGACGACCGTGTGGAACAGCCAGAACGAGATGATGTCGTGGCCCTGCGGGCGCATGTCGAACGGGTAGAGTTCGGGCTTGTCCATCTCGAACGACTCGGTCTCGGGGTCCCAGTCCCATCCAGCGTTGATGAGTGGCGTGAGCGACGACGTCGCCCAGGTGTCGAAGACGTCGTCTTCGGCGACGAACTCGTCGTGACCACACTCGGGACACGAATCGACCGGCGGGTCGTCCGAAAGCGGGTCGACCGGCAGGTCTTCGCGCTCGGCGACGACGACGTGTTCACAGTCGCCGCAGTACCAGACCGGGAACGGAATTCCGGACGAGCGCTGGCGCGAGATGGCCCAGTCCCACTGGAGTCCTTCGATCCAGTTCTTGTACCGCGTAAACATCTTGTCCGGGAACCAGTCCATCTGTTCACCTGCTTCGAGGTACTCCTCGCGCTTGTCGAGCAGTTTGATGTACCACTGGTCTTTGACGAGGAACTCGACGCTCGTGCCACAGCGTTCGTGGACGTTGACCGTGTGCGTGATGGCGCGCTTGTCGAGGAGTGCATCGACGTCGTCGAGGTCCGAGACGATTGCCTCGCGGGCCTCGTCAGAGGACAGACCGGCGTACTCGTCGGCAACCTCGGTCATCGTGCCGGACTCGTCGATGGCGACGCGGAGGGGCAGGTCGTGTGCCTGGTACCACTCGATGTCCGTCTGGTCACCGAAGGTACAGCACATGACGAGGCCCGTTCCGGTCTCTAAGTCGACACGCTCGTCTTCGAGGATGGGCACGCGCTGACCGAACAGCGGAACCTCCGCCTCTTGACCGACGAGGTGCTGGTTGTCGTCGTCGTCGGGGTGGACGAAGACGGCGACACACGCAGGGAGGAGTTCGGGACGCGTCGTCGAGATGACGAACGAATCGTCCGAATCGGCGACGCCGAACTCGATGTCGTGGAAGTGCGAATGCTGTTCGTCGTCTTCAGTTTCGACTTGCGAAATCGCGGTCTCACACTCGGGACACCAGATGGCTGGCGCGCGCTGGCGGTACTGGCGGTCCTTCTCGTAGAGGTCGACGAACGAGAGCTGCGAGATGCGCTGGACCTCGGGCGAAATCGTCTGGTACGTCTGGTCCCAGTCGATAGAGATACCGAGGTTCTGCATCTTCTCGGTGAACTCCGCTTCGTACTTCGAGGTGACCTCGCGGCAGAGTTTCTGGAACTCGCGTCGCTCGTAGTCCTGGTGCTTGATGCCGAGTTCCTCTTCGGTCAGCAGTTCGGACGCGATTCCGTTGTCGTCGTATCCGAACGGGAAGTAAACCTCCTCGCCACGCATCCGGTTGAACCGGGCGACGAAGTCTTGGAGAGTAAAGCCGTAGACGTGGCCCCAGTGAAGACTCCCGGAGACAGTCGGCGGCGGCGAGTCGATGGAGAAGACGGTGTCGGGGTCTACAGCACCCGCTGGGTACGCGTACAGGTCTTCGTCGACCCACCTCTCTTGCCAGTTCGCCTCGACGGTTTCCGGGTCGTATTCTCCGCTCGGCATTGGTTTGGCGTATCTACCACTGGGTAGACTGTTAAACAACTCGGTTAGCGGCCCAGACAAACGGGTTGGGGCCGTGGAAGGAATACCGACGCGACTTCAGACCGAGGCCAGCGCCGCGTCGAGGTCTGCGAGGAGGTCGTCGACGTGCTCGACACCGACAGACATCCGGAGCAACGAGTCCGAGATACCGAGTGCGTCGCGTTCGGTCTGTGCGAGCGGCGAGTGCGTCATCGTCGCCGGATGCTCGATGAGACTCTCGACGCCACCGAGACTGACTGCGAGTGGGAACTCACGGAGGCGACCGAGGAACTCGGCCGTGCCGTCGAGGTCGGTGTCGAGCTCGAACGAGAGCACCCCACCGAATCCAGACTGTTGGCGTGCGGCGAGTTCGTGTTGTGGGTGAGATTCGAGGCCCGGATACAGGACGCGCGTGACGGCCTCGTGAGATTCGAGGAACCGCGCAATCTCCATCGCGTTCTCTTCGTGTTGGCGCATCCGAAGCGGGAGGGTCTTGATACCGCGAAGGGTCATGTACGAGTCGAACGGCGAGAGCATCGACCCCATGCCGACGCGCTGGAGGAACGCGAGTTCGTCCATGATATCGTCACGGTTGGTGACGACGGCGCCCCCAATCGAGTCGGAGTGGCCGTTGAGGTACTTCGTGGTGCTGTGGACGACCACGTCGGCGCCGAGTGACAGCGGGTTCTGGAAGTACGGACTGAGGAACGTGTTGTCCACGCCGAAGACGGCGTCCCACTCGTCGGCGATTGCCGCGATGGCCTCGATGTCACACAGGTGCATGAGCGGATTCGTCGGCGTCTCCATCCAGATGAGGCGCGTCTCGTCACGCATCGCGGATTCGACGTTTTCGGGGTCCGTCGCGTCCACGAACGTCACGTCGACGCCGAGTCGTTCGCCGAAGAGGCGGTTGAGCATCGTCTTGGTCCCGCCGTAGAGGTCTTCGAACGCGACGATGTGGTCGCCGGGGCGAATCACCGCCGTCATCGTCGCCGCAATCGCCGCCGTCCCGGAGACGAACGCGAGGGCGTGTTCGGCCCCTTCGAGCGCTGCTAACCGATGCTCTAACGCGTTACGCGTGGGGTTCGACAAGCGCGAATAGAGAAACTCACCCGCGTCCGGGTCCAGCAGTTCGAGGTCCGCATCGGGGTCCACGTCGGGAACCGAATACGTCGACGACAGGTGAAGCGGGATGACGACGTCTTCGATACCGGGTGCGGGGGCCTGTCCGCGCTCGCCGTGGGTGACTGCCAGCGTCTCGCGGGTTAGTTCATAATCGTTCATACAAGAACTGGCGATGAGTTACATCCTAAAGGTTTCTATCGTTCTCAAACCAAATGCACAAAAGGAATGACGAGGAATCTTAAATTACCCGTAGTTATCTAACCGGGGCAGGTGCGGGCCGCCACGTGTCGTTGTCGGCGAGGTGCTGTGCGAGCGTTCGGAGCGAGATGCCAAATCGAGAGAGGTCCGGACGGGTCGCGTCGTACGCGCCGTCGTCGAACCACGCGTACATGTCGGCGATTTCGTCGCCGCGCTGCTCGCGGTACTCGTCGAGTGGGACCGAGACGAACTCGACCGCGATATCCAGCACGTCGGCGAACGTGGCAGCGATTTCGGTGGGTGTCAGTGCGTCGCCCACGAGGTCGATGGTCTCGCCGACGAATCGGTCGGGGTCGGCGAATGCGGCCGCGACCGTCTGGCCGATATCGTCGGCGAGACCATGTGGAGGACGCTGTCTGGTGACAGCGGTAACTGGAGCGTTCCGGCCTCGATGTCACCTCGAAGCCACTCGAAGTTCTGCATGAAGTACGGCGGGCGGATAATCGTCGCTGGAAGGTCGAGCCCGCGGATGTGTTCTTCGACAGCGAACTTCGACTGGAAGTGCGCGAGTGGGGCGCGGTCCGCAGCGGAGACAGACGCGTAGACGAAGTGAGAGACGCCAACCTCGGCCGCGGCGTCAGCAACGGTCACGCCTTGTTCGGTCTCAATCTCTGGGCCGTCTTCGAAGAACGTCGTCACGCAGAAGACGCCGTCGACGCCTTCGAGGAGCGTCACCATCCGGTCTCGGTCGCGCAAATCACCTTCGACGACGTGGACGCCGCGTTCGACGAGCGACCGAGCAGCGGCACTCGACAGGTCGCGAGTGAGTCCGTACACCTCGTACTGACCCGATTCGTCAGCGAGAAGGTGGTCGATGACGGCGCCGCCCTGTTGCCCGGTTGCGCCGGTTACGAGGATTTTCATCGGGACTCCGGAGGACTCGGGAGTAGATAACCTCACGGAACCCGTCGGCACATTCGAGAAGAAAACAGAAACCTGACGCGCTACTGTAGCGCAGACAGGTCGAATTCGAACGCCGCGACCGGCAGTTCGAGGTCGTGTTCGACGATGACCTTCGGGTGGAGTTCACCGACGATACCGACTTCTTCACCGTCGATGACGACGGCGGCAGTTCGACCGGGGATGAACGACGGGTGCTCGGTCGCCGGCGTCTCCAGTTCGACGTCGAAGTCGCGGCAGAGCGTCGCGAGACGGGCCTTCGCGTCCTCGTAGCTCACGTCGTGGCGTGCGAGGACGGCAGCGACGTGTCGTGCTTCGGCGACGCGAGTGTTCTCGTCGTCGTCGCGATGGGCCACGTGGCCGATTTCGGCGAGGTCCTGCGGGTACGCGCGGTGGGTGTTGTTCTCCAGCACCATCGACAGCGACGGGAGTACCCACGTCCGGAGCATGGTGTAGTCCTCGCTGTACGGTTCGGTGATGGAGGCGGGTTCGCCGCCACCCAGAACGTCCGTTCCAGGTTCGATGCCCATCCGCTCGTAGTTCTCTTCCTCCGAAATCATGTGGAAGTTGAGCATGTCCTCGAACCCGAGGCCGACGAGACTGTTCCGGGCGGCGTCTGCGACCCGAGAGCGCTCGTGTCGCTGGCCGACCGTTCCCACGTCGGGGTAGCGCGGTTCGAGTTCGTTGAATCCGTAGGCGCGACCCACGTCGTCGACGAGGTCGAGAGGGTGCAGGACGTCCACGCGGTACGGCGGAACGGAGACTTCGTAAATCGTCTCCTCACCGAGTTCCGCTTCGACACCGAGGCCGGAGCGCTCGAAGAGGTTGATGACTTCGTCCATCTCCAGCTCGATGCCGAGAATCGACTCGATGCGGTCGTGGCTGACGTGTTTCGTGTCGACCTCGAAGTCGGGCTTGACGACGGTTCCCTCGTCGTACTGGACTTCGACCTGCTCGATAGTCGCCCCACGGGCGGCCAGCGCGTAGCAGATGATGTTGCACATCCGGTCGATGGTCCACTGGTCGGTGCCGGTGAGTTCGACGAACAGGTCACGCGAGTCGGTCGACACCTCGGTCCGGCGGCCGTTGATGACCGGCGGGAACGAGAACAGCCCGATTTCGTCGTAGATAGCCGGGTAGCGCTCGTACTCGGAGACGAGGTCGGCGTACTTTCGGCCGGTCGCGTGCTGTTCGAGCACTTCCGCGGGAGTAAGTTCCTCGTTGGAGTCGAGGGCGACGAAGGTGTCGCCGTCGGGGGCGATTCCCTTGTACGTGATGGAGTTCCCCGTCGATTGCTCCGAGAGCACGTCGCCTTTCAGCATCGTCAGGTCGTGGATGCCGATGGCTCCTTTGGCGCGCTTGCGCCCCATCGTCGCGTGGAGTTTCTCTTGCAACTGGATGAGCGAGTCCAGCGCGGCGTCGTCCAAGTCGACACCGCGGACGACTGCCCCCGTGACGTACGGGCGCTCGTCCGGAACGGACTCGTCGACGACGATGGTCCAGTCGGGGTCGTTCGTCTTCGGGACGGAGACGCCACGAGCATCGCCGTACTGGTAGCGAAGCGACCGGGCGACACCTTCGACCGAGAGACGGTCGAGACGGTCAGGGCCGAACTCCAGTTGGAACGCTCCGTCGTCGGTCACGCCCTCGAACTCGAGGCCGAGCGCGAACAGGTCTTCTTTGAACTCTTCGTCGGACTTCTCTTCGTGGCCGGTCAGGCGGCGCAGTTCGTCTGGTTGAACGTCGACTACGGGCATTATCGGAGCACCTCCGTTTCGCGGAGCAGGTCGAGGTCACACATCGTTCCGTGGACGTCGCGGATGTCGTCGAAGCCGTACATGAGCATCAACAGACGCTCCAGTGCGAGCCCCCACGCCATCACGTCGCACTCGACGCCGAGTGGCCGAAGGACCTCCTCGCGGAACATCCCGGAGTTGCCGATTTCGATGAGTTCGCCCGTCTCGGGGTGTCGGCCGAACAGTTCGAACGACGGCTCCGTGTAGGGGTTGTAGTGCGGTTTGAACTGGATGTCCGTGATGCCGAAGTGTGAGTAGAACTCCTCGAAGGTGCCCATCAGGTCGCGCACCGAGAGGTCTTCGGCCATCACCCAGCCTTCGATCTGGTAGAATTCGAGCAGGTGCGTCGGGTCCAGCGTGTCGTTCCGGTAGACCTTCTCGACGGAGAAGTACCGCTGCGGCGGCTCTAACTCCCCGACTTCGTGGCCCGAGAGGTAGCGCATCGACAGCGACGTGGTGTGCCCACGAAGCGCGATTGCGCGGGCGAAGTCCTCGCTCCACGGCGAGTGGTAGCCGTCACCGTCTTCGCCGACACCGTTGAGGTGCGCATCGCGGACGCGGTCGATGAGGTCTTCTGGGATGTCTTCCATCGGCGGCACGTCGAGGGCGAATCGGTCCCAGTGAGTGCGCGCCGGGTGGTCCTGCGGCATGAACAGGCAGTCGTTGATCCAGAAGTCCGCGTCGGCGTGGGGGCCTTCCATCTCGGAGAAGCCCATGCCGACGAGCACGTCTTTTACGCGGTCTGCGGTCTGTCGAAGGATGTGTTTCTTGCCGCCGCGGACCTCGGGTGCGTCGGCTTCGACGTTGTACTCGGTGAACTCGACGTCTTCCCACTCGCCGGAGGTGAGCATCTCGGGAGTGAGACGGTCCACCGTCTCGGCCGCCTCGACACCCTCCATCAGGGCCGTGACGCCCTCGTCGGTGAGGGTGATGGTCCGAATGGTTCGCTCGCGGCGAACCACGAGGTTGCGTGATTCGAGTTGGTCGAGGACGTCGTCGTCGACGTCGTCGCCTGCGACGAGGGCCGCGAGTGCGGCCGCTTCTTCGTCTGCGTCGGGGTCGGCGTCCGCGTCGGGCGCGAGTTCGCCCGAGTCGATGTGCCCGTAGCCCTTTCGCGCGAAGTTCGACAGCGCGATGTCGACCTGTGGGCCGCCGAGCGAGGAGGCGCCGATGACCTGTCCCATCGGGACCGAGTCGCCGTCGCCAACGTCGAGTGCGGCGCGGTAGAGTCGGACCTCGGGGAGGCCGTCTTCGGCGTACTCGACACCTTCGTCGGTTAGTTCGACGTCTTCCTCGACGGTCTCTGTGACCGACACGAGGCCGTCGTCGCGCAGGTCGAAGGCAGCACCCGTCACCGTCTCTGGTTTCAGGTCTGTCGCCTCCGCCAACTGTTCTATCGTCCGTTCGTCTGTAGCGCTCGCGGCGTTCAACACCGCGACCTGTGATTCCGGAAGTCGCATCTGGTTCGTTGTGGCGTTAGCCGTCTGGTAGTCGGTTAGCAGTTTCGAAGCCTCGCCGAACGGCGAGTCTGACCGAAGGGGTCGGTTTCGTCCACCGGGCGCGGTCGCGCCGGGGCGGAGTCCGCCGACCTCAGGCGGTCAGCGCAAAAAAGTCGAACCCGTCGGTGGTTGGTTCACGAGTGACGCTGACACCATCACAGACAGGTTCGGTTGTCATATCTTCGAGGAAGCCACGTTCCTTCAAAACGGTTCCGGAATCGTGAGAGAGCGTGACACGTTCGCCTGAATGCCGCCATCTCGCCGCGACCACCACTCGAAACGTCCCCACCAGTCGGAACAGAGATACTTTCTTATCACCGGCCGACACACGAGCGACGAAGACGAATGCGAGACTTGGCCACGATGCTGGAGGCGATTCGACTCGGTGAAGAGGCGTCACTCATCGTCAAACCACCGAACCGACCGGACGACAGAGACGACGTAGACGCCATCCTCGTCCAGTCGAAACCGCCGTACGAGTTCGACGACGGCGAGGTCACCTACCGAATCGTCGAGCAGAGCGGCAGCTATCAGGTACTCGCGTCGCGCGACGTTGCCGACCCGACTCGTGTACTCGGGGAGCTTCGGGCCGTGGTCAACATGAGCGCGTAACGGCTACCGACTCGCTTCACGAGACTGCCTCCACGTCACGGCCACCACGTCACAGCCGTCACGTCACCAATCTTCACACCACGACTGTCACACCACGACCGTCACGCCACGTTCTGTTCTGTGAGCGTCTCGCCAGACTCGAACCGGGCGGCTGAGAGGGCAGAGACGTCCACCTCGCACTCGTTCTCGCCGAGACAGCGGTCCGCAACTGCTTCACCCGTCGCCGGTGCGTGCTGGAACCCGTGTCCAGAGAAGCCGGCCGCGACGACGAACCCCGGCGCGACTTCGTCCAAAATTGCGTGGTGGTCGGGGGTCACGGCGTACAACCCGGCCCACCCGTTCCGAATCTTCGTCTCCGGGCCGAAGTACGCGGCACAGTCGTTGGCCCGTTCGGTCGCTTCGACCGCCCATTCGATGTCCATCGACTCGTCGAACCGGTCGGGGTCGACGTCCGGATCTTCCTCGGCGAAGTGGCCGCCGACGATGGCAGTGTCGTCACGTTCTGGCCGGAAGTACGACCCTGTGTCGAGGTCGATAGTCAGCGGTGCATCTTCGGGGAGGTCGCCGTCGGGTTCGACGACGGCGATTTGCCGCCGACGAGGTGCGATTGGTAGGTCGATATCCGCGAGTGCAGCGACCCGCTTCGTCCAGGCACCCGCCGCACACACCACGGCGTCTACCTCGATGGTCTCGTCAGGCGTCTCGACGCGCCACCCCTCGCCGTCGCTGTCACTATCCTCGCCCTCGCGTGAGAGGCCGGTCACTGGCGTGTTGCTCCGGATGTCACCGCCCATGCTTCGGACTGCCTCTACGTACCCCTGAACGGCAGAGTGTGGGTCCGCGATTCCGTCGGCGGGTGAGTAGGTGGCGGCGACGAACTGTTCTGTGCGAAGTTCGGGGACGTACTCGCGTGCCTCGTCTGGGTCGAGGAGCCGACTCGGCGCGCCAGCATCGGTCTGCATCTCGACGTTTTTGCGGAAGGCCGCGGCCGTCTCCTCGGTCCGGGCCAAGAAGAGATAGCCCGGTCGTCGATAGTCGATATCGACGCCGAACTCGTCGTCGAACGACTCCCAGACGGGAATACTCGAAAGCGAGAGTTCGACGTTCACGCGCGTCGAAAACTGTGTGCGGATACCGCCCGCCGCGCGGCCTGAACTTCCGCCGCCGAGTGTCCCCGCCTCACAGACGGTGACTTCGGCGCCACGGTCGGCGAGCGCGTGGGCGCAGGCGAGTCCGACGACGCCGCCGCCGACGATGAGGACGTGCATAGTCGTCTCTGATTTTTCCCAGTGTTATGAGTGTGTCTGTGACACACTAACGATACCCAATAAGTTCATCTCACCGACGTGAGTAGTCGGGGTATGGTTCGCATCCTCTCTGCTGACGCCGTCCGCGAACTTCTCTCACTCTCAGAACTCTTCCCCGTCGTCGAAGAAGCGTTCGTGAAACAGGGCCGCGGTGAAGTAGAGCGACCGCCGAGGCCACACTTTCCGGTCGGAATCGACGTCGACGTGACCAGAAACGGGATCGGGGGAACAGTGCCACAGCCAGCCGACGCCGAGCAGCAGGCCCCACTCGGGACTGCACTGACGATGCCGGCGTACATTCACGGCCGAGAAGTGTATGCGACGAAACTCGCTGCCGTCCACGAACACAACGCCGAACAGGGACTTCCGACGGTGAACGCACAGGTCGTGTTGACCGACGCGACGACGGGACTGCCGCTCGCATTCCTCGATGGGACGACCATCACGAGCGCTCGCACGGGGTGTATCGGCGGATTGGCCGTAGAGTACCTCGCGTACGACCCAATTCGGCTCGGCGTCCTCGGGGCAGGGACACAAGCACGCTGGCAGACTCGTGCCATCGCTGCCGGGTCAGACGTCGAATCGGTTCACATCTACTCGCCGAGCGACTCCCGCGAGGCGTGTGCAGCAGACCTCCGCGAAGCGGGACTCCCCGCAGAAGCAGTCGATTCACCCGAAGAGGCCGTCTCCGATGCAACCGTCGTCGTCACCACGACGACTAGCACGGAACCAGTCTTCGACGGCGAGTGGCTCGAACCGGGAACGCTCGTCGTCGCCGTCGGGGCCTACACCGCGGAGATGCAGGAACTCGACCCGACGACCTTCGACCGAGCAGCACGGGTGTTCGCCGACGTACCCGAGGAAGTCGCCGACATCGGTGACATTCGCGCAGCGGGTCTCGCGGAGTCCGACCTCGTCCCCCTCTCCGAGGTGTTCGAGGGCGTCGTCGGCCGGGAAGCGGACGACGAGATACTCGTCGTCGAGAGCGTTGGCTCGGCGGTTCTGGACGCGGCGACTGCCGAATATCTCTACGAAAAGGCGCGAGCGAGAGGTATCGGCGAAGATGTCGGGTTGTAGCGAACCGAGTTAGTGTTCGGCGGCCACTCCCCGTCGCTCAGTCTCCAAATCGATGTCGAGCGAGTCGAGGACTGCTTCGGCTTCTTCGCGCTTTTCCTGGTGGTCTTCGAGGAACTCGCGCATCATCGTCGCGGCCTGTTCTTTGCACCCTCCGCAGAGTCGCTCGCCGCCGATACACTCGTCGTACACCTCTTTGGCGAGTTCGTCGTCGTCGCCAGTGAGGAGGTACGCATAGAGTTCGTAGACGGGACACTTGTCGGCCTCGCCACCGAGACGGCGCTGTTCTTCGGCGGTGTCGCGGCCGCCAGTCGTGGCGGATTTGACCTTGTTGTAGCCGTCTTCGGGGTCGTCGAGGAGCGAGATGTGACTCGCAGGGATGGACGACGACATCTTGCCGCCCGTGAGACCGGTCATGAAGCGGTGGTAGATGGACGACGGCGGAATGAACCCGTAGCCGCCGTGGTGGGCTTCGACCTCGCGGGCGAGGTCTTCTGCTTCCTCGACGTCGATGTCGAAGGCGTCGATGTGCTGGTCGTATCGGCGTTTCTCGCCGTCGATTTCCTCGATGAGTGCCTCGAACGCCTCGTCTGTCGCCTGTCGGGCGAAGAAGCGGATTCGGGGACGGAGCGGTTCCATCCCGGCGTTTTCGAGTTTCTCGACCGCGGAGTCGCGGACGGACTCCTCGACGAGGATGCCGGCGGCGTCGAGGTTCGCGTCGGCCAACCACTCGGCTGCTTCACCACACCTCGGGATGTCGGGTTCATCGGCGTACTCCTCGCGGGCGTCGTAGGCCGCGGCCACGACCGGGCGCTCGGTGTCGTCGAGTTCGAACGACGCGAACGCTTCTGTCACCTTGAAGAAGCGCATCCGCGTGGCGAGGTCACGAGCGAAGCGGACGTGGGGGTCCTGGTCGGGACCGACGGGGATGACCGTCGGTTTCGGGTCGTCCAACTGCGGGTAGAGGATGTCGGCCATCTGCGTGACGACCGACTGCATGTGGGAGATGTTCGTCTCGCCGTCGAAGCCGTAGATGCCCTCGAACTCGGAGTAGTTGGCCTTCCCGCCAAGTTCGAACGCGAGTCGCTGGAGACGGTCGTTGTCCGACTGTCGGTAGAGTTCACCTTCCTCGGTGTCGAATCCGAGTGCGATGAGCGACAGCAGGTAGTCACGACTGTGCTCGTTGATTTCGTCCCACGAGATGCCGCGGGCAGAGTGTGCCTCCATGTCGGCGATGAGGCCGTACGCGTCGCCACCCTGCTGTTGATGCCAGATTATCTCGTCGAAGACGAGTTTGTGGCCGATGTGCGGGTCGCCCGTCGGCATGAATCCCGAGAGGACAGCGAAGTCGTCGCCGTCACGCATCGCTTCGAGGACTGGACGGTAGTCGCGGTGGCCGAAGATGACGCCGCGGCGCATCAGGTAGTGCGGGTTCGGCACCTCGTCGAGGATTTCGTCGAACTCCTCGATGCCGAACTCCTCGAACAACTTCCGGTAGTCGGCGATGGTCGACGAGCCCCACGGGTCGAGGGCGACTTCGTCTTTCCCCTCTGCTGTGCCTCCATCGGTGCGGATTCGCTCCGCGGGTTCGTCGTCTGTCATGGCGTAAGCCGACTGACCGAAAGCCAGTCTATCTGTCCGTTGGCGTCGGTCAGCGCAAAAACCATTCGCTTGCGGACACCGCCGGCGAGGCGAACGTCCAGTGAGAGGTCACGCGGGACGAACGTGTGGTCGGGTGTGACCACGCGCACGAGGAACTCGGAGTGCGAGAGGTTCGAGACCGTCTCGAAGTCGGTGTAGACCCGGAAGTCGGACCCAAACTTGAACCCGCTCTTGGGGACCGTCTTCATCTCTCGAAGTGCGGTGTAGACCGCGAGTCGGCGGTCGAATCGGTCGCCTTCGACGTCGTGGCCGCGCGAGACTACGTCGGATTCGGCGATGTCGAGGACGTCACGTCGGGCGAGATACGCCGCTTCGAGAAGCGACAGTTGGAGCGGTCCACTGTCGGCGTTGCGACCGTAGAGTCGCTGGCCGTAGAAGCCCTGCTGGTAGAGCTGGTCGACGCCGTCCCACAGGAGCGCGCGGTCCGAAAGCAGTTCAGCGTCGAGGCCGGACGGAAGGTCCTCGACGGCCGTCCCCTCGGGGTCGTACCCCTCGGTGTCGAAGTACGTCAGGTCGCCGTCTTCGTCGACGATGGCGAGAACGGTCTCACCGAGCGACGAGACAGGAATCGACTGGCGCTCACCGACGACGCGGATTCGATACTCGACCTCACCGTCCCACGGACCCTTTCCACGCGGGTAGACGAGGAAATCCGCGCCTTCTGGGTCGTCCACACCGGGCCACGCTTCGCGCGCAGGCGAGAGGTAGAATCCCCGGTCGCGCAGGTCTTTGTAGACGACGAAGTCGAGCGTCGTGCCGGTCCGCGCGAGGAGTTCGCGCAGGCCCATGCCGTCGACGCTGTCGATATCGCCGCGCGAGAGGAGATGTGCGGCCTCGACGGGCGCGACGTCGAGGTCGTTCCCACCGGTCGGCCTCCCATAGCCACGTGAGTCGTGGAACCGCTGTCGGGCGTCGCCCGGGAGATGGACGACACCGTCTTCGAGGCGTCCTTGCATACTCGCATCGGGGTGGGGCGACGACAAAGGGTCTGCGATGCCGACGGCGAACCCGGCGGGTCGACCCTGTCGCCACCGGCGAGGCCACGGCCGATGTCGGCTGTTCCGAGTCATGCGAACTCACACGTCGAGTCGAGACACCGCCGGCCACGACCCGTCTCGAATATCGGCAGGCCACAGTCGCAGTCGTCGACGACGACACCCGTGGGGACCGAAAAGGCCGTCTCACACGTGGGATAGGCGTCGCATCCGGCGAGCAAGCGACCGCCCCGACGGATGATGCGGAGCGGTGACCCGCAGTCCGGACAGGTCCACTCGCCGTCGAATCGGTCTTTCACGTGGTCGTCCAGCGGGTCGCACTGGCGGTCGATACAGACCTCGAACGTGGCCCCGCGTTCGACTCGCATCAGTGGCAGGCCACAGTCGTCACACGTCGAATCGAGGACCGTCGCACCTGCAGGCAGCGGGAACTCCACGCCCGAGTCGAGACCGACGACAGTGCCACTCGTTCGGACGAGCGGTTCGCCGGTGTCGGGGTGGCTTCCGACCGGGACGCCCGCCTCGCTCGCGGGGTACTCAGAACGACGAGCAGAGTCGTGTGAGTCGACGGTGAGGACCTGGTCGCCAGCGCGGGCGACGAGGCTGAACGATGCCGGGCCGGACTCGACGGTCAAGGAGTCGGCGCGAGTCAACCACGCCACGGGTTGGTATCCCGAGATGTCGTGGACGAGGACGGTTCGGTCAGGTTTGGCGACGACGACAACCCGACCACGTTGGACGCGGTCACGAGACCCCTCGAATCGGATAGTGCAGTCACCGGCGAAGACGCGGATTGATTCCATGCGCCGAGGTGGCCCCGGATTCGGATTTGAACCTTCGTCCGAAGGTTGAAGGGCCATCGCGTCCGCGACGAGCGATGCCGCGGCACGAAGGCATTTGTCCGCCGCGGCACAGGTCGAAGCATGGATGCGAACGTCGTGCTGTTCGACATGGATGGAGTGTTAGTCGATTCCGAGCAGTACTGGCACGCCTTCGAAGACGACTGGGTCTTCGCGGATGCCATCGAGTCGGGCGACCCCGCACACGAAGAGATTACGGGAATGAACTTCCGCGAGATATACGACTACCTCGACGAGGCCTACGGAACGACCGTCACGAAAGCGGAGTTCGTCGCGGCGTACCAAGAGAACAGCGTGGACGTCTACGGCGAGAAAGTCGTCTTGATGGACGGCGCAGAAGAACTCTTCGCAGACCTCCGCGCCGCGGGCAAGAAAGTCGCCATCGTCTCGTCGGCCCCACAAGATTGGATTTCGGTCGTCCGCGAACGGTTCGACCTCGACCCACTCGACTTGGTCCTCTCGGCAGACGACATCGACGACCCGGGCAAACCCGAACCCCACATCTACGAGGAGGCCGCCGAGCGACTCGGCGTCACCCCCGAAGACTGCGTCGTCGTCGAAGACTCGGTCAACGGCATCGAGTCGGCCGCCCGCTCGGGTGCGCACACAATCGCGTACCGCGCGGACCACAACGCCGCGTTAGACCTCTCGCAGGCGGACGAAATCGTCGACGGGCCCGAAGAACTTCGGACCGCGTTGCTCGGTTGAGACAGAATCGCTTGCAGCGTGCGCGACGAAAACGAAGCGCGACTACTCCACCCGAACCGTCCGCGTCTCCCGAATCGGGAGCAACGGTAAGTCGGGGAACGTCACTTCGACGGTGAACGCCAGTTCGTCGTCCGTCGCGCCGAAGACACCGACGGGGACGACCACCTCGTCCGTGAGGTAGCACTCTTTTGCCGACATCTCCACGCCGTTGACGGTGACGCGGATACCGACTGACCCGCCACCGGCGGCGTTGGTCACACGGATATCGTGCATGTCGCTCTCGCCGCGGGCGACCGTCTCGGGGAACGCGCCCCACTCGATTTCGGGTGCGGGATGGTTCTTGGCGCTCTCGACGACGCGTTCGGCCACGCCCTGCGAGAGTCCCGCGCGAGTGAGTTCTTTCACGCCAGCGTCGACCACGTCGGCGGGCGAAGAGAGGCCTCCGGTTGCGAGTGTGCGAGCGCGGCCGGGGCCGATACCATCGACCGCAGTGAGTGCCGCGGCATCGCCGCTGACGCCGTGGTCTACGCGTGCTTCGACCCGGCGAGCGAGGTTCGCCGCGCGGGCGTCCGCGAAGGTATCCAAGAATTCACGGAGCGCCGAGAGGAGACGAAGCGCGTTCTGGCGGATGACCCACGCGTCGCTGCGGAGTTCGCTCGGCGTCGAGTTCGCCATGCTCGCGTGGAGAATCGCCAGCACCTTTCGCGGGCCGTCTTCGAGTTCGGTCGAGACGCCTGCGAGCACCGAGTTGACGGCGTCGACTTCGGACTGTCGAGACGAGACCTGTCGGAAGTCGGCCGCGCCGGCGACCGCTTCGAGGATGCCATCGGCCGTGATTCGGTCGCGGTTGGCGAGCGTGGCGAACCGCGTCGCGGTCCCGAGGCGGAGGTAGTACTTGGAGGTGAGACGACCGAGCGGTGTCGCGTCGATAGAGAGGTCGTCGTCCATCTCGACGAACCCGCGAGAGACCAGTCGGTCGAGGACGTCGCGGACGCGAGAGCGCAGGTCTTCGAAGTCGTACGCGCTCGGGTCCGACTGCGCCCGTCGGTAGTAGAACGTCGTCTCCAGCCACGACATCACGTCGTCTAAGTCCCGAATCGTTCCCATCGCGATTTCGGCGTTGAGGTGTGCATCGAGGTCCTCGGCGAGCCGTGACTCGATTTCCTTGCCTTCGCGGAGGAGGCGGCGGTACTTGTTCTGGTCTGCGTGGTCGCAGACGACCCACCCGTATCCAACGTCGTCGTATCCGGGTCGGCCGGCGCGCCCGAGCATCTGGAGGATGTCGAGCGGCGAGATGTCGACTTCGCCTTCGAGTGGGTCGTGGTGTTTCGTGTCGCGGATGACGACACAGCGCGCAGGGAGGTTCACGCCCCACGCCAGCGTCGACGTCGAAAACAGGAGCTGAATCTTCCCTTCTTTGAACCACTCTTCGACCGCCTCGCGGTCGTCGCGGGCGAGGCCAGCGTGGTGGAATCCGACGCCGTCCAAGACGCCCTTTCGAAGCGAGTCGTTGCTCAGTTCTTTCGCCTCGTTGTGGAAGTCGTAGTCGCCGCGAGCGCCGATTGGCACGTCTCGTTTGGCGAGTTCGTCGCGCGCTTTCTCGGCGGCACGGACCGCGTCCTGCCGCGAGGAGACGAAGACGAGCGACTGCCCACCGTCGCGGATGTGAGGTTCTGCGAGGTCGAACGCCCGGTAGAGGCGGCGGTACTTGTCCGCGAACGAGTTCTCGCCGTGCGTGTACGTCTTCACGCCCGCGTGCAAGTCGACGGGGCGGTAGTCGTCGCCGAACTCGAACGTCGTCTCGCGGGGGGCGTCCAGCCACGCCGCCACGTCGTCGATGTTCGGCATCGTCGCCGAGAGCGCCACGATACGCGGGTCGCAGATGCGACGCATCCGCGAGACGGTGACTTCGAGGACGCCGCCACGGGTTTCAGAGTCGAGCAGGTGGACTTCGTCGATGACGACGCAGTCGACGTTCTCGATGAACGAGTAGCGCGCGGAGTCGTGTTTACGCGTGGCGGAGTCGGTCTTCTCCGGCGTCATCACGAGGATGTCCGCGCGTGCGGCGCGTCGGGGGTTCAACTCGCGTTCACCGGTCACGACGTAGACGGAGTAGCCGAGGTCTTCGAACCGTTCCCACTCGGTCTCTTTTTCGGTTGTCAGGGCGCGAAGCGGGGCGATGAACAGTGCGGTCCCGTCGTCGCGGAGCGTCTTGCAGATCGCGAGTTCCGCGAGCGCCGTCTTTCCGCTGGCAGTGGGCGCGGACGCGACCACGTTGTGGTCGGTGTCGAGGATGCCCGGAAGGGCCTCCCGTTGCATTCGGTTGAACTCCTCGAACCCGAACGCGTCGGCGAATTCGGGAACCGCCTCGGCGACTTTCACAGGGCGCACCTCCGTGTGTAGACAGAGGCCGGAAGCGAGACGAAGACGAGGGTCATACTGGTAGCCGAGTCGTCCGTGGGGAAAGGCGTTTCTCCATTCGGTGAGGACGCTCGGCGAACGAGAGTACAAAAAACGTGTTCAGGGGACCATTCAGGGCGCGATACCGGCCGTCTCCTGTCTTACGCCGCGCCGGCGAGGACAGCGATGAACGACCAGTTCGTTCCCGCGGTGGCTTCGCGCTTCTTCGATTCAGCCTTCGACAGGTTTCGGCGGTGTTTCCAGTTCATACACTGTACGAAAATCTTTACTCGGATATAAGTTTTTCAGTTCTATGATATATCTAGCACGGTTTTACATCCACAATGATGGAAAGTCGTGATGAATTCGAAGCGAACGTTTTCTTTTTCGTGAAAGTTGTGTATGTTTGTCCTCTTCTTTAGCTAGTGTGGTAGCACAGGACAGTGCCCTCACGTCTGTGGGTTTGGCCATACTGGCACTGGATATTGTGTCAATAGAATAACCGACACCGTGGTAATCCTCATGTTTTTGCCTGTCGCCTCGTAAGAACTGACCATGCGCACGCGGCGGAAGCCAGACTGGTTGAAGATGCGACCGCCATCGGGCCGGCGCTTCACCGACATCAAAGCCACACTCCGAGACCGAAACCTCAACACGGTTTGTGAGGAAGCCAACTGTCCGAACCTCGGAGAGTGTTGGAGCGGTCGAGACGGGCCCGGGACGGCCACGTTCATGCTCATGGGCGACCGGTGCTCGCGAGGGTGCAACTTCTGTGACGTCATGACCGGCGGGATGGAGCCACTCGACCCCGAGGAACCTGCGAACGTCGCCGACGCCGTCGCCGAAATCGGCCTCGACTACGTAGTGTTGACCTCCGTGGACCGTGACGACTTACCCGACCAAGGTGCCGGGCACTTCGCGGAGACGATTCGAGAAATCAAACGCCGTGACCCCGGCGTCCTCGTCGAAGTGCTGATTCCCGACTTCCAGGGCGAACCCGAACTCGTCCGGAAGATAATCGACGCCGGTCCGGACGTCATCGCCCACAACATCGAGACGGTCGAACGCCTCCAGTGGCCGATTCGTGACCGACGAGCAGGCTACGAGCAGTCGCTGTCGGTCCTCCAGCAGGTCACAGACGAATCGGACATCCACACGAAGACGTCCATCATGCTGGGCCTCGGCGAACACGCCCACGAAGTCTACCAGACACTATCGGACCTCCGCGAGGCCGACGTGGATATCGTGACGTTCGGCCAGTACCTCCAACCGTCGCGGACCCACCTCGACGTGTTCGAGTACGTCCACCCCGACGTGTTCGACACGTGGCGACAGGTCGCCGAAGAGGAACTCGACTTCCTCTACTGCGCCTCCGGTCCGATGGTCCGGTCGTCGTACAAAGCGGGCGAACTCTTCGTCGACGCACTCCTCCGCGAGGGGTCGAGCGTCGAAGAAGCGCGGCAGGCAGCACGCGCGGCCGCTGGTCAGTAACGCGCGAGCCACTCGTCTGGCCGAACCGACAGTGGTGATACACCGCTGTCAGATTGTGCCCCGATTTCTCCCGTCGCGTTCTGAAACGTTGTCGATATTTCTGATTATTTCTCGGTGAGATGTGGGTTCTCACTAATGACCATCAGGAAGAATCGTTTAGAAGTCAAAATGTCCAATTTTGTCCTGTGTGAGTTTACATAGCACGGCCAGCAGCGCAATATTCCGAACCAAAGTAAATTATATACGAAAACAATATAACGCCAGCGGGTGTCGATTTTGCCATGAACAGGAGGGTTCTCCAGTGAGCGTGCTTCAGCGTGACCCACAGGACCAGGTACGAGTGCTCGATGAGAACGGGACTGTCGTCGGTGAAGTCCCCGACATCGACGACGAGACACTGGTCGACATGTATCGCAACATGCGCCTTGCCCGACACTTCGACACTCGGGCAGTGAGCCTGCAGCGACAGGGTCGGATGGGAACCTATCCACCGCTGTCGGGACAGGAAGGCGCACAGATTGGCAGCGCCATCGCGCTCGACGAAGACGACTGGATGGTCCCCAGTTACCGCGAGCACGGTGCGGCGTTACTCCGGGGGCTTCCGCTCAAACAGACGCTTCTGTACTGGATGGGCCACGAGAAAGGTAACCAGATGCCGGAGGGTGTGAATCTCTTCCCGCCGGCCGTCCCCATCGCGTCGCAAATCCCCCACGCGACGGGTGCTGGATGGTCGTTCAAACTCCGCGGTGAGGAGAACAAGGCAGTTATCTGTTACTTCGGCGACGGGGCGACGTCCGAAGGCGACTTCCACGAAGGGCTGAACTTCGCGGGCGTCTTCGACACCCCCAACGTCTTCTTCTGTAACAACAACCAGTGGGCGATTTCCGTCCCCCGCGAACGACAGACGGCCTCCGAGACCATCGCACAGAAGGCCACCGCCTACGGCATCGACGGCGTGCAGGTCGACGGCATGGACCCGCTTGCTGTCTACTCTGTAACCAAGGCCGCACTGGAGAAAGCCAAGAACCCCGCAGAGGGCGAAGGGCGTCCCACCCTCATCGAGGCGGTCCAGTACCGCTTCGGTGCACACACCACCGCCGACGACCCAACCGTCTACCGCGACGACGACGAAGTCGAGAAGTGGAAGGCAAAAGACCCCATCCCGCGACTGGAGACGTTCCTCCGCGAGACGGGCCGACTCGACGACGAGTCCGTCGAGGCAATCGAGGCAGACATCAAGCAACGAGTTGCCGACGCCATCGAGGCCGCTGAGTCCGAACCACGTCCGGAACCCAGCGAGATGTTCGACTACGCCTACGCCGAGCGGACCCCCGAGGTTCAAGCACAGTACGAGGAGTTCGAAGCACTCCGTGAGAAGGTTGGCGACGAAGGGTTCCTCCGAGAATGAGCGCACAGAATCTTACCATCGTACAGGCGGTACGGGACGGTCTCTACACCGAAATGAACCTCGACGACGAGGTGTTGGTCATGGGCGAAGACGTCGGCAAGAACGGCGGCGTCTTCCGCGCGACCGAAGGCCTCTGGGACGAATTCGGTGACGACCGCGTCATCGACACGCCACTCGCCGAGTCCGGCATCGTCGGAACCGCGATTGGCATGGCCGCGATGGGGCTGAAGCCAGTTCCCGAGATGCAGTTCTCTGGGTTCATGTACCCGGCGTACGACCAAATCATCAGCCACATGTCGCGGTTCCGGACCCGGACTCGCGGGCGCTACACGCTTCCGATGGTCCTCCGCGCACCCTACGGTGGCGGCATCCGCGCCCCCGAATCGCACTCCGAGTCGAAAGAGATGTTCTACGCGCACGAGGCCGGCCTGAAGGTCGTCATCCCCTCGACGCCGTACGACACGAAGGGACTGCTCATCTCCGCGATTCGCGACCCCGACCCAGTCATCTTCCTCGAACCCAAACTCATCTACCGCGCGTTCCGCGGTGAGGTCCCCGAAGAGGACTACACCGTCCCCATCGGCGAAGCCGCCGTCCGCAAAGAGGGAACCGACGTGTCGGTGTTCACCTACGGCGCGATGACCCGCCCGACGCTCGAAGCAGTCGAAAACCTCGAAGAAGAGGGCATCGACGCCGAAGTCGTCGACCTCCGCACCATCTCGCCACTCGACCGTGACACAGTCGTCGAGTCGTTCAAGAAGACCGGGCGTGCAGTCGTCGTCCACGAGGCACCCAAGACCGGTGGCCTCGGCGCCGAAATCACGTCCATCATCCAAGAAGAGGCGCTGCTCTATCAGGAAGCGCCCGTAAAGCGCGTCGCAGGCTACGACGTTCCGTACCCACTGTACGCACTGGAGGACTACTACCTCCCGTCGGTCGCCCGCGTCGAAGACGGAATTCGTGAAGCGGTGAACTTCTGACAATGGCACTCAAGGAATTCAAACTCCCAGACGTCGGTGAAGGCGTCGCAGAAGGCGAACTCGTAACGTGGCACGTCGCACCGGGCGACGAGGTAACCGAAGACCAGGTACTCGCAGAAGTCGAGACCGACAAAGCACTCGTCGACGTTCCCTCGCCGTTCAATGGGACGGTGAACGAACTGTTCGCCGAAGAGGGCGAAGTCGTTCCCGTCGGCAACGTCATCATCACCATTCAGGTCGGTGGCGACGAGGCCGACGAAACCGAAACTGCCGCAGCACCTGACGCAGAAGCAGAATCCGAAGCAGAGTCAGCAGACACGGAGTCGGACGAAACCGGCGGGCGCGTCTTTGCTGCGCCGAGTGTCCGACGCCTCGCCCGCGAACTCGACGTCGAACTCGGGTCCATCGACGGGAGCGGCCCGAGTGGACGCGTGACCGAAAACGACGTTCGCGCGGCCGCCGAGGCCGACGAAGCAGAAGAAGACAGCGGCCCACGGAACATCGAAATCAACGGCCAGTCGGCGACGGAGAAGCGTGACGAAAGCGCTGCCCCGTCTGCCGAGAGCGCCGACCGAGACAAGACGCTCGCTGCACCCGCGACCCGTGCGCTGGCAAAAGAGAAAGGCGTCGACATCGACGCCGTGCCCGCGACCGAGATGCGTGACGGTGAGGCGTTCGTCTCGCCCGCCGCCGTCAGCGAGTACGCCGAGGCCCAGCGCGCCGCACAGGCCGCAGACGCCGACGCAGTCGCCGCCGAACCCGAAGCAGGAACCGCCACGGCCGAGACGGCTGAGGCTGGTCCCGTCGCTGGCGAGCGCATCCCGTTCAAAGGCGTCCGCAAGGCCATCGCCGACCAGATGCAGCGCTCGAAGTACACGGCACCACACGTCACCCACCACGACGAAGTCGACGTGACGGAACTCGTCGAACTGCGCTCGCAACTCAAGCCCGTCGCCGAAGAGCGGGACACGAAGCTCACCTACATGCCGTTCGTGATGAAGGCGGTCATCGCGGCGCTGAAGGACTTCCCGTACATCAACTCGCAACTCGACGAGGAGAACGAAGAAATCGTCCTCCGCGAGGACTACAATATCGGCGTCGCCACCGCGACGGACGCCGGTCTCATGGTTCCCGTCGTCCACGACGCAGACCGCAAGGGGATGCTCCAGATTGCTGACGAGATGAACGAACTGGTCGAGAAGGCCCGCACCCGCAAGATTTCGCCCAACGAGATGCGTGGTGGCACCTTCACCATCACCAACATCGGCGGCATCGGTGGCGAGTACGCGACGCCGATCATCAACTACCCAGAGGTGGCAATCCTTGCGCTCGGCGCAATCAAGGATAAGCCCCGTGTCGTTGACGGTGACATAGTGCCACGAAAAATCCTTACACTCTCTCTATCCTTCGACCACCGCATCGTCGACGGCGCACAGGGTGCACGCTTTACGAACCGCATCAAGGAACTGCTCGAAGACCCCAAACTGCTGGTGCTCGAATAATGGTTGTTGGAGATATCGCGACTGGAACCGAAGTACTGGTCATCGGTGCTGGACCGGGTGGCTACGTCGCCGCCATCCGCGCCGCACAGCAAGGACTCGACACGACGCTCGTCGAGAAAGACGCCTACGGCGGCACCTGTCTGAACTACGGGTGTATCCCGTCGAAAGCGCTCATCACGAGCGCCGACCTCGCCCACGAGGCGGGCAACGCCGAAGAGATGGGTATCCACGCCGACCCCGTCGTCGACATGTCGCAACTGCGCGACTGGAAAGACGGCGTCGTGAACCAACTCACCGGCGGCGTCGAAAAGCTGTGCAAGGCAAACGGCGTCAACCTCGTGGAGGGAACCGCTCGCTTCAAAGACGAGAACGCCGTGCGAATCGCCCACGGTGGCGAAGGACAGGGTTCGGAGACCATCGAGTTCGAACACTGTATCATCGCAACCGGGTCGCGCGTCATCCAGATTCCGGGCTTCGACTTCGCGGACGAACAGGTCTGGTCGTCTCGTGACGCCCTCGCCGCAGACACCGTCCCGGACCGCCTCGTCGTGGTCGGCGGTGGCTACATCGGCATGGAGCTGTCGACCACGTTCGCCAAACTCGGCTCCGAAGTGACCGTCGTCGAGATGCTCGACGACATCCTCCCCGGCTACGAGTCTGACGTCGCCCGTGTCGTCCGCAAGCGCGCCGAGGACCTCGGCATCGACATGAACTTCGGCGAGGGTGCCAGCGGCTGGCGCGAAGACGACGACGGCATCATGGTGACGACCGAGACCGAAGACGGCGAAGAGAACGAGTACCGCGCCGACAAGGTCCTGGTTGCGGTCGGGCGCTCGCCCGTCACCGACACGATGGAACTCGAAAACGCCGGCCTCGAAGCCGACGAGCGCGGGTTCCTCTCTGTCGACGACTTCCGCCGCACCGACGTCGAACACATCTACGCAGTGGGAGACATTGTGGCCGACACACCGATGCTCGCGCACGTCGCCTCGAAAGAAGGCATCGTCGCCGCCGAACACATCGCCGGCGAACCCGTCGCCTTCGACAGTCAGGCCGTCCCGGCCGCCGTCTTCACCGACCCCGAAATCGGCACCGTCGGCATGACCGAAGACGAGGCCGAAGAGATGGGCTTTACGCCGCTCGTCGGGCAGATGCCCTTCACCGCCTCCGGTCGCGCGCTCACCACGGGCCACGCCGATGGCTTCGTTCGCATCGTCGCCGACGACGATTCTGGCTTCATCCTCGGCGCGCAAATCGTCGGCCCAGAAGCGTCCGAGTTAGTGGCCGAAGTCGCCCTCGCAATCGAGATGGGCGCGACGCTCGAAGACGTCGCGTCGACCATCCACACGCACCCGACGCTCGCCGAAGCGGTCATGGAGGCCGCAGAGAACGCGCTCGGACAGGCGATTCACACGCTGAATCGGTAACCCAGCAGAAACAGTCTTTTTTATTCGCTATCCAACCACCACAGCGCCAGCATCGTCCCCACCACTGCCACGGCAGCGGGGAGCGATTTGTCGATGCCGAGTGTGCGGAAGTCGAGGAGGACCACGCCCTCGTACTGGGCGGCGAGCGCGAGGGCTACGAAGACGAACCCCGCCACCCACAGCTCGGGCGTGTTGAAGTCGCTAATTGCCATAAATACTGATACGACGTGAATCGTGATAAACGTTAGCAGGACACAAGAGTTGCTGGCGCGGAAAGGATGCTCGCGGGGAGACTGCTGCCGGAAAAACGGTGATTCGTGCCTTACTCTTCGGTGGCGTCGAGGATGTTGTAGCCCTCGAACACCTTGCCGAGACGGTCCATCGAGGCGACGACAACGTCACAGGCGGGGCGAACCGCGTTCTTCGGGACGAACCCAACCGAGAGGCCGGCGACTTCGAGCATCGGCAGGTCGTTCGCACCGTCACCGACGGCGACGGTTCGTTCCATCGGAACGTCGTGTTCGGCGGCGTAGTTCTCTAACGCCGTGTCTTTCGTCCCCTCGATGAGCGACCCTTCGACGTCGCCAGTGAGTCGGCCGCCTTTGATGGGCAGGTGGTTCGAGACGATGTCGTCGACTTCGACGCCCTCCTTTTCCAGTGCGCGTTCGACGCCGCGTTTGAACCCGCCGGTGAAGATGGCGACGTGGTGGCCGTAGTCGCGCAGGCGCTGGATGAGTTCGGCCGCGCCGGGGCGGAGTTCGACCTCGCCGTAGGCCTCTTCGGCGAGTTCCTCTTCGAGTCCTTCGAGGAGTCGAGCGCGGGAGCGCAGACTCTCTGCGTAGCTAATTTCGTCGTTCATGGCGCGTTCGGTGATGTCGGCCATCTTCTCGGCAGTCCCGTTTCGCTTGCCGAGGAGAACGGTCATCTCCGAGTCCGAGAGCGTGCCGTCGAAGTCGAAGGCGATGATTCGCATACGTGCCCGTCGTTCCCGTGGGGTTTCAAAGCTTTCTCGTCGGCAGAAACACGGACATCGTGATACCGACCTGACGCACGAATAATCGTGTGAGACACTCTCATTGTCACGATATCGGCCGTTGTGGCAACTCTTAACCCCCGTGAGTATGTCCCTACGCGCATGAAGGTACTCGTCACGGACCCAATCGCCGATGCGGGTCTGGACAGACTTCGTGAGGCTGGGTACGAAGTAGAGACCGCGTACGATGTCGAAGGCGACGCACTGCTGGAAGCCGTCTCCGACGCAAATGGGCTCATCGTCCGCTCCGGGACACAGGTCACCGCCGAAGTGTTCGAGGCAGCACCCGACCTCGTCATCGTCGGTCGCGCTGGTATCGGTGTCGACAACATCGACATCGACGCCGCAACCGAACACGGCGTCATCGTCGCCAACGCGCCTGAGGGCAACGTTCGTGCCGCCGCCGAGCACACGGTTGCGATGGGCTTCGCCGCCGCGCGCTCGATTCCACAGGCACACGCCCGCCTGAAGAACGGCGAGTGGGCCAAGTCTGACTACCTCGGAAACGAGGTCAACGGCAAGACCCTCGGCGTCGTCGGCCTCGGCCGCGTCGGCCAAGAGGTCGCAAAGAAGTTCCACGCACTCGGGATGGACATCGTCGCGTACGACCCGTACATCGGCCAAGAACGCGCCGAGCAGCTCGGTGCCGAACTCGTCGAGTTCGACGCGTGTCTCTCGCGTGCTGACTTCCTGACGGTCCACACGCCGCTGACGCCCGAGACGGAGGGGCTCATCTCCACCGAGGAACTCGAAACGATGGGCAGCGGCTACCTCATCAACTGTGCTCGCGGTGGCGTCGTCGACGAGACGGCCCTCGCAGAGGCAGTCGAGGCCGGTGTCCTCGACGGTGCCGCAGTGGACGTGTTCGCCGACGAGCCCGTCTCGCCGGACAACCCGCTCCTCAGCGTCGACAACGTCGTCGTCACGCCGCACCTCGGTGCGTCCACGTCGGCCGCACAGGAGAACGTCGCCGTCTCGACGGCCGACCAAATCGTCGCCGCGCTCCGCGAGGAACCGGTGATGAACGCGCTCAACGCGCCCTCGGTCGACGAGAGCGCCTTCCCGCGCATCCGACCGTACATCGAACTCGCCGAAACCGCCGGCAAGATTGCTGCCCAACTCCTCGACGGGCGTCTCGGCGAAGTCGAAGTCAGTTACCACGGTGACATCGCCGCCGAAGACCTCGAACTCGTCACGGCCTCTGCGCTCAAGGGCGTCTTCACACCGCTCGAATGGCAGGTCAACGCCGTCAACGCGCCGCAGATTGCGAAAGAACGCGGCATCGAAGTCACCGAGTCGAAGTCTCGCCAGTCGGAAGACTTCCAGAGTCTCGTGACGGTCACCGTCCGCAACGGCGACGAAGAGATGACCATCTCCGGGACGCTGTTCGCAGGTGACGACCCGCGTATCGTCCGCATCAACGGGTACCGCCTCGACGCCATCCCGCACGGCCAGATGCTCGTCGCTCGCAACTACGACAAACCCGGCGTCATCGGCTTCATCGGAACGGTCCTCGGCGAGAACGACGTCAACATCGCAGGGATGTTCAACGCCCGTCGCGCAAAGGCCGGCGGCGAAGCACTGACCGTCTACAACCTCGACGACGAAGTCACCGAGGAGGTCCGCGAGAAACTCCTCGCAGACGACCGTATCATCGACGTCGACGCAATCACCCTCTGAGCAGGGTCAGCGAAGACGTTCACACCGTCAGCGGGACCAATTCGATTGCGCCAGCGGAGACCAGTTCGGCCGCGCCAGCGGGGACCAATCTGGTTGCGTCAGTGGGGACCAGTTCGACTGCGTCAGCGGAGACCGAACGCCGACGACACGCGCACCACTGCACGAGCAACCGTCGACCGAAGTCGACCGAGAGTCCGCCGAGTGGTAGACGATGGAGACGATGGACGACGTTTTTTCGACCGTCTGTGAGACGGCTGTGACCGAGCGGTTCGAGCGGACGCTCCCGACGCCTGCCGACGGTACAGTTCCGCCAGCAATCGTTCGTAGTGGTCGATGACGTCCTGTTGGTTCTCGTTCATCGAATCGAGGCGGTCCTTGAGATGGTGGTTGGCACGGCGAAGAGCCTCGTTCTCGCGTCGAAGTGACGCAGTGTCCTGCGTGGGAGGGGACTCGGCAGGACGACGGGACCGGTTGGTATCGGCCGTGGAGTAACCGGTCACCGCCTCGTCTGGCGGGTACGTTCGTGACCCGGAACCTCCTCCGAGAGTTCCGGTCGGCAAACTACTGAGCGACATCGTGTGGTACGACGTGGCACAGAATCAAAAGGATGTGTCAGACGAGCAACTGACATCCGTCAGCGGTCGCCGGGCACCGAGTGGTGAGAGAGGGAGAACCGGTGGCGGAGCGCCGCGCTTACTCGGCGAGGTGTTCCAGCACCGCGTCGGTGTCGTTCGGGACCGACTCGGGTTCGTTCCCGGCCGCGAACGCAGCATCGGGGTCTTTCAACAGATGGCCGGTCGTGAGACAGACGACCTGTTCGTCCTCGTCGATGGTCCCGTTCTCACGCAGTTTGCGGAGGCCAGCGACCGAAGCGGCGGACGCCGGTTCGACGCCGACACCTTCGGCAGCGAGGTCGCGTTGTGCCTCGGTGATTTCGTCGTCCGAGACGGCGACGGCAGTTCCGCCGGTCTCACGGATGCCGGGCAGTGCCTTCGGCGCGTTGACCGGGTTGCCGATGCGGATGGCGGTTGCGATGGTTTCGACCTCGTCCCAGCGGCGAGTCTCGTCCCAGCCGTTCTCGATGGCTTCGACCATCGGCGCGGCACCTTCTGCCTGCACACCCGTCAGTTTCGGCACGTCTTCTGCGTCGAGCGCGCCCGACTGGACGAGTTCGCGGAACGCCTTGTAGAGCGCCGACGTGTTGCCCGCGTTGCCGACGGGGAGGACGATACGGTCCGGGTAGGTGCCGTAGTCTTCGTGGAACTCTTCGAGAATCTCGAGGCCGATGGTCTTCTGGCCTTCGAGGCGGAAGGGGTTCAGCGAGTTGAGGAGGTACACTTCACCGCGAGCAGCGAGGTCCTGAACGATGTCGAGACAGGAGTCGAAGTTGCCGTCGACTTCGAGGATGCGCGCGTCGTGAAGCGCGGCCTGTGCAATCTTTCCGGCGGCGACCTTCCCAGACGGGAGCAAGACGAGCGTCTCCATTCCGCCACGCGCACCGTACGCTGCGAGCGCCGCCGAGGTGTTCCCCGTCGAGGCGCAGGCGAGTCGGCCGACGCCCAGTTCCTTGGCGACGCGAACGCCGACGGTCATGCCGCGGTCTTTGAACGACCCGGTGGGGTTCATCCCCTCGTGTTTGATGCGAAGCGTCTCGACGCCGATGTCGGATTCGAGGCGCGGGACGGTGTGCAGCGGGGTCGCACCCTCTGGGAGCGAGACGCCTACTTCGAACGGGAGCGCGGCGTTGTACCGCCAGACACCGCGACCTTCGAAGTCGTCCCAGGTCGGTGGGGACGCGTAGCGGACTTCGAGGAGTCCGTCACAGTCGTCGCACGTGTATCGCACGTCGTCGAACGGTGCGAACTGTGCGCCGCACTCGATACATTCGAGCCAGGTGCCGTCGTCGGCGACGGCTGGCTCTTCCGGCGTGGGTGCCGTGAGTTCGAGGCTCATTGGTCGGGCGGTGGAACCAGAGGGACAAAAGCAGGTGGGTTTGGGCGGCACCTGCCGGTCAGACCGTGGCGTCTCGCGCGGCCACGAGCGAACCGAACGAGCGCGAAAACTGAAAGTCGAACGTTCGTCGGCCTACGAGTCGCCGAAGGCGTCGATACGGGCGTGGACGTCGTCGGCCCACTCGTCGAGGGCACCGTGCATCATCTCTTTGGCTTCCGGAAGCGGCGTCGCCGTGTACTGATAGACATACCCGCCGGGGTCGAGCAGTCGGCGCTTTCGGTCTGCGAGCCCCTTGTCGAGCAGTGTCGTCAGCGAGCGGTTGACGTTACTCCGGTCACGTTCGAGGACGTCTGCGAGTTCCGCAACGGTACTTCCCGGGTTGTCGAGGAGCGCGAGGTACGTCCGACTCTCGTGGCTCTGGATTCCGAAGACGCAGGCGAGGACGTGCCCGAAGTTCGGGTCGTCCGTCTCCATCAGGTCTTCCATATCCGGTGCATCAACCATGCACATCTGTTCGCTGTCCGTCGAATTAAACCCTCACCTACGGGAAACCTGTCCGAAAACGAGGCCGACCCGTTAGTCGTCTTTCGCGTAACCCATCTTCAACACACACGAGCGCATCCCCTCTTCGTCCTCGTGTTTGTGGAGCGTCGTCGGCGTGTCGCAGTAGAACGTCGTCCCGTCGTGTCGGAGCGTCACCTCGTGGACGCCACCGAGCATCTCGGCGCGGACGATGATACGGCGTCCCTCTCGAAGGGCATCGAGAATCTCGTCGGCGGTCAGTTCCCCGGACTCGATTCGGAGCAGTTCGGCCATACGAACACAACACGGGCGAGCGGTATCAGTATTATCGAACCGAGACAGGTGTGTGCGAGAAAAACCAGACCGAACCCGTCGGCCAGAATCCGGGGTCGAAAAGTGAAGTGGCAGCGAACGTCGTCAGTTCGTCGTCGACTTGGACTGCTTTTCTGCGTCTGTGACCGGCACTTCGACACCCTCGACGGCCTCCGCAACTTCCGTCTCCTTTGGGGTGTCGATGTGCCAGCGGTCGACTTCGTCTTCGTAGCCCCGGAGGATGTCGGAGACCTGCGACTTCAGGGCGTCGTCGTTGACGTTCACCTCGAAGACGAACAGTTCGTCACCAGTTCCGCGGCCGACCTGCTGGATGTTGGCGCTGATGAGTTCGTTGTCGAAGTAGTACGGTGCGAGTTGCGTCATCACCTTGCGGTAGACCGTGTCTTCGACCTTGCGGAGGGCCTTCCGTCCGGCGGAGTCGGCAGCACGTGCGACGTAGTTGATGGAGTCTTGCCACGACTCGACGGCACCTTCGTCGTCTCCTTCTTCGATTTTCTCGTAGGAGCGAGACAGTTTCTCACCGGCCGTCTTGAGGTCCTCGTTGGGCGCTTTTCCTTTCTTCTCGCCTTCGCCCTCGCCGACACTGGCTTGCTTCGCCGTCTTCTCGTTGACGTCTTCTCCCAGTCGCTCGTGTGACTTCGGTCGCCACTCGTCCCAGTCGTCGAAGGGAGGGCCTTCGACACCGGACTCGTGGAGGGCACGGGTGATTCGTTCCCCGTGTTCAACGACTTCCCCCCAAGAACCACGCCGTTTGAACCCGGAGATGCTCTCTTCCATGTCGTTGACTGGACTACGTGCTAAGGGATAAAAATGCTCCGAGAAGCCCTCTCACACGCGTGAACGTCATCGATTTCGAACGGTGCTCACCGGTTTCCGTAGATGACTCGCTCGGCGAAGGCGTCGAGACGGGTCGAGAGTCCTTCGAGCCACGCGCTGGGCGACACTGCGCGGAGTTCTGCCTCGTCGAGCTCGATTCGCTCGCCCCCGAGTGGGTCGCGCTCCTCGGACATGGTCGCGTCGACGACGGTGGTCATCGCACATCGACCACACGCCTCACGTTTCGGCTCTGCCATGTTTCCCCGATTCGTAATCATCATGAATAAACCTTGGTTTCCCACGAGTCGCGACGGGCTTATAGGGACGAACGTGTTGCACCGTCTCATGGGATACCGCGTCGTGGACACAGACAGCGTCGAACCGATTCCAGACCGCCCGTGCGAACTCCGTCGCATCGGCGTCGAAGGTGGCTTAGAGAAGTTCGCACTCAATCGGTTCCGGGCCGAACCTGGCGAGCAGGTGCCGCTGAAGTACCACTATCACACCGAACAGGAAGAGGCGTTCTACGTCCTCTCGGGCACGCTGTTCGTCGAGACACCCGACGAGACGTTCGAGGTGCCGGAAGGTGGACTGTTCGTCGCCGACCCCGAGAGCCCGCACCGCGCACACAACCCCGAAGATGCGACCGAGACGGTCGATATTCTCGCCATCGGCGCGCCAGCAGTGTCGGGTGACGCCGAACAGTACGACCCGGACGAGAGATGAGCGACGTGGACCGACCCGGCAGTGGTGAGGGACGGCCCGACAGCGATGGGCCTGCGACCGACGTCCCCGACTGGGAAGACGAGTACCTCGACCGGGTCTCGGACCGCCTCATGTACAACTACGACCTGGAGAAAGACCACCGGGTCGACGGCGAGTCCTTCGACCTCTTCGGGACGATGCACATCGAGACCCAAAAGCAGTTCCTCCACCGGTCTATCAACTTCGCCAACCACTACATGGACGAGTATCTGCTTGCTCGGCGCACCAGTCGGGCCACGCTCGCCGAGGTCGAGCGACTCGTCGACCTCGCCGACACACTCTCCGAAGAGTGGATCGACGGCAGTGAAGAACATCAGGGAACTGAGTTCACGTTCGTCCTCGTCGCCCCCGACATCACCGACGACGTTCGCTCGTTCGTGAACCGGTTCTCTCGACGGAAACTCCTCAAGTACGGATACCACGGCCACTACGAGGTCCATCTCGTGGTCGTCGCGCCGGACGACGAGGACGTGGTTGCGAGCGAGCACGCAGACGTTGCGCGTGCGTTCACACTCTGGCAAGACTCTTCTCTCGAACCGACGCCGGGGCTGTTGACCCGGGTTCTCAGACGTCTCTCGCGGTGAGTCAGCGAGACGGCGTCGCTTCTTGGTCGCCGTCGTTCGTCCGACTGTCCGAAGTCGAGCAGTTACCGCTCGAACGGTGATGCTGACCACCACGCACGAGTGAAACGGCTCGCACCCAGAGACGGGTCGTCAGGCCCGTACCCTGAGATGGGTCGTCACGAGCGACACCGACACCGGTGGCTCACTGCCTCGGGTGCAAAAGAAAGAATTCGTCTGGTTCGTTTCGCGAGTTAGTCGTCCGTCTGCCCACCGTCGGTGACGGCGGCACCCGGACTGTCGCGGACCTCTTGGATGTTGTCGTAGCCCATCTTCACGATGGAGATACCGATGTAGATGAGCACGAGTGCGAGGACAATCTGAACCACTGCAGAGATTGTCTGGACGGTCGTCATCTCGGCACCCTGGATGAACTTCACGTACAGGTTGTCGTGGAGTGCAACCCAGAGCAGGCCGAGCGTCGTGATGCCCGTCATGATGACCATCGGAGCGCCCGTCGAGATGAGCTGTTTCGAGTCGTCCCAGTTCGCGAGCCACACCGTCGCAGTCGTCAGTGCGAGCGCCGCGAGCAGCTGGTTCGCGCCACCGAACAGTTGCCAGAGGGTGAGCCACGAACCACTCGCGATGAGCAGGTATGCGGGAACACCCTGAATGATTGGGTTGACGTAGCGGTGGATTGCGTACTCCTCGACCTGCGTCTCAGGCGTGCCGACGATCTCTTCGAGCATGTAGCGTCCCAGACGGACGGCCGTGTCCGTCGAGGTGAGCAGGAAGCTCACGAGCACGAGCGCCATGAACGGCGCACCGTAGGCCGCAGGGATGCCGAAGGACGTCAGGATGATACCGCCACCGTCCGCGAAGTTCGGGAGTGCACGACCGATACCGCCGCCTGCGGTGACACCTGCGACAGCGAGCGTCGCGAGCGCGACGGTCGCGAGCAGACCTTCACCGATCATCCCACCGTAGCCGATGAGGCGGGCGTCGGTCTCTTTGTTGAGTTGTTTCGAGGTCGTCCCGGACGACACCAGTGAGTGGAACCCGCTGATGGTCCCACACGCGATGGTGATGAACAGCATGGGGAACAGCGGCGTGATGCCGGTCGAACCCCAGAAGCCGTTGTACGCGCTGATGTTGATGACCAGCGGCTCGGACGAGGTTCCGAGGAACGTGCCAACGATGATTGCGAGGAGTGCTCCGCCAACACCTGCGTAGAGCAGGAACGACGAGAGGTAGTCACGCGGTTGCAGCAGCATCCACACTGGCAGCGCACTGGCGAGCGCAGCGTAGATGATGATGATCGGAATCCACGCGGAGACGTTCGGGTTGATGACCGTCGGCAGGAACGTGCTCCCACCTTCGGGAATCAGCACCAGTGGGAACTGGATACCGGCGTAGACGCTCGCGAACACACCTGCGACGAACAGGACCGTCCCGGGGATGAACGGGAGGTTCAGTTGGTACAGGTAGACACCGAACACGAACGCGAGTGCGATGTACAGCAAACTCGCCGTCGCCGCGCTCGGGTACGCGTCGAACACGATGCCCGTCACGAGTGCGAACACCGCCAGCACCAGAATGATGGTGAGGAACGCGAACCACAGCAGCATGTTCTTGCCGCGTTCGCCTACGTACTCGCCGATGATGTATCCGATAGACTTTCCGTCGTGTCGCAGACTGCTCGACAGCGACACGAAGTCGTGGACACTACCGAGAAGCGGATTTCCGATAGCAATCCACGCGAGTGCGGGGACCCATCCCCACACCACACCAGCCGTAATTGGCCCCACGATGGGTGCCCCGCCTGCAATACTCGAATAGTGATGCCCCAGTAAGACCGGCTTCTTTGCCGGTACATACTCTTGCCCGTCTTCGTACTTGTGCGCCGGCGTATCACGACCTTCGTCGAGTTCGACGAACTGTGAGAGGTACTTCGAGTATCCGAAATACCCGACAGTAAACAGCGCCAATACGGTGACGACCAGCCATATAACTTGTACCATGGTACTCTGCCCCACCATGAGACACGAAAATGTCTACCTTAACGTTAACGATAGTTTGGAATGGATAGAATGTGATTAGTAGGTGAAAAACAGTACCGATTTGGGAACCAATCCGGCCGGACAATTGTAATGACTACTCAATTTGTGGAGAGTTCCACACCAACTTCAATCTCGTCAGCGACCTCACCGAGGAAATCGCCCTTCACTTCGGCGACCCGTGTCTCGATTGCGGCCACGAGCGGGGGTGTGAGGTCGTCGCGGAGTTCGCGGAGTCGTTCCTGTTCAGTATTGACTCTGTCTCGCAAGAACGTCGCGCCTCTGCCCTGTTCGTCTGGGTCGGGTTCGGGAGTCAACCGGTTGACTGCGAGTCCACGGACGTCGAGTCCGTACGAATCGAGCTGTTCGACCGCCCGCTTCGTCTCTCGAATCGAGAGTTCGTCGGGGTTCACGACGAGGAAGAAGGCAGCCTCGTCCTGCAGTGTCTCCTTGGCGAAGTTGAAGTCGTCACGACGCTGTTCGAGCCGAGCGATAATCGGGTCACCCTCCATCATCCGTCGTGGTTCGTTGTTGCCGATAGCCGCGCGTTCGAACAGTTTCACCGACTGCTTTCGCTTGTGGAGGAGTCGCTGAATCCACCCATCGAGGTACTCCGGCAGCGAGAGGAGTCGAAGCGTCCCGCCGGTGGGCGAGGTGTCGAAGACGACACGGTCGTACTCCGCCGAGTTCCGCATCACGTCGATGAAGCGGTCGAAGAGCGCCGATTCGTGCGCACCGGGCGTCTGGTGCGCCATCTCTATCTGCCGGTCGATTTCGTTGACCATCGCCGGACTCACCTGTTCGCCCAGCGCTCGCTTCGTCTCCATGAGATGTTCCCGAACCTCCGTCTCGGGGTCGATTTCCATGGCGTCGAGGTTCGGTTCGTCCTCGACTGGTTGGGGCGTGTCAGTGAACGATTGGTCGAACACGTCGCGGGTGCTGTGCGCCGGGTCTGTCGAGACGAGCAGTGTCGAGACGCCAGCACGAGCGCATTTGACTGCGTATGCACTCGACATGGTCGTCTTACCGACGCCGCCTTTCCCGCCGAAGAAAACGAATTTTCGCATGTTAGAAGTGGAATTGGTGGCCTTTTCGTTCGAGCAACGAGCCTCGGTCCCACATGCGTCGCTCCCACGCCTCGAACTCGTCTTCGAGGTACGGGAGGAGTTCAGCCGTGTAGTAGGAGATGGGCGACGGAATCCCGAACGCGTCCGGGAAACACGCGAGCATGAACGCGTCTTCGTGGTCTTCCGCCTGTTTCTCGATTTTCTCGTAGGCAGGGTGTGTTATCATCCCGTGGTAGAGGCCGCGAAGCCACTCCTCTACGAGGGTTCGATAGGACTCGATGCGCGCGGCAAGCGTCATCAGTTTACACACTCACCGATGGCCGGGCAAAAGCGTATCGCTCACGAACGACTACACAGGATTCCCGCGGGTTGATATACCAGGACGAGGTATGCCCGCTCATGAAACCGCGTGAGGCAATCCCTGTGACGGTGCTCGGCGGGAGCCTCGGGGCGGGCAAGACGACGCTTCTCAATCACCTGTTGACGAACGCCGGTGACCACGATATCGCCGTCCTCGTCAACGATATGGGGTCGGTGAACGTCGACGCCGAGTTGGTGGCAGACGAGTCCGAACTCACCGTCGGCGGGGGTGTGACCGAGTTGTCCAACGGCTGTATCTGCTGTGAACTGCAGGACGACCTCGAGACGGCCGTCGTTCGACTCGCACAGGAGCGGTCGTTCGACCACCTCGTCGTAGAAGCATCGGGGGTGTCGAGACCCGGGCCCGTCGCCAGACTCTTCGTCACGTCGCGGGCGGCCGCGAGATACGACGTGGCCGGCCTCGTCACCGTCGTCGACGCACGCCTGTTCGCCGACACGTTCGTCGGTGGCGACCCCGAACGAACCGTCGCCGAGGACAGCGACGGAACGGTCCAACCACTCTCGGACCTCCTCGTCGAACAGGTCGAGAGCGCCGACCTCGTCGTACTCAACAAGCGTGACCTCGTCACCGACGACGAAGTCAGAGAGGTTCGCGACGTAGTCGAGGCCCTTCGACCCAGTGTCGACGTGGTCGAGACGACACACGGTACGGTCGATGTCGACCACCTGCTCTCTGACGTCCACGACCCCGACGCACCCGTCGGCTGGCGGGCCGCACTCGAACACGAGAGCGACGATGGAGACGCTGCGGAAGTCGACGGGAGTGGACACGACCACGGAGATGGACACGGTCACGACCACGGCAACCACGACGACCACGGCAACCACGACGACCACGACCACAGTGTCGTCTCGCACGCGGAGGCGACCTACGGCGTCACCTCGTTCGTCTACCGACGGCGCGCTCCACTCGACCCCGATGGAGCGAAAGCGGTGCTCGGAGACCTTCCCGACTCGGTCGTCCGCGCCAAAGGGTCGCTGTGGATTGCTGGCGCCGAAGACGTCCACTACACCTACAGTCAGGCCGGCCCATCGGCGTACGTCACTGCCGGTGGCCCGTGGATTGCGTCACTCCCCGAGTTCGAACAGGACACGTATCGCCGCAACCACCCCGAAATTGACTGGCACGAAGAGTACGGAGACAAGCGGACCGAACTCGTGTTCATCGGCCGCGGCATGGACGAAGCAGCGCTCGTCGAAGCGCTGGACCAACACATCCGCGAACCGGGAGTTAGCGTCGACGACGGTCAGTACCCGGTCGAGGCTGGTTCTGAACTGGCCCTCGCCGAACCGGAGGTCGAATCGTGAGCGACGAAGAAAACGCGGGGCAGATAGAGTGGGGAGAGGGCGACCCACGCGTGCTGATCGTGATGAACTTCATCCTCTCGTCTCTGTTCGCCACCGTCGTCATCTACGGACTCTCGTACCTCGACCTCGCGGCGTTCACGTTCGTCAACGTCGCGTCGTTGGCACTGATACTCACAGCAATCACCTACGTCGTGACGAAGTGACGTCCCGAGTCTGCTAACACGCGCACCCGGTGCTTCCGGGCGAGCGCTCGAACTCCATCTCGTCGCCACAGGTCGGGCACGATGGTGGACCCTCGCCCTCGACGTCGAGGTCGAGGATGCGCTCTGAACAGTCGTGACACCAGTATCCGCCCTTCGATTCACGGCCCTTCCCGGACCGGTCGGCCGACTGGTTCGAGGCCATGAGGACCTCCATGAGCGTGGTAACGAACCCCATAGTCTCGGCTCAGTCGCTCAGTTGTTAAATCCCGGGTCGGTTGGCCACAGGGGATGCACGACCGTCGACGCCGAGAGAGCCATCTGCCACCAGAGGAGGTTCCACGTCGTCTCAGTTGAGAATCTGATAGACGACTGGGAGTAACAGCAGGACGAGAAGCAAGAAGAACGCAATCGTCGCGTACCCGAGGTTCTGCATGCGAACGCTCGGAGGAATCTCGGCGCGGTGGTCTGGGTCGACCGTCCACACGAATCGGTAGTACGCGAGCATCCCACACCCGACAGAGACGACGAGAGAGCCAACGACCCCCATTGCGATAGAGAGCCCAAATATCGTCCCGTAGAGCGGTCCAAACGAGATGACGAACATGAACGCGAGCGAGGCAACGACCAAGAATGGGACGGGGTCGACGTTCTTCCCGTGACGATTCTGCAAGTGCATACCCCAATATACGTGACACGATGACATAGGTATACACAGCACACCCACATCGTGAGAATCACCGGCATACATTCACGCTCGCTACCGCCGCAACTGGACGCAATCCATCGACGTAGTACGTGCATAACGCAGGTCGGTCCCTCGCAGTGAGACACGTTCGCGGCCCACTCGTGAACTACTCGCAGGGGGCCGCTGGCGGCCGATAGCCGCATTTATGTCCTTCGGGAATCCGCTTATTCGGTAAGATGCCCATCGAAGACCGAGACGACGCGTACCTCATCACGCACGCGCTGGCGAAGGACACACTCTCGCGCCTCCGAGACGTCCAGACGACGCAGGTCGCGTTCCGCAAAGGCCTCGTCAAACTCGGCCGCATCTGTGGCTACGAGATTATCGACGGGGCGATGGAGACCGAGTACGTGACCATCCAGACGCCGCTTCAGGAGACGACTGGCGAGCGCGTGAAAGGCCTCGACAACGTGGTCATCATCAACGTTCTCCGTGCTGCGACGCCGTTCGTCGAGGGACTGCTCAAAGCGTTCCCACGTGCGAAGCAAGGTGTCATCTCCGCCGGTCGCGACGAAGATGCGGGCATGAACGAGGAAGGGGGCTTCCCCATCACCATCGACTACGTGAAACTTCCCGAGATTACCAAAGAGGACACGGTCATCGTGGCCGACCCGATGCTCGCGACTGGGTCGACGATGTGTGCCGTCCTCGACCACGTCCTCGAAAACGCGGGCGTCGACCCCGAGAAACTGTTCGTCCTCTCGGCCGTCTCGGCACCCGACGGACTTCTTCGCGTCCACGAGCAGTTCCCTGAAGTCGACCTCCTGACGGTCGCCATCGACGACTACCTCGACGACGATGGGTACATCGTCCCCGGCCTCGGCGACGCCGGTGACCGTGCATTCCGAACCACGTAAGTTCGCAGTCGCACCGAACGCGGGTAACGACTAAGTTACCACCCGCGCACTCCGAATCATGGACGACGCTCGTACTCGCGGAGGGAGTCGAAGATGAGTGACCCGTGTGACGGCTGTGGTCAACCAGTCGAAGACGCACTCGCTCGGGCCGTGCGCCTGCAGGTCGACCGGTCGACGGTCGACGACCAACGACTCTGTCCGAACTGCTTCGCCGACTGGATAACACGATACAAAGACGAGATGTCACCGAAGGCGTCGGACGGGTCCGCAGGGTCGTCCGACTCGGAGATTATCGTCGACTGAGCCGACACCCCCTCTCTTCGGGTCGAGAACCACCAGACTGGAGTCGAATTTCGTTCGACTCGAACGTCCCGAACCACACCCCCGTCGAATGCCGTGACAAACATTGTCACAGTAGAGGATACGACGGGCACGAACCCACCGAACCCCTTCATTTCGGGTCGAACATCGGCCGACGACGAAGATTCATCCTCTCACAGAGTCGCCTCCACGCACGATAGGAGACGTTCGGATGACATTTTAACGTGACATTTTTGACATAGAACTATGCTAACAACTCGCAGATTAAACCCAATTTTTTAACTAATAATTTATGAATGTTAGTGTGAAAATATACACATTATTGGTGCTGACATGAACAGTAATATATATTGATTAATACGAATGGTACTGTATGACTCGGAAACTTGACCGCAGACAGTTTATTGCTGCAACAGGCGCAGTCGGCCTCGCCGGCCTCGCCGGCTGTACCGGCGGCAACGGTGGCGACGGTGGCGAAGAGACCACGACCGAAGACACTGGTGGCGAGGAGACCACGACCGAGAGCAACGGTGGCAACGGTGGCGGCGGTTCGTCCCGCATCTCGTGGCACGCAGGCGGAACGGGTGGGACGTACTTCCCGCTCTCGAACGAGTTCAAGTCCGTCATCGAAGGCGCAACCGACCTCACCGTTCAGGTTCAGTCCACCGGTGCATCCGTCGAGAACGTCGGCAGTCTCGCTCGCGGCGACGCCGACTTCGCACTGATTCAGAACGACGTTGCGTTCTTCGCCCGTGAAGGAACGGGTATCGAAGCGTTCCAGGGGAACGCAGTCGAGAACCTCCGCGGTGTCGCCACGCTCTACCCTGAGACGATTCATATCGTCACGCTCGCAGACTCGGGTGTCGAGACGCCGTCGGACCTCTCGGGTAAGACTATCAACACCGGTGACCTCGGTTCCGGAACGCAGGTCAACGCGAACCAGATTCTCGACGCGATCGGTGTCACCGACTACAACGAGCAGAACACTGGCTTCTCGCAGGCATCTGACCAGCTCAAGAACGGCGACATCGACGCTGCGTTCGTCGTCGGTGGCTGGCCAGTTGGCGCCATCGAAGAGCTCGCTGCGACCGAAGACGTGCGCATCGTCCCCATCGATGGTGACGCCCGTGCGGCCGCCGAGGAAGCCGCCCCGTTCTACGCGGACGACGAGATTCCGGCAGGCACCTACGGCCTCGAGAACGCTGTCCCGACCATCGCCGTCAAGGCGATGATTGCAACCAACGCCGAGCAGCCTGACGCAACCGTCGAAGCCGTCTCCGCCGCCATCTTCGACAACGTCGACGACCTGACCATCAAGACGGACTTCATCTCGAAGGACACCGCCCAAGAAGGGATGTCCATCGAGCTGCACCCCGGCGCACAGGCCTACTTCGGCTAATTCGTCAGGGTCTTCCAGCGAACCGCACTATACTACCCCATCCTTTCGATGCTTGATTCGATTTACACACGTATCCTCGTCGCAGTCGCGGTGTTAGCCCTCGCAGTCGGGGGAAGTGCCGCCGTCCCAGCAGGACAAGCACTCGTCGTCGAGGACGCAGAGACTGGCGAGCGTCTCAAGACAGTCGCCATCGAAGAGAACAGTACCGTCTCTATCGAGTACAACCACAGCGTCGAAAAGACGCGCGTACTCGACGAGTACACCGTTCGAAACGGTGAACTCGAGATGACGAGAATGGAGTTCGAGTCGTACGGATGGGGCCTTCCCGCCCGTGCTGAAGTGCACAAAGAAAACGGCTCGTACGTCTTCGACCCAGAGGGAAGCTGGGAGGAGATTTACGTCAAACCCGGCTACATCGCCGGCCACAAACTCCACGTGGATGACGAAACCTACGACCTAGTAGCGCTCTCCGATGCGCGCTCGGTCCGTCTTCGTGTCACGAACCAGTCGGTCCTCGACGCCGCCCTCCACTGACCAATGACGAACAGAACACACGACGAGGGTCGAACCGACGACCCCACCGAACACAGTGATTCCCCACGGTCCGACCAGACGGGAGTACACGACGACTCGCCAGCGGTCCGAACCGACGGCGGCGAGTCGCCGGAAGACCGTGCGGGAGAGAGTACAGGCGACAAACTAACCGAAGAGCAGGCACAGGAGATGTTAGAGGGAATCGACCGGAAACGGACGATAACCGGGTGGGCCGCTGTCATCACCTCAATCATCGCCATCTCCTTCTCGGTGTTCCAGATGTGGCTGGCGGCACGTGGCTTCGACTTCACGGTGACCCTTCCCCTCGTTGGTGAAGTGTCGCTGGGCGCACTGCAGCTCCTGCAGGTGAACTCGATTCACGTCGCCTTCGCGCTCATCTTGGCGTTCATCCTCTTCCCGCCGACGACCGGCCACGGCGCGTTCGCCACACGACTCGGGCGCGTCGTTCCATCGCTCGCATCGAGTCTCGGCGAAGACCACCCCGTGACACGTGCCGCAGACGCCGTTCGACGAGGCGTTCGATGGCTCGCAGTCGACCCAGAACGCGAACGTGTCACGCCTCTCGACGTTCTCTTCATCGTCCTCGCGGCGGCGACTGCCATCTACATGGTGATGGAGTGGGCCGAGATTCAGCAACTCCGTATCTTCGGTCTCGAAGCAGGTCGGTCGGTCGCTGAGTACCTCGGTCCGCTCGGAATTATCGCCGAGGCAATCAGCGCACTCGGCATCCCACTGGCCGACGTCTCCTACCCGTTCTTCCTCGGCATCGTCGGCGTCTTCTTGGTGCTCGAAGCGACCCGACGCTCGCTCGGGTTCTACCTGACGCTCATCGTCGCCTCGTTCATCGTCTACGCCAGATTCGGCTACCTCATCTCGCCGTCGATGCCGCTCATCGGCGTCCTCTCCATCCCGGAAGGGACGTGGCCGAACATCATCCAGAACCTCTGGTACAACACTGAAAACGGTGTGTTCGGTATCCCGGTCACCGTCTCTGTGCAGTTCATCTACATCTTCATCCTGTTCGGGGCGTTCTTGGAGATGTCCGGTGCCGGTCAGTGGTTCATCGACCTCGCGTACGCCGCGACGGGGACCCGCAAGGGTGGCCCGGCGAAGGCGTCTATCCTCGCGTCCGGGTTCATGGGGACCATCTCCGGGTCCTCGATTGCGAACACCGTGACCACCGGTGCGTTCACCATTCCGCTGATGAAGCGGTCTGGCTACCGGTCTGAGTTCGCCGGTGCCGTCGAGGCATCTGCGTCCTCCGGTGGGCAGATTCTCCCGCCGGTCATGGGTGCGGCCGCCTTCCTGATGATCGAGTTCATCGGCGTGCCGTTCTCGGAGATTATCATCGCGGCGGCGATTCCCGCCGTCGTGTTCTTCTTCGGTGTGTGGGTGATGGTCCACCTCGAAGCGACCCGTGCCAACATCGGTGGTCTCGACCGTTCCGAGGTCGTCAACCTCCGTTCGCACCTCTCTCGCGGGTGGTTCTACCTCATCCCGATTGCACTGTTGCTGTACTACCTCCTCATCGAGCGTCTGACCGTCGCACGGTCCGCGTGGTTCACGCTCATCGCCATCATGGCGCTGCTGGCCGTCGTCTCTGCGTACAACGAGCGGACCCGTATCCCGCTCATCGGCGGCATCGTGGCCCTCTTCGTCGCACAAATCGGTGCGTACGCTGCCACCGGCGTCGGCCTCATCGACGCCATCACCGGCGGCAGCGGTCCGGCGCTGAGCATCACTGGCGCAGTGCTCGCGGCCGCAGGCGAACTCGGTATCATCGCCATCTTCGTCAGCCTCGTGGTGATGCTCGCCCGACCGGCCCTCGAGTCAGAACTGCTCGAGTTCGACGAAGCCGTCGACGAAGCATCTGACCACCTCGCCAACGCCATCTCTCGACCGTCGCTGTCGGACATCAACGCGTTCCGCTACGTGACGTTCATCGGCAAGTCGATGGACTCCGGTGCGCGAACCTCGACCGAAGTCGTCGTCGCTGTCGCCGCCGCGGGTATCATCCCCGGCGTCGTCAGTGCGACGGGTCTCGGACCGAACCTGACGGCCCTCATCAAGGCAGTCGCAGGCGGTTCTATCGTCCTGCTTCTGCTGTTCACCGCAATCGCCTCTATCATCCTCGGAATGGGGATGCCGACGACGGTGACGTACATTATCCTCGTCTCCCTCCTCGGCCCGGCGATTGCACAGTCGTCGGACATCCCACTGCTCGCAGCACACCTGTTCATCCTGTACTTCGGGGTGATTGCAGACATCACACCACCGGTCGCAGTGGCAGCGTATGCCGCGTCTGGTATCGCCCGGTCTGACCCGTTCCAGACCGGGGTCCAAGCGTTCTCGCTGTCACTCAACAAGGCAGTCGTCCCGTTCGCGTTCGCACTCACACCGGGTATCTTGCTCCTCCGCGGCCGTGGTGAGGCAGCGACGACCGTCACGTTTGCAGACCTCACCGACTTCGCGTACTCCATCCCCGAGATTCTCATCCCCGTCATTGGCGTCTTCATCGGCGTCATCGCGCTGGGGGCGACGGTTATCGGGTACTTCTACAGTCGCGTCAGTCGTGTCGAGCGCGGCCTGTTCGCCATCGCCGCGTTCCTGCTCATGGCACCGATGTTGCTCCTGAACGCTGTGTTCGACCTCGGTGGCGCACTCGGACTCGTCGGAACCGTCCCCAACACGGTCACCGTCGACCTGGCGATGCGTTTCGCTGGTGGCGTCCTCTTCGGTGCACTCGCATTGAAGAACCGCCGTGAAGCAGAACAAGGAAAGCGCGAGACCCCAGCAGGCTCGCCCGAACCGTCCGACTAACGTCGGCGCTTTTTATTCTATTTCGACGCGACCGCTCGTCGCACTCCGGAGTCTGTCACGTAGTCCGTCAGCGTCGTCGATAGGAACACGAACCGAAAAGGAGACGCGCTGGTCGTAGTCGGCCTCGAACTCGACACCCGTCGATTCGAGGATGCCACGAACGTCGCCGGAGTCGTCGTAGTCGACCGTCGCAGTGAACCGTTCGTGTGGAATCTCTTCGACGATGCCGGCGGCGTCGAGCGCCTCTTTGACGGCGCGAGAGTAGGCGCGGGCGAGGCCGCCGACGCCGAGGTTCGTCCCGCCGTAGTACCGTGTCACCACGGCGGCGACGTTGCGCACGTCTTGCTGGACGAGGACGTTGAGTGCTGGTTTGCCGGACGACCCGGTTGGTTCGCCATCGTCGCTCTGGTACTCGCGGAGCATGACGTTCCCGCCGCCCGGAACGGCCGACGACGCAGAGCCAGCAGGAACGCGATACGCAGGAACGTTGTGTGTCGCGTCTGGATGTCGCTCCTCGATTTCGTCGATGAACGCCTCCGCGTCTTCGACCGTCTCGGCGGGTGTGATGTAGCCGATGAACTCTGAACCGCTGACCTCGAACCGCGCTTCGGCCCGGTCCGCGACGGTACGGTAGGCGTCAGTCATGACTGCGAGTTGGCGTCGCGGCATGGAAAAGGGTTCCCACCGGACCGAGGTCGTCCAGTCGTCAGGTCACTGCCCACACGCGTTCGTGTACGGCGTACACCCGTTTTGGATGCAGACGCCGCAGAGGTTGCGTGTCTCCGATATCTGCGTCCCACAGCACATGCAGTTTCGGACCTGAGCCATGCGGCTAGATAACACGATTTATTATAAGAGTGTTATTGCTAGACTGACAGAATTTGTGTCGGGCGAACAGGCGGTTGGCCCGTCAGGCGATGGTGATGCGTCGGACGAAATCGAGGTTCGACAGGTCGTTGAGAAGCTCGCCGGGGATGGCTTCGTCCGTGATAATGTAGAGTTTCGGGTCGTCGGTGAATTCGGGGTCTTCGCTAATCGTCTGGCGGATAGAGATTCCAGCGTCGGCGAGTTTCGAGGTGACGGTGGCGACGATACCCGGTTCGTCGGCGTTCGCAACCTCGACGGTGAGTACGGACAGGTCGAGGACCGGCGCGAGGTCCATCAGACTCGGAATCGCCGAGATGTTCTGGAAGATGCGTCGGAGTTCCTCGTCTGCGAGAATTGCATCGGTCGTCGAATCGACGACGCGTCGGTCGACGCCTGCCTCGCGGGCGATACCGGTGTTCGGAATCTCGATGCCGCCCGAAACGACCCGTCCCTGGTCGTTCACGGAGAAGCCACGTTCCAAGAGGAGCCGAATGACAGCCTGTTGGCTCGGGCTGCCTTCGAACTTCTCCATAATCTCGTCGAACATTCGTCGTTTCGCAGGTTTACGGCCAGCTACATTAAGTGGTATGTCGAACGCACGACTGGACACCGGTGACCCCGTTTTCACACAGCCGAAGCGACCCCCTCGGCAAGAGGGTTTAACCGTCGCGGCGAAGACGCCTCGTGCATGCGCGAACTACGTACGTGCGACTTCTGTGGCGCTGACGCCGTCGGCGTCTTCGAGGTGCTGCCACCGGAATTCACGCCGGCAACGGACCAGCAACGGGTCGCCCTCTGTGGACACTGTGAAGAGACGCTGACCGACGTCATCGCACCGCTTCTCACGCGACTGGGTGTCGACACCGAAGTCGACGAGCAAAGCTCGTCGGCCCGCCGGGCACAGTCCGGCGACGTTGCCGAGGGAACCTCGGCAGGCAACCGGACGCAGTCCGATGGCGTCGACGAACAGAGTTCATCGGCCCATCAGGCACAGTCTGAAGCGGTCGACACCACACCGACGCCACCCGAACCGGCCGACCACGACTCCCCAGACGAAGCCGAAGACGACACCGACCCTCTCGAAGTCGACTCAGTTCAGGCAGACGACGGCGAAGCTCACGACGACGACGTAGAGCCTGAAGAGACGGTCGCTGACGACGACACGCCAGCAGAGCCACCACAGTTCCGAAAAGTCGTCCGCATCCTCCAGAACCGCGAGTTCCCCGTCGAGCGGGGAGACGTCGAAGCGTTGGCGTCGAACGCATACGACCTCGACGACCAGGAAGTCGCGGATATCTTCGACTACGCAGTCGAGCGCGGGCTCCTCGTCGACGACGACGGAACGCTTCGAAAACCCTGAGGCGGCCTAGAGTTTTCCTTTCGTACTCGGCGTGTCGGAGCGCCGCGGGTCCACGCGAGTCGCATCGTCGAGTGAGCGCGCGAGCGACTTGAACAGCGCTTCGACTTCGTGGTGGGCGTTTTCGCCGTCGACGCCGGCGTGGAGTGTGAGTCCCGCGTTCATCGCCAGCGACATGCAGAAGTGTTCGGCCATGACGCTCGTGAACTCGCCGACGTACGGTTGTGAGAACTCACCGGAGAATTCGAAGAACGGCCGGCCAGACACGTCGACGACGACGGATGCGACGGCCTCGTCGAGCGGGACCTTTCGGTCGGCGTAGCGGACGATACCGCGCTTGTCGCCCAGTGCCTCCGTGAACGCCTCGCCGAGGACGATCGCCACGTCCTCGACGGTGTGGTGATCGTCGATGTGGAGGTCACCGTCACACTGGACCGTCAGGTCGAACAGCCCGTGTTTGGCGAAGGCTTCCAGCATGTGGTCGAAGAATCCGATGCCGGTGTCGACGGCGGCGTCGCCGTCGCCATCGATGGTGAGTGTCACGTCGATGGTCGTCTCGGACGTCTCACGGGAGACGGCCGCGGTTCGGTCGGCGTCGCTCATGTCGCGTTCGAGGGAGGCCGTGCATATAGGGATTCTCGTCGGCGGTGTCCGAACGAGCGTGAATCGCCGGCAGGTTCCCGGCTGTGGTGGGGCCAGTCAGTGGACGAGCGACTGATTCCACCGAAGAGCCGCTGAAACACCAGTTTCCTGTCGAACGTCAGACGTCCGTCTGCCTGAAGTTCATATCTTCAGACGGATAGACTGGTGTATGCATCGAAAGGGTGCGCTGGTGGCTGGGTACACCATCTGCGTGGGTGGACTACTGCTGACTGCGCAATCAGAGATGGTTGTAGCGCTCGGCCTCGTACTCGTCGCACTGGCAGCAGGCGCGACGGTACTCGGCGATGGCACGCAGAACAACCGCTAACGAGGAGGAGAGACGTGATGTCACACTCGTTGGACGGAGGTTCGTCAGAGGAAGCACCAGACGGTGGGTCACGAAGCGCGCGTGAAACTGCGTCAGAACCCGTCCCCGAGGCGACGTCGACACACGGGCTGAACCCGAAACGCGACGTGGTGACCCTCAGTATGCTCGTCCTCGCTGGCCCCTTCCTCGCCACGTCGCGATTGGAAACTGTACTCATCGGCGTGCTGTTCGTCGCCGTCGGCGTCTACGGAGCCGTCGACAGCGTTGCCGCACTCGTCGGGCAGTACATTCGCCTGTAACTGTAATGCGGTCGCAACCGACGGATTAGACGTCCATCGCTTCTTCGAGCGTGAATCGGCCTTCGTAGAGCGCAGTGCCGACGACGGTGGCCGCCGCGTCGACGTCTCGGAGCGCTTCGATATCGTCGAGAGAGGCGACGCCGCCGGAGGCGACGACGGGAATGTCGACCGCGTCGACGACGCGGGACGTCGTTTCGAGGTGGACGCCTTCGAGTTGTCCCTCGACGTCTACGTCGGTGAACAAGATTGCTGCAGCACCGAGTTCCTCGTAGCGAGCGGCGGCCTCGGCGGGGTCGAGACCGGTCCCTTCGGTCCACCCGGAGACGAGGACTTCACCATCTTTCGCGTCGAGGCTGACCATCACGCCGTCGGGGTAGTCCTCGGCGAGTTCCGAGACGATGTCCGGGTTTTCGACGGCCGCGGTTCCGAGAATCACGCGGTCGACTCCTCGCTCGAAGAGCGCACGAGCGTCGTCGGCGGTGCGGATGCCACCGCCGAGTTGGACGGGGACGTCCACCGCGTCGAGGATGGCGTCGACTGCCGGTGCGTTCTTTCGTTCACCCTCGAAGGCACCGTCGAGGTCGACGAGGTGGAGCGTCTTCGCACCTGCGTCGACCCACCGACGTGCGGCCTCGACTGGTTCGCCGTAGGTCTTTTCGGTGCCGCGTTCGCCCTGAACGAGTTGCACGACTTCGCCACCTTGCATGTCGACAGCGGGGATAACTTCGAACTCCGGGAACATACGCCATCGTGAGCGTGCGACGTGCCTAAACGCACCGAATGCGGTGACATCGGGGACAGAACGTTCTGTACGAATGCGGTGACATCGGGGACAGAACGTTCTGTAAGTCGTGAAGCAACAGTTCGGAACGGCTTTGTCGTGGGGGAATCCAGACACACTCAATGAAACTCTTCGGTTCCAGCGGGACGCGCGGTGTGGTGGGTGAGAGCCTCACACCGGAATTCGTCCTCCGCGTCGCTAAGGCTGCCGGGACGGTCTGGACAGCAGACCGCGTCGCCATCGCACGCGACACTCGAACCACAGGAGAGATGTTCGTCAACGCTGCCAGCGCCGGCCTCGCGAGCGTCGGCGTCGACGTTGACGACCTCGGCGTGGTGCCGACGCCCGCCGCCGTCCGGTACTGCGAAGACCAGTCGATTCCGGGCGTCGTCATCACCGCGTCACACAACCCACCCGAGTTCAACGGTGTCAAACTCGTCGGTGAGGACGGCGTGGAACTCTCTGTCGAGGAGTTAGAGCGCATCGAAGACCACATCCTCACCGAAGAGTTCGACGTTGCAGCGTGGGACGAAGTCGGCAGTTGCCGGTCGGTCGACACCGCGAACGACGACTACCGCGAGGAACTCCTCGCCAGCGTCGACCGCGAGGCCATCGCCGACGCGAACCTCACCGTCGCACTCGACACTGGCCACGGCGCCGGGTCGCTCGTCACGCCCGACTTCCTCCGCGAACTCGGCTGTGAAGTCCGCACAGTCAACGCCCAACCGGACGGTCACTTCCCCGGCCGAGAGTCCGAACCGGTCCCAGAGAACCTCCGTGACCTCGAACGACTCGTCCGCGCGACGGACGCCGATATCGGCATCGCACACGACGGTGACGCCGACCGTGCCGTCTTCGTCGACGAACACGGCGAGTCAATCTCCGGTGAGGCCTCGCTTGCCGCCCTCGCTGCGGCCTTCCTCGAACCGGGCGACGCCACCGTCTCTGCAGTCAACGTCTCGCAACGACTCGTCGACGTCTGCGAAGAGGTCGGTGCCGACCTCGAACTCACACCCATCGGCGCGACGAACCTCATCACTCGTATCCGCGAACTCTGGCGCGCAGGGACGAACGTCCCCGTCGCCGGCGAGGGCAACGGCGGCGTCTTCTTCCCGAACTACCGTCTCGTCCGCGACGGCGCCTACATCGCGGCGAAGTTCCTCGAACTCGTCGCCGAACGTCCGGCGAGCGAAGTCGTCGCACCGTATCAAGACTACTACAACGTCCGCATCAACATCGAGTACGACACTGAAGCGGAGCTGACGGCGATGCTCAACGCCGCCGACGAGTACGCTGCGGCCGCCGACGCGACGCCGAACACGACCGATGGCTACCGCCTCGACTACGGTGACGCGTGGGTGCTCGTGCGACCGTCGGGAACCGAACCCAAAGTCAGAATCTACGCCGAAGGTCGGAGCGAACAACGGGCGACCGAACTGGCAGAAGACGCCGAAGACGCGCTCCGCGCTGCGATAGCAGACCTGTAAGAACCGGGAAACAGCGTTTCTCTTACTGGTCCGTTTCTACAGACTAATCGCCGCGAAGACCAGCGCGAGCGCTCCGAAGACGAGCAGCATGAACCCGCGTTCGAGGTCGTCGCCGTCGAGTTCGTCGTCCGGCGGGGCCTCACGGGTTGGGTCGAGGACGAACTCGGGGTCGTCCGACCGAGTCACGCGTCGGGCGGCAGCAGCACTCTTGAGGTGTCTGGCACCGAGTGCGAAGCACCCGAGCCCGGCGACGGACGCCACGACGGTGACTGCGTTTACCATCTCTTCTGTCGATGCGCCATTCGGTTACTCGCCGTCGTAGACGGCGTCGGGGTCGAAGACGCGTTCACCGACGGTCTCACCGTCGATGGTCCGGTAGAAACACGACCGGTGGCCAGTGTGGCACGCGCCGACGTTCTGGTCGACGAGATACAGCAGCGTGTCGGCGTCACAGTCGACGCGGACTTCCTGTACGTTCTGTGTGTGGCCGCTCGATGCGCCCTTCTCCCAGAGTTCGTCGCGACTCCGCGAGTAGTAGTGTGCCCGGCCCGTTTCGAGCGTCCGTTCGAGGGCCTCCGGCGAGACGTACGCCAGCATGAGAACCTCCCCGGACTCCGCATCCTGTGCCACGGCGGGGACGAGTCCGTCCTCACCGAAGTCGACATCGACCGTCATGATTCGGGCCACGAGGTGACGGGGGTTATCTCTTGTGCGTCGTCACACGCCAGCGACCTGTCCGCAGACAGCATCGGTCAGGCGATTCCAACCGCGCTGAGGACGCCGAAGAGGATGTCGCCGTAGAGGAATGCGACGACGAGACCGACGAACATCGGGACGATGAACGGGATGCCCGGCGAAATCCAGACGGAGTCGCGGGTCGTCACGAGTTCGAGACCGCCTCGGAGTTTCTCGGGGGTCGTTCCGTAGGCAGAGCCGTCGATGCTGTCCAAGAATTCGGCCGCACCCCACGGGTCGTCGAAGTCCGTGTCTGAACCGGTCTCTTCGACGGGTTCCGGGTCTGCAGTGCCGTCGTCGTCGATGGTGAGTCCCCCATCCGTACTCACTGCACGGTGGACCGCACCGTCAGTCGGTTCGAACGTCTCACCAATCGTCTCCGGGTCGCGGAGAGCCTGTGGATTTTCGCAGAGGTCCGAGAGCGTCAGACCACGCCAGCGAAGATACATCCGAAGCGCGTCGAGGTCGAGGCCGTTTCGCGTGATGCCGTCGGCCGACTCGAACAGGCGCCCGTGAGTCGTCGCGAGCGACGGCACGGTGACGCGCCGGCCGACGAACGACAGCGGAAATTCGAACTCACCGGCCGCGAGGTTGCGAGCGGCGAGGAGCAACGGGTAGGCGAGGCCGACGATGACAGTGTTCGTGAGGATAGTCATCGAGAAGACGCCGAGGGCAGTCCGTTCGAGAGGGAACACCAGTTCGCCGACGGTGTAACTCGGGAACGTCGGCAACAGGATGGCGAACACCATGAGTGCCTTGGCGTCGGCACCCCCGAAGCCACCGAGTCGCCAGAACAGGTACGAAAGCGGGATGACGAAGAAGACGCTCACGCCGACGCGGATGAGATAGAGTCGGTCGAACACCGTCTCGACGGGGAGGTGGCCGAACAGTTCCCACGCGAGCAAGGCGAGCCCCAGCGCCGCCAGCGGGTACCAGACGACGTTGGGGACGCGCCGCGTGCGAATGTCGCGCCACGCGGTCCACGCGAGGACGGGGACGACGACCAGTCGCAAGAGGTCGGGGAGCGTACCGATACCGAACATACCGGCAGACGGGGGGCAGGGGAGTTAGGTGTTCGGGAAGGGTATCAATCCTGAAACTGAGCAGGGTCAGAACACGGCGACTTCGAAGAAGTGGACCAGACGAAACCCAACGTCGAAGACGAACATCACCACGACCGGCACCCAAACCGAGTCGGTGCGCTCGTAGCCGAGTGCTGCGGACCCGAAGGCGAGTGCCCACAGCGCGTGTTCGAATCCACCCGGGACCTCTGCCAAGATGGTGACGAACGCAGCGAAGAGAAAGAGTCCGAGTGCGAACACCGGAACGTAGAGCGGTCGGTAGACGACGCGGAGTGAACGCTCGATTGCGCCTCGATAGATAAATCCGAGCGTGATGCCGCCGGCGATGGTAGCCACGAGGACGACAGCGAAGGCGTAGAACCGCCACGTTGCGGCAGCGGTGACGAGTGAGAGGCCAGTGTCTCTGAGTACCGAGTGAAAGTACAGTCCTGCTGCCGCCGTGAACGCGGCGGCGTGCGTCGAACGCATCCCGACTCGACTTCGCAGGAGTTCGACGAGTACCACGACGAGGAGGCCGTACCACCCGCGACCGAGAACCGAGAATTTGGTGGCTCTCGGGAGGATGCCAAAGAGGGATGACTGTGGGGCGTACGTCCACCCGACGAGCGCGGCAAACGACGTGTCGAACGCCACCATCGTGGCGACGCTCGTCGCGAGAATGGCGAGCAGTGGCGTGAAGACGACGGCAGCGACGTTGCCGACCTGTGTCGGTCGTGGCAGGGAAATCGAGACGTCGAGACCACGGTACTTCGCGTACGTGAGCGTCGGCAGGGCGAGTCCGGCGACTCCGTACGCCGAGAGCGGGCCGACGACCGGAACGCCCCGGAGTCTGAGGTTGAGCCAGTACGCGAGTCCGATGGTGAGCGTGATGCAGACGAGAAAGAGGCTCAGTCGCCCCAATTCGCGTGCTTCGTGGGGGAGGGAGACGTCGAATTCGTCGGGGAGGGATTCGAGGGACTGTGACACGTCCAGACCGACCACTCAGCGTGACAAGTTCCTGTCGGCTTGTGAGAACAGACTGTCGTTCAGGACAGCGCTACCGCTCACCGGTCGGCGTCGAAAGAAAGTTCTGAGTTGGCGTCTTAGATGACGCGGTTCTGCAGGTAGTCGAGGTGCTTCGCGTTGTAGACGATCTTGACCTCGTCAGCCGTTGGCGAACCGATGCAGGTCAGACGGACGTTCTTGTCGTTGACTTCCTCGTCGGAGAGGATCTGCTGCATGTCCATCTCGATGTCGCCTTCCTTGACGATGGCAGCACAGTTCGCACAGGCACCTGCGCGGCAGCTGAAGGGCCAGTCGTAGCCCTGTGCTTCCGCGGCTTCGAGGATGTATTCGCCCTGGTTGACTTCGAGTTCACCGAAGTCCTCTGCGTCGAGGCCAGCGTCAGCAGCCTTGTCGAAGAGGTCCTCGTCGTCGAGGTCCCAGCCCTGGTCGTCGAGAGTTTCGTAGTTGAGGTAGGTTACCGTGGGCATCAACAAGCGGTTCGGAGGCCACACCATTAGACTTTGCTGTTCCGTACGCCGAAACTGGCCAGCGTGACCGACTCAGTCACAGTAGACTGTTATCCGAATGTCACTTCCTCGGGCAGTCGCCCGTCAGAAGACGCTCGAAGAGAACAGGGCGTAGGAAGCGATTGCCGACAGGGAGGGCGTGAGCAACCAGAAGAAGATGACACGCCCGGTCGTTCCGGGGTCGAACAAGTCGTGGGCAGAGAGTTCGTCGGGTGCCTCTTCACCGATTTTCGGGACCTTGTCTTCGCGTTCCGCAGCGAGAGCGTTGACCGACACTTTCGGTGCTTCGCCGCCACTGAGTGCATCACCGAGCGTGACGGTCCGGGTCGCACGACCCCACCCGAGGCCGACGATACACATCGTCGCGCTCACCGCCAGACTCGCAGGGATACCGATTGCCGAGAGGAACGAGATGAGCGACGCACTCACCGCTTCGACGATGAGCGCCGCGAGGATGGGGAGTTCGGTGAGGTCGTTTCCGACGGTGTCGAGCGTCCGACGAGCGATCGTGAACGCACCGAGTCCAATCGCGCCACCGGCGATGAGGATACCCGTGTTCATGTCGACTGCGCCGTTGCCGACGAGTGGCGCGACGGCGTTGGCGACGTTCGAGGCGCCTGCAGAGAACGCCATGTAACAGGCGACGACGACGACGAGAATCGTACTCCCGAACTCGCGATAGGTCGTGTTCGGGCCGAGTCGTGGACGCGGAATCGACCCGTCGCGGTCGAGGACGACCAGCGCACCCGGACTCTGGTCGAGTTTGAGCCACGCGTCCAGATACGGGTAGACGTAGCGGCCGATGACCGCGCAAATCCAGAACGCGATGACGGGCGCGACGATCCACCACGAGATGATTTCGAGCATCACGTCGGAGTTGAGAGAGCCACGGGCGAGGCCGAGGCCAGCGATGGCACCGACTGCCGTCATCGACGTGGACGCGGGGACGCCGAACGTGTTGGAGACCAAGAGCGCCAACCCGACGAAGAAGAGGACGGCGACGCTCGCCGCGAGGGTAAACTCGCTCTGTGGGACGATTTCCCCGCCCATCTTGGCGACGACTTCGCGCCCGATGGTCCAGCCACCCAGCAGCGCGAACCCGGTCATCAACGCCGCGGCGGCGAGTTTGCCGAGCACGTCGCTCCCGACGGCCGGCCCGAAAGCGACCCCGGTCGACGACCCGCCGATGTTGAACCCGACGAACACTGCCACCAGGAGTCCGACGAAGAGGAGTGCTTCTACCACGAACTCTCATTCCCGCTCATCTGCAAAAGGGGCGGCGGTCGAACGCTCGGTTCGGTGACCGCCGACGGCGACCTCAGTTCGACGCCGAGCGAATCGCCTGGTCGAGGTCGGCGATGATGTCGTCGACGTCTTCGATACCGACCGAGAGACGGACCATGTCGGGCGTGACGCCAGCGGCGGCCTGTTCGTCTTCGGTGAGTTGCTGGTGAGTCGTCGACGCGGGGTGGATGACGAGCGTCTTCGCGTCGCCGACGTTGGCGAGGAGTGACGCGAGTTCGACGTTGTTGACGGTCCCTTTCGCGGCCTCGTAGCCGTCGGCCAGTCCGAACGTAATCATGCCACCGTAGCCACCCGAGAGGTACTTCGAGGCTTCCTCGTGGGTCTCGTGGGATTCGAGACCGGGGTAGTTCACCCACGACACCTTCTCGTGGTCGTCTAAGAACTCCGCGACGGCCTGTGCGTTCTCACAGTGGGCACGCATCCGAAGCGGGAGCGATTCGAGTTTTTCGAGCGTCTGCCACGCGTCGAACGGCGACTGGGAGTTCCCGAGGTCGCGGAGACCGCGGGCGATGGCGGCGTAGGTGAATCCGGCGGGACCGAACGTCTCGTCGAAGTTGACGCCGTGGTACGCCGGGTTCGGCTTTGCAATCTCAGGGTAGTCGTCGGCGTACTCGCCCCACGGGAAGGTGCCACCGTCGATGAGGACGCCGCCGATGGTCGTGCCGGCGCCGTGAATCCACTTCGTCGTCGACTGCCAGACGATGTCGGCACCGTGTTCGATGGGGTTGCAGAGGTACGGCGTCGCGAACGTGTTGTCGACGACGAGTGGCACACCGTGGTCGTGTGCGACGTCAGCGATGGCTTCGATGTCGGGCGTCACGAGCGCCGGATTGCCGATGGTTTCGAGGTGGACGAACGCGGTGTCCTCGTCGATTGCCTCCTCGTAGGCGTCTACGTCGAGGGTGTCGACGAAGCGGGTGGTGACGCCGCGGCGTTCGACCGAGTGGGTGAGGTACGTGTAGGTTCCGCCGTACAGCGACGACGCGGAGACGATGTTGTCGCCCACCGACGCGAGAAGGAAGTTCACGAGGTCGAACGCGGCCATCCCGGACGAGGTTGCGACGGCACCGACACCGCTTTCGAGCGATGCCAGACGCTCTTGGAGCATGCCGACGGTCGGGTTCATCAGGCGCGAGTAGATGTGGCCGGGCTTTTTCAGCGCGAACTGTGCCGCGGCATCGGCGGCGTCGTCGAAGACGTACGACGTGGTCTGATACAGCGGTGGTGCGCGAGCACCCGTCTCTGGGTCGGGGTCCTGTCCTGCGTGAAGGCTCCGGGTGTGGAACCCGGGCGTGTCGTCACTCATGTACAGAGAGTCGGCAGGACAGGGCTAAAGCAAGGTGGCGAGCGCAAATCCCGCCGGTGTCTGTGACGAAGTTGCACGCGATGCTCAGCACCGCAAAATCCCGAGGGAATCAACACGCTATCGACTGAACAGCGACGAGTGAACCGGTGCGAAGTCCTTCTCCGACTCGGGTTCGCTGCTGTCGGCGAGCGTGTCTGTCACAGCGCGTCCAGCGACTCCCGCAGTGAGGAAGTCGTCGAGTGGTGGCCCGACCTTCTCCGGTTCGACGAGGAAGGCGTCGTGGCCGTGGTCGGACTCGATGACGTGGTGTGCGACGGGTGCGTCGTTTCGGCGGAACGACTCTGCCAGCGACTCCGATTGCTCGGTGGTGAAGTGCCAGTCGCCGGTGAACGAGACGAGTAGTGCTTCGCCCTCGAACGCCGCGAGAGCGGCCGAATCGGACTCGTACCCCTCCGAGAGGTCGAAGTCGTCCATGGCGCGGGTGAGGTACAGATAGGAGTTCGCGTCGAACCGTTCGGAGAACTTCTCGGCTTGGTAGTCGAGGTACGACTCCACCTCGCGGTACGGGAAGAACGCTGCCGCCGGGTCCGCAGGGTACGTATCCCCACGGCCACCACGACCAGCGGACCGTCGGCCGAACTTGCGGTCCATCGAGTCCTTCGAGAGGTACATTAGGTGGCCGATTTGGCGTGCCAATCCGAGTCCACCCTCTGGGTCGGGACTGTCGTCGCCGTAGTAGTCACCGCCGTTCCAGTTCGGGTCGGTCGTAATCGCCCGGCGTGCGACGGCGTCGAGGCCGAGACACTGCGGGTCGAGACGCGCCGCCGCCGCGACGACGACGAGACGGTCTACGTCGTCGGGATACTGAACGGCCCAGTCGAGGGCGTTCATCCCACCGACGGACCCGCCGACGACGGCGTGGAGCCGGCCGATACCGAGGTGGTCGAGGAGGAGGCGCTGTGCGCGTGTCCAGTCGGTGACGGTGACTGGTGGGAAGTCGACTCCCCACGGTTCCCCGTCTGGGCTGTCGCTTGCGGGGCCGCTCGACCCGTAACAAGACCCGGGGACGTTCACACAGACGACGTAGTACTCGTTCGTGTCGATTGCCTTGCCTGGGCCGACGATGTCGGACCACCACGCACGGGCCTGTCCCGAGACACTGGCCCCGCTCCCGTGACCAGCGACGTGTTGGCTTCCGGTGAGGGCGTGACAGACGACGACGGCGTTGTCGCCGGTGAACTCCCCGTAGGCTTCGTACGCCACCTGCAGGTTGGGAATCGCCTCACCCGATTCGAAGCGGAACTCGCCGAGGTCGACGACCTCCGACTCCACTTTTCGGCCGGGTGCGACTCGTCCGCGACTCATGGTTCCTCCGTCAGTATCGGTGTTCGCTCGTCGTCCGCTCGTTCGGCCAGTGCCTGTTCGATTGCCTGGTCGAGGTCGGCGACGATGTCGGCGGCGTCTTCGATGCCGACCGAGAGGCGAAGCATGTCGGGAGCGACGCCCGCCGCGCGTTGTTCGTCGTGGGAGAGTTGCGCGTGCGTCGTCGATGCGGGGTGAATCAAGAGCGTCTTCGCGTCGCCGATGTTCGCGAGGAAACTCACGAGTTCGACCGACTCGCAGACAGTCTTGGCGGCCTCGTAGGAGGCCTGGTCGTCGGAACCTTCGAGGCCGAACGTGACCATGCCGGCGTATCCGCCTTCGAGATATTTCGACGCGAGGTCGTGGGTCTCGTGGTCTTCGAATCCGGGGTACGACACCCACGAGACGGCCTCGTGGTCGCGGAGGAACTCGGCGACGATACGGGCGTTCTCGCAGTGGGCGCGCATCCGGAGCGCCAGCGTTTCGAGCCCCTGAATCGTCTGCCACGCGTCGAACGGAGACTGGCAACCGCCGGTGCTCCTGACGGCACGGTGACGGACGACCTGTGAGAACGCTCGCTCACCGAACCGTTCGACGAAGTCGACGCCGAAGGCGGGGTTCTCGCCCGAGAGTTCGTCGTAGTCCGCTGCGTCCCACGGGAAGGTTCCGCCGTCGACGACGACGCCGCCGACAGTCGTTCCCGACCCGTGAATCCACTTCGTCGTGGACTCCCAGACGATGTCGGCGCCGTGTTCGATGGGGCGACAGAGCGCGGGTGTGGCGAACGTGTTGTCGACGACGAGTGGGACGCGATTGTCGTGAGCCACGTCGGCGATGGCCTCGAAATCGGGCGTCTTCAGGGATGGGTTCGCCACCGTCTCGACGTGGACGAACGCGGTGTTCTCGTCGATGGCGTCGGCGTAGGCGTCCGTGTCCAACGTCTCGACGGTTCGTGGTTCGATACCTCGTCGGGTGGCGGTCTTCGAGAAGTACGACGAGGTGCCGCCGTACATGTCCTCGGCGAGGACGACGTTGTCGCCGGCGGAGGCGAGGACAGTGGTGATAGCGTCGAGAGCGGCCATTCCCGAGGAGGTGACCACTGCGTCGACGCCTGCTTCGAGGGCGGCGAGTCGGCGTTCGAGGATGCGAGTCGTCGGGTTCGAGATACGCGAGTACACGTCACCGTCGGATTCGAGTGCGTAGAGGTCTGCAGCGTGGTCAGCGTCGTCGAAGACGTACGACGTGGTCTGATAGAGTGGTGGGGCACGGGCCCCTGTGGCTGCGTCCGGTTCCTGTCCGGCGTGGAGGCCACGAGTGCGGAAACCTCGGGTCATGTATGAGATGCATAATTCTGTAGCAGGGAATAACTGCCAGTTACGGCAAGCGTTGCCCACGAGTTGTGAGCCACGTCGAAAACACCCGACAGAGAGGGGAATCGAGCCCGATGGCCCGAACACTCATGTCGATTCGTCGAACAGTCGATGTATGACCGAGCATCTGTTCGTGGTCGGTGTCGGCTTTCTCGCCATCGGCCTCTCCGGTGCCGTCAAGCCCTACCAAGTCACGCGTTTTCTCGAACAACTCGACGCTATCGGGAGCAAGACGTCGTGGGACGAGGTCGAGCCCGCCGACTGGAACGTGACACTCACTCGCTTCGGTGGCATCTTCATGACCGCGCTCGGTGTGGCGTATCTCTTCGCCTGAACAGGGCCGGCGGCTTCGAGGACACAGTCTGCGCCCGGAGCGTTTACCCGCAATCCGTTCGACACATCGACCAATGAGTGACGCCGACGCCGATTCTGAGTCGAACCCGTATCTTCGGGACCCGCCGACCGAGTTCGAACCCGCCGAGTCGCTCGACCGTGACGACGCCGAGCGACAGGCCAGTCTCCTCCGCGAGGCCATCCGCGAACACGACCACCGCTACTACGTGCAGGCCAACCCACTCATCTCAGATGCGGCCTACGACGCGCTCTTCTCTCGTCTCGTCGCGCTCGAAGGTGCGTTCGACCTCGATACGACGAACAGTCCGACGAACCGTGTCGGTGGCGAACCGCTCGAAAAACTGGAGACGGTCGGACACACCGCTCCCATGCTCTCTATCGACCAGAGCACCGAAGCCGCCGACCTCCGGGAGTTCGACGAGCGCGTCCGTCGTGAAGTCGGCGACGTGGCCTACGTCTGTGAACCCAAGTTCGACGGCCTCTCGGTCGAAGTCGTCTACGAAGACGGCCAGTTCGTCCGGGCAGCGACCCGCGGTGACGGCCAACGCGGCGACGACGTGAGCGCACAAGTGAAGACGATTCCCACGGTCCCACTCTCACTTCGAGGCGACCCGCCGGGACGACTGGCCGTCAGAGGGGAGATTTACATGCCGAAACCGGCGTTCGCCGACTTGAATGGGCGACGAGTCGAAGCGGGCGAAGACCCCTTCGCCAACCCCCGAAACGCCGCCGCTGGAACGCTCCGTAACCTCGACCCGTCGGTCGTCGCCGAGCGACCCCTCGCCGTGTTCTTCTACGACATCCTCGATTCGAGCGTCACGCCCGAGACACAGCGTGCTGCACTCGACCGCTTCCACGACTGGGGACTTCGCGTCGCAGACGACTACGTCGAATTCGCCGACGACGTCGACGGTGCAATCGACTACCGCGACCGGATGCTGGACGTGCGCGACGACCTCGACTACGAAATCGATGGCACCGTCATCAAGGTGGACTCGCGTGACGCACGCGAACAGTTAGGCGAGAAGAGTCGGTCGGTCCGATGGGCGTTCGCCTACAAGTTCCCCGCCCGCCACGAGGTGACGACAGTTCGTGACATCGTCGTACAAGTCGGCCGAACGGGACGACTCACACCCGTCGCCCTCCTCGACCCAGTCGACGTTGGCGGCGTGACCGTCTCGCGGGCGACACTCCACAACCCCGACGAAATCGCGTCACTCGGCGTCGCCATCGGTGATCGGGTTCGCGTGAAACGCGCCGGCGACGTCATCCCGCAGGTGGTCGAAGTCGTCGAGGATGGCGGTGGAACCTACGAGTTCCCCGACGAATGCCCGGTCTGTGGGAGTCCGGTGGACCGCGACGGCCCGCTCGCGTTCTGTTCCGGCGGCCTCTCGTGTCCGGCCCAACGCGAGGCCTCCATCGGACACTTCGCGGTCAAAGGAGCAATGGACATCGACGGACTGGGTGGCGAGCGCGTCGCCCAACTCGTGGACGCGGGACTCGTCGAAACCGTCTCTGACCTCTACGACCTCACTGTCGAGGAGTTAGTCGAACTCGAAGGATGGGGTGAGACGAGCGCCCAGAACCTCGTCGACGCCATCGAGGAGACGAAGTCGCCATCCCTCGACTCGTTCCTCGTCGGACTGAGCATTCCCGAAGTCGGCGAAGCGACCGCCCGCGCACTCGCCCGCGAGTTCGGGACGATAGCCGAGTTCCCACTGGATGAGGACGTTCCTGAAGACCGATTCGACGCGTTCGAAGACCGACTGACGACGGTCCCCGACGTGGGCGAGACGGTGGCCCACAGAGTTCGAGACTTCTTCGAGAACGAGGACAATCGCGCAGTGATTCGGTCACTCCTCGACCACGGCGTTGCACCCGAACCCGTCGAAACCGGTGGTGACGAACTCGCCGGCGTCACCGTCGTCGTGACCGGGACGCTACAGGTGAGTCGGAGCGCTGTCAAAGAACTCGTCGAGGCCCACGGCGGCAACGTCACGGGGTCGGTCTCTGGCAACACCGACTATCTCGTCGTCGGCGAGAACCCCGGACAGTCCAAGCGCGACGATGCCGACGAGAAGGGAGTGCCGACGCTCGACGAAGAGGAGTTTGCGGCGTTCCTCGCAGACCACGGCGTCGCGTATCCACCAGAATAACGAAGAACAGCGTCCCAACAGCCGACCTTAGAGGTCGACTCGTTTGAACGTCCAGTAGCCGAGGAGCGGCGGCACGACAATCCACGCGAGGAGTACCGCGAGGATGAACGGGCCGGAGAGGTAGAACGGAATCGACTCTTTCAGCACGGGTTGGATGAGAAGTTGCTCACCGAGGCCAGCTTTGAACAGGCGGGCCGCCACGGCCGACCCGTACAGCTGTGCGACGAGTGTCTCGTAGGCCCGGAGCGGATTCAGATACTTGATGAACAGACGCATGAGCACAATCTGTTCAGCAGCCAGCTGCTCGACGCCCGGAACCTTGTCGAGTGCCCAGTTGAGGAGGCGCGGAACGCCCGTCGCAACCGTCGACCAGAGGACGGCGAAGATGAAGTACAGCCCAATCGTGCTGAAGAGTGCCTGTCGCTGTGACTCGGCGGTGGCAGAGAGCCAGATACCGATGGAGACGAACGCCGTCGCGAGCAGTCCAGAGAGGGCAACCTGTCCGGCGTAGGACGTGAACATGACCTGCCCACCGGTGAAGAGCATCGCGAACAGGGCGATGACGAACCCGACGAGCATCGAGATGATGACGACGAGCGTCCGGCCGACGAGTTTCCCGAACACCACGTCGCGACGGGAGTTCGGCAGCGAGAGCAGGAGCTTCATCGTCCCGGACTCCCGCTCGTCGATGAGCGACCCGTGCGCGGTCACGAGCGCGATGAGCGCGAGGATGAACCCGAGCATGCCCGCGTACGAGAAGCTAAACAGGCCACCCGGTGCAGTCGTGAGTCCGAACAGTGACTCCGAGTTCGCACCGGCGCCCTTCAGGAGGACGCCGAAGAACAGCGCCGTCGACCCGCCGATGATGAGGCTGAAGAACAGCGTGAGGCCCAAGAGCCACCGCGAGCGGAGGGCGTCGCGGAAGTCCTTTCGTGCGACGGATTCGAGCGTCATGCCGTGACCTCCTGTTTTTCGTCTTCGGTGTACGCGAGGAAGATGTCCTCCAGCGACGCCGAATCGGTCTCGAAGTCGGCCACCGTCGCTCCGGTGGACTCGACTGCGTCGATGACGCCCGTCTTTGCACTGTCAGTACACGCGACGACGAGTCGTCCGTCACCGGTTTCGACCGACGAAACGCCATCGACGGCGAGTACGGCATCTACGTCGACGTCGCCTTCGACGTCGAGGCGGAGCATGGCTTCGGCCTCCATTCTGTCTCGGAGGCTCTCGATGCTGTCTTCGGCGATGAGTTCGCCCTCGCGCATGATGCCGACGCGGTCACAGACGGCTTCGACCTGTCCGAGGACGTGACTCGAGAAGAACACCGTCGCCCCACGGTCGGCTTCTTCCCGGACGATTTCGCGCATCTCGCGTGCGCCGGCGGGGTCGAGCCCCGACGACGGTTCGTCGAGGATGAGGAGGTCTGGACTGCCGGCGAGCGCCATCGCGAGCGCGAGGCGCTGTGCCATCCCTTTCGAGTATCCACCGGCACGTCGCTCGGCGGCCTCTGGGTCGAGACCGACGCGGGCGAGCAGTTCGTCAGGGTCGTCGTCGGCTTCCTTCGATTCGATAGCGAATTCGACGTGTTCACGGCCTGTGAGCCGGTCGTACACGTCGTATCCCTCTGGGAGGACACCGGTTCGGCGACGGACAGCGACACTCTCGGTCTGTGCGTCGTGTCCGAGCACGCGGACCGACCCGCTCGTCGGGCGGACGAAGTCCAAGAGCATGTTGATAGTTGTCGACTTTCCGGCGCCGTTGGGACCAAGAAACCCGAAGACCTCTCCCGATTCCACGGAAAACGAAAGGTCGTTGACGGCGGTCACGACGTCGGTCTCAGACGACGGGACGAGCGTATCGAGTACGCCTCCGTCGTCTTCGAACCGTTTCGTCACCCCGTTCAGTTCGATGGCGGCCATGGGCGGGCGTACCTCGCACTGGGTTAAAGGGTTTTAGGTGCGAGAATCACGGCCGATAACGTCGAGACGTGGAACCACGGGCGAGTGTCCGTCAAATACCCACGCTGAACTGTGCGTCTCGGCCTAAACTTCGTCTCCGGGCTCGTGCGACTCCGACATCTTCGTCGCCTCGGCGGCGTATCGCTCGCGCAGGTCGTCGTCGGTGACGGGTTCGAGGTTCTCCGTCGGTGCTTCGATGGCGGCCGTCGTGGCCATCCGTCGCTGGTGCATCACGGCCGCAGCGAGTTCCTTACGGAGTTCGTACTCGCCGTCGGTCGTCGCGTAGATGAGTACGATGAGGTCCCGGTCGTCGTACGACCGTTCCACCAACCAGAGTTGCGCAGTGTCGTCGCTCATTGTCCGTGATTCAACCGGGGCACTCTTACACGTGGCGTATCCGGCTATCGGTTCGTGTCCGCTGGGGGTCGGGCGATTCGTGACCGGCCGCCGGTTTATTTCCCTGGCGAACGTACGTCTCTGATATGCTCGAGACGTTGCTCGGGGACGACGTGCAGTCGTCAGGGCGCTACCTCCCTGAGATAATCTACGGTGCGAACGACGGCATCGTCACGACGTTCGCTGTCGTCGCCGGCGTCGCAGGCGCGGCACTGAGCCCCGGCATCGTCATCGTCCTCGGGTTCGCGAACCTCTTCGCCGACGGGTTCTCGATGGGGATGAGTAACTACCTCTCGGAACGCTCGGAGGAAGATTACCACGACGCAGTGGGCGACGGCCACGTCCGAACAGACGGGAAGACACCAGTTCAGACCGCCGCGATGACGTTCGCCGCCTTCATCGTCGCCGGGTGGACACCGCTTTTACCCTACGTCTTCGGCATCGAACCGCTGTTTCCCATCTCCATCTTCGTCACGGGCGCCGCGTTCTTCCTCGTCGGCGCGAGTCGAAGTCTCGTCACCAACCGGTCGTGGGTCGCAAACGGTGTCGAGATGTTCGTCGTCGGCATGGCCGCGGCGGCCGTAGCCTACGCGGTCGGAAGCTTCCTCGCCGGGTTCGCCTGAGTCAAAAATAGGTGCCCGCGAGGGTCAGGTGTGACGAATTAGGCCTGTCCGCCGGTCAGTTCTTCGACTTCCATCGCAAGCGACGAGAGCGCTTGTGTACTCTCTTCCGTGGCCACGACGATGCTATCGACTGCACCTTCGGTCTCGATGGTCCGGTCGTGTACGTCTTCGATAGTCACCGTCAGTTCTTCGACTGCTTCGGCCTGTTCGTCGGTCGCTCGCGACACCTCGGCGACGCCGTCGGCGGCGACGTCGATGGACGACGCAATCTCTTCGAACGCTTCGAGCATCTCGGTGATGCTCTCGTCTGCGTGCTCGATTCGGTCGTTGGATTCGGTCGCCGCACTGACGGCCTCGTCGGTGCGAGATTGAATGCTCTCGATTTGTGCGGTGATGTCTTCTGTGTGCTGTCGCGTCTCGTCGGCGAGCGACTTGACTTCCTCTGCGACGACGGCGAATCCGTCGCCGTCTTCGCCGGCGCGAGCAGCCTCGATGTTCGCGTTGAGTGCGAGGAGGTTCGTCTGCTCGGCGACTTCTGAGATGACCTCGACGACGGCCTCGATGTCGTCCATTCGGTCGCCGAGTTCGGTCACTCGGTCGACGAGTTCGTCGCTCATGGTGACGACGCTCTCGGTTGCCGAGCGCGCTTCGGTGTTGGCTTCGCGGCCCTCTGCGGCCGCCTCACGGGCCTCTCCCGCCGCAGTGTCGACTTCGTCGGCCGTCGCAGCGACCTCTTCCATCGTGGCGCTGAACTGCTGCATCTGGGTCGCACCTTCGTCGAGCAAGGTGCGTTGCTGCTCGACGTTCTCGACGATGGCGTCGGCAGCAGACGCGGCGCGAGTGACCGCAGCCGTCGCCGTCTCCGTCTCGTCTTCGACGTTCGCGGCCAGGTGCGAGAGGTTGCGTGCCGTCTCGTTCACCGAATCGACGACGAGGAGCAGCTGGTCGTCGACGACGCCGCTTTCGTCGATGGTGGCGCGAGCATCCAAATTACCTCGACTCAACTCTCGCAGCGTCGTCTCGACTTCGTCGACGAGGCTGGTGACTTCGCGGTGTCGCTCGACTTCCTCGGTTCGGTTGCGGACGGTCTGGAGGACACCGACTAACTCACCGTCTTCGTAGAGCGGCATCGCGGTGTGGCGCGCGTGGCAGTCTGCTCCGCGCGCGTCGGCGAACGTCTCTTCTTTGGCGTACAGCAGTCGGTCTGGGTCGTCTAACTCGACGCCGTCGACTTCGTCTGCCCCTTTCGGGTGCTTGAGAACGGTCTGTGCGAGCGCCTTCGACGACGGGTCGTTGTACATCAGTTCGCCGAGGTTTCGGTGACCGAGTGCCGCATGTGCGGTGGTTCCGGTGAGCGCTTCGACGCCCGAGTTCCACGCTGCAACTCGTCCCGCTTCGTCGAGGACGAACGCCGGGAGTCCGACGCCGTCGAGGAGAACATCGTCGTCGACGTTCAGGTCGGGTGCGTCGACGACTGCAGCGGTTCCACCGTCAGTAATCGCCGTCTGACTGCCGACCCACGAGCGGAGACGAGTGATGATTCCGAGTACCATTTGAACCGAGGTTTCCGACCCCGGCACGAGTAAGTTTCGTGCCGATTATCACGTGAGATAACCTGCGTACTGGAGTGTCGTCTATCGAATAGTATCGTGGAGAACCACACACGAGATTGCATACAGTGACACGAAAGTCGCCGGAACCGCAGCAACGGGGACGCGTCAGCCTCAAGCCGTTCGCGAAGTAACCACCGGCAGATGGACGCAGGTGCGGTCAGAGAGCGGGCCAGCGAACTACCGTCTGACCCCGGCGTGTACCAGTTCGTCGACGGTGAGACGGTTCTCTACGTCGGGAAAGCGGTCGATATCCGCGCTCGCGTCCGGTCGTATGCAGACCCGCGGTCCGAGCGCATCTCCCGGATGGTCGCCCGGTCGGAGAGTATCGACTTCGCCGTCACGGACACCGAAACACAAGCGCTCCTCCTCGAAGCGAACCTCATCAAGCGCCACCAGCCGCGGTACAACGTCCGCCTCAAGGACGACAAATCCTACCCGCTCGTCCAACTGACGAACCACCCCGTCCCGCGAATCGACGTGACGCGCGACCCCGAAGACTCCGCGACCGTGTTCGGCCCATACACCGACAAAGGGCGCGTCGAGACGGTCGTGAAGGCCATCCGCGAGACGTACGGGCTTCGCGGGTGTTCGGACCACAAGTACGCGAATCGGTCGCGTCCGTGCCTCGACTTCGAGATGGGCCTCTGTACCGCACCGTGTACCGGCGAGATCGCCGAAGACGCCTATCGCGACGACGTCGAGTCAGCAGTCCGGTTCTTCGAAGGCGAGACGGGTGTGCTCGCCGACCCACTCCGTCGCGAGATGGAGGCGGCCGCACAGGACGAAGAGTTCGAACGCGCCGCCAACCTGCGTGACCGACTCGACGCAGTCGAATCGTTCCACGGCGCTGGTGAGGCGGCCGTCTCGTCGCACTCCGACGAGCGGGCGATAGACGTTCTCGGCGTCTCACTCCGCGGAGATTCGGCCACCGTCGCCCGTCTCCACGCCGAACGCGGGCAGTTAGTCGACAGAACGCGCCACCACCTCGACGCACCGGAGGGCGAAGACCGAACTGCTGCCGTCCTCTCGGCGTTCCTCGCACAGTTCTACGCCGAACGCGAACTCCCCGACGCGGTGGTCTTGTCCGAACATCCGGACGACCAAGACGTCGTCTCGTGGCTCGAATCAGAGGGTGTGAGCGTCCGCGTTCCCGGTGCCGGCCGCGAAGCGAAGCTCGTCGAACTCGCGTTGAAGAACGCCCGGAGGCGCGCCGGCCGCGACGATGGCCTCGCGACCCTCGCCCGCGAACTGAACCTCGACGTCCGCCGCGTCTCCCGCATCGAAGGCTTCGACGTGAGCCACGCGCAGGGCAAATCCGTCGTCGGGAGCGACGTGTGTTTCGTCGATGGGAGTGCCGAGACGGCCGACTACCGCCGCCGGCGACTCACGGAGCGAAACGACGACTTCGCGAACATGCGCGAACTGATTCATTGGCGAGCGACTCGAGCCCTCGAAGGCCGCGATGACCGCCCTGACCCCGATTTACTCCTCATCGACGGCGGGAAAGGCCAGTTGAACGCCGCCCTCGATGCCCTCGACGAGACTGGGTGGGGCGTTCCAGCGGTGGGCATCGCCAAAGAGCGCGAACTCGTCATCACCCCTGACCGAACCTTCGACTGGCCGGACGACGCGCCACATCTCCACGTCCTCCAGCGAGTTCGAGACGAAGCACACCGGTTCGCCGTCCAGTACCACCAGACGCTCCGCGACGAGGTGAAGACCGTCCTCGACGACGTTCCGGGTGTCGGGCCGAAGACGCGGCGGGCACTGCTGACGCGGTTCGGAAGCGTCGACGGTGTCCGCGAGGCGACGCTGGACGACCTGACGGACGTGCCGGGCGTCGGCCAGAAGACTGCCGAAGAGCTGAAACGACGGCTGTAGGCCGAAGAGCTGAAACGACGGCCGTACCGTCTCGCCCCGACGGTTACGTCGCGAACACTGGCGACCGAATCAAGAGAGCCACAGCGACGACTGCCCACGGGATGGCGACGACAGCGCCAACGACGGTCGGACCAAGGAGTGATGGCGCACCGGACGTGGCGAAGATGAAGCCGATTCCCGCGAAGGCGTTTATCATCCCGTGACCGAGGGCTGCAGGCCACACCGAGTCGGCACGGAGCGCGACCCACGCGAGGAACGTCCCTGTCGCCGTCGTCATCCAGACCATCGCCAGAAACCCGGTCCACGGCGCACCGACGTAGTCGAATCCGTAGTTGTAGCCGAGCGCGATGAGCGGCCAGTGCCACGCCCCCCAGATGACGCCCAACACGAGGACGGCGCGACGAGGGCCCAGTGGGAGGAGTTTCTGTAAGAGGTACGCCCGCCAGCCGAGCTCCTCTCCGAAGGCGAAGACCGTGTTCAGCGTCGCGCCGAGAACGAGCCCCTGGAGGAGCTGTACGACCACGACGAGTCCGAGTGGTGCACCGGCCGGCAAGACGTCACGAAACGCCGACGCGTTGGGGTCGAAATATGCCGGGAAAGCGGCGAAGAACAACACCGTCCCAATCGCCGTCAGCAGCCCCGGGACAAGCCACGCGAGGAGGTAGGTTCTGGCGTTCGACCGAACCGCAGGCCGAATCCGCATGTCGTCCCAGCCCTCATCGGTCACGAGGCGGGTGACGACGTTGGCGACGGCCGGCGAGAACATGTAGAACGTACTGACGAGGACCAGCCACAGTGGCAAGCCAAAGGCGAGCTGCGGGGAGTTGGTCAAGCCGCCGGTGGCGAACACGACGAGCGCAGTCGCCCCCGCGAGCCCGAAGGCGACGACGAGGAAGATGAAGACGCGACGATGCTCGACCGAGTCGGTACGGGTGTTCGACCCCGTCGGGGCGTCTCCAAAGGTAGCCATACGTGAATTATCGACTGGTGGTGAGAAAACGATTGGCCCGGAACTCGGTGGGAAAAACGGGCGACTCGGTACTCGATGAGCAGAACACGAGTGACTCGATGAGAGGAACGCGAATGACTCGACAGAGACACGTGTGTCGGCGGACGTCGAGACGAAGCAACCGCGAAAAAACTCGTGTCGGAGCGAAAGCCGGCCGGCTTACGCGATTTTGTTGTACTGGTCGCGGAGCTTCTCGGCGGCGTCGTCCATGAGTTCGGCCTCGTAGTCGTCGAGGTCCCACTCGACGACCTCTTCGATGCCGTTGGAGCCGAGTTTGACGGGGACGCCGAAGGCGGTGTCCTCGTAGCCGTACTCGCCGTCGAGGACGAGCGAACCGGGGAGCACTTCGCCGGTGTCGTGCAGAACGGCTTCGACCATGTGAGCGACGCCCGTCGCCGGACCCCACTGGGTCGCGCCCTTGCGCTCGATGACGTCCATGGCGGACTCCTTGAGGTCGCCGAGAATCTCGTCCTTCTCGTCGGCGGAGAACGCAGGGTCGTTGCCGTTGACACGGACCTTCGAGAAGACGGGGACCTGCGCGTCACCGTGTTCGCCGAGGATGGTCGCGTCGACGTTCTTGACCGGCGCGTCGAAGCGCTGGCTCAGGACGTAGCGGAAGCGTGCGGAGTCGAGACGGCCACCGAAGCCGATGACTTTGTGGCGGTCTCGGTCGCCCGTCTCGTACAGGTGACGGTTGAGCAGGTCGACGGGGTTCGACGTCGTGATGGAGACGAAGTCGTCGTTGTACTCTGCGAGCGAGGAGCCGATGTCGTCCATGATGGGGGCGTTGTCGCCCGCGAGGTCGATACGAGTCTGACCTGGCTGGCGTGGGATGCCCGCCGTGATGACGACCACGTCGGACCCGGCGGTGTCCTCGTAGCCACCCTGCGTAACGACCGTGTTCGAGTCGTACGCGATGCCGTGGTTCGTGTCGGCCGCCTGTCCGACCGTCTTGTCTTCCATCTTCGGGATGTCTACGAACACGAGTTCGTCGCAGACGTCACGAAGCGCGAGGTTGTATCCAGCCGCAGCGCCGACAGTGCCGGCCGCGCCAATCACGCTAACTTTCGTCATACCACATAAACGACGCTGTGGATTCCGAGTAAACGTTTCGGAACGCGCACCGTGGCACTGTTTGTCGATTCATAATTCGACAGTCGTCGAACTTACCGACACGCTCGGCCCACGCCGTGGGGTTTTTCGAGGTTCGCGGCGTCCAGACCCACATGAGCGAGTTCGACAAGGAGGCAGAACGTCAGCGACTTCGGGAGAAGTACGAGCGAGACGAAGAGAAACGTCGCTCGACACAGCGGATGAGCGAGTTGCTCCTGAAGGGCGCGACGATGACGAACAAGCACTGCGACCAGTGTGGCGACCCCATCTTCCGTTACGACGGACAGGAGTTCTGTCCGACCTGCCAGACGCAGGGACAGGCCGCCGCGAGCGCGGACGAAGATGCCGAGAGCGCCGCCGAAGCGGTCGCAGAAGCGGAGGCGGCACCGGAGACTGCTGAGGCAACGAACGAACAGCAGACCGTCGCCGAACCGACGACTTCCGCCGATGCCACGTCGACACCGCAACCCGGCAACGGCCAGACAGAGGCTGTCCAAGAACAAGCGCAGGCCGCCCGCGAGTACACGCCACGCGACGTCGGCGAGCAACAGTCGTCGGGGCGCCGGGCACAGTCCGGTGGCGTCGACAAACGGAGTTCGTCGGCCCGCCAGACTGCGTCTGGCGACGTTTCGGGTGCGCGCGAGTCCCTCGTTCGAACGCTGACGTGGGCCGCAGAGCAGGCAGAGTCGACCGACGACCCGCGTCGTGCGAAGGAGTTCCTCGCTGCCGCACGTGAGGCGGCCGAGGCGATCGCCGCGCTGGACCGATAGCCGACGACCACACCGACGGGAGAATTTACGCCTCCGCGGACCCTCCCATGCGTATGCAGATTCTCATTCCCATCGACGGCACCGACGCCAGTCAGCGCGCCCTCGACTTCGCCATCGACATGGCTGTCGGCATGGGAGCAACACTTCACGTCGTCCACTTCACCAACAACGAGACAGATGCCACTGACGCGATTATGGACGACGCACGCGAGCGCCTCGTCGCGTCGGACGTCCCAGACGAACCGGAACTGACGACCATCACGGTAGACGTGTGGAACGCCGACCGAGTCGGAGAGGAGATTCTCGCCACAGTCGCGAAACACGGGTACGACCACGTCGTCATGGGTCACCACGAAGACGGCCCCGTCGAGCGCGCGGTCTTCGGCAGTGCTGCAGAGACGGTCCTCCGTGCAGAAGCAGTCCCGATGACCGTAGTCCCCTGAGCCAAAATCTGCCGACACCGTCGGCTCTCGAACGGCATCGATAGTTCGGTAAAATGCTGAAGTGGTTCCTCGAACCACCGAGTGTGCTTACGCGACGCCAGCGGTGCGCTGGGTCTGTTCGACAGGAGTGAATTCGTCGTCAGTCGTCACGAGGTAGTGCGAAGTCTGGACGAACAGACTGCGCTCGTCGACGCGCTCGTCTCCGTTACAGAAGATGTCGCGGTCGTCTACGTGGCAATCTTCGTGTTGTGGTTCGCCGTAGAATGCGCGCTGTCCCGTCGTGGCGTCAGTGGTCGAGGAAGAGTTACTCATGTTCGAGTAGTAATTTAGTGGCGAGCCATATAATGTTTTCTTCGGTACAACAATAGTGACCAATAGCGACGACTGTCGCTCCAGAGTTTCGTTCGTTCTCGGGAGAAATTGGTGTTTTTGCGGGACGGCGCAGGAGAGTCGTGTTGCTCAGCGGTACTCAGACCCGACGACTTCACGAATCCGTTCGGCGGTGACCTTCCCGACGCCACGGACGTCCTGCAGGTCGTCTTCGTTCGCCGTCATCACCGCTTCGACGCTGCCGAACGCTTCGAGTAAGGTCCGCGCAGTCACGGGACCGATGTCGGCGATGGCGGAGACGACGTACTCCTGTTGCTCGTCGAGCGTCTTCGCGCTCTTTCCGCCGTGGACGCTCACGCTTCGTTCGCGGTCTGTCTGCTCGCGTGTCGCGATGGTGGCGAGCATCTCGGCGGTGTCGTCTTCGTCCTCGGTGAAGAGGACGCTCACGCCGAAGTCCACGGCGACAGACGAGAGTGCGCCGCGAATCGCGCCGGGGTGGATGTTCCGCTCTTCGTAGAGGCCTCTTCCCTCGACGATGAGTAACGGACGGGCGTAGTGTCGTGTCAGGTCGGCGATTTGCTCGAACAACGAGCGGTCACCACCGGTCAACGTGTCGAGGAAGTCAGAGACGCTCTTTCGTTCGACTGCGACGCGGTCCGAGAGGATGTAGTCGCCGACGGCCAGCGTTTCGAGTCGAGTCGTGAGGTCGTCACGTTTCGAGAGCGTCCGCGCGATGTGGGAGTCGAGTTCGCGCTGGTCGACGACGATTTCGACGCCGTCGTCGGACCCGGCTTTCGCAATCGTGCCTGCGTTGGTGTCGTCGTCGCTGTTTTCGGCGTCGTCACTCCCGTCGGCAGATTCGGTCTCACCTTCGGATTCTCCCTCGGCCTCGTCGTCGGGTTCGGCCCGTGCCAGTTGCTCGTCAGAGGGTCCGAAGTCTGCGAGGCCGGACTGCCCGTTCGTTGCGCTCGCCGTGGCGACTGATTCGGTACCGTCGGCGGCGTCGGCGGCATCAGCGGACGGCGACGCAGCGCTTTGCCCAGTTTCCGCGGTCGCCGCGCCATCGACCCCTGCGTTTCCGGTGGACTCGCCACCCGAGAATTCTGCGAGGTCACGTTGAGAGTGGTCGAGTTCGGCCTCGATTTCAGGCGCGGCACCCTTCAGTTCACGAAGTTCGTTCTGCATCGTCTTTTCGCGGCGGCGTGAAATCCAGAAGTACGCCTCGTCACGCGTGTCCTCGGCGAGGAGGACGACCACGCGCCCGTCGGCTTGGCGACCAGTTCGGCCTTTGCGCTGGATAGAGCGAATTGCCGTCGGCACAGGTTCGAAAAAGAGCACGAGGTCGACTTCCGGCACGTCCAGTCCCTCTTCGGCGACAGACGTGGAGACGAGGACTTCGAACTCCCCGCTGCGGAATTTGTCGAGCGTCTCCTGCTGTTCTTTCTGAGACATCCCGTCGGACCCCTCGCGGTCTCCCTGTCCGACGAATCGCTGGACGGAGAAGTTCTCCGAGAGGAACTCCGTCAACGCCTCGGCAGTGTCGCGGGACTCGGTGAACACGATGACGCGTTCTCCGTCGTGGATGCCGAGTGTCTCGGCGAGGAGGATTCGCGTCTTCCGAAACTTCGGGTGGAGACCGTCGAACGACTCTGCTTTCCGCATCGCTTCGCGGACCTTCGGTTCGGCGACGAGTCGCTGACTCGCCTTCGACGCGCCCGACGAACGGGCCGCGTTCCGCTGGCGTTCGAAGTAGCGTCGGACGGATTCGACCGACTGCGTCTCGACGAGTTCGACCGCTCGTCGGAGTTTCATCACCTCCGCGTGCGTGGACATCCCCTTGTACCCCTCCGACTTGTCCGCGTTCATCAGTCGCTGGAGTTCCGCTCGCATCCTGTTGAGGTCTTTTTGCGAGACGTCGGGTTTGGTCGAGCGCGCGACGCCCAACTGCTTGAGTTTCTCCAGTCGGTCGGTGATGACTTCGTTGAGCGCGTCGCGTATCTCCAGAATCTCGTCGGGGAGTTGGATACGGTTCCACTCCACGTCCGTGTCGTGCGTGTACTCGTCGACGTCGGCATCGCCTTCGGTCATCACCTCCACGTCGGCGATACCGAGGTTCTCACAGACTTCGAGGATGGCTTCCTCGTCGCCGCCGGGCGAGGCACTCATCCCGGTGACGAGTGGGTCTGCCGCGTCGGCGTGGTATCGCTCTGCGATGTAGACGTAGGCGTAGTCACCACTCGCGCGGTGACACTCGTCGAACGTGAGGTGCGTCACGTCACGGAGGGAGATTCGGTTCCCGATGAGGTCGTTCTCGATGACCTGCGGTGTCGCGATGATTATCTGGGCTTCTTCCCAGAGTTCGGCCCGGTCGTCGGGTCGAACGTCACCGGTGAAGACCACGATTTCGTCGTCGGGAATGGTGAGGGCCTCACGGTAGAAGTCGGCGTGCTGTTGGACGAGTGGTTTCGTCGGGGCGAGGAACAGCGACTTGCCGCCGACTTCGTACAGTCGCTCGGCCGTGACGAGCAGACTGACCGTCGTCTTCCCGAGACCGGTCGGCAGACAGACGAGCGTGTGGTCGTCGCGCGCGGCGCCTGCGAGTCGAATCTGGTAGAGCCGTCGCTCGATGAACGACGGGACGAGTAGCGGGTGGTCGACGTACGCGACGTCCTCAGAGGCCGGCATCGATTGCGATTACGCGCCCTCGCCGATAAGGGTTCGTAGAGCACGGTGAAAGTGAAGTGAACTGCCGCCCGTTGCGTCGGTGACGAACGTCACCGCGCGACGTCGGCAGTGTCGGGGTCGTCTGGTCGCGGTTCGGGGAGTGACGCTCCAACGAGCGCCGCCCACTCGGCGACTTTGGTACTAGTATACGGGTTGGACATAGCGCTTCCCCAAGCAAATATACTCTCAGTGACTGTATATAATGATTGTGCCCATCAGACGGCTGGACCGTTCGGTCCACACGAAATTGGGGGGTTCAGCCGCGAGTGAGCGAGTAATCAGAGGAGTCGGACGCGAGTGAGCGAGTCAGTCTTCTCGCGAACCGGGGCCCCACGAGTCGGGGACTTCGATGACGTACCGACCGTCTTCGCGAAGTGAGATGATGTACTCGTCTCGGTCGTACAGTTCCATCAAGTTGAGTTCGTACTGACCGGGGTTGACGATTTTGATGCTCTCGAACTGGTCGTTGAGTTCCTCGCGGAGTTGGTCGAGGTTTGGTCGCTCCTCAGAGGAGGGTTCGATGGCCGTCCCATCGACGTCTGGCGGTGTGTCGGTTGGAGCGGTCGTGTCGGATGAGGCACTGCTCGGTGGAGACGTGTCCGGTGCGTCAGCCGTCTCGTCGCGGTCCGACGGAGTCACACCCGGTTGCGTCTGCGGTTCGGAGTCGCGGCGTTGCGCGTCGAGCGCCGCGAGTTCTTCTGGGGTGACGACGTCGCTTCGAGCGCTCTTCTGGGAGTTGTCCTCGTCGGTTTCCCGTGCGCGAATGTGAGGACTGTGGTCGCTCGACGTATCCGTTTCCGACACCGTCGGTTCGCCTGCAGCGGTGTCGGTCGTGGCGTCAGACTCCGCCATCTTGTCGGGGGCGCTGGGCCACTCGCCCCATCCTCGGGACGACGGGTCGCCTGTTGGGTCGTCCGACGGTTCCGTCGAACTGCCACTCGGTGAGTCGCTTGCGGGTACACTCGGCGAATCGTTCGCGGGTGTACTCGGTGAGTCAGTCGAAGACGCACCTGGAGAACCGGCGGGACCGGCGTCTGCGGCCGGCTCGGGGCCTTGCTTGGAGTTCACCCAGTCGCTGACCGTTACTTCTTCGTCACCGGTGTCGGGGCGGGATTCGGTCGCTGCCGCCCGTTCACGGACGGCGTCGGCCGCGGACGACGTCAAGTCCCGCGTTCCGGCGCCGCGCTGCGTGTGAGTGTCGTCACTGCCGCCCGCGGTGGTCCCGGCGGGACCGCCGGAACTGGACGCGGGCTTGAACTGGAATTTGTTGCCGCCGCAGTTTGGGCACCCCGAGAGCATCTCTTTCGAACCGTCGGGGAACACCTTACTGCACGTCGTGCATTGATGTGGCATTGATAGATGTGGGCGCCGGATGGCGCGTGAAGGTCGTTCGTGAGCCCCCTACTTCCGCGAGACGAGCGCGCTAATGAGGTTCTCGTCTTTGTGGAGCGTTTGAATCTGGTTCGCCGGACCGATGACCGTGAGTTTCTGTGTCGATTGCCGACCCATGAGTCGGTCGAGGAAACTCTGGTCTGCGGTCTGCGAGCGCGGATACGTCTCGATCTCGATGCCGTTGAACTCGTCGGGGCTTATCTCAGCCATCGTCACTTCGATGAGCTTCGACTCTTCGTCGGGTGAGAGCCCCTCTTCGAGGATGACGATGTTCCCATCACGAACGCCGTCGAGGATGAGACGAATCTTCTCCATGCTCGTGAGGTTTGCCATCCTGTTACCACTGAAGAGGTCTATCTGGACCCCGCCAGAACCGTTTTCGGACGCCGTTGCTTCAGGCATGGTGAATCACGCGAAGTACTCCGCTATTTTGGCGTACACTTCGTCCATGTTCTCTCCCTCGAGTGCCGAGAGTTCGACCGTCTCGTGTTGCGGGTACGCGTTGGCGATACGCTCGACGTTCGACTCTTCGAGGTCGATTTTGTTGGCGAAGATGAGCACCGGCAGGTCTTGGCTCTCGATGATCCCGATGAGCATCGTGTTGACCTGCGAGATTGGGTCTTTCGTGCTGTCGAGGACGTAGATGACGCCGTCGACGTCCTCACGGAGCCAGTGCATGGCTTCGGCGACACCTTCGGTCGCTTCGCGCGACCGACGGACGGCGTCGTCTTTCTCCATGTCGTGTTCGAGGAACTCCTTGTAGTCGACCTTCGTCGTGACACCCGGCGTGTCGACGATGTCGATGGTGACTTTCTTGCCGTTCCGTTCGATCTCCACGTTCTCCTTCCGTCGTGCGCGACGGGTCTCGTGAGGGATGTGGCTCTCGGGACCGATTGCGTCACCGGTCCAATCACGGGCGATACGATTTGCGAGAGTCGTCTTCCCGGCGTTGGGCGGGCCATAAATACCGATCCGCTTCGGCTCGCTCTCCGAAAAGAGCCGGTCGACGACTCGTGAGATGCTGTCTCTTAGATCTGTGAGCAGTCCCATCCTGGGCCTCCCGCACCTCCCGAACTCGTCGTGGAGGGCGTATGGAGGTATCACCCAACCGGACTCACTTAAGCACTACGTCAGACACTAGTCAGTTTTCAGATACAACGGCAGAAATTGAATTCCCCGTTTGTTCGGGTCGAGCTAGTCGAAACCACTCGTTTTGGTGCCGCTCAGGCCTTCGCTCGTGTCCAGACCGGTAATTCGGGTGTCGGTGATATTCTTGTTCCTGTGCGTGCGCAGTGCGACTCCAAAATCAGACGTTTATCGAACGTGTATCGAGCATTTAGTCGGTGTGTACGCGAGTACCGGCCGGACACCCACTCCGCTTCGAGTGGAAGCCGGTCTGTTTCGTGTGGGCGCCAATCTCACCCGGAGTCGACAAGAAAGCGATGTGGAGAGACGGAGCCACAGCGAGTGGAGCGAAGTTGGATCCATCCTGTCGGTGGCGATGGACTAGAAACAATCGGGGGTCAACACCCCCACCCCTTCGTTTCAGGTGGAACGGGCCGAAGGGGTGGGGCGGGGGTAACCGCTAGACGGCGTTCGGATGTTAATTCTAGCATCCAACCCCACAATAATAACGCACTTTTCTCTACTACGGTTATGGTTGCACATTTCGTGTAATAAAACCACCTGCTTCTAGAAACCCCTGAGACCCCGGGTCCACCTTCGAGCGACTCCACCCGAAACGAAGGGGTGTGGGGCAATCGACAACCAAGGGTTTCCCGTCGAACTGGAGAATCGGGACTTAATTGCACAGGAAACGAGGGGGTTAATCCACCGAGAGAACACTTCTCTCCAGCGAATTATTCGATAGACGATTTTCGCCGATTGCACACGAAATAGAGGGGTCGGCCACGCCAATTTTTCGCGTCGGCCTCCAGACAGACCTTCCAACTCGACGACTCCCCCACCACGAGACGACAGTTCTGTCGGCGTCGTGAGATCGAAACTCAGTGAAGAACTCGCTGAACACGCGTCACCGACCGACGAGTTCGCAGTGCGCGCGGTTTCGCGTCGACGTCGACACTCTCGGTCTTCGTCGCGTTCACTCCCCCACCCTTTCGGGTCCACACACCACTCACCCCAACACAACTGACTCCCCTGTGGACTTCTTCAGCTGAGTGTCTCGTTGGCTCGGTCTCCACACAAGTGTGGTAGCGCACCCTGTCTGGTTCTGGTGGCATCCTATTGGGTTGCCGTGACGTTCTATCAGGCTGTCGTGACGTGTTCTCAGACTCACCTGCCCGATTCATTTGCCCGATTCACCTGATTTCAGAACAGACGGCTTCTCGTGTCGAAATCGTTCCCGTCCCTCGATTTTTGGCTGTTCGACGGGGTGACGAGTCGGAGAAGTAAGATTTTTGTACCAACTGTTCGTTTGGTTCCTTTGCATCATCTGGAAGCGCCTTCTGTGGCTTCACGAGTAGATGCCGGATATCGCCGGCCTCGTACTCTCTCTATGCCGTTTTGGGCGTCCGTTCCACTTGAAACGAAGGGGTATACACGATGGGCGAGGACGAAAATTCACAAGGTGGTAACCGACGAGAAGAGGCGGACGACACTGCGCGTAACGGAGACGCGGAGTCGACCGACGTATCCGCCGAGGATATCGATATCCAGGCGAGTATCGGCCCGGATACCGAGGTTCCGGACGACGTAGACCAGCACAAAGACCCCGACGTGGGACTCGACAAAGTCGTCTTGAACGACGACGAGGGGTCGAAGGGTCTGTTCGACGACCTTCTCGCGGGAGAACCAATCTTCGAGAACAAAGAGGTGCTTCGCCCCTCGTACACGCCACACGAACTTCCCCACCGTACCGACCAAATCAACCAGATGGCGACGATTCTCGTCTCTGCACTTCGGGGCGAGACGCCGTCGAACATTCTCATCTACGGAAAGACCGGGACCGGAAAGACCGCGAGCGCGAAGTTCGTGAGTCAGGAACTGGAGTCCACCTCCCAGAAGTACGACGTCCCGTGTGAAGTCGAGTACATCAATTGCGAGGTGACGGACACGCAGTATCGCGTGCTCGCACAACTCGCGAACAAGTTCATCGAGAAGAACTTCGAACGCATCGAAGCCGAACTCGACCGACTCGACGAGATGCGCACGCGAGCGACCGAAGACCCGAACGCGCTCGTCGACACGCCGTACGACTCTATCGCGGAGATAGACGAACGCGCAGAAGAGTTGGAGACCGACGCCGACGAGATGGAGACCGTCCCGATGACAGGGTGGCCCACCGACCGCGTCTATACGACGTTCTTCGACGCCGTCGACTACAAAGAACGGGTGGTCGTCATCATGCTCGACGAAATCGACAAACTCGTCGAGAAATCGGGCGACGACACGCTCTACAACCTCTCTCGGATGAACTCGGAACTCACCAACTCGCGTATCTCCATCATGGGTATCTCGAACGACCTGAAGTTCACTGACTTCCTCGACCCACGAGTCAAGTCGAGTCTCGGTGAGGAGGAGATCGTCTTCCCCCCGTACGACGCGAACCAACTTCGCGACATTCTCCAGCACCGCGCCGACGTGGCGTTCAAAGGCGGCGCGTTGACCGACGACGTCATCCCGCTGTGTGCTGCGTTCGCCGCACAGGAACACGGTGACGCCCGCCGTGCCCTCGACTTGCTTCGGACTGCCGGTGAACTCGCCGAGCGCGGACAGGCCGACACGGTCGAAGAGGCGCACGTCCGACAGGCACAGGACAAGATAGAACTCGACCGCGTCGTCGAAGTCGTCCGGACGCTCCCCACGCAGTCGAAAATCGTCCTCTTCGCTATCATCCTCCTCGAGAAGAACGGCGTTCGCAACATCAACACCGGCGAGGTGTTCAACATCTACAAGCGCCTCTGCGAGGAGATCGACGCCGACGTACTCACACAGCGTCGCGTGACCGACCTCATCTCGGAACTCGACATGCTCGGTATCGTCAACGCTGTCGTCGTCTCGAAAGGACGCTACGGCCGAACGAAGGAGATCAGTCTCTCAGTCCCCATCGACGAGACCGAGGCCGTCTTACTCACCGACTCGCGCCTCGGCGACATCGAGAGCGCGCAACCGTTCGTGCAGGCGCGGTTCGACAACTGAACTGAGACAGAGACGACTCGCGAGAAAACTTCTGACTCCTTACGCCGCGAGCGAGCGCTGTGCGTCGTGTACCGGACTGGTGGGTTCGGTGAGCGGCGTGGTCTGTTCGAAGGGTGCTAGTGGTTGCTCAAAGGGTGCTACTGTCTGCTCGAAGGGTGACGGTGTCTGCTCCATGGGAGCCAGTGCCTGCTCGACTGGAACCGGACCGATTGGTGTCGTCGTCGACAACGTGCTCGCGAGGGTCAGCCGGACCCAGCCGAGGAACGGGATGCGGATGCGGGCGACACCTTGGACCCACTCAGGTCGAACCGGCTCGCTGATTCCACTCACCTGGTCGTAGCGCGGGTTGTTGTCTCCCTTGGTGATGAACCCGGAGTACTCGGCTGGACAGTTGGCGAGCTCGGCACAGCTATCGGCCGACACATACGCTGGGTTGGCTCTGTCGTACCAGTTTTCACCCTCTTCGACCCAGAGCATCGCGCGATGGATGATCGGTGGTCCGCCGACACCCGGGTTGTCGTAGACGATGACGTTTCCGTTCCCACCGAACGTCCGATAGCCGACCGCTGCACCGGTCTCGGCGGTGACGACGGACGTTCCTTCGATGGCCGCGTCGGGGGAGTACCGGTCTGGGCCGGTGATGAACACGAGGTCACCTTTGTGCATGTGTGGTTCCATGCTTCCGCTCTCGACGGCGACCATCGGGGGCCAGACGCCACTGATGGCGAACAGAAGGAAGCCGACGGCTACCACCGTGAACGCGCTTATCAACGCTTCACGGATGAACAGCAGTGGGCCATCGTCCGCCGTTCGGAGGCGTTTGAGCAACCCTTCGTCGGGGTCAGGGCCACCCCGTGGTTTTCCGGGGACCGGGGGACCGTCGTCGGCACTCATCACCTCCAATTTACCCGGACTGGGTTTCAACGTTCTGGGTTTCGGCACCCTTTTTGCTCCGCTCCGCGGATTTCGGCGTGTGCCACTGGAGACGCCGGCGCGCATCGTCCGGGCACTCGTCAGTCGCGGCTACAACGCCGAACGCGAGGCCGTGACGCTCATCGCTGGGTCGGACGACCCGGGTGTGACACTCGCCCAGGTCGTCGACTCGGTCCCGGACGACGCGCTTCGTATCACTGCTGACCACGTCCGCGAGGTGCTCGCGTCTGCACCCGCCGCGGACCCTCCGGGAACTGCGGCCCCGAGTGCTGCCGCTGCGACAGACCCCTCTGTTTCCGCTGCAACATCGGGAGAGGGGTCCGAACCTGTTGGTAAATCGACTCCAAACGAAGCGAAGGTCTCGGCAGGTGGGCGAACGACAGACCCCACTCTTCGGTCGCTCGAAATCGCGAACGACATGACCGGCCAGTCGACCGGAACTGGCGAGTACGACGACTTCGTGAAGGTGTTCCGCGACCGGTACGAGAAACTCTCGAAGATGCTGCGCGGGCGCGTCAACCACCGTCCGGCGAAGGCCATCTCCAAGATGTCTGGTGGCGAGGATGCCGAACTCATCGGTCTCGTCAACGACGTTCGCTCGACGAAGAGTGGCCACTGGATTGTCGAACTCGAAGACACGACCGGGACGTTCCCGTGTCTCGTGATGAAGGACAAAGACATCGCGTCGTACGTCAACGAACTCCTCTTAGACGAGTGTATCGCGGTGCAAGGGACGCTTTCGGGCGACGCGGGTATCCTCTTCGTCGACTCGATGCACTTCCCGGACGTTCCACGGGGCCACAGGCCGAACACTGCAGACCGCCACGTGCAGGCGGCGCTCATCTCGGACGTCCACGTCGGCAGTCAAGAGTTCATGGCCGAGGCGTGGAATCGGTTCGCCGATTGGCTTCACACCGAGGAAGCAGAGCACGTCGAGTATCTGCTCATCGCCGGTGACATGGTCGAAGGTGTCGGTGTCTACCCGAATCAGGACGAAGAACTCGACGTCATCGACATCTACGACCAGTACGAGACGTTCTCGGAGCACCTCAAGTCGGTTCCGGGCGACCTCGACATCGTGATGATTCCGGGCAACCACGACGCGGTTCGCCTCGCGGAACCACAACCGGGATTCGACGACGAACTTCGCGACATCATGTCCGCCCACGACGCCAAAATCACGAGTAATCCATCGATGGTCACGCTCGAAGGCGTCAACATCCTCATGTACCACGGTGTCTCGCTGGACGAGGTCATCGCCGAACTCCCCGCGGAGAAAGCGAGTTACGACGAACCGCACAAGGCGATGTACCAGCTACTCAAAAAGCGCCACGTCGCCCCGCAGTTCGGTGGTCACACACGTCTCGCCCCCGAAAAACTCGACTACCTCGTCATGGAAGACGTGCCGGACATCTTCCACACCGGCCACGTCCACAAACTCGGGTGGGGCAAGTACCACAACGTCCTCGCGGTCAACTCCGGCTGTTGGCAGTCACAGACCGACTTCCAGAAATCCGTCAATATCGACCCCGATTCGGGGTACGCACCCATCGTCGACCTCGACACGCTGAACATGACGGTCAGGAAGTTCTCCTGAGTTCAGCGTGTGTGTCCACGCCTCTCAGAGGGCGTATCTGACGCACCGACTGCGGACGACTGAACCCCTTCGCTTCCACTCGAACTCTCGTTTACCCTCGGTCGGTTACACCGTGTCGGAGAGTCGATACCGAACCGTCGGATAGCCGTCGAACCGCGGTCCGTCGCTGACCTGTTCGAACCCGGCGCTCGTCACTGCCTCGCGGAGCGATGGTTCGGATTCGAGGACGAGAACTTCCACTGGGAGTCCCTCTGCGCTCGCGAATCGGAGTGGTTCTTCGAGGAGCCGACGTGCCGCATCATCGGTTCCGTCGAGACGAGTGATGTGGACGACGCCGTCTCGAACGTCGAACCCGACGAACCCGAGAATCGGTTCGTCCGCCGCCGGGGCGTCCGCGTGTGGGTCGGCACCGGTGTCGTCCGTCGCAACACGAACGGTTCGATGCCGTATCAACCGACGCATCGCTCGTATCGGCGCGTTGGCGACGGCGGCGAGCGCCTCAGCGTCGGAGTCGACGGCGTCTCTGACTTCCATGCTTGAACGTTCCGCTGCTTCGTTGATAAACCTCCGCACCGAGAGAGCGGGTAGGGACCGTCTCGCACCCGGATTTCGGGATGTCGGCAACGGTTGAAAAAGAGGACATAGTTATACGTCCCCCCGCGTTAGCCCCTCGCATGATTGAGCACCAAGCGTCGAAGCGCAGCAATCCGGAGGAACGATGCGCGTAGTCGCGAAGTTCGGCGGCACCTCTCTCGGGAGCGGTGACCGAATCAACCGCGCCGCAGATTCCATCGCGGCGGCCGTCGAGAAAGGACACGAAATCGCCGTCGTCGCCTCCGCGATGGGGTCGACGACCGACGACCTCCTCGACGAAATCAAGTTCGAGGCGGACGACAAAGACCGCGCAGAAATCGTCTCGATGGGCGAACGGACGAGCGTCCGGATGCTGAAGGCGGCCCTCACGGCCCGCGGCGTCGACGCCCTGTTCGTCGAACCCGGCGCAGACGACTGGCCGGTCATCACGAACGACCTCGGCGAAGTCGACGTCGAAGAGACCCAGCGACGCGCCGCCGAACTCGCCGAGGAGTTAGATGGCGTCGTCCCGGTCATCACGGGCTTCCTCGCACAGAACCTCGAAGGCGAGGTCACGACGCTCGGCCGCGGTGGGTCCGACACGACCGCCGTCATGCTCGGCAAGTACATGGACGCCGACGAAGTCGTCATCGTGACCGACGTGGAAGGCGTCATGACGGGCGACCCACGGGTCGTCGAAGGTGCGCGAAACGTCGGCCGTATCACTGTCGACGAACTCCGGAACCTCTCGTTCCGTGGCGCCGAAGTCGTCGCGCCGTCTGCGCTCTCGTACAAGGACGAAGACCTCGACGTTCGTGTCGTCCACTACCAGCACGGTGACCTCCTCACCGGTGGGACGCTCATCGAAGGTGAGTTCCACAACCTCATCGACATGCAAGAAGAACCGCTGGCCTGTCTCACCGTCGCGGGCCGAGCGATTCGGAACCGACCGGGCATCCTCGCTGACCTCGCTGTCGCGCTGCGCGACGAGAACATCAACGTCGACTCGGTCGCCTCGGGGATGGACTCCATCACGATGTACGTCCTCGAAGAGTCCGCCAATCAGGCCGAAGCGGTCCTCCACGACCGTGTTGTCGCCGACGAGGCACTCTCTTCTGTCACCGTCGAAGACGACATCGCCGTCATCCGCGTCACCGGTGGCGAACTGCCGAACCGACCGGGCGTCATCCTCGACATCGTCCAACCGCTCTCTGACGCCGGCATCAACATCCACGACGTCATCACGTCGGCGACGTCCGTCGCTATCTTCGTCGCGTGGGACGACCGCGAAGACACACTCGAAATCATCCAACAAGAGTTCTAATCCGACTGCTCGTCCCCGAGTGGGACGCTTTTCTCGTCGGTGACGACCCATCTCTTCTGTCCTGCGCTCGACCAGTCACGACCCTCGCGAGTGGTGTTCAGTAGACCGACAGCACCGATGTACAGTGTCGTCCACAAACGCCGGGAAACGCTCGCAGTCCCCCGTTTTTCCGCCTGTACTATTCTTCACACTCGCGGGTGTGTTTCGGAGTATGCGCTCGTACAAAGCGAAGATGGTCGAACCCATCGAACTTCCCTCTCGTGAAGAGCGAGAGGCCGCCCTCGAACGGGCAGGGTACAACGTGTTCAACCTCGACGCTCGTGACGTCTACATCGACTTACTGACGGACTCAGGAACGGGAACGATGTCTGCCGAGCAGTGGGCCGCGATGATTCGCGGTGACGAAGCCTACGCCGGGAGCGAGTCGTTCGCGAGACTCGCCGCGTCCGTCCACGACGTGATGGGCTTCGAGTACGTCATCCCGACGCATCAGGGACGTGGCGCAGAGAACGTCCTCTACGGCGTCCTCCTGGAGGAAGGCGACGTCGTCCCGAACAACTCGCACTTCGACACGACGCGGGCACACGTCGTCAATCAGGGCGCAGAACCCGTCGACTGTCCGTCTCCGGCCTCCCGTGACCCGAACTCGAACGAGAAGTTCAAGGGGAACTTCGACATCGACGCGGGATACGCGCTCGTCGAAGAGGTCGGCGAAGACGCGATTCCGGTCGTCGTCCAGACGATTACGAACAACTCTGTCGCTGGCCAACCCGTCTCGATGGCGAACATCCGCGCTGTCGCCGAGTTCGCCAACGATATCGACGCGCTGTTCGTCATCGACGCCTGCCGGTTCGCAGAGAACGCACACTTCATCAAGGAACACGAGGCCGGATACGAAGACTGGAGTGTCGCCGAAATCGCCCGCGAACAGTTCGCCCACGCCGACGCTATCACGATGTCCGGCAAGAAGGACGCCCTCGTCAACATCGGCGGGTTCACCGCCATGCGCGACGAGACGGTGTTCGAACACGCCAAACAGCGAGCGATTCTCTTCGAAGGCTTCCCGACGTACGGTGGGCTCTCGGGTCGCGACATCGAGGCGATGGCAGTCGGCCTTCGTGAAGCGGTCGCGCCGCCGTACGTGACTGACCGAGTCGAACAGGTGGCCGAACTCGGTGACTTGCTGTCCGAAGCAGGAGTCCCCGTCTACCTCCCGACCGGTGGGCACGCAGTCTACCTCGACGCGAGCGAGATGTTCCCGCATATCCCGAAAGAGCAGTATCCGGGACAGGAACTCGTCTGCGCGCTCTACCTCGAAGGCGGTGTCCGCGGCGTCGAACTCGGCGGATTCGCGTTCCCGGGAACTGAGCGCCCGGACCTCGTTCGCCTCGCACTGCCGCGGCGGACGTACAGTCGCGAACACCTCGAACACATCGCCGAGACGGCGGAGAAGGTCATGGAGACGGCCGACGAGTACCACGGCCTCGAAATCGTCGAGGAACCGCCGATGAAAGAACTTCGGCACTTCTCGGCGAAACTCGAACCGGTCTCGAACTGAACTCTCTCGTTTGCGTTTTTCCCGCGCGCTCCGTTTCGCTCAGCGTCCCTCGTAGAGTCGGGTAGCGATTCGCTCTGGAAGGCCGACGTCACGAACTCGCTCGGCGACGCGGTCGATGTCGTAGCCGACTCGGTGTTCGTCGACGGTCATGGTGTCGAGGTCGACGACGGCGTAGGCCGCTCTCGGGTCGCTATCACGGGGTTGGCCGACGCTTCCCGGATTCAATACGATTCCGTCGTCGTAGACGGCGTGTCCTTGCACGTGGGTGTGGCCCAACACGAGGAGGTCTTCGTCCGAGAGGAGCGCAGGTGAGAAGTCGTCTGGGTAGGTGTATCGGTCTGGGTCGTCCGGGTGTCCGTGGACGAGTTTGACGCGCCCATCGGCGACGGTCTGTCTCGCTGGGAGCGATGCGAGCCAGTCGAGCGACGCCGGGGAGAGTTCGTCGCGGGCGAAGTCGACGCCTGCAGCAGCGAGACTGTTGAACCGAAAGCCGGTCCCAGCGGTGACTGCCCGGTCGTGATTTCCGGAGACGGTCGGGACCGACCGTTCTGAGAGAACTGTCACGCACTCGTCGGGCCACGGGTTGTAGCCGACGACGTCGCCGGCACAGACGATGCAGTCGACGGGTGGCATGTCCGCCAGAACGGTGTCGAGTGCTGGGAGGTTCCCATGCACGTCCGAGATGACGCCCAGACGCATAGCTGACACTACGGTTTCACGAGTGAAAAGTTGGTGGCCGAGGTCGGAGGCGACGTGGGCCGTCTCGACTTACTCGCCGTTGTAGAAGGCCGTCTCGACGTCGTCGCCGACGGTCGTGGCGGCGGCACAGACCGCGTGTTCGAACTCGTGGTCGTAGAGTTCGCGGGCGGCGTCAGCGGCGCTCTCGGCGCTCAGGTCGAACGCTCGTGGAGCGTCTTCTTCGTAGGTTGCGACGAGCGTCGGTTCGTCGACTTCCGTCACGATGAGGGCGTCTTTGCGGACGATGCCGATGTAGGCTTCGTCGGCACCGACGACGCCGGCGATGCGCGGCGTGTTGTAGTCGTCTTTCTCGTAGTCGAGTGCGAGGAGAATCTCCGCGAGGGCGTCGCGGGGGGTGTAGCCCATGTCGAGCTTCTCGGCGATGGGGTCGACCTGCGACCCGTTGCCGACGACGACGTACGAGCCGCCTTCGCGGACACAGTTGTAGGCGATGTAGGGGTTGTCAGTCTCCGGGGCGTCGGGCGTCGGCCCGACGGTCAGGGTTCCGTCGCGCTCGACGACCTGTCGATTCGGGAACGACCGAGAGGAGACACGATAGGCACCGATTCCGGGACCGACGACGACGAATCGTCCGACGTACATACACGACAATGGATAGAACGAGGGCAAATAGTTGGTGGTTTATGCACGTCCATCCGTCGGAATGCGAACGCATGACACGGCAACCCCGACACGCAACGTTTACAAATACCCGCGAATTACGAAGTGATGCGAAGTCCCATGGGGTAGTGGCCAATCCTGTTGCCTTCTGGGGGCAACGACCCAGGTTCGAATCCTGGTGGGACTACTTCTCTGTGTTTTACACCTGACAGGGCGACCCGTCGCCCCCTGTTCTCCAGTTGAAACGAAGGGGTAGATTTTGGAATCTGAAGGGGGTTGTTTCAACTGGAATAATCGCACGACAGCGGTCGATTACGCTCGAAAGAGACCTTTATAATCGCTTCAGCGGTCTACTGTGAGGAGCGCAACGCGCTCGTTGACGAGTGCAGAGAGGTCACCGTCGGCAGCGGCGAGTTCGGCGTCGCCGATCTCGTAGAAGTCGCGGACGAGCGATTCGTCGTAGTCGCCGAGTGTCTCTGCTGTTTCGAGGTCTAACCGTTCGAAGAGTGCCGTCTCAGCCGCGCTCTCGTCGCCGTCGTCGACGACGATGACGACTGGGAGCGTTCCTTCGGTGACGCCCATCTCGAACGCGCGGTTGATTTGCCGGCGGCCGCTGGCGTAGAGGATGAACTCGACGGCGCGGTCCCGTGCGATTTCGTTCCCGCGAGCGATTGCTCGGTCGGCGAGTTCGACCGCCCGTTCGAGGTGGTCGCGGCCGACGACGAACCGGGCGTCGAACGCCTGAATCGTCGCGCCCGTCTCGTCGGAGATGTCGCCGACGGTGGCGATGAATTCGTCGAGGTCTGCAACGGTCGCTTCTGCTTCGAGTACTTTCATTAGAAATCAGTCAGGCTTGCTTGCTGGTTGGCGCGATCTTTCGCCGTCTCGAATCCCGCGTCGTCGGGGACGGCGTCCTCCGGTGCGTCTGCTTCGTCGATGTCGTCCATCGAGGGGTCTTTTCGGCCCGCCGCTTCGAGGATGTTCTCGGCGGTCTTTCGTCGGCCGCGGAGTGCGGCGAGGATGCGAGACTTCTCTGCTTCGCGGAGGTCTGCACGAGTTTCGACGCCCGCTTCGAACAGTCGCCGAGCGCGTTTTCGCCCGACGCCGCGGACGCCAGCGAGGTCGAGCAGTTCTTGGCGAACGCCGTATTCGACACGCTTCTTGGCCTCACGGACCGCGTACACGGCGTCGAGGTCGAGTTCGCTCGCGAGGCGCTCGGTCGCACCCAAGAGCCACTCTGCCGTCTCGACTTTGCCGCGGATGTCACCCGGTCCGACACCGTAGCGTTCCGTGATTCTGTCTTCGTCCACTTCGCCGACCCAGTCTTCGAGGAGTCGCGCCGTCTTGAGCGCAGAGAGCCAGTCTTCGAAGGCAACGTCCTCGTACTCCGAGGGGACCCGACCGAGGAACTCGGGTTCGCGCTCGTAGCAGAGTTCGGTGTAGGTGTCACGGTCGCCAGACTTCAGGTACAGCTGGTACATGTCCGGGGTTCGGCAGACGAGGTGGTAGAGTCCGAGCGGTGTCGGGTACGTTCGGTCGGACTCGAAGTCGGCGTCTTCGTCGCTCTCGCCCCCACTGCTGGCGGTGACCATCTCGCTGGCCTTCTGGAATCCGCCGGTGGCGTCGGACTCTCGTTTTTGCGTGGGCGTGGTCTCGCCTTCCAGTGCGCGGAGTTTCTCCGTCCGGTGTTTGGCGGCCCACTCGAGGCCGTCGATGATTTCGGCCGCGCTCATCGGGTCGAGATACAGGCGCGAGACGGTGTGGCCGACCGGCGTCGCTTGGATACTGTCCCCTTCGAACTCGACGAAGCCGTTGATTTCGAGGTAGTCGAGGACGCGGTCTGTCACCTGCTCTAACCGCTTTGGGTCGTCGGTCTGCGCCGCGTAGAGCGTCTGGTCGAGGAATTCGAGTAGGCCCTCGCGGGTGTGCGCGAACCCGGACGCGATGGTCGCCAACAGGTGCGTCCGAAGGGCGGGTTCGGCCGCGAGTTTCGAGTGGACGTCCTCGGCCTCGGCCCAGATGTACCGCTCGAACAGTTCGTCGCGGGCGTCTGCGTCTTTGGCGAGGAGGACCGCTTCGCCGTAGGGGTCGAGTCCCGGTCGACCGGCACGGCCCATCATCTGGTGGATTTCGAGTACGTCGAGCGGTTTCATGCCGCCGTAGTCGCCGTCGTAGCGCTGCCAGTCGCGGACGACCACGCGACGACTCGGCGTGTTGACGCCGGCGGCGAGCGTCGGCGTGGCGCTTATTGTTTTAATGAGCTGGTTACGGAAGGCGTCTTCCACGAGTGTTCGTTGCTTTGGGGCGAGACCAGCGTGGTGGAATGCAGCCCCTTTCGCCACGCAGTTAGCGAGTGTATCGCTTGTTTCTGCGTCTGACACATCACGAATTTCTGCCGCAACATTCGCGAGCTCTTTCTTTTCTTCTCCCCCAACGTACTTTTCGGTCACTTCTTTCAAGCGTTTAGCAGACGATTCGGCGTTTCGTCTTGAGTTAACAAACACAAGGGCAGCCCCACCAACAGAAATTGTGGATACATTTCTTTCACGCTCAGCATCTAATTTCTGAATTAGTGATTCGATATCCGACTGAAACGCAGGTGTTACGCAGACAAAATTGACCAATCCCGAACTGATGGCCGATTCAACCCATCTCTGTGAGGGGCTTTTTAGCTCTCCTTCTTGTTTCAACCCGTCGTGCAAGTACCCAATACCTCTTGCTAGAGAACGGGCTAACCGGTCATTTTTATCAATTTCCTCGTCTTCGCCATCGGTTTTTTGACTTCTTTTATTAGAGATGTCCTCCCATATCTCCGCCAATTGCTTCCGTTTTTCCTCGGTCAGTTTGCTAGACTCTCTTCCTTTCAACCAGTCTACAGTATTTCTGACATGCTGTTGTGTCTGACACTCAAATAATGTAATTGAAGATTGATTCATCAAGGGTTCATTATCTGTTGCCTCAGGAATGTCGTTCAACACATCTTCTACGAGCGCTGATGTTTGCCGGTCACCTTTGCCAACTTGGACCTCTCGCTGACTCCCGTCGTCGAACGAGATGGCGTTGCCGTAGTGGACGCCCATCTTGAGGTCGATTGGTCGCCAGTCGGACTGCACGAGTGTGGCGTCCAACCAGTCGGCGACTTCGCCGGCGTTGCCGACGGTGGCGGAGAGTGCGACGACTTGCAGATTCGGGTTGAGTCGCCGGAGTTTCGCCAGTGTGACTTCGAGCGTCGGCCCACGGTGTCGGTCGTTGACGAGGTGGACTTCGTCGGAGACGACGCAGGTCAACTGGTCCATCCACGCCGCGTTGTTTCGGATGAGTGAGTCCACCTTCTCTGAGGTGGCGACAATGATGTCGCGCGATGAGAGCCACCCACTATCTGAACTAAAATCGCTACCGGCAGCACCCACGTCGATGCCGTACTCTTCCCAGCGTTCGAACTCGGCTTTCTTCTCGGAGGCGAGCGCTCTGAGTGGGACGATGTAGAGTGCTTTCCCGCCGCGTGCGACGCTCGACAGCATCGCGAGTTCGGCGATGAGTGTCTTTCCGCTCGCCGTCGGAACGGCAGCGACGAGGCTCTCGCCGTCGGTCAGGCCAGCCTCGACGGCCTCGGCCTGCGGTGGGTACAGTTCCTCGATGCCCTCGTCGTGGAGGGCCTCGGGAACTCCCGTCGGCAGGCCCGTCAGGTCCGCTGTTCGCATTGCTTCCCTCTTGGGCCGTCTTTCGGTTTAAGCCATCGGGTCGGCAGGGATATGTACGGCCCGACGGAAGGTGCCGGTATGAGAGTCGAGTACGACCGTGACACCTGCATCGGAATCTTCCAGTGTGTCGACGAATGGGACACGTTCCAGAAGAACCTCGACGATGGGAAAGCCGACCTCGAAGGCGCAGAAGAGACCGACGACGGCGTGTTCGTCCTCGAAATCCCGGAAGACGAGGAGTTCGACGCGAAGTTCGCCGCACGGGTCTGCCCCGTCGAAGCCATCCGCATCATCGACGACGACGGCGAACAACTCGTCCCCTGACGAGTCGACGTCGGTCGAACAGTTTTGTTAGCGCTCCGAAACGTGTGAAGCGCGCCCGTGGTGACTGTCCCCGAACCCCTTCGTTTCGGGTGGAGATTCGCCGGACGACAGACTGTAAGGGTTTAAGCGCCGGGGCAGTAATCGTGCCACTATGAGCCAAGCGACGAAAATCGTGCTCGGTACCATCGGTGTGTCGGCTTTGCTGGCCGTCATCTTCGTCGGTATGAGCCTCGCCTGAGGAGATGTTCGAACCACGCACGCTGCCGCCGGACCTCGAATCGGTTCGCGACGAGTACGCACCAGATGCGCTCGTCGTCGACGTGGCCGGGGATTTCGACACCATCCCCCCAGAGGCGGCCGAGAACCTCGGCCTCGTAGCCGACTCGCTCTCGCCGGCGGCCTACCCCACAGAGTGGCTACCAGCCGATGCTCCACAGGCACTTCGGCGGTACGCCTCGTCTGACTTCACTATCGGCATGCCCGGCGACGGGACTGTGACGTGGACTCGACAGACCACGCCACCGACCGTTCTCGTGAAGTACCGGGCGAAAGGGACGCCAGAGGACTTCCTCGACTTCCTCATCGCCGAGGCGCTCGTACAGGCCGGCACCGACGACATCCCCGAACACTTCCTGCCGTTCTTCGGCGAGCACTATCGTGACCTCGCGGACGCGATACCACTCGGCCCGAACGAGGTGTATCAGGTCGCCGCCGCCCTCTACGAAGGATGGGTCGGTCTCCAGACGCGCGAGGAGTTCGCCTCGTGGGACGGCCGACACGACCGCCTCTCCGACGCGTGGGTCGATGCTGGCGAGCGACTCGACGACAGACTCGCCAACCTCCCGCGACTCGTGGCGATGGGTCGACTGTCGTTCGCCGAGGCGACCGAGTTCGCGTGTTCAGCCATCAAACACGGCCGTGACCTCCCCGCGCCGTTCGCGGCGCTGGACACGTCGGCGTACCTCGACCACGGGCCGACCTACGCGGTCCGGTGGGCGCAAAAGACGTTCGAGCAGTTAGCAGAGGCTGGCGAGAAACGCGATTCACCCGAATAAACGCCGGTCAAAGCGACGGGGTCGTGTGTTAGAACTCCGTCGACACGGTTCCGTCTTCGTCGAGATCCACGACGCCGTCGAACAGTTCGCGGAAGCGTTGGAGTGTCTCTTCGTTGTGGACTTCTTTCGAGAGATGGAACAGACCGACTGCGTCGTACTCTTCGAGCAGTTCGAGAATCTGTTTCGTCGCTTCGAAGGCACGGTCGACGTCCGCGTAGTAGGCCATCTCGGTCACCGAGTCGATGCTGAGTCGGAGTTTTCCGTCGTGTCGCTCTAAGAACTGCCGCGTCTTCTCGACGATCGCGTCTAAGTCGTCCGGGGAGGCGACGTAGTAGATGTTGTCGGCACTCCGGCGGGAGTAGCCGCGTTCGATAGAGAGTGTATCGAGGATGGTTGCGCGAGACTCGTCGACTTCGTAGTACTCTAACTTCTGTTCGACTTCCCGCGCGGTCGTCCGCGTCGAGATGACCAGGAAGTGGTCGGTGTCGACCTTGAAGAAGTCAGTGTCGATGCGGTCAGTCTCGCCGATACTCGGATGGAGGAGCAAGATTCCTGTGCCGCCCGGAATCGTCTCGGGCGTCTCTTCGATGGCGAGCTCGTAATCCATACTGCAAGCAGATACTCAGCGGACTTAATCCTTCATGCCATTTCGCCTCATTCGAGAGAGAATCACAGGCCGGCGAGGCAGTCAGAACGATGCAGTGGCAGTAAAGTGGTCAGCAGGGTGTGGTCCTGTTCGTTTTCAGCACGGCGTGGTTCTGTCCGTCTTCAGCACAGTGTGGTTCAGTCTGTCTTCAGAACAGCGTGTCGGCCGTCGCCGCGCCGATGACGCTGAACACCGCGCCGACGCTCGTCGCTTTGAGCGTGATGCCGAGGACTGCGAGGTCGAGTTCGAGGCCGTACGAGTCGAACACGACGGTCCCCGAGACGTCCGAGAGGAACGTTCCCGGCGCGTCGAACGCGAGGGCGAGGATGAACACCGAGAGATACGAGACGGTGATGAGTGAGATGAACCGAATCGGGATGCCACCGACTTCTTTCTCCTTGTCGGGGTCGCGGTTGTCCGCCTTGTAGAGGGTTCCGTACCCCACTGTGAGGACGATGACGAGTGTGAGGAACCCCTGAAGTGCCGACATACTCCGCGCGAGGACCCACACCTCTTCGGTGACGACGAACGGCCCCGCGAGGAGGAACCCGCCGACGACCTGTTGTGCCGTGTCGGCGAGCGCGAATCGACGGCGTACTCCGACCATACTCCGGTCGTAGCGGCGGCGGCAATTAAATGACGCGCCTGTTGGAATCGCTGTCGGGCGACCACGCTTCGAACTGATTTTGACCCTGTACCTCCACGTGGAGATATGAGCGTACGCGACGAGTTCGACGCCTGGGCGGCAGACGGCCGCGACAAAGGCATGGAAGACCGACACTGGCACACCGCGAAGCACGCCCTCGCGCGGATGCCAGTCGAAGAAGGCGACACCGTCGTCGACCTCGGAACCGGGAGCGGGTACGCCCTCCGCGCCCTCTACGACACGAAAGGAATCGGCCACGGGTTTGGCCTCGACGGGTCGCCCGAGATGATTCGAAACGCCCGCGAGTACACCGACACCGAGGATATCGAGTTCCTCGTCGGCGACTTCGACGACCTGCCGTTTGCCGACGACAGCGTCGACCACGTCTGGACGATGGAGGCGTTCTACTACGCACCCGACCCACACCACACGCTCGAAGAGGTCGCTCGCATCCTCAAACCCGGTGGCACGTTCTACTGCGCGGTCAACTACTACGAAGAGAACGTCCACTCGCACCACTGGCAGGACAACATCTCGATCGAGATGACGCGCTGGTCCCACGAAGAGTACCGCGACGCGTTCCGCGACGCAGGGCTCTACGTCGCCGAACAGGATTCGATTGCAGACATGGACATCGAGATTCCACCCGCAGACGAGTTCCCGACGGACAGTTGGGAGACCCGTGAGGACATGGTCGACCGCTACCGGACCTTCGGAACACTGCTCACCGTCGGCGTCGCGCCCTAACTTTCCGCTCTCTCTCCTCTCCCTCGATGAACCGAACCACCCTGTTTGGCTTCGCCCCACTCCTCGCGTCGGCGCTCTGGGGTGGGATGTACGTCGTGAGTAAGTGGGGATTCGACGCGATTCCGCCGCTCACGCTCGCATTCTTGCGAATCGTTTTGGGTGCGGCGGCACTCGGTGTGGTCGTCGCCACGACGACACCCCGGCGGACGTTCGCCCGCGAAGAGTGGCGACGGTTCGGCGGACTCGCGGTCTGGTTGACGGCCGCGCTCACCACGCAGTTCGTCGGGACGGACCTCACCAACGCCAGTCAGGGGTCGGTCCTCACGGTTCTGACGCCCGTGTTCATCCTTGGACTCGGTGTCGTAGCACTCGACGAACAGCTGAGTCGGCGCGCGCTCGTGGGGAGTTCTCTGGCCGTTTTCGGAACGTTCGGCGTCCTCGCCGAACGAAGTCTCGACACGATTGCAACGAACATCGACCCCGTCGGCATCGCGATGCTCGTCCTCTCGTCGTTCTTCTTCGCGGGCTTCACCGTCTACGGAAAACCCGTCATTCGACGCTACTCCGCGCTCGAAGCCGTCACGTACGCCACTATTCTCTCAGTACCGCTGTTCGGTCTGTTCGTTCCGTTCGAACTCGCCGCCCGCGACGTCTCGCTCCTGGCGGTCGACGTCACGACATCCGTCGTCGCTGCCGTCTTGTACCTCGGGTTGGCCAGCACGGCGACAGCATGGTACTTCTGGTACAAGGGGATGGAGTACACCGACGCGACCCACGTCGCTGTTTTCTTTTTCGCCCAACCGGTCGTTGGCACGCTCCTCGGTGTGGCGTTCCTCGGAGAACAGGTGGACGCTGGATTCGTCGTCGGTGGAGTCGTCCTCGCAGTCGGTGTCTATCTCGTCAGTACCGATTCACTCGACTGAGTCGAAACCGCGAGCGTTCTGTTTACGCGACGATGTGCGCCGCGTCGGGGTCGAACCCGACGACGAGTTCCGACCCCACTTGGAACCGTTCATCACCGTCGTCTGCCACTACGACGGTCAGTTCGGTTCCCTCCCAATCGAGTCTGATGCGCGTGGTCGCGCCTTGGAACTCGGTGTCGGTAATGGTGCCGCGAATCTGGTTTTCCTCGGCGTCGACGTGGAGGTCCTCGGGCCGGACACAGAACGTGAGCGACTCGCCGACCGAGTTGTCACCGGTGTCGAGCACGAACGACTGGTCGCCGACAGCGACCTCGACCCCCCCTGTTTCCAGTCGAGACTCCACGACTGCGTGGAGGACGTTGTTCTCGCCGACGAACTCCGCGACGAACTCGGTTCGGGGGCGATGGTACACGTCGCGGGGGTCGCCAACCTGTTCGACGCGGCCACGATTGAGGACGGCCACGCGGTCGGAGACGGCGAGTGCTTCCGACTGGTCGTGCGTGACGTACACCGTCGTGACACCGAGTTCCGACTGGATGCGCTTGACCTGTTGACGGAGTCGCTCACGGAGCCGGGCGTCGAGTGCCGACATGGGTTCGTCGAGCAGGAGGAGGTCAGGGCCGGGTGCGAGCGCGCGTGCGAGTGCGACACGCTGTTGCTGCCCGCCGGAGAGTGAATCCGGGTCACGGTCTTCGAATCCAGCGAGGTCGACGAGTTCGAGGAGTTCCGAAACGCGCTCGTCGCGGGAGACGCCGCCCGGTGGGTCTGCGAACCGGAGTCCGTAGGCGACGTTCTCGCCGACGCTCATGTGCGGAAACAGCGCGTAGTTCTGGAACACCACACCGACGTTCCTCGCTTCGGGTGGCACGCCCGTCATCGACTCGCCGTCGAAGCGGACCTCACCGTCGGTCGGTGACTCGAACCCGGCGATACAGCGGAGTGTCGTCGTCTTTCCGCACCCGGAGGGGCCGACGAGCGTGAAGAATTCGCCGTTGTCGACCGACAGCGACACCGAGTCGAGCGCCGTCGCCGTCCCGTAGCGCTTCGAGACGCCGTCGAGTTCGAGTTTCACGTCATGCCCTCCGAGTTCACGTGTCTCCGTCTTCGGGCGACGAGCATAACTTTCCGTACTCTCGTTCGGCTCTGCTTCCAACTCTGATTCGCTGCTCATAGTTCACCCCACCGCCCGCCGAAGCGGTCGACGACGAAGAAACTCACAGACGTGACGAGGAGGAGGATACACCCCATCGCGGTCGCCGGACCGAGGCGACGGCCGAGGAGTCGCTCGACGGCCACGGGCATCGTGTACCGTCCCGCGCCTTCTGCGAGGATAATCGTGGAGTCGAACTCGCCGATACTGATAGCGACGGCGAACGCGGCACCCGCGACGACACCGGTCCAGACCAGCGGGAGTTCCACGTCGACGAGGGCCCGTGTTCGAGTCGCACCGAGACTCCGCGCCGACTCTACGAGTCGGTCGTCGAGGCGGGAGAACAGCGGTGCGACGTTTCGCGTGACGAACGGGTACGCGCCGACGGCGTGGGCAGCGACGATAGCGAGCGCACCGGTCACACGGATGCGCGTGCCGAACACGTCGACACCGAAGACGAGACCACGCAGGAGACCGAGCCCGACGACGATTCCTGAGACGGCGAAGGGTGCCATCGCGAGGGCGTCGATGAGCGTTCGCCCACGATACCGGCGGGTGGTGAGGACGGCCATCGTCACACCCATCGGGACGGCGATGAGGAGTGTGCCAACGGCGAAGAGGAGCGAGTTCCAGATTGCGGGCAGTGGCTTGACCTGATACGTCGCACCAGTCGCCTGTCGCTCCGCGAGGAAGGCGTAGTGTTCGAGGGTGAGGCCGCCGTCGGCGCCGGTGACGCTCGCGAGAATCATGCTCGCGATGGGGACGATGAACACGAGACCGACGATGGCAGTGTAGACGGCGATGCCGACGGTTCGAAGGGTCGATTTCGGCGTCCACGCCGTCGGAACGACCGACTGCCGCGGAAGCGGATTCGCCGTTCTGCCGGCAGCGCGCTGTCGTGCCTCGTAACTCAGATAGGCCGCCGTCAGGGTGAGTGAGATAACCGTCTCGATGACAGCGAGACTCGCTGCCTCGGCGTACGCGAGGTCACGAACCTTCGCGAAGACGAACACCTCGATAGTGGCCAGTTGGAACCCGCCGAGTGCGAGGACGATGGGGAACGACGCGAAGGTGAAGATGAAGGTCAGCGTCGCGCCGATACCGACCGACGGGAGGAGTTGCGGGAGCACCACGTCGCGGAATGCTCGCCGTGGATTCGCGCCGAGTGAGCGGGCGGTTTCGACGGCACGAGCGTCGACACTCTCCCACGCGGCGGTCACCACACGAGCGACGAGCGGTGCGTTGTAGAAGGCGTGTGCGATGATGATGGCTTCGAGCGTGAACAACAACTCGACTGGTGGGAGACCGACGAGTGCGAGACCGCGATTGAGTGTCCCGTTGCGTCCGAACGTCGCCACGAAGCCGATGGCGACCATGATAGAGGGCATGACGAACGGGAGGATGGTGAGTGAGCGAAGCGTCTCGCGGCCGGGGAACTCGAACCGGGCGAACAACCACGCCGCGGGGAGACCGAGTGCGAGACTGGCGAGCGTCGAGTAGAACGCCTGTTTCGCCGTGAACCAGATGATGTCCACGAGGTAGAACTCACTCGTCAGAATCGCCGTGATGGGTTCGAGCGTGAACGCGCCGTCGTCGATGACGGCGTCGGCGAAGACGGTCGCAACGGGGTAGTAGAACAGGACGAAGAGGACGAGGGCAGTCCCGATCGCGACGAGCGTGAGCAGACGCTCTTCGAGCGTGCGAGCGACCCAGCGTACCGGCGTCCGAGTCGCGTCAGCGAGCGTGTCGATGGTGCTCACAGTGTCTCACTTGAACCCCTGTCACTGCGGTCACGTGAGGGTTCGGTTCTCTCGGCGGTCACGGCGGGGCCTCACTTACTGGCGAACTCGCGGGCCCACGCGTCGGTCCACTCACTCAGGTTGTCTCTGAGACGGTCGTAGGAGAACGTGACAGCCTCCGGCGGTTCTTGGGCGTACTGGGCGAAGTCTTCGGGAAGTTCTGCCGTCGTCGTCGCCGGGAACTGGACGTTGCGAACGGCGATTTCTGCTTGTACCTCGGGCCGAAGGACGAAGTCCATGAACTCGGTGGCGAGGTCGGGTTGGGTGGCGTCCGCGAACGTCGCCATCCCCTCGGGGTTGGCGTAGCCCTGGTCGTTCAGGAACCGAATCTGGTGTTTGGCCAGGTCCTCTCCCGACTGGCTCGCGTACACCTGGTCGGTCGAGTACGAGACGACCATCGGCGCCTCGCCGTTGGAGTACGCCGTGTACGAGTCGGCCCAGTTACCGAGCACGCGCACGTCGTTTTCCTTCAACTGTGCCCAGTAGTCGAGGTAGCCGTCTTCGCCCTTCGCGTCGATAGTGTGGAGCAAGAACGCCTGTCCCGTCGCCGACGACGTTGGGTTCTGCGCGAGGAGTGCGCCTGCGTACTCGGGTTCGAGCAGGCCGTCGAACGTCTCCGGGGCGGTGAACGCCCCGTCTTCACCCTGCGTCTCGTCGTAGACGAGCGAGATGTACCCCGTGTCGTAGGGGACTGCACGCCCCTCAGGGTCGAAGGATAACTCTTCGTTCACGTCACCGATGCGCGAGAGCCCTTCTGCCGGGGTGAACAGCGGCTCGTCGAGTTTGTCGTCGATGCGGACGAGCATCTGCGCGTCGAGTCCGACGTAGAGGTCTGCACCGGATTCGACACCGCGGAGTGCCCGTTCGATGTAGTGGTTCACGCCTGCTTCTGGCGTCTGCCACTCCAGCGTCGCGTCGAACTCCGATTCGAACTGGTCTTTGAGCCAGACACCGGGACTCGAACTCGGTGCGTCGACGAACGACGCGTACGTTCCGACAGCGAGTACCTGGTCTTCGCCCCCGACCGTCGTACCCTGCGTGGTGGTGGTCTCCGTCCCGCCCCCCGACTCGGTCGTCGTCGTCTCGCTATCCGTCGTTCCGGTACACCCGGCGAGGAGTGCAGCAGTCCCACCTGCCCCCGTCGCTTTCAAGAACGCTCTTCGCTTCATTACTCGGTTGTTGTACTCGGTGATATTTAATGTCCATGGTGTCTCACCTGCCAGATTCGAGGCCGAGACGGGTGAGAACAGGTCCTGTCGGCGGAACGATTTTGCACCCTGCGGGAGAATCCACACGGGTGACTAGTTCGCGCCTGTACGTCCTCGGCGGTCTCCTCGCGCTCATCTCGCTGCTCGCGGCGTTCATCCTCGTCGACGTACTGGCGACGGTGTTTTTCGCAATCACGGTCGCGTACCTCCTCATCCCGCTCAGACGCCGTCTCGAAGCTCGCGGGATATCTCGATGGGGTGCGAGTGCGGTCGCGACTGTCGTCGCCGCAGTGGGCGTCGTCGTCGTTCTCGCACCGCTCTTCGTCATCCTCTTTCTCCGTCTGGACGACCTCTTCGCCCTCGCCTCACTCCTGCCGGAGGCGCTCTCGTTCGAGTTCCTCGATATGTTCTACGAGGTGACGCTGAACGAGGTGCTCACGGTGGTCTTCTCCTTGATACGGTCGCTCGGACGGTCCGCCGCCACGGCGGCACCTGTCGTCCTCATCAAACTCACCCTGTTCGGATTCTTGGTGTTCTCGCTGGTTCTCGGCGGTGACTCAGTTGGACGGACGCTTCTCGCGTCGGTCCCGATGGAGTACCACGACGTGGCCAGGGCACTCAACACACGCGCCCGCGAGACACTCTTCGCTATCTACGTCCTGCAGGCAGCGACCGCCGTTGGGACGTTCTTCATCGCACTCGTGGTGTTTTGGGGACTCGGATACGACTACGTTATCACACTCTCGACGGTGGCCGCAATCCTCCAGTTTATCCCCATCGTCGGCCCGAGTTTCCTGCTCGCGCTGCTGGCGCTGTACCACGTCGCAGTTGGCAACGTCGTGGCCGCCGCGCTCATCGTCGTGGTCGGTGGCTTCGCAATCGCGTGGCTTCCCGACGTCCTCATTCGCCCGCGTCTCGCAAAAGAGACGGCCGACCTCCCCGGAAGTCTCTATTTCGTCGGATTCGTCGGTGGACTCCTCAGTCTCGGCCCGGTCGGTATCATCGCAGGACCACTCGTCGTCGCGCTCCTCGCAGAGATGGTCTCGATTCTGGGAGACGAACTGAACGTCGAAGAGGACGGGCCGATGGTCGACGACTCGGCCCCGAGAGACGGACCTCAGCACTCCGACCCAGAGGTAGGTTCCGGGGTGGGCACCGACACCGACTCAGACGAGACTGCCGGCGTCGCTCACTAACGTTTGAGAGGTGTGTTGTCAGCTTTCGACGGGTGTCCCGCCAGCTTTTGTCGGGCGTCCAGTCAGCCTTCGACGAGCGCCCCGTCGCGTGCTTCCCACTCGGTGAGGCTTCCTTCGTAGAACTCGATATCGTCGTAGCCGAGGTGTGAGAGGACGACGTAGGTGTGGCTGATTCGGCGGGCCGTGTTGCAGTAGAGGACGATTCGGCGGTCGGGCGTGATTCCACCTGATTCGAGGATTGCATCGAGTTCGTCGCGCGGTTTCAGACCGCGCGTCTCGTCGTCCACGAGTTCTCGCCAGTCGAGGTTGACTGCGCCGGGGAGGTGCCCCTCCTCGAACTCTGCTTCGTCACGGGTGTCGACGATGACTGCCCCGGGGTCGTCCAGCGCCGATTCGACCGTCTCGAAATCGACGAGTGGTGACGCAGACGGGTCGGATACCTCGTAGGTCGTGACGGGTACCTCGACTGAGTCGGTCGTCGTCTCGTACTCGCGGTTCCACGCGCTGAAGTCGCCGTCGAGGAGGTGGAGTTTCGCCGGGTCGTGGCCGTACAGCAGTGCCGTCACGATGAATCTAGCCGCGAAGACACCGTGTGTGTCGTCGTACGCGACGATGTCGTCGTCGGCCGAGATTCCGGCAGCCGACAGTAACTCGGCCCACACGTCGCGGCCGGGGAGCATCCCCACGTCACCCTCGGCGCTTCGGAACTCGTCGAACGGAATCGACACGGCGTTCGGGAGGTGACCGATTCCGTCGAACTCCCAGCCATCGCGGACGTCGACGACGTGAACGTCGTCGAGTCGCTCCGACAGCCACGCTGCAGAGACCACGTCTACCATAGCGACACCTACTCAGTGGGCGGATTTAGGTTCGTGGCTCGATGCACCCCTCGCCACGTGTCCGAAATACCGGATGGTATTACCGCATCAGCCAAAACAGGCCCCAAAACCGGGCAAATGAGTCGAATAGTGGCCGATAATCGGGTGCCAACGGCGTGCTATTTGGGCAACATTTTCCGCATCACCCGAGGTGAGGCCGTACATGCCGTCGCTGTGAGAGTTATGCCGTTTGCTGGCGTACACTGTAGTGTAATGTCCAACTCCGATTACGCGAAGGATGTTCTCGTCTCAGCGGACTGGGTGGAAAGCCACCTCGACGAGTTCCAGAGCGACGACTCGGCGTATCGTCTCGTCGAAGTCGACGTCGACACGGAGGCGTACGACGACAGTCACGCCCCCGGTGCCATCGGCTTCAACTGGGAGTCCCAACTGCAGGACCAGACCACGCGCGACGTCCTGACGAAGGAAGACTTCGAGGACCTCCTCGGTTCCCACGGCATCTCCGAGGACTCGACGGTCGTCCTCTACGGTGACAACTCGAACTGGTTCGCTGCGTACACCTACTGGCAGTTCAAGTACTACGGTCACGAGGACGTTCGCCTCATGAACGGTGGTCGCGACTACTGGGTCGACAACGACTATCCAACCACCGATGAGGTTCCGTCCTATCCGGAACAAGACTACGCGGCGAAGGGTCCTTACGAAGAGATTCGTGCCTACCGCGACGACGTCCAGAAAGCAGTCGACAAGGGCCTTCCGCTCGTCGACGTTCGCTCGCCCGAAGAGTTCTCTGGCGAGATTCTCGCACCGCCGGGACTCCAAGAGACCGCCCAGCGTGGTGGCCACGTCCCCGGCGCGAGCAACATCTCGTGGGCCGCGACGGTCAACGACGACGGGACGTTCAAGTCCGCCGAGGAACTCGGTGACCTCTACGCCGCTGAAGGCATCGAAGGCGGCGAGTCCACCATCGCCTACTGCCGCATCGGCGAGCGCTCGTCCATCGCGTGGTTCGCGCTCCACGAACTGCTCGGCTACGACAACGTCACCAACTACGACGGGTCGTGGACGGAGTGGGGCAACCTCGTTGGCGCACCGGTCGAAAAAGGAAACTGAGTTCGTTTCGAGTACGGTTCTTTTTGCGGATTACATCGGGAGGACGCTGATACCGACAGTGACGAGCACGCCCGCCCCGAGGAGTACCATCACGCAGTAGCCCATGATGTCGCGGACGGAGAGGCCGCTGATGGAGAGCAGCGGGATCGCCCAGAAGGGCTGAATCATGTTCGTCCACGCGTCACCCCACGCGGCGGCCATCGCAACGCGCGGAATCGAGGTGCCGGACGCCTGCGCTGCTTTGACCAGCGTCTCACCGATGACGGCCCACTCGCCACCGCCGGAAGGAACGAAGAAGTTCACGAGGCCGGCCGTGAAGAAGGCGATCGCAGGGAGTGCGCCGTCCGGAGAGACGGCGACCATACCCTGTGCGATTTGCGTCGCGAGGCTGACCGACTCGCCGGGTGCGTAGGCCATGATGCCCATGATACCGGCGTAGAACGGGAACTGGAGGATGATGCCCCAGACGTTCTCGACTGCTTCGACGATGGATTCGACGTACGCCTTCGGCGTCCCGTGGAGCGTCAGGCCGAGGAAGAGGAACGCGAAGTTGACGATGTTCAGGTTGAGGTTGTTCCACGGCATCGTCCCGTTGGTGATGCCTTCACCGAAGTAGAGGGCCACTGCGAGGAGTCCGGCGAGACCGATTCCAGTCGCCACGAGGCCAGAGTGTTCGATACGGGTCGCGATGGACGCGTCGTCAGGAAGCGAGACGTTCGTCGTCCCCCCATCGGCCGACGCCTCCAACTCTTCGGGGTCGATTGGCGTCTTTTTCGCATCGGATTTCGGGTACATCAGCGCGAAGAGCGCGGGCAGGAAGAGGAACCCGACGGCGACGACGAGGACGAGGTTCGCGACGGTGAAGATGGTTCCACCGGTCGCGTACGTCGAACTCAGCACGCCCGCTTCGATGAGGAAGTTCCCCTCGGTGTTCAACAAGAGCGGAATCGACCCTGCGAGGCCACCGTGCCAGACGACGAACCCTGAGTACGCACCTGCGACGACGATTGGGAAGTCGATTGCGCGGAACTCGGAGGCAATCTTCCGAGCGAACAGTGCCCCGACGACGAGACCGAGTCCCCAGTGGACGAACGACGCGGCGGCGGCGACGACGGGAACCATCGCTGCGGCGCCCTTCTCGGAGTTCGGAATCCGCGCCAGTTTGGTCAGCAGTGCGTCGACGTGCCGGGTTTGCGCGAGCGCGTACCCGGTCATCAGGATGAGCGTCATCTGCATCCCGAAGGACAGCAGGTTCCAGAACCCGCCGTACCACCCATCGAGGAGCAGATTCTGTGCGTGTCCGGCCATGCCGACACCGTCGGCCGGGGCGACGAACACCATCGCCAACGCGAATGCGACGCCGGTGAGGATGACGGCGAAGAGGAACGCGTCGGGCAGATAGCGCTCGACGAGCTTCGAACTGTTCTCTGCGGCTGCTCTGACAACGTTCGTCATGTTATAGAATACCATCATGATAATACAATATATAATGTTTTAGATTCTGACTGGTCGGTGATGTTTTAAATACGTGAACCGATTGTCAGGCCTGCAATCGAGGATGGTCGAATACGTGTCGTAGACTCCCACCGGAACTCGCCGCCGCCGATGGGTACAAACCCGATTCGGGCGTACGTACCCGCATGTCCGACTTCCTCGATTCCCTCCGCGATGCGCACGAAACACCCCTCTCCCGACTTGGGTCTTCGAAGGCGCTGTTCGCCGTCACTGGCGGCGAGATGAACGGCGACGCCGTTCGTGCCGCCGCCGCGGCAGAGGCAGCGGCCGCTGTCGACCTGTTCGACACGTGGGCCGACGACGAACCGAACGACGACGCCGCAACCCTGTTTTCGGACCTCGCCGACACGGCCCGTGAGCACGCCGAAACCGTGAACGCTGACCCTGAAGGCGACGCACCCACTATCTACAGCGTTCTCGCTGACTTCGACACGACAGACGAGCGACTCGGCGGCGCGCTCGCGCGTGCGGTCGTTTCCCTCAAGGCCGTCGAACAGATGGTCGGTTTCTTCATCGGCGACGCCGACCCCAAGGCCGCCAACACCTTCCGGACGCTCAAGTCCGACCTGCAGGAGCAGGTCGAGGGCCTCGCAGACGCCGTGGAGGAACTCGTCGACGACGAAGACGCCGCCCGAGCCGCTGCCGACACGGTTGTCGAGGCTGCCTACGACGAATACGTGGAGACGTTGGAGGGGATGGGAATCAAGCCGAAGAACGTCTGCTGACCCACTTTTTTACTCCTCGGGGGTCGCCTCCGGCGACCCGCTCGGAGCAAAAACCTGGAGGAAAAAAGGCCGCGAGACTCGGCCTTCGGCCTCGCTCGCGGGACAGTGTGCTTGCCGCGTCGATTTGGCTACTGTCGCGGACGGGGGAGAAACTGAGAGCGACAGGGATGAAAATTATCAACTCATAGAAATTACTATGGTGTAGATGGATTCGTATCCCAGATTTATTCTCGTCGCTGTCGCAAGCTTGGTGATTGGTATCCCCCTCTGGATGTTCATCTTCGCACCTGAAATGCTCTCTTTCGCGTTGCTCACTAATTTGGGATTCTGGATTCCAGTAGCAATTCTATTTCTGGCTATGCTGTTCGGATTTTGGATAGGTCAGCGGTCAAAACTCGCGTAATTCGTTCTTCTTCGAATCGTCTCTCACCACTGTCTGCTCGACCACTCTCTATGCATGCCAACCGTTCACGTTCCAGTGGAAACGAAGGGGTCTGTCTGCCGGGCGTCAGACGCCGGGGACGGTCTTTCGGTATTCGAGGACCTGCTGTCGGGCTTCTCGAACTTTCTCGGCGGCATCACCGTCGAGTTGGTCGGCGAGGTCGTGGAGGACGGTCATGTGTCGGGCGAGTCGCCCGTGGTCCGGTCCCTGCTCGCGGTCGGCGAGTTTCGCTAACTGGTCGGACTGGTCGTAGAGACGGGTCTGGACTTCTCCATCGGTACTTTCGGCGGCCTCTTTGAGCAGTTGACTCGCCTTCTGGAGCTCTTCTCGTGTCATACTGTATCATACGTCGTTTCGTCGGAAAACTATTCCCACGCCGACAAGCACCGCCTCGCTCAAGTACGCCGACTTCCAACAACTGGCAATGAGCGAGTCCGGTCCCCTGTCTGCCGATAGACCCGAGGCAGAACGCGAATTCCGCGTCGACGCCCCCTTCGAACCGGCGGGAGACCAACCCGAAGCCATCGAGGCGTTGGCCCGTGCGTACGGTGAGGGTGCGGATATTCAGACGCTCCTCGGTGTCACCGGTTCCGGCAAAACCAACACCGTCTCGTGGGTCATCGAAGAGATTCAGAAACCGACGCTCGTCCTCGCGCACAACAAGACGCTCGCTGCCCAGTTGTACGAGGAGTTCAAGGGACTCTTCCCCGACAACGCGGTGGAGTACTTCGTCTCGTACTACGACTACTACCAACCCGAGGCGTACATCGAACAGACCGACACCTACATCGACAAGGATATGTCCATCAACGAGGAAATCGACCGACTTCGCCACTCTGCGACCCGGTCGCTCCTCACCCGTGACGACGTCATCGTCGTGGCTTCCGTCTCGGCCATCTACGGTCTCGGTGACCCGAAGAACTACACCGACATGTCCCTCCGCCTCGAAGTCGGCGAGGAACTCGACCGCGACGAGCTACTCGGCCGCCTCGTCGACCTGAACTACGAGCGCAACGACGTGGACTTCCATCAGGGGACGTTCCGCGTCCGCGGCGACACCGTCGAAGTGTTCCCGATGTACGGCCGCTACGCCGTCCGCATCGAGTTCTGGGGCGACGAAATCGACCGGATGATGAAACTCGACCCGCTCGAAGGCGAGGTTAAATCGTCCGAACCGGCCGTCCTCATCCACCCGGCGGAACACTACTCCATCCCCGAAGAACAGATGGAACAGGCCATCGGTGAGATTGAAGAACTGATGGAAGAGCGGGTGAAGTACTTCCAGCGACAGGGTGACCTCGTCGCCGCCCAGCGCATCGAAGAACGGACCACTTTCGACATCGAGATGATGCGTGAGACGGGCCACTGCTCCGGCATCGAGAACTACTCGGTCCACCTCTCGGACCGCGAAGTGGGTGACGCCCCCTACACGCTCCTCGACTACTTCCCCGACGACTTCCTCACCGTCGTGGACGAATCGCACGTGACGCTCCCACAAATCAAGGGACAGTACGCCGGTGACAAGTCTCGTAAAGATTCGCTGGTCGAAAACGGGTTCCGTCTCCCGACGGCCTACGACAACCGGCCGCTGACGTTCGAGGAGTTCGAAGAGAAGACGGGCAAGTTGCTGTTCGTCTCCGCGACACCGAGCGACTACGAGCGCGAACACTCCGAGCAAATCGTGGAGCAAATCGTTCGACCGACCCACCTCGTGGACCCGAAAGTCGAAGTCGCGGAGGCGACGGGACAGGTCGACGACCTGATGGCCCGAATCGACGCCCGAATCGACCGCGACGAACGCGTGCTCGTGACCACGCTCACGAAACGGATGGCCGAAGACCTCACCGAGTACCTCGAAGAGGCGGGCGTCGACGTGGCCTACATGCACGACGAGACCGACACGCTCGAACGCCACGAACTCATCCGGTCGCTCCGCCTCGGCGACATCGACGTGCTCGTCGGCATCAACCTCCTCCGTGAGGGCCTCGACATCCCGGAAGTGTCGCTCGTCGCCATCCTCGACGCCGACCAGCAGGGCTTCTTGCGCTCTGAGACGACGCTGGTCCAGACGATGGGCCGGGCCGCCCGCAACGTCAACGGCGAAGTCGTCCTCTACGCCGACGAGGTCACCGACGCGATGGACGCCGCCATCTCCGAGACGCAGCGTCGTCGTCGTATCCAACAGGAGTTCAACGAAGAACACGGCTACACGCCGAAGACCATCGAGAAGGAAGTCGGCGAGACGAACCTCCCCGGGAGCAAGACGAACACGCGCGGCGTCTCGGGCGACAAACCTGCGGACGCGGACGAAGCAGTCGAACAAATCGCGTTCCTCGAAGACCGGATGCAGGAGGCCGCCGACAACCTCGAATTCGAACTCGCCGCCGACATCCGCGACCGTATTCAGAAACTCCGCCGTGAGTTCGACGTCGACGGTCTCGAAGATGGTGTCGCACCCGAGTACCCAGACGAGGACGACGACGGTCTCACCCCACCAGACGAGTTCTGACGTGGCTACTGCCACCCAACTCACGTTCGCCGCTGGTGGCCTCCTCCGACGCGACGACGGGCGCATCTGTCTCGTCTATCGTCCGCGGTACGACGACTGGTCGCTCCCGAAGGGGAAGGTCAAATCGGGTGAGACACTCGTCGAGACTGCGATTCGAGAAGTCGCAGAGGAGACTCGCTCCTCGGTCGAATGCGGCCGCTTTGCCGGGCGTTACGAGTACGTGGTCGACGCCGATGCCGACACGGAGAGTGGCCCAAAAGGGGTCTTCATCTGGCACATGCACCTCGTCGACGAAGACCCGTTCGACCCCGACGACGAGGTGGGTGCGCGCGAGTGGGTTTCCCCCGAAGATGCCCTCGACGTTCTGACCTACGAGAACGAACGCGCCCTCGTTCGACGGGTGTTCGGGTCTATCGACTGAGTACAGACTAGGGGTTCCCACACTTGTCGCCGCTTCTTCGACGCGCGTCGGTGTGAGGACCGTACCCAAAAGCTAGGTCGGTATCAAGACTTATTAGCCCGACCTCGCTATGCCCGTTTCACCGTGACCCGCAACTCTGCGGACGCTGCGGACGAGCAAGCAGGACACAACGTTCACCACGCCTACCCGAACGGGGGTATCACCTAGATGTTCCCGTCGTTCGAGCCCCAGTCGCTTGACTCGTCGGGTGACCACTCGCAACCGGCGACGCCGGTGTGTGGGTCGGTCACACCGTCTGTGGTGGATGAACCTTGCACGCGGTGCGAATCCGCTGGCGATTCGGTATACAATCTGTTTTCCTCGCGTCACTCGACCCGAGTGAGCGCGACTGCAACTACGCACTGACAACAACGAGAACAATGAGCTCTCAGTCTCTCAGTCACGTCCAGAAGTCGTTCCTGAAGTATCAACACATCCTCGTGTTCATCGCACCCGTGCTGTTCATCGCCGCCGTCTTCACTGTGGCTCCAACGCCCACTGACGTCGGTATGGACTACTGGCTCAACTACTGGTGGTTGTTCCCGGTGTTCGTCCTCGGGGCAACGACTGTGAACACGGTCGGAATCAGCGGGTCGGCACTGTTCGTCCCGTTCCTCATCTTCATCTTCCCGGTGTTCGCACACCCGCTCGAACCTGCGACCATCGTGAAGGTGGGACTCATCAGCGAAGCGTTCGGCCTGTCTAGTTCGGCCGTGGCGTTCATCCAGTACGGTCTCGTCGACCGACGGTTGGCGCTCAGCCTCGTCGCCGGGTCGATTCCGTTCGTCGTCGGGGGTGCCCTGCTCTCGTTCATCATCCCCGAGGTCGTCTTCCACGCGCTCCTCGGCATCGCGCTCTTGGCCGCGTCGTACCTGCTGTTCAAGGCAGACCTCGGTCACGAAGAGCCGGGTAGCTCGAGTTCCGAACACGCCGCAGCGACCGACGGCGGAACCGTCACGTCGAGTCTTCCGAACGACCCCGGTAAGCTCGGTCCAGCGGGCGTCCGCACCGACGACGACGGAACCGTCACCCGCGTCGACCGCGAAGGTGACGACTACAAATACACCCGTAGCGGCTACCTCCGTCGCTTCGCCAACTACAGCATCGGCGGCACGTTCCAGGGGCTCGCTGGCTTCGGTGTCGGCGAACTCGGTATCATCTCGATGCTCAGCACGAAAGTGCCCGTCCGCGTCGCAATCGGTACCAACCACATCGTCGTCGCGCTGACCGCCATCCTCGCGTCGCTCGTGCACGTCTTCGGTGGCGGCCTCGTCGGCGGCCACACCCTGAGTCTGGCGTCGACGCCGTGGAATATGGTCGTCTTCACCGTCCCTGCGACGGTCCTCGGCGGCCAAATCGCGCCGTACGTGTCCAACGCACTGGAGACTGAAACCATCAAAACCTTCGTCGGTGGCCTCTTCGCAGTCATCTCTGTCGCGCTGTTCCTGATGGCTGCAGGCATCTAACCGACGAACCACACCTCGTTTAGGTTCCACACCACACTCACACGAGGTCCTCATCAACCACACCGCACACTTCGTCCACACCACCCATGTACGACCACATCCTGCTCCCGACCGACGGTAGTGACGCGACAAAAGCAACGATCGACCACGCCACGACGCTCGCACAGACCTACGACGCGACGGTTCACGTGCTCTCGGTCGCCGACTCGCGCAACCGGTTCGAGTCGCCATCCGCTGGTATCGCCCCCAACGTGTGGAAAGAGTCAGAACGCGAACGCGCCGAGGCCGCCGTCGATGCCGCGGTGGATGCACTCCCCGACGACGTGCCCACCGAGCGCATCATCGAGGAAGGCGTTCCGGATTCGGTCATCGCCGAGTACACCGACGACGCCGACATCGACGTCGTCGTGATGGCGACCCACGGCCGAACCGGCCTCGACCACTACCTCATCGGGAGCGTCACCGAACGTGTCGTCAGGCAGTCGTCCGCTCCGGTCTTGACGGTCCGGGCGAGCAACGACGACTAAGCCACGAACGCCGACGGCGCGTTTCACGCTCCAACTTCTCACACCGATATCCGACCGTCAGCGACGCCAATGCGTACCGTATCGTTATCACGAACTCTCGGCACCTGAGAACGTTCGTACGCGCCTAATAGTCATTCAAGCAATTATTACATGTCTGCGGACCGCCGCAGACGTGGTGGGGAACCACGCTCGTGTTCGTGTCGTCTCGGGCGCGACGGGAAACAGCGCCTGTAGAGACTCTGAAAGCAGGGAACAAACTGGTGGTCTCAGAGATGTGGCCGCTGGGGGAGTCGACTTCCTCGACTGCGAACTGACAGCCAAACTAGGGTGTCACCAGCTTCGAGGCAGTCGTTCGAGGCAGCGGACTACGTCTCCCCTGTCTGGCGTCTTGCTGCTTCAGGTCTCTTCGAACGGACGAAGGCTCTGTTTTTACCGACGACTCACCGTTGTGGACCGACCGAGAAAACGAACCGCACCGACGTGCGACTACTTCTGCGACTCCATCTCGACGCCGCCGTCTTCGATTTCGATGTCGACACCGTCGGTAGACAGGTCGTCGGTCTGGATCGACCCGAGTTCGCTGAGGATTTCGTCGATGTCGTCGAGTCCGATGAGTTCTCGGGTGTCTTCGTCGAACTCCTGACTGCCGAGGCCGGCGGCTTTCTGTACGTCGGACCCGGAGAGGCCCTTCCCGTAGCGTCCGAGCAGTGACGTGAGTTCCTGCGGGAGGACGTACGTCGTCGACGGTGACGTGCCGATACTCGACAGCGTCTCGAACCCTTTGTCGATGATGGCGCGTTCGCCCATCGACTCCGCGGCGCGGGCCCGGAGCACCGTCGAGATGGCGTCACCCTGTGCACGGAGGATGGCGGCCTGTTTCTTCCCCTGTGCGCTGATGATGTTCGACTGCTTGTCACCCTCCGCTTTCTCGACGGCCGAGCGCCGCTCACCTTGCGCTTCGAGAATCATGGCGCGGCGGCGGCGTTCGGCGGCAGTCTGCTGTTCCATCGCGTTCTCGACGTCTGCAGACGGTTTCACTTCACGCACTTCGACGGATTCGACGCGGACGCCCCACTCGTCGGTCGGTTCGTCGAGTTCTCGGCGAATGCGTGCGTTGATGTGGTCGCGTCGCGCCAACGTCTCGTCGAGTTCCATGTCACCGAGGGCGGCACGGAGCGTCGTCTGTGCTAACAGTGAGACGGCCCGTCGGTAGTTGTCGACTTCGAGGAAGGCGCGCTCGGGGTCCATCACCCGGATGTAGACGACGGCGTCGGCGGTCACCGGCGAGTTGTCCTCGGTGATGGCCTCTTGTGACGGCACGTCGAGCGTCTGCGTCCGCATGTCGAAGCGGTAGGTCTTCGAGACGAACGGTGGGACGAAGTTGATTCCCGGGTCGAGAATTCCTTTGTAGTCTCCGAAGACGGTGAGCGTCCGCTTCTCGTACGCCTGAACGATTTCGACGGCGTCGTACACCGCCGCGATGGCGAGTGCGAGGACGACGTATCCGGCGAGCGTCAGTGGCGTGACGGGCAAGACGACGACGGCGATGCCGAACAGCGCAACCGCGAGTGCGAGGGGACCAAGCCAACGTGGGATGCGGGACGACCCGCCGACCGAGGCCGACGACTCGACTCCCGACGAGTTACTGGAGAGCCTCCCAAGTTGGTAAAATACACTGTCCATGAAAGAGAGTGACACTGTAGACGAATAAACCTACCCGGCAGTCGAACCAGACGTGCTGACCCTACCGAGTTACCGACTCTCACACTGGCCACCAAGTATTTACTGCAGACTCCCCGACCGGCCGTGTATGAAACTGAATCGAGACGGTATCGACGTAGAGGACCTCCTGAAACTCGTGTTGGTCCTCGTCCTCATCTGGCTGGTGCTCGAAATCGTCGGTGAGATTCTCGGACTCTTCACGATGCTCTTGGGCCCGCTCAAGCCGCTCTTGGGCCTCGTCGTCGCAGCGCTCATCGTCCTCTGGTTACTCGACCGTATCTAACACAGACGCTCGTCGGGTCACATCGCGCCCGCGACGACGACGACACGCCTTTGTATCCCTCCCGTGAGACACTGGCGTGTACAGTCTGAACGTCCCGGTTCCGGGGCGGGTCGCCCGCCTCGCGTCCGACTTGTTCCCGTACCTGGCCTCGTTCGACCGGGTCCGTGACCGGCACACGCTCGTGTGCAAGCGCTTCGAATCCGACGACTTCGCCCGACTCCGCGAGCGCCTTCGGCAGACACTCCGCGGTGCACCGGCGTTCGAGGCCCGTGTGACGGGTATCGACTTTTTCGAACACCCGCCACGGGGGTCTGCACCGGTCGTCTACCTCGTCGTCGAGAGTCCCGGGCTCGAAGACCTCCACTGGCGACTCGTCGAGGAGTACGGCGCGGTCGATGCGCTCGAAGGCGACGACTACGTGCCGCACGTCACACTCGCTCGCGGTGGCGACGTTTCGGACGCTCGCGCGGTTGCGAGCCAACAGTTCGACCCAGTCGAGTGGACCGTCTCCCGTGTCGACCTCTACGACGGGAACTTCCGGGAGACTGCAGCGAGTATCTCGCTCCCCGCCTGAGAAGGAGTCAGTCTTCGCGGGCGTGCAGTCGCATCCCCATCGGTTCTTGGGGGTGCATCGTCAGCGACCCACGAAGCGAGAACGGTTCGTCTCGGATGTAGTCGAGTTCGTACTGTTGTGCGACTGTCCCGAGGATGAGTCGCCCTTCGAGCAGCGAGAGATGTTTGCCGATGCAGTGGCGGGGCCCGCCACCGAACGGGAAGTAGGCGAACCGTGGTCGGTCTCTCGTCCGCTCCGGTGACCAGCGGTCGGGGTCGAACTCCAGTGGGTTGTTCCACCAGCGTTCCGAGCGGTGGACGACCCACTGTGGGAGCATAATCGCCGACCCTTCGGGGATACGGTAGCCACCGAGACGTACGTCGACTTTGGGTTCACGGAACATGACGTACACCGGCGGGTACAGCCGCATCGACTCGTTGAGGACGCGTTCTGTGTACGTTAACTGCCGAACGTCTTTGAACGTGGGCGTTCGTCCGCCGAGCACGTCGTCCAACTCGCGGTGGAGCTTCGCCTCGGCCTCGGGATGCTGAGACAGCAAGTACCACGCGTACGTGAGCGTCAACGCTGTCGTGTCGTGGCCCGCGAGCAGCATCGTCATCAGTTCGTCGCGGAGGTTCTTCTCCGTCTGTTCGCCCTCGTCGTAGGCGCGGAGGAGAATCGAGAGGAGGTCCATCGGTTCTCCCTCGACCGAGTCGCTGTTCGCCACCGACGACGCCGGCGTCGGTCCGTACTCGGTCCCGCGGCGCTCGTCGACGATATCCCAGATGAGGTCTTCGAGCTTCGACAGCGACTGGTGGTACTCGCGGTTCTCTCTCGTCGGTGCCCAGTCGGGCATGAGGAAGCGAATCGGGTCGGGTTCGAACCGTGTCCCGAGTGGTTCGAGGTTCTCCTGAATCAGTCGGATACGCTCGTCGTCGAGGTCCGCGCCGAACATCGCGTCGACGATTATCTCGACGGTCAGTCGCGTCATCTCCAGTTGCACGTCGACCACGTCGCCGTCGTGCCACTCCGAGAGCATCCTCTCGGTGCGGTCGGTCATCATCCCCGCCATCGTCGAGATACGGCGCATGTCGAACGCGGGTTGGGCGAGTTGGCGCTGCTTCTGCCACGTCGCGCCCTCACTCATGAGGAGGCCGTCGCCGAGCAAGTCACCGATTGCCCGGTCTTGGAACTGCGGCTTTCGGAACTTCGACGCCTCGCTCACGAGGACGCGTTCGATGTCGGTCGGGTTCGTCAGCATGTAGGTGTCCAGCGGGCCGAGGTCGAAGTGGACCACGTCGCCATAGGAATCCGCCACTGCCGTCAGGAACCGGAACGGGTTGCGGGCGTACTGCCGACTGGCGCCGAAGACTGGGATTCCCTTCGGACCGGGAGGGGTCGCGCTCATCAGGTATGTGTTGGTTCGCAGAGGGAAGAATCGCACGGCGAGGGACGTCCCGCTCACTGGGACGTTCGTGCCTGTCTCAGGGCCGTGGCGGGTCGCCGTCGTACGCGTCGTGGTCGTTGTAGAAGTTCAGCATCGCGAACTTGAGTTTCTCCGGCGCGATGTCGACCAGTTCTGCCCGCTCTTCGACGGGGAACGACCCACGAACGCCGTACTTGCCCATCGACGAACTCTCGCGCGTGTAGCGTTTGTCGGCGAGGATGCGCACACCGAAGTCGTCGGGCGCACGGATGACGCGCCCGAGTGCCTGTCTGGTCTTGCGGATGGTCGGAATCTCGACGGCGTAGCGCCACCCTGCTTCTTTCTTGCCGCGATAGATGCGGTCGTAGGCGTCTTGAACTGCCTCCAATCGTTCGGAGAGGTGCGGATACGGAACGCCCACGACGACGACGGTTCGCGCGTCGTCGCCGTCGAAACTCACCCCTTCGGCGAGTGTTCCCCACAGCGACGTGAGGAGGATAGCGTCGTCTTTGCCGACGAACTCCTGTCGTGCTTCCTCAGCGCGGACGCCCGGTTCGTCGAGGAAGAAGTCGAAGTCGGCCATCGGATTCGCCCTGAGTCGCTCGTGGTAGCGCTCTGCTTCCGCGTACGAGGGGAAGAACACGAGCGTGTTCCCCGGTGTGAAGCGGGCCGCGTCGACCAGCAACTGCTCGATGGTCTCTTGGGTCGCTGGATTGTCGCGTTCCGACGAGAACAGCGCCGGCAACGAGACGGCGAACGTCCGTCGGTTCTCCTCGGGATATTCGAGCCCGTAGGCCATCGTCACGGGTTTTTCGAGGCCGAGTGTCTGTTCTGTCACGTCGAACGGCCGCAGCGTCGCCGACATCAGAATACTCGCGTGGACCTCGTTGAACAACTCGCGGGTCACGTCCCGAGGGATACAGGTGTAGAGTTCGGCACGGCCGTATATCTCCTCGGTGCCGCCGTCACGCCGCACCGACAGCATGGGATGGCGGCCGAGTTCGTCACCCATCTCCATCCAGTCGGCGATGAAGTTCGCCGCCTGCAGGGTCTGACACTCTTTCCGCGTCGTCGCCTCGCCGTTCTTGTACTCGTCTTCGTACTGCTCGTCGAGGCGTTTGCCCAACTGCAAGGCGAGTTCGACTTCCACGTCGATGCCGCGCCCCTCGTACGACCGGAGGAACTCCATCGTCAGGTCGTCTCTGCGGCCTTGGCTGGCGATAGAGAGGTCGTACCAGTTCTCGCCGACCTGTTCGCGTTCGCCGAACCCGAACGCTTCGTCGTAGCTCTCGCGGAGTGCGTCGAGGAACGCCCCGACGACGTTGCGGGCGCTCTCGGCGCGCGAGTCGTCTACGTCCACCAACTCGTTCATCGCGCTTTCGAGGGTGTTCTCGGTGAGGGCGCGGCTGGCGTGGTCACGCGCCGCCCCCTCGATGTTGTGCGCCTCGTCGAAGACGGTGATGATGTCGTCGGCCTCGCGGTCTAACCACCGGAAGAACTGCTCGCGAATCATCGGGTCGAGCAGGTGGTGGTAGTTACAGACCACGAGGTCGACACCTTCCATCCCCTCTTTCAGCAGTTCGTAGCCACAGAGGTCCTGTCGCCCGGCGTGTTCGAAAATCTCGTCGGGCGTCCGCACGTCGTCGAACAACCACTGGAAGAACTCGTCGGTGTTCTGCGTGAGGTTGTTGTAGTAGTGGTCGCAGTAGTTGCCCTCTTTCAACTGTTCTAACTCGTCGTCGATGGCGTCGAGTTCGTTCGTGACGGCAGTTCTGGCCTCACCAGCACCCGACTCGCCCTCACGCATCCGGTCGAGGAGCGTCTGGGCCTGTTCTGAGAGTTCAGACTTGTCGGACTCCTTTTCGACGATGCTTCTTGTCGTGTCGCGGAGGGTCTGGCACTCCTGAAACCCCACGTCGATGTGGCACATCGAGGACTTGCCGCGGAACACCACCGCTCGGATGGGTTCGCGTCGGGTGATGGCGCGGGCGTCTTCGATGAACTGCCGCATCTGCTGGTGGACGTTCGTGGTGATGACCACCGTCTTGTCGTGTTCACGGGCGTACTCCAGCGCCGGGACGAGTGCCGAGATGGTCTTTCCCGTCCCAGTCGCACCTTCGAGGAGGACGTTGCGCTCGTCGTCGAGGGCGTCCGAAATACCGGACATCGCCGCCTCCTGATTCGGGTACGGTTCGTCGTACGGGAAGAAGCGCCACGCTCTCTCCGAGTCGTTATCGTCGTCGCGGGGACCGTTCGCGTGGGCCACGAACGGTTCTCGGCCGCCATCTGATTAAAAGTCTCGGAGGGGAACCCCCACGTAACCGCGAGTGCTCCTGTCGGCGTCACCGCCCGACGCGGACCACTCCATATAATCGTATCCCCGCAATGCGGCAGTCTCACCCGTCCGAGAGAGGATTAATTGCGGAACCGATGAACGTGCGGCCACATGTCGACACAGACGACAGCACGAACCGAATCGACACTCGACGGAAACTGGGTCGCAGGCGTCGCCGCTGGCGCCGTCGCTGCCATCGTCATGGGGGCGATGATGGTGATGCAGATGCGCCCCGTCCTCGAAGTTGCCATCCCATCGATGTACACCCTCGCGGGTGGCACTGCTGGCTTCACGATTCACGTCGCTCACGGCGCGATTCTTGGCGTCGCCTTCGCCGGCCTCGCAGGCGTCCTGGGCCTCGACACGACCGCGAAGTCACTCGGCCTCGGCATCGCCTACGGTGTGGCGCTCTGGGTGGTTCTCGCCGTCCTCGTCATGCCCGTCTGGCTGAGCGCCGTCGGGTCGCCCGCTAACCCGCCGCTCCCGAACATCAGCACGACCAGTCTCGTCGGTCACGTCGTCTTCGGTGCCGTCCTCGGACTGGCGTATCCAATCTTCGACCGGACGATGTAGAACCGACACGACTAGGGTTCGGTTTTTCTCGACTGGACCACCAGCCACCAGAGACAGACTCGTTTTTGTGACAAACCTTCTATGATTATTCGAGTCGTACGTACACGCGGTGAACTGAGATGGACCTGATACCGACAGCAGAGATGAAACCGATGATTCGAAAGATCGGCGAGGCGATGTGGAACGACCGCAACCCGGAAGCGTTCGACGAAATCGCGACCAAGGACTTCGTCATGCACGACACGATGGGTGACCACGACCTCGACGAAGCGAAGAAGATGATGCAGGAGGCCCTCGACGGGACGCCGGACCTCGAATTTACCATCGAAGGCATGTTCGCTGCCGGCGACCAGGTTGCCGTCCGCTACACGCTCGAAGGGACGAACGAAGCGCCGTCGTACCTCACCACGGAACCGACGGGGAACCACTGGAAATCGAGCGGCATCAGCATCTACCGGTTCGAGGGCGACAAAATCGCAGAACAGTGGGACGCCTTCGACTACTACGGAACGATGCAGCAACTCGGTCTCATTCCGTCGGAAGCCGAACCCGAGGCGGAAGGCGGCGCAGGCGCAGAAGCGTAGGCGACGGTTCGCTTATTTATCGAGCAACTCGACGATGAGTCCCTTCTGGGCGTGCAGACGGTTCTCTGCTTGGTCCCAGACGATAGACTGGTCGCCTTCGAGGACGTCTCCGGTAATCTCCTCGCCGCGATGTGCGGGGAGGCAGTGCATGACCTTCGCGTCGGTGTCGGCCAGGAAGTCCTCGTTGAGTTGGAAGCCTTCGAACGCCTGCAGTTTCTCGTGGCGTTGGCTCTCTTGGCCCATCGAAATCCACACGTCGGTGTAGACGACGTCGGCGTCTGCGATGGCTTCGTCGGGGTTCGTCGTGACCTTCGGTGGTTCCCCGAGTTCGGCCGCGCGTGCGATGACCTCGTCGTCCATCGCGTAGTCTGGCGGTGTCGCAACCGTCAGGTCGATGCCCGCCATGGCGCACCCGAGGACGAACGACTGACCGACGTTGTTCCCGTCGCCGACCCACGCTGCCTGTACTTCGTCGAACTCGCCGACGTGTTCACGGATAGTGAGCAAGTCGGCGAGCGTCTGGCAGGGATGAGCGTCGTCGGTCAGACCGTTGATGACCGGTGCCTCAGAGTGTTCGGCGATTTCGAGCAGGTCGTCGTGCTTGAACAGGCGCACCATGATGGCGTCGCCGTAGCGACCCAGCACACGAGCGGTATCTGAGAGTGGTTCGCCGTGGCCGAGTTGGATGTCTTCGGGGCCGAGGAACAGCGCGTGACCGCCCAACTGGGTCATGCCCGTCTCGAAGGAGACACGAGTACGCGTACTCGGCTTCTCGAAGAGCATCGCCAGCGTCGCTCGGGGGAGTTGCGTCTCGTCTGCGCCGGACTTGATGTCGGCGGCGCGGGTGAGGACGCGGTCTAACTCCGATGCGCTGATGTCGTCGATGTCGGTGAAGTGTGTCGTTTCGAGCATTGTGTGAGTGTCGTGTCTCCGTGTCGATTCCGTGTCTCAGTCGGCTGTGATTCGAGGGTCAGTCCTCGGCCAGCGTCTTACAGACCTCCACGAGCACGTCGATGGAGTTGTCGAACTCGGTGAGTTCGAGGCGTTCGTCGGGTGCGTGGTCGAGGTCCGAGTTGCCGGGGCCGTAGGTCGCCATCGGGCAGTCCCACGTCCCGGCGAAGATGTTCATGTCGCTGGTCCCGGTCTTGCGAAGCAGGCGTGGTTTCGTCCCGCCGATGCCACGGATTGCGACGCGGAACGCCCGCGCGACTTCCGTGCGCGGACTCATCATGACCGGTGGGATGGGTTTGTTCCAGTGGACGCTCCCGCGGGTGAGTTCACCCTCGGCGACTTCGCGTACGTCGTCGATAGTGAGGCGCGGCGGGACGCGGAACTGCACGTCCACCGTCGCCTCGACGGCGAGGCCGTCCTCGGTGGGACCGCCGTCGAAGTTCACGGGCTTGGTCGTCACCGTGTCGAAGACGCCGTCGTACTCTTCGTCGAAGAAGTCGGCGACGCGTGACCACCACGCGACGGCCGACTGGATGGCGTTGTCTTCGGGGCGCGACGAGTGTCCCAACTCACTGGTCGAGACGTACGTCCCCGAGAGGAATCCGCGGTAGCCGAGGGTCACGCCGTCCCACCCGGATGGTTCGCCGTTGATGACGGCGTCGGGTGCCTCGCGGTCTTCGACGAGGTGCCACGCACCGCGCGAAGAGGTCTCTTCACCGACGACGCCGACGAACGAGACGCCTGTCTCGACGGCCGCCGCGGCCATCGAACAGAGTGGACCGGTGGCGTCGACGCTTCCGCGACCCCAGAGGACGCCGTCTTCGACTTTGACGGGAACCTCTCCGGGGACAGTGTCGATGTGTGAGGTGAGGAGCACCGAGTCGTCGGCAGGTGCACGGACGTTTCCGACCTCGTCTATCCACACTTCACGGTCGTGTGCTTCGAAGAACGCCTTCAGCACCTCGGCGGCATCTTCCTCGTCGCCCGAGACGGAAGGGGTCGACACCATGTCGTAGAGGAGACGACGCGCTTCGGCCCAGTCGGTGTCGGCGACGAGGGCGGCGTCCGTCTCGCTGTGGCTGTCGTGTGTGGTTCCAGCGTTCATGACAACACGTTCGTCATCGCATCCACTGCGCGGTCCGCGTGTTCTTCCTCGATGATGAGTGGCGGGAGGAACCGCACGACGGTCCGCCCCGCCGGAAGTGCGAGCAACTGCTCGGACAGTGCGAGATGCTTCAGCGTGCGGTTCGCGCCGCGTTTGACCTCGACGCCAATCATCAGACCTTCGCCGCGGACCTCGCGGACTGGCAGGTCGTGTTCCTCGACGGCTGCTTCGAGTTCGCTGGTGAGGTAGTTCCCAACCGCTGCTGCGTGGCCGGGGATGTCCTGTTCGACGATGGTGTCGAGGGTGGCGTTTGCGGCGGCACAGACGACGGGACCGCCGGAGAACGTCGACCCGTGGGAGGCCGCGCCGTCGGCAATCCAGTCGGCACAGAGCGTCGCGCCGAGTGGGAGACCGTTGGCGATGCCTTTCGCACTCGTGAGAATGTCGGGGACGACGCCGGCGTTCTCGCAGGCCCACAGCGACCCAGTGCGACCGATTCCGGTCTGAATCTCGTCGAAGACGAGTGCTGCACCCGCGTCTTCGGTCAGGTCGCGGGCGGCCTGTAGGTACTCCGCCGAAGCGGGGTTGATGCCGCCCTCTCCCTGAATCGGTTCGAGGAAGACGGCGGCCGTCTCGTCGTCGATGGCTTCTGCCAGTTCTTCCTCGTCGCCGTAGGTGACGAACTCGACGCCGCCAGCGACCGGTTCGTACGGCTTCTTGTACTTCTGTTTCCACGTGAGCGCGAGTGAACCGAGGGTGCGCCCGTGGAAGGCGCGTTTGGTGGCGATAATCTTCTGGCGGCCGGTCGCCGAGCGGGCGAACTTCATCGCCGCTTCGTTCGCCTCGGTCCCGGAGTTACAGAGCCAGACGTTCTCGATGTCGCCCGGTGCGAGTGCGGCGAGTTTCTCGTACAGTTCGGTGCGAACCTCGACCGGATACGACGCCTGCACGTAGGTCAACTTCGCGGCCTGCTCCTGAATCGCGGAGGTGACCGCAGGGTGCGAGTGGCCGAGTGCCGCGACGGCGTAACTCGCGCCGAAGTCGAGATACTCGGTTCCGTCGTCCGAATAGAGGTACGGACCCTCACCGGATTCGATGGTGATGGGCTTCTCGCTGAAGACGAAACCTGACATTATTGCGAGGCCTCCTCAGCTTCGACCAGCGCACCGGGCGTCACGTGCGTGCCGCCGCCGTTGAGCGCCGTCACGATGGGGTCGTTCAGGTTCGCATCGGAGACGATGACTTCGGCGGCCCCGCCGGTGAGTGCTTCTTTCGCGGCCATGACTTTCTTCGTCATGAAGCCTTCTGCGGCCGCTTCGAGCGCCTCGAACTCCTCGGGCGTGTCGGCCGTCTCGATGAGCGTCGATTCGTCGTCGGGGTCGGCGTAGACGCCCTTCACGTCGGTGAGGACGACGAGTCTCGCGCCGAGTGCGCCCGCGACTGCCGCTGCGGCACGGTCGGCGTCCGCGTTCACTGGGACACCGTCGTCGGCGAGCATCGGGACGGTCACGATTGGCGTGTAGCCGCCGTCGAGGAGGGTTTCGAGGAGCGACGCGTTGACCGAAGTAATCTTCCCGGAGTGGTCGCCGCGTTTGATCTTCTTCTTGCCGTTCTCGACGACGCGAACTGCCGACTTGCGCGGGCCAGTGAGGAGTCCACCGTCCACGCCAGAGAGGCCGAGCGCGTCGACGCCTGCCTCACGGAACAGCGCCGTCAGGTCGGTGTTGAGTTTGCCGGGCATCACCATCGAGAACACCTCCATGGTGCGCTCGTCGGTGAAGCGGCCGGTCACACCCGAGGGTGATTCGACGTAGGTCGGTTCCTCGCCGAGTTCTTCGAGCGTCTCGTCGACGGCAGTGGACCCGCCGTGGACGACGACGACGTCGGTGCCGTTGGCGACGAGGTGTGCGACGTCTGCGACGGCACCCTCTGGGTCGACGGCTTTCGCGCCGCCAATCTTGACGACGACTGGCGGTTCTTGGCCCCCATCTGCGATGAGGTTCGCCTCGTTGTCGACGAGCTGTTCGTGTGCCGCGAGCAGTTCCTCGCGTGTGTATCCTGTCATAGTCGGTGTAGTTCGTTGGTGGTCGGTCTGGAGCTGGTGTGTTCGGGGACGGTACGCTCAGGGAGACCCAATCGGGTGGAAGCCAGTGAAGTCGAGGCCGGCCGTCTCGTCGAAGCCGAGTGCGATGTTGGCGGCGTGGACTGCCTGCCCGGCAGAGCCTTTCATCATGTTGTCGATGGCCGAAAACACGACGAGTCGGCGGTTCGAGGGGTCGATTTCGAAGCCGACTTCGCCGAAGTTGGTGCCTGCGACGGCCTTCGGTTCGGGGTAGCGGTAGACGCCACCGCCGCCGGCGACGGTGCGCATGAACGGTTCGTCGCCGTAGCTTCCTCTGTAGGCCTTCCACATGTCGCCTTTCGACACTGGTCCGTCGGGGAAGACGTGACAGGTCGCCGCCGCACCGCGGACCATGTCCACTGCGTGGACGGTAAAGGAGACAGAGAGGCCGAGGAACTCCTCGATTTCGGCCTCGTGACGGTGGCCGGTCGGGGCGTAGGGGCGGACGATTCCGGAGCGCTCGGCGTGTGACGACGCCTTGCTCGCGCCCGCGCCACCTTCGGACGACCCGACTTTCACGTCGACGACGACCTGCTCGTCACCGGAGAGGATGTCGGCGTCGAAAAGTGGTTTCAGCCCGAGAATCGTCGCAGTCGCGTTACACCCGCCCGCGGCGATGAGGTCCGCACCGGGGAGGTTCTCGCGATTCAGTTCGGGAAGCGCGTACTCCGACTTTTCGAGATATTCGGGGCACGTGTGCCCGTCGTACCACTGGTCGTACTGTGCTTCTTCGGAGAGTCTGAAGTCGGCAGAGAGGTCCACGACGGTGTCGGCGGCGTCCTGGAACTCGTCGATGTGTTCCATCGAGACGCCGTGCGGTGTCGCCGTAAACAGCACGTCGACCGATTCGAGGTCCTCGGGTGAGGTAAAGCGCACGTCGAGGTGACGAAGGTTCGGATGGACGTGGCCGATGGTCTTGCGCTCGTAGGAGCGGCTCGTGGCCTGTGCGATCTCGAAGTTCGGGTGTCCATCGAGGAGACGGAGCAGTTCACCGCCGGTGAATCCAGAGCCACCGACGACACCTGCTGTGAGTACCTCGCTCACGCCGAAACCTCCGCGAGCGTCTTTTCGCCGTCGACTTTCGTCTCCAGCCAATCGACGACCTTCGCGGGAACGTCCACGTCGACCGCGTCGTTGAGTGCTTTGAACTCGACCGTGTGGTTGACCTCGTGGACGGTGTAGTCGTCACCGGTCTCCATGAGGTCGACGCCGAGCAGGCCGCCGCCGACTGCATCGGACGCCTGCTTCACGAGTTCTTTCGCGCGGTCGTCGAGTTCGAACGCTTCGGCGTCGGCGCCTTTCGCGGCGTTCGTGAGCCAGTGGTCCGAGGTTCGAGTCATCGCGGCGATGGGTTCACCATCGACGGCGAGGACGCGAATGTCGCGACCGGGTTTCTCGACGAACTCCTGGATGTAGAACACCTTGTGTTCGTAGTTTCCGAGCGTCGCCTTGTGCTCTAAAATCGCCTCGGCGGCCGCTTCGGAGTCGATTTTCGCCATCAGACGTCCCCACGACCCGACGACGGGCTTGAGGACGCAGGGGTAGCCGAACTCTTCGACGATTTCCATCGCCGATTCGACGGTGAACGCGACTTTCGTGTTGGGCGTGGGGACGCCCGCATCCGCGAGTGCGAGACTGTTCTTCGCCTTGTCGGCGCAGATGTCTGCCGTCTCGTGTGAGTTGACGACGGGGATGCCGTACGACTGCAGGAAGCGCGTGATGTAGAGGCTCCTGCTCGTCGCCAGACACCTGTCGACCACGATGTCGACGCCGTCGAACGCCGCCGGCGGCTCGGTGAGGTCGAACTGCTCTTTCCGAACGTCTATCTTCGTCACCTCGTGGCCGCGCTCGCGGAGCTCGTTGAGGAGCAACTTCTCGTCGCGGCGAATCCGGGAGTAGAGCAGTCCAATATGCACGTTACTCTCCCCAATCCTCTTCGAGTTCAGGTGCTTCCTCGAGCACGACGGGGTCGAGGGAGACGACCTCTAGTTCTGCGCCTGTGGCAGGACTGTCGATGATTTCGCCGACTTCGACGTCGGCCGGCAGCTCGATTTCTTCTCCGCTCAGCGGGTCTTCCGCAGTGATGGTGTCGCTCATTACATCTCAGGCTGGGCCACGGATGGTATTAAATCCGTCGAAAATTACGGGACAAAAAATAGCGTAAAGAAGACTCTCTCGGTGGATATCAGGTGATTCGACCGACCACCGTGGTCGGCCGAACGACGTGTCGAGCTCGGTTGCCACCCTCACCCGACACCAGGGACGGAACCGGTCGGGCCGTCCCTGCCGTCGGTCGTGGTCGCGGTTCCGGTCGCGGTCGTCGCCGAACCGAGACCGGTCGTCGTGGTCGTCGCGGAGCAACCGCTCGCGGTGGTCGCGGCAGGCCGGCGACTGGGGTGGATACCTCAGACATAGCTCGATACCTCCTCGTCGAGTTCGTCGGCAGCGGCCGTAAGCGTGTCGCGGGCGTCCGCGACGGCAGCGTAGTCCGCCGAGAGGTCGTCACGGGCCGTCGAGAGCGTCGATTCGACGGCGGCGGGCGCGGGCCCACCGACCGAATCGCGACTCGCCACGCTCTCGGTCGGATCGAGCGCGGCTTCGACGGCGTCTGCTGTCACGTGCGTAAAGAGAGACTCACCTAATACGTCCGTAGCGACGGCGTCAAGTGTTGCCACGTCTGGCGTTCCCGTGGACCGGGCGGCGGCCTCGGCGACGACTTCGTGGGCCGTGCGGAACGGTAGCCCCGCCATCGCGAGCAGGTCCGCGACGCCCGTCGCCGTCGAAAAGCCGTCTCCGGCGGCCGCGGCGAGTTCGTCTTCGGGCCACGTCGCGGAGGCGACGGCACCGGCGGCCACGGCGGCCGCTTCGGATACGTCGTCCACGGCGCGGAACGCGTGCTTGTGCGCGCGTTGTAAGTCGCGGTTGTACGCGCGCGGCAGTCCTTTGAGCGTCGTCAAGAGCCCGGTGAGTTCCCCGACGGCGTCGCCCGCGACGGCGCGGACGAGTTCCATCGTGTCGGGGTTCTTCTTCTGGGGCATGATAGACGACGTCGACGAGTAGTCGTCCGAGAGTTCGACGAAGCCCTTGTTCGAGAAGATGACGAGGTCTTCGGCGAGTCCCGAGAGCGTGATGGCGTGTGTCGTCAGCGCCCCGAGCGTCTCCGCGAGGAAGTCGCGCGTCGCAGAGGCGTCCATCGAGTTCTCCATCACGCTGTCGAACCCGAGGAGGTCGGCGACGAGTTCGCGGTTCACGTCGAACGGTGTCCCCGCGAAGGCGGCCGACCCGAGGGGTGACTGGTTGATACGCTCGTACGCACACATGAGGCGGGCGCAGTCGCGGGCGACCGCCCGTTCGTACGAGAGCAGAAAGTGCGCAACCGTCGTCGGTTGGGCGGGTTGCAGGTGTGTGTACCCGGGCATCACCGTCTCGGTGTGTGCTGCCGCCGTCTCGACGAGCGATTCGCGCAGTGCGAGGGCGGCGTCGAGTGCCTCCAGTACGTCCTCGCGGAGGCGGTAGCGGATACACGTCGCAACCTCGTCGTTGCGCGAGCGCGCGGTGTGCATCTTCCCACCGTCGGGGCCGACGATGTCGATGACGGCCGCTTCGATGGCTTCGTGCACGTCTTCGCCGCCGGAGAGTGACTCGTGGCCGGCGGCTTCCACGTCGTCAAGCGCGTCGAGGATGTCTGCGGCGACGTCGGACTCGATGATGTCCTGTGCCGCGAGCATCACCACGTGCGCCCGGTCGACGGCGAGGTCGGCCTCGAAGATGCGTTCGTCTGCCGCGAGACTCGACATGAACCCGCGGGCGGGGCCGCCGCTGAAGCGGTCCCGGCGAATGACGCTCTCGGAGTCACCGTCCTCGCCTGTCATCTTACTCGTCGCTGCCGCCGTCGGCGGCCAGTTCTGGCTTTTCTTTCTTCGTGCTCTGGTTCGCGAGGCGTGCCTGGAAGCCGTGGTACTTGGCGACGCCCGTGGCGTCGGCCTGCTCGATGCCGTCGACCGTCTCCGTGTTGAAGGAGGCGGCGGACTCGGAGTAGGCAGCGTACTCGGACTCGCGGCCGACCGGGCGGGCCTGTCCGCCCTCGAACTTGATGGTCACAGTGCCCGTGACGCGCTCTTGGGTCTTCTCGATGAAGCCTTCGAGCGCACCCACGAGCGGGGCGTCGATGAGGCCCTCGTAGGCCTTCTGGGACCACTCGTTGTCGACGGTGGCCTTGAAGTCACGCTCTTCTTTCGTGAGGACGAGGCCTTCGAGCGCCTTGTGCGCGTTGAGGAGCGTCGTCGCGGCCGGGTGCTCGTAGTTCTCGCGCACCTTCAGGCCGAGCATGCGGTCTTCCATCATGTCCGTGCGGCCGACGCCGTACGAACCGGCTTTCTCGTTGAGGAAGGCGATGAGTTCGAGGGGCTCCATCTCGTCGCCGTCGATGGCGACCGGGTAGCCATCTTCGAACGTAATCTCGATGAGTTCCGTCTCGCCCGAGGGCTGGTCGGTCCACTCGTAGATGTCTTCCGGCGGGACGTAGCCGGGGTCTTCGAGGTTGCCGCCCTCGATGGAACGGCTCCAGAGGTTCGTGTCGATGGACCAGACGCCTTCGTTGCCTCCCTGCACTGGGAGGTCTTTCTCGGCGGCGTACTCGATTTCCCACTCGCGGGTCATGCCCATCTCGCGGACGGGGGCGATGACTTCGAGGTCAGAGGCACGCCAGACTGCTTCGAAGCGCAGCTGGTCGTTTCCTTTACCCGTACACCCGTGGGCGATGCCGTCACAGTCCTCTTCGAGTGCGAGGTCGAGGATGGCATTCGCGATGACCGGGCGTGCGAGCGCTGTCCCGAGGGGATAGCCCTGATAGTCCGCGTTTGCGGTGACGGAGTCGAGACAGAGTTCGGCGAACTCGTCTTTCGCGTCGATGACGTAGTGTTCGAGTCCGAGTGCTTCGGCCGTCTCGTAGGCCTCGTCGAACTCTTCTTCGGGCTGACCGACGTCGACGGTGACGCCGATGACTTCGTCGTATCCGTACTCCTCTTTGAGGATTGGGACGCAGATTGTGGTGTCGAGTCCGCCGGAGAACGCGAGTGCGACTTTCTTCATACTCGTCTGTGGTAGGGATACCTAAATAAATTCTTTGCATTCATTCTGTGAAATTAAGTGGTAGAGATGCCTATAGCCAAGAAAACTGGAGATTAGAAATTTCGACGTGTCCCGAAGGATATGATGATTCTGGCCCTAAAGGGCCGGTCGTCGTCGTCGGACAGCAGCGGCTCGCAGCGGGGCAAAAGTGGCGAAGGTGCTGCGAGTCGCCATGGTTGTGAGTGCCTACAACATCGTCCATATTAAATTCTTTCGGCACCGCAACGTTCGCCTCAGTCGAGTCACTCGGCGACAGAGCGGTCCGAACCCGTCGATTTAGGAGTCTGCTCCCGCCGACTGTCGACGGAAGATCAGTCGTTCGACGAGGTCAGACCGCTGCATTAACACCGTCCCGAGGGCGCTCATGACGAGAACGTACCCGACGGCGAACGACGGGATGACCTCGCGCATCACCTGTGTCGACCCCGACGCCGCCAGCGCCGCGATGACGAGCGAGAACTCCCCGCGTGGGACCATTCCGACACCGACGCGGAGTGACCGGTGGTTCGAGAGGTCGTAGACACGGCCGCCGAGGTAGCCAGAGATGACCTTTGCAGGCGTCGTCAACACCACGGCGATGACGAGCGGAACCGCGGCCGCGACGAGCAACGTCGGGTCCGTCCCGAGGCCAATCCAGAAGAAGAATATCGCCGCGAACACGTCGCGGACGGACGTCAGGCGGCGCTCGATGGTCTCGCGGTGGCCACTCGTCGAAAAGCCCATGCCGACGAAGAACGCCGCAACTGCCTCGCTCACGCCGAGCGCTAGTGCTGCGCCGGCGATGGGGACGACGACGGCGAGCGCTCGAAGGACGAACGCCTCTTCGTTCTCCACGTCGAGGACGCGAGTGAACAGGCTCGTCCCGTACTGGACAGCGATGAGGAGGAGACCGAGGAACCCGAACGCGATGGCGAGCGAGCGCCCAATCGCGGCGAGTCCGCCCTCGCCACCGAGGACGAGTGAGGTGACGGCGGCGAGGTAGACGGCGATGGCGAGGTCTTCGAAGACGAGCGTCCCCAGAATGGGTTCGGATTCGGGGTCGGCAATCCACCCGAGGTCGATGAGCGTCTTCGTCACGATGGCGGACGAAGAGATGTAGACGATGCCGCCGAGGAGGAACGCTTCGACGACCGACCACCCGAGGGCGAGTCCGATGACGACGCCCAGTGGCAGGTTCACCAGCAGGTCGATGGCACCGGCGCGGCTGATGTTGCTCCGCGCGGCACGGAGTCGGTCGAGGCTGAACTCGAGTCCGAGGAAGAACAAGAGCAGCACGATACCAACTTCCGCGAGCAGCGTGATCACTTCGCCCTCGGCGACGTACGGAAGGCCGAGTCGCCCTGCGACGTACGGGCCGACGACGACGCCGCCAATGACGTACAGGGGGATGACCGACAGACCGAGTCGGAGTGCAATCGCCCCGGTGAGGGCGAGAACGACGAGTAGATAGCCGAATTCGAGGAGGTCCGCTGCCATTAGGCTCCGGTTACGAGTGTCACGAAGTCACGGCAGGCGTCACGGGCGCCGATGACGACCAGCGTGTCGCCTGCTTCGATCATCGCGTCGCCTCCCGGCGAGGTGATGACTTCGTCGTCACGTTCGATGACGATGACGGACGCCCCAGTCACCTGCCGGAGTTCTGACTCGCCGAGTGTCTTTCCCACGACGTCGGAGTCGTCGCTGACTTCCACCCACTCGAGGACGGTGTTGTCGCCGAGCAACGTCTCGATGGAGGTCGACTGGACCGGTTGGAAGTACGCGCCTTCGAGGAGCGTCCCAACCTGTCGCGCGAGGTCATCGTTCAGTTCGAACAGTTTCTCTGAGTCGCTGTCGGCGCTCGCGCGGCGAAATACCTCTCGTTTCCCGGTGTTGTGGGTCACGATGACGAGTCGTGCCCCGCCGTCGAGTTCCACCTCGTGTTTTTTCCCGACGCCCGGAAGGTCGCTCTCGTAGACAGTCACGACTGGAAGATTAGAGACCCGGTGAAATAAAATCGCACGACAGTCGCACACCGATTCACGCGAGAAGCGTGAGGGTCACCGCGATGGCGGCGCAAGAGACCGGCGGAATCGAGAGGTTGTCGTCGATGACGTAGCCCGCGACGACGGGCTTCACGCCGTCTGACACCGTCGCACCGACTGCACCCGCCGCCGACGCGACGCTCCCGACGACGACGCCAGCGACCGGTATCACGAACGGTGCGGTGAGGGCGAAACAGACGGTGAACATCGCCGCGAGCGTACTGAGCGACTTCATCTCGCCGACCGGTGCAGACCCGAGAAGGCCGCTTATCGGGTCGCCGACGGTGAGCATGAGCATCCCGGGGACTGCGATGTACGGCGCGAAGACGAGCGCGACGAACGTCTGGCTGTAGGTGTAGAGGGCGTAGCCTGCGACGTTATCTTGTTCGTACTCACGGGTGAGTTCGTCGTAGATTCGCCAGTCGAGGTTCCCGTAGAGACGGAGCACTTCGAGGACGGTGACGGCAATCGACGCGAGTACGAAGAGGTAACCGAGCGTCTGCCAGTCGACGATGCCGAGGATGTAGAGGAGTGGCATCCCCGACCCGCTCACGTGGACCAGACGCCGTTTTATCTCGGCGGTGCTCGGGCGTCCCACGGTCGTATTACGCCTTGACGACTTCGTTCGTCTCGAGGACGTCGTCGAACGAGGTGGTCCCGGCGCGGAGGCCAACGAACGTCTCGACGAGGTCGGAGACGGGGACGCGAACCTGTCGGCCAGAGTCGCGTTCGCGGATGGTCACCGTGTTTGCGCCCGACCCTTCGAGGCCGTCTCGGTCGATAGTGACACAGAACGGTGTGCCGACTTCGTCCTGTCGGCGGTAGCGGCGACCGATGCTGCCGGAGTCGTCGTAGACGACCGCAAAGCCAGCGGTTCGGAGTTCTTCGGCCACGTCGTCTGCGAGGTCGACCAGTTCGTCGACGTTGCTGACGAGCGGGAAGACACCGACGTTCGTCGGCGCAATCGTGGGTGACAGCGAGAGGAACGTGCGTGCTTCGCCGTCGACTTCGTCTGTCTCGTACGCGTGCGCGAGGAGTGTGTAGACCGTGCGGTCGACACCGAACGAGGGTTCGACGACGTGCGGCGTGATGTGTTCGCCCGCTTCGGTCTGCGTCTCGACTGCGAAGTTCGCCACGTCGGTGTCGACGGTGACGTCCTCGCCGTCGATGTCGAGTGTGACCTCGTCGGCGTCGAAGGCGTCCGGGTCGCGCTGGGCGAGCGCTTCGAGCGCCTCCGCCACGTCGGCGGCCTGTGCGCCGAATTCGGGGCCGAGCGTCGCCATGTCGGGGTCGACGACGGCGCGTTCGACCGTCTTGGGTTCGTCGTACTGCTGGAAGACGGTGAAGTCGTCGTCGGCGTGTTCGCCGTGCTTCGTGAGGTCGTAGTCGCCACGGTAGGCGAAGCCAGCAATCTCGATCCAGTCACCGTCGACTTCGCTCTCTGCGTCCCAACAGTCGGCGGCGTAGTGCGCGCGTTCACCGGGGAGGTGCTGGCGGAAGCGGAAGCGCTCCATGTCCACGCCGATGTGTTCGTACCACTCCTGAGCGATGCCGAGGTAGTAGCCAATCCAGCCGTTTGCGACGATGTCTTCTTCGACTGCCTCGCCGACGGTGATGTCGATGTAGTCGCCGTCGTCTTTCTGCTGTTCGGTGGCGGGGTAGAGTCGAACTTCCACGTCTTCGACCGACGAGAGGTCCGGTTCGTCGCGCTCGGGGTCGACGAACTGCTCTAACTCCGCTTGTGTGAACTCGCGGGTGCGGACGATGTTCTTGCGCGGGCTAATCTCGTTGCGGTAGGCGCGGCCAATCTGTGTTACGCCGAACGGGAGGCGGTTCCGGGCGTACTCTTTGATGCGCGGGAACTCGACGAAGATACCCTGCGCCGTCTCGGGACGGAGATAGCCGGGCGTCTTCGAACCGGGGCCGATGTTCGTCTCGAACATCAGGTTGAACTCTTCGACCGACTGGCCGGCGAGGTCAGCACCACAGTTCGGGCAGACGAGGCCGAGGTCTGCAATCTTCTCTGCGGCCTCTTCGGGCGAGAGCGTCTCCGCGTCTTCCAGTGCGGAGTTGTCTTCGATGAGGTGGTCTGCGCGGTGCGACTCGCCACACTCGGCACACTCGACGAGCATGTCGTCGAAGCCGTCGAGGTGACCAGACGCCTCGAAGACGGGCTCCGGCATGATGGTCGGCGCCTCAATTTCGAGGTTGCCTTCCTGGACTGCAAAGCGGTCACGCCACGCCTCTTCGACGTTCGACTTCAGTGCGGCACCCTGCGGACCGTAGGTGTAGAACCCGCCGACGCCGCCGTAGGATTCGGACGAACCGAAGAAGAACCCGCGACGCTTCGCCAGTTCGGCGAGCGCGGCGGACTCGGTGCCCTCACTCATACAGTGCCTCCAGCAGGTTGATGTCGCGGACGATGCCGATGAGTTCGTCACCGCTCACGAGCGGAATCTGCTCGATGTCCTCGCGAATCATCATCTGTGCGGCGTCCTTGGCGGAGGCGCGCGTCGAGACGGTTTCGAGGTTGTCGGTCATGAATTTCGAGACGGGCTCGGCCGGAATCTCGACGTTACGGGTCGGGATGTAGCGGTTGCCGACTGCTTTGATGCCCTCCCACATCCACTCGTCGTCCTGATTGGCGACGGAGTCGCCAGTACCCGCTTCGCCTTCGACGACGCGAGCGACTTCGATGATGTCGACTTCGGTGACGATACCGGCCAGCGAGGCCTCCTTGTCGAGGACGACGGCGTAGGGGACGTTGGCGTAGAAAATCTCACGCTCGACGACCGGGAGCGGAACCTCGATGTACGTCGTGTTGACGTTGCGAGATGCGAGGTCACCGACCTGTGTCTCGCCGTCGATGTCGCCGCGCGCGATGGCACGGACGACGTCGGTCACGGTGATGATGCCCTCGATTTCGCCGTCTTCGACGACGGGAATCCGGCGTGCGTCTTCTGCGACCATCATCGCGGCTACTTCTTCGAGGTCGTCGTCGGCGCTCGCGGTCGGGACCTCGCGGACGAGCACTGCGAGTTGGTCCTCGTCTGGGTGCTTGATGAGGTCTTCTCGGGAGATGAGACCGCGGTACGTCGAACCGTCGTCGGTCTCTTTCACGACGGGTACGGAGGAGAAGCCACGCTCTTGGAGGTATTCCAGAACGTCGTCGCGGGTGCCCGGAAGGGACACGGTCACGACCTCCTCACCGGGAGTCATCGCGTCGGCTACTTTCATACACCCGCTTTCATTCCCACGCCTAATGTACTCTGCGAACGCTTTCGACTCATTGACACACCACCCGAAGAATCGACCGGGCGCTGTGTTCAGCGGAACTGTCTCGACTAATTCGTTCGACAGTGTGGGTGTGCGTCAGTTACGTGTCAGTTACGTGTCGGTCGCGCGCCAGTCACGTGTCGGGTATACAGTGGCGATGCGTCGATTACGCGTCGCTTTCGTCGGTGACGTCGTCAGCGGCGTCGGCTTCGACGTCGTCTGCGTCTTCTGCTCCCGTCTCCTCACTACCGGCGTTCGGTGCGTAGCGCCGGATTGCGTCGAGGTTGGGGAAGAACTTCTCGGGGTCGTCGTGTTCGACGACGCCGACGAGCGTCCCGTCGAGTTTCTGGAGGAAGGTGTACATGCGCCCACGCTCGACTGCCGTCGTCGCACAGTTCAGTGCGGTACGCAGGTCCCACGCGCCGGCGACGAACACGACCGTCTCGATGTCCGGTGCGAGCAGCGCGGTCACCATGTAGACGCGTCCGTCGTTCTCGGCACGGTAGACTTCGTACTCGGGGAACGACGACGCTTCGAAGAGTTCGGAGACTTCCGCTGCCTTGTCGCCCGGGACGACGTACGCGATACCGAACGCTTCGTCGTCACCTTTCGCATCACCGGGTCCGAACGTTCCGGTGTCGCCAGCGGCGATACGGACCGTCTTCCACCCCTCTTCTTCGTACTCGTCGGCCAACGCTGTCATGTCGTCGAGGGTCGCACCCCACGCTTCGCGGCGACGGTCTGCTTCGCTCGCGATACGTTCCACGTTGGGTACGTCTTCGTCTCCGGACTCGACCATATCTGAGGTGGACGATGGATATGGTAAAAGGCATCGGACCACAGGGAGAGGAGTGGCCTCGGGTGGCCGGTGCAATCGAGTATCCGGCGGTACGTCTCGCGTTGCCGGTGGGTGGTCCTGACGGAGGCGTCAATGTCTCGGAGTCGGCGTCGTAGAAGTCGGCCTCAGTAGTTGATGCCGAAGACGACTTCCATGACGAACGACGTGGCGAGGATACAGACCGCCGCGAGGAACAGTTTCGTTCCACTCGACGGGCGCTCGTTCGGTTCGGGTCGGAGCGCCGGCGGCAACACCCTGTCGAGGAGTCCACCGACGAGTTTCTCGATACCGATTGGTTCGTCGCTACCCGAGAACAGACCACCGTCGTCGCCTCCGCCTTTCCACGCGGCTTTCGGGCGGAGTTTCAGCGACGCGTACGCGAGCATCGTAAACCCGAGGAAGAACATGAGCCACTTCGCACCGGGAAGGCCACCGCCAGCGGCGACGCTCACGGTCGCGGTGAGGACGAACACCACGCCGGTGAGAACGAGTGCGTAGACCACTGCGTCGATGGTCTTGACACCGAGTCGGCGTGGGTTGAACTCCATCGATTACTGGATGAGTGTTTCGAAGACGTCGGCCGGTTCGTCGTATTCTGCGTCGTGACGGTGACAGAGGCTCAGGCGGCCACGGTCACCGACGCCGAGTTGGTCGGGGCGTTCACTGTCACAGATGCTCCCGAACTCCTCGCGGAGGTACGTCCGCGCTGCGTTTTCGTCGCCGTTCTCCGCGTAGTCTGCGGCCTCGCGGAGGTGGTCCATCACGTCCGCTGGGACGTCGAGGTCACCGAACAGCTCGGTGAGCGTCTCGTTCATCCCCGCCTGGTGGGTCTCGCGACCGAGGAGGTTGCGGACGCGGTCAGACAGCGACGGTTCTGCACGCGACCGCTCGCGGAGCACTTCGCGGAACACTTCGATACGCTCCCAGAGTTCGTCGTCGAGAGTGGTGTACTGCTCGGGGCGAATCTTGACCGGGCAGCGCGTCGAGAACGGACATCCTGCCGGCGGGTCACGCGGACTCGGCGGCGTCCCACGGAGGGTGATGCGGTCACGCTCGGCCGTCGGGTTCGGCTCCGGAATCGACGACAGGAGTGCGTGGGTGTACGGGTTGGCCGGTGCCTCGAACATCTCGTCGGCTGGGCCAATCTCCATGATGTTCCCGAGGTACATCACCGCGACGCGGTCACAGATGTGACGGACGACCGCGAGGTCGTGGGCGATGAAGAGGTAGGTGAGGCCGAACTCGTTTTGGAGGTCTTCGAGCAGGTTGAGAATCTTTGCCTGGACACTCACGTCGAGTGCGGACACCGGTTCGTCGAGGATGATGAACTCGGGTTCGAGGGCGAGCGCACGGGCGATACCGATACGCTGGCGCTGGCCACCGGAGAACTGGTGCGGGTAGCGGTAGTAGTGTTCTTCCTGCAGACCGACGGTCTGGAGGAGTTCGCGGACGCGCTGACGGCGTTCTTGCGGCGTCTTCCACTCGTGGACGTCGAGCGGTTCGCGGATGATTTCACCGACGGTCATCCGCTCGTTGAGGCTCGAATCGGGGTCCTGGAAGACCATCTGCACGTCGTTGCGGAACTGCTTGAGGTCGGCACCCGACAGCGTCGTGATGTCCGTGCCGTTGAGTTTGACCTCGCCCGCGGTTGCCTCTTCGAGGCGCATCAGCGTGCGCCCGAGCGTGGACTTCCCACACCCGGACTCACCGACGAGCCCGAGCGTCTCACCGCGTTGGATTTCGAACGATACGCCGTCGACTGCCTTCACGGGGTTGGACCCGAGAAGACCGCCGTCCTCGTAGTACGTCTTGAGGTCGTTTACTTCGAGGAGCGTCTCTTGGGTCTCCTTGCTCATCGTCTCTTCAGTGGTCGTGGTACTCATCGCTGGTCACCTCCGTTTGCTCCGCGCGAGCGGTGGACGTCGACTGCCTCTCCTTTCGGGAGGTCCTCGGGATAGAGGAGACACGACGCACGGTGCTGGGTCGAGTCGTCGCCGACGTCGACCTGAACCGGGTGGACCGTGTCACACTCTGCGAACGCCTTGGGGCACCGTGGTGCGAACCGGCAGTACGTCGGTTTCTCGTTCGGCGTCGGCACGTCGCCTTCGATAGTCGAGAGACGGCCACCCTCTTCGAGTCCCTGTCCGGGGATGGAGTTGAGCAGTCCCTGCGTGTAGGGGTGCTTCGGCGACTCGAACAGCTCGACGACTGGCGCGCTCTCGACGATTTCGCCCGCGTACATCACGTTGACGCGGTCTGCGATTTCGGCGATGACACCCATGTCGTGGGTGATGAACATAATCGCGAGGTCACGCTCTTCTTGGAGCTCTTCGAGCAGTTCCAGAATCTGTGCCTGGATGGTCACGTCGAGTGCCGTCGTCGGCTCGTCGCAGATGAGCAGTTCGGGGTCGCACGCGAGCGCCATCGCGATGACGGCGCGCTGTCGCATGCCACCGGAGAACTGGTGGGGATACTCGCGGACACGACGGTGTGCGTCCGGGATACCGACTGCTTCGAGCAGTTCGATGGCCTCTCTCGTCGCCTTCGACCCGCTCATTCCGCGGTGGAGACGGAGCGCCTCCTTGATTTGGTTGCCGACGGTGTAGACCGGGTTCAGACTCGTCAGCGGGTCTTGGAACACCATCGCGATGCTCCCGCCTCGAATCGCCCGCATCTGCTTGGGATTCTTGTCGAGCAGGTCTTCACCGTCGTACATGATGCGCCCGTTCTCGATGCGACCGGGGTTATCGACGAGTCGCATGATAGACCGTGCGGTGACGGACTTCCCAGAGCCCGACTCGCCGACGATACCGACCGTCTCTCCGCGGTGGATGTCGAACGAGATGCCGTCGACGGCGCGGATGACCTCTTTGTCCGTGTAGAACGCGGTCCGGAGGTTTTCGACCGACAGAATCGGTTCGCCCTGCTGGCGGGTCTCCGTGGTCTGGTCGGCGCTCATGCGCCACCTCCCGTGGCCGCAGCCTCGTCACCGGTGTCGGCTTGCGGGTCGATTGCGTCGCGGATACCGTCACCGAATGCGTTGAGACCCGTCACGACGAGCGTGATGAGTACACCGGGAATCAACGAGATGTGCCACGAGGGACTCGCGACGTACTGCTGACCGTCAGCGATGAGGCGACCCCACTCGGGGGTCGGTGGTGCGATACCCAGTCCGAGATACGAGAGACCGGCGACGCTGATGATAATTCCACCGAGGCTAAGCGAGGCGTAGATGAGCATGTAGCTGAACACGTACGGAGCCATGTGTTTGCGCATGACCTGTCCCGGCGTCTGGCCGAACGACTTCGCGGCGTCGATCCAGTCCTGCTCGGAGACCTGGAACGCTGGACCACGTATCGACCGCCAGATGAACGGCCAGTAGACGAGGCTGAAGATGAGGATGATGAGCACTGCACCGTCGTACAGGTCTTTCAACCACGTCCCCTGGAAGATGACGAGCATCAAGATGAGGACCATGATGACTGGCAACGACTGTATCGAGTCACTCGCCAACACGATGGCGAGGTCAGCGAGCCCCTTGTAGTACGCCGTTATCATGGCTAGCGAGAGGCCGATGATGCCGGCGATTCCCATTGCGACTACGGCGATGGTGAGCGAGATCCTCGCCCCGAACACCACCTGTGTAAACAAGTCCTTCCCGTTGGTCGCTGTGCCGAACGGATGGAATCTGCCGTAGTCGTCGTAGCTCATCGGGCCAACGTTCTCGTCACCGGCGCCCTGTGAGCCAGACCCGAGGTTCGCTTCACCGACGAGGGCAGTCTCGACGGACTGGGTTTCTTCGTCCCAGTAGCTCACTTCGTAGTCGTACGGCTGGAGGATGTTCTCCTCCATGGTGGTCGGCCCGAGTGCCGGGGCGAAAATCGCCATGACCACAAACGCGATAGTAATGACAAGACCGAACTGTCCCCAGGTGTGGCCCCGGAATCGGTTCACGACGTCGTCACGCGGCGTCCAGTCGACGCGGCGGTAGTACTGACGGTATCGCTTGTAGCCGTTCCAGAGCCATGCGAGGACTGCGAAGGCGTACGCGTACACGACGACGACGCGAACGGCCCACGCCGCGGCGGGTGAGAGACCGAGGAAGGTACCGACCCACTGCGAGCCGTCCCAGTACCCCTGGTTCGGGATGAAGTCACGCGAGACGAGTGTCGGAATGGTCTTGAGCGACTCCTGGAGAGAGCTCAGTGCAGCGGCACCCGGGTCGCCCGGGATCAGGTTGATAATCACGCCAGCAATCGCAGCGATGACTTGAAGGATTGCGCCAAGTTCGACGCCGATGAGGACCGCACCGATTGCAGCCCAAATCAACGCCGGTTGGGGATTCTCAGCGACTCGTTGTCGAAGCGGAATTTCGGTTTCTGTTGGTGTGCTCACTGTGATTCACCCCTCGTACCCGACGCGCGGGTCGATGACTGTGTACAGGAAGTCCTGCAGGATGTTCGTGCCGACCAGGATGAGGATGAAGATGTACATCAGCGTCCCGATGAGCGGCAAGTCGCCGTTGATGGCTGCGTTGAAGAACAGCCACCCGAGGCCGTTGATCGCGAAGACGGTCTCGACGAAGACGGACCCACCGAGAAGCAAGAACGCCTCACCCGTGATGATGGGGACGAGCGGGATGAGGGCGTTCCGGAAGATGTGCTTCCAGACGAGCGAACGTCCGGAGACACCTTTGGCGCGGGCCGTCTCGACGTAGTTCGAGTTGATGGTCTCGAGGACTGCCGTCCGGCCGATACGCATCTCGTTACCCATCGACGCCGACCCGAGGACAAGTGCCGCGGGTGCAATCTGCTTGGTCGCCTTGATGAACGAGTTCATCCACCCACCGGGGTCCTCGAGGAACTGCTGTAACGGGGATTCGAAGAAGCCGAGTGCTGGCGGTGTGACGACGTTCGTCTTCACGATCCACGTTTGCCAGGTGAAGAACCCGTTCGTCCATTGCCCAGTCTGTGAGAGGGCTGTGACGAGCATGATTGCCAGCCAGAAGTTCGGCATAGCACGCCAGACGATTCCGCCGAACGACGCGACGTAATCGGATAACGTGTTGGGATGCAATCCGGCGTAGAAGCCGAGCGGGATACCGACGAACAGGGCGATGAGGACCGACCAGAAGCCGAGCCAAATCGTCCGTGGTGCGTACACCTGAATGAGTTCGTACGCCGTCGTCCCGGGTGCGATGACCCATGACTGACCGAGCTGGAAGGTGAACAGCCGGTACATGAAGTCGAAGTACTGGCTCCAGAGCGGCTGGTTCAATCCGAGGTTCTGTCGGATTTGCTCAGCAGCCTGTGGGTTGTATTGCGTCCCTAAAATTGCTGAAACGGGGTCGAGTGGACCCAGACGGATGAGTGCAAACGTAATCGTCGTCCCGAAGATGACGACAGGAATCGACATCAGTACCCTGCGAAGGAAGTACTGCCATCGACTCATGGCATCACCTCGCAGACCGTTCGAGCGGACATTATTGTAATGGTTTAATGAGTCGGGTGGATATGTCTTGCGCTTCTGAGTTTTAATCTCCCACTATACCCAGCTGTTTCAGCTGAATCTTTCAGATAGCGGTGACTAATTGCACGCTTGTCAAAAATATTTGTCCGTTCTGTAGTTCACGGCGGGCACGTGAGACCGCCGCGGGCTGAACGGATTACCGGTTGAGGGTAACGTTGTTCAGCTTCTGGCGGGATGGACCCATGCCACCGAACGGTTCGATGTTGACGGAGTCGTACCAGAACGTCTCGTCCTTCCGGTTGTAGATCGTGAGCATCGCAACGTCGTCCCAGTTGGATTCCTCGATCTCGACGTAGGCTTCGTCACGAACTGCCTGCGCTTCGTCGGTTGGTGCAGGGTTGTTGACGACTTGCTGGTAGGCGTCGGTCGCCTTCTGGTAGGAATCGCCGTTGTCGGCCGTCCAGTTGACGTACGAGATCGGACCGGTCTGGTCCGTGTTCGTTTGCGGCGGGTTGAGCAGCTGGAGGAAGTTGTCCGCTGCTGGCCAGTCAGCAATCCAGCCGAGGGTGTACGCTTCGAGCTGACCGTTGCGGCCACGCTCGAGGAGCGTCGAGAAGTCGGCCTTCTCGATCTTCATGTCGACGTGAGCCGACGCGAGCTGGTCGCGCAGGATCTTCGCCATCTCCTCCCACGTGCCGGAGTTGTACTGGGTCCACTGGACCTCGAACTTGTTGTCCGGGCCGTAGCCAGCCTCTTCCATGACTTCGCGGGCTGCCTGGATGTCAGTCTCGGCGACACCGTACGGGTAGTCGGCCTCGACCTTGGACTCTGCGGCCTGTGCGCCACCTGGGTAGATGGTCGGCGGCGTGAAGATGTATGCCGGGGAACCGCGACCCTTGAACACTTCTTCGACCATCTGGTCCTGGTTCAGGACGTACGCGAACGCCTGGCGAACCGGCTTGGGGACCTTCTTCATGTTGAAACCAACGTAGAAGATCGACAGGGTCGGGACACCGACGTAGTTGACCGTCTTACCGTTACGGACAGGGCCGTACTTACCGACTTCACGGCCGAACTCGTCGACGTTGTCCACCTGGACCTTACCGGGGTCGTACTGGGCGGTGGGCAGACCGAAGTAGTCCGCGTTCTCGTTCATCGCGTAGTTGTAGCGGGCCGTGTCGTCCTCGATGACCTGCCAGCGGACGTTGTCGACCTGCGCGACGTCGCCGTAGTAGTCTTCGTTCTTGGAGACGGCTGCGGCGGTACCCTTCTCCCAGAAGGCGAACTCGAACGGACCTGCGCCGATGGGGTTCTTGCTGGCGAACTCGGTGTACTCCATCTCGCCGTCGTAGCCCTCGATGTCGCCGACGATACCCTCTGGGTATGCGGCGAACGAGGTGTACGCGAGCATCTCGAGCGTGTCGTGGAACGGCTCTTTGAGGTTGACGACGAGTTCGGTGTCGCTCGCGGCTTCGACGCCGAGCGAACCGGGGACGTAGTTTCCGTCGCTGTCGGTCTCGTGCTCGATTCCGATGGAGTCGAGGATGAAGTATGCGCGGCGGCTGTTCTCGGACGCGGCGAGACGTTCCCACGCGTAGGCGAAGTCAGCAGCCTTGACAGCGCTACCGTCGTGGTAGGTGGCGTCTTCGAGCTGGAACGTGTACGTCGTGAAGTCCTCGGATGCCTCGTAGTCGGCGGCGAGTTCGTTCTCGACCGTCGGGAGGCCGTCCGGATAGGACATCAGGCAGTCGAAGACCTGCTGAATGATGATGCCGGAGGACGTGTCGGTCGCTGCGACGGGGTCGAGCGTGGTGACCGTCCCGGAGAGGATGCGCTGGAAGACGGACCCGGACAGCTCGTTGCCGGAATCTTCGGCTTCGGTCTGCTGTTCGGTCGTAGTCTCTTCCTGCCCACCGGATTCGGTCGTGGTCTCTTCTTCGCCGTTACCGCCGGTACAACCGGCGAGGGCAGCGGCCGTTGCGGCCCCACCCGTTGCCTTCAGGAAACGACGACGTGAGAGTTTGTTAGTGTCTGGCATTCGGACCAATCTTCCCGGTCCTTGTGGATAAACTTACCGTATTCGATTTGTTTGATATAGTATAGCGTGGAGGGGGTGTAGTTACATACCCAAACGGCGAATTCTGCCGCTCAAAATGCTCATACCGTCAGTTTCTCATCCAGGCCGGTCTCTGAAGCGACAGAATCGTGCAACGCGAGTGACTTTCTCGCTTGTTGTTTCGGGCAACTTATATAGGGGTGTCACTACGTATCATACATGACGCCGGATGCGAAGGCTTCCGTCGACGACTCGGGCGCCGAGGTCATGGCCTCGGTGGACAGCACCCAGACGGGCCAGCGTCTTATTATCGCGGATATCTCCCGCGACGACGCTTGGCTCGCGGCCGACGTAGCCGACGCACTCGCACTCGACGACTGGCGATAACTACTCCGGCACTGACGAATAATCCTTCCGCTCACTGGAGGGCGGACGAGACCATTTACATTTTAGTCCGACTCGCTCGTGGTACGTCGCATGAACGCTCGAGCGGTGACAGTCAGCGAGGAGTATCTCGCACGCCTCGAACACGGTGCAGACTGGCGCGAGGAGATTGAGGAGTTCTGTGCACGGAAGGGCATCGACTCCGCGTGGTTCAACGCGATGGGTGCCGTCCAAGACGCCGAACTCTGGTTCTACGATCAGGACGACCAGGAGTACCAGTCTGTCACGTTCGACGAACCGCTCGAAGTCGCCGCCTGCGTTGGGAACGTCTCGCTCCTCGACGGCGAACCCTTCGCGCACACCCACGCGGTCTTGTCTCGACGAAGTGGCCAGTCGCTCGCAGGACACCTCGACTCGGCGACCGTCTTCGCCGGCGAGGTCAACCTGCGCGTGTTCGACGAACCACTCGAACGCGAGCACGACGACGTAACCGACCTCGACCTCTGGTTGTAAACCGTGCGAGAGGAGGACGAGCGCTACTTCACGCGCATCGAAGACCGTCTGGACGAGGCGTTCGATGTCGCGCGCGCCGCGAAAGCGAAAGGACACGACCCGAAGACCGACGTCGAGATTCCGGTCGCCAAAGACATGGCCGACCGCGTCGAGAACATCCTCGGCATCGACGGCGTCGCCGAACGGGTCCGTGAACTCGAAGGCCAGATGTCTCGTGAGGAGGCCGCCCTCGAACTCGTGACCGACTTCGTCGACGGTAACGTCGGTGACTACGACTCCCGCGAAGGCAAAGTCGAGGGCGCGGTTCGCACCGCCGTCGCCCTCCTCACCGAGGGTGTCGTCGCCGCACCAATCGAAGGAATCGACCGCGTCGAGATTCTCAACAACGACGACGGCACCGAGTTCGTCAACGTCTACTACGCCGGCCCGATTCGCTCGGCGGGTGGGACCGCACAGGCACTCTCGGTGCTCGTCGCCGACTACGCCCGGTCGCTGCTCGGCATCGACGAGTACAAAGGACGAACCGACGAAATCGAGCGCTACGTCGAAGAGATAAACCTCTACGACAAAGAGACCGGTCTGCAGTACTCACCGAAGGACAAAGAGACCCGCTTCATCGCCGAGAACATGCCCATCATGCTCGACGGCGAGGCGACGGGTGACGAGGAGGTGTCTGGCTACCGTGACCTCGAACGTGTCGACACCAACTCCGCCCGCGGGGGGATGTGTCTCGTCATGGCCGAGGGGATTGCACTCAAAGCCCCGAAGATTCAGCGATACACCCGTCAACTCGACGAAGTCGACTGGCCGTGGCTACAGGACCTCATCGACGGCACCATCGGCAAAGACGGTGGCAAAGACGAGTCCGAGGCCGACGACGAGGCCGAAAGCGACGACGACGCTGCTGAGGCTGACGACGACGAAGCCGACGCCGCGAACGAGGCCGACGGACCAGTTCGCGTCGAACCTGCGACGAAGTTCCTCCGCGACCTCATCGCCGGTCGCCCCGTCTTCGGCCATCCATCCGCACCCGGTGGATTCCGACTCCGATACGGCCGTGCCCGTAACCACGGGTTCGCAACCGCCGGCGTCCACCCCGCCACGATGCACATCGTGGACGACTTCATCGCAACCGGGACGCAGATAAAGACCGAACGACCCGGGAAGGCGGGCGGCGTCGTCCCAGTGGACTCCATCGAGGGTCCGACGGTCAGACTCGCCAACGGCGACGTTCGCCGTATCGACGACCCCGAAGAAGCAGAAGAACTGCAAAACGGCGTCGAGAAGATTCTCGACCTCGGCGAGTACCTCGTCAACTTCGGCGAGTTCGTCGAGAACAACCATCCGCTCGCCCCTGCCTCGTACGTCTTCGAGTGGTGGATTCAGGACTTCGAGGCGACCGACGCGAACGTGCAGGCCCTGCGAGACGACCCGACCATCGGCCTCGAACACCCGAGCGTCGACGATGCCCTCTCGTGGGCGACCGAGTTCGACGCCCCACTTCACCCCGAGTACACCTACCTCTGGCACGACATCTCCATCGAGCAGTTGGATGCACTCGCGGACGCTGTCGCGGCCGGCGACGTTGTCGCTGCAGAGGCCGACGGCGGAACTGGCGTCGGTGTCGGTGCCGACAACGAGCCCGAACGCGGGGAAGAAGGAACGCTCGTCCTCGAACGAACCCCCGAACTCCGCGAGACGCTCGAACACCTCCTCGTCGCACACCGCCAGACCGACGCCGACCTTCGCGTTCCCATCTGGCGACCGCTCGCACGAACCCTCGGCCTCACCGACGACCGAGAACGGACGTGGGACCTCGACGACCTGTCGGACCGTGCCCGCGAGTGGGACGACGGCAACAACGCCATCGAGGCGGTCAACGAGGTCGCACCCTTCACCATCCGAGAGCGCGCGCCGACTCGCATCGGAAACCGGATGGGCCGCCCGGAGAAGTCCGAGCGTCGTGACCTCTCACCGGCCGTCCACACGCTCTTTCCCATCGGCGAAGCAGGAGGGAGTCAGCGTGACGTTGGTGACGCCGCCCGCGAGTTCGGTGACTCTGGAAAGCGCGGACACATCTCGGTCCGCATCGGCAGGCGGAAGTGTCCCGACTGCGGGACGTTCGGCTTCAAGCCGAAATGCACGGCGTGCGGCGGCCACACCGACCCTCACTACGAGTGTGACGACTGTGGAACCGTCGTCGAACCCGACGAGTCGGGTCGCGTCTACTGTGACCGCTGTGAGTGGGACGTCGAGAGCGTCGAGTGGCAGGAAGTCGACCTGAACACCGAGTACAGGGAGGCCCTCGAATCCGTCGGCGAACGCGAGTCGTCGTTCAAGATTCTGAAGGGTGTCAAAGGACTCACCTCCTCGAACAAGACGCCCGAACCCATCGAGAAAGGCATCCTCCGAGCGAAACACGACGTGTCGTCGTTCAAAGACGGAACCGTCCGGTACGACATGACCGACCTGCCCGTCACGGCCGTCAGACCAGAAGAACTCGACGTGACAGCAGGCCACTTCCGCGAACTCGGCTACGAGACCGACATCGACGGCGAACCGCTCCGGTTCGACGACCAACTGGTCGAACTCAAAGTCCAGGACATCGTCCTCTCGAACGGCGCGGCGAAGCACATGATGCAGACGGCGGACTTCGTCGACGACCTCTTGGAGCAGTTCTACGGTCTCGACCGATTCTACCAGATGGAAGAGCGCGACGACCTCATCGGCGAACTCGTCTTCGGGATGGCACCGCACACGTCTGCGGCAGTCGTCGGGCGGGTCGTCGGGTTTACGACGGCGGCCGTCGGCTACGCACATCCGTACTTCCACGCCGCGAAGCGTCGCAACTGCGACGGTGACGAAGACTGTGTCATGCTCCTCATGGACGGACTCCTCAACTTCTCGAAGGAGTTCCTCCCGGACAAGCGAGGTGGGCAGATGGACGCACCGCTCGTGATGTCCTCGCGTATCGACCCCTCCGAAATCGACGACGAGGCGCACAACATGGACATCGTTCGGCAGTATCCACGAGCGTTCTACGAGGCGACGCTCCAGATGGAAGACCCAGACGACTGGGAAGACGAAGTCACCATCGCCGAAGAGTACCTCGGCACCGACCGCGAGTACACCGGATTCCACCACACCCACGACACGACGAACATCGCCGCCGGACCGGACCTCTCTGCGTACAAGACGCTCGGGTCGATGATGGACAAGATGGACGCCCAACTCTTCCTCGCGCGGAAACTCCGCGCCGTCGACGAGACTGACGTGGCAGAACGCGTCATCGAGGGGCACTTCCTGCCGGACCTCATCGGGAACCTCCGTGCCTTCTCCCGACAGGAGACGCGGTGTCTCGACTGCGGCGAGAAGTACCGCCGGATGCCCCTCACAGGCGAATGCCGCGAGTGCGGTGGCCGGGTGAACCTCACGGTGCATCAGGGAAGTGTGAACAAGTACATGGACGTCGCCATCGAGGTGGCAGACGAGTTCAACTGCCGCGACTACACCAAACAGCGCCTCGAAGTGCTCGAAAAGAGTCTCGAATCCATCTTCGAGAACGACAAAAACAAACAGTCTGGCATCGCGGACTTCATGTAGGTTCTGCGGCGTCGGTCTTTTTCCTCCGTTTTTCACGCACTCGCGTTCTCTCGGCGACGCCTCAACAACGACGTTCGACGCCACTTTTGAACCTGCTCTCGAACCTGTTCTCGAACCTGCATCTCAGGGAGCTAGTGTGTCAAACGGCACGTTCTTCTAAGATTTCGCACACTGGTGCCCAGATTCGTTCATTAGTAACATATGTGTCTAGCGTGCGCGTAGGCAACTGGAGAATTTGTGTTACCGCCGGCGGTCTCGCGCTCTAATCTGTGTACTCAGTCGCTCGACACTCCGGTACACGTCGGCACGCTCGTTTTGGTCGGCAGCTAAGATACCGAAGACGACCTCGTCGAGTTTGCGGCGGGCATCTCGTTCGAACTCGTCGTAGATTGCTTCGGGTTCGTGTTGGTCTAAGGCTTCGAACGCGTCCACGAGCGCGTCTCGTTCGTGGTCCGAGACCGTCTCTGGTGACGGAATCGGGAACGATTCTACCTCGTAGACGGCGGTGTCGATAGAGCGCCCCGACACCTCACTACTGTACAGCATCTTCACGAGCGCATAGAACGTCGAATTGAGGAGTGCAGCGAACACCTTCGGGTCGTACGACTCGGGGTCGACGTTGATTCCATAGAATCGGTCTGTCACGTAGACCGGTTTTTCAGCGTAGTACACTGCGTGTTTGGTGTAGTGAGTGCGCTGCCAGAGTATCTGGGTCTGTTTGATGTCGGGTCCAACGTCGTACCACGGGTCGCGTCGCTTGACGGTTCGACGTGATGGGTAGCCTTGAGACACTCCCCAGTCGATGAACGCGCGAATCCCGCGTGGCAGGGCGTCCTCGTTGGGTTCGGTAATCTTCAACAGCTTGCGTTCGAGTCGCTCTGGCGCGATGGTTCGCTGCTTCAGTGTCCGGGGGCTCTTCACGAGCGGAGAGAGATACCGCTCGTCGATACCGTAGTTCGAAATCGTCTCGTTGTCTGGGAAGTAGAACTCGTTCGCACCTGACGTGATGCCGCGGAACACGTCCTCTGTGAGTTCTGCGAGCGGCGTCAACTCGTCTTGATTCCGACTCAGGAGTCGGAAGTACACGTCTGGGGCTTGCAGATAGATTCCCCACTTCGAGTCGACGGAGTACGAACCGGTGGCTCGGGCTCCAGTCGATGCTTCTTCGACGTCTCCTCCGCCGAGTTTCCACAGGCTCGATGCGGGAACTGCGACCCTCCGACCGTGCCGAATCTGTGAATAGTACAGTGTCTCTTCGCCGTAGACAATCTCCCGTGTGTCTTCACGCTCGTCGACGAGGGCACTCGTAATCGCCTCTGCGTGGACGATGTTCCCGCAGTGTTCGTCGAACGCCAGAAACGCTGTCTCTCCGTCCAGTGACTCTTCGGACTCTCGATTCGCGACTGTAATCACCGCGTTGACGTCTGCCTCTCCAAACATCGGGGTTGCCCGGGTATCGAGTACGTATCGGAGATTCGAGTACCGAAGGAGGCCCGCTTGCAGTTGTCTCCCGTAGTTCACGTCGAGCCAGGAATTCGACGTGAGATACGCCAGCGTGCCCCCGTCGCGGAGGAGGTCGAGCCCTTTGAAGTAGAAGTAGACGTAGATGTCACTTCGCCTGTCCGGCGTGATGCCGAACGACTCCTCCACGGACTCGACGAGTTGGTCTTTGTACTGCTTCTTCGACGACGAGACCTCACCGTCGCTCATCTCTTCGAGTCGCTTCGGGTGAATCAGCTGGTCGGTAATCGCTTCTTGGCGAACGTACGGCGGGTTCCCGATGACGATATCGAATCCACCGTCTTCGACGACGTCGGCGAAGTCGATATCCCAGCTGAAGGCTGCGGCGTCACCCTCCTCGTCACGTCTCTGAATCAGGCTGTCTCCAACCTTCAGATTGGACGAGATGGGGGGCAGCCCTGAACGGGTGTCGGGTCGTCGCCCTCCGTCCTCGACGTGTGAGAGCCAGAGACGGAACTCGGCGACTCGGATGGCCCATGCTTTGATGTCGACGCCGTACAGGCTCTCGTTGATACTCTGTGCGGTTCGGTGGTCGTCTGGCTGACTGCCCACTTTCTCGAACAGTTCGGTGAGAACCTGTTTCATCCCCACGAGGAACGCACCGCTCCCACAGGCTGGGTCGACGATGCGGAGTTCGTGCAGAATCTGTTCGAGCTGTTCCGTTTCCTCGATGTCTGCCGCGTCCCACTCCTGTGGGTCGCTGAAGACGAACTCCACAATCCGCCGGGTGCGCTCTGAATCGAGGTCGTCCACGTGGTCGCAGACCTGCTCGTAGAGTGCCAATCGACACAGCAGGTCGACCTCGGAGCGAGGTGTGTAGAAGATGCCCGCCTCGTCGCGTTCTCGCTCGGCGATGAGGGACTCGTAAACCTTCCCGAGCATCGACGGGTCGACGGCGACGTCGACGTCGTACGGACGCTCTTCTCTGACCGTGAAGGTGTACTGTTCGAGGAACCCTCGAATCACCGAATTCAGTGCCTCGTCGGACAGGAAGACGTCGAGTTCGTCCCCGTCGCTCGGGTGGAAGAGCCCAGACATGTATGGGAGTTCAGCGACGACGGATTCGACGTCACTGGGGAGTTCGGTTGTGAGACGCGTCCCCTCTGGGTGGGTTATCCAATCGAAGAGGGCAGAGAGCCACGTCTCGTGGAACACTCCCTCGTCATCCGACGCTTCGTATCGCTCGTGGAACCACCGGACGAAGTCCGCTCGCCCGCCGAGCAAGCCGTTCTTCTGGAGGAAGTAGCAGAACAGCAATCGGTTGAGTGTCACGTGTGCGTACCGGTCGGCAGCCTCGACGTCGAGGCCGTTCTCACGAAGTTCGCTACTGAGGGTGTCGAATGCGTGCTTGTAGTCCTCGTAGAAGTCCTCGGTGATGGGCTCGACCCTGAACGCCTCGTCGATGCGTTCTGCCAGTCGTCCGTTGCTGGCATCCAGTCTCGACAGCGCGTCGGCGACGGTTCGATGTGTCTCGCCTTCACCGAGGCTGTAGCGACGGAGAACCAGACGGCCGTTTTCCTCGTCGCCTGTCGCTCCCTCGTACGGTGTGACGAGATGCCACGTGTCCTCGGCAGGCGCGTGGAAGACTGTGAGGACGGTCCGCCCAGTGGTCCACCCACTCGCTTGGTTCGACTGGGTGAGACACCGAAGCACGTCCCGTTCCGTGTTAGGAGTCAGCTCCTCCAGTTCGACGTAGATAACCCGAAACCTCCCGGCTCTCGCAACGAGACGGGCAGCGTTCGCACGTATCGTGTTCGGCCACTCGTGAACGAGGAGGTCCTGCCACGGAGAATCACCCCGTGGTGAGGTGACCGCTTCGAAGTTGAGTCTCTCGACGAAGAGGTCTCGAAAGAACTGCGTCGCCGCCGCCTCGACACCGCGACTGTCGCGTCTACACTCGCCGAGTGAGAGTTCCTCGTCGAGCACCCGACGAATCTCTCCGGCCTCTCCGTTAGACATCCGCGATGAGTTCGCAGGGCGTGTTCACACGAGCGACGCGACGAGACATACCGCACGTTGGCTAGTCACTCGACTTAAAAGTTCAGTCGAGGTAAGGGATGGGTTCGTGGGTTTGGCCCTGTGTCACCATTCTATATCGCACTATCTGGTTTATCTCTTATATGGGGCCACATCTCCCGCCAGCGGACAGGTGTGATGGGCATCCGAATTTAGGTTTCTCCATGTTGTATGTACACACATGGCTAGTGAGACGCAGCCAACCGTCGGAATGGTGGTGTACGCGGAGGATGGGACCAAAATCGGCACTGTCCGCGGGTTCGACGAAGACGGCTTCTTCGTCACGACTCGGGAGGGGTTCGCCGCGATGTCCATCGAACACGAGCGCGCAGGCCACGAGTTCGGTGAGGCGGAGTTGATGTGGCGCTGTAGCGACTGTGGGGAGATGGGTGACATCGAAACGTTACCCGACTCGTGTCCGAACTGTGGTGCCGAACGCGAGAACCTCTACTACTGGACCGAAGACTGACGCTGTCACCCGCGAGACTCCTCGATTTTTGTCACCCGGCGAGTACCTGTAGCTATGCGAATTCTCGTCTTCGGCGCGGGTAGCCTCGGAACACTCGTCGGTGGGTTGCTCGCGTCGGTCCACGACGTGACACTCGTCGGCCGAGGCCGGCACACGTCACGCGTCTCGAAGACCGGGCTCGATATCGTCGGTGCCGCGTCCGCGCACGTCTCGCCGGCCGCGACGACGACTGAAACGGGCCACGACGCCGACCTCGCTCTCGTGACCGTCAAATCGTTCGACACGGCCGCGGCAGCCGAGGCCCTCGCGGCGTGCGACGTCGACGCCGTTCTCTCGCTCCAAAACGGCCTGACCGAGGAGGTACTCGACGCACGACTCGACGTTCCCGTGCTCGCGGGGACTGCAACCTACGGCGCTCGACTCGTTGGACCCGGCCGCGTCGAGTGCACTGGAATCGGCCGCGTCGTCTTGGGCACGCTCGACGGCGGGGCGTCCCCACTCGCCGAACGCGTGGGAAAGGCCTTCCGCGACGCTGATATCCGGACACTCGTGGCCGCAGATATGCCCCGCCGACGCTGGGAGAAACTCGCCGTGAACGCCGGTATCAACGCGGTCACTGCACTCGCACGCGTCGAAAACGGAGCGCTCGCGGCCGACGAGGCCAGCGACGTGGCTCACCGTGCCGCCCGCGAGACTGCTCGAATCGCCCGATTGGAGGGTGTTCGGCTCCCGAACCGTGTCGCCCGCGAAGCAATCGACCGAGTCGTCAAACAGACGGCTGCGAACCGCTCGTCGATGCTCCAAGACGTGGACGCGAAAAAACGAACCGAGGTCGACGCCATCAACGGGGCGGTCGTCGACATCGCCGCCGAACACGACTTCGAGGTGCCGACGAATCGGACGCTCGCGGCGCTGCTTCGGGCGTGGGAACGCGGAGAAGGGCTTCGGTAACGGGGAGTTCGCCGGTGCGTGTCAGTATTCGGTGCGTGTCGGTATTCGGTGCGTGCCGGTATTCGAGGTACGACGCTGTTATTCGAGGTAGCCGAGGTCGCGGAGTCGCTCCTGTGCTTCGTCGTCCATCTGGTCGACAGAGTCGTCGGAGACGTCGGTATCGAGGGCGTCGGTCCACGCACCGCCGGCCGCGTCTTCGAACTCGCTGAGTGCGGCCTCTGTCTCGGCGATGGCCTCGTCGTCCGAGTCTGCGAGGTTCTCGGTTTCGCCTGCATCTTCGTCGAGACGGTAGGCTTCGTCTGGAATGCGGTCGATTCGGGTGTACTTGGCGTCGACACGGCGTGCAGCGCGCATCCGCGAGTAGAATCGTGAGTCTTCCGGGAGGACGATTCCCGCTTTCGAGGCCTTCTCCTCTAACTGTTTGAGTTCGACCACGGGGCGAGAGTACTCCACGAAGGCGTACTGGCCGTCGTGGTGCTGGCCGGGGTCGTCGTTCGTCGCGCGGGCGAAGTCGCGGTAGTCCGCAGAGAGGAGCGACCGAGTTCGGTCGAGCGTGACGGCGTCATCACCGGGCTTGGCGGGGTCGCCGCCTTCGACACCCAGTGAGTCGAGAACCGTATGGTAGAGGTCGACGAGTTCGACCTGGTCGTCACGGCGGCCTGCGCCGAGTTTCGGGTGCTTGACCATGAGCGGGACGTTGATGAGTGGGTCGTACAGGCAGAACTCGTGGCCGTAGAGGCCGTGTTCGCCGTGGAGTTCACCGTGGTCGGCACAGACGACGACCATGGTGTCGTCCCACTTTCCGGTCTCTTTCAGGTGGTCGAACAGGCGGGTGAGTTGGTCGTCGATGTGGGCGATTTCGGCGTCGTAGAGGCCGCGGATGTCTTCCCACTCGTCGTCGTCGATCTCGTAGGCGCCCGAGTTGTACTCCTTGGAGTTCTGGCAGACTTCGGTCGAATCGACGCCCGGTGCGAACTGGTCTTTGTACTGCTTCGGCGGGTGATAGGGCAGGTGTGCGTCCATCAGGTTGATGAACGCGAAGAACTGGTCGGAGTCGTCGACGAAGTCGATGGTTCGGTCGATAACGGCGGGCGTCTTCGAGTCGGCACCCTCGCCGCCGGCGAGATGTTCGTGGACGGTGTTGCCGAGACTGACGAGTTTGTCGGCGAGCGCCCGCAGCGTGTCGCTGTCGTTCATCGTCTTCCAGGCCTTCGCCAGCGGGCCAGAGAGGAAGTCGCCCGGCATGACCTCGAAGAAGTTGTCCTGGTCTGCGAACCCGTCGGTCAGGTGGGTGTACGGCGTAATCCACGCGTTCGAAGAGTAACACGCAGTGTCGTATCCGGCCGCCGAGAGCGTCTGTGCGAGCGTGGTCGCACCTTCGAGGTACGGGTTCTCCTGGTCGGCCCCGTGCTGACTGGGGTACATTCCGGTGAAGAGCGAGGCGTGAACCGGGAGCGTCCACGGGGCGGGCGCGACGGCCTGTTCGAAGACGGTCGCCTCTTCGGCGAACTGTTCGAGGCCCGGCGTCGTCGGGCGGTCGTAGCCGTACGGCGTGAGGTGGTCCTTGCGGACCGTGTCCATGACGACGAAGAGGACGTTCTCGGGCGACTCGGCTGTCATACCCGTGGGTGCGGCGTAGTCGCCGATAAAACTCCTGTTCTCTGTCGCGGAGCGACCGAAAAAACCGCTGAGAAACTACGTTAGAACGGGGCCTGCGGACCCTGGTCGTCTTCGCGGTCGTCGCTGGTGTCGCCGGGGAACGACGGGCTCACGTCGCCGCCGCGGCTTGCGCCACCCATGTCGCCGCCCATGCCGGTGTCGGCGTGGACTTCGTTGATTTCGGGAATCTCCTTGACCATGCGGGTCTTGATCGCCTGGATGGTCATCGGGGAGATGCCACACCCAGAGCAAGCGCCACCGAGGAGGACCGTGACCTCACCCGTCTCTCGGTCGAGGTCGCGGATGGCCGCGCTTCCGCCGTGCATCTGGATTTGCGGGAAGTTCCGACGGAGGAAATTCACGACACGCTCTTTAAGGTCGTCCTCGCCGTCCTGCGTCTCCGTGCTCATGGACGCGCGTTCGGGGTGAACGGGCTTAGGCCTTTGGATGGGTTACGCTTCGACGCCGAAGACACGGCGGAGTTCGGCCTCGATTTCGTCCACGTATCGGTCGAGGACGGCCTCCAGTTCGTCGTCATCGATTTCGACAGCAGTGAGTCGCTCTGGCGGGTTCTCGGGGAGTTCGACGGAGAAGTCGCCGTCCTCGTAGAACGGTTCAGACTCGTTGAGAATCTGCTGGTCGATGCCGTGGATGAGCGTCGAGTCGAACTCGTCGTTCATCGTCTCGAAGGCGTTCTTGTACGCACGCTGGAGCTGCGGGAAGTAGTGGACGTACTTGTCTTCGAACTTCTCTGGGTCGAAGTCGGTCATACTCGGAGGTTTCCCACTGGCGGCAAAAAATCGGACGATTGGCCGGTGCGCGCTCGGGGCGCTGCACCCACTCGTTTCGTATAGCACCTGTCTGTTTATCGAGTCGGCTATCGAGTAGACCGATAGCTGCTCAAAAAAGCGTTCTCTGAGCGGTTATCCCGCGTGAATTCTGCAGATTAGCTGTGGCTACGGCCCTACGATGACTCGGGTGTCGAAAATGGAGTGAGGTGGCCGCGCGTCACTCGATGAGTGGAGAGTCCACACGCGCGGCGAACAGCTCGCTCGTCACGAAGATGGACAGGAGTTCGTCTATTAGTTCGTCGTACGACTGCTCCTCGTCCTCGCGCAGTGCATCGAGTCGTTCGACGGTTCGACGGTCCAACTCGACCGTCTCTGTTTGTACCTCCGGTTCGTAACCGACCGGGTAATCGTATTCGAATTTGTTTGTTCTCGCGGTCGCCATCGTCTTACCCCTCTCCGGCCATGCGGGCCGGTACCGTGTGATACACGAGCATCCAATATGAGGATTTCGCGGATATTTCGCGCCTCTCGACGCTGAGAGGAAGTGTTTCCCACCGCTGAGTGACAGCTCACTACCATACCATAAACTGCATGCTGCGATACGAAAGTCTTCTCGTTGGTCCAGCGTCCTCCTTCCAGCCCACTTGGTATTTGTTCTCAAAGACCATACATGAGGTATGTCGAGCGAGGTCGAATACAACAAAAAAGGGGTCATCAAGAAGAAACACTACAAGCGCGAGTTGAACTCTCTGCAGGAAGAACTCGTCAAACTCCAACACTGGATTACGGAGGAAAACCTCCGAGTCTGCGTCATCTTCGAGGGACGTGACGCTGCGGGAAAGGGTGGCGTCATCAAGCGCATCACTCGTCGACTCAACCCGCGGGTCGCGCGGGTCGTCGCTCTCGGGACGCCCACGGAGCGCGAAAAAGGGCAGTGGTACTTCCAACGCTACGTCGAGCAACTCCCCACAGAGGGTGAGATGGTGTTGTTCGACCGGAGTTGGTACAACCGCGCGGGCGTCGAGCGCGTGATGGGATTCTGCACCGACGAAGAGTACGAAGAGTTCCTCCGGACCTGCCCCGAGTTCGAGCGAATGTTGGTTCGGTCTGGCATCATCCTCATCAAGTACTGGTTCTCTATCAGCGACGAAGAACAGGAGCGACGGTTCCAGAAACGCAACGAGGACCCGAAACGTCGCTGGAAACTGAGTCCGATGGACCTCGAAGCGCGGTCACAGTGGGTCGAGTACTCCAGAGCCAAAGACGTGATGTTAGAATACACCGACATCGACGACGCACCGTGGAACATCGTCCACGCAGACGTGAAACGACACGCACGACTGAACTGTATCTCACACCTCTTGGACCAGATTCCGTACGAAGACCTGACGCCCGACCCCATCGAACTTCCGCCGCGACAGAACGCCGACTACGAGCGCCCACCCATCGACGACCAGGACTGGGTGCCCGCGAAGTTCGGGTCGAATCCGGTGGACAGCGACTGAGTCGGCTATCCTAACTGCTCGCCGACGATGCGGTCGGCTTCTGCGATGAACTCTTCGACCGACCCCTTCGGAATCGTCGCACCCGCCGCGACGTTGTGCCCGCCGCCGTCGCCGCCGACTGCTCGGGATGCCTCGCGCATGACGACAGAGAGGTCGAGGCCATTTCTGACCATCACGTACGACCCGCGCGAGGAGACTTTCACGTCGCCATCTTCGTTCTCGGCGAAAGCGAGGACGGGGATTCCCGAGCGCGTCGCGTCGGTGCCGACGGCCATGCCGGCGACGATGCCGACGATGGTCTCACGTATCTCGTCGCCGGCGTCGAACCACTGGAGGTTCTCTTCGACAGTCACGCCGTGTTCTTTCACCCACTGGAGGCCGTTCGAGAGGTTTCGGCGGTGGTTGCGCAGGAGTCTGCGCGCCCGGTCGAGCGCGCGGTCACGGTCGCCGAGACAGACGGCGAGTCCCACGTCGCCTCGGTCGTAGCGGGCCGTCGCGTTCAGGAGCGTCGAGAACTCGCTCACGTCGCGGAGTTCGGTGCCTTCCTGCTCTCGTGAGAGGACGTACGTCGTTCCCACGAGGTCGTCGATTCGTCGGGCAGGGACGCCGCTCGCGATGGCCCGGCGAATCAGGGCGCTGGCGAGAGTCTGTCGCTGCTCACCCGTGAGGTCAACCCATCGCTTCCACTCACCGTCGTCGTCACGGACCGGCACGTCGAGTTCGGTCAGGAACTCGATAGCCCCGGCTTCGTTGTTCGAGATACCGGGGATGCGAACGTCGGTCGCGTACTGGAGGAGCTTCGGGAGTGCACGCGTCTGTCGGCCGTAGATGCGGAGGTCCGTCCCCTCTTCGACGACGCCGGCTTCGACCCCCTCTTCGACGATGCCTTCGTTGGCTCCGTGGAGGGTGCCGTTCGAATCTTGCATGTCGCCGACAGCGCCGACGACGGCGAGGGCCGCGAGGTCACGGTTGTCGCCTCCTTCGGGTTCGAGTGCGCGGGCGAGGACGTAACTCGCGCCTGCTCCAGAGAGTTCGGTCGCTCCGTCGATACCGAACCGAAGTGGGTTGAGGTGGTGTTCGGTCTCGACGCCCTCGGCGGGCTGGTGGTGGTCGGCGATGACGGGGTGGAAGTCTCCCGCCGATTCGTGTTCGGCGATGATGTCGAGTTGACCGCTGCCGAAGTCGGTAAAGAGGACGGTGTCGTAGTCAGTCGCCGCGATTTCGGCGACTGCACGCTCGTCGAGTTGGCGGCAGAACACGGTCTCGAACGGAATCCCGGCGCGTTCGAGCGCCGTCGAGGCGATGCCGGCGCTCGTCAACCCGTCGGCGTCGATGTGCGAAGCGAGGAGCACCCGGTCGGCGGCGCGGAGTCGGTCTGCACACGCCGCGGCGTGCTCAGTGAGGTCGGGGACGGGTCCTTCCATCAGTTGTTCAGTACTCACGGCGACATCGGCATAAACGCTGGCAGTTTCGCGAGTGTGCCACCCCTCGGCCACCCGCGTTCACTGTTCGACCGTCATCGTGCATGACGTACCGCAGTGGGACTGTCTTGCTACAAAAAGCTTCGTCGCTGGCACGGCCGCCCGAGACAGACGTGGACAGGGTCAGCGGACGTGCCGAACGCGGATGTGTTAGTTTGCTTCCTCGATGGCCGAATCGAGCTTGTCGAGCATCTCTTGCTGCTCGTCTTCGCCGAGTGGGACGTAGCCAACTTCGTCGGCGACGATTTCCTTGCTCGTGGAGTTCTCCATCCAGAAGCGAGCGAATTCGGCGACGTGGTCCTTCTCGAGGGCGTCCGTTGCAGGGTAGGTGAAGAGTGGGCGCGACAGCGGCGTGTACTCACCGGAGAGTGCCGTTTCGAGCGACGGTTCGACGTAGCCGTCGCCGTCGTCGATAGCGACTGCCTGGACAGCGTCGGTGTTCTCGCTGTAGTAGGCGTAGCCCATGTAACCGATGGCGAATTCGGAGCCTTCGACACCCTGGATGATGGTGCGGTCCTGTTCGGTCGCGGAGTAGTCTTGGCGGTGGCCCGGACCCTCCTCGCCGATGATGGCCTCGATGAAGTAGTCGTAGGTGCCGGATGCGTCAGTGGGACCGAAGATTTCGATTGGTTCTTCCGGCCAGTCGGCGTTGACGTCGGACCACGTCTCGGGTTGTTCCTCAGCCGAGAAGATGGTCTTGAGTTGCTCGACGGTGAGGCCCTCGCCGATGAAGTCGTTCTCGTTGTTGACGATGACGGTCAGGGCGTCGGTCGCGACTTTGATTTCGACGGGGTCAACGTCGTTCGTCGAACATTGGTCCTGCTCTTCGGATTTGATTGGGCGCGAGGCGTTGTTGAAGTCGGTCTCGCCGGGGCAGAAGTAGTTCGCGAAGCCGCCGCCGGAGCCCGTCGACTGGATGTTGATGTTGACGTCGGGGTTCTCTTCACGGAAGCGCTCGGCCATCGCGGTGGCCAGTGGGAACACCGTCGAAGAACCGGCGATGTCGATTGCGCCCGAAAGCGCGTCCGTGTCGGAGCCGGAGTTCTCGTTTTCAGCGCTCGCCGCGTCGTCTGAACCGCCCGATTCGTCTGCGGATCCAGAACCACTGTTGTTCTCAGTACACCCGGCGAGGCCAGCGAGGCCGACCGCACCGGAGGCAATCAAGAACTTTCGGCGTGAAACGACGTCGTCCGTCTTGCGCGTCATCATCCGTGACGAACGCAGATTTAACTAAGTATCCTGCTATTAGATACATATAGTATATGGTTGGTATATATCCCGGAGGATAGCGATATCGAAGCGTCCTGAGACGGGTCGTCTTCAGCTCACCGCTCGAAGAACCGTTTCGTCGCCGCCCGACACTCGTCGTCGGCACGAATCTGCTGGAAGGCACCGCGGATTCGGTCGCGTGCCGCCGGGTCGGCCGCACCGACTGCCGCGTACTGTTTCGTGAGGCGGGTCGAACGCCGGGGGGAATTTGCAATCGACTCGACGAATTGCGTGGTCGTCTCCGCTAACTGTCCTGCCGGGACCACTCGATTCACGAGCCCCCACGTTGCCGCCCGGTCAGCGTCGATTGGGTCGCCCGTCAGCGCGAGTTCCATGAGTCGTTTCTTGCCGACGGTTTCGGCCACACGCTCGACTGCGTACGGTGGATACGCGCCGATGGTCGTCTCCGGGAGCGCGAACGTCGCATCTTCGACGGCGACAGCGAGGTCACACGCGGCGACGAGTTCACAGCCACCGCCGTAGGCGAGTCCGTTGACGGCCGCGATGACCGGAATGTCCAGCGATTCGATGCCGAAAAACACGTCGTAGAGGCAGTCGGTCAGTGTCTCCACGTCGTCGGCAGTCTCCGCCTCGTCGATGAGGGCGATGTCGTCACCGGCACAGAACACGTCTTCGACACCGGTGAGGACGGCCACACGGGAGTCTTCTGCTGCCCGGTCGAGGCCATCGCGAAGTGCTCGCCATCCGTCGAGGTGGAGGGCGTTCTTCTTCTCGGGTCGGTCGAGCGTGAGCCAACTCGCGTCGCCACGGATGTCGTATCGTATCATGTGACAAGGTGCGCACACGAGTACGAATAGTCTAGGGGTCACACGTCGAATCCAGCGCCGACCGCCGGTTCGACTCAGTACGAACTCTCTGGGACAGGCGCGAGTTGTTAGAGCCGTCGTGTGACCACGAACAGCAAGAGTGCCGCTGCGACCGTCGAAACGGTGACGACTGTCCACCCGGCACCGTAGCCGAGTGACTCCACGACGATACCGAACAGCGGTGGTGCGAGCAGGCCGCCGGTGTTGATTGCGGTCTGTCCACCCGCAGTCGCTGCGCCGATGTCGCCGTCGTCGACGACGCCGCTCAAACAGGAGTAGAACACACCCGTCGAGCCGTGGATGGTGAGTCCGAGCGCGACGAACACGACGACGGTGAAGACGAGCGACCCCCCTGCTCCGGCGAGGAGGCCGAACAGGACGACCGCACCCGTGAGTTGAGCAAGTGCGACGGTTGCCGCCCCGTTCACGCCACCGAGTCGGTCGGCGAGACTCCCGGCACCGATACGGCCGATGCTCCCGGTCACCTGCGTCGCCGCGAGGACGCCACCGGCGATTGCGGGACTCGTTCCGACCACGTCCTGCACGTAGAGGATGGTGTACCCGAGCATCGAGTAGATAGACGCACCGATGAACAGTCCGGCGGCGACGAGGGCGACGTAGACTCGGTTGTCGCTCAGCCCACCGAGTTGTGGCCGTTCGAGCCGTCCGGTTCCGGGCGTCCCCCGATACTCGACGGCGAAGAAGAGCGCGTACACCACGGCGACGACGGCGATGAGCCAAAACCCTGTCTGCCACGCCGCGAAGGCAGCGACGCCCGTGATGATGACCGACGATGCACCGCTTCCGGCGGTGACGCCGACCTGTTTCAATCCCATCGCGAGGTTCTTGCTCCCTGCGGGGGCGGCAGCGACGATACCACGGTTCGAACCGGGCATCGCCGCCGAATATGCCACACCGAGGAGGCCGGCGGTGACCAACAAGAGTGCGTACGAGGGTGCGAACGAGACGCCGACGACTGCGACTGCGAGCGCGAAGAGACCGACGACCATCGCGGGTTTCTCGCCGTAGCCATCGACGAGCGCACCGCTCGGGAACAACGCGAGGGTGTATCCGAGGACGCCGGCGGTCAGAAAGACGCCGACGAGTGACTCGGACAGCGAGAACGCCTCACGGACGAGTCCCGTGGAGGCGAAGATGGTGTAGTAACAGAGACTGGCCGCGGTCTGCCACCCGGTGACTGCGGCGACGGTTCGCCACGACCCGTCGGTTGTAGGTTCGCTCATTCCGTCACGCTCGCACCCGGGTCGCTGTCGCATCCGAGTCGCTGCGGCCCGGCCGTGTCACTCGTGGTAGGTCGGTGCTGCTGTTTCGACGACGTCGCAGGCGAGTGCCTCGAACGTCGCCTCGTCGGGAACGACGTCGACGTCGATGCCGTGCGATTCGGCCGTCTCCCGCGTCGGCGAACCGATGGCACCGACGACGGCAGCGTTCAGGCCGGCGATTGCCTCCTCGCGGATGCCGCGTTCTTCGGCGGCGTCGAGGAAGTGTTCGACCGTCAGCGACGAGGTGAACAGGGCCGCTTCGAGGTCGCCGTCGGCTGCCATGACGGCCGACTCGCCCGACCCCTCTGGGCGAACGAGCCGGTAGAGAACCGTCTCGTGAACGTCGGCACCGGCGTCGCGCAGGCCGTCGAGGAGAACGTCACTCCCGTGGTCGCTCCGGGCGACTTCGACCGTCGCCCCCGACACGTCGGGTGCGAGGTGTTCGACCAACCCGGACGACGTGTACTCGTCGGGGACGCGGTCGACAGTCCAGCCGGCCTCACGTGCGGCGCCGGCGGTTGCAGGACCAATACAGCACAGCACTGCCTCGCCCGGTTCCCATCCGGCCTCGGCGAGCAGTTCGACCCCGGTCTTGCTCGTGAGGACGACGTACTCGGCCGGTTCGGGTGTTGCGTCTGTCGGTTCGACCACCAGCATCGGGTCGGCAATCGGGGTCGCGCCGAGGGAATCAAGCAGTTCGACCGCCGCGTCGATACGCTCGTCGTCGGGGCGGAAGACCGCAGCACGAACCTGTTGGCTCATTATTCGTCTGTCTCCTCGTCACCGGCTTCCTTCATGCCGTCGGTCGATGCACTGGCGAGGGCGTCGACGCCGCCACCACGCAGGAACTCCTTGACGTGGTCACGAGTCGCCGCAACCTCGCCGATGACGGTAATCGCCGGCGGTTCGATGTCGGCCTCGTCGCGAACGTCGACGATGGTTTCGAGCGTCCCGGTCGCGACGCGCATCTCGGGCCACGTCGCGCGCTCGATGAGGGCGACGGGCGTGTCGGCGTCCATTCCTGCGTCGAGCAGTTCGGCCGTGTAGAGCGGCAGTTTGCCGACACCCATGAGGACGACGAGCGTCCCACCCGTCGCGGCCAACGCTCCCCAGTCGATTGCCGACTCGTCTTTCGTCGGGTCTTCGTGCCCGGTGACGAACGAGACCGACGAGACGTAGTCGCGGTGGGTGACGGGGATGCCTGCGGACCCGGGGCCACCGACTGCCGAGGTGATGCCGGGCACGACGTCGAACGGGATTCCGTTCTCCGCGAGGTGTTCCATCTCTTCGCCACCGCGGCCGAAGACGAACGGGTCGCCACCTTTCAATCGGACGACCTGCTTCCCTTCGCGGGCGAGTTCGACCAATCGGGCGTTCGTGTACTCCTGTGGCGTCCACTCGCCACCGGCACGCTTGCCGACGTCTTCGCGTTTTTCGGCCGGAATCATCCCGAGAATCTCCGGGCCGGGCAGTTTGTCGTGGAGGACCACGTCTGCCTCGTCGATGAGGCGTGCGGCCTTCATCGTGAGCAGTTCCGGGTCACCCGGACCGCTCCCGACGAGGTGGACCATCCCGACGGTGTCGGAGTCAGCCGGCTCGTCCTCCCCCGTCATCTCACTCCTCCTCTGCTTCCTGTCGGGCGGCCTCGATGAGCTGGTCAGCACCGCGCTCGCGCAGTCCTGCTGCGAACTCGCGGGCCGTGTTCGCGTGGTTGCCGACTGGCAGGTCACGCGACGTCTTGATGGCTTCTGACCCGTCTGTCGCGAGCACTTGGACGTCGACGTGGACGTGTTCGCCCTGCAAGAGCGCGTGGACGCCGATTGGTGCGATACACCCGCCGCCGAGTTCGGCGAGGATGGTTCGTTCGACGGTGGTCTCGACGCGCGTTCGCGGGTGGTCGAGTTTGTCGTGGACGAGGTCGACAATCTCTGGGTCGGACGCCGTCACTGCGATGGCACCCTGCCCGGGTGCGGGGACGAACGAATTTCGGTCGAGACGCTGGTACTCGACCTTGTCGGCGAGTCCACTGCGCTTGAGACCGGCCTCTGCGAGGACGATAGCGTCGTACTCGGTGTCGACCTTTCGGCTCATCGCCTGCCGTTCGAGTTCGGTGAGGTTGTCGAACCACTCGTCGGCGCGCTGGTCGAACTCGCCGTCGTGGTCGGTCTTTCCGTGCTTCCCCTGTCGTTCTTTGTCGTCTTCGACGCGGGCCTCGTGTTCTCGCTGGAGACTCGTCGCCAGCAACTTCTCGACGCGCGTGTCGACGTTGCCGCGGAGCGGTGCGACTTCGAGGTCCTCGCGGTAGTTGAGCAGTTGCGCCTGTCGGCGGAGCGACGACGTACCGACGACTGCGCCTTCGGGTAGTTCGTCGATGTCGGACCCGTCGCTCGTGACGAGGACGTCGCCCGCAGGTGCGCGCTCGGGGACGCCGGCCACGACGAGGTCGTTCGGCTTCTCCGTCGGCATGTCCTTCATCGAGTGGACCGCCGCGTCGACGTCGCCGTCGAGGACGCGCTCGTCGAGTGCGCGAACGAACGCGCCCGTCTTGCCCAGTCGGTGGATGAGTTCGTCCTGAATTCGGTCTCCCTCTGTCTCGACCTCGACGAGTTCGACGTCGAGTCGTCGGCTCGCGAGCGCCTCCTGTACGCTCGAAGCCTGTGCGCGAGCGAGCGCCGACCCCCGCGTCGCCAGTCGCAGCGTCCGTGTAGTCATACGCTGTTGTCTGGCGCCCGCGTTGAAAAGCCCTCCAGTTCGTCGCTGTCGTGTCGGGGTCTGACGCACCACGGGAGGGAAAGACGAATACCCCGCCCGAACCACGACTTCCTCAATGCCCTCCCTCGATTCACCCGTCCAGCAGGTCGGTGACTTCGTCGTCGTCGCGCTCCTGTTCTTCGGGTTGCTCCCGGTGTTCGCGCCACTCGACGTGCTCTTGCCGCTCTTCGGATACGATGCGCCGTGGTGGCTTGGCTACGTTCTCACTGGCGTAGCAGGTGTCGTCTTGACGTGGGTTCGCCCGCTCCGACTCCGTCTCGTCGTCCGAGTGTGGTTGGTCGGTCTCGTTACGACACTCGTCTTCGTCACCCTCCTCGTCTTCTTCGAACTGGAGGAGAACGTCGTTGGCATCGTCCTCGCGTGGGTTCTCGGCGTCGGTCTGGGGAGCGCGTTGGCCTACCCACCGCTCTGGAAGGCAGCAGAGTCGCGACTGCGGGTCGAGTGAGTCGCACCCGAAACTGTCGGGTTAACGAACTATTATTTCGAGAGAGGGAGCGGTCGTAGACGCTAGAGCGCTTCTTTGTACGCTTCGAGCGTCTCTTCGATGTCTTCGTCCGTGTGCGCGTACGAGACGAACTGCGACTCGAACTGGTTCGCGGTGAGGAAGACGCCGCGGTCTTTCATCTCCTGCCAGAAGACGCGCTCCCAGCGGTCGGTTTCTGCCTTCGACACGTCGGCACCGGTCTTCGGACAGTAGTCGAAGCGGGCACACGACTCGCGTTGTTCACATCCGCTCTCACAGAGGTCGTCGCGGTCGGCGGGGCCGTGACGCGTGAAGATGGTCTTGAACATCGAGTCCGTGCCGACGACGGTGTACTCGGGTGCCTGGTCTTCGAGGATGTCGGAGATGCCAGACCGGAGTTTCTCGCCGAGTCGGTTGACGTGGTCGTACACGTCGTTTTCGGCGGCGTACTTCAGGTACTCGTGGCCCGCGGCCATCGTGACTGGGTGGCCGGAGAACGTGCCCGACTGGAACACGTTGCCGCCGGGGGTGAACTGCTCGACGAGTTCGGCTTTGCCGCCGATGGCACCGACGGGGAACCCGCCGCCGATAATCTTCCCGAACGTCGTGAGGTCCGGCGTGACGCCGAACTTCCCTTGGGCACACTGGAGGCCGCCGACGCGGAACCCAGTGATGACCTCGTCGAAGATGAGGAGCGAGCCGTACTCCTCGGTCACGTCGCGAAGCGTCTGGAGATAGCCATCGACTGGGTGGACGATGCCCATGTTCGCGAGGATGGGCTCGGCCAACACCGCCGCGATGTCCTGACCGTGTGCTTCGAACACCTCGCGAACTGCCTCGGCGTCGTTGAACGGGACGGGAATCGTGTGTTCTGCGAACGACGAGGGGATGCCCGGCGTACTCGGACTCGCACCCTCAGGGCCGCCTTCGACCAGCGTAGACTCTTGTGCGCCGTGATAGCCGCCCTGCATGACGACGATTTTGTCGCGCCCGGTGGTCGCGCGGGCGAGGCGGACTGCCGAAACGGTCGCTTCGGTACCCGAGTTGACGAAGCGAAGCATCTCGACCGAGGGGACGTGCCGGGCGACGAACTCGGCGTGTTCGACTTCTATCTCCGTCGGTGCACCGTACATCGGCCCTGCGGCGGCGTGTTTCTGGACGGCCGCTTGGACGGGCTCGGGTGCGTCGTGGCCGTACAGGAGTGGGCCGTAGCCCATCACGTAGTCGATGTACCGATTCCCGTCGGCGTCGATGACGTGTGCGCCGTCTCCTCGTTCGACGAAGAACGGGTAGGGCTGGGTTGCCCTGACCGAGGAGTTCACACCGCCAGCGAGAACCGACAGCGCTCGGTCGTACAACGCGCGGGACTCGTCGTGTCTCATGCGCGGCGGTTCGCCCCCTCGCGGCAAAGACCTTACTGGGTCGCGCCGTCCGTCGCGTCCTCGACGCCTTGCACCGACCGCGCCAACAGCAACCCTGCGGCGTCGTTGAGCGCGTGAATCGCCATCAGGGCCACCACGTCGCGCACGACGAGATACATGAGCGTCGTCAGCAACGCGGGAACCGCGATACGGACGACTGCGCCGCGGCTCCACCCGACTGCGTGGCCAGCAGTGAACGCGACGAACGAGACACCACCGGCGAGGAGCGGACTTCCGGTCGCTTCGATGAGTCGTTCGATGGCGTAGCCGTGAAACAGCGCTTCTTCGGTGACGCCAGCCGTGACCGCGACGAAGAGACGGTGTCGAACCGAGAGCGACGCGAGGTGCGACATCCCATCACCGAGGTCGTCGATACCGAACCGGTCGAACAGTGGTGCAGTCACCACGTTCGCCGCGAACAGGACGAAGACGCCGACACCGACGACAGCGACGAACGAGAGTGGGTCGAGCGAGCGGCCCGAGAGCGACGACAGTGGTCGCCCCTCGACGACCACGACGTAGCCACAGAGCGTCAGAAACACCGCCCACTTGCTGATATCGCTCACGAGCAGGTCTGCGCGTGGACTGTCGGGCTCAGGGAGGTATCGGTCGACGGCGACGCCGACGATGGACATCCCGGCGAGTGCAATGACGAGGCCGACGACGACTTCGACACTCAACACGGAGAGACACCGCTCATCGTCACGTCGCTTCGTGCGGAGTAGAAAAATGGTTTCGCGTGGGGCCGGCGTCCGCCCGGTCGGCGGTCACGTCGACCGACCCACTGAGTAGCGGCAGTCGAAGTGGCGGCAGTCGAAGTCGCTTCAGACTGCGTCGCGGCCGGTCTTGCCGGTTCGAACCTGATAGGCTGCTTCGACCGGGAGGATGAACACTTTCCCGTCACCTTTCTCGCCGGTGTGAGCGGCGTCTGCGATTGCGTTGGCGACGTCTTCGGCCGGTGTCTCGGCGACGACGCACTCGACTTTGACCTTCTGGTGGAGGTCGACGGTGTACTCTTCGCCGCGCCATTGGCTCTTCTTGGCGGGTTGCGAGCCGCGTCCGGAGACGTTCGAGACGGTGAGCGACGGGGCACCCACCTCGGCGAGTGCAGTCTTCACGTCTGCGAGCTTGTCGGGCCGGATGATGGCCATCACCATCTTGATGCCACCGTCGTTGGGCAGGTCAGCGTTGCTCATGGCTCAGTCCTCCTTCCGCGTCGTCATGAATCCATCCCCGTGTGGGATGCCGGACCCGTCAGCGCGGATGCCGGTGTCGGTGTCGCGCGACCCGAACTCGGGGTACGTGTCGACGCCGTGTTCAGCCGTGTCGAGGCCTTCGCGTTCGTGGTCGGGAGAGACGCGGGCTTGGCCGACAGCGCGGAAGACGCCGAAGACTGCTGCCGTGGCGACGAACGTCCAGATGGCGATGACGCCGACGCCGACCACCTGCGGGATGGCCAGCGAGACGAACGAGGCACCGCTGTGCCAGACGGGGACGGCGAAGACGGGGTACAGGAGCGTTCCGAGGACGCCCGCAGACCCGTGGACGGGGAAGACCGCACACACGTCGTCGATGCGGAGGCGCTTTTCGACGAATTCGAAGACGATGGGGAGTTGTGCGCCGGCGAGGAGGCCGACGACGAGCGCACCCGGCCAGATGATGTCGTCTGCGATTGCGGTGACGCCGACGAGGCCAGCGAGCAGGCCGTTGGCGACGTAGAGCGTGTCAACCTTGCCGGTCTTGTACATGGCGACGCCGCCCGCACCGATTGCGCCAGCGGCCATGCCGAGGGTGGTCACGAGGGCGACACGACCGACGTAGGCGAACGATCCGAGCGTGATTGCGCCGTCGGAGTACGCGAGTGGCGCGGCGGCGGTGCCGACGTTGAAGCCGTACCAGCCGAACGCGAGGATGAGCGTGCCGAGGACGGCGAACGCGATGGAGTGACCGGGGATGACGTTCGCGCTGCCATCGGAGTTGAAGCGGTTCATCCGCGGGCCGATGAGCCACGCGGCGGTGAGACCGGCGATGCCGCCCATGCCGTGGACGATCATGCCGCCGGCGAAGTCGTGGAAGCCGAGGCCACCGAGGAAGCCGCCAGCCCAGGTGATGCCGACGACGACGGGGTAGATGACGCCCGCGATTAGGATGGTGTACGTGAGGTACGCACGGAGTTTTGCGCGGCCAGCGACGGCACCGGAGACGATGGTGGCGGCGGTCATGGCGAAGACGGCACCGAAGAGCCAGTCGACCCACGCAGTGGTCGCCGACGCATCGGGCGCGTAGAGGCCCATGAAGGCGTCACTGATGCTCGTCACGGGGCCGCCGGTGAGGCCGGCGACGATAGACGAGACGGCCGCACCTAGCAGGAAGAACACGATGACGCCGATACTCCACGTCAAGAGGTTCTTGGTGAGCTGGTTGGCGACGTTCTTCGCACGCACCTGTCCGGCTTCGAGCATGGCGAAGCCGGCGTGCATGAAGAAGATGAGGAAGGTGACGGTGAGGACCCACACGAGGTTCACACCTTCGACGACTGAGGCGAGGTCTGTCTGTAGGGCGGTCAGCATACGATTCCTCCGATGGACGATTCGAACTGAAGTTCAAATGGACGGTCGTTCATGTTAGTGCTCAATTCGCGAACGAATGTTTCGCGAATCATGGAAGATTGTATCCACATGAGAGTACATAACCATTCGTGTTGACATTTGTCCACATTATCTTGATATAGATGACATATGTCCGCTTTAAAATGAAGTATGAGATGTTTAAGGTCGTATGTCACGGACTAATTGGACAAATGTTGCCGCAGAATTCGACGCATGTAGTGTAAGAAAAGTAATACGAGGGTCGGGACAGAATCGGGACCCCCAGCGGGCGTGGTGCCACACGCGCGGTGGCGAACACCGCGAGTGCGGCGGCGAAAGCAGAGACTACCGGCGGATTTCTCGCTCAGACTGCTGGCTTCCCCTCCTTTCCGGTGCGGACCTGAACGGCCTCTTCGACGGGGATGACGAATATCTTCCCGTCACCTTTCTCGCCGGTGTGGGCCGCGTCGGCGATGGCGTCGACCACGTCGTCTGCTGGTGTGTCTGCGACGACGCACTCGACTTTGACCTTCTGGTGGAGGTCGACGGTGTACTCCTCACCGCGCCACTGTCCCTTCTTCGCGGGCTGCGACCCGCGACCGGAGACGTTCGTGACGGTGAGCGAGGGGGCACCTGCTTCGGCGAGTGCCGACTTCACGTCTGCGAGCTTGTCGGGGCGGATGATGGCCATCACCATCTTGATGCCGTCAGTCTCGCTCATTGGTCGTCACCTCCTTCGACTGCTGCGTTCACGTCGTCCGTGGCGCCACCGTCAGTGCGCACGTCGTGGCCGCCGTCGGTTGCTGCAGGCGTTCCCAGTCCGCGGTCGGGACCGGAGTCGCCGACGAATTCGGGGTAGACGGAGACGCCGTGTTCGCCGACGTCGAGGCCTTCGACTTCTTCTTTTTCCGAGACGCGGAGGTCGAAGACGGTGCTCGTTGCGAACAGGAAGACTGCGGACGCGACGATAGTCCAGAGAGCGATGATGCCGACACCGGCGACCTGCATCACCAGCTGCGTCGCGGAGAATCCGCCGACTGCGAACACGGGGATGAGTGCCGTACCGACTGCACCAGCGACGCCGTGGACAGCGAAGACACCACACACGTCGTCGATCTTGAGTGAGTCGACCGTGAAGCGGTACGCGGGAAGGACGATTGCGCCGCCGAGTGCGCCGAGGATGAGGCCGCCCCACCACGTGACGTGGGGGACAGCGCCCGTGACGGCGACGAGACCAGCGAGCAGGCCGTTTGCCATCCAGAGTGGGTCAGGCTTGCCCTGGTACTGCGTCGAGACGATGACCGCGGCGACTGCGCCTGCACCCATGCCGAGGGTGGTCACGAGGGCGACACGGCCGAGTGCGGCACCCATGAATTCGAGTCCGCCGCTTTCGGTTGTCGCGAGAACCGTCGCCTGCGTGCCGACGTTGAAGCCGTACCAGCCGAACGCGAGGATGAGCGTGCCGAGGACGGCGAGCAGCATCGAGTGGCCCGGGATGGGCTGGCTGTTACCGTTCGCGTCGAAGCGACCCTTACGCGGGCCGACCATCTTTGCGGCGACGAGGCCGGCGACACCACCGCACATGTGGACGACGGTTGCACCGGCGAAGTCGAGGTAGCCCGTTCCGAGAATCGCACCGAGGTAGCCGCTTCCAGCGAGCAGACCGCCGGACCAGGTCAGGCCCTGCGTGACGGGGTAGATGATACCCGTCATGATGGCTGCGAAGACGACGTACGCACGGAAGTCCATGCGTTCTGCGACGGCACCGGAGACGATGGTGGCGGCGGTCATGGCGAAGACGGCACCGAAGAGCCAGTCGATCCACGATCCCGAATCACCGATGTACGAGAACGCGGCTGCAACGCTGAACCCACCCGGCGAGGTGAGTCCACCGATAATCGTCGCCACGCCGGCACCGACGATGAAGTAGACGAGGACGCCGAGCGCCCAGTCGGTCATGTTCTTCATCAAGACGTTACCGACGTTCTTCGCGCGGACCTGCCCTGCTTCGAGCAGCGCGAATCCTGGCTGCATGAAGAAGATGAGGAACGACACGACGAGGATCCAGACGTAGTTGACCCCCTGCGCGATGACCGATGGGTCGACCTGCAGTGGCGTCACGCGTGTACACCTCCGAACGAGTCTGCTATACAATCGGGTACTTTTCTACCGTATCCGTGCGGATTGTGGTGCTTCATCACGGTTCAGCTTCATGGAGAGGTAATACATAAAGAGAGGGGTTGAAATGCTCAAATTTACCTATGCATAATACTACACTCGAACAAAATAGGTTAGAATATTACGCATATAAGGTTGTATTTCGTCCACTCCGAAGACGAATGTTCGGTGATGGTTGGACGAACGTTCAGGAAAATGTTGCCAGATATAGGCGTTTTGGCCGTGCGCACCACGCTACCGAGTGCCGTATTTGCGAAACACAGCGAGTAGACGACGAGTGAGTTAGTAGTGGCCGGCGAACGTATGAGTCAGCGACGCCCAGCGAGGTTCTCCGCCACGCGCTCTGCGAAGTACGTGATGATGAGGTCTGCGCCTGCTCGCTTCATCGACAACAGTGACTCGTGCGCCGTCGCGTCGAGGTCCAACCAACCTTTCTCGGCGGCGGCATGGAGCATCGCGTACTCCCCAGAGACGTTGTACGCGGCGACGGGGTGGTCGTAGGTCTCGCGGATGGCACGGACGATGTCGAGATACGGGAGGCCGGGTTTGACCATCAGCACGTCTGCACCCTGTTCGACGTCGAGCGCGACCTCGCGCATCGCTTCGCGGGCGTTGGCGGGGTCCATCTGGTAATGACGCCGGTCGCCGAAGGCCGGCGCACCATCGGCGGCGTCTCGGAAGGGACCGTAGAAGGCGCTCTCGTACTTCGCGGCGTAGGACATGATTGGAACGTCACTGTAGCCCGCGTCGTCTAATCCGTCGCGGATGGCACCCACCATCCCGTCGGTCATCGACGACGGCGCGACCATGTCGGCGCCTGCTTCGGCGTGCGAGACGGCTGTCTTCGCGAGAAGGTCGAGTGTTGGGTCGTTCTGAACGGTCAGCGTCGGGTCGTCTTCTGCGTGGTCCTCTATGATTCCGCAGTGTCCGTGGTCGGTGTACTCGCAGAGACACACGTCGGTGATGACGTAGGCGTCCGTCTCGGCGGTAATCTGCTGGACTGCCTCTTGAACAACTCCATCTTTCGCGTACGCGCGCGACCCTTCGGCGTCTTTCGACTCGGGAATTCCGAAGATGATGACTGCCTCGACGCCAGTCTCGCGTACTTCGGCTACCCGGGCGGCCGCCTCGTCGACAGGAACGCGTTCGTGTCCCGGCATGGACTCGATAGGGATTCGCTCGTCGGTCGTCGCGTCGACGAACACGGGCGCGACGAGGTCTGTCGCCTCCAGTGACGTCTCTGAGACGAGCGGCCGTATCCCATCCGTTCGAAGCCGTCGCGGGCGGTCGGTGAGGTCCATACCCCGCCTTCGGATGGAGGTGGCAAAATGTCGTCGCTCTCCGTGCGGGAAACCAGCACAGTGACGGTGTCAGGCGCCGAACTACCAGCCATCGATGAGCGCTGTCGTTCCTGAACTGCCCGCCTTCCTCCGTGACCTCTTGGCTTCGGACGTTGCATTTCTCGTCCTCTTCTTGGTGTTCGTCCTCGAAGGTGCCATGCTGCTGTACATCGCACCGAGCGAACTACTCGTCCCGGGTGCGTTGATACTAATCGGAGAGGAGTATCTCATTCCCATCCTCGCCGTCGCCGTCGCTGGTGCCACAGTTGGCCAGTTCGCACTGTTTCTGGTCGCAAAATACGGCGGGCGCGAATACCTCGCCTCGCGTTCGTGGTTCCGCATCGACGATTCGAAACTCGACAGATTCGACGGGTGGTTCGAACGGTGGGGCCCGCTCGTCGTCCCTGCGAGTAACGCGATGTTGTTCACGCGCGGGATGCTCACCGTGCCCGCAGGGTTCGCCGAGATGTCATCGCGGCAGTTCCTCGTGTTGTCGGCGGCGGGGACGCTCGTGTTCGAGAGCGTACTCGCGGCGCTCTACGTATTCGGCGGACGGGTTCTCGGGTAAAAGACCGTTCGTGGGGAACGGTGGTGGTCTCGTTCGTGGGGGGGAACGGTATGGGGTCGTTAGTGCAGGTGCGCCAGTGAGTAGGGAGTCACTTCGTTCGGTTAATGTCGAGTTTTTCTTTCAAGCCTGCGAGTTCTTCAGACTCGGCGAGTTTCTCGACGCGCTTGCGGAAGTGTCGCTCACAGAGGCCGACCTTGATGTGGTCTTTCTCGGCGGCGTATGCGGCCTCACGGTCGCAGTAGTGACACTGCATACCCGCCCATGAGTCGTGACAGGATTTAAGTTTACGCCCCGGGGTAACCCGGAGTTATTAGCTGACTAACGAGTTAGAGACCCGGAATCTCAGCCGCAAACCGAACGAAGTCGTCTTCAGGGGGACCCGCTCGTCCGAGGGTCTCATCGTGGGCATCACTCCCGCCGGTCGCGAGGAGGCCGAACTTCTCGATTGCCTCGTCGACGAGTGAAACGTCGGTGTCGTATCCGTAGGGGTAGTACCGTTCGACAGCATCGAGATGTTCACACAGGTTGAGCGCCCCCGCTGGGTCACGGTAGCGGAACGGGTGTGCGAGACCGACGACTGCGCACGCTTCTTTCAGCACCGCGACGCCGTGGTCGAACGACGGGAGGTCACGGGGGACGTAACACGGGCCATCCGCACCGATGAGTTCGTCGAACGCACCCTGATAGTCGTAGGGGGCATCACTGGTGTCGATGGCGTGGGCGATGTGTGGTCGGCCAATCCCGTCGTGGATGTCGATGTCGAGGTGGACGCCGGTGGTCTCTTCGACGTAGTCGACGATTTTCCGCGCGCGTTCGACTCGGTTCTTCTGGAGGCGTTCGACTTCGGCGGTGAGTCCGGGGTGTGGTTCGACGCCGTATCCGAGCAGGTCGACTCGTCTGTCTCCCGCATCGGCACGGAGTTCGATGCCGTGGATGATGGTCACACCGTCGCGTTCGACCACTGAGCCGTCCAGCTCGGGGTGGTAACGGTCGTGGTCTGTCACCGCTACCACGTCGACACCGCCCGCGCGGGCCGCATCGGGAAGACGGTCGATAGTGAGGCGGCCATCCGAAGCGGTCGTGTGGAGATGAAGATCCGCAACCGGCGGGTCGTCGTGCATGCGTCGTGGTGGGTCCGAGGAGGCAACAAACCTTGCTCCGAATTCTCCATTAAGGATGATTAAGGACTACCAATTCTCTAAGGACAATCATGGAAAATCATTAAGGATGAGGTCCGGATTTGTCTGGGTGTAATGCGCCTGAATGGACTCGGCGACGCAATCGATCGCCACGAATACCCGACTAGCTCGACCGACTTCGCCCAACACTACGGGGACGAAGTAATCGAGCTTCAAAACGGTCAGGAGACGGTCGCGGAGATTCTGGCCCGTCTCGGAGACGAGACGTACACGTGCCCGCAGGACGTCCGCGATGCCCTCTTCACCGGTGTCGGTCACGAGGCTATCGGTCGTCGGTACTACAGCGACCGTGACCCGTCACCGTTCGGCGAGAACGGTCCTGACATGCTCTCGTTCTGAGCACGGACGAACCTCCCGAACGAATTCTTCTTCGAATAACTCACGTCCGTGAGCCTGTGGCTCGTCACGTTACTCGAAGTACTCGCGTAAGTGCCGCTTGCAGAGGCCGACCTTGACGTGGTCTTTCTCGGGAGCGTATGCGGCCTCACGGTCGCAGTAGTGACACTGCATACTCGCTCATCCGACAGTCGCTGATTTAGCTATACGCTCGCTACAGTGAGAACTGCGCGTCAGAATCGCTACGAGAGCCGCGGGCTACGGGAGCCACGGGAGGTCCACGGGGACCGACCCTTTCGAGTAGCCTTCGACGTGGCCCGACGGACGGAGTCTGAACACGACTGCCGGCCGGTGTCGAACGTCCGGTTGTTCGCCCATGATGGCGGCCCAGTCGTCGTCGGGATACGACGAGCAGTCGACGAAGAGCGTCACGCCACCACCGTGTTCGGCGAGTTGTCCCTCGCCGTTGGTCTTGGTCTGCGCCGTGTCGCGGATCGCGGCAACTGGGTTGCTCACCGACCGACGGTTCGGTGGGAGCGGGCGCGTCACTTCGATGAGCGCGCCGCCAGCGCGGGTGTTCTCGGCGCGGAAGTCGATGGAGTGGCCTGTCGCGACTTCGATTTCGGGTGTGATGTCGTACCCCGCCTCGTTGAGGAGGTAAGCCACGTCGAACTCGCCCATCGCCGCGGCCATCCGTGTCGGGTCGAAGTACTCGGAGGTGCCGAGTTTGCCGGCCATCAGTTCGCGGTACTCGTCGAGGACGCCCGTCGCGAAGAACGCCTCGTAGAACTCCAGTGCCTCGTCACGTGTCGCGTCCGGGAACCCTGCTGCGTGGTCGTGGAAGAACGACCGAGTGGTCTCTCGCCCGTCTTTCGAGAGGAACACCGGCAAGAAGAACCACGAGAGGTGGGGGTAGGGCTTCAGCCACGGTGACGCTTTGAACAGCTCGGCGATGAGTTCACGCTGGGCCCACCGGGAGATTTCGAAGGGGGCCTCGTTGAACGCCACTTTGTCCGTCCGCCAGAGCGAACTCGGCGTCTCAGTGTTGCCAATCCAGTAGGCGTGGTCGTCGGTCCACGCGAGGAGTGCCGTATCACCGTTGTCCATGTCGAATCGGCGGGCTTCGTAGCCCTCGGGTGGGTCGTACCACGGAGCGCTCATCGACGCGCCGAGATTGGCGTCGAGGGGCTGGTACACGTCGCGGTTGACTCGCGACGTATCCCACCGACCGGGGGCATAGCGAAAGCGAAGGGGGCGTGCCACACACGGTGTTGTCCGGCAGGTGTTTTTATCCTTTCCCGCTGACGGCCACGAATGCCAGTTTAGCAACACATTATCCGAGTATGTGTCAATGGAATGAATTTCTCCGATAGATATATGTGGTACTCACCCTCACGGTATGTTGTATCATGTCAATGGGTGCCTATGACGAAGCCGAACACGAACGCCGTGAACGCATGACGAGCCAGGTCGATGTCGGCACCGACGACGACCGCTCGACGTACCACGGTACTATCGAGTACGACTCCGGTGACTCTGCGGATGCGCTTCTCGAACAGTTCAAGCAGATGAAGTCTGGCGAGTAAGTCAGCACACTTTCTGTCCGAGTATTAGGTTCGCACGAGCGCCGCTGCCGTCACCGAGACGACGGTCACGGCCACGACGTGCCCACCGACCGCGACGAGGAGGACCGGTTGGTCTAGAATGAACGGAACCAGGAGTATCTGTGCGACGCCGAACCCGACGTTGAGCAGGTTCACCCGCCGAATCGTCCGGGCAGTGGGTTCGTCGAAGCGGTAGCGGACCGCGCCCCAGAGGCCGACGACGGCGGCCCACCAGGACGTGCCGATACGGTAGCAGAGGTCCCAGAGGATGAGGAGCATCAGGTAGACGACGACGATGGGCTGCTCTGGCCCGAAGAGAATCGTCAAGAGCGGTGTCTCGGCTCGCTGGGGGTCGAACACGAACAGGTACGTCACGAGCGCGACGAACGCGAGTACTCCGAGGACGACTTCGATGCTCGACCCGAAGAGGAGGCGTCGATACGGTGTCGGAACCGCAACAGCGCGGGTCTGTTCGCCCATCCGGAGCATCACGACACTGCCGACGGCCGCGACGACGATGGCTGCCGTTCCCGCAATCGCGGCGGTCCAGAGGTCGTACACCCACGCGAAAAAGAGGACTGCCGTCTCGAACACGGCGATTTGGAGAGCGATAGCGCCTGCTTCGCCGATTTTCACGCCCGGAAGCGCACCGACGATGCTCTCGTACACCCACGTCTCGCCGTAGTCCGGGGCGTCGTTCATTTCCTTGCTCTAGGCTCTCGCGACTTATCAATCGCCACTGTCACGATACGTGTCCAGTCGGGATACTCGACTCCACCGGCGCTCACGGCACCTCGGTCGCTGGTTCGATGGAAATCGCCGTCTCGTCACGCTCTTCGACGAGGGCCCGTTCGACTGCGACGTCGAACGGGATGTCGTCGACCGAGATGATGTCCCGAATACGGTCGTCCGTGACGACGACGGGATTTTTCAGCCCCTCGATGAGCGGTCGCGCGACGTCCATGTCCACGTCTGTGACGAGGTCGATCCAGTACGACGACAGGCGCGGCGACAACACGGGGACGGGGACGATTCTCGGTGCGTGGCCGAGGTGTGTCCCGACTTGCTGGAGCATCTCCCGATACGTGAGTACGTCGGGACCGCCGATTTCGTACGTCTCGCCCGCTGTCTCTGGGTGGTCGAGCACGCCGACGAGGTAGGCGACCACGTCGCTAATCGCGATGGGTTGACACTCCGTCTCGACCCACTGTGGCGTCACCATCACCGGGAGGCGCTTCGCGAGTTGCCGAACCATGTCGAAACTCGCACTCCCGGCACCGACGATGATGGCCGCTCGGAGGGTAGTGAGTTCGTACGGCCCCGACGCGAGGAGGTGTTCGACCTCGCGCCGCGAGCGCAGGTGTGGCGAGAGCCGGTCTCGTTCTTCACCCAATCCACCGAGATACACGACACGCTCGACACCCGCAGCCGACGCCGCATTCACGAAGTTTCGGGCCGCGAGTCGGTCACGCGCTTCGAAGTCTCCGCCGGACCGCATCGAATGGACGAGATAGTAGGCCGCGTCGACACTCTCCATGGCGGGAGTGAGCGTCTCCGCGTCGAGTAAGTCACCTTCGACGACTTCGGCTTCATCCGGCCCACTGTAGCGACTCGCGTCGCGGACGAGGGCGACCACGTCGTGATCCGCATCGAGGAGGGCTGGAACGAGACGTCGGCCGACGAATCCGGTCGCACCAGTCACGAGGACTCTCATGATGTGTGATAACGCTGTTCAGGATGTTAAACTCTCGTCGCGTGAGGGCCGTCGGGCCGCCTTCGCTTAATTGTCTGCTCGAACGACGTCCCACCCGGGAGTCGTGGGTGCCCCGCGTTTTACTTCGACCTCGTCTGGGTGCGGTGCGTCTGCGGCAGACGCTCCGAGAACAGTCGCGATGCCGTTCCACGTCGAGATGAGTTCGCCGGCCCACGACGCTGTTTGCAACGTGCGCGCTCGGGCCTCGCGGGCACGGTCGGCGTCGACTTCGGTCGACCCCGGATGGGAACCGACCGCGACACCGACGAACTCGGCCCTGTCTTCCGGAGTCAACGACCGGCGCTGGAGGCGTTCGACGACGCCTTCCAGTCGCGAGGGGTCGGGGTGGACGAACACCTTCGCGCCGAGGGCGTGGGGGCCGAGGAGCAGGCCGTGTTGGTCCGTGGGGGGTACCTCGTCGACGAGGCGGTCCCCGCCGTAGGATGCTTCGACGCGTTCGCACTCGGTCTCTTGGTCGAGGGTGAGGTTGTGCCCGGGGTACTCCGAACACTCGGCGGGGTAGAGCTCTGTGTCGTGGATGCGACACTGGAGCGTCTCGGGGTCGAGAAAGGCACAGGCACGAAGCCACGTCCGGTCGAGGCCAAACGGGGCGACGGGTTTCGGCGGTTTGCGCATGCCGACGAAGAACGCCGGGTTGCCGCCAATCGTCGCCACGTCGACACCGTCGATTTCGACGCCTTCCCCGGCCGGGACTTTCCACAGTCGCGGTGTGAGTACGTCGCCGAGTCCAGCGTCGACGAAGTTACGAACCTCGTCGCGGGTCAACGGGACGAGGTTGTAGGTGTCGTCGAGTGGTGCGCGCGGTCCGCGTCGCTCGTGGTCCAGCGAAACGGGCGAGACCGGTCGCCAGTCGATGCAGCAGCCTGCACACCCCTCGCAATCGACACGCATGCCATAGAAGTTATACGTCTATCGACATGAATCTCCCGGCGGTCCGTGCGCTCCTGACGTGCCGACTCGGTCACCTGGGCGGGGTGCTTTTGGCGCTCCGTCACCTCACTCGTCGTATGACTTCAGAACCGTGTGACGCCTGCGGGAAGGGCGTCCGCATCGCCGGCGGCATCGGCGACCTGTGGAACTTTCCGACGTCTTCGTCGGGTGGGATGACGCTCGAACTCGTCGACGGGTCGGAGCACTTCCTCTGTTTCGAGTGTATGGAGCAGTTACCGGGTGACCGCGAACCGACCGCAGAAGACGTCGCTGGTCTCTAAGTCACGGTTTTCACGTCGCAGTCTTCGTGAGGGAGCGGTGGATTTAGGCGTCCCCACCGACAGGAACCATCGTGGACCCGTCACGCATCGTCGACTCGTTCCCCGCCCCCAGTTTCCGCGGTAATCAGGAGCAAGCCCTGCGTGACATTCGTGACGCCTTCGAGAGCGGCAACGACGTGGTGTTGGTTCGAGCGCCGACCGGGAGCGGAAAGTCGCTCCTCGCGCGTTCCATCGCGGGCACGGCCCAGACCGTCGAAGAGTCGTCGCCCGCGGACGCGACAGACGCGTACTACACGACGCCACAGGTGTCGCAACTCGACGACGTCGCCGAAGACGACTTGCTCTCGGACCTCAAGATTATCCGCGGGAAGTCGAACTACCGCTGTATCATCCGCGGTGAAGAAGACACCCCAGTCGACCGGGCCCCCTGTGCTCGAACCCGTGGATTCGACTGCACCGTCCGGCACCGGTGTCCGTACTTCTCTGACCGTGCTATCGCCTCCAACCGCCAGATTGCGGCGATGACGCTCGCGTACTTCATGCAGACGGCCGGGTCGGACGTGTTCCGCAAGCGCGACGTAGTCGTCATCGACGAGGCACACGGCCTCGCGGAGTGGGCCGAGATGTACGCGACCATCGACCTCAAACCCCGGACGGTTCCGGTGTGGGACGACATCGGCGTCCCGGACCTCTCCGAGGCGGGTGACCCGGTCGAACGGGCCGCCCGATTCGCCGAGACGCTCGCTGGCGTCTGCAAACGCGCGAAAGACGAGTTGTTGACGAAAGCCGAGTTGACCCCCGACGAGGCCGCCCGCCGTGACCGACTCCAGGAACTCCGCTCGGAACTGAAGTGGTTCGTCGAAGACTACCGCGACCCACAGAGTCCGACCACGTGGGTCGTCGACCAGCACGACGGCGAGGGCTCACCCATCGCCATCAAACCGCTCGACCCGGCGAAGTACCTCCAACACACCGTCTGGGACCGCGGGAACAAGTTCGCCCTCCTGTCGGCGACGATTCTGAACAAAGCGGCGTTCTGCCGGTCGGTCGGGTTGGACCCGTCGAACGTCGCACTCGTGGACGTTGGACACACCTTCCCGGTCGAAAACCGCCCGCTGTACGACGTGACACAGGGGAAGATGACGTACGAACACCGCGACGAGACGCTCCCCAAAATCGCCCGTCTCATCGTTCGGCTGATGGCGAAACATCCCGACGAGAAGGGACTGATTCACTGCCACTCGTATGCGATTCAGGCGGAACTGCGGCGTCGACTGGCCGAGATGGGCCTCGGAAACCGCATCCGTGGCCACGACCGAGACAACCGCAACGAGGAGCTAGAGACGTGGAAAGCGACCGACCGACCTGAGGTCTTCCTCTCGGTCAAGATGGAAGAGGCACTCGACCTGAAAGGTGACCTGTGTCGGTGGCAGGTGTTGTGTAAAGCGCCGTATCTCAACACGAACGACTCACGTGTCGCTCGCCGGCTCGAAGACGGGCAGTGGGCGTGGTACCGCCGCGCAGCACTGCGAACCGTGATTCAGGCGTGTGGTCGAGTCGTCCGCGCACCCGACGACTACGGCGACACCTACATCGCAGACAGCAGTCTCCTCCAGCTGTTCGAGAAGACACGCACCGACATGCCCGACTGGTTCGCCGAGCAAGTCGACCGCATGACGAAACCGGACCTCCCCGAGTTCGACCCTGTCGCGGCCGGCGGGCGCGGAAGCAACGCGAGTCGTGGAGACACGAATCTCGGCGGGCAGTCGTCGCAGCGCACACAGTCTCGGTCGACCGGTGGGTCGGGCGGGTCGAACACGACTCGAACGGGCGGGTCCGGTGGTGGGTCGTCCAGTCGGCGTACGCGCTCGACAGCGAGCGATTCGGACGACGACGGCCGAGATAATCACCCCCTTTCGGACGTCTGGGGCGAGTGATTAGAGGAGGAAACTGACACCGGTAAGCAGCGTCGACCCCATCATCAGTGCCACGAGTGTCAGTGCGAGGAGTTGCTGTCGGTCCATATCCGTTACGTCGGCCAACCGCTAATTAACGCTTTTCCACTGATTTTCGGACGTGATACCGCCGAGTGAACGTACATATTTCTCGGCTTCAGTATGGCCGAATTAATATGTAATAATATATCGTAATACTGGTAAAATACTCGCTCCGTCCAACGGTACTCGCCGCTTCGACACAAATCTTCAATGATTGTTAACGGGTATGTGTGTTTGCGGTACTCAAATTCAAATCTGGTCTACGTATGTAAACACATATGCTCCTTAATCATGTATTTGCCACGCTTTCTCACGAAATAGTTAACAATGAGGGGGTTGATATCGATATATCGGTCATGCACTCCAACGCACTCGCCACGGCGATCACACTGTATCGTAGTGGAACACTGACGCTCTCGCAGGCGGCGACCCACTCCGGGTACTCCGAAGAAGACCTCCGAGTCGCCCTCCAGCGCCACGGTGTTTCGGTGCGTGAGGAAGATGCACCCGTTGCAGCAACGTCGACCGACCACTCGGCGAGTGCAGACTAATTCGGCCCTCCGTTCGACGACGGTCCTTTCTTTGAACGCTGACGCTCGATAGCGCGATTTTTCGAAAAGCGACCGTTTCCTCGGTTCCTCCCCGCACAGTTGCTTCGCCCGTGTGAGATGCCGGTTCCTGTCCGAGTACCTCCCCCGTCTCGCTACTCGTCTGTGTCGTCTTCGACGGCTTCGTCCGGGAGGATGTGGAGTCCAGACTGGCTCTTGAGCACCGGCACCATCGGCGCGTCCGGGTCGAAGTAATCCGGTCGTGGGATAGTCTTCGCCTCGAACGTCTCGGGGTCGAGCACCTGCACTGCGTACTCGTCTTCGACGGTGACGACGGTGGTCTCTTGGGCGTCTTCCGTCGACCCGAGGTGTTCGGCGTCCGGGCGTTCTCCGTCTTCGAACTCGGATTCGTAGTGTTCTCCGGTGGTGAGGCGGATGCCTTTCAGGCGTCCCTTGTTGCTCCTGACGAGGACCGGTCCGTCGTCGTCGTCTTCGGGGTCGATGATGTCACCGGCCGTGTAGCGTGGGAGGCGAGTGACGAAGGTGACACGGTAGACTTCGTTTCCGTCCCCGTCTTCGGTCACGAGCGTCGGGTGTTCGTCGATCGTCCCGCCCAGTCGCTCGCGGATTTGTTTGGCGACGCTGCTCCCCATCTTGTTGGTCGAAATCTTGATGTTCGGGCCGTTGGGCGTCCGTTTGACACTGGAGATGAACGCGTCTCGGTCGCCTTTCTCCTCGCGTTCGGCGATGTAGGACTCGGCGATTTCGATTGCTTCTTCCCCTTCTTCGGTCGTGGGGACGCGGTCGTCGGCGCGAACCTGTACGAGACTGGCGAAGTAGCCACCGGCGATGCGGCCACAGCGCTTGCACGTCTCGCGGGCGATGCTCACCGGGATGACGATGGACTCGTCGACGGGAGTGCCGCGGACGATACCCGAAAAGTGGCAGTGCATCCGGATGTTGTTCTCGTCGATTTGCTCGGGTTCGACACCCCAACTGATATCTTCGGCGTTGAGGTGGACGCCGAGGGAGTTCGACACCTCTTCGATCGCGATGTCGGTGTAGTCGCGGGCACCGACGTCGACCCACCGGTTGCCCCGGTGGATGGCGCCACACTGCGCACAGACGTGGACCTGCACCTCGTCGGGTGCGTCGACGAGCTCGAAATCCTCGAAGTAACACGAGTCGCAGACCACGTCGTCTCGTTCACGAGGCATCCCGGGGAGCGGGTCTTCTCGCTCTGGGATGGGGTCCCCACATCGGGGACAGAAGTCGCGGGATTCGCTCATTGACGGGTCTAGCCCGTTCGACCGCTTAAATTCCGCGCCACGCGTCGACTACTCTTCGGGTTCTTCTCTCTCGAGGTAGTCTGCGGCCTCCTCGTCCGACACCTGCGAAAAGTCACGGTAGAACACACCGACTGCGCCGAAGGCCTCGGGCGCTTGGACCGTCACGACCTCGTCGCACTCGTCTTCGAGTTCCACGACGGTACTCGGTGGCGCGACCGGAATCGCGAGGACGACGCGTTCTGCCCCTGCGGCGACGACTTGCCGGAGACACGCACGAGCAGTTGCACCCGTGGCGACGCCGTCGTCGACGACGATGACGCGCTTTCCTTCGACGTCCGGCAGTGGGTCGCCGTGGCGGTACAGTTTCACTTTCTCTCGTGCCGCCTCGGCGTTGCGTTCTCGCTCCCGGTCGAGGTACTCATCGGTCACGTCGAAGTACGACAGGAGGTCTTCGTTCCACCACGCGCTTCCGTCGCCGGCGACGGCCCCGAGTGCCAGTTCCGGATTCCCCGGAGCACCGACCTTCTTTGCGACGACCACGTCCAACGGTGCTCTGAGTCGGTCGGCAACTTCACGGCCGACTGGAAGTCCTCCCCGGGGGATAGCGAGGACGACGTCCGCCGTTTCTCCCCGTTCGTCGAGCAGGTCCGCGAGTCGGCGGCCTGCGTCTTTTCTATCGGCGAACATGTTATCTAGACCTATGCGCCCCGTTGGGAAAACAGTGTGTCTCGCGTCTGCCGGTTGAGAAGCCGGCACTGCTCCCTACTCGTTCGGCTTCACTCCCAGAGCGTCGGTTCTGGAACGTCCTCGTCGACCGCCTCGCGCCACGAGTGGGCAGGCTCCCAGTCGAACAGGAGTTCTGCTTTTGTCGTCGCGAGGGCGGATTCTTCGCCATCGAGGGTGCATTCTTGTGGCAATTCGCCCCAGAACGCTTCGACGGCGTCAGCGGTCGGTCGCCCGAGGTAGTTCTCTGCGGCGGCGGCGTGAACTGCTTCGTGGCCGTCGACTGGTGTTTCGAGGGCGGCAGCGACGAGTCCGGCAACGTCGCGCACGTCCACGTAGGACCAGCAGTTCCCCGCACCGCCAGCGAGGTCTCCAGATTCCGCGATGTCGCGACAGTTGTACTCACCGGGGTACTGAATCCACGACGGGCGGATGGCACACGTCGAGACACCGTACTTGCGGGTGACCATCTTCGACACCTCTTCGCCGGCGACTTTGGCGGTCCCGTAGGGGTCTTCGGGTCGGAGCGGGTGGTCCTCGGTGATGGGGAGGAAGTCGGGAAGTGGTTTCTCCTCGGCGAAGGCGAAGCCGTAGGCGCTCTCAGACGAGGCCCAGACGATTCGTGCGTCGGCACGCGCGGCGGCGACGAGGACGTTGTACGTCGATTGGACGTTCGTCTCGAAGACACGAGAGCCGGCGTTGCGGGTCGGTGAGGGGATCGCAGCCCAGTGAACCACTGCGTCAGGGTCGATGTCGGCGACGAGGTCCGCAACTTCGCCCATGTTCGTCAGGTCAGCAGCGCGGAAATCGAGGTTCTCGCGGGCGTCGACTTCGAATCCGGGGTGGTCGAGGTCGACGGCGACCACGTCGTACTCGTCGGCGAGTCGGTCGGCAATCCAGCGACCGGAGCGCCCGAGGGCGCCGGTGACGATGACAGTCTCCATATGTTGCAGGTGGAGTTCCGTCGTGCTAAAACCACGCATCTGTGTGCACATTCGTCCACCTGTGTGCTTCCCAGCGCTGGTGTGCGAAACTGTCGCACTCCAACAGCGTTTATTAGCCGGATTACTAATCACGGGGTATGGAATGGAAACCGGACTGGGGACTCCGTGGGCGAATGGCGTTCACGATGTTCCTGTTGTTCGCTCTCTACATCGTCTTCGCGGGAGTGCTGGTCGCGTACTTCCAGAGCCTGACCATCATGGTCTTGTTCATGGGTGTCTTCCTCTTCGCCCAGTTCTTCTTCAGCGACAAGATCGCGCTCTACAGCATGGGCGCACGCGTCGTCGACGAAGACGACGGACCACAGGCGCAGAAGCTTCACGCGATGATTGGCCGTCTCTCCCAGCAGGCGGACCTGCCAAAGCCGAAGGTCGCAATCTCGGATTCGTCCATGCCGAACGCCTTCGCGACGGGTCGGTCACAGAAGAACTCGGCCGTCTGTGTCACGACAGGCCTGCTGCGAACGCTAGACGACGACGAGTTGGAGGGCGTGCTCGCGCACGAACTCGCGCACGTGAAGAACCGCGACGTGATGGTCATGACTATCGCGTCGTTCCTCTCCAGCATCGCGTTCCTCATCGTCCGCTGGGGCTGGCTCTTCGGCGGCGACGACAACCGCCAGAATATGCCGGTCATCGTCGCGATTATCGCGTCGCTGCTGGTGTGGATTATCTCGTACCTGCTCATCCGGGCGCTCTCGCGCTACCGTGAGTACTCCGCCGACCGTGGGGCGGCAATTATCACGGGTCGCCCGTCGGCGCTGGCGTCCGCCCTGCTGAAGATTTCGGGTCGAATGGAGAACGTCCCGAAGCGCGACATGCGTGAGACTTCGGAGATGAACGCGTTCTTCATCATCCCCATCAAGTCCGACTTCATCGGAAAACTGTTCAGCACCCACCCCTCGACCGAGAAGCGTGTCGAGCGCCTCCGCGACATGGAGCGCGAGATGGAGACGTTCTAATCCGAACTCGGTTCTCACCGTTCTCGTTTCGATACACCCTATAAGTTCTCGGACACCCTAGCGGTGCCCATGGGACTCTTAGATTCGCTTCGCTCTGTCCTCGGTATCAGTGCCGAGTCGGACGCGACCAGTCGGGCCGACCCCGACGACCTCTTCGGCATGAGTACGGCGTATTTGACGATGGAAGCGGACCTCCGATTCGACTCGGCCGACGAGGCAGCACTCTGTTTCTCTTCCGTAGACAGCACTGACTTCGAAGACACCGTCGACGCTGTCGAGGCGATTCTCAGCGCCGGGAGCGAAGAGACCGGGACGGAGTTCAAACGTCACACCGACGGCCACGGCTACAACTGGGTCGTTCTCGTGGACGACGACCCCGAGGACCTCGTGACGAGCATCCACTTTGCCGCCGACGAGTTCATCGAACGAGGCTACGGGTCGCGCCTTCTCGCTGCACTCTTCGGGTTCCGGAAGGCTGACGACCGCGTTTATTGGATTTACTCGTTCCGCCGCGGTGCGTACTACCCCTTCGCGCCGCAGGGCACTTCCAAACGAAACCAGCAACTGGAGTTCAAACTCGAATCAGTCCTCGACGGTGAACTCGAAATCGAAGACGACGAGGGGTACTGGTACCCGCTGTGGCCCTCCACGCCCAACGGTCACCCGTGGGAGTGATTCCGAACAGTCGCTCCTGACTTCTCTGTTCTCCTCGTCTCGCTTCTCTGCTCGCGCCGCACTCTACGCGACTTCCGACTTGAACCCTCGTCAGACGCTCGTCACCGACTCGCTCTCGTCTCTCGATTTCACTTTCACCCTGCTGTTAACGAGGGTTTATGTGGGTATGGGCGGAACGACGATGTATGGCAGAAGACGACCTCGAAAGTCTCCCCGGTGTCGGCCCGGCAACCGCCGACAAACTCGTCGAGAACGGCTACGACAGCTATCAGTCCATCGCAGTCGCCAGCCCTGGCGAACTGTCGAACAAGGCTGACATCGGTTCGAGCACGGCCTCGGATATCATCAACGCGGCACGCAAGGCCGCCGACGTCGGTGGCTTCGAGACCGGTTCGATGGTCCTCGAACGACGCAAGGAAATTGGCAAACTCAGCTGGCAAATCGACGAGGTAGACGAACTCCTCGGCGGCGGACTCGAAACGCAGTCCATCACCGAAGTGTACGGTGAGTTCGGTGCCGGTAAGTCCCAGATTACCCACCAACTCGCAGTCAACGTCCAACTCCCCCGCGAACTCGGTGGTCTCGGCGGTGCGTGTATCTTCATCGACTCCGAAGACACGTTCCGTCCCGAGCGTATCGACGACATGGTCCGCGGCCTCGACGACGACATTCTCCAGACGACGATGGACGAGCGCGAAATCGAAGGCTCGCCGGACGACGAAGACGCGATGGAAGAACTCATCGCTGACTTCCTCGACAAGATTCACGTCGCGAAGGCGTTCAACTCCAACCACCAGATTCTCCTCGCCGAGAAGGCCAAGGAACTCGCTGGCGAGCATGAAGACTCTGACTGGCCGGTTCGACTGCTCTGTGTCGACTCGCTCACCGCCCACTTCCGTGCCGAGTACGTTGGCCGCGGACAACTCGCCGAACGCCAGCAGAAGCTCAACAAGCACCTGCACGACCTGATGCGAATCGGCGACCTGTACAACACTGGTATTCTCGTGACCAATCAGGTCGCGTCCAACCCCGACTCCTACTTCGGTGACCCGACCCAGCCGATCGGTGGCAACATCCTCGGCCACACCTCGACGTTCCGTATCTACCTCCGCAAGTCCAAGGGCGACAAGCGTATCGTCCGCCTCGTCGACGCGCCGAACCTCGCCGACGGTGAGGCAGTCATGCGCGTGCAGGACGGCGGTCTGAAGCCCGAATAAGGCCGACTGGCTGCGAATACACGTTCTTTCTTCCCCCTTTCGGCACTACACCACCCAGTAGCCACTGCGCTCAGCAACCAGTCGAACGAAGAGAAAATCGCGGCTCGGCTTACGCGTCGTCTTCGGTCTTCGTCTTCTCGATTTCTATCTCACCTTCGTGAATCTTCGCGCCGTCCTGTGCGACCTGTCGGGCGAGGACGGCACACTTGATTCGCATCGGTGAGATGTCGACGCCGAGCATCTCGGTGATGTCGTCGGTGTCCATCTCGTTCAGTTCCGAGAGCGTCGTTCCCGGGAGTCGTTGCGTGAGCATGCTCGCGGACGCCTGACTGATGGCACACCCATCACCGGAGAACGCGACGCGCTCTATCGTCTCGCCGTCGTCGGCGAGCTGCACGTCCATCGTAATCGTATCGCCGCAGGAGGGGTTCTCCCCCGTGTGACTGAACGTCGGAGACTCCAGTCGACCGTGGTTACGGGGGTTCTTGTAGTGATCCAAAATCTGCTGACGATACATGTCTGAGCCAATGCCCATTGGTGTTCGTCGGGGGTACGCCCGACCGCCGTAAAAGGGTTCCGGGGTGCCCAAATCGGTCGATTTCGGCGATTACGCCGATTCGGTCCCAGAGACAGTCGTCGCGTCCACCTCGTCGAACTTCGTCCACTTCTTTTCGACGTCGCGGTTCGCGACGACCACCGTGTCGCCCTCGTCACTCTCGAACCGTGTCTTCCGAAGTTCGATGGCCGCGACTGTCCCAGTGACTGGGTCGGACTTCACGCGGTCGCCGGGATTGAAGTCGGGGTCTCGAAGGAGGTAGACACCGGCGACGGTGTCGGCAATCATGTTCGACAGTGCGTAGGAGACGCCCAGTGCGATGAACCCTGTCGCCGTCCCGAGACTCGCCGCAATCTCTTCCATGCCGACGATGTTCAAGAGTGCGAGTGCCGTGCCGAACCAGAGGAAGACGCCGGCGATGGCGACGCCGAGGTCGACGACGAGTTCCTGCTCTTCGGGATAGAGGCCGTCCAGGGCACCCCGAAGGAGGTACAAGATAATTTTGATGCCGACGTAGGCGAGTCCGACGAAGACGATGCCAGCGAGTACCTTCGGTGCCGCGTCGCGAACCACGGTGCCGAATTCGATGAGCGTACTTTCGAGGACGTCGAGGACGAACTCAGTCACCGATTGGAGCATGTGGTCCGATGACGTATCAGTCCGCCAAAGTCTTTCGCCCGGTGTAAAACCGAGTGTCGGCGGTCCCGACGAACGGTGCGGGTCGAAGATGTTTGGGTCCAGTTTTATGCGAGTGCATTCTTTCGATACGGATGTTCTCCCGAACCTGAACGGCTCCCATGTCTGACGACCCTCCTGCCTCCAATACGACCGACCGTGCGCTCGTCACCTCCCGTCGTGCTTTCCTCGCCGGACTCGGCGTTGGTGCCGCAGGGACAGCGGGTGCGCTGACTGGCGTTCCCGACGTGACGCGCTTCGTCGACGGCGACGACGGCCACTCTGATGCACATCACGTCCGCGCACTCGTCTCGACTGACGACGTCACTCACCGAGCGGCCGGTGGTCGCTGGCGCGATGCCGACGCGTGGGATAGTGCGGTCCCCGACGACGGTGCTCGTGTCCTCGTCCCCGAGGGCGTGACGATGACGCTCGACCACGAAGCCACCGCTCGTCTACGGACGGTTCGCGTCGATGGGACGCTCACAGTCGACCCGACGGCGACGACACAGCTCCTCCTCGACACGCTCGTCGTCACCGAGACGGGGACACTCGAACTCGGAACGCCCGAGAACCCCATCGAGCGAGGTGCTGGCTCCCGACTCACGTTCCTCGACCGTGGTCCACTCGACGAGGCGGCAGACCCCGTACGAATCGGGCGCGGGTTGCTGACGCTCGCCGGCGCGACCATCCGAATTGCCGGTGCGACGGTGACGCCGTGGGCCACTCTGGAGCGCGCGCCCCGAGCCGGCGATGCGGAACTTCTTCTCGCCGAATCACCGACTGGATGGGAAATCGGTGACACGCTCGCCCTCGCCGGAATGCACCCCGACCGCGACGAAGACGAGGTGCTGACCGTCGCCGGCGTCGATGGTCGACGCGTCCGTCTCGACACGCCGCTCGAATTCGACCACGTTCCGCCGCGCGACTCGTTCTCGGCAGTCGTCGCCTCGTTGACCCGTGCGGTGACACTCGAATCCGAGTCGTCGCAGACGAACCGCCGTGGGCACGTGATGTTCATGAGCGACGACGTTCACATCAGCCACACCGGGTTCTCGTCGCTCGGCCGCACCGACAAGTCTCGGCCCTTCACCGACCCAAAGAACGGTGTCCCACCCAGCGATGCCGACCCGAACCCACAGTCTCGGTACGCTTGCCACTTCCATCGCACTGGAACCAGCACCGAGAATCGACCGCGTGTGGTCGAAGGCTGCGTCGTCGATGGCAGTCCCGGTTGGGGCTACGTCAACCACGCGAGTCACGTCCGATTCGAAGACAACGTCTCGTTCCGTGTCTTCGGCGCGGGATTCGTCGCCGAGACGGGTGCCGAACGTGGAACGTTCCGTCGGAATTTTGCGCTCCGTTCGCACGGGTCCGGGTCGGTCCCCGACGGTCGGCAGTTCAAAGCCGACTCCGAAGGGAACATCGACGACTTCGGCCACGGTGGCTACGGATTCTGGTTTCAGGGGCCGGCCGTCGTGGTCGAAGACAACGTCGCCGCCGGCCACAGACACTACGGCTTCGTCTACTGGAACCGAGCGAAACCCGACGCCGAAGTCTCTCCCGAGACACTCGATAGCCTCGTCGGGAAGGTTCCGAACATCCCCGTCGAAGCCCTCGATGGCCAACCCGAACTCGCTCGCTCCGACCGCGTCGAAGACGGGATGGTCCCGTCGAGTTTCGTCCGCTTCGCGTCGTTCGCTCGCAACACTGTCTTCGCCTCTGGCGGCGGCCTCGACATCTCGCGGCACATGTTCACGTTCTCGCACGACCGGGTCGACGCCTACAGCGTCGTCGAGGACTTCACCGCGTTCAACATCGGGTCACACTACAGTCAGTGGGACCACCTCCGAACGCCCAACGACCGTGGTGCGCAGGGTGGAGAAAACGGCATCTCGATTCGCTACAGTGCGAACGTCGTCCTCCGAAATCCGACGCTCGTCTCAGGGTCGGGCGGCCGCCGTGGCGTCGGCATCAACCGAAACCACGCACCCGCGAACGTCCACGTCGAGAACCCCGACGTCGAAGGCTGGTTCGTTGGAATTCGTGCGCCACCACGCGGATCTGCACCGATTCGTGGCGGCAGACTCGACAACTACATCGACGTCCACGTCATCGGCGGGACCACCGACCGCCGCTGGTCGAAGAAACAGCAAATCGACGTAGAGGGAGTCGAGTTCGCCGAGAGCGGCCGTGCCGACCTGTTCCTCAGCGCCGAACTCGACGACCACATCTACGGACTCTTTACCCCCGAGGGGCACGTCCGCCGCGACGGTGAGGCGCTCTACTTCGCCGAGCAGGCACCCGATTTTGTCCCGTTCCCGACGAACTCCGACCTGAACGCTGCCGACCCCGATGACGACGCCCTCGCCGACTTGAGCGACGTGTCGCCGAACGCGCTCGTCGGCAAAACGAACGCCGAGTTGTTCGACGCCTACGGCCTCGCCGTCGAAGGTGACGTGCGTCCGGACGACGCCGGCCCTGCTCCGGGTGTCGAAGGTGGGTTCGTCGTCGGTGGGTCTGGTCCGGCAATCTCCGAGTCGCTCGGCCCGGTCGAACGCGTCCACTCTGCCGAGGGGTCGGTGTACGAACTCGGGCGCCTTCGGTCGGACGAACCACTGTACGTCTTCGACGAAGCGACGTTCCTCACGGTCCCGGGTCGGTACACTGGACTGCCGTACATCCGCCCGGAACACGACGACGCCGACTCGGAACGTCAGTCGTTCTTGACGCTCACGCTCTCGGCACCGGCGACTGTGTTCGTCGCCTACGACGCCGAGACACGGCCGAAGTGGCTCTCGGGATGGACAGACACTGGCGATACCATCGGGACGACTGATGGGACGCGACGTGTCTACCGAAAACAGTTCGACGCGGGCACGGCCCGTCTCGGCGGTGCACCCGATACGCACTCGATGTACACCGTGTTCGTTCGAGAGCGATAAGAACGAATCGAGGGTTCTGACGCCGCCTCAGGCGAAGAGGTCGCGTGCAACCTGGAGTCCATCGACCAACTTGTCGACTTCCTCTTTGGTGTTGTAGATGTAGAATGACGCTCGCGTCGAGGCGGATGCGCCGAGGATGTCGTGGAGCGGTTGCGTACAGTGGTCGCCGGCGCGGATGGCGACGCCCTGCTCGTTGAGGATGCTCGAAAGGTCGTGCGCGTGGACGCCGTCGAGGTTGAACGCGACGAGGCCACCCCGGTCGTCGCCCGGCGGCCCGTAGATTTCGATGTCGTCGAACTCGCTTAGGCGGTCGTAGGCGTACTCGGCGAGGAGTTCTTCGTGGGCCTGGACGTTCTCCATGCCGATGTCGTCGAGGTAGTCGACGGCGGCGGCGAACGCGATACCCTGTGCGATTGGCGGCGTTCCGGCCTCGAACTTCCACGGCAGGTCTTCCCACGTCGACTCCTCGAAGGTGACGCGACGAATCATCTCGCCGCCGTAGAGGTACGGGTGCATCTCTTCGAGGATGTCGCGCTTGCCGTACAGAGCGCCGATACCGGTCGGGCCGCACATCTTGTGTCCCGAGAACGCGAAGAAGTCTGCGTCGATGGCTTCGACGTCGACCGGACGGGTCGGCACCGACTGCGCGCCGTCGACGAAGATGTACGCACCGACTTCGTGGGCCATGTCGGCGAGCTCCGAGACGGGGTTGATGGTACCCAGCGTGTTCGAGACGTGGACGACCGAGACCATCTTGGTCGACTCGTCGATGAGTTCCTTCGCGTGTTCCATGTCGAGTCGGCCGTCGTCGGTGACACGGATGTAGCGAACGTCGGCACCGGTCTTCTTGGCGATTTGCTGCCAGGTGACCAGTGAGGCGTGGTGCTCCATCTGCGTGAGGACGACGGAGTCACCGGGACCGAGTTCTTCGAGACCCCACGCGTACGCGACGAGGTTCATCGCCTCGGTGGTGTTCTTGGTGAAGACGACTTCTTCGCGGCCGCCGGAGGCGCCGATGAACTCGGCGACTCGGTCGTGAGCGTCCTCGTATGCGACCGAGGCCTCCTGACTCAGGTGGTGGATGCCACGGTGGACGTTCGAGTTGTAGCCGTAGTAGTAGTCGACGATGGCGTCGACGACTTGCTTCGGGGTGTGGCTCGTGGCGGCGTTGTCGAGATAGACGAGGGGGACGGTGTCGTCGTCGTGCTCGCCGGGCGTCGAGATGTCGCCGCCGACCTTCCGCTGGAGGATTGGGAAATCCTCACGGATGGCTTCGACGTCGACAGGGTACGATTCCTGCACTCCCATTGCGAATGAGTTACCACCCGAGGCACAACACGTCTTCGGTCCCGGCGTTCGCGTGAAACTAAAACCCGTTACGTGACCCGGCGTCTGTTGCCGGAGAGAGCGACGACCGTGGGGGGCCACGAGAAATCGGTCGTCGTTTCGGTGGGTCGCTGGCCTACGCGTCGTACCGATTCAGGTTCTTGAGATAGCTGTACCACCCAACCACACCGAGAACGGCGACGACGAGGACGCCGAGAACACCGAGCGTGCCGGCGACACCGACCACGACGAGTGCGAGGAGGAGGCTGACGACGAGGAGTAACCCGATTATGGCGTCGAGTTTGACGAGCACGGCAGGATGGATAGTAGGCTTCGAAGACACAGCGTGTATGGCTCTCTGTGGAAAAGTACCTGTTGGCGAGCACGAACGTCTCGGGCGCATCAATGAAGTACTGGACGCGTGTGTATCGGTGTATGTCTCCCTCGTCTCCTCTCGCCTCGTCCAGTTTGGACGCGCTTCCGATGCAACTCGCGATTCTGAACACGGACGGCGAGATCATCTACACGAACGAGGCGTGGCGAGCGTTCGGCGAAGCGAACGACTACGTCGGCGACAGCAGTTTCGTCGGAGAGAACTACCTCGGTGTCTGCGAACTCAGCGACGACGGAAGCTTACACGCCGTCGCCGACGGGATTCGGTCGGTCATCGACGGTGAGACAGACGACTTCTCGCACGAGTATCCGTGCCACTCACCCGACGAACGGCGATGGTTCACGATGCGTGCCACTCGGTTCTCCCACGAGGAGGAGACGTACATTCAGGTCGTCCACTTGAACATAACCGACCGGAAACTCGCCGAACTCGAAGTCGACGAGAAGGCTGGACGACTACAGAACGTCGCCAACATCCTGTCGCACGACCTTCGGAACCCGCTCGCTGTCGCCCTCGGGTACGCGCAGACGCTCATCGACGAAGGAATCGCGACCGAGCGCCTCGGCCGTATCGTCGACTCACTGGAGCGTATGGACGACATCGTCTCAGATGCGCTCGTGTTGGCCCGACAGGATTCGGTGACGCAGTTGGCCACTGTCGACCTCGAATCGGAGGCCCGCACTGCGTGGTCGCACGTCAAAACAGCCGACGAGTCGTTGGTCGTTGCCGACTCGGTGGCGTTCGAGGCGGACTCGAATCGCCTCGCACACATCTTCGAGAACCTGTTTCGCAATTCGGTCGAACACGGCCGTCGAGACACCGACTCCCAGTTGACTGTGACGGTGGGAACACTCGCTGACGAGACCGAACACACCGGATTTTACGTCGAAGACGACGGCGTCGGCATCCCCGCCGACGAACGCGACGACGTGTTCGACGATGGATACTCGTCGGAAACCGATGGAACGGGTCTCGGACTGTCGATCGTCTCGCAGGCCGTCGACGCCCACGGGTGGTGTATCGAACTCACCGAGTCAGAATCAGGCGGTGCTCGGTTCGAAATCACGGGCGTCGAACTGGGCGAGTAGACGAGAAGCGACTGCTCGTCGGTGGTCGAAGACGAGAAAACCAGACGACGTGGTCGACGGCGACGAGATTACCGAAGCCAGAGGAGCTGTGCGTGGAGCGTCCCACCGACTTCGAGGACCGTCTCCTCGTCGACGAGGCCGGCGTCGATGGCGACGTTCACCGACTCTTCACCGACGATGTTGGCGACGGTTGCGCGGGTGAGGCTCTCGACGACGGCATCTTGGTCGACCGTCTGGGCCTCTTCGCCGCCGTAGAAGTCTTCGGTCACGTCCAGCGAGACACCGCCGTCCGTGTACGTCTCACCGATGCAGTCCGCGTCACAGACTGAGACGAGGAGTCCTTCCGGGGTCTCGCGTTCGCGAAGCAGCATCAGTAGTCCTCGACGAGTTCCGCTTCGGCCTGCTCGCGAATGTCGTCAGCCTGTTTTTGGGCCTGTTCTGCCTCTTCGTCGCGGCCGAGTTCTTCGAGTGCGCGCGCCTTCTCTTCGTGGACGGCGGGCGTCCGCATTCCGAGACGGATGGCGTTGTCGAACGCGTTGACCGCGTCTTCGCTCAGGCCGCGTTCGAGGAGGAAGAACCCACGGTTGTACCACGCCTGGGGGAAGCGGGGGTCGAGTTCGACGGCACGTTCTGCGTGGTCGAGGGCGTCGGCAGTCTGTCCCGACTCCCACAGCGCGTACGCGAGGTTCGTGTGGGCCGTCGCGGCGTGTTCGCTGTCATCGTCGACTCGGAGCGCCTCGCGGTAGGATCCGACTGCTTCGTCCCACTCTTCGAGCTGGGCGTGTGCCGCACCTTTGTTCACCCACGCCTCCTGTGCGATGGGCGAGTCTTCGCCGGCGAAGCGTGCCGTCCGCTCGAACGCTTCGGTCGCTTCCTCGAACCGGTTGATTTGCATGTACGAGAGGCCCACGTCGAGCAGTTTCTCGACGTCGACGTCCTCGGGGTCGATGTTGCGACGGTCGAGGATGTCGGTCAGGACGCGCGAGTCAACTGGGTCGACCTTCGTCGGGTCCACCGAGAGTTCGGGTGGGTCGAGCGAGAAGTCGGAGTAGTCCTCGTCGAACCCCTGCCCCTCAGAGAAGCGGTGGGGTCGCTTGCCGTCGTCGGTCATATAGGCGCGATTGGGATTCACGGCGGTTAAACGCTACGTCAGAGGGGCGACACCGACCGCTTTTTACTCACAGTTCGTGTACTCTCGCCGAATGTCACCCCCCTCGACGACTGTGGTCTCGTTCGTCCGACACGCGCACTCGCCGTACGTCCCGAACGCCGAGCGGCGTCGTGGGCTCTCACAGGAGGGTCGGCGGGCGGCCGCCGCCATCACGGCCCACCTCGCTCCTGTCGCCGACATCGTCGTCACGAGCCCGTTCGAACGTGCTCGCGCAACCGTCGAAGGAATCGCCGACGCTGCTGGCGTCCCACTCGTACTGGACGACGACTTGCGAGAGCGCGAACTTGCAGGGGAACACGTCGAGGACTTTGACGCGGCTGTCGAACACCTCTGGGCGAATCCGACGGCCTCCCATCCAGGTGGTGAGTCGCACGCCGAAGCACAGGAACGCGGCGTCGCTGCCGTCGAACGACTGGTCGACGCGTACCCCAACCGCCACGTCGTCGTCGGGACGCACGGAACGCTCATGGCACTCGTGTTCAACGCCTACGACCCCCGTTACGGCTACGAGTTCTGGAGTGGCCTGTCGATGCCCGACGTGTACGAAGCGACGTTCGTCGACGGCGAACTCGCCGGTATCGTGCGGACGTGGGTGCCACCGAACGAGGAGTCGGCGGAAGCTTAACGTCGTTCTCCCGTCATTTATCCTCCATGCGGCTCTTCCTCGCTCTCGACCTGCCGTCGTCGCTCTCGGAGGGTGTCGCCGCGGCGCAGGCGTTGCTCCACGACGCGGGTGGGCTCCGATTTACCGACCCTGAACAGGCCCACATCACGCTGAAGTTTCTCGGTGAGACGCCATCGGACCGCGTCTCTGCAGTCGAAGAGGCGGTCGAATCGGCCATCGACGCTGCCGACGTCGGCCCGTTCGACGCCTCGGTTGGTGGGTTGGGTGTGTTCCCCTCACTGGACTACATCCGCGTCGTCTGGACTGGTGTGGACGACGGTGCCGACGAGATGATTCGCCTCCACGAGGCCATCGAACGGGAGACGACAGCGATTGGATTCGATGCCGAAGGTCACGACTTCTCTCCACACGTCACGCTCGCCCGCATGAACGACGCGCGCGGAAAGGATTACGTCACGCGTGTCGTCCAACACGAAGACCCAACTATCGGGTCGTTCCCCGTTCGAGAGGTGCGGTTAAAGAAGAGCGAACTCGGTCCCGACGGCCCCGAATACGAGACAGTCTCTCGATTCTCGCTGTAACCGTTTCTCGATTCAGTCGTCGACAGGTTTGCGTTTCCGTCTCCGTTCGACTGCGCGACGAAGCACTCCACGAAGCGACTCTCGCTTGAACAGCAGGAAGCCACCGAAGATGAGTGCGAACCCAGCGACAGTCGTCAGTGTCGGGACGCGGTCGAGAACCAGCCACTCTGCGAGGGCGGCGAACAACGGGATGACGTACTCCAAGAGGCTCACCTCGATGGGTCCGATTCGGTCGAGGAGCCAGAAGTAGAGGAGAAAGCCTCCGGCACCTGCGACGACCGCGAGGTATCCCGTCGCGACGAGTGTCGTCGGAATCCACGTCGCGTCGGCAGCAGACTCCCACGGGAGCGCGATACTCGTCACGTGGAGCGTAATCGCACCGATGAGCATCATCCACGCCTGCACCGCGAGCAGCGACATGCCCGTCTCGCTGTCGTGGGTGAGTACGGCCCCGAGGGCGAACGCGATGGCGGACCCAAACACCAACACTGCGCCGACGAGGTTCGACGACAGCAAGTTCTCGGGGTTCGGGTTGGCGATGACGACGAGGCCGAGGAATCCGAGGACTAGCCCCGCCGCCTGAACCGACGAGATGCGCTCTCGCGTGGCGGTCAGTCGAGTGAGTGTCGGCGTCGCGAGCGGGATGATGCCGAGGAGAACGGACGCGACGGACCCGGGGACGTACACCTGCCCCGAGAACAAGAGTGCGTGGTGGGCCCCGATGCTGAACACGCCGCCGGCGAGAATCGGTCGCCACTCGCTTCGCAGTTTGGGGAGAAACCGGTCGCCACGGGCGATGGTGAGCGCGAACAAGAGGACGGCAGCGATGTCGAACCGAATCGCCGCCAGAAACGCCGGTGGAACCGTCTCGAGGGCGATTTCGGTCGCGAGGAAGGCACTTCCCCAGACGGCAGAGAGAGCGAGAAAACCGACGAGTGTACGGGCCCGACTCATTCATCCGTGATTCTGTACCGACGATACTGAATGAGTCGATTCGAACGTCGGTTCCGTCCGAGCCGGTTCGCCCGTCGTCTCTGACTTTTGTGTTCGTCTTCGGTTCTTGACTTCGGGAGCGGTCTGCGATTCCTGAACGTCCGGATTCGTCCATCGTTTCGAACAGGTCGATTCGGCTGTGGAGAACCGCCCATCGGGTGAATTCTGCAGATTTAGCCCTGTGGACGCTTCTCACACCTCTCAAACGCGAAGGAACAAGATTTTATGCGGAGGATAGAAACTGTAGGCCACTATGGGTAAGAAGTCGAAGGCTAAGAAGAAGCGTCTGGCGAAGCTCGAACGCCAGAACAGTCGTGTCCCCGCGTGGGTCATGCTCAAGACCGACATGGAAGTTACGCGAAACCCCAAGCGTCGCAACTGGCGGCGAAGCAACACGGACGAGTAAGCAATGAGCGCAAACGACTTCGAGGAGCGCGTCGTCACCGTCCCGCTCCGCGACGTGAAGGCTGTCCCGTCCTACGAGCGTGCTGGCCGCGCGATGAAGATCATCCGCGAGCACCTCGCGAAGCACTTCAAGGTCGACGCCGACGACGTGCGTCTCGACACGCAGATCAACGAGACGATCTGGGCGCACGGTCGACAGGACCCGCCGAGCAAGTTCCGCGTCCGCGCCGCACGGTTCGACGAGGACGGCGAGTCGGTCGTCGAAGCCGAACCGGCCGAGTAAACGGTGCTCCGCGCCTCCTTCGCCGGTTCATCCTACATCGGCGTCTTCGCTCGGGCGACCGACGACGTACTCCTCGTTCGCCCCGACGCTGACGACTCGCTCGCCGAGCAGATGGCCGAGGAACTCGACGTGCCGCTGGTCAAGACGACCGTCGGCGGGTCCGGGACCGTCGGTGCATTAGCGACAGGTAACGAGAACGGACTGCTCGTCTCGAGCCGTGCGACGACCCGCGAACAGGAGGCACTCGCCGACGCTGTAGACCTCCCCGTCTACGAACTACCCGGTCGCATCAACGCCGCTGGGAACGTCGTTCTCGCGAACGACTACGGCGCGTACGTCCACGCTGACCTCTCCGACGAGGCCGTTTCGGTCGTCGAAGAGGCACTCGAGGTCCCCGTCGAACGCGGCGACCTCGCCGACGTTCGAACCGTCGGGATGGCCGCGGTTGCCAACAACCGTGGCGTCCTCTGCCACCCGAAGTCCCGCGAACCCGAACTCGAAGCGCTCGAAGCGCTCCTCGACGTTCGCGCCGACCTCGGAACCATCAACTACGGTGGCCCGCTCGTCGGGTCTGGCCTCGTCGCCAACGACGAGTCGTACCTCGTCGGCGAAGATACGACTGGTCCAGAACTGGGCCGCATCGAAGACGCCCTCGGCTACATCGACTGAGGGTCACTCGTTCCCCCTTTTCGCGGCTCGTTTTCGCTTCGAGTAGGAAGACCTTTCCCGCTCGCCACCCGACCGACGTGCATGAGCCAGTTCACTATCTCTGGACGCTTCACGAGCCGTGGAGTGACCCACGAGTTCACGAAAACTGTGGACGCACCCAACGAGAACGTCGCACGAGACCGTGCATTCTCTCTCATCGGGAGTGAGCACGGCATCAAACGTACGAAGGTCGAACTCACGGAGGTGACCGCAGCATGATGGGCGGCGGTCAGCAGCAACTCCAGCAGCTCTCCCAGCAGCTTCAGGCACTCGACGAGGAAATCGAAGAACTCGAAGGCGAGGTCTCGGACCTCAACGACGAGAAGGCCGAAATCGACGAAGCCGTCGAAGCAATCGAGACGCTCGAGACGGGTTCGACCGTGCAGGTCCCACTCGGTGGCGACGCGTACCTCCGCGCCGAAGTGCAGGACATCGACGAAGTCATCGTCTCGCTCGGTGCCAACTACGCCGCCGAACAGGACCAGTCGAGCGCAGTCGAAGCGCTCCGCCGCAAGCAGGACATGCTCGACGAAGAGATCGCCAGCATCCGCGGCGAGATCGAAGAGCTCGAAGAAGAGAGCGAACAGGTCGAACAGCAGGCGATGCAGGCCCAACAGCAGATGCAGCAGCAGCAGATGCAGCAGATGCAGCAGCAGATGCAGGGCGAAGGCGAAGACGGCGACGACGAGTAACCCCTAAACCCCTATTCAGATGTTCGACGGACTGAAGAAGAAACTCAACCGCTTCCGGGAAGACGTCGAAGATACCGCCGAAGAGAAAGCCGCAGCGGAGGCTGAGGCCGAGGCAGAGGCAGCAGACGCCGAAGCCGAAGCAGCAGACGCAGAGACAGAGGCGGAATTCGACGAAGAACCGGTGACCGAGACCGATGCGGCATCGGCCGACACCGAGACAGCAGACGCTTCGGAACCCGATACGGCCGCCGAGGCCGACGAAGCAGACGCTGCATCGGCCGAGACGCCCGCCCCCGAAGCGGACGACGCAGCCGAGACGACGGCAGACGATTCGGACGCCGCGACTGACCAAGAGACGCGTGAGTCGCTCGCGTCGGACGCCGCCAAAGCGGCCCTCGCCGAGGAGGACGATACGGATTCGTCGTCCAGTGCGAGCAGACTGAAGCGCGCTGCCGCGTTCGCCACGGGGAAAGTCGTCATCGAGGAAGAAGACCTCGAAGACCCCCTGTGGGAACTGGAGATGGCGCTCCTCCAGAGCGACGTCGAGATGCAGGTCGCAGAGGAGATTCTCGATACCATCCGCGAGAAACTCATCGGCGAGACGCGAAAACAGGTCCAGAGTACGGGCCAACTCGTCTCCGAAGCGCTCCACGATGCGCTCTACGAAGTCATCAGCGTCGGACAGTTCGACTTCGACCAGCACATCGCCGACGCGGACAAGCCTGTCACCCTCATCTTCACCGGCATCAACGGCGTCGGGAAGACGACGACCATCGCGAAACTCGCCCGCTACTTCGAAAAGCAGGGCTACTCGACGGTCCTCGCCAACGGTGACACCTACCGCGCCGGTGCGAACGAGCAGATTCGCGAGCACGCAGAGGCGCTCGACAAGAAACTCATCACCCACGAACAGGGTGGTGACCCGGCGGCCGTCATCTACGACGCCGTCGAGTACGCCGACGCGCACGACATCGACATCGTCCTCGGCGACACTGCCGGTCGACTTCACACGTCGAACGACCTGATGGCGCAGTTGGAGAAAATCGACCGCGTCGTCGGCCCGGACCTCACCATCTTCGTGGACGAGGCCGTCGCCGGACAGGACGCAGTCGAACGCGCCCGCAAGTTCAACGACGCGGCGGCCATCGACGGTGCCATCCTCACGAAGGCCGACGCCGACTCGAACGGTGGCGCGGCAATCTCCATCGCCTACGTCACGGGCAAGCCAATCTTGTTCCTCGGCGTGGGACAGGGCTACGACCACATCGAGCGGTTCGACCCCGAAGCGATGGTCGAACGACTCCTCGGCGACGACGAGTAACGCACTGCAGACACGCCACTGCGCTCTGCAGTCGACTCAGTCCGTCGTTCTTCTCATTCCAGCGCGAGTACGACACCGAGTAGTAGCATCGTCCCCGCGCCGACGTAGTTCAACAGGCGGGTGACTCGTGTCTCGGCCAGTGCGTCGCCGAGTCTGTTGGCACCGAGTGCGACACTGGAGAGATATATCGCCGTGAGGAGCGCGTACAGCGCACCCAGGAACGCCATCCGCTGGCCTGCACCGGGGCCACGTCCGGCGAATCCGGGCAGAAATGCGAGGAAGAACAGCGCGACCTTCGGGTTCAATGCGTTGACGAGGACGCCCCGACGAAAACTCCCCGACGCGTCCGTCTCGACAGATGGGTCGAACTCGTCGTTTCGTAAGGCCACCACGCCGAGGTAGATGAGGTACGCCGCACCGACGTACTGGATTGCCATCGCCGCTTCGGGCACCGTCTGGAGGAGTGCGGCGACGCCGAGCGTGGCGAGCATCGTGTGAAACAGGACGCCGGTTGCGATACCGAACGCCGAGCGAACGCCCGACTCACGTCCGTCGAGTCCGCGCGCGAGGACGTACATCGTGTCGGGACCGGGTGTGAGGATGAGCGCGATGGCCGCCCCGGAGAAGGCGAGGACAGTGGTGGGTTGCAGTCCGAACACGAGTCCCGTCATCGACTCTCGCTATGTATCCTCGGATGAAGTACGTGGGGTTTGGGGAAGCACTTGGTTCCGAAGCGTGACAGCTGGGTCGCCATCTCGTAGCCGCTCGACGTTCTCCGCGAGGATGTCGGCCAGTCGGGTGAAGTAGTGTGGCGTGTAGCCCGCGACGTGCGGGGTGATGAACACGTTCTCGAAGTCCCACAGCGGGTGGTCGTGTGGGAGTGGTTCTGGCTCGGTCACGTCGAGTGCGGCCGCTCGGATATGTCCGCGCTGAACCGACTTGACGAGTGCGTCGGTATCGACGACGCCTCCGCGGGCGACGTTCACGAGGACGGCGTGGTTCGGGAGTGCGTAGAACGCCTGCTGGTCGATGAGGTTCCGCGTCGCGTCGGTTAGCGGGCACGCGAGCACGAGGTACTCTGTCTCGACGAGGGCCGAGTCCAGTTCGTCGAAGCCAATCACACGGTCTGTCGGGCCGCCTTTCTCGGGTGTGTAGCGAACGCCGATGGTTTCGACGCCGAACGGGTCGAGGCGTTCGACCACTGCCTGCCCAATCGCGCCGAGGCCGACGACGGTTACGGTGGACCCCTGCAGTTCCCCGTAGGCCTGAAAGTATCGCCACTCGCCGCGGTCTTGTCGGCGGATTCCCTCGTCGAGGCGGCGGGTAATGGTCAACAGCCACCCGATGACGTGTTCGGCGATGTTGGGTCCGTGGACGCCCGAGGCGTTCGTGACGGCGACGCCCCGTTCGCGAAACGCCTCCAGCGGAAGATGGTCGTATCCAGCCATCGCACCCGCAAAGAGTGTGAGGTTGTCGGCCACATCGAGAACACCGTCCGGGAGTCTGGACCCAGTGATTACGTCTGCGTCTCGTGCAGCTTCGAGGGTTTCTTCGGTCGTCTTCGGATGGACGATGGTCTCGTCGGGGAGTCGTTCACGGAGCGCGTCGGCGTGCACCTCAGCAGGGATACTGTCTGCGGGTTGGTCGAGGACCAGGATTCGAACCATCGTAGACGCGTCGCTGGCTCGTTGGTTAAGTCTTCGGCCGCGGACGCGACGGATAAAGCCTTTACCGGCGCGGTGGCGTAGGTGGGGACAATGGTACTCGATAATCTCGGGAGTTCTCTCCGCGGCAGTCTCGACAAGCTGCGGGGTAAGTCCCGTCTCGACGAGGACGACGTTCAGGAGATCGTCAAGGAGATTCAGCGCTCCTTGCTCTCTGCAGACGTCGACGTCAGCCTCGTCATGGACCTCTCTGACTCCATCAAGACGCGGGCACTGGAGGAAGAGCCACCGGGTGGGACGAACGCTCGCGACCACGTCCTGAAAATCGTCTACGAGGAGCTCGTCGGCCTCATCGGTGAGTCGACGGAGATTCCGCTCGAATCACAGACCATCATGCTCGCCGGCCTGCAGGGGTCGGGGAAGACGACCACCTCCGCCAAGATGGCGTGGTGGTTCTCGAAGAAAGGCCTTCGCCCGGCGGTCATTCAGACCGACACCTTCCGCCCCGGCGCGTACGACCAGGCCAAGCAGATGTGTGAACGCGCCGAGGTCGAATTCTACGGCGACCCCGACTGCGACGACCCAGTCCAAATCGCACGTGAGGGTCTCGAAGCGACCGAAGACGCCGACATCCACATCGTGGACACGGCCGGTCGCCACGCGCTCGAAGACGACCTCATCGCCGAAATCGAAGAGATAGAAGATGTCGTCCAACCCGACCTGAATCTGCTCGTCCTCGACGCGGCAATCGGGCAGGGCGCGAAAGACCAGGCCCAGCAGTTCGACGAATCCATCGGCATCGGTGGCGTCGTCATCACCAAGCTCGACGGGACGGCGAAAGGTGGCGGTGCGCTGACCGCCGTCAACGAGACGGACTCGTCTATCGCCTTCCTCGGGATGGGTGAGACGGTCCAAGACATCGAGCGGTTCGAACCCAACGGCTTCATCTCGCGTCTCCTCGGGATGGGCGACCTGAAGCAACTCTCCGAGCGCGTCGAACGCGCCATGTCCGAGACCCAGGCCGAAGACGAGGACTGGGACCCCGAGGAGATGATGAAGGGGAACTTCACCCTCAAGGACATGCAAAAACAGATGGAGGCGATGAACAAGATGGGGCCGCTCGACCAGGTCCTCGACATGATTCCGGGCCTCGGCGGCGGACTCAAAGACCAACTCCCGGACGACGCGATGGACGTGACCAAAGACCGGATGCGCTCGTTCGAGGTCATCATGGACTCCATGACCGACGAGGAACTGGAGAATCCGCGTATCGTCGGTGCCTCCCGCGTGAAACGCATCGCACAGGGGTCGGGGAAGGACGAAGAGACGATTCAGGAACTCCTCGAACAGCACCGCATGATGGAGCGCACCATCAAGCAGTTCCAGGGCATGGGCGACGGCGACATGCAGCGGATGATGAAGAAACTCCAGCAACAGGGCGGCGGCGGTGGCGGTATGGGCGGTCTCGGCGGCATGGGGCCGTTCTGACCCTGACCACGCGTCGCTTCGACGCGAGTCGTTTGATTCGCGGGTAGAGACGCCGGTGGCTTCCGGGAGTCGAGTGAGGCTTGTCAGTACCTAATTCACGCGATGCGCACGACTTCGTGTACGTCGCGTTGTCTGCCCAGAGTAGTACTGACTCGAGATGTTCTCTGCTAAACTATTCCTGACCTGAGACGTTCTCTAAAATGCGATAATATGACAGATTGTGAATATATATTATCATCTAATGAGTTGAAATACTGACAGAGGGGCTGTGGTGATATTCCCCTCCAGAGAACGCTATGACAGGAAAAACAAACTCGGTAGGTGACCGTATCTCTCGGCGAGGGGTACTGCGGAAGAGTGCGATTACAGCAGGTGCGCTGACACTCGGTGGTGTCGCCTTCGCAGGCGACGCGGCGGCACAGAACGACGGAACCACGGGCGGGACGGCGCTCGTCATGATGAACGACTACTGTCCTCCCCCGACGTTCGCGCTGCCCAAGAAGTACAACTACATCTCGTTGCCCCCGTCTCTCTGCATTCCAGCGGAAAGCGCCGTGGGAGGCCCTGTGTCCCGCTCCGGCGTTCCAGTACTGCTTGCCTGCGAGCTGCCACGCGAGCGAGTCGGCGCTGAAAAAGTACCACTTCTACCTCGTTCGGTACCTGTACCCGTCTAATGGCGTGAAGACCAACGGAATCAATTCGAAGCCCGTTGGCATGACGGTCATCGCGACGCGAAAAGAGTTGACAGTCGGGTCGTATTACCGGTTCAACTCGCCTGCACACGAGTGCAAGGACCCCGTCGTTCCCAACCTCCCGAATGGCAATTCCGTCCCCTCGAATGGGACTGGCTACAAGAAACTCCCAACGGTTGCGAAAGCCGCGTTCGGCCCGACTGAAGTCGTCGAGACGTAGCGACTCTCCCACTCGGTTCTTTTGCTCCGCCGTTTCGTCGCGTTGTCAGTGACTACCTCGGGCTCATACAAATGTGAATACAACGCAGCGTTCGCTCCGGCAAGGAAGCCGGACTAATTGCGATAGACTTCACCCATTTTTCGAACAGTACTGACCCCTGAATCGGCGTTTTCTCCACGTTCACCACCGAGAGACATCTCGACTCAGACCACTCCGTACTGCGATTCGACATACCGCCGACTTTTAACGCTCGGGGCCGTCGAACCCGACAATGACGGTCCGAGACGTGGCAGTCGAGGCCTACAAAGAAGCCCTCCCTGCGCTCGCGGCGAGTCTCGTCGGGGGACTCATCGCCGGTGTCGTCCTCGGCGGCATGCGTGCCGAACTCCGAGCAGTCCCGGGCTTACTCGTTCTCATCCCGGCACTGCTCGCGACTCGCGGGAACGTCTACGGGTCACTCGGTGCTCGCATCGCGACCGCACTCCATCAGGGTCTCATCGAACCCTACGTCGTCGGCGGCGACAGGCGACTGCGGGCCGCCGCGACTGCCGCCCTCGCAAACGGCGTGTTGACGAGCACGTTCGCTTCCATCGTGGCGTTCTTTCTCCTCACGTTTCTCGGACAGCGGGTGGCACCGCTCCCGATTCTCGTCGGTATCGCCATCGTTGCCGGCTTGCTCTCGGGTGTCGTCCTCACCGTCGTCGTGATTACCGTCGTCTTCGCGGGCTACCGACGCGGGCGAAATCCCGACACCATCGTCGGCCCACTCGTGACGACGACCGGCGACGTCTTCGGTATCCTGTTCTTGCTCATCGCCGTGCGAACAGTCCTCGCCATCGCAGGGGTGTTCTGACGTGCCAACAGAGTGGACCGTTCGCGCGATTTCACGGGCGATGCTCCCTGTCTTGTTGGTACTCACGCTCGTCGAACTCGGCAGTGGACTCGTCCTCGGCAGTTTCGAGGCGCAGTTGCTTCGATTCCCGTCGTTGCTCGTCCTCGTGCCAGTCACGATTGGGACGGCGGGCAACCTCGGGAGCATCCTCGCGGCACGACTCTCCACGTCGTTCCACCTCGGGACGCTCACGTTCTCACCGACAGACGACGAACTCGCAGGGAACGCGCTGGCGACTGTCGTCCTCGCGATAACGGTGTTCCCAATCATCGGAACGGGTGCGTGGTTCGCGACGCTCGTCGTCACCGGCGACCCGGCGCTGGCTATCTCCTCTGTCGTCTTGATCGCGCTGACGAGTGGTATCGTGCTCGCCGTCTTGGCCGTCCTCGTGACGTTCACGGCCACCTACATCGCGTACCGGTTCGGTCTCGACCCTGACGACGTGGTCATCCCGGTCGTCACGAACGTCTGTGACGTGCTCGGTGTGGTCGTCCTCTTCGCCGTCGCACAGTTGCTCATTTGAACCGGGCGTCACCGACCGACGGCGATTAGTTACCTGGCCTCCGACCACCTCCCGTGCAGACGTCGACCGTCCTCCCGGTGCTGTTCGAGGTCCTTCCACGGGTCGCTCGCATCGCCGTCTACATCGCGCTCGGTGTCTTCGCGGCGAACCTCGTCGTCGCCTTCGGCCTCGTCGAGCGCATCGCCGGCCTCTCGCGCTACCTGACGAGTCCCGCGAACCTCCCCGACGAGGTTGGCACGGCTATCGTCACGACCGCTGCATCGACGACGGCAGGGTACGGGATGCTCGCAGAGTTCCGCGAGTCGGGCGTCCTCGACGACCGAGCGACGCTCGTCGCCGTCACCATCAACACGTTCTTCGGGTTCGTCCAGCACATCTTCACGTTCTACTGGCCGGTCCTCATCCCGATTCTCGGCCGTGAAGTCGGGTTCATGTACGTCGGCGCTCGTGCGGCAATCGCACTCGCCATCACGCTCACGGGTGTCGTCGCCGGTGCGGTACTCCTCTCGAAGCAGAACGTCACCCCGTCGGCACTCGCCGAGACAGACGGGGCAGGTGGGACGACCGACGAGGACGAATCAGGAGTTCGGTCGATGGTCGAAGACGCCGGTCGAAAGACGTGGAAGACGGTTCGCCGAATCGTCCCACGACTCGCCGTCGTCTACGTACTCGTCACCCTCTTGTTGCAGACGACCGACCTCGAATCGTTCACCGAACTCGCCAGTCCGCTGACGAACCTCGTCGGCCTCCCGGGTGCCGCCGTTCCCGTCGTCGTCGCCTTTGCGTTCGACACGACGACCGGTGCCGCGACGATTGCGCCCGCGATTGGGGAGACGTTCACGCCGAAACAGGCTGTGGCGACGATGCTCATCGGCGGCATCATCTCCTTCGCCGTCTCGACGTTCAAGCGGTCGATTCCGTTCCAGTACGGTATCTGGGGGCCGGAGTTTGGGTCGAAAGTTATCGCCGTCAACACCGGTCTCAAAATCGTCTTCATCGCCATCGCGGTGGCGCTGTTGGTCGCGTGAGCCGGTGCGTGTGCGTCGTTATCTGTCTGCGGGGTCGATTGGCCGGCCGTCTTCGGTCGGTGGCGCGATGTAGTCGACGAGTTCTTCGACCGACGGGTCGCGGACGGTCACGTGGACTTCGATGTCGCCGAGTTCGTCGGGATTGCCGACAGAGAAGTTGACGACGCCTTTGAACGCGGCCTGCTTCTTGAGGGCGAACGAGAAACTGTCCTCGTCGCGACGTTTGTCGAACTCCCGACGAGCAGTGTCGAGAATCGCCTGCTCGTGCAGACGCTCGGAGAACCGTTCTAACTCGTGGGTCTCGGCGACGAGTTTCCCGGGTTCGTGGGTGAGTTCGACGCCGGGGAAGAGGTTCTCGACAGCGTCCGCCACGCGGTCTGTGACCTCGGTATCTCGAACTGGGGCCTCGATTCGAACGTCGACGCTGTATATCATTCGGCGGTCTCCGTAACCGCGTCTGGTCCCGCTTCGAACAACTGCGTGATGGTCTCGCGGTATTCGTCGAGCGTCCCCGTGTTCTCGATGACCACGTCTGCACGCTCCATCGCTTCGTCCATGCCGAAGTCGAGTTCACGCGCTTCGCGCTTCTTCAGCGCCTCGACGTCGGTGTCGCTCTCGTCGCGGCCGCGGTCGGTGAGGCGGTCGGCGCGCATCTCGAACGGCGCTTCGACGCTCACGAGGACGAACTCGTCGCCGAATGCGTCACGGAAGCGGTCGAGTTCGACGCCCGACCGAAGTCCGTCGACGACGACCACGTCGTTCGATTCGAGGTGGTCTTCGATGACGGGAAGCGAGCGCGCGGCGATGGCGTCATCGCCTTCCTCTTCGCGGAGCGCCTTCGCTATCTTCCCGTGGTCCGTCGCCGGGTCGAGACCGCGGGCGCGACACTCCTCGCGGATGATGTCGCCCATCGTCACGACAGGGATGCCTGCTTCGCGGGCCACTTCGGCGAGTTCGCCCTTTCCGCTTCCGGGCAAGCCGACCGTCCCGATGACTCTCATAGGCGGTGATACCGTGTTCGCGCTGTTAAAGCCTCCCTTCACGTCGCTCCGGGCACGCAAAATCAGCGGCCGTCCGACTCTCGTGTGGCCACGTCTCTTTTCCTCCCCTGTCGCATACTGTCGTGTATGAAACAACGGTCCCTCCTCGTCAGGGCGATTTGGTTCCTGTTCATCGGGTGGTGGGCGACGCCCGCCGTCGTCAACATCGCGTGGTTCCTGAACGCGACCATCATCGGCCTTCCACTGGGTATCAAACTCATCAATCTCGTGCCGACGGTACTTTCGCTGAAAGAACCGCGCTCACTCGGGGCGCCCGACGCTGGCCGGGGACAGCGCTCGCTCCTCGTCCGTGGCGTGTACTTCCTCTTCGTCGGCTGGTGGCTCAGTTGGTTCTGGGCGAACGTCGCCGCGTTCTTCGCGGTTACGATCGTCGGCTTGCCCATCGCCTACTGGATGTTCAACCGGCTTCCGGCGGTCACGTCGCTGTACCGCTTCGACGGATAGAAGCCGATTCGTTTTTCATTTGGCACCTGTTTTTGAGATACGAGGGCGCGTAGCTCAGTTGGACAGAGCGTCGGACTTCTAATCCGACGGCCGCGGGTTCGAATCCCGTCGCGCTCGCTTCTCTCACTTCGTTCGTTCAGCGAGCGCTCCTGACTCCCGCTCGCGGTGCTCACGGGAGTCCCGTCGCGCTCTTTTCGTTGATGGAAAATCGGAGAGCCACAGCGAGGCGTGTTGGAACAGACTCGCGCGGGATTCGGCTCTTCGGGAAAATCTGCTCACTTCAGTTCCAACTCACGCCCACACCCCGGGCACTCGTCGTCGACGACCGTCACCTGCGCGTCGCAGTCCGGGCAGAACTCACGGTAGCACGCTCTGTCGCCCATGGCAGAGGCTACGAGAGCACGCAAAGAGAAGGTTGGGGGCCGGTTCGTCACTCGTCGGCGACGTCCTTCCCGGGGTCGGAGAAGTTCGCACCGATTTCGTCACCGTATCGCTGGGCGTAGTAACCGGGGATGGCGAGGAGGTCTGTCGGTGTTCCGTCTTCGACGACGACCCCGCCGTCGGTGACGAGGACGTGGTCGGCATCCCGGACTGCGGCGGCGCTGTCGGTCGCGACGACGAACGGCGTATCTGGTTGGCGCATCGCCGCGAGTGTCGCACGGAGTCGCGACGGCGACTTGCTGAGAGGGGCGTGGACGAGTGGCCCGGAGGCTAACGTGGCGGCGACCGATGCCGCCTCGGAGACGCGGGGACCAACCACAGCGAGAAACGCCGGTCGTCTCGCTGGGTCGGCAGCGTCCGAGACGGCGGAGTGGTCCGATGTCTCGGTGGAGGTCATATACCTTGTCAGTGGTTGCCACGGGGTATAAGTATAGATTCCCCCACCGACATTTCGAACACCATAACTGGTATTTTAGAACGTTTTGTCAACTTCTGTCTCAGATACTGAACAAATAGGCTATTTGTGGTCCACTGAGTGTTCCAGCGCGCTCCCGGTGCTCGATTAACGCGACGACAACCGTGATTCTCAGGGCGTGGACGCCACTCGCGGGTGTGAACTCAGAAAAAACGGTGCGAAATCGGGCCGACGATTCGAGTCTGTGCGTGGGTCAGATGGTGGGTGTATGGTGGCCTAACAGGGGGCGATTTACATCGCACCGCCCATGCCGCCCATACCGCCCATGCCACCCATGCCACCCATGCCGCCGGGTGCACCGCCTTCGTCGTCGTCGTCGCCGGTCTGGCCACCGGAGAGGTCGCCAGCAGCGATGACGTCGTCGATGCGGAGAATCATGACAGCGGCTTCGGTTGCGGACTCGATGGCCTGCGTCTTGACGCGGAGGGGCTCGACGACGCCCTCTGCTTCCATGTCGATGACCTCGCCCGTGTAGGCGTCGAGGCCAGCGGCGAACTCGCCGCCGTCGTGGCGGGAGCGGAGGTCGACGAGGGAGTCGATGGGGTCGAGACCAGCGTTCTCGGCGAGGGTGCGCGGGATGATGTCGAGCGCTTCGGCGAAGGCTTCGATGGCGAGCTGTTCGCGGCCACCGACGGAGTCAGCGAATTCGCGCAGGACGAGCGAGAGTTCCGTCTCGGGGGCGCCGCCACCGGGCAGGACCTTCTCGTCTTCGAGCGTCGTGCGGACGACGCCGAGGGAGTCCTCGATAGCGCGCTCGAGTTCGTCGACGACGTGCTCGGTGCCGCCGCGGAGGATGAGCGTGACGGACTTGGCGTCTTCGACGTCCTCGACGAAGATGCGCTCGTCGCCACCGACGTCCTTCTGGCCGACGGAGCCGGCGAAGCCGAGGTCGTCTTCCTCGATGTCGTCGAGGTTGCTGACGACGCGACCGCCCGTGGCGCGGGCGAGGCGCTTGAGGTCAGAGGACTTGGTGCGGCGGACTGCGAGGATGCCTTCCTTGGCGAGGTAGTGCTGTGCCATGTCGTCGATGCCGTCACCGACGAAGACGACGTCGGCGCCGACGTCGACGAGTTTGTCGACCATTTCCTTCAGCTGCTTTTCTTCCTGGTCGAGGAACTGCTGAAGCTGGTCTGGGTCCGTGACGTTGACTTCGGCGTCGATCTCCGTCTCGCGGACTTCGAGCGCGTCGTCGAGGATGGCGACGTTCGCGTTCTCGACCGCGTAGGGCATGTTCTCGTCGACGCGTTCTTTGTTGACGATGACGCCCTCGACGAGTTCGGAGTTGTTGATGGAGCCGCCGACGACCTTCTCCACGGAGACGTTGTCCGTGTCGATGCCGTCGTCGTCCTGCACTGCCAGCACGGCGTCGACGACGAGTTCGGCGAGCAGGTCCTTGGCGGACTCTGCGCCCTTGCCCGTCATCGCCGTGGCGGCGATTTTCATGAGGGTCTCGCGGTCGTCCTCGGTGACCTCGATGGCGTTCGATTCGAGGACTTCCTTGGCCTTCTCGGCGGCCTGGCGGTAGCCCTGTGCGATGGTCGTCGCGTGGACGTCAGACTCGAGGAGGTCCTCGGCCTGGTCGAGAAGTTCACCTGCGATGATGACGGCCGTCGTCGTCCCGTCTCCGACTTCGTCTTCCTGCGTCTCGGAGACTTCGACGATCATGTTGGCCGCGGGGTGGTCGATGTCCATCTCCTTGAGGATGGTGACGCCGTCGTTCGTGACGACGACCTGGCCCGACGAATCGACGAGCATCTTGTCCATCCCCTTGGGGCCGAGCGTGGTGCGTACGGCTTCGGCAACAGCTTTGCCGGCCGTGATGTTCATCGACTGCGCATCCTGACCGGATGTGCGCTGCGAGTCTTCACCCAGAATGATCATGGGCTGACCCTGCTGCATTCGCTGGCTCATAGTCATCGCCTGATTGTTTGTGATTCTATAAAAGGGTTGTGTTTATTGGTATGTCAAAACGCAACACAGTGGTGCAGTGGCACCCCGAAGAGGGCTGCTAATCACGAGGGTTTATTACCGAATCCGAAGCCAGACTCGGCGTGCGCCAGCGAAGGGGTCACGATAGTCGATGTCGAGTTCGTCGTAGACGCCGCGGGGAATCCCGATGTCGGCGAGGACGAGGTCGCCAGCAGTCGCCGCAGTGAGTCCCGTCTTCGGAAGTGCGAGTGTGAGCGTCGTGTCGGGCTCGACTGCGACGCCGGGTGTCTCGCCGGTCGTCGCATCCATCCCCGAGGGAACGTCGAGCGAGACGACGTGGGCGGCGTCGAGCGTCGCTTCGGCGAGGGATGCTGCCGTTCCGCGGAGCGCTCCCGAAAGCCCGTAGCCAACGAGTGCATCGACGACGACTGCTGCGTCTCGGATGTGCGCCGCTGCGACTTCAGTCTGTGTCGCGTCCGCTGCTGCGACCACGTTCGCATCCGTGGCGGCGAGGATGCGACGCTGTCGAGCGGCCGCACCGGTCAACTCGTCTGCGTCTCGGTCGAGGACGAGCGTCACGTCCGCGCCGCCGTTCGCCAGATGTCGAGCGGCGCAGATGCCGCCGCCACCGTTCCCACCGTCGCCTGCGAGGACGACGACGTGGCCACCATCTGCGACTTCACGAGCGACCTCGGCGAGATTGCGCCCGGCGTGTTCCATCATCTGGAGGAGTGCGAGTCCAACCTCCTCGACTGCGACACGGTCCACCTCTCGCATCTGGTCGGCCGTGACGGCGGGGACGGACCGTCCATCCACCGTCTCGAACTGCGGCGTCATGACTCACGATACGATGTGTGGCAAAAAGATGATACGGTGGGTCAGGACCGCGTGAACGGTGTCCTCGTCTGTGAGGTCCCGCGGTTGCGGATGCCCCGTCGGTGGTGGCGCCTCAGTTGTTCTGGCGAACGTTGAAGCCGCTGGTCAGGTCGTTGTGCTTGCGTTCGAGGAACGAGTAGACGGCGCCGTGGGGCGCACCATCGAGAATCATCTCGACGGCGCGACGGACGACTTCGACTTCCTCGGGTTGGCCGATGATGCCGAGCGTCGACCCGTAGATGACGACGGTTGCACCGCTCAACTCTTCCATGAGTTCGCGGGTGCGCCCGTTCTCACCGATGAGTCGGCCCTTCTTGCGCCGCATGTCGTTCTTGTTCCGGGTGTGCCGGTCGATTTCGATGAGTTCGAACATCCGCATATCGTCGTCGAGGAGCGACATCGCGTCCTCAGGGGCGAAGCCACGGCCGACGGCGCGGACGACATCGGGGGCGACCATACCCAGAACGGGGTCGCCGACGCTGTCGATTGCGACGCTGCCGTTTTCGGAGTCGACGTCGAGTCGAACTTCTGCGCGACTTTCGATCTCTCGAAGCGTCGAGCCACCTTCGCCGATGAGAACACCGATACGGTCCTGCGGCACCTTGACGTGCTGCATAGGGATGGATACCCAGTGGAGTGGTTTAAGCGTTCGCTCGCGGGAGCGCTACGTGTCTCACTCGCACGCTCCGACGAGGAATCGACTCCTGACGCCTCCCGTCATCGACTATTCCTCCTCTTCGTCGGCCGTGACAAACTCGAACAGCATGTCTTCGTCGGCATCGGCACCCTGCCGCTGGAAAAATTTGGCAACGTTGTGGCAGTCACGCCGGAGGAACTCTTCGGCGTTCGGGTGGTGAATCGTCACCGCTTGGCCGAGGTCGATGACGACGAGTTCGCCGTCGTGGATGATGAGGTTGTACTCGGAGAGGTCGCCGTGGACGAGGCCAGCGCGGTGGAGGCGGCGCATGTACTCGCGGACGACTTCGAACGCAGTCTGTGGGTTCTCGACGTTCACCTCGGAGAGACGGCGCGCCCGGTCCTCGGCCAATCCGACGAGTTCCATCACGAGGACGTTCCGCTGGACGTCGATTGGCTTTGGAACCCGGACGCCGGCGCGTTGGGCGCGTTCGAGGTTGGCGAACTCCTTTCTGACCCACGCGCGGACGACCTGTCCTTTGTCGTGGCCGATGCCCTCGAATCGCGGGTCGCCTTCGAGGTAGTCCCGCATGTGGCGGAAGTCCGAGGCGTTGATGCGATAGATTTTGACGGCGACTTCGGTCTCGTTGGGGCCGAGTGCTTCGTAGACGTTGGCCTCTTTCCCTGTCGAGATGGGGCCACCGAAGGCGGCGATGTGGCCGTCTTGGACGAGTTTGTAGATTGCCGCGAAGGTGGCGTCGTCGAACACCGACTGTTCGACTTTGAACTGGTCGGCGTCTTTCATCCGAATCCTGAACTCGTCGAAGTCGCGGTCACGCCGCTTGGCGATGCGGTCTGCCTCGTCGTCAGAGAGGTCTATCTCTTCCCACTCGTCGCCAAACGCCTCGCCCTCTTGGGGTTCGACCAAGCCGAACTCGTCACTCATTGAACTAGGCCTACGGGAGGCGAGATGAAAAGGCCACAGGCTCTGTCTTCGTGGGATTTGTCGGCTACTGGACCGTCCAGAGCGTCTGTCTCGGTCGATATCGTGGTGTCGCGGTGTCGATGCGAGTCAGTCTACTGGATGTGGCCTTCGCGGCGGAGCTGGTCGGCTTCGGACTTCTCGTAGCGCCACGTCACGTCGCCTTTCTCGTCCTGCCAGTCCCACGGCTCGACGAGGACTACGTCGTCTTCTCGAATCCAGATACGCTTCTGCATTCGGCCAGGGATGCGAGCGGTCCGCTCCACGCCGTCTGCACAGCGGACGCGGACACGATTGGCACCGAGCATGTTGGTCACGACGGCGAACACTTCGTCGTCGTTCGGCATTCGGAGGTCTCGGCGGCGCTCGTTCTCGTCGTCGCTCATGCGCGACGCTTCTACGTCGTCATGTTTAAACCCGCCGACGTTTGTCTGACGGGACTGTCGCGCCGAACGACGCGTTTAGGGGGCTGCCGGCCCGCCGTCGTGGTATGCTCGACAAACTCGGAACGAAAGGCATCGCTGGCGTGGCGTGTCTCCTCGCAGGAATCGCCATCGTCGCTGTCCAAGCACCTCTCGTCGCGGCCGGTATCGCACTCGTCGTCGCGGGACTGGGGCTCGTCGCTGGCGGTCTCGCAGAGAACGTGATGAAAATGTTCGGGATGGCCTGAGACGGCCCTGTTCGCCGATTAGGCGTCTATCTTCTCGCGGCCCGGTGCGATGAGTTCGTCGAGGTAGCCCGAGAGCGCGCCCTTCGCGTCGAGCGGGTGGAGTTCACCGGATTCGAGGTCGGCTTCGAGCGACTCGTAGTCGTCGTATTCGAGGTTGCCACCGTACTTGTCGGGGCGCTCGACGACGACGCGTTCGAAGCGCGGGAAGACGTGGTACTCGAAGATTTGAAGCACAGGATTCTCACGTGCCTCGCCGTCGTCGGTCGGCTCGGGGTCCGCCGTCGGCGGGCAGAAGGCATCGTTGACCTTCGCTTCGATGTCCTCGGTGGTGTCTTCCATCGAGATGGTGACGCCTTTCGAGGAAGACATCTTGCCGATGCCAGTCGCGAGGTCCGCGATGAGCGGTGTGTGCATACAGGTCGGTGCGTCCTCGTTGATGCTCGGGAGCGTGTCACGGGCGAGCATGTGGACCTTCCGCTGTTCCATCCCACCGATGGCGAGGTCGACGTCGAGGTAGACGATGTCCAGCGCCTGCATGATGGGGTAGACTGCCTGCGCGACGGTCACACTCTCACCGCTCTTGATTTCGGCCATCGCACGCTCGGCACGCGAGAGCGTCGTCTCCAGTTCGAGCGCGTGCAGGTCGAGCACGTAGCTCTCGTCGAGTTGGAACTCCGACCCGAGGACGAACTCGGTCTGACTCTCGTCGAGGCCGTAGGCGATGAACTGTTCTTTCATCCGCTCGGCCGTCTCGCGAATCTCCTCGAACGTGCCCTTGCCGTTGAGGTAGGCGTGCACGTCGGCGAGCAGCACGACGACCTCGAAGCCCGCGTCCTGCAGGTCGATGAGCTTGTTTGCCGTGAGCATGTGACCGATGTGGAGGACTCCCGAAGGCTCGTAGCCCACGTACGCTCGCTTTCCATCGGGGTCGTCGGCCAGCGCGCGCACTTCGTCCTCCGTGACCACTTCGGAGGCGTTCCGAGTGATCAGGTCGTATGCGTCCATACGTGGTTTCTGACGGGGATGTGGGATATGACTTCTGGAAACCCGCTCGCGGGCGAAACCGACAACACGTCCCGGTCCTAACTCCGGGTGATGTCCGACTCAGGAACTCGAACGAGAGCGCCAATCTTCATCTTCGCAGCGCTCATGCTCGCCGTCTTCGGCCTGCTGGCAGTCATGTGGGCGTCGGTGAGCGGTGGTGACCTCCTCCCGTACATCCTCGGCTTCGCCGTCTACTTCCTCGTCTTCCACATCTATCTTCCTTATCGGGTCCACAAGGACGCGACGTTCAAAGGCCGAAACGCGACGTTCTGGGCCGCGTTCGCGTTCTTCGTGCCACTCCTCGGTGCGGCGTTGTACTTCGTCGTCGGGGGACTCGCCGGCGGCGACGACGTGACAGGATAAAAACGACGTTACTGTCGCCGGTTCTCGGCGCGGTGCTCGGAGATAATCTGGTCGACCATCGACTCTCTGTTCTTCTTCCGACGCGCTTCGGCGCGTTCTTCCCACGCGTCGATGGCGGCCGCAATTTCGGATTCGCGGGCGACGGCGAGTTCGTCTATCTCCTGAATCGTGAGGTCGTCGGCGGGTGCGACCGGCACTTCTGCTTCGAAGAGCACCTCGTCGGCGACGTCCGAGAGGTTTCCTGACCGGAGGACGACGCGTGGCTCGAACGCTGCGAGTCGCTCGGCCGTCGTTCGCCCTGCTCCGCTGGCGTCACGGAGATAGACCACGTCACCGGCGGCAATGCCGTACTCTTCGACGGTGTGGTCCAGCGCCCCGTTGGTGAACTGCTCGACGATTTTCACGGGGGCGAGGTTGCCGTCGGTGTTCACGTCATCGAAGTTCGAGTGGTCGAGTTTCCACAGCGACTTGAGGCGGTCGAGTTTCTCTGCCAACTCCTCCTTGTCGGCTTCGAGTGACTCGACTTCCCGCTCCAGCCGTCCGTTTTCGCGTTCGAGTCGGTTCACTTCACGTCGCTCGCGGGCCTCACGCCGTTCTTCGCGGCGGGCATCGGAGAGCTCCTTCTTGTACTCCTCGATGGTCTCGTTCTTCTCGTCGAGCGACTCGTTCAGGTCTTCGACGTGAGATTCCAGCCGGGCCACACGCGACTTCAGGGTCCGAATCTGACGCTCTTCGGGAGTGAGTTCGGGTTGCTCGGGTGTCTCGTCGGCGTCGTCGTCACCCGTGTCGGTGTCGTCGTCGTTCATCTCCCGGAGGACGGCTTCGACGGATTCCTCGCTCGTGAGGACGCGAGAGATGACCTCTTCGCGGTCCACGTCGGCGGGAACCTTCCGCGAGATACGTTCGAACTGGTCTTCGTGGTCGTCGAAGGCGAACAGCGCGGCCGCGAGTGCGTCGCGCTCGTGGTCGTTCTCGTAGTTCACCTCGCGCGTCCGATGGAGTTTCTCGTCGACCGGGATGTCGCTCGGCGGGGCCCACCCAGCGGCGTCGAAACTCCGGCGGAACTTTTCGACCGTCTCTGGCATCGGGTTGACGTCGGCGGCGACGAGACTCGGGCGACCGCGTTCGATGAGCCATTCGATGATGGTCGCTGTGTCCGCGGTTCGGGTCGAGTGGACGTCGAGGACGCGTCCGTCGAGTCCGACGACAGCGACGGCGGTGGTCGTTCCGGGGTCGATACCGACGATGACGCGGTCACGCCGCTTGACCAGCGGTTCGAACTCGATGCCGTCGCGTCGTTCGCGCTCGATTTCGATACGGGTGTCACCGGACCGCCGTGAGGAGACGGGGATGTCCTGTGGTCGCCCTTCGACCGTGAACAGCGCCTGTGAGTAGCCACCGTACTTTTCGGTCACCTCGTGTTCGTACGTGAGGTTCGCCTCTTTGAGCGCCGCTTCGACCTCACGGGACTGCTGTTTGACCGACCCGTGGATACGCCGCGTGTAGCGGTCTTGGCTCCAGCCACCCTTACCGGTCGACCGCCCGCGAGAGACCTTGACTGTGGTCGTGTTCTCGAAGGCGACGACTTCGTAGCCGACGTTCGCAAGGGCGAGTCTGGCGGCCGCTTCCGCCTCTTTCATCGGCTCTTTGCCGTAGGGGACGCCGTGGCGTGATGCCACTCGGGAGAGTGGTTCTGGCCGTTCGGCCCCCGTGACTTGCACCAGTCTGGTCTCGTGAGGAAGCCATCGCAGGAAGCGAACCAGGTCGTCTTTGTCCGTCGCGAGTTCGTACATGTTGTCCGTCGCGACGAGTGCGGGTTCGTCGCGCTCGATGAGGCGACGTAACTTGCGGAAGGAGACGACGTCTCGTTCGATTCGGACCTCGTCTGACTCGGTGTCTCGGGTGTCCAACACGACGAGGGCGTACGAGGGGGAATCCCCGCGGACGTCGCCGCTTTGGATATCAACGCCGAAGACGACCGAGTCGAGCGCGCTCGTCCGGTCGTTCACGTCGCCGACTAGGGACGCACTGAATATATACTCCACGCCGAGGTGTCTCAGTTCAGTCCACGAGCGTCGTGACGCACGCTGCCGGTTGTGACGTGGCTTGACACGGAAGTAACAAATCAGATGGGCATAATATCGACACGATGAGCTCAGACATCCCCGACCCGCCGTCGGTGACTCCCCGGTCGCTGACGCGGATTGCCCTCATTGCTGGTATCGCCCTCCTCCTCGTCGCTGCACCCATCGCGGGACTGCTCGCGTGGGAACCCGTCGAAGAGGGGAACGTAAAGGTGGTCAAGAAGTGGGGTGCGACGACGGGCACGGTGTTCGACCCCGGTGCGCACCTCGTCAATCCAGTCTCGCAATCTACCGTCTCCCTCTCGGTTCGTCCGCAGTCGTACACGATGTCTTCGGCTGCCAGCGAAGGTGAACGACAGGGCGACGACGCCATCACCGTCCTCACACAGGACGGCCTCCGAACCGACATCGACGTGACGGTCCGCTACCGCGTCGACGCCGCGCAAGCGGTCAAGTTCTACCAGAACTACCGGACGGTCGAGTCCGCCGAAGAGCGTCTCATCCGGCCGTCGATTCGGTCTGTCCTCCGCACCGAGGCCGGACGCCTCCCGGTCACGGTCATCTACACCGGCGAGGGCCAGACGCAGCTGAAGGCCGCCGCCGAACGAGAACTCGGTGCGGAGTTCGAAGAGGCCGGCCTCATCCTCGAAGCGGTTCAGATTCGCAACGTGGAACTCCCCTCCGAGTACGCGCAGGCCGTCGAACAAAAGGAGATTACCGAACAACGACGCCAACAGAAACAAGACGAACTGGCCGTCGAAGAACTCGAAGCAGAACGGAAGCGAATCGAGGCACAGGGTGAAGCCGACGCCAACCGCATCCTCGCGGAGTCACTCTCTGACGAGGTGCTCGCCCAGAAGTACATCGAGAAGTTAGACGAGACGGACACGGTGTACATCCCGGTCGGTGGGGACGGCTATCCGCAGTTCGTGCGGTCGCTCGACAGTGACGGGTCGTCCTCCTCCACGTCCTCATCCTCGTCTTCGTCGTCCTCGTCGAGCGATTCCAGCAACTCCACCAGTTCGGCCTGATGCGACTCCGCCGCGAACTCGTCGTCGTGGTTGTTCTCTTAGTCATCATCGGCGCACTCGTGCGGACGAGTGCAGGGCGGTTCGTCCTGCCACTCGTCGCTGTCGGTGTCGTCGCCAGTCTCGGCTATCTCTTGTTCAAAACACCGGCGTACTCGCGGACGACGTTTGGGCCGCGTAGGCGGATACTCGAATCGACGTCCTCAGACACGAATGCCACGTGCGTCGAGTGTGGCGCGCCGGCGACGACCATTCGGCGATACGTGCGTGAATGGGTCGTTCTCGGCGTCCCCGTCGTGCTTCTCGACGACGGCCGAAATCCGGTCTGTGACGACCACCTGGACTGAGTCCAGAACTGCCGACTCAGACCAGATTCCCTTCTGCGACGAACTCCACCGCTCCACCGACGCGGACGGACACCTCGTCGCCGTCGTCGCTCGCTTCGAGGAAGAGGTGCGAGGGGCGACCCATCTCGTAGCCCTGTTCGACGGTCGCCTCGACTTCGGAGTCACCGAAGTAGCGGTGGCGGGCGAGATAGCCGGCGAAGTTCCCGTTTGCACTTCCAGTGGCTGGGTCTTCGGGGACGCCGTGACCAGGGGCGAACATTCGCGCTGCGATGTCGTTCGCCTCGTCGCGTGGGTCCGGACAGAACGGAAAGAGATTCTCGACGCCCACGTCGCTCACGAATGCCTGGTACGCTGCCGGGTCGACCGTGCATCGGCCCAGTGCATCGCGGTCCAGTAGCGGAATCATCACCGCAGGGAGGCCAGTCGAGACGACCTGTACCGGCCAGTCAGTGTCGAGGTCGGATACGTCGAGCGAGAGTACGTCTGCGAGCGTCTCGTGGTCGAGTTCGTCGCCGAACTCCGGCGCGTTCTGCGTCATCCAGTACTCCTCGTTGCCGTTCCCCGTGCGCACTTCGACCGGAATCGGTCCGACACCGAGGTTCAACGTCACCTCGTCGCCGGCGTCGAAGTGCTCGCGAAGGACTGCGGCAGTTCCGAGCGTAGGGTGGCCGGCGAACGGAATCTCTCCGCCGGGGGTGAAGATGCGAACGTCGAAGCCGTCGTCCGGATTGCCGCCTTCGATGAACGTCGTCTCGGAGTAGTTCATCTCCTGTGCGAGTGCGGCCATCTGCTCGTCTGTGAGCGTGTCGGCGTCTTCGAAGACGGCGAGTTGGTTCCCGGCGTACGTCGCCGTCGCGAACACGTCTACGATGTGGAAGGCGTTGGTTGGCACGCAAGACGATGTGTGCGGTGGCGAGAAAAGCGTGCGTGTCGGGTGGCTACTCGCTATCCGGGAACGGAATCTCGACTTTCTGCCCGTCTTCGGCGACGAACGCGTCGCCGTGGTAGACTTCTCGCGCCTGTTCGAGAAGCGGGTTCGGATTGGCCGCGTACCGGGCCGAGACGTGAGTCAGTGCGAACCGGCGAACGTTCGCGTCGCGGGCGACGCGCGCTGCTTCACGTGCAGTCGAGTGGGCGGTCGATTTTGCCCGGTCTGCTTCCTCGTCGGTGAACGTCGCGTCGTGGACGAGCAAGTCGGCGTCGCGGGAGATGTCGACTGTCGAGTCGAGTGGTCTCGTGTCGCCGGTGTAGACGACTTTTCGACCGGGTCGGGGGTCGCCGACGACCTGGTCAGACTTGACGACGGTCCCATCTTCGAGTTCGACGTCTTCGCCGTTGTGGAGGCGACCGAAGGCCGGGCCAACTGGGACGCCAAGTTCTTCGGCCTTTTCGCGGTCGAACCGGCCGGGCCGGTCGTCTTCGACGAGGGCGTAGCCAATCGAGGAGGTTCGGTGTTCGGTCTCGAAGGTTCGGACTTCGTAGTCGTCGGCGCTGTAGGCGACGTTCCCGGGAGAGACTTCGTGGAACGAGACGTGGAATCCGGGCTGGTAGCCACCGGCGTGGACGAGACGCCGGAGATGGCGCTTGCTTCCCGGTGGGCCGTGGATGGCCAGTGGCCCCTCTCGCTCGTTGAAATCGAGCGTCTGAATCAGCCCCGGAATGCCGAGGATGTGGTCGCCGTGGAGGTGCGTGACGAACAGGTGGCTGATGCCGAACCCGGTTCCGAACCGCATCATCTGTCGCTGAGTTCCCTCCCCGCAATCGAACAGCAGGCGCTCGCCGTCGCGGTTTACGAGAAACGCGCTCGGCGCTCGCGCCGTGGTGGGGACGGCCCCGCCGGTCCCGAGGAAGGTCGCACGCATGGACATGGCTGATACTGATAGCGGCGGGGCTAAACGTGCGTCGAATCGTTCTGGGCTCAGACCCCACCGAGTGCGACGGACCGACCGATTCTTACCCGACCGACTGTTACCGAAATCCAATGGACGCGCCGCTGTGGACCGAGACGCATGCGCCGACGCTCGACGACCTCCCACAACAGGAGGTCCGCGAGCGCCTTCGTCGCGCCGTGGACGAACCGATGAACCTCGTGGTTCAGGGGCCGCCGGGCGTCGGCAAGACTGCTGCAGTCCGTGCACTCGCAGAGGAAGCACACGCCGACCCGGAGAACGACCTCATCGAACTCAACGTCGCGGACTTCTTCAACCGGACGAAGAAGCAGATTCGACAGGACCCGCGCTTCGAGCAGTTCCTCGACGGCCGGAGTCGCATGGCGAAACGCGATATGATAAATCGCGTGCTCAAGGAGTCGGCCAGTTACGCCCCGATGTCGGGTGAGTACAAGACCATCGTCCTCGACAACGCCGAGGCCATCCGCGAGGACTTCCAGCAGGCGCTCCGCCGGGTGATGGAACAACACCACCGAACGACGCAGTTCGTCATCACCACGCGCCAGCCGTCGAAACTCATCCCACCGATTCGCTCGCGGTGTTTCCCCATCCCGATGCCCGCACCGGACGACGACGCGCTCGAAGCCCTCGTCGCGGACATCCTCGATGCCGAGGGTATCGACTACGACGCTGGCGGCCTCCAGTTCCTCGTCGACGCCTCCGGTGGGAACATTCGCAAGGCCATCCTCTCGGCCCAGCGAACGGCCAACGAGGCGGACGAAGTCACCATGTCGACGGTCCACGCCGCGCTCGGCGACGTCGGCTTCGACGACGACTTGAAGACGCTCCTCATCAACGCTCGCGACGGCGATATTAAGGACGCCCGCAAGACGATTACGACGCTCCTCGACGACGAGGGCTACGAGGGGCAGGAACTCCTCCGTGACGTCCTCCGTGTCGCGGACGCCACTCCCGAACGCTTCGCGGACGGCGAACTCGCGCGCCTCCACGAAATCGCCGGCCAGGTGGATCTGGACCTCTCGACAGGTATCGACGACCGTCTGCACATCACGCACCTCCTGACGAGTTGGGGCGCCGACGTCCGTGGTGAGGCATAGATGCAGTTCGCCCCCGGCTATCGACGGTTTGCCGTTCCTGCATTCCTCGGCGCGGCAGTCGCAACGTTCGTGTTCCCACCGGTAGGTGCCGTCCTCCTCGGCGTCGGCGTGTTCGTTCTGTGGTTCTTCCGTGACCCGGACCGGTCGCCACCCGCCGAATCGGGTATCATCTCACCCGCCGACGGCCACGTTTCGGTGATTCGCGTCGAAGACGGCCGGATTCGTGTTGGGGTGTTCATGAACGTCACCGACGTTCACGTCAACCGCGCCCCCGTTTCCGGAACCGTTCAGGACGTGACGCACCGTCCCGGTGCGCACAAACCGGCGTTCTCGAAAGACTCGGACAAGAACGAGCGCGTCGATATCACCGTCGAATCCGACGACGGCGAGTACGAGGTGTCCCAGATTGCGGGTGCGTTCGCCCGGCGAATACACCCGTACGTTTCCGCTGGAGACGACCTCGAACGCGGCGACAAGATTGGCCACATCGACTTTGGCTCTCGGGCGGACGTGCTGTTGCCCGAGGGGTTCAGTTCGGACGACATCGTCGTGGAGAAAGGCGAGTCGGTTCGAGCGGGCGAAACGGTGTTGGCGAAGCGGTAATCTCGCAGTCCGTGCTGAAGGGAAGGAATATCGGTGTACCCGTGGTACTTATTCTCATGCCAATACGAGCGGCCACCGAGGACGACATCGAGGCGATTCGACGGGTGGCGAAACGGTCGTGGGAGACTGACTACCCGGAGATACTGACACGCGAGACTATCGACGCGGGTGTCGAAGACTGGTACGCACACGAGCAAATCGCGGATGCGCTGCTCCCGGCGCGGTCACTCGTGCTCGTCGCCGAACGCGACGAATCGGTTGTCGGATTCGCTCACGCGACGTGGAGCAACGACGAACACGAGGGGTACATCCTCCGTCTGTACGTCCACCCCGACCACCGACGGCAGGGCGTCGGGTCCGAGTTGCTCGAACGAATACGTGGCGACCTCTCTACCGAAGGCGTCGACCGAATCAACGCGATGGTTCTCGCCGAGAACGAGCCGGGAAACACCTTCTACGAACAGTTCGGATTCGAGTTCGTCGACGAGGCGAAGACGACCATCGGTGGCGACTCGTATCGGGAAAATCGGTACGCGTTGGAATAAGCCGGGTAGGTTGTTCACGTTCTCTCGCCGGCGTTTGGCGCACGTGTCAAACTGTAGTTCCGCAGGTGTCTTATAGCGCCAGCAGAGAGTCTCATGTAGACGGCACGGTCAGACGGCTCCTTTCGACCCTCGTGGTTTCCACGGTGGGTTTGGCTGGCTGACCTACCCCGTCGTTCTAACACTCTGAGCGGTTGCGCTCGTCACACTGCGGTACTGGAGTAGAACTACGCTGAGTGCCACGTGTGGAGGTTCGAAAGCTGTCTTGCCGACGTTATCGGCGCAGAATATGCACGTGCCTGACGAGCGACCGGTGAACTCGCCGCTCGAACACCTGTTCGACCTCCCAGCCCGCAGCTTCTGCTTCGTCGACCCACGACCGGTCGGCGACCATCACACACTGCGGCGCGACCCGGTACACCTCTTCTAACGCACCGCCGACTAAGTCCGCAAGCGTGTGTCGGGCAATCTTCGACTGTCTTCCGTAGGGCGCGTCGAACACCACGCCGTCGATGGTGTCGTCACAGAGCGGGAGTGACGTCGCATCTCCACGAATCACGTGCCCGTCGCCGACGTAGTGGTCTACGTTCACCTGCGCACCACGGGCCATCTTCGCCTGTGCGTCGACGCCGACGACGTCGGCACCGACGAGTCCCGCTTCGAGGAGGACGCCGCCGGTGCCGCACATCGGGTCCAAAATTCGAGCACCCGGTTCCGCGCCAGCGATGTTGACGAAGGCACGGGCGTCCACGGGGGCCATGCTCCCCGGTTGGAAGAACGGGCGGTCGGTTGGTTTACGGTCCGCGAAGTCACGGACGCTCTCGGCGACGGCCCAGCCAACGAGACACGTTCCTTCCGAGAAGTAGACGCGGAGTTCGTGGTCTGGGTCGTCCAAGTCCACGTCGAAGCCGCGCTCGACGAGGACCGACCCGACGGTCCGCTCGGCGTCGGTCGTACTGACGTCTGTCAGGCCACGGATGTCGCGGGCGCGGACGGCGACGGTTCCTTCGCGGTCGATGCTGGCGGCTTCGACGAGTGCGCTAGCGGCCTCGACGTCGGGGTCGCAGTTCCCGACGAGTTCGACGACGCGGCGGGTGTACGCGAGCTGCGTGGCTCGCTCGATGTCGACGCCGCGGGCGGTGGCGAGGCCCGGTGCGACGACCTCGATTGCCGTCGCGGCCGCTTCGGCCTCACGCGCGGCGAACGGGTCTTCCTCGCCGGCGAGTTCCAATCCGTACACGCTCGGACCTGACGGGGCGGAAAAATGAGGGTATCGGTCGCCGACGAGTCTGCCGTCCGAGTCGGCAGTCGGGCACCCACCAGAGAGACGGTATCTGTTCGACCACAGACGGCGAGATTTATCATGGATGGTCCGAATCCACCCGCATGACTTCGCTCGACGCCATCCTCTGGGGTGCGGCGGCACTCGCCTACGGCCTCGGCGACTACGTCACGACCATCGTCGGGGTCAGGATGGCAGGCGTACAGGAGGGCAACCCAATCGTTCGATTTCTCTCTGGTGGTGACCCCGGACCGGGGTCGTTCGCCGTCTTGAAAGTCGTCTCAGTCGTGCTCTTCGTCGCCGCGTACTGGACACTCAGACCGACGACTGCCCGACTCGCAGTTCCCACTGCATTGACATTACTCGGGACCATCGTCACGGCCCGGAACGTCCAGATTATCCGACGGCGAATCTAAATTGTCAAACTCTTGCACCAATCTTTTTAAACGTTAAATACGAGACTTAAAATGTTGCATGACCGACCCCAAGGACACCATCAACATCGAAAACGTCGTCGCCTCCACGGGAATCGGCCAAGAACTCGACCTCCAGAGTGTGGCTATGGACCTCGAAGGCGCCGACTACGACCCGGAACAGTTCCCGGGTCTCGTCTATCGGACGCAGAATCCGAAATCTGCGGCGCTCATCTTTCGCTCGGGTAAGATCGTCTGCACCGGTGCGAAGTCGACGGCCGACGTACACGAGAGTCTCGGTATCGTCTTCGACAAACTTCGAGAACTCCAGATTCCTGTCGACGAAGACCCTGAAATCACCGTTCAGAACATCGTCACCAGCGCAGACTTAGGCGAGAATCTGAACCTCAACGCCATCGCGATCGGCCTCGGTCTGGAGAACATCGAGTACGAACCCGAGCAGTTCCCGGGTCTCGTCTACCGTCTCGACGAACCGAGCGTGGTGGCGCTTCTCTTCGGGTCGGGCAAACTCGTCATCACCGGCGGCAAGAAACCAGCAGATGCAGAGGCAGCAGTCGACGTTATCATGGAGCGACTCTCAGAACTCGGACTGCTCGGCAGCTCGTTCTAACGCGACACGAATCGACCGAACCTAAGTTCGTCGCGTCCGACGGGCCGATATGGACGCGCTCATCTTGCAGACGGCCGCTTCCGGTGCGCCGGTCACCGCTGTCGCCGGAACGTTCGCGCTGTTCGCGCTGTTTCTCTCTCTCACTGCGCACATCGCCGTGCGAAACGTCTTCGGTGACGTCGAACGCAAGAAGGCGTTCGCCGTCGGCCCAGTCCCCGCGGCGATTGCCGTCGTCTTCACGTCGTTCGGGTGGAATTCGTTCGTCGCCCTCGCACTCGCGATCGGGTCCGACTTCGTGCTGGTCAAGTACCTCTACGGCCGGTCGACTCGACTCACTGCGTACGCGGTGTTCATCCACTTCGTCGTAACCATCATCCTCGGGGTCATCCTGTTCGGCCTCCTCGTCCTCCTGACGAGCGCACCCATCTGAGGTGACGCTCGTCCCAGCGTACTTTCTTAATGGATGACGGAGAACCGACACGCGTGTCTCCACGCAGACTCGTCTGGAACGACGCCGAACGACGCTTGCGCGCCCCGTTTCGACTGGTGGCGACGCTCGTCGTCGTCGTGTTCATCTCGCTCGTCATCGGTGTGGGAATCACCATCTCGTTCAGTGACGTCGTCGAGACGAGCGTCCTCGCCCGAGTCTTCGTCTCCGTCGTCCTGACTGGTGCGACCGGAATCGGTGGATACGTCGCCGCCCGGTACGTCGACCGGCGGACGATTTCCGACCTCGGGTTCGGCATCGACCGTGACTGGCTCACTGACCTCGTGTTCGGACTCGTTCTCGGTGGTGCGTTGATGACCGGTATCTTCCTCGTCGGACTCGCGACCGAGTGGCTCGTCGTCGACGAGGTTGGGTTCGGAATCGACCGCCTCGCTGGCGCTGCGGCGCTGTTCGTGTTCTTCATCTCCGTCGGACTCGCAGAGGAACTCCTGTTGCGAGGTGTCGTGCTCACGGACATCGCCGAGGGAATGCGCTGGCGATTCGACGTCCGGACGGCGATTCTCGTCGCCCTCGTCGCCTCGTCTGCACTCTTCGGCCTCGCCCACCTCCAGAACCCGAATTCGAGTGTCGCCAGTACGCTCAGCATCACGTTCGCGGGCGTCATGCTCGGCTTTGGATACGTTCTGACGGGCAACCTCGCCATTCCAGTCGGTATCCACATCTCGTGGAACTTCGTGCAGGGTGGCGTCTACGGGTTCGCCGTGAGTGGCCTCGACTTCGGAACGTCACTCGTCGAGACGACAGAACAGGGACCGGATATCGTCACCGGTGGCGCATTCGGCCCGGAAGCAGGCCTCTTCGGTGTGGGTGCGATGGTCGCGGGGATGGCGGTCATCGCGTGGTACGTGCAGTTCAGATACGGGACACTCCGATTGGACCCCAGCGTGACGATTCCGGAGTTACGGTGGCGGAAGTGAACTCCGCTATTCGACCAACCGTTCGATTTCGGTGACGAGGATACCGCTGGCACCGACGTTCTTGAGGTCGCTGACGACTTCGAACACGTCGCGTTCGTTCACGACGGCGTGGACGGCCACGGTGTCGTTGCCGGCGACGTCCATCACGGTTGGGCCGCCGAGGCCCGGAATGACCTCTCGAACCTCGTCGAGTTTCTCGCGCGGTGCGTTCATCATCAAGTAGCGCTTGCCCTCCGCAGAGCGGACGGATTCGAGCGCCATGACGAGTTGCTGGACCTTCGGGTCGTCGACCACGTCGGGACGGGCGAACAGTCGAACCGACGACGAGAGGACCTCGTCGATGACGGCGAGTCGGTTGACTCTGAGCGTCGTCCCCGTCGAGGTGATGTCGATGATGGCGTCGGCCATCTCGACGTGGGGAGTGAGTTCCGTCGCACCGGTCACTTCGACGACTTCGGCGTCGATACCTTTCTCGTCGAAGTACGTCCGGGCGATGTGTGGGAACTCGGTGGCGACGACTTTGCCGGCGACGTCTTCGACCGAGTCGATGTCGCCGTCTTCTGGCGCGGCGAGGACGAGACGACACTTGCCGTATTCGAGGTCGAGGAGGTCTTCGAGTTCGTGGCCGGACTCGCGGACCTGGTCTAGTCCCGTGATGCCGACTTCGGCGGCCCCGTCGCGGACGTACTCGGGGATGTCGGCGGCGCGCGCGAAGAGAACGGTCACGTCGGGGTCGACGGTTCCAGCGTAGAGTTTTCGGTCGGCACCGTTGTCGAGGTGAAGTCCCGCACGTTCCAAGAGGTCGATGGTCGGTTCGTGCAGACGGCCCTTGTTGGGCACGGCGATTCGCATACCGACACCTCACACTCAGGGGCTAATTGGCTTTCGCCCGACGCACGGAGATGGGAAACGGGTGGTCGGCGGGTTAGCCGTCGATGAGTGCGTCGAGCAGGCGGTCGAATCGGTCGACGAACCGTGCCGGAAGCGACGGCGACACGTCGTCTAAGAGTTTGGTAGTCCGGTTCGGGTGGGTGAGGACGAGCGTCACGCGATTGTGTAGGTCACGTTCTTTTCGGACCACGTCGCGCTCGGTGAGGTGGTTGAGGTGCCACTCTAGCGTGCTTCGGGCGACGCCGATTTCCTCGGCGACGTCGTCGGGACGCGCCTCACTGTGTTCGATGAGATGCCCGAGGATGTCACGCGACGTCTCCCGTCGGACGAGCGCGAGAGCGCCGCGCTCCCACTCGTCGAACTCGGGCGGATAGTAGTGGGTTCGCCCGTAGTATTCGGTTCGATGAACCGTCTCGTCGGAGAGGAGTCGGCGGACGTGGTGTTGTACTTGGCCGGGGGCGAGGTCGAGCGCGCGCACGAGCTCGTTGAAGTGGACTCCCGGGTTGTGCTTGATGTGGTCTGCGACGCGGATTCGTGTCTCGCTCATGGTTCGTTTACCCCTGCTTCGCGCTCGATTTTCCGGGCGTAGTAGATGGCCGCGAGGACGAGTGACGCCATCGCGAAGTCCAACCCGTGTTCGACGATGTGGTGGTCGAACGACGAGAGGACGCCGCCGAGCGACAGGCCGGCGATGCACGCTCGTGACGCGAACACGAGGAGTGCCAGCGCGATGAGCAGGTGCGACCGCGTCTGTCTGCGGTAGAACACCGCGACGCCGAGGCCCGCGAGCATCACCGATGCAATCCCTGCGAGGACGACGACGACAGTGATGAACGGACTCTCTGCAGTCTGGACGTGCCCCGGAACGAGCGCGAACCGTAACAGGGGCTCCATGCACCTGCATAATTGGGGGTTATACGTAAGGGGCTTCCTGCTTCTCGATTTTCGGGAACCGGGTTTCTGGGCGCTGAGTGGGCCGACGAGGCGGGATTTGAAAACTCTTCGTTCGACCGTCGCGCCGAGACGGTGGATTCACGACGTACCCGAACCGAACGCCCGACATGGATACGCTCCGAATCACGGACGGACAGGTTCTCCGTCCCGACGGGACAGTCGAAGACGCCGACGTTCTCGTAGACCGCGACGAGGGAACCATCCTCGACATCGGGTCCGACCTCGACGCTGAGGCGGACGAGACACTCGACGCCGAGGGCTGTCTGGTCATGCCGGGTCTGGTCAACGCTCACTGTCACGTCTCGATGACGCTGCTCCGAGGCTACGCCGACGACAAGCCACTGGATGCGTGGCTGCAAGAAGACATCTGGCCGACAGAGGCCGCGCTCACGCCCGACGACGTGCGCATCGGCGCAGAACTCGGGCTGGTCGAGATGATTAAATCCGGAACCACTGCGTTCGCGGACATGTACTTCCACGTCCCCGAAGTCGTCGCTGCCGTCGAGAAAGCAGGGCTCCGAGCCCGCGTCGGTCACGGCGCCGTCACCATCGGGAAAGACGACGAAGACGCGTGGGACGACATCGAAGAGAGCCTCGACGTGGCCCGTGAGTTCGATGGTGCCGCAGACGGCCGAATCCGGACGGCAGTGATGCCGCACTCGTTGACGACGGTCGGTGAAGAGTACCTGCGTGGGGCAACCGAAGAAGCACACGACGAGGGCATTCCGGTCCACTACCACGCCAACGAGACGACGAACGAAGTCGACCCCATCGTCGACGAACGCGACGAGCGCCCACTCGCGTACGCACAGGACCTCGGCATGCTGACGGCCGACGACTTCCTCGCTCACGGCGTCCACGTCGACGACGAAGAGATATCCCTGCTCGCCGACGCGGGCACGGGCGTCGTCCACTGCCCGGCGTCGAACATGAAACTCGCCTCGGGTATGGCACCAGTGCAAGCGATGCTCGACGCGGGAGTCACGGTCGGCATCGGAACCGACGGCGCCGCCTCGAACAACGACCTCGACATGTTCGACGAGATGCGTGACGCCGCGATGATTGGAAAACTCGCTGCAGACGACGCCAGTGCGGTCGCTGCGCCGGACGTGATTCGCATGGCAACAGCCGGTTCTGCGGAAGCTATCGGCCTTCCGGGTGGGAAACTCGAAGTCGGTGGTGTCGCCGACATCGCTGTCGTCGACTTCGACGCACCGCACCTCACGCCCGCGACCAACCTCGTGAGTCATCTCGTCTACGCCACCCGCGGGTCAGACGTTCGACACACCATCTGTGACGGGCAGGTCTTGATGCGTGACCGTGAGGTCTTGACGCTCGACGAGTCGGCCGTCATGGACCGCGCTCGTGAGGCCACCGAAGCACTCCACGAACGCGCCTGAGCGTTCAGAATCGACAGAATCGGACCCCACTCCGAAGTCGGGGCTACCTTGCGAGTTCGATGCGAAGGCCGTCGTCGGTGACGCAGACCTCCATCCGCTCGAACGTTCGACAGTACTGCGCCACGTGTCGGCCGTCGCTGTGGTCGACCATTATCGACTTCTCGAGGAGCGATGCCTCGTGGAGGCGTTTGACCTCTCTGTACGCCGTCGAGAGGGGAACGTCGGCGCGGCAACTCAGCTCTTTGACTGTCAGTGGCTCGTCAGCCACGCGCAGCAGGTCGGGAACCGCTGGTGCACTCATCAGAGCGAACAGCTCTTGCTCGGCCATCGTCGTGCCGTCATCTATAACGAGCATCAGGCCTCTCCATGCCAATCGCTCCGTTGACACTTGTAGATTCGGGGTCAGTTGGTGCATCTCCCTTCGGTAGGGTTTTCGGACACCTCTCCGAACCACCGGCCATGAGCGAACACTACGCTCCTGTCTCCGAGCACCTCGACGACGTCGAGGCCGCCCGGAAAGAGGGACGTCGCAAGATGGACTGGGCACTCCAGCACATGCCCATCCTGCAGGAACTGCGCGACCAGTTCGAGGCCGACAAACCGTTCGACGGGCAGGTCATCGGGATGGCTATGCACGTCGAGGCGAAGACGGCGAACCTCGTCGAACTGCTCGCCCTCGGTGGCGCGGAAGTCGCCATCACCGGGTGCAACCCGCTTTCGACGCACAACGACGTTTCGGCGGCACTCGACGCGAACGACGACATCACGTCGTACGCCGTTCGCGGCGTCGGTGACGACGACTACTACGCTGCCATCGACGCAGTCATCGCCCACGAACCGACCATTACAGTCGACGACGGGATGGACATGGTGTTCACCATCCACGAGGAGTACCCCGAACTCATCGACACCATCCTCGGCGGCGCAGAAGAGACGACGACTGGTGTCCACCGCCTTCGAGCGATGGACGCCGACGGCGAACTGAAGTACCCCGTCTTCGCCGTTAACGACACGCCGATGAAGACGCTCTTCGACAACGTCCACGGCACCGGTGAGTCGTCGCTGGCGACCATCGCCATGACGACCAACCTCTCGTACGCCGGCAAGAACGTCGTCGTCGGTGGCTACGGCTACTGTGGCAAGGGTGTCGCGAAGAAGGCCGCCGGCCAGAACGCAGACGTCATCGTCACGGAAGTCGACCCACGCCGCGCCCTCGAAGCCCACATGGAAGGCTACGACGTGATGCCGATGGAAGAGGCCGCGAAGGTCGGTGACGTGTTCATCACGACCACCGGCAACCGCGACGTCATCACCCGCGAGGACTTCGAGAACATGAAAGACGGTGTCCTCCTCGCGAACGCCGGGCACTTCGACATCGAAATCGACCTCGACGCGCTCTCGGACCTCGCCGTCGACGAGTACGAAGCCCGTGACGGTGTCGACGCCTACGAGATGGAAGACGGTCGCCGCCTGAACGTCCTCGCAGAGGGCCGCCTCGTCAACCTCGCGTCGCCCATCGCACTCGGCCACCCCGTCGAAGTCATGGACCAGTCGTTCGGTGTGCAAGCCGTCGTCGTCCGCGAAATCGTCGAGAACGGTGACGCCTACGACGCCGGCGTCCACGACGTGCCGGACGAACTCGACCGCGAAGTCGCCGAAATCAAACTCGAAGCAGAAGGCATCGAGTTCGACTCGCTGACCGACGAACAGCGCGAATACATGGGCAGCTGGGCACACGGAACGTAAGCCGGCTCGCTCGAACCATTTTTCCTGTTTTCACCCCGCTAGCGACCGCGTTCTGTCCACTCACCTGCGCGCCAGATGAGCGCGACGCCGCCAATCCACGCCGCGAGTCGCATCGCGTCGATGACGATTGGTGACGGTGCTTTCCATCCCCAGCCGGTCGGGTAACGGTCGCTCTCGACTGCGCGAACGACGTAGTAGTTCCCGTTCTGTTCGACGAGTATCGCCCCGTCCCAGTACACTTCGTCCTCGACGACTGTGGTGGTGCCGTTTTCGACGGCCGCGTGGAGGGGTCGGTCGCTGTGATACTCCTCGGCGGCGGCCTGCATCACCGTCCCTTCGTCGACCTGTTCGAGCGAGAGGACCACCGACCCGTTTTCGACCGTTTGAGCGGGCCGATAATAGTCGCCTTCTCCTTCGCTGAGGTGAATGTAGTCGTAGTCCGCGGGGAACGGTTCGTCGTAGTCTCCGGGTTCGCGATGTGACGGAATGTCGTATCGGAGCGTCTGTCCGTCGGCCAGTGCCTCGGCAATCGCGCACTCACGACCGTTTCCCGGACACCAGTGGATGTCCGTTTGGAGGTTCCCGTAGCGGAGGTCCATTTCGAGCTGCCCGTGGCGAGGAATCTCGTCGATTTGCTCCCCCTCGAACGTCACCGCTGTCTCGTAGGAGACGTTGTCAGGATACAGATAGAGCGGATTCGCCAGAAGTGCAATCCCCACGAGGAGGAAGACGAACCCTCGCCAGTTCTGGCGGTTCATACACAGTCCACTCACCCAACCTGACAAATGTTTGGTAGCTCTTAGCTCACCAGTGACGGGCGATACCCGCAGCGAATATCGCACCGAAGACGGCACCCCACACTGCGTGTGCGACGAAGATTGGCATCGAGAGCGACGGGACAGTCGCGGGAATCCCGACGGCTCGAAGCCACAGCGGCATGACGAACCCGCCGGCGAAGAACCAGAGGAACAGGCCGTAGGCGACGCCAAGCGCCGTCGTCGCAACCGGTCGGTTGAGGACGTCCAATGGGTTGCGGCGGGTCACGGCCACTGCGAAGAGGATGCCGAAGACGACACTGTGGAAGATGTGGAGAACCCAGCCGACGCCGCCGTTCATCACGCCGTAGAGCGCGCCGATGATGGCGAGCGAGCCCGTGAGTTCCTGCGAGACGAGACCCATCAGGACGCCGGCGACGATTCCAGCGATGGCGGTCACGCCGAGGATGAACGGTGGGACGCCGTATTCGCTGTTGTCGGCGATGCTCCTGTCTATCGGTCGGGCGAGCGTGACGGCCACGACGGACCCTTCGTCGGTGGCGTCGACGTCGACGATGCCGCCGTATTTGTCGACGATGAGGAGACGAACGAGTGTGAGTCCGAATCCTGTCGTCGGGTCGTCGTACTCGGGAAGGCGACGCTCTTCGAGGACGGCCGCCACGTCGTCGGGGATGCCCGGTCCTTCGTCTCCAATCGCGATTTCGACGCGGTCTGTTGCCGCCGAGACGGCCACCGAGACGTGTGGGCTGTCGCAGCCGGCGTGGACGATTGCGTTGTCCAACAGGTGCCTGAGCGCAGTATCGAGGTGGGCGTCAGCAAGAACCCGTAGCCGCTCCTGTGCATCGATATCGAGCGAAATCGTCGCCTCGGGATGTGCCGCAGAGACGTCGTCGACTGCCGTTCGAAGCGCCGACAGCACGTCGGTCGAGACGGGGCGTTCGCCCGCCGGCCCGACGATAGCCCGCAGTTCGGTAATCGAGTCGTCGATACGGTCGGCGTTTCGCTGGATGACCTGCAGACTCGACGTCCCCACCGCCGTCTGCTCGGTACCGAGGTCAGCGTAGCCGCGGATGACGTTCACCTTGTTCAGGACCTCGTGTCGGAGGATGCGATTGAGGACGGTCAACCGGTCTGCCTGCTTCGACAGTTCACGACGGTTGTGGTTGTTCAACGCGGCGCGAAAGCCAGTGAGCACGCCGCCGATGGACCCCCCGATGAGGACGTTCGCGACGAGGACAGACCGTGTGGCGGTGCCAACCGTGTCGACGTCGCCGATGCCGACGAACGTCAACCCCAACACGAGGACCATCGACGCGGTGCCGAGGACACTCCACGTGGCGATGGTGTTGACGAACGACTCGTCGTACGAACTCACAGATAGCCCGATGCCAAAGACAGTCAACCCGAGGCCCAACGCGAGGAACGTCGCTTGCCCGAGGAGAAATTCGACGAGACTCGCGCTGGCGTCGATCGACTCTAAGACAGTGTATCGCGTCGCGACGAAGCCAATGGCCGCGACCACGAATCCGCCATATTTGACACCGTGCCCCCGCAGTCCCTCCATCTCGAACTCCCTGTTAGTCGATGCCTGCCTTATTCTTTTGGTGACTGTCAGTTCAGCCGCCAGACCGGCCAAACCGTTCGTGGCCACCCGAAATATTGCCGACGTGGCCGAATTCGTCGTTGGTGACTGGAGGACGTGGCTGTGCCGAGTTGGGCGCGCTGTCTCAGTGGGAGTGGCTCAGATTTATTGACACTCGAATGCCAACTTTCGGAGTACCCGTGGACCTCCCGAAACGGCCCAACAAATTTGGCTATGCAGTCGGACTCTGTCTCGTACTTGCGGTGTCGTTTCTCGTCGTTGGCGGCACGTCGTATGCGCTGTACTCGGTACTCTCGTTCGTCACTGGACTCTTCATCGTGAGTTGGGCAATGCGTCGAACACGGACACGGTCACGTCGAGACACCCACCGTGACCACGATTCTGAGAAGAGCGACGCAACGAAACGACGAGAAAAAGAGATGCAGGCAGAAGCCGGTGGGTACGGCGGGAACGGCGGTGGCACGTGACTGGCGCTCTCAGACGAAATCAACGTCCGTATGTGAGATTCTACTGAACGTATCGGCGCCACATCGGCGGTGGTCGTCCCATTTATGAACGACCACGGCCGAGTCACGAGCATGTCTTCGAACAGAAAGGGCGACCGACGCGAACGGGAACTCGTCAACAAACTCGACGAGGCCGGATTCGCGGTGATGCGCGCCCCTGCTTCGGGAAGCGCGACGACGCGCGAACTCCCAGACGTGCTCGCGGGCAACGGTGAGGTCTTCTACGCCATCGAGGCGAAGGCGTCCAGCGGCCGACCCATCTATCTCAGCGGCGAAGAGGTCGAAGCGCTCATCTACTTCTCACAGAACTTCGGTGCCAAGGCGCGAATCGCAGTCCGATTCGACCGTGAGGACTGGTACTTCTTCCACCCCGGTGAACTCTACGTGACCGACGGTGGCAACTACCGCGTAAAAAAGGAGACGGCGCTGGCGGAGGGCGAAGACTTCGACTCGTTCGTCGGCGGCCCGACGCAGACGCGACTCAGCGACGCGGACGACTGATTGCTGTCGACGCGGACGACTGACTGCTGTCGGCGTTCTCTGACTGGTTTCCTGCTTCGAACTCAGGCGTGAGCGAGTCGTTCGGCGAGTGACCGTGACCTGATGAACCCTCGTTCGACTCGTTGGAGACGCGAGGCGGGGAATCGATACGCGCGCAACTCGCCGAGTTTGGTGAGGCCGGCGTTCGCGGGGAGCGAATCGAGGTAGACAGCTTCGAAGACAGGTTCGTGGTCGCCGTACTCCAGATTGCTCTCGTAGTCGGAGACGAGCGTTCCCGTCTCCGTCGGCGTCTCGTCGGCGCGGGAGTGGAGTGCTCGCGTAACCACGAGGAGGCTCCCTACCTCTCTGTCGTGGACGAGGTCACCGGGGTGGTGTTCGTGTTCGTGACAGAGTTGCGGCCCACGGGCGTCCATCGGGACGAAGGTGTCGTCGCCGCAGACGGCACAGGTGGCGCGTCGGCGACCCGGCGGTGGGACCTCACCGGTGGTAATCTCGATAGCGACCCGGCGGAGGTGCTTACACCGGGCGTGTCGGATGGCGTTGTCGGGGCAGGTGCAGGTGCGGGCTTCCACGTCGACGACGTAGGTGCCGCCGTCGGTCTCGACGACGTACCGACCGTCACGAAGCGGGCGGACTGCCATCGGTTCGACGCGGGCACGGCGCGCGCGGCCGGTCATCCCGTCGGACGGGAGCGTGGTCTTACGGCGCACCGGGCGGCGAGTCGACGCGGGTGTGTATGCGATGTGCGTCATGGTGGTGCGGTTTCGACCCCTCGCCGTACGGCGATTTTGGGGCCGTTTCCATCGACCGAATATAGGTGCCGAGACGACCTAAACCCTCGTTCTGTGTGGAAATCGACCGTGTGAGTGGCTCTCGTCGGTCATCGACCCATCGAAGACCTTTTAGAATGGCCGCGGATACGTCGTCGCATGGCTATCGAAGCGGAGATGCGTCGGAAGATTGTCGTCTCCATGGTCGCGGTCGGGGTATTTATCGCCCTCATCGTCGGCATCGGTGCGACCTTCAACCAAGGCGGATTGGTCGCCACGGGCGGCCTCGCACTCGTGGGTGCCATCGCAGCGTTCGTCCTCGTGATGGCAGGTATCGGCGTCTGGCTCTCTCGTTCGTCCTGAAGCACGTCTCGGCGATGCGGTCGGTGACGTTCTCACCGTCGTCCTCGCCGTCACAGCACACGTCGGTCTCGAGCGACAGCAGTCGCTCTCGAGGTCGGTCTGTTCTCTTCGGTCCGCGCGAGTGGACTCGTCTCAGTCTGCGTCGGAAGTCGCTGCGTCGGTGGCCGCTGCGTCCTGCGTCGCCGTCTCGTAGTACGTCATCGGGTGCGAAATCGTGTCGCAGCGGTCGTCTCGGTTCACACAGAGGTCGTACGCTTGCATCGTCTCGCAGGTCGGGGGTGCGTACTGAGATCCGCTGGAGTCGGCGAGGACAGTCGCGCGTGCTTCGAGGGCCTCGGCGTGGGCGTCGCCGACGACGCTTCCGACTGCTTCGGGTTCGAGGCCGATTCCGACGAGGAACGCTGCGAGCGTGAACGCCGCTTCGTTCGAGAGGTCGTCGCCGTCCTGTGCCTGCGTCAAGAGCGCGCTGATACACGGGGGGAACAGGTCAGGTTCGACCGTGTCGGTGTAGACGACGTTGATGGCGCCCCGGTCAGAGAGCAGGTTCCGAAGTCGTTCGACGTGTGGTTGGAGTGCCGACGCGAGTTGGTCACCCGCGTCGCTCCCGCGAACCGTGAAGGGCAACCCTTCGGCGACGCGGCGTCGGGTCGCCTCTCGGAGGAGTTCGTACAGTTCCTCGCGAGCGACGCGAACCGCGCCGTCGGCGAGCGCGCGGTTGACGAGTCGCCAGTCGTCGCCCCAGTCAGGGTCACAGTAGGTGAGGTACGCGCCGACGTCGACCCAGTAGTGTGCTGGACCACGTCGACTGTTCCCTCTCTCTGCCGGGCGCACGGCACCGGTCAGGTCGAACTCGCGGAGTACGTCGTCGAGGCTGGCGCGAGCGTCGCTGTTGATGTCGTCGTCGCTGGACTCGAAGTCCGCGACCATACGCTCGTAGGCCGTGTCTGCTTCGGCACGTGCGTACTTGTCGACCGCCGCCGGCGTCTCGACGAGCGAGACGATGATGCGGGCGATGGGGTACGACAGGAGTTCGGATTTCGTGTCCCACGAGTAGGGCGATTCGGCTTCGACGGTGCCCTCCATGAGGGCGCGTTCGACGCGCTCAACCCCGCGCTCGACTGCTGGGGCGTCCTCGGCGACGAGCGTCGCGATAGCCACGTCTGCCGATTCGACCGCATCTCTAGCGGTGGCGAAGAATGGGTATCGAGCGTGGAGCGGGCGCATCCGCATACCGCCACGTTCCGGGTGCCACCCGATAAACGCGACGAATTCCCCGGTGCCCCGGTCGCCGGTGACACCGCTCGGCAGCGACGCATCACACGACCTATTACGGACCGCTTCCTCACCCACTCACGTGCCGCACTTCGACTATCCGTGTCCGGACTGCCGCGCGACGACCAGCCTCCACGACGCCGACTGTCAGTTCGAGGGGACGCCGTGGGTGGACGTCGAACGCGCCTACGTCGACATCGTGTCCGTCCTCACGGGCGGGCCGTGTGACGAAGAGACGCTTCGCCGCGAGGCGCCGGGCGAGTGGGGTGCGCTTCAGCAGTCCGCGCTCACTCGGCTCAAACGTGACGACCGGATCTCTGAGGCGAAGTCCGGCGTCCTCCGACTGCTCACTGCGGAGGAGTTCAGAGAAGAGGTCTCCGAACCGACGCGCGAACCCATGCGGACGCTCTTCACGTACGGAAGCGTCCCCGGCTGCCACGACAACGCCGTCTTCGCCATGATTGCGTGGTACGAGATGGTTGGCCTGTCGTGGCCGGAGACCCGCGAGAACGTAGTGAACTGGATTCGAGAGACTGGAACGTGGGACCGCGGTGGATTCGAAGAGGCCACGCCACAGGAACTCGTCGAGAAGAAGCGCCACGTCTACGACGCTGGCTACGGGTGGAAAGAGAAAGCCACCTCGGCCAAGCGCGTCATCGACCGCTACCGGACCTGAACGACACCTCGTTGGATTTTCACCGCGATACGGGCGCAATGGTTAGGGATTTGTCTCGCGTTTGGTGAGTCGTGAGTGCACCCGAATCGGCACCGGTCTCTGAGGCATCCGCCCCACCGGATGCAGCGGCAGGTGGCAACCGACGCGCTCTCGCCGTCGTCATCGCCATCGTGTTCATCGACCTCCTCGGGTTCGGCGTGGTCATTCCTATTCTCCCGTTCTACGTCCGGAGTTTCGGCGTCAGCGACGTGTTCATCGGTTTCTTGGCGGCCTCGTACTCTATCATGCAGTTCCTCTTTGCGCCCATTCTCGGCCGACTCTCCGACCAGCGCGGGCGCCGTCCCGTCATCATGCTCTCGCTGGTCGGCAGTGTTCTCGCGTGGACTGTCTTCGGCCTCGCAGGCGAGATGGACGTCCTGTTCGGGACGACGCTCGCCGTGGCGACGCTGTTCGCGTCGCGGATGCTCGCCGGTGCGATGGGTGGCAACATCGCGACTGCACAGGCGTACATCGCCGACATCACGCCGCCACAACGCCGCGCCGGCGCGCTCGGACTCATCGGTGCCTCGTTCAGTCTCGGGTTCATCTTCGGCCCGGCCATCGGCGGTCTCATGGCCTCTGAACCGGTGGTCGCGGCCGCCCGCGACGTGTTCCCGGCAGCTATTCCCGCTACGCGCTTCTCGCTGCCGAGTTTCACCGCGGCCGCATTGAGTCTCATCAGCCTCGTGTTCGCGTTCGTGTTCCTCCGCGAACCCGATAGACAGCGTGCACCAGCCGGGTCGTCGACGACGACACTCGTGACGCAGTTCCGCGACGCCCTCTCTGACGACAACCTCCGCGGACTAGTCGTGTCGTTCTTCATCGTCTCGGTCGCCTTCTCCGGAATTCAGGTCATGTTCATCCCGTTCGCGGCGGACATCTACGGCTACGGCGAGACTGAGACGGCGCTGTTCTTGACGTACATCGGCCTCCTCGGCACGCTGAATCAGGGTGTCGTCGTCGGGCAACTCGCACGCCGCTACTCCGAGGCGAAACTGGCCGTCGTCGGGGCGACTGGGCTCATGCTCTCGTTGGCGTTCCTCCCGTTCTCGCCGGAGATTGGGCAACTCCTTCCACCGGTCGGCGGTCCAGCGTGGTTCACACAGGAACTGCTGGCGCTCATGCTCGTCGGCGCGCTGTTGTCGTTCGGAAACGGGATGCTGAACGTCTCGCTGTCGACGCTCGTCTCCACCTCTGCGTCTGCAGAGAAACAGGGGAACGCCTTCGGTGTCACACAGGGTGCAGGGAGTCTCGGTCGGACGATTGGACCGCCCGCGATGGCCGCCCTGTACGTCCTCACATACTGGTCGCCGTTCGTCGTCGGGGCGGTACTCATCGTCCCCGTCATCTACGTCCTCGCGTCAGTCGCACGTCGCCCGCGTACTACCAGTCAGTGACTCTGTCGTCGCAAGTGACCCTGTCGCCGAACCTAGTCCCGTAAACGTTACGCCGGCACACGCAGAGACCTATCCGTGCTTTCGGTCTCTCCCCTGGTGATACTCTGTATCATCGCCGCCAGCGTCTCCGGGTCTATCGCGACGGTCGCGTGGTGGGAGGGGTCCGAACCGGGGTCCAGATGGTTCTCGGTTCTGTTGGTCGCTGCGACGCTGTGGGCGAGTTCCTACGCGCTCGCGCTCGTGACGTTCGACCCGAATCTCCGAATCTGGTTTCAGGTACCTATCGAAATCGCACAGGGGATTATCGCACCGGCGTGGCTTGCGTTCTCGCTCGCGTACACCGGTCGCGGCGAACTCGCGTCACGTCGCCTCGTTCTGGCACTCTTCTTGTTTCCGGCGGTCACCGTCGTCGCTCTCGTGACGAACCCGTACCACGGCCTCCTCTGGTCGAACTACCGCCTCGTTCCCGTCTTCGGTGCTGCGACGGTCCAGTTCGAACCGAACCTCTGGTACTACGTCCACGCCGTCTACGGGTACGTCATCATCGGAACTGGCATCGTCCTCGTCGTCGGGATGCTCTTAGAGCGACTCTCACGGTACCGCGAACAGGCCGTCGCGCTCGCCATCGGGTCCATCGCGCCGACTGTCGCCCACGTGGCACACACGTTCGCGCTCGGCCCGTTTCCGATGGTTAACTTCACGCCGATTGCCCTCTCGGTGACCGGCGCGACGTTCGGATACGCGCTCTATCGCTTCCAACTGTTCGGCCTCTCGCCGGCGACGGGGCGTCTGGGACGCCGGGCCGCTATCGACGACGTGGCAGTCGGGGTCTTGGTGCTCGACCGCGAGAGTCGCATCGTGGACGCCAACGCGGCCGCGACGTCGCTCCTCAGTTTCGACATCGGGTCGGTGTTGTTCGACCCGGTCTCGACAGTTCTCCCCGGCGTCGACCTCGACGAGGACCGGCAACTCGTGGACGTGACCGTCGACCGTCGTCGCCGAACCTACGAGGTCACGATGTCGCCGGTCACAGACCAACACGACCGCCGTCTCGGCCGGACCGTCAGTATCTCCGACGTGACGGGGCGGGTCCGGCGACGACAGCGTCTGGAGGTGCTGAACCGCGTCCTCCGGCACAACCTCCGAAACGACATGACCGTCGTCATCGGGTACGCCGACATGGTCTCGGACAGACTCCCACCGGGAGAACGGGATATCACCGAGACGATTCGAACGCGGTCGAACGCCTTGCTCTCACTCGGCGAAAAAGCGCGGACGGTCGAACGCGTCATGGCCGGTATCGATGCCAGCGCGCGCTTCAACGTCGTCGACACGGTCCAGACGTGCGTCTCCGACGTCCAGTCCGACTTCGATGCTGGGTCCGTGACCGTCGACGCTCCCGACGAACTGCTCGTCACCGGGAGTGAACCTGCGGCCAAACTTCTCGTCCGTGAACTGGTGGAGAACGCCCTCGAGTACGGCGGCGACGACCCAACAGTTCGTGTTACGCTCCACGAAGCAGACACAGACCTCGTGGTGGGCGTCAGCGACGACGGCCCGGGCGTCCCGGAGTACGAACGAACCGTCGTCGAAACAGGCGGCGAATCGCCCCTCAAACACGGAAGCGGCCTCGGGCTGTGGGCAGTCCGCTGGACGGTCGATGCGCTCGGTGGGCGCCTGGCGTTGGACGTAGACGACGGGACGACAGCGACGGTCCGACTCCCACACTGGTGTCAGTCCGACGGTGAGTCAGGTTCGTCCTGACTGTGTGTCGGTGGTCGTAGTCGGTGGTCGTAATTTCGTCCTGACTGGCCGGCCGTGGTCGTGATGGTGTCTAGACTATGTACCGACAACCGTGAGCGGAGCAACCGCTCGAAGGCGTCGAGTTGCTGGAAAGAGGTGGGGACGCGTCGTTAGTCGCTCTGGATGCGCGGGGCGAGCATGTACGTGATGGTGCCCATCCCTTCGGCAATCTGGTAGTGGAGTTTGACCGGGAACTCTTCGCCGAGTTCGACGGTGACTTCGGCGTCAGACGGAATCGCCTTGTTCATGTCCTTCAGGTAGTCGAGCGAGAACAGCGAGTCGGCGTCGCCTGCCTCGATGCTGATGAGGTCCGCCGGGGGAAGCGAGAGGTCCACGTCGTCGGTGTCGCCCTCTGCTTCGATGTGGAACGTCTCTTCGGCGCTGTCGACGCGGAGACGGATGTGGTCGGAGACCATGTCGGCCGCCTTGATACCGCGGTCGAGGTGGGTTCCTTCGACGACGATGTTCGCGGGGAGGTCGAGGTCCGGGATGTCCGGTTCCTGTCGAATCGAGTCGGGGTCGATGAGCGCGAGCGTGTAGGACAGTCCGTCGATGCGAATGTTGAGTTTGCGCGTCTCTTCGTCGAGCGTGAGGTGGATGAGGTCGTTCGAACCCGCCATACCGGCGACTTCTTCGAGTCGGGAGAGGTTGACACCGATGACGCCGCCGTCAGCCTCGTAGGATTCGAACGCTGCAGCGTCGAGCGTGAGGTCCACCATGCCGACGTTCGCGGGGTCGACTGCGCGGATGGCGAGGTCTTCCTCGTTGAGTCGAATCTTACACTCGTCGACGAGGACGCTCACTGAGTCGAGCGCGTCCCGGAGCGTCGCGGCACTCACGATGGCCTTGAACATATGTGCCGTCGTACGACAGCGGTATTAAAAATACTCCTGATTTGGACTTCCTGTATGATGTTCCCGCACGCCCTCTCGCGTGCGCGACCCGACACAGGGCGACCCGCGCTCCCCTCACTGTCGGCGCGACCCGTACTCCCATCACTGCAACCACCTCTTCGCCTCTCGACCCCTCTCCATGACTATTCTTGGCATGGGGGTTCAAAATACTGAAAACCCCGATTTCGGGGGTTTCAGACACCGTTACACTCAAATGAGCGTTTGTGCAACTGGATAGATATATGGCTCACAACGAGCAGACCCGTGTCGCGTTCGTCTGCGTCCAGAACGCTGGCCGAAGTCAGATGGCGACGGCGTTCGCCCGGCGCGAGCGAGACGAGCGCGACGTCGGCGACGAAATCGACATCCTCACCGGCGGCACCGACCCGGCGGACCACGTCCACGACGAGGTGGTCGACGTGATGAGCGAGAAGGGATTCGAACTCGCAGGGGAGACGCCGCGAGCCATCAGCCAAGACGAGATTATGGACGTGGACATCGTCATCACGATGGGCTGTTCGGCAGAGGGAATCTGTCCCATGACGTGGCGCGGTGACGCCCGTGACTGGGACCTCGACGACCCCGATGGACAGGAGTTGGACGCCGTTCGCGAGATTCGCGACGACATCGAGGGACGTGTCTCGGCGCTCTTCGACGAACTCGTCGGCGAGGCCTGACGCCGCCCATTTCTCTCGTATCTGTGTTCTGATTCAGGTCGGAGAGTCCAGTCAGTGGCTGTGTTCCGTCTCGGAACTGTCGCCGTGGTGACCGCCGTCACTCTCCGCGAACTGTGGGTTCATGGGGGCAAACACACCCTCTGGGTTCTCTGCGTGGACCCAGACGTGGAGGGTTCGAAGACCGGGATGCGTGGCGACGATGTCGGCAACACGTTCGGTTCGCTCGCCTTCTTTTCCGCTTGCAGTCCCCCAGTTAAGTGCGACCGTCTCTCCGGCAGAGAGGTCAGAGTCTGGCGGGTGGAACTCCGTCCAGTAGTCCTTGGTGGCAAGTTCCGAGAGTGTGAGGTCTTTCGGGTTCGTCTGCTGGTCGTCGGGCGTGGCGAACACGTGCGTTGCGGCGTCGTGCGAGTGCCACTCCTCGGTGGCGTCGGTGCCCTCGTCGACGAATAGGTCTGGATTCTCGGGGATGGCCGCTGCGGGTGCACCGAATTCGACGGAACCGAGTGTCAGTCCGTCGTCGGTCTCGAGATAGGTGAGAATTGGCGGCTTTTCGAGGTCGAAGCCGTTCTCCGCGGCCTGTTGGAGGTACTCGGGGTTCTGTACGTGCCAACCCATCCCCGGCACGTACGGGCCACCGAACTGGTATCCGTCTTCGAGTGCTGCTTCGATGTCCGTATACTTCGCACTCGCTTCACGAACCGTCTCGAGCTGTGCCTCCAGCGACTGTTGCGTCGACGTGGTCGTCTGTGTTTCCGTCTCGGCTTTCGTCTGTGTCTGCGTTGAGGTCGCTTCGTCAGTCGTGTCCGAACTTTCCGTCGAACCCGTACACCCTGCGAGTGCAGTCGTCACCCCGCCAATTGCTGCTGCGAGTACTGTTCTGCGACTGTGCATTGGTGAACTCCCTTTCTGTGACATCGATGTGATTGTTCGACTAGATGTTTCTATATTTTACGAATAAGAAATAGTTTTAATAAATAATAACCATCTCATATACACGACTGTGGTGTGGTCGATGTCACTTGGTTCTGGGGAAACTAACGGGCCGGATAACGACTGTCAGAAAATGGAGTGTTGTCTCGTAGAATACGACACTCGAGGAGTGCGTGTCGTCTGTCTTACTGCATCGCCTTGACCCACCCGGGGACGCTCGCCATTCCGTCCTTGTCCTCCCAACCGTGCTCTCGGAGGTACGTTTCGAGGTCGGTGAACTCGAAGCCGAACGTCTCTTCGAGTGCGTCGATGTCGGCGCTGTACCCGACGTCGTTGAACCACTCACACATCACGGTGAACTCCTCACCGAACGTCTCGTATGCGTCTTCGATTGGGACGTGAATCGCTTCGACTTCGCGGCCAGTGACGTCCGAGAGAATCGCGGCGGCCTCTTCGAGCGTCTTCGAATCGCCTGCGAGGTCGATTGCTTCGCCGACGAACGCGTCGGGGTTCGCGAGTGCGACAGCAGCAGCGTGGCCGATGTCGTCGTCGCTGACCATCTGGAGGCTGACGCCCTCTGCGAGTGGGAGTGCGAGTTGGCCATCTTCGACGATATTCTCGGCGAACGCCTCGAAGTTCTCGAAGAAGAAGACGGGCTTGAGAATCGTCCACTGGAGGTCGAGGTCGCGGATGTGTTGGTCGATTTCGTCCGCAGAGTCGAAGTGTGGGATACCCGTGTCCTCGTCGTGGCTGCCGACGCCCGAGAAGACGAAGTGTTCGACGCCCTCCTCACTGGCGACCGTCGCGATGTTCTTCCCCTGTCGAACCTGTGCGTCGTAGCCCTGTGTCCAGAAGTTCGTGACGGCGAAGACAGCGTCCGCGTCACGGATGGGTTCACGGAGCGTCTCCGGCTCTTCGAGGTCACCTTCGACCATCGTGACACCACGGGCTTCGAGCGCCTGTGCGGCGTCACTGGTGACGTCTCGCGTGAGGCCGCTGACCTCGAATTCGTGTTCACTCTCAAGGAGGTGGTCGACGACTGCGCCACCCTGGTTTCCGGTTGCTCCGACAACGAGTACGTGTGTTTGTTCGGCAGACATTGGTACTGACCTGTCTTCTACTTCGGTCAAATCACACATATAATTCTGGCAACATACGCGACAGGTGGTGACACCTATGTCACCTGCGAGTGGGCGAGCAGCGTTGGTGACTCGTGTCTAGCGTTCGCACGGCCTGAAACCAAAGCCGAAGGCGGTATACGGCCTGATACGCTACTGACCCGCAACGAACCATGGCGCGCAAAGACCACTACTACAACAAGGCCAAACAGGAGGGCTATCGCGCCCGCTCGGCCTACAAACTCAAACAACTCGACGAGGAAGTCGGGTTGTTCGGTCCCGGCAACACGGTCGTCGACCTCGGTGCCGCCCCCGGTGGGTGGCTCCAGGTCGCGTCCGAGAGAGTCAAATCCAACGGCAAAGTCGTCGGTGTCGACCTCCAGCGAATCCGCGGCCTCGACCTGAACAACGTCGAGACTATCCGTGGCGACATGACCGAAGACGAGACGAAAGAGAAGCTCACCGCAATTATCGGCGAACGCGGTGCAGACGCCGTCGTCTCCGACATGGCACCGAACATGACCGGTGAGTACTCACTGGACCACGCCCGCTCTGTCTACCTCGCTCGGCAGGCGTTCGAGGTCGCACAAGAACTCCTCGCAACCGGCGGCGACTTCGCCGTGAAGGTGTTCGACGGGCAGGACCTCGCAGACTTCCGCGCCGACATGGAAAAAGAGTTCCAGTACGTGCGGTCGATTCGCCCGAAGGCATCGCGTGACAGCTCGTCCGAGCAGTACCTCGTCGGCAAGCACTTCCTCACCGCGCCGGTCCGCAAGGGCGACGAAGTCGACGTCGAAATCGTCGACGTCGGAAGCGAAGGTGACGGAATCGCCAAGGTCGAAGACTTCACTATCTTCGTCTCGGGCGTCGAAGAAGGCGACACACCACGCGTCCGTATCACCGACGTGAAACCGCGGTTCGCATTCGCTGAACCGCTCGACGACTGAACGCGCCTCGGTCACTCGCTCGCTCGTTCTGTCGGTCTGTGCTCGTTGGTCGTCAGTCCTGTACGACGAGGTCCAACCGAAGTTCGGTCTGACACCCTTTCCACCCACCTCGACAGTACCCTGTCGCGAGAATATCGCCGAACGACGTGTACGTGGCACAGTTCGGACATCGGATACCCATCTCCATCCCGTCCCGCTCCGTGAGGCGGACGCGGTGCTCTACGCTCATGGGTGAGATATGGTACCAAAAGACATAACTGGTGCGTCGGTTTGTGAGTCTCAGTCGACGACCCATCCGTCGTCCGACGCGGACGACTCGTCACCGAAGAGTGCGACGACACCGTAGACGAACGGCGTGTCGACGATGGCGATGAGAAGTTTCAGCAGATACTGCCCGACGATGAGTCCGACGAGGACGTTTCGTGGGAGCGCTTGTCCAATTCCGAGCACCGTCGGCGCGACGTAGAACGCGACGCCGACGAAGATGACCGTGTCGATAGCCTGACTCGTCGCCGTCGAGACGATGTTCCGAAGCCAGAGGAACGCGCCATCGGTCAGTTCTCGGATGCTGTGGAAGACGATGACGTCCCAGTTCTGACTCACGAGGTACGCGAGCAGACTCCCGGCGACGATGTTCGTCCCCGAGGCGAGGACGTCGGCGAACTGGCCGGCGAACTCCGGGTTGGCCGCAGGTGCGGCGATTGTACTCCAGACGAGTCCGAGGAGAACGAAGTTCATCGCGAACCCGACGTTCACCATCACCTGTGCTGGCCGTCGACCGTACAGTTCCGAGTAACAGTCCGACGCGAAGAAGGTGAGTGCGTACGCCAGCGCTGCACCCGGCAAGATGATAGTTGCACCGACGACCGGGAGTTCGCCGAGGGCCGACGGCAGCGGAATCGCGAGTAGTTTCGACGCCGTCAACTGCGCCGTCGTCAGCGCCGTGACGAACAGGCCGACGAGGACGACTTGGCCGACGTTCGATTGCCCCTCACTCATCGTCTGCCAGTCGGTTGTGTCGTTTGTCGATCTCGTCGAGGATGTCCAGTGTCTTGCGAATCGAAGACCGAACTGCGTCGCTTCGATTCACGAACTTCTTGTCGTCACCGACGTGCTCGTCCAAATCGGCGAGCAGCTCGTCGGGAATCTCGACACTAATCTTGGCCATACTGGGCGATTCTCGTGAGAATACTTACGCCTTTTCAACAGTCTTCTTCGGCAATATCTGTAGAAAAGCCGTCGCGGCGTTATTCGGTCGCGCCGCGGGCGGGTGCGAGGTTTCGCCGTCCACCGAACGTAACGATGAACAGGATGCCGAGTCCGATGCCGTAGGCGGCCATCAGCGGAATCGTCACCATGAACATCGTCGTGATGCTCGCCGGGGTGAAGATCGCCGAGAGCGCGAGGATGAGCACCGTCACCTCGCGCCAGCGGTTCCGCATCGTGTCGTAGGTGATGCCTGCCGTGTTGAGCAGAATCATCAAGATTGGCACGTCGGCGAGGAGACCGATTCCGGCCGTCGTGAAGAAGATGAGCCAGAAGAAGTTGGTGATGCGGTAGGCGATGATCATCTCCGCCGCGATGGCGTCCTCTACGAGGAACGTGATGACGGCGGGTGCGACGTAACTGTACCCGAGTGCGAACCCACCGAGGAGGCCACCGGCGAGTGCGCCGGTCCACAGGAAGACGGTCCGGCGACGCTGCCGGACGACGTTCCGCTCGCGGAGTGCAGGCCACGCGAAGAACGCGATGAGCGGAATCGTCGCGAGTGCGGCCAAGATTGTCGAGAACTTCACCTCGAAGATGAGCGCTTCCATCGGGTGGAGGGCGACGACGTTCAGCACTTCTTCGGGCGTCACCACGTCGGGCAAGCGGCGGAGGAAGTCCTGATAGACGTCGCGGATACCACCGGTGTAGAGCCAGCCGAACGTCCCGGCGAGGACGAGCATGAACCATCCGACGACCCAGAACGCCCGGGACGTGAGCGAGTCCACGATGAACGCGATGTCCTTGTAGTAGCCACCGATGTCGTCTTCGTCCGTCTCACCTTCGGTGAGTTCGGAGAAGAACGCGCCACCAGCGCGGGTCGCCCGGTCTTCGAGTTCGTCGGGCTGGTCGGCCGCCGCGTCGGCGTCTGCTTCTCGGTCGGCCTCTGCCTCGTCGAAGCGGTCGAGGATTGCTTGTGCTTTCTCCGTGTCGCCGTCGTCGATGGCGGCGGACGCGAGGCCCATCGCCGCGTCTTCGTCGAGGTCTGCGAACGCCTCCGGCGGGGCGGCGCGGATGCCGTCGACGTCGAGCGCGCCGAGGTCGAGTTTCGAGGGGTCGCCGACACCGACTTCCGTGCGTTCGAGTCGCTCGATGTCACGGTAGACGAAGTACCCGATACCGAGGGCGAGGCCGACGAGTGCGCCGGAGACGACGAACGCACCGAGGACGAATTGCGACCCGGGCGTGAGGAACGCGTAGTCGCTGCCGATGGCGTCGAGGCCGGTGTTCGCCAGTGAGACACCGCCGTACTCGTAGAACGCGTAGACGAGCACGCCGCCGGTGACACCGATACCTGCGAGGAGGTTCCAGTGGGTCGCCGCGGTGTTCTTGATATCCATCTTCTCGCTGCCCCGCTTGGCCGTGACGACGACCTTCGCGAGGTAGAGGCTGAAGCCGTAGAGCGAGATGACCGGTACCGCCCACATAATCTGGGTGAACGGGTCCGGTGGCGTGAACAGCGCACCGAACGCGAAGATTCCGACGACGGCGTGACGCCACTTGTCGCGGAAGAGTTCGTACGGGACGATTTCGGCGTACGACAGGGCTGTCATCGCTAACGGCAGTTGGCTTGCGAGACCGAACGAGAGCGTGAGCAGGAAGATGAACTGCGCCCATTTCACGATGGAGTACGTCGGCGTAAAGCCTGCAGAGAGTGCGTTCTGCGCGAGGAACGCGAACGTGAACGGGAAGAACACGAAGTAGCCGTAGGCGACGCCAGCGGCGAACAGCACTATCATCGTGAGCAAGATGAGCGCCAGTTTCCACAGCGCGACCGGTGACTTCGGCCACGCGCCACGCTCTTTCAGCGCGTCTCGCGCGAAGTAGATGAACGGCGGGAGTGCCATGAGTATCCCCACGACGAGTCCGATTTTCGCCTGGAGGAGGATGACGTCGAACGGAGTCTGTGCGATAATTTCGAGGTTCCCCTCAGTGGCGGCGTCCATCTGGGCGACTGTGACGCCTTTGAAGAAGTCCCAGATGTAGAGCCTGAGGGCGTAGAACGATCCGAGGAACCCGACGAGGAACACGATGAAGACCTTCTGGAGGTCTTTTTGCGCCGCTCTGAGCATCGCGCCCGCGGTTTCACGGCCTGCCGCGAGTGTCTCTTGGGTGTCCTCGTCGAGGGCGCTGGACATACGTATGCGGGGAAAGCAGTCTGGCGGTTATCAATCTTTTTCACCGAATCCGTATTTTGGGGGTGGGTGATGGGTGGTCCGCCGGGGCGATGCGAAAAGACCTATAACTGGCCGGAAGCCTAAGTCACCTGAATGGCGGACGAGGAGCGCGACGCGGAGTCATCTCCAGCCCCCGAGACGAACGTCTCGGCGGACCCGGTTGACACCGACTCGGTCTCGCGTGGTGACGACTCCGACGACGAATCCACCGGCGACGAGTCTTCTGTAGACGAATCCACCGGCGACGAACCCGCTGCCGACGACACACAGACGGACGTCACCGAACCAGTGTACGGTCGCGTGACGCCTCCCGAAGAGAGCGTCCTGGACGAGTCTCCCGGTGATACTGACTCGGACGCCGTCGAACCCGACGCGACTTCCGACGACACCGATGCCGACTTCGAAGACGAGGACGACACCCTCGTCGTCGGCGACCCCGACCCTGCTGTCGACTTCGAAGACGAGGACGCCGTCTCTGAGACTGACGAAGGTGCCGTCTCTGAGACCGAGGAAGACGAGAGTGCCGGCGACGACCTCGACGAGAGCGACTCGCCCGAGGTACTCGACGAACCCACGGTCCCGGATGACGACGACCTGGAAGACGGTGGTCTCGCCAGCAACGCTCCCGAGAGCGACCAGGAGATGCCGCTGACCGACCACATCGAGGAGATGATTCGTCGGTTGGCCGTCGTCCTCGGTGTCGCGGGGGTCGTCACGCTCATCCTCTTCCCCGGTGCAGACATCCTCAACGCCTACGTCAACACGGGGCTTCCGAGCGCCACCGACGTCATCAACTTCCTCTGGAATACGCACATCCCCGCCGCCGACGCGATTGAAGACCGCCGCCCGCGCCTGTACGGTCCGCTCGAACTCATCCTCACCAAACTCAAAGTCGCGGGCCTCGCCGGGACAGTCATTGGGCTTCCAGTGTTCGTCTACCAGACGTACCTGTTCATGCGCCCCGGTCTGTACCCCAAAGAGCGGAAATACTACCTCGCGGCAGTGCCGACGAGTCTCATCCTCGCCCTCGTCGGCGTCACCTTCGCGCACTTCGTGGTTCTGCCGGCTATCTTCGCGTACTTCACTTCGTACACCGAAGGGACGGCAGTCATCGCGTTCGGCCTCAAAGAGACGTTCAACCTCATCCTCATCTTGATGGGCTACATGGCCATCGTCTTCCAGATTCCACTGTTCGTGGAGTTGGCCATCATGATGAAACTCGTCACGCGACAGTGGCTCGAAGACCGTCGCCTGCTCTTTTGGGGCGCGTTCCTCGGCCTCGCGTTCCTCGTCAGCCCCGACCCAACGGGGATGGCACCCATCATCATCGGTGCGACGATGATTGTCCTCTTCGAGGGGACACTCGCCGTGTTGCGGTGGACTGGGAACTGAGTCGGCCTCTCACCCCGCGCCCAACTGAGTACATCGGTCTCTGTCTGTCCAAACTGCCAGTCGCTGGAGGACGCCACCCGTGAACGGTGCCGTGTCTGTGGCGCGTCGATGTGATGAGGTTCGACAGTTCGTGGTTGGCTCAGTCGAGTCTCGTCGCAACCCCCGCTTCTGCGCTCTCGATGAGCCGTTCGTTCGCGAGAAGCAGTAACACGACAACCGGAAGCAGTCCGAGTACGGACCCGGCGGCACCGAACACCGCCATCGAGAGCCGTAGCTCGTACAGCGACCAGATGACCGGTGCCCAACTTGATGGGTCTCCATCGGTCATGAGAAACGAGTAGAAGAACTCGTTGTACACCTGAATGAAGGTAAACACACCTGCGGTTGCGACTCCCGGCTTCGACAATGGCAGTACTACCCGAAAGAGTGCGCCGAATCGGGTTGCTCCTTCGACACGTGCGGCGTCCTCTAAGGTGTCGGGAATCTGCCGGTAGAACGCGGTGAGAATGAAGATAGCCAACGGGAGGGTCAGCGCACTCAGCGGCAGTCCAACCGAGAACGGTGTGTTGTACAGATTTGGACTCGAAACAGTGATTGGACCAAGTGACACTGACAGATTCCCTGTCAACAAGCGGTACACCGGAACGAAGAACGCCACTGGTGGTACGTACGCGACGCCGAGCGTGAACAACATAAGCAATCGGCGACCCGGAAATTCGAGTCGGCCGAAGACGTATCCCGCGAGGCTCCCGACGAAGAGGATGAAGAGTGTCGTCCCGGTGGCGATGACGACCCCGTTGAAGAGATGTCTGAGGAACGACGTTCCGAAGAGGACTACGGCATAGTTGCTGAGCGTCACTGTGTTTGGCAGGAGACCGAGATTCGCAACCGCTGCGTCTGGCGTCACGGAGAGCACGAGGAGCCAATACAGTGGAAAGAGGAATACGAGACTCACGAATCCGACGAGCGTATAAAACAGCAGTTGGTAGGTCAGCGCCGGGTACTCGATGGCGTTCTGCACACCGCGGGTGAAGACGCCGCTATTGTCGGCAGACATCGAGAGACTCCTGCTGTCTGGACGGTCGAGCCATGGTGTGATAGTAGTTCACTAGACTTCATTTAGTCGTTGTGTCTCTCGTCACACCGACTCCGCTGATTCTCGCTCGTCGGCCGCGAGGAGGGCCTCGACACGAATCTTCAGCGCTTCGTTCATCGCCTCGAACCCCGCCTTCGTCTCGTCGCCGATGAACCGCAACGTGAGTCCCGCGAGCACACCCGAGAACGTCTCTACGTGTTCGAATCGTGTTCGCGTCCCGCCGTCGAGTGGTTCGAGGCGGAACTGGTGTTCTCCGTCGAAAAGTCCGGGAACGAAGAGATGGCCGAGCCATCCGAATTCACGATGTTTCTCGTACCGTATCACGTCGGGCTCGAACACTGACTCTCGCCCACCGGGTGGCATGAGCCGGACGACGAGCGTCGCCCCCATATTCGCCCGCCCAGCGATGCGCATGAAGGGATTCCATTCGTCGTACCGGTCGAAGTCGACGAGTACGTCCCACACCCGCTCCGGCGGAGCGTCGATTTCGGTGCTCGTCGTAAGTTTTCGTGCCATACACGTCTCTTCGCGGCCGATGACCGTGAATATCGCGTGCAGTATTCGGCGCGGAACGTTCATTGCCGGTGAGCAACACACGGATTGTATGGCAACCCTCCTTCTCGCCCGTCACGGCGAGACGACGTGGAACCTCGAACGGCGTGTGCAGGGGTGGGCCCCTGTCTCGCTCAGTGAGCGCGGACGGGCGCAAGCCGCCGCACTCGCACGCCACGTCGTAGACTCCTACGAGGTCGACCGCCTCGTTTCATCAGATATCGAACGTGCCCAAGAGACCGCCCGTCCCCTCGCCCGTGAACTCGACATCGAACCAGTGCTCGACCCCTCGTGGCGCGAGCGCGACGTCGGGTCACTCCAAGGATTCAAATTCGACGAACTGGCGACGCAGTACCCGCAGTATTTCCTCTCGGAGGTTGGCTCGCCCGCCGCGCGCGAGCGCCCGCCGAGCGGTGAGAGTCTCGTCGAGGTTCGTCGGCGCGTCCTCACGGCACACGAAGGACTCGCCGCCTCGATGACGGCCGACGAGACGGTTCTCGTCGTCACCCACGGGACACCAATCCGACTCGCACTGGGTGAACTGAAAGGACTCGACATCGTCGAGGCGATGCAGTCGCAACCGCTCGACAACGGGTGTCTGTGCGAACTCGAAGTCGAAGTCGAGGTCGACGAGGACGTGGACGAACCAGTCGTTCACATCATCTCCGAGAACGAGACGCGCTTCCTCACGGCGTAATCGATTTAGCAGACCTCGCTGCGACCGCTTCACGGCATCGGTAGCTCATGCGTTCGGTGTGATGGCGCTCACGTTCGGTGCGATAGTCTTGTGTCGTTCGGAGAAAATCAGCACTGCCGAGAGTGTGCCGAACGCTTACTTTCGCATCGGGTAGTCCTGCGCGAACACGTCGTCGACGAGGAAGTCGTCTTCGTCGTCTTCGGAAGCAGGACTGACGCTTCCCGTCCGGTAGCCGTGCAAGTCTAGCGTGACGTGGTCGAAGCCGACGTCCTTCAGGTGGTCGCGGGCGGCCCGAACGAAATCCGGGTCGAGCGCACGCTCTAATTCGTCGGGAGCGACTTCGATGCGGGCGAGACCGTCGTGGTCGCGGACGCGGAACTGCTCGAAGCCCCACGTTCGGAGGATGCTCTCTGCTTGTTCGACCCGTGAGAGTCGCTCTTTCGTCACTTCGAGGCCGGTCGGAATCCGCGACGAGAGACACGCCATCGAGGGTTTGTCGGCCACGGAGAGGCCGTAGTCGTCGGCGATGGCGCGGACATCGTCTTTCGAGATGTCGTGTGCGAGAAGCGGGGAGATGACCTCCAACTCCTCGACGGCACGGAGGCCCGGACGGTGGCCCTCTCCGGGGTCCGAGGCGTTGGTTCCGTCACAGACTGTCTCGATGCCTCGTTCACGGGCGGCCTCGTACATTCGGCCGAGGCGCATCGTCCGGCAGTGGTAACACCGGTCGCCGTCGTTCACGACGAAGTCCGGGTTGTCGAGTTCGGAGAACTCGACGACGATGTGCTGGATGCCGATTTCGTCGGCGACCCGTTTTGCGTCTTCCAACTCCGCTTCGGGGAGCGTCTCGCTCTTCGCCGTACAGGCGACCGCGTTCTCCCCGAGGGCGTCGTGGGCGAGTGCGGCGACCACACTTGAGTCCACACCGCCGGAGAAGGCGATGAGGACGCTCTCTCGCTCCGAGAGTGCCTCACGTGCTGCGTCGGCCTTCGCCGCGACGTCTCGCTCGCTCATGGCCCTCTCTTCCCGGTGGATGGTCAAAAGCCCCTCGCACCCGGCGTGACCGGCCGCGAATCGGGAAATCTGCACGTGGGCAGGCAGTTTGTCACCCGCGACTTTTTGTTCTATGCCGCGATAGGTCTGCCCGAATGGACTTCGAGACCATCCCGGGTGTCGGCGAGAAGACGGCGGCCGCGCTCGCGGAGCTCGACGACGCCGAACGAGCGCTCAAAGCGGGCGACGTGGTGGCACTCGCACGAGCGCCGGGGCTCACGGAAGGTAGGGCTGCGGCCATCGCTCGCGGGGCGATTCGGCGCGACCACGACGACGCCGGCGGCTTCCTCGCGACCGACCGTGCGACGGAGATTTACCGCGACGCGCTCGGTCTCCTGCAGTCACGCACCGTCACGACGTACGCCGAAAAACGGCTGGAGACGCTTTTCCCAACCGGGTCGAACTCACGAATCGAGGAGGTCCGCGAGTTCGCTGCCGCCGCAACCGACCTCGACCCCGACCCCGACGTGCTGGCGGCGCTCTCGGGCGTCGAACCCCTGTCGAACCCGCGGACGCGCCGAGTCCGCGAGCGGTGTATCGCCACCGCCGACGCCGAGCGGTACGCCGCGGCGAAAGAGGCGTTCCCGGAACTCTCCATCGAAGTCGTCGAAGACGCGCGCGGCATCGATGAACTCGCCCGCTCGTACTCGACCGTCGTCGTGCTCGACGAGTCGTTCGCCGGCATCGACGTCGATGGCGACGTGCGCGTCCTCCCCGACGCGGCAGAGCGAACTGACGAAGTCGTCCCCGAGCGACTGCTCGCATTCTTCGCCGAGAACCGTGAGGCGCTGGTGGCCGCGGCCGACGTACACGAAGTCGCAGGAATCGACCCGCCGTGCGACGTGGGCGCTCTCCGAGACGCCCTCTCTCGTCTCGCCGACGACGGTACCATCGTCGGCGACGACGAACTCGAACGACTCTCGAACGCCGTCGACGACATCGACACGGCCGTCTCGACTGCCGAATCGGTCGCCAACGACCATCTCCGTGATGCGATTCGAGAACGCAACGTAACGATCGAGGGGACCGACTTCCTCTCGCTCGTCGAACAGGGCGCGCGCGTCGATTCGCTCCTCTCGCGAGAACTCGAAGACGAGTTCGACGAGGCGCTCGCGGCCGCCCGCGACCACTTCGTCGACTCGCTGGCACTCGACCCGAGCGAGGCCGACCTGACGGAACGTATCTTCCCCGAAGACCCGTCGTTCCCACTCGGCCACGACGAAGAGGCAGTGGGTCGCCTGCGAACCGAACTGAAGGCCGCCCGTGACCGGCGTGCCGCGAAACTGAAAGCCGACCTCGCATCGGACCTCGGTGAACTCCGCGACCCGGTCGAGACGCTCGTCCGCGACGCGCTCGAACTCGACGTTCGACTCGCAATCTCGCGGTTCGCCCGCGACTTCGACTGCGTCTTCCCCGAGTTCACCGGCCACGCCGGCGACGACGGCACGGGTTCGTTCGCCATCGAGGCGGGACGCTCGCCGCTTCTCGACGTCGACTTCGAAGACGCGGACCCCGTCGACTACGAGGTGTCGGGCGTCACGCTCCTCTCGGGTGTCAACAGCGGTGGGAAGACGTCGACGCTGGACCTCGTGGCACTCGTCGTCGTCCTCGCGCACATGGGCCTTCCCGTCCCGGCCGAGTCGGTTCGTCTCTCGCGCTTCTCCGAACTCCACTACTACGCCAAGTCACAGGGGACGCTCGACGCCGGGGCGTTCGAGAGCACCCTCCGTGACTTCGCCGCGCTCACCGACGGTGCGGCCGACCGACTCGTCCTCGTGGACGAACTGGAGAGCATCACCGAACCCGGCGCGTCGGCCAAAATCATCGCCGGTATTCTCGAAGAACTCTCCGAGCAGGGCGCGGCGGCGGTGTTCGTCTCGCACCTCGCGGGTGGCATCCGTGAAGCCGCAGATGTCGACGTCGCCGTGGACGGTATCGAAGCCGTGGGATTGGAAGACGGCGAACTCGTCGTCAACCGCTCGCCCGTGAAGGACCACCTCGCGCGGTCGACGCCCGAACTCATCGTGGAGAAGCTGGCCGGCGAGAACGAGACGAGTTTCTACGGGCGGTTGCTGGAGAAGTTCTAAACCCACTTTTTTACGGTTCGGGGTCGCCGGAGGTGACCAACTCACTGTGAAAACCTAAGGAAAAACACCCGCGAGCCTCGGCCGCTGGCCTCGCTCGCGGTTCAATTTGGACTCCGCTCAGGTCGGAAGCCCGAAGATAGCGATTGTCAGCATCGCCAGACCGACCAGCCCGATGCCCACGAACCGTGCCCACTCATTCTCTCGCGAGGCCACGACGAGTGCGATGACACACTGAATGGCGAAGAACGCCGCGAACACCCGCGAGGCAATCGCGACAGCCGAGAGTACGTCGGTGACGAGAACGACGGCGATGGCTCCGATAGCGAGGATGGGATAGGTGAAGCGCTCCTCTACGCCTCCTTCGGTGAGTTCGAGCAGGACCGCAGACCGTGAGGAGATTGCGTTGACTGCAGCCGATGCCTGACTCCCAACCGCTAAGAGCAAGATGAGCCACGGAAGGATGGGGCTCGCCACCGTCGCGATGAGAACGATCGAGATTGGGTCGGCCGAATCTGGGCGGTAATCCGCAAAGAGGAGGAGGGAGGCCAATGGGAAGAGGACGAAGGCAATCGTGGCGATGATTTGTGCGATTCGCATCGTCTTGATACGGAGGTCAGCGCTGTACTGCGAACCGATGTATCGAGACGCTTCGAACCCCTGGACGATGGCGAAGAGGCCGAGAATCTTCCGGAGCTCTTCGGATCCCACCGGTGGGTCGTAATTGGGGAGCGCCCACGCCCCTGCCAGGACGGCGTCGACGTTGTACGCGAGGAATCCGACGATGATTGCCGTGATGGCCGCGAGGTTGAACGCAGTCGTCTTTTCGCCCAGTTTGTTGAGTTGGTCCAGTCCTCTGGTGAACCCAATCAACCCGAGGGCGACGAGCGAGAGAACCGCGAGTCCTGACCCCCGCGACACGCCGGGGTCGAGGTTGACGCCCAGCGGAACTGCGATGAGGATGATAATGACTCCCCCCATTAGCTGCAAGTAGTAGGCGACGTTCACGAGCGACGCGACGAGTAACGAAGCCTGCCCGAAGCGCGCGACATTGTGTAGCGCACCCTTCCCGCCGGCTATCGGTTCGTATTTCCGGATGTTGTATCGCATGACCCACCCCATCGTGAACCCGAGCCCACAGAGCCCAAGCATGATGAGGGGCGATTCGAGTCCAATGATGAACACGATAATCGGCGTCATCGCGACGAACCCGATGTCCATGATATTGGCGAGTGGAACGACCGTCGCCTGATACTCCTCCGAGTTCTGGACCCTGCTCGAATACAGGACTGCGGACAATCCGAGGAGCGTCACGACGACCACGATGGAGATAACGAGGGTCATCTGCTGAGCCTCTCAGTTGGACTGCGCGCGATAGTGAGTCTGGTACGAGCACGTGTTGGCCTAGAACGACCCCACGGTACCGTCTCGGTCACCGCTCGTTCACCGTGGAATTGTGGAGAGAGTATCCCCTCTGGTCGGTTGTGTATCATCGTCCCCTTGCTAATGTGTCGAACAATCGACCCATCGGGGGATTGTTATACACGCAACCAGCCAATTAAGCAGAAAATACCCCCACTTGCGGGCCGATTGACTCTCGTCCACTGGACGCTCTTCACGAGTCGCTCTCGTCTTTTATTTTGCCTTACCAATAATTCCGGCCATGCCCTCCGACTCGCTATCATCTGCGGGTGACCCGCACGTCGCCTGCATGGCCAGTGAGACATCGGTGCTGTCTCAGGCTGTTCGCAAGACTCCCGTCGGACGAACGCCGGTAAACGATTAAGTCCCCTGCGTGTGGTACTCTATTCGATGAGGGAGGACCCCGAAGAGGGGATGCTGTCGTGGGACGAGACGGTGTTCCGCGACGAACACGTCTTCGAGATCGACCACGTCCCGGAGACGTTCAACCACCGCGAGAGCCAACTCCGGAGCCTGAAGTACGCGCTTCGCCCGGCAGTTCGTGGTTCTCGCCCCCTGAACACGATGGTTCGTGGTCCACCGGGAACGGGCAAGACCACCGCCGTACAGAAACTCTTCGGTGAGTTGGGGACGCAGTCGGGCGTCCGGACTGTCCGCGTGAACTGTCAAGTCGACTCGACTCGCTACGCGGTGTTCTCGCGAGTCTTCGAACACATCTTCGAGTACGAACCCCCGTCGTCGGGCATCTCGTTCAAGAAGCTGTTCGGCCAGATAACCGACCGACTGGTCGAAGACGACGAGGTGCTCGTCGTCGCACTCGACGACGTGAACTACCTGTTCTACGAGAACGAGGCGTCCGACACGCTCTACTCGCTGCTTCGCGCCCACGAGGCACACACTGGGGCGCGTATCGGCGTCATCATCATCTCGTCGGACCTCTCGCTCGACGTCATCGACGAACTCGATGGCCGCGTCCAGAGCGTCTTCCGGCCCGAAGAGGTGTTCTTCCCCCGCTACGACGTGAACGAAATCGTCGACATCCTCCGTGGGCGGAGCAAACGCGGGTTCCACGAGGACGTCATCGGCGACCCAGAACTCGACCGGGTGGCCGAACTCACTGCCGACAGTGGCGACCTTCGAGTGGGTATCGACTTACTCCGACGCGCCGGTCTCCACGCCGAGATGCGCGCGTCGCGGACAGTCGATATGGAAGACGTCGACGAGGCCTACGACAAGTCGAAGTACGTCCACCTCTCGCGGTGTCTCCGCGGACTGTCGGACCCCGAACGCGAACTCGTCCGTGTCGTCGCCGAATTCGACGGCGAACGCGCCGGCGCGGTGTTCGAGGCGTTCAACGAAGAGACTGGACTGGGCTACACGCGCTACTCCGAACTCGTGAACAAACTCGACCAACTCGGTGTCATCGAGGCGCGGTACACCGAAATCGAAGGCCGCGGACGGACTCGGGCAATCTCGCTGGCCTACGACGCCGACGCGGTTTTAGACCGTCTCTGAACCGGACGCACAGCGCGCCCACCGCTTCGTTTCAGGTCCATTTTTACTCGCCGACTGAGTCGCCAGAGACATGAAGACGACTGGCGGAACCGACGACCAGAAGCGCCGCGCCGCGGAGGCCGCGGTCGAAGCAGTCGAAGACGGGATGGTCGTCGGCCTCGGCACCGGGAGTACGACGGCGTTCGCAATCCGTGCCATCGGTGACCTCGTCGCCGACGGGATGGACGTTCGCGGCGTTCCGACCTCGTTCGCGTCACGTGAACTCGCCCGTGAGGCCGGCGTCCCGCTCGCCGACCTCGACGAAGTCGACACGGTCGACCTCGCTATCGACGGTGCCGACCAGGTCGCTGGCGATGCGCTGGTCAAAGGCGGTGGAGCAGCACACGCACGCGAGAAAGTGGTCGACGCCTTCGCCGACCGGTTCCTCGTCGTCGCCGACCCGTCGAAGATGGCCGACGTTCTCTCGCACTCGGTTCCGGTCGAAGTCCTCCCCGACGCCCGGACGACTGTCTCGGCCGCCGTCTCGGACCTCGGCGGCGACCCAGAACTCCGCCGGGCCGAGCGCAAAGACGGTCCTGTCGTCACCGACAACGGGAATCTCGTCCTCGACTGCGATTTCGGCGATATCGACGACCCAGCGGCCCTCGCAGGGTCGCTGTCTGCACTCCCCGGTGTGGTCGAACACGGTATCTTCGCCGGCCTCGCCGACGTCGTCTACGTCGGAACCGACGACGGTGTGGACGTTCTCGAACTGTAGCTGTTCTGCACTCTAACTGCCGCCGTTCTGCGCTCTCTTCGACGCTGTTCGTGGTGAGCAGATCGTCTCCTAAACCGTCCGCAGACTGGCGCTGTCGCTCTGCAATCTGTGATAAAAGAAAGTAGTAGTAGTTTAAACCGGTTTACAGGTCGCGGGGCTGGACCGTCTTACGGTCGTTCTCTTCAGCACGGCGTGCAGCGTCTTCGAGAATCTCGTAGACTTCCTCGTCGAGAGCGTCGTAGAAGTCCGAAGCTACGTTTTTGTCCTGAAGCGCTTCCTTGACGGCTGCCTTGACAATGAGGTCTGCCATACAGGATATTCTACCGATTCTCCCTTAATAAACATTCCTATATGTGGCGTTAATACCGCCGTATTTGGGGGTTATGGCGCTTCTATAACGACGGATTTCGGAGGAACAATGTCCCCTTATATATGTTTTCTGTCCACGAGGGGAGAACGACGGGTATGAGTACGCTTCGGGCCAACGTGCGGGCATGCGCGACATTCTGGAGGCCGTCGCGGACGGGACCGTCTCGCCCGCGGAGGCCGAAGCACGACTCGCGGGGTACGCGACGACTGGTGCCGGACGGTTCGACGCCGCACGCGAGACGCGCCGTGGACTCCCAGAAGCCATCCTCGCTGAGGGAAAAACGCCAGACGAAACCGCAACGATTGCTGTCGCGGCCGTCGAGACGAGCGGTCGAGCGCTCGTCACACGCGCCAGTGCTGCCCACGCCGAGGCCGTCGCTGATGCACTTCCCGACTGCACCATCGACCGCGACGCTCGGGCGAAAACCGTCGTTGCGTCGACCTCATCGTTCGAGCGACCAGACCTCGATGCCACGGTCGGCATCATCACCGGCGGGACCTCGGACGCCGAGGCTGCGGGCGAAGCGGCCGTCGTCCTCCGTGAGATGGGGGCGACGGTCGAACGAGTCGAAGACGTTGGTGTCGCTCACCTCGGTCGCGTCCTCGACCACCTCGACCTCCTCCGCTCGGCAGACGTTCTCATCGTCGCTGCAGGACGAGAGGGTGCTCTCCCCACCGTCGTCGCCGGATTGGTCGATACGCCAGTCATCGGGTTACCCGTCTCGACCGGATACGGCCACGGTGGCGACGGTGAAGCAGCGCTCCTCGGCATGGTTCAGTCGTGTACCGTTCTTTCCGTGGTGAACATCGACGCTGGCTACATTGCAGGGGCACAGGCCGGCCTCGTCGCTCGTGCCGTGTCCGACGCTCGCCACGCTGACTAGCTGGTTGTCCGGTTCTGCTGGCGACCTTCTCTTGTCGTATTTAGCCCTGCCGGCCGAATGTTGACGTCTGTCCAGTTTCTCCCCGAGTAACCGACCGTCTACGCGTACGCACGCACACGCGCGAAGCCCTCAATAGTGTGGGACACTACGTATCACGCACCGGCTTGGTGGCTGCCGGATTCAGACAATGCCAGTATGTGACCATTGCGGGTCACACGTCTCTGAGCGCTTCGCGCGCGTGTTCGCCGACAAGAACGGTCAAGTTCTCGCTTGCCCGAACTGCTCGGCGAACGCCGGTATCGCGGAGGTTGCTCGACAGCGTGCCCGCACTGCATGACCACTGAAGCGAACAAAGACCACCACGCGAAGCCAACGTCTCGTGCACGAGTTCGGGCGGAGGGTTCATACCCTCGCCCCTGAACCATTTTCTCGTGCACTTCGTCTACGTCCTCCAGTGTAGCGACGACTCACTGTACACCGGATACACGACCGACGTCGAGCGACGCGTCGCCGAGCACAACGCCGGTGACGGCGCGAAGTACACGCGCGGTCGGACGCCCGTCGAACTCGTTCACGTCGAAGAGTTCGACTCGAAGTCGGCGGCGATGTCGCGCGAGTACGAGATTAAACAGCTCACGAGACGCCAGAAGCAGACACTCGTCGACGCGTGATTGCGGTACATGTCGGGCCGTAACGTAGTTTTTTGACTCGTCGTGCAGACGTGCGCGTATGGACGAAATCTCCTTCGGGACCGATGGGTGGCGCGCCACCCTGGACACGTTCACCGACGAGCGTGTCCGAATCGTCGGACAGGCGGTCGCTGACTATCTCGACGCAGAGGGCTACACCGACCCCGTCTTCGTCGGCTACGACGCTCGCGAAACCTCGCCCGGATTCGCCGAGTCGCTCGCAGAGGTCGTCGCCGGCAACGGGTTCGACGTCCTGCTTCCGGAACGCGACTGCCCGACCCCACTCGTCGCCTACGCCATCGCCGACCGTGGCCTCTCGGGTGCGCTCATGGTCACTGCCTCGCACAACCCACCGGAGTACAACGGTGTGAAGTTCATCCCCTCCGACGGTGCGCCTGCGCTCCCGGAAGTCACGGACGCTGTCGCCACGTACCTCGCTGAACCCGACCTCCTGCCAGAGTCTGAGCGCGGAACCATCGAACGCGTCGATATCGTCTCACCGCACGCAGACCACGCACTCGAACTCGTCGGCGGCGACCTCTCCGGACTGACAGTCGCCTACGACGCCATGCACGGCAGTGGTCGCGGCGTCACCGACGCCCTCCTCGAATCGGCCGGTGCGGACGTCGTCCGCCTGCGCTGTGAACGCGACCCAGAGTTCGGCGGGTCCTCACCGGAACCGTCTCCCGAGAACCTCGAAGAACTCGCCGACGCCATGGTCGACATCGACGCCGACCTCGGTGTCGCGAACGACGGTGACGCCGACCGTCTCGCCATCGCCACGCCCAAGCGAGGCGTCCTCGACGAGAACCTCTTTTTCGCCGCTATCTACGACTACCTGCTCGAATCGGACTCCGGCCCGGCTATCCGGACTGTCTCGACCACGTTCCTCATCGACCGCATCGCCGAAGCACACGGCGAAGAAGTGTTCGAGACCGCAGTCGGGTTCAAGTGGGTCGCCGACGCGATGCGCGAACACGACGCGCTCATGGGTGGCGAGGAGTCGGGTGGCTTCTCCGTTCGTGGCCACGTCCGCGAGAAAGACGGCGTCCTGATGGGACTGCTCGCGGCCGCTGCCGCCGCCGAAGAGGACTTCGACGCTCGTCTCGACCGCATCGAAGAAGAGTACGGTGCAATCGTCGCCGACAAGATTAGCATCGACTGCCCCGACTCGGAGAAAGCGCGCGTCATCGACGAACTGGACGACGAGCTCCCCGAGACGGTCGCCGGCCGTGACATCGCGAAGGTCGTCACGCTCGACGGATTCAAGCTACTCTTAGACGACGGGTCGTGGCTTCTGGTCCGTCCGTCGGGAACGGAACCGAAAATGCGCGTCTACGCCGAAGCAGGAAGCGAAGACGCGGTCTCTGCGCTCCTCGAAGCGGGTCACGAACTCGTCGAACCGCTCGTCTAAGGCTCCCAGTCGCTTCGTTCTTCGCTCTCCAGTGGGCGAACAATTCCTCGATACGCCGGCGTGAACAACGGAAGTGTCTCTGCGTGGTCGGTCAACTCGAGGGTCTCTCCGTTCGACTTCACGAGGTTGGCGGCTTCGAGTTTTGGCAGGTGAACGTGTACGATACCCGTCTCCGCCTGTTCGACGACTTGGATGTCTACTTGATTCGGTGGACGGTCGGTCGTCCGAACTGCGAGTGCGATGGCGAGTTCCCACACCGAAACCGGCACGCTCCTGTCGTGCAGGTATTCGAGGACGTAGCGACGTGACGGGTCCGCGAGCGCGTCGAACACCAGATTCCAATCGGTGAGGATTCTATCGCCGCGATCTCGATTTGCCATGGGCTTGGCTCTGTAAGCATAACAGTCCAGACGATATACGCATGTCGGTTGTTAACTTTGCTCACCCGTCCTGTCGAGCACGCCACGGAATCGGTCGTCTTCTCGGGGTTCGATGGTGAACCCGAGTGACTCGTAGAACGGGCGAACGCCTCCGTCGAAGTCGGCGACGAGGCGGCCCTGCCGAGTTAGCGCGGCCTCCACGAGTGTGGTTCCGATTCCCCGTCCGCGCCGGCTCTGCGAGACGGCCACGGCTTCGATGTAGTCGCCGTCGAGGACGAGTGCTCCGGCGATGCGGCCCGATACCTCGGCGACGAGGCAATCGCCCGTCTCCAGTCGGTCGCGCACGTCGCTAGCTTCCATTTCGAGGAGTCCAGCGTCGAGGATACGCATGACAGCGACCAACTCGTCTGGGGTGCCCTCGCGGACGACGACGCCACTCATCAGTGTCCGTGGGCATCGAGCAGTGAAAGGTCCGGCGGAGCGTGCGCCGTTCAAAGAGTGCGCGGTTACGCGGCCAGTCGGTCGATACGGTCCAACAAGTCGTCGAGTTCGGGACGGTCTTTCGGGTTCGACCCGCGGTGGGTGTAGACGACGTCTGGGTCGTCCTCGCGGAGGTCGACGAGGACTGCTTCGGGCATCCGGCCGACCATGTCGTGGAGTTTCCCGAGGGCACCGAACCGCGTTGGTTGGTCGAACTCGTCGCCGACTTCCGCACCGGGGTCGGCGAGCAGTGGGAAGGGAAGGTCGTAGCTCTGTTGCCACTTGTGGGCGCGTTCCGGCGGGTCGGGAAGGACAGAGACGACTTCGGTGTCACGCGCTTCGAACTCGTCGTAGCGTCGCTTGACCGACTGAACCTGCCGACGACAGACTTTGCAGTAGTAGTCTCGCTGGAGCAACAACACCAGGAAATCGGCGTCGAGTGCGGCAGGTGAGAGCGTCTCCGGACCGGCGGCGACGTTAGGCAGTTCGAAGTCGAGTGCGTTCGTGGTAGCGGACACGTTCAAGAAGTCGAGAACGTCTGGTATAATCGTCTCCCGGAAGTGCGGTTCCGCTACCAAACACCGAAAACAGTCGTCGTCAGTCGAGTTGCTGACGCTCCTGTCGAGTTGGCGACGATGCGCCCGAGGTTGCCACGATGTGTTCGGTCAGTCGCGCCCGCCTTTGATGAGGCGGAGTACCTTCACCCGGTCGACTTCGACTGGTTGGTCCTCGGGGACGGGGCGGCCGTCGACGAGGACGGACACCTCGTGTGGACTGAGGTCCACTGCTTTCACGAGGTCTGCGTAGGTTCCATCGTCACCGACAGTGACCTCGTGGGTCTCCTCGCCGACGACTTCGACGGTCACGTCCATGCTCTGGCGTGGGGAGGCAGCGGGTTTCAGTCCGTCGGCTTGTGAGTTCTGTCGTATGTTACGTTCTCGAATCTCGGAATATGTCAATTATTAAACCAATGCCTGACGAATACGCTGTCAGGTGTCGCTCGACACCACGACTATGCCGACCTACATCACCCTGTGGAACTACACCCAGCAAGGAATCGAGAACATCGAGGGCAGTCCAGACCGCCTCGACGCTGCCATGGACCTCATAGAGTCGTTAGGTGGTGAACTGAAGGGATTTTACCTCACGATGGGCCAATACGACGTCGTCACAGTCATAGAGATGCCAGACGACGACGCCGCAGCGAAACTGCTGCTTCGACTCGGCCAGTCGGGGAACATCTCGGGAGAGACCCTCAAGGCGTGGCCAGAAGCAGACTACCGTGACCTCATCGCCAACCTGCCCTGACCAGACGCAGTATCGGTCTGCGACCGGCCCTGTTTTTGACGCGCACCGTCTCACGCCACTACCGTCTCGGACGCTTTATGTGCGCGGCCGTCTGTGAAGTGGATATGAGCGAGGCCGCGGAGTCGGGCGACACCCCGGCGGGTCGCGAAATCTGGATCGAGAAGTACCGACCGCAGACCCTCGACGACGTCTACGGGCAGGAGGAGATCGTCGAGCGACTGCGCAGTTACATCGAGCGCGACGACCTGCCGCACCTGCTCTTCGCGGGACCGGCGGGCGTCGGGAAGACCACCTCTGCGACGGCAATCGCCCGCGCTATCTACGGCGACGACTGGCGCGGCAACTTCCTCGAACTGAACGCATCCGACCAACGCGGTATCGACGTGGTCCGCGACCGAATCAAGAACTTCGCCCGGTCGTCGTTCGGTGGCCACGACTACCGTATCATCTTCCTCGACGAGGCCGACTCGCTGACCAACGACGCGCAGTCGGCGCTCCGCCGAACGATGGAGCAGTTCTCCGACAACACGCGCTTCATCCTCTCGTGTAACTACTCCTCGAAGATTATCGACCCCATCCAGTCCCGCTGTGCGGTGTTCCGCTTCTCACCGCTCGGTGACGACGCGATTGCCGACCAGACGCGAGACATCGCCGAGGCAGAGGGCATCGAACTCACCGAAGACGGGCTCGACGCACTCGTCTACGCCGCCGGCGGTGACATGCGCCGCGCCATCAACTCGCTGCAGGCCGCCGCGACGACGGGCGAAGTCGTTGACGAAGAGGCAGTCTACATGATTACCTCGACTGCCCGACCCGAAGACATCGAAGAGATGGTCCGGGCGGCCATCGACGGCGAGTTCACCACTGCGCGCAAGAAACTGGAGACGCTCATCGTCGACACCGGCATGGCCGGCGGCGACATCATCGACCAACTCCACCGTTCGGTCTGGGACTTCGACCTCGACGAGCGTGCGGCCGTCCGCCTCATGGAACGCATCGGCGAAGCCGACTACCGCATCTCAGAAGGAGCGAACGAACAGGTCCAACTCGAAGCGCTCCTCGCGTCGCTCGCACTCTCGCAAAACTAAGCGACACCGAGCGTTTCGAGCAACACCGAGTTTTCGCGTCCGACCGAGTGTATCCGGGTGCAGTTACCCTCGGAACTCGAACCGTGCACCGCCTTCTGTGCCGGATGTCACGATAGCTGACCAGCCGTGGGCGTCGGCGATGGATTCCACGATTGCGAGTCCGTAGCCGATTCCGTCGTCACCAGTCGTCTCACCGGGTTCGAACACGTCGTCGCGGCGGTCCGGTTCGATACCGGGGCCGTCGTCTTGGACGTAGAATCCGCCGTCGATGCCACCGACGTCGACGTGGACGCCCTCGCCGCCGTGTTCGACGGCGTTCCGGAAGAGGTTGGCGAGTAACTCTCCGAGTCTATCTTTGTCGGCGTCCAACACGACGTTTTCTGGCGTGGTCAACGTCGCATCGGCGGTTTCGGTCGTCGTCCACGCGCGTCTGGCGACGCTTTCGAGGTTGACTGGTTTCGTCTCGTCGACGAGTTGCCCCCGGCGAGCGAGCGAGAGCAGGTCGTCGATGAGTGCCTCCATCTGTTCGAGTGCTGCTGCTGCCGTGTCGAACCGTTCGTCTGCACCCGTCTCGCGGGCGAGTTCGAGGTTCCCGTGCGCGATGCTCAGCGGATTTCGGAGGTCGTGACTCACGATGTTCGAGAACTCTTCGAGTCGCTCGTTCTGTCGTTTCAACTCGTCTTCACGCACCTTCCGCTCGGTGATGTCCGTGTAGATTGCGTACCCAGACCCGCGCTCTTCGCCGGGTGACAGCGGAACGACGTTCAAGATGAACTCACGGACTCCGTCGCCCGTGCAGCGGCGAACTTCGCCGCGGTATCGCTCTCCCGTGGCGACGCACAGTTCTGGCAGGTCTTCGTCACCGTCGGCATCGGCGTCGTCAGTATCCGAGTCAGATTCTGGGGGGACGATGCTGCCGAGGAGGTCGGTTCCGACCACGTCGTCTGCGTCGTAGCCGAAGATTTCTTCGAACGCGAGATTCACGTCGCGGACGGTGACACACCCGTCTTCGACGTCGTAGGCGACTGCCGCGTCGGAGACGTGTGAGAAGAGGGCGCTCGACCGGTCACGCTCTTCACGGAGGTTGGTCTCTGCCGAAATTCGGTCGGCGGTGACGGCGACGTGTGCCATGAGCAGCTCGGTCAACTCGACGTCTGTCTCGTCGAACGCGTTCGGGACGTACGACGCGGCCTGAAACACGGCGATGTCGTCGATTGGAACGCTCAGCCCCGAGCGATACGTCCGTTTGACTGGCTTTGCGTCGGCGTCGCTGGCGATGTCCGAGACGAGTTGTGTTTCGCCAGTTTGGTACGTCTTCGCGGCGGTCCCTCCGTCTTCTATCGAGACACGTTCGGCCCCGTCTTCGGGTGCGTCAGAGGAGATTGCCGTCGGGATAATTTCGTCACCTTCGACGACGCCGATGTAACTCAGGTGGAAATCGAGGATGTCGTCGGTAATTTCGACGGTTCGCTCGAACAACTCTGCGAGACTCGTCGCCGCGGCCAACTCGGTTGCGCCGTGATGGAGTCGCTCGATTTGCTCCCGACTGTGCCGCATCGCAGTCTCCGTCTCGATTCGTGCTCGGGTCTCCGAGACGTACGAGACGAGGAGTTCCGCCAGTCGGAGGTCGGTCTGGTCGTAGGCGCCGACTTCGTTCGAAATCGCCTGAAATACGCCGGTCTCTCCCAACGGAACGCTCACGACCGACCGATACGCCGGGTCTTCGGGTTGGGCCGTCGGGTGGTCGCGAACGTCGTCGACGAGGTGGGACCGCTGTGTTCGGTAGGTTCGCCCCAGAATCCCCGTGTCGGTCGGAATCGGACCGGTTCCTTCCATCCCGCGGTCGTTCGCGCGGATGTAGAACCCGTCGTCTTCGTGAATCAACAGCGACGTGTTGTCGAATTCGAGGATGTGTTCTGCGAGGTCGATCGCGCGGTCGTACAACTCGTCGACCGTCTCTGCGGTGATGAGGGTCGTCGTCCCTTCGTAGAGCCGTTTGAGTCGGTCTCGGCCGGAGGGTGCGTCGGTCGTGTGTCGTGAAAGTACCCACCGAATCTGTGCTTCGAGGGCATCGAGGTCACCACGAGGCACGTAGGCGTCGAACCGTTCGGGAGAATCGACGTCTGTTGGGTCCTCGTCGGTGTACAAGACGGTTGGCACGCGGTCGGAGACGGTGGCGCTCGACTCGGAGACGACGACACAGTCGGGGTCGGAAGACACCGACTCGTCACTCGTCGATGTGACTCGAACCGCAGTACCGAGGTCGAGGTCGATATCGATGTCGCAGTCAGAGTCCACGTCTACGACGACCGTTCGTTCAGTCGCGTGCACGAGTTTCTGTTTTCCCGACGGATACGAGAAATATAACCGTTGCGGCATGTTCTCTACTCACAAGAATCGACAGACGGCCGCCGGATTGCATTCCGGCGCTCAGTTGAGTGACCAGAAGCCATAGTTGAGGACGGTCGCGAACGAGACCCACGCGAGATACGGGACGAGGAGGGCGGCGGCGCGCCAGTCGACGAGCGCGAACTCGCGCATCGTCGCGACGATTGCCGCGAGGAGAACGACGATGACGGCGAGGCCGGCCGCTGGCGACTCGAGTCCGAAGAAGGCGAACGACCACGAGACGTTGACCACGAGTTGGCCGACGAACACCGCGAGTGCGCGGCGTCTGCGCGGGTTGTCGCTCCGTGAGACGAGGAATGCGGCGACGCCCATCAGGGCAAACAGCGTCACCCACACCGGGCCGAAGACCCAATTCGGTGGTGCGAACCACGGGCGGACGAGTGTCCCGTACCACGAGTCGAGCGCGGTGACGGTGAACACGCTCCCGATTGCACCCGCGAGTTGCGCGAGGACGACCCACGCGAGTAGTTCGATAGCAGGTCGACGGCGGACCGATGCGAGTTCCATACTGTCCTATTGGCACGGAGGGAAATGAACGACACGGGCCGTGTGGGCGGTATTGCCTGGAATCGGGCGTCTGCGGCTATTTCCCGGAACTGTTTTACCCGACGGTAGACCAGACTTTGGCAATGAGTGAACTCGAAGAGGAGTACCGCCTCGACTATTTCGAGGAGGAGGGCTTCTACCGGAAGCAGTGCCCCGTCACGGGCGTGTACTTCTGGACACGAGACCCAGACAGAGAGACGTGTGGCGAACCCCCGGCGGACGACTACACGTTCATCGACAACCCCGGTTTCGACGAGGAGTACACCCTCGAAGAGATGCGAGAGAAGTTCCTCTCGTTCTTCGAAGAACATGACCACGAGCGAATCGACCCCTACCCGGTCGCCGCGAACCGCTGGCGTGACGACGTGCTCTTGACGCAGGCGTCTATCTACGACTTCCAGCCACTCGTCACGTCCGGCGAGACGCCGCCACCGGCGAACCCACTGACCATTTCGCAGCCCTGTATCCGCATGCAGGACATCGACAACGTGGGCAAGACCGGGCGCCACACGATGGCGTTCGAGATGATGGCGCACCACGCGTTCAACGCGCGCGAAGAGGTCGGCGACGAGTACGCCTACTCGGGCGAAGTCTACTGGAAGGACAACACCGTCCGTCTCTGCGACGAGTTCTTCGAATCGCTCGGTGCCGACATCTCGGAAATCACCTACATCGAAGACCCGTGGGTCGGTGGCGGCAACGCCGGTCCCGCCTTCGAGGTTCTCTACCGCGGTGCCGAACTCGCGACCCTCGTCTTCATGTCGATGAAGCAGGACCCCGACGGCGAGTACGAACTCAAAGACGGCAACACCTACTCGCCGATGGACACGTACATCGTGGACACGGGCTACGGCCTCGAACGGTGGACGTGGGTCTCACAGGGGACGCCGACGGTCTACGAGGCCGTCTACCCCGACATGATCGACTTCCTCAAGGAGAACGCTGGTATCGAGCACTCCGAGGAAGAAGAACAACTCATCCACCGCGCGGCGATGCTCTCGGGTCACCTCGACATCGACGAAATCGACGACCTCGCCACCGCGCGCGCCGAAGTCGCCGGCGAACTCGACGTCGACGCCGACGAGTTGACCGACCTGCTTCGCCCGCTCGAAGACATCTACGCCATCGCCGACCACTGCCGGACGCTCGCGTACATGTTCGGTGACGGTATCGTCCCCTCGAACGTCGGGACGGGCTACCTCGCCCGCATGGTGCTTCGGCGGACCAAGCGTCTCGTCGACAACCTCGGCGTAGACGCACCGCTCGACGAACTCGTGGACATGCAGGCCGAGCGCCTCGACTACCAGAACCGCGACACCATCCGCGACATCGTCCGCAGCGAAGAGCGCAAGTACCGCAAGACGCTCGAACGCGGGTCGCGCAGAGTCCAGCAACTCGCCGACGACTACGCCGAGAAGGGCGAACCCATCCCGGTCGACGAACTCATCGAACTGTACGACTCCCACGGCATCCAACCCGACATGGTTCAGGAGATTGCCGAGGAACGCGGTGCGACGCTCGACATCCCCGACGACTTCTACTCGCTCGTCGCGGACCGACACGAGCAAGCAGACGCCGAGACGGTCACGTCCGAACAGGACGAGCGCCTCGGTGACCTGCCCGCGACGGACAAACTCTACTACGACGACCAGGAGCGCACGGAGTTCGAAGCCGTCGTCCTCGACGTGTTCGAGCGTGAGGACGGCTACGACGTCGTGTTAGACCAGACGATGTTCTACCCCGAAGGCGGTGGCCAACCCGCCGACCACGGGTCGCTCTCGACGGACGACACGACGGTCGAAGTGACCGACGTCCAGATTGAAGGCGACGTGGTGCTCCACCGCACCGACGACGACCCCGGAAAGGGCGAGTTCGTCCGCGGCCAACTCGACGTCGAGCGCCGTCGCCGCCTCATGCGACATCACACGGCGACCCACGTCATCGGCCACGCCATCCGAACGGTCCTCGGCGACCACATCCGGCAGGCCGGTGCCTCGAAGGGCGTCGACCGCTCGCGCCTCGACGTGACGCACTACGAGCGCATCACCCGCGAGGAGGTCAAGCAGATCGAGCGCATCGCCAACGAACTCGTGATGCGCAACATCCCGGTCAAACAGGAGTGGCCCGACCGCAACGACGCCGAGAACAAGTACGGCTTCGACCTCTATCAGGGTGGCATCCCGCCGGGTGAGAAGATTCGCCTCATCCACGTCGGCAGCGACGTGCAGGCGTGTGGTGGAACCCACGTCAAGCGAACCGGTGACATCGGCGCCATCAAGGTGCTGAACACCGAGCCAGTGCAAGACGGCGTCGAGCGTGTCGTCTTCGCCGCTGGTGACGCGGCCATCGAGGCCACCCAGCGCACCGAAGACGCGCTCTACGAGGCCTCCGACGTCCTCGACGTGAACCCCGAAGACGTCCCGGAGACTGCCGAGCGCTTCTTCACCGAGTGGAAAGAACGCGGCAAGACCATCGACCGTCTGAAGACCGAACTCGCCGAGGTTCGCGCCGCGTCGGGTGCCGACGAAGTCGACATCGACGGCACGCCAGCCGTGATTCAGCGACTCGACAGTGACGCAGACGAACTCCGTGCCACGGCCAACGCCCTCGTCGAAGAAGGCAAGGTCGCCGTCCTCGGCTCTGCCGCTGGCGGGAGCGCCCAGTTCGTCGTCGGCGTCCCAGACGGCGTCGGCATCAACGCCGGACAGGTCGTCGGCCAACTCGCACAGAAGGTCGGCGGCGGCGGCGGCGGCCCGGCGGACTTCGCACAGGGTGGCGGCCCGAACGTCGACGCCCTCGACGACGTCCTCGACGAGGCGTCCGACGTCCTCAAAAACGTCCTGAACGCCTGACGAACGACCAACGCTGGTTCTCACGATTGATTTTTTGACTCGTCTGGTGTACGAGACGCTCACCTTGGAAGTGAGTCATCGCGGTTTCTCGGGCGGTTTTGCGGGTAATTTCGCCAGAATTCCCCTAATGCGTACAACTAAGTGTCGAACAGTCAGAACGTTGGTCCATGGGTTCCGAGGGGATATCGCTGGACGACGAGACGGCCCGGTCGGTGTTGATTCTCGACAGTGATATCTCGCCACTTCGGTTCGGCCTCACGGGTGTGTCGGGGTTGCCACTCCTCGCGTTGGACTTCTCGCCACGAAGCACGGGTGACCGCGACCGATGGGAACGCCGACTCGGCTTTCGACCGGCGGAACTCGTCGTCGTCACGACAGAGACGCGCGACCCGGACGCCGTCGGTGCGGATGCCATCGAACAGGTCACGTCGCCGTCGGACCTGACTGGACTCGGGATGAAGGCCACGGAACACCTCGCCCGGTGGGACGACGGCGCAGACGCAGTCACACCCGTCGTCGTCCTCAACTCGCTCACGATTCTCTTCCAGTACGCCGGTATGCAGGCGATATACCGGTTCCTGCACGCGCTGACGACACGCATCGCCAACTCGGATGGCCACGGTGTGTTCTTCCTCGACCCGCTGACGCAGGACGACAAGACGGTCCACACACTCGCGTCGTTGTTCGACGCCGTCGCCCGCCGAGGCGACGATGGGGAGTGGACGGTGAGTGCCCGATAGCGGGTCGCCGTCGATTTCCGCACCTCCCTCGGCCGCCAGACGGTCACGCCTAAGTCCGTCGCCAGTCGACCTGCGGGTATGCCTACGGCGACGACTGACGGTGTCGAACTTCACTACGACTCTGACGGCGACGGTGAGACCGTCGTCTTCGTCGGTGATGCGGGATACGGCGGATGGCAGTGGGGGTGGCAGCACGCTGCGGTCGCAGGACCGTACGAGAGTCTCGTAATGGACGTGCGCGGGACCGGCCAGTCTGACGCCCCCTCGGGTCCGTATTCGGTCGAAATGCTCGTCTCCGACCTCGAAGCCGTTCTCCGAGACGCGGGGGTCCGAAAGGCCCACGTCGTCGGGCTCGGTCTCGGTGGGATGGTCGGGTTGGAGGCCGCCCAAGCGACCTCGCGCGTGCGGAGTCTCACGCTCGTCGGAACCGCTGGGTCGGGCACCGGTATCGACCCTGAACCACTGTACGGCGCGCCAGACGACCCGGCGGCGCTCCGCGAGTCGCTCGCGCCGGCGCTCTCCGACGAGTTCCGCGCCGAACAACCCGCCGTCGTCGAGCAAATCGTCGAGTGGCGCGGCATGGAAGACGCCGCCCCCGACGCGTGGGCGGCACAAACCGCCGCTATCGCGGACTACGAGAGTGGACCGCTCTACGAGGTGACGGTGCCGACGCTCGTCCTCCACGGCACCGACGACCCGGTCTGGCCGGTCGAAGCTGCTCGCTCGCTCGCAGACGGACTGCCACGAGGCTCCTTCGAGTCGTTCGACGGTGCTCGACACCTCGTCACCGTCGAGCAGTCACGAGTGGTCAACGACGCTCTCATCGGCTTCCTCGAATCACTCGACGACTAGCTGCTCTCGCGGTCAGGGTCGGCGCGGTGACCCGTCCGTCATGGGCGCCGGCAGATGCCGTCCCGGACGCAACTTCTTTCATCTTTCATCTACTGTCTCATCCCAATGACTAGACCGCGATTTGCCTTCTTGGACGCCTCACACGGCGACGAGAACACGCGCCGTAACTTCAGGCGCGAACTGGATGCCGACCTCGTGGAGTTCGACGTGACCGACGGCCACCTTCCCGACCACTTCGACTACGACGGCGTCGTCATCACCGGGTCGTCGTCGTCCGTCTACTGGGACGAGGCGTGGATACAGAACCTCGTCTCGTACGTGTCTGAGGCCGACGAACGCGACATTCCGCTTCTCGGCGTCTGTTTCGGCCACCAGGTGGTCGCCGAAGCACTCGGCGGAACGGTCGAAGATATGGGCGACTTCGAGTTAGGATACAGCCACATCGACCGAACCACCGACGACGGCGCTGACGACTTGCTCGCCGGACTCGACGAGCAATTCACCGTGTTCACGTCGCACGGCGACGTCGTAGCCGACCTTCCGCCGGGTGCCGAACTCCTCGCGGAGAACGAGTTTGGCGTCCACGCCTTCCGCCGCACCCACGCCTTTGGCGTACAGTTCCACCCCGAGTACGACACCAAGACGGCCGAAAAAATCGCGCGCTCGAAGGACTTCCTCCCGGACGAGCAGATTCAGGGTGTCCTCGACGGTATCACCCCCGAAAACTACGACGCCGCCTGCAAGGCGAAGCGCCTGTTCGACAACTTCGTCGCCTACGTGACTCGGGTTCGGGCTAACTCGGTCGAACCTGCGGCCTAATCTTCCACTTCCTGCTTTTCGACTCCCTACTCTTCCACTTCCTACTCTTCCACTTCCTACTCTTCTACTGTCTGCGACTCGTCTTCCGATTCTTGCAGCAGGTCCCCGCCACTCCCGTGCCACCACGTACCACAGGAGCGAATCGCTTTTGACCGCCCCAGTCGGACCATCTGTCATGCTCGATTATCTGGAATTGGAAGCGGACCTGACTGGGGAAGAGAAACTCGTCCGCGACGAGGCTCGACGGTTCGTCGAAGAGAAGGTGAAGCCCGACATCGGCGACCACTTCGAACAGGGGACGTTCCCGATGGACCTCATCCCGAAGATGGGTGAGCTCGGCTTCTACGCACCCAACCTCGAGGGCTATGGGCTCCCCGGACTCGGTGAGCGTGCCTACGGCCTCTTGATGCAGGAACTCGAAGCAGGCGACTCTGGGCTCCGGTCGATGGCGAGCGTGCAGGGGTCGCTCGTCATCTACCCAATCCACGCCTACGGGTCCGACGAGCAGAAAGAGCGATGGCTTCCAGCACTCGGGAACGGTGAGGCCGTCGGTTGTTTCGGACTGACCGAACCGCAACACGGGTCGAATCCAGCGGGGATGGAGACACGCGCAGAGAAGGACGCCGATGGCTACGTCCTCAACGGGTCGAAGACGTGGATTACGAACTCCCCCATCGCGGACGTGGCCGTCGTCTGGGCGCGTGATGTGTCTGCCGACGGGTCACCAGTTCGTGGGTTCCTCGTCGAGACGGACCTCGACGGCGTGACGACGAACAAGATCGAGGACAAACTCTCCATGCGAGCGTCGGTGACGGGTGAAATCGGCCTCGACGACGTGTGGGTCTCCGAAGACGACGTACTCCCCGGTGTCGAAGGGATGAAAGGCCCACTGTCGTGTCTCACGCAGGCCCGATTCGGTATCTCGTGGGGTGTCGTCGGGGCGGCCCGCGACGCCTTCGAAGATGCGCTTCAGTACGCGAAAGACCGCGAGCAGTTCGGCGGCCCAATCGCACGATTCCAGCTCCAGCAGGGCAAGTTCGCCGAGATGGCGACGCAGATTACGAACGCCCAACTGCAGGCGCACCGCCTCGCCGAACTCAAAGAGCGCGGTGACCTCCGACACCAGCACGTGTCGATGGCGAAGCGGCACAACGTCCGCGTCGCGCGCGATGTGACACGGACCGCCCGTGAAGTGCTCGGTGGAAACGGTATCACCACCGACTACTCGCCGATGCGCCACATGGAGAACATCGAGACAGTGTACACCTACGAAGGAACCGACGACATCCACACGCTCGTCATCGGTGCTGACTTGACGGGAATCGAAGCGTTCGAATAACGACTGAGAGTGAGCGCCCCCGGCGCTTTCGGAGTCGTGCGTGGTCTGTGACAACAGTACACATACATTTATATTTGCGGACTCATAGGATACGGTAGAGGCCCCACAATGACTACATCGGCCCAGGACCGTCCCGCGGCGCTCGACCTCTCTCGTGAAGAGTCGTGGGTTGTTCACGCCGCCTTGCTCGAAGCGATCGAGCGGGCGGTTGACGCAGACGAAGACCCGAAACCAGCCCCCGGCCTGCTCGCACGGGTCGAAACGGGCGACGAAGACTTCGACAGCGCCGAACTCGACTATCTTGTAGACGCACTTCGTGCCTATCGGGGAACCGCCCCGACACGAGACCAACACTACATCTCGCATATCCTCGACCACATCGAGGCCGCACAGGTGTAGTGCCACCCTCCATCGCTTCGACTCCACGACCGAACGTGTTACCGAACGGTGTCTCACTTTCGCTGTGGGAGTGGTGCCAACTTGTTTCTGACCAGTTCGGCGTCTCAATCCCGTTCTCGTCCAGTAGTTTTCGACCGCCGATGCGGACATTTTAGTACGATACCCGGCGAAGACCACTGCAAATGGCTATCGACCCGAACTTCGACACGAACCGCGAGAAGGTTGGCGAAGAGAATGGGGTTGCCGTCTGGGGCCCCGTCGAACCGCCGGAGAAACTCGGCATCCACGGCACCCACGTCGCCGTCGACTACGACATCTGTCTCGCAGACGGCGCGTGTCTCGAAAACTGCCCCGTCGACGTGTTCACGTGGGTCGACACGCCAGACCACCCCGTGAGTGAAGTGAAGGTCGAACCGACGAACGAAGACCAGTGTATCGACTGTATGCTCTGTGTCGATATCTGCCCGGTCGACGCCATCGACGTCGACGCCTCCCGGCAAGCCTGAGACTCCCGCTGATTTCTGACGCCGAGGTCTGATTTTATCCCGCCCGCCTACGTGAACTCGGCCATGGGTCTCATCCACACCGCACTCATCGTCTCTGACCTCGAATCGACGCTCGACTTCTACGCCGAACTCGGCCTCGAACAGACAGCCGAGTTCGAACTCGGTGGCGTGAAGAACGTCTACATCGGCAGCGACGACACCGACATGGAACTCCAACTCAAGTACGACCCAACGTCGACGGCACGGGTCGAACCGGCGGGACTCGACCACATCGCGCTCGAAGTCGACGACGTCGAACGCGTCTTCGAGGAACTGCTCGAAGCCGAACACCCCGACGTAGTGAAACCACCACAGTACATCGACCCCGCGAACGCCACCGCCGCGTTCGTCAAAGACCCCGATGGGTACGTGGTCGAACTGGTCGAATACGACGACTGAACATCCGAACTTCGAGTCCGTACGGCGGCCTTCTCGACACGTTTCCTTCTTTGGGTCCCGGAGGACCTCCCGTCGGCGAACAGCTATTTGTTGTCAGCGCGTCAATACTGGGGTGCCATGTCTGAGGACGTAACTGCGCTGTTGAAGCGCGCCTATCAGGACGAGCTCGAGACGGTGATGAACTACATGACGAACTCCATCGTCCTCGATGGCGTTCGGGCCGAGGAAATCAAGGAGTCTCTCAAGGTCGACATCCAAGAAGAACTCACGCACGCCGAGCAACTCGGGAACCGCCTGAAACAACTCGACGAGAAACCGCCGGGCTCTGGTGACTTCGAAGCGCGTCAGCACGACCTCCAACCGCCGGAAGATAGCACGGACGTGCTCTCGGTCATCAACGGCGTCCTCACGGCCGAAGAGGACGCAATCCAGACGTACCGCTCGCTCATCACCGCCGCCGAGGAAGCGAACGACCCCGTCACCGAAGACCTCGCGGTGACCATCCTCGCCGACGAAGAAGCCCACCGGACCGAGTTCCGTGGCTTCAAGAAAGAGTACGACCGCGAATAACGCTCCGCTGCACGGTTTTCGAGGCGATTCAGTTCCGACTACGCATCTCGACTGTCTTTTTGCTGACGACTCACGCAGTACTGCCGAGAGCGACCGCTTGGAAGCGCTGCTGAAACGAACGAAAAGAAAGACTGCTCAGTCGGCCGACGCGGGCGTCGTCCCGGACCCAACTGCACCGGCCTTCGTGTCGAGTGCTTCGACGATGAGTTCCGAGATATCGACGATGTCGATGTCGTCTTCGTAGTCGCCGGTCTTGCGGCCGTCTTCGTACATCGTCGCACACATCGGACAGGCGACGACGAAGCGCTCGACCGTGTTTCCAGCCTCGGTGTCTTCGAGCGCCTCACGGAGGCGTTCTTCCGATGGCTTCGACTCTTCTTCCTGGTCTAACCAGAGGCCGCCACCGCCACCGCCGCAACAGAAGGACTCGTCGCGGTTGCGTGGCATCTCAGCGAGCGAGACACCGGTTGCGCGGATGACTTCGCGCGGTGCTTCGTACTCGCCGTTGTATCGGCCGAGGTGACACGGGTCGTGGTAGGTGACCGTCTGCGCCGAGAGTTCGCTTCCCGAGAGGCCGAGACGGCCGCCGTTGACGAGTTCTTCGACGAGTTGCGTGTAGTGGAAGACGGGGTAGTCGAACGACTCGTCCATCTCCGGATACTCGTTCATGAACGTGTTGTACGAGTGGGGGTCTGTACAGACGATTTTCTCGAAGTCGCAGTCGGCCATCGCGGCCACGTTGTCCTCGACGAGCATCTCGTAGAGGCCCTCTTCGCCGACGCGGCGCACGTCGTTGCCGTCGTGCTGTTCGTCCTCGTAGAGGATGCCGTAGGAGACGCCCGCTTCCTCGAAGATACGGGCCATCGACCGGGCGACGGCGCGGTTGCGCTCGTCGTACGACGGGTAGTCACCGACGTACCAGAGGAACTCGACAGACTCCTCGCGGGCGTCGGGCACCTCGAAGTCGAGGTCGTCGGTCCAGTCGGGGCGCTTGCGTTGTGGGTCGCCGAAGGCGTTGCCGTTCGAGAAGATGTTCATCATCGCCTCTTGGACGGGTTCTTGCTGCTGGCCCGTCTCGGTGAGACGGCGGTTCATGTGGGTGAAGTGCGTCAGGTGCTCGATATCGACCGGGCAGGCGTCCATGCAGGCCATACACGCCATACACGACTCCATCGACTCGCTGGCGATGACCGAGGTGCCACCGTCGGCGACGATGTCGATAGATTCGCCGCCGTCGGCCAGCGAATCGCGGTACGTCTTCAGGTCTAAGATGACGTCACGCGGGTCGAGGTTACGACCGGACGCCTTCGCCGGACAGGCGTCGGAGCAGCGGCCACACTTCGTACAGGCGTCGAAGTCGAGCATCGCCTTCCACGAAAAGTCGTCTTCGGAGACGTAGCCAATCTCGTCCGGGGCGGCGTCGGCGGGCACCTTCGGGAGGCGCTTGCCAGCCTTCTCGTCGGCGGTGACGATGTTGGCGAACGAGGTGAGCATGTGCAGCGGTTTCGCGTACGGGACGGCAGCGACGAACGCCAGTGCGAGGATGGCGTGCGACCACCAGCCGAACCAGTAGAGCGTCTCGGCGAGGGCCTGACTCATGCCCGCAGCGTCGAAGACGAGGGCGACGAAGTAGCCGACGAAACTCACCGTCTCGAAGTCGGGGAAGTCGGTGCCGACGATGCGGATGGCTTCGAGGACGTAGCCGCCGACGCCGAGTAAGAAGAGCGTCCAGACGAACGCGGCGTCCTCGAAGCCGGTGTGCTTCCCCCACAGACGTGGGTGCCGGACGCCGTAGCGCCGCCAGAGCGCCATGCCGACGCCGACGACGAACAGGAGTCCCATGAGGTCCATGACGAAGGAGTACGAGAGGTAGAAGTCGCCGACGAAGAACGAACTCCCAGTCACGCGCCGCCAGATGTCGATGTCGATGGCGAGGATGGTCGTCCCGATGAGGAGCGTCAGGAAGCCCCACATGATGAACGAGTGCATCACACCAGCGTACAGGTCTCGTTTGAACTGGTTCTCGTTGGAGAACACCAGTTTCGTCGCACGAACAATCCGTCCCGGGAGGTCGGACAGTCGGTCGAATGGGTCCGACTCGCCGCGTGCGTAGCGGGCGAACCGGTCGTACACCCCGTAGAGGAACACGAGGGAGGCGATGACGGCGAGGCCGTAAAACAGGGCCTCACCAACCGGGCTAATAGTCCAAAAGGTCTCCCGGGTGACCTCCGCCTGGGCCGCAAATACCATAATCAATCACCGAAGAACCAGATGTTAAATCTTACCACCGTCGTCTAGTTTCACGTCGATAGCCTGTCCGTTTTGGTGTCGTTTCGGCAGTGAGGTTATCCACCTCCACAGCAGTGCCGAGACCCTACACGAAGGCGCTGACGAGCAGGGCGAACGCGAGTCCGAGTGCAGGCACGTCGCGTCGAGAGAACCGAAGGACGGGAAGCGTCGGATTCCACGCGAAACAGCGGGCACGGAGGGCGAGGGCGAGAGAATCTGCTCGCGCGAACGCCCGGCGAAGGCCTCCCGCTGCGACGAGCGAGAGTCGTTCGTCCAGTCGCCGATTCTCGCCGAGACGGGCCGCCTGTGCTTCACGGACGCGGAGGAGGTCGCGCCGAACCAGTGGGAGAAACCGAAAGACGAGCGCGACACCGATGCCGAGCGTGACACCGACTCGGCCGGGGACGAGTCGTTGAATCGCCGCCCGAGACTCGCGGATGGACGTCGTCCTGACGTACGCTGCAGCGACGAGGAAGACGAGCAGCACGCGGATGCTTGCGAGGGCCGGTGCCACCGCTGCAGCGGGGTCGAACCACGGCGCACCGAGACGAACTGCCTCGATCACTGGGGCGGCGACGAGAAACGGAATCGCATAGCGGAGCGCGTACAGTGCCGCTCGCGGAGACGTGTTCGACGCACGGAGACTGACCCCGGCGACGACCCCGAGAACTGCGAGTCCGACTGGTGTCGTGTGTGCGAGACCTGCCGCCGCGAACGAAATCTGCACGGCGAGTTTCGACCGAGGGTCCAGTCGATGGGCGAACGAATCTCCGGGTTCGTAGGTCAGCACGGCGGGCGAACACCGAGAGACGGGAGTCGGTCTGCGGCCGCTTCGGGTGTGTCGTCGAGGGCGACACGACCACCAGCGAGGACGACGACTCGGTCGGCGAGCGTGGTCACGTCACGCAAGTCGTGGGTGACGACGACGAGGCTGGTTCCAGACGCGCGAAGTTCGCGGAGTCGCGCGAGGACCGACTGCCGGGAGGGTTCGTCGAGGCCGGTGAACGGTTCGTCAAGGACGAGGTGGTCCGGTTCCATCGCCAGTGCACCTGCGATGGCGAGGCGCTCGACTTCGCCGCCGGACAGCGCATCGACACGCTCGGATTCGCGACCATCGAGGTTGACTGCGGCGAGCGAGTCGTGGACACGGCGGTCGATTTCGTCACGCGAGAGGCCGAGGTTCTCCGGGCCGAACGCCACGTCGGCGCCCACAGTCGCCGCGACGAGTTGGTCTTCTGGATGTTGGAACACCATCGACACGGCGGTTCGCGCGGCGACGAGATTCTCGGAGACAGCGTGGCCGTTGACCGATACCGTACCTTCGTCGGGTTCGAGGAGGCCGTTGAAGTGGCGAACGAGCGATGTTTTTCCTGACCCGTTCGCTCCCGCGAGGACGACACATTCGCCGTCGTCGATGGTGAGGTCGATACCGTCGAGTGCAACCGTGTCGCCGTAGCGATGGACGAGTCCGTCGACGCGAATCATCGGTCTGAGTTGGTGGTCACGGTCACTCTGCTGCGATGGCGTCCGAGCGGACGATGCCGACTGCAGCGGCAATCTTGAACGCTTCTGCGGGGATGAACGCCGCTGCAGCGGTCCAGAAGGCGACGCCGAGGCCGACGTTCTGGACGTACGCGAAGCCAACCACGCCGAGCGTGTAGATGACGGCGGTTCCGGCGACCATGGCACCCACGAGACGGACAGTGCTGACGCGGTGAGAACCGAGTTCGAGGCCGCCGTGGACGATTAGGCCGACGACTGCGGCGGCGATGGGGTACGACCAGAGGTAGCCTGCAGTCGGGCCGACGAGTGCACCGAACCCGGCAGACCCGCCGGCGAAGACGGGTGCACCGAGCGCCCCGGCGACGAGGTAGAGGACCATCGATGCGCCGCCCCAGACGGGGCCGAGGAAGATTCCGGCGAGGAAGACGACGAGCACCTGCAGTGTCACCGGGATTGGTGAGAGCGGGTTCGGGAACGATACGTACGCGCTGGCGCCCATGAGGGCCGCAAAGAGGGCGGCCCGGGCGACGTTGCCGACGAGCTCGTCGCCGACGAGTTCGACCGACTCGTGGTCTGTTGCCATGGGGTTCACTGTCTCGTAAACTCCATTGAAGTTACCGGTTTACGAGGTTGTTCGGGTGGAATCGTCTCCGTGTCGTCCTGCGGTCTGCGTGGTCGAACCACGACGTTTTCGCAGTCATCGAACTTTCCCAGTCGTCGAAAGCCGCCCTCACGGCTGGGGACGGTCGGTCGCCTCAGCATCATTAAAGACGCTGGCAGTGCCTGTATGCGATATGGACGAGAAGACCGCCGAACTCCGCGACATCTTCATCGAGACGACTGGGGCTGACACCGTGACCGAACGGCAGTCCGAGTCGCGTGGGTCGCTCGCCGACGTCGACGACCCCGAAGAGGTGCGTGCACGTGTTCACGACCTCGTGGCGACGATGCGCGAACGCTACGAGTTCGAGACCGACCTCGGAGACGACGCGCTCGTCTCCCTCGTCGTCGGGTACTTCGACGGCGACACCGACGAGGACCTCGCGGTCGAACTCGACGTCGCACCCGAGGCGATTCGGACGGCCCGACTGGACCTCCACCTCGTCCGCGACACTGACCGTGACGCACCGTTCGACATGGACCGCCTCGACAAACTCCTCGTCGACGGCGCTGCCGACGAGGAAATCGCCGCGAAACTCGACGTTCCGGTCGAGGTCGTCAGCGAGTTCCGCCCCGTCGCGGCGGCGGACATCCGCTCGACGCGAGAGAACTATCGCTTCCGCGACGACTTCGCGGAACTGCTCACCGACGACGACCTCTCGCAGCGCATGGCCGAAGACGCTCGAAACGATGGGCTACGCGAGGCGACAGAGGACATCGAGACGGACGTCTCTCTCTGAGTGTCTTCGGTTCGGTGACCCGTCGAAGATAGCTCTCAACAGTACCCGACGCACAGCGCGAGGAACGTAGCGAGGTTATGCTCCTCGGTGACGTCCTAGTGTTGATGAACCCAGACGAGAGGAGTGCGAGACTCGTTGGGTCCTCTTCGTGGTTGGATTCGATTCTGCGTACTCCTTCGTTCTTGGGACCGACCCACGGTCTGTGTCTCACTGGCCAACTGGATGCGAAACGTAGCAGAAAATGAGTGTGAGTGAGTGGAAAGTGGCAGTTCGTCGTGGAATGGACGCCTCTGTCCGAGACGACAGGGTTCTTCCGATTACCCGATGGGTTGCACGCATCATCATCCCGTTTCTGGCTGCGGCGTTTCTGGTCCTTTTCGGACTTCCAACGCGGACCACTGAGCTCTTCGCGTGGACGATACGTCCCGAGATGACGCCCATCATCATGGGTGCTGGCTACGGGGCAGGCGTGTATTTCTTCTATCGAGTTTCGACCGTCGACAAGTGGCACACTGTCGCTCCAGTCTTCCTCGGCATCACCACGTTCACGTGGTTCATGGCAATCGCCACTGTGCTCCACTGGGAAAATTTCAACCACAGTCACGTCACGTTCTTCCTCTGGGTCGTTCTCTACGCAGTAACTCCGCTACTCGTTCCCGCTGTTTGGGTGCTCAACCGCCGGACCGATACTGGCGAACCGACGGTCGGTGACGCCACTCTTCCCCGAGGTGTCCGCGTTCTCGGTGGCATCTTCGGGCTCGTCGTCACAGTCAGTGCCGTCGCCCTGTTCGTCGCCCCCGAACTGATGGTCGGTGTCTGGCCGTGGACAGTCTCCCCGTTGACGGCTCGAATCTTGGCGGGGTGGTTCGCGCTCTTCGGTGTCGTGAACGGGGCTGTCGTCCTCGACGAGCGCTGGAGCGGTGCCCGGATACTGGTCCAGAGTCAGCTGCTTGGGTTCTCGCTGGTACTGGTCGGTGTCGTCAGAGTGTGGGATAACTTCGACACATCGAACGTCCTGACGTGGGGTGTCGTCGGAGGGATGGTGCTGTATCTGGGTGCCATACTGGTGCTGTACCTCGCTATGGAACGTCGGTGAGCTTCTCTCGGAAGGTCCGATATCGGGTACCGAATACGCACGTTGTGTTCAGCACGCCATCCCTGTCACGAATTGCGAGTCTCGATAGGCCACAAAATAGATCACACGGCCAGTTCGTGTGACTGACTCTGTTCTGCGCGCACCGCTGTCATGCTCATTCTATGCCGATTACGTCCATGGCGCCGACGATCGACATGACGGGAGTGATGTCGGCTTCGTGGTCTTCGAGGACCGGCGGCCCGAGCAGTCCGACTACGCCCTCGAACGACTCTGCGTCGAGGACGAGGTAGAACGTGTGTTCGTTCGGTGCGACGAACGCGCTATGAACGGTGACGCCGAGTTCTTCGTCGACGTTTTCGAGTCTCTGTTGGAACTCGGTCGCTTTCTCTTGATTCTCTGGTCTCGCCCAGCAGTTGTCCGGCGAGTGTGTGAGCCGAACGATGAATTTCATACTAGTCCACCACTGTGTCGTTCTTCACCCCGTCCGAGGCCTCCTCGACGACGCGAGAACTACCTTGATATATGTTCGCATAGGACATAACGTGGCTGTCTCGGCGCCGTCGATGCACGTCCAACTGACAGTTGATACTCTCCGAACGACGAAGGTTCTTAACCGATAGGGGTCATACCTCTGTCCGATGGCGCAGGCCCCGCAGAATCGAGAACTCACGGAACGGTTCATCCAGTTCTACCGGAACTACTACCGAGAGGAGATCGGGAAACTCGCACAGCAGTACCCGAAAGAGAAGCGTTCGCTGTACATCGACTACGACGACCTGTACACGTTCGACGCCGAACTCGCGGACGACTATATCACGAAACCCGGGCAGTACCAGGAGTACGCCGAAGAGGCTCTTCGCCTGTTCGACCTGCCTGCGGACGTCAAACTCGGTCAAGCACACGTCCGGATGCAGAACCTCCCGGAGACGGTCGACATCCGCAACATCCGGGTCAACGACGACCACATCGGCACCCTCATCGCCGTCCAAGGAATCGTCCGGAAGGCGACGGACGTCCGCCCGAAGATTACGGAGGCGGCGTTCGAGTGCCAGCGCTGTGGGACGATGAGTTACATCCCGCAGGGCGACGGTGGCTTCCAAGAACCACACGAGTGTCAAGGATGTGAACGTCAGGGGCCGTTCCACATCGACTTCGACCAGTCGAACTTCGTCGACTCACAGAAACTGCGCGTCCAAGAGTCCCCCGAAGGCCTGCGCGGGGGCGAGACGCCACAGAGTATCGACATCAACCTCTTCGACGACATCACCGGGAAGGTCACCGCCGGCGACCACGTGACCGCTGTCGGTATCCTCCACATCGAACAGCAGTCGTCGGGCAACGAGAAGACGCCCATCTTCGACTACTACATGGAGGGCATCTCGCTCGCCATCGAAGACGAGGAGTTCGAGGACATGGACATCACCGACGAGGACGTCGCCGAAATCATCGAACTCTCGAACTCGCCGAACATCTACGAACGGATGATCGACTCCGTGGCGCCGGCCATCTACGGCTACGACCAGGAGAAACTCGCTATGATTCTCCAGTTGTTCTCGGGCGTCACGAAACACCTCCCCGATGGCTCTCGGATTCGCGGCGACCTGCACATGCTCCTCATCGGTGACCCCGGTACCGGTAAGTCGCAGATGCTCCAGTACATCCGGAACATCGCGCCGCGGTCGGTCTACACGTCCGGTAAGGGTTCGTCCTCAGCTGGTTTGACGGCCGCCGCTGTCCGCGACGACTTCGGTGACGGTCAGCAGTGGACGCTCGAAGCTGGTGCGCTCGTCCTCGCAGACAAGGGTATCGCGGCGGTGGACGAACTGGACAAGATGCGCCCGGAAGACCGCTCTGCGATGCACGAGGGCCTCGAACAACAGCAGATTTCGGTCTCCAAAGCCGGTATCAACGCGACGCTCAAGTCGCGGTGTTCGCTCCTCGGCGCGGCCAACCCGAAGTACGGTCGCTTCGACCAGTACGAACCAATCGGCGAGCAAATCGACCTCGAACCCGCGCTCATCTCCCGATTCGACCTCATCTTCACGGTCACGGACAACCCGGACCCCGATTCGGACTCCGAACTCGCCGACCACATCCTCAAGACGAACTACGCTGGCGAGTTGAACACCCAGCGAACGCACGTCGCGAACTCCGAGTTCACCGAAGCACAGGTGAACGCGGTCACCGACGAAGTCGCACCCGACATCGACGCTGAACTGCTTCGCAAGTACATCGCGTACTCCAAGCGGACCTGTTACCCGACGATGACCGACGAAGCGAAGAAGGTCATCCGCGACTTCTACGTCGACTTCCGTGCCCGCGGTGCCGACGAAGACGCCCCCGTCCCTGTGACGGCCCGGAAACTGGAAGCACTCGTCCGTCTCTCGGAGGCATCGGCCCGCGTTCGTCTCTCTGACAAGGTGACACAGGAGGACGCCGAACGCGTCACCAACATCGTCGAGTCGTGTCTGCGCGACATCGGGATGGACCCCGAAACTGGCGAGTTCGACGCCGACATCGTCGAGACGGGCCGGTCGAAGACCCAGCGCGACCGTATCAAGAACCTGCTCGAACTCATCCGCACGATGCAAGAAGAGTACGAGGAGGGCGCGCCACACGACGAAGTCGTCGAACGCGCCAACGCCGAGTTGAACATGGACGAGAAGACGGTCAACGACCAACTGGAGAAACTCAAGATGAAAGGCGACATCTACGAACCCCGCGGCGACGTCTACCGGGCGACGTAGCGTCCGAACGGCTGGGTGACGGAGCGCCTGAACGGCGGATGACGCTTTTCAAGAGAGCAGTGTCTCGAAGACCTTTCGCTCAGCGGCCCGGAGGTGCTGGTGGAACGTTGGTGGACTGATACCGAGTGATTCAGCGACTTCTTCGCCCGAACTGTTCCGCGGCCACTCGAAAAACCCAGCGTGGTAACACGCTTCGATGGTGGAGTGTTGCCGGTCAGTCAACTTCTCTGTGAGGACGTCTTCGAGGTGCGGATTCGCCCGTTTCACCTGTTTGCGGCTTACCATCTCGATTTCGGGATACTGGGATTCGACCAGTTCGATAACCGTGCGTACGTCCGCACCGGGGGGCAGGTGGAAGCCGAGATGAACCGTCCCGTCGACGATTCTCGCCTCGATTATCTCTCCACCCTGTGCTGCGACGGCAGACGTGATTGGTGGTTCCGAAAGACGGACTTCGAAGGAGTTGACTCCATTTTCGGAGTTCCGAACGGTCAACTGTTTCCAGTTCGGTGTCGCCTCGATAATCGCATCGAGTGTGTCGATGGCATCGTCGGTGACGGTCCCGTAGGCGGTGTAGTTTCCGTCACCGGTTTCGACCGTTTCTTCGATAGATATCTCCCCCTCCATGTCGAACGAGTGCCCGAGACTGTTGGAGAGGTTCTGGGTTCGGAAGTTGAGTTCGATGACTTCGTCGCTCATGAGCGCTCGTTTGCGCTCGATACTGGCGAGCGCGTGGCCGATAATCGACCCGAGGTGGTCGATTGCCGCCTGCTCGTCACCTTCGAACGCGTCCGGGCGGTCTGTCGAAATCATCAGCACGCCGAGCACTGTCTCGTCGTGTACGATGGGAATCGCGACAGACGACTCCACGTTGGTCTCTGCGAGGAGTTCGTGGAACAGCGCGTTTGCTTCGTTGCTCGCTGTCGTCAGTTCTCCATCACGGTCTTCGTCGTCACCTCGTCTGTACTGCACCGTTTGGGTCCGAAGTGCTTCGTCGACGAGGGCGGCGTATCCACCTCCTCCCCGAAGCTCAGTTTCGAGTGAGAGTTCGACACCTTCGATGGGCTCACAGCCGGCCGTGGCCTTGATTTGGACGGTGTCGAGTGACCGGTCGAGTTCTCCAATCCACGCGAACTGGTAGGTTTCGGCGTCCGCGAGGCGGTCACAGACGACGGATTCGACCTCTTCGCGCGTCGATTGGGCGATGACTGCGTCGGTGACGTCTCTGATGACGCCATTCAGGTCGTTGAGCGCGGCGAGTTGCTTCCGTTGTCGTTCGAGTGTGCGTTCGTATTCCCGTCGTTCGGTTGTCTCACGGACGACGCCGACTGACCCGACGAACGACCCGTCTCCACGCTCGTCCTCACCGAGCGTCTGCAATCGGGTGAACTTACTCTCGGCGAAGAAGTGACTCCCATCAGCGCGTTCGATTCTCGCCTCCAGCGTCTCGTGGTTCTCGTCGTCCCTCATCGACTGCCTGCGGGCTGCGGCCTCTCGTGCGATGTCCTCTCCGACGACGAGCGAGCAGTGTTCTCCAATCATCTCCGACCGGTCGTACCCCATCATCTCCTGATAGGACTCGTTGACCATGACGAAGTGCTGGTTCTCGTCGAGGACGTACACGCCGTCGTCGATCGTTTCGACGATCGTCTCGTACTGTTGGAGCGCGCGTTCGTGCTCGTGTCGGCGAATCGCGGTCGCGAGGATGTGTGCCACCGACTGGATGAAGTTGATATCTTGGTCAGTGAACGTCTTGCGCTCGGTGTGGTGCGTCCCGAAGATTCCCCACGGGGAGTCGACCGACCCGACGATGGTACTGACCCCGCTGACGACCCCGTGCGAGGTCAGTAACTCGGGGCCGCTGAATCGCTGTTCTTCGTCGAGGTTTTCGACGACAATTGGTTCTTCCGTGAGGAGGGTGTGAGCGGCTTGCGAATCGCGGTCGATTGCCGATACGGTTGTCTCGCCGACGATGCCCTCGTCCCACCCGACCCCCTGCCGAAGAAGGAGATCGTCACCGTTTGGTCGCAGTTCGAGCACTTTGGTGTAGTCGGTCCCGAGCGTCTCGGAGACGAGCGACGCCGCACGAGACATCAGATGGTCGATGTCGCCGTTCTCGAGGGCAAGCCATCCGAGTTCGGTGATGACTTCTTGTTGTCGAACCCTCGTCTCGAGTTCGCGCGCTCGCTCTCGTCGTGTGGTAATATCCCGGAGATATATCGAGAGTCCGTTTTCAGAGGGATAGATGGTCGCTGCGAGCCACTGTCCCAACAGGTCGACGTAGCCCTCACACGTAACCGGTTCCTGGTTCGTGCGCACATGTTCGAAGCATTCCTCGACGTCGGTTCCACTCAGCAGTTCCAAGGCGCTCCCGAACGTCTCTCCGAGCAGTTCGGATTCGGTTTTCCCGAGTAAGCTCTCGGCACGCTCGTTTACGTAGACCACGCTGAACCCGTCGTCCACTGCGAGGAACCCATCGTCGATACGCTCGAATACGTCGTCGAGTTCTCGTTCGAGGTTGTCCCGTTGTTTCGCAAGCCGTTGTCGCTTTCTGTACTGTCTCGTCGTGTCCTGCGTGACCTTCACGTAGCCTCGGATGTCTCCACCGTCGGTGACTGCGGTCAGCGTGACTTTGGCTCTGAACTTCGTCCCATCTTTTCGGATGCGCCACCCGTCTTCTTTGATTGCTCCGTTTCGAGCGGCCTCGACCAAGTTGTGTTGCGGGAGGTTTTCGTCTCGTTCTGCTGGTGGGTAGAACACCGAGAAATGTTCGCCGATGATTTCCTCGGCTTCGTACCCTTTGATTCGCTCGGCTCCTCGGTTCCAGGTTCGGACTCGTCCGTCGGTGTCGAGTGCGAAAATCGCGTACTCCGTCACCTCTTCGACGAGTGATTGGAACTGCGCCTCTCTCACGAGATCTGAGACCCCTCTGTCGTCACTCGGCAGTTCGGTGGTCTCTGTCGGTGTATCCGGAGAGACACGCCACCACACACGGCCGCGGGCACCGACCTTCTTGGTATCGAGAATGCCTCGGTCGACGAGTCTGTCGAGGCGGTTGTACACCGTGCGACGCGTACACGCCAGACTTTCTGTGACTTCCTGTGTTGTCAGCGGCTCGCCGGTCCCTCGGGTCTGTTCGAACACCGCAAGGGTCTCTCGTTCCCACTCGCCACCTTGCCCCGACATAGTGCCAGCAGTTACCAAGCACAAAATATAGCCCTTCCGTTGACGGAATCTCGTCTCTCTGGTGACTATCCATCATCAACGAGTGTTTTGTGTGCCCCTCGCCTGACGGCGGGCCGTTCCGACGAGATATCACTCAGAACGTGGGGGTGTCCCCCGGTGTTCACACGGTCATGTCGTTAACCGTTGGAGCGTGTCAGATGGGTCTGAAAAGTGACGATTCGAGAGGGGTGAAACGAACGTCTGGTTCGGCTGAACGAGTCGTGCCTAACATATTTGGGGTTCTGGCTTTGCTCGCTCCGCAATAACGAGATATTGTCTATGAGTACAGACTCCCGAGCGTTCGACCATCATCCGCTGGCGCTGGAAGTGTGCTCCTGTTCGCCGTCGACGATTCGGGTACTCGAATCCCCCGTTCGGCGACGAATACTGTGCGTGCTCTTGGAGCGAAGAACGGTTGCGTTCCGTGAACTCACGTCCGCACTCTCTCGTTCTTCTGAGTCCGTTCCCTCCGACGACGATCTCGACGACCAACACGCACTGCTCGCGTCCCTCCATCACACCCACGTCCCGAAACTCGAACGTGCCGAACTCGTTTCGGTTCACTCTGAGGACGACGTCCTCTCACTCGACCTCCACCCCGATATCTATCGCGGCCCGCTGACCGCGCACCTGCTTCGTTCGGTCGACCAAGAGGTGTGGGCCGCAGTCGCCGCCGTCTATCGGGACAACCGGAGAGGTGCGGTGCTCACACTGCTCGCACAATCTGGCCCGACACAGACGATGGAGTCTCTCGCTTCGAGGCTGGTCGAGTCGTCGGTTCGGGGGATCGACCGTTCTGTGAGTGGTGGACGTGAGACCAAAGCAGACGTGGAGATAACACTCCACCACGTTCACCTGCCCGTTCTCGCAAACGTCGGTCTCGTCGACTACGACGTCACCAGTGGCGAGGTGACGTACACGGGAAACCGATGGTTCGAACTCGGTGAGTTCGTCGAGACACTTCCACCCCGAATGCGTGTTGGGGTGTAATCGTTCTCGATAGCGGGGGATACAATCTCTCGACAGCAGGGAGACACAAGGTGTACGCGTCGGTTCGGAGACCGAGTGCGTTCCCCTCCGCCAGCAATTCTATGTAATCTGAGAGTCATATAGTACGTATGAATCGTCGAGCGTACCTCTCGGCCACGGGCCTCCTCTTACTCGCTGGGTGTTCGACACAGGACACATCCGAGACGACCACGAGTCCGAGTACGAGCACCCCCGAATCGACGACGACAGCGTCCTCGACGACGGAATCTCCCTCTCCCACGACTGAAACACAGACATCGACTCCAGAACCGACAGAAGAGCCACCGACCACGGAGACAGAGACCGAGGCCCCAGACAAAGCAGACCAGATACTCACGCTGGCACAGGAGGACCTCGACGATGGCGTCGTGGCATTCGCCGACCTCGCAGCCCCTGACGGAGGGTTCCAGGACCTGAACGCGACGATTCAGTTCCCGTTCGACGACGTCTCTGCCCCCTTGTTCCGTGCACGAGGACACTTCGGCACGCTCACGCAGTACGAGTTGGACGAGCGCCAACGCCAACGACTCGCTCGTCTCGAAGAAGTGTACTGGTTCCTCTGGTGGACGGGCAAAACCCACGAGAGTCTCAACGTGACGCTCTCCCGGACGAACAACGCAGTCTCCCGGTTCTACGGCGAAGAGTACTCCCGAGTCGACAGTGCAGTCGACCAAATCACCGACTCACTCGAACCCGCAGAAGAGTCACTCGACAATCTGCTGGACGAGTCGAGTGCGAGCAGTCTCGACGAGATTGACGAACTCGAACCGGACGACTACGACCAGAAAGTCGACGCACTCGAGCGAGAAATCTCGCAGTTCGACGCCTTCGCGGACGTACTCGTCTCGATGCGAAACGGCGTTCGTCGATTACAGCGTGGATTCGACGAGTACCTCGGCGGGAGTTACGAGGAGGCAACTGAGACGTTCTTCCGTGCGGCAGTCGCGTTCGAAGATGTCTCTGAGGCACTCGCCGACGTGGAACCAATCGAAGCGCTCGACACGTACGTCGAGGAGTTCGCGTGTCTCTCCGATTCCCTCGCACGGGGGAGCGACACGCTCGGCGAAGCAGCGACTGCCGGTGACCTCGACATTCCAGAGCGACAGACCGACAAAGAAGACGAGGCGCAAACGGCGTTCGAGAGCTGTGAGCTGACGGCCGAGAAGATTCCGAGTATTCCGGCGTTCTTCGACGAACTCCCCGACGAGAGGAATTAATCGGGGTTTCATCTCTAACTGCCCACTTCGCTTTGTCAGAACTTTGGCTGTTCTTTATATGCAATCGTACATCCCGGGGGTGTAGCCGAAGGTAGTGTATTGAACAAGGGTGTAGGCCACCATCGCAAACAGTGCTATCCGAAATACATCCAACAAAGCCAAACATGCACCATCGATGTGAGGTCCAATTCGGGCGATTCGAAGTCTAAAACACCCAGTATCGAACGAATCGACACACGCAAATATGTGATTGTGGATTGTCGGTACCCCGCCGAAATCCGGCCTGATAGCACATTCGAAATCACCCGATACACCCCACTAACGATGGGGTGTACTGGGGATACGGGTATTCGATAAGCCTCGTTTTTGGGGAGGATACCATTAGAAACGAACGGCTATTCTGTGTCGAGACGGCCTGAATGAGCTGATTTCGAGCGAATTGTGTGTGGTCACCGATGCCTCAAAATCCATCGATTCGAGGGGTCACAAACGCCTTCTTGCGGCTACACCCCTGCCGTGTAGCACCGCTATAGTACACCCTTGGTGTTGGGTTTGAGTTGAGAGCTGTTTATGAGCAGCCGACAGGGGTGTCGGCTGCTTGAACAGGCCGATATCGAATGATTAGACAGAAACCAACTGACGTACGTCGCCGAATGGGCATCTACAAACATATCGAGGATGTGCCACCGCGCTCACGACTCGAGCGGTTTGACTCAAGATACAAACAGACCGATGTGTGGGTGGCATTCGCCTCGACTCGAAATAGCGAGTTTGACTCAGCACACTATGCGGCGACCATCAGAAAGGCGGGGTCGTCGTTCAAACTTCACATGCGGGACAGGGGTCGACACCATGCACTCGCACACCCCGCCGATATCGAATCGTGGCTTGTCGAGCTTGCAGAGACACGCACACTGAATACGGTGTATTCGGAGTACTGGGTCCGAATCGAGGAATTTTACAGATGGCTACAGCGCCACTCAGCACACCCACACGTGTACAACCCGGCGTGGATGGCTGCTGCATCCTATCCAACAGCGGACGCTATGTGGAAGCGAAAGATGCGCCATCAGACAGCAGGTGAAGAATGACCGCCCCGGAAAAATCGGAACCAGACGCAGCACGTGAATTGATTGGGAATGCGTTTGGCCGCAAACGAGACCCACTCGCTGGATTCGAACCTCAGTTTGAGGAACTTGATGCAGACGCCTTCGATGTATTCGTCCGGAGTGGTTTGGACCCAATACAGCCCGCACCGGGGACTCGAACAGCGTACCTTCGGCTCATCGATGACTGGACCCAGCATATGGAACGCATGGGACGTCACCCTGCGTGTCCGAGTTCAGATCACGTGAGGGAATACGTCGACCACTGTCTGCTGGCACGAGGCCTCAAACCAACAACTGTCCGGACGAAACTGCACCGACTTGAGAAAATATACCGATATTGGCAGTCGGACCCTGTATTCCCACACGAAGTCGGATACAATCCCTTCGAGTACGTGCACTCGACGACCGATCTTTCGCAACCTCCGTTGAAGGAACCTCCACGACTTTCTCCACAACGACTCGGCGAACTCCTTCGGACTCTCACAGACGTCCGCGACCGACTGATAGTGGTGCTCCAACTCAAACTGGGCCTCCGCGCAGGCGAAGTGAGCACGCTGCGACTCGCCAATCTCAGCGTGTCGCACACCGAATTACGTGCTGCATATCCGGAGCTCGGGTCAAACCCAGCGCTTACGGGACGCGAGAACGCGGTGTACATCCCTTCTCGATACGACGAACCAGGGAACAAATCACATCGGGCGCGGATATTACCACTCGATGCGGAAGTCAGACGAGCACTTCTCCAGCATCTCCTGATACGGTCGGATACCGGTGACCCGTGGGTGTTCCAGAGTCGCACAACGGCAACCCAGATTACGCCAGAGGCGATCAATCGCGTGTGGAAACAGGCATTCCGGCCAGAATTCGATGAGACAGACGAACATCGAGCAGTGACGAGCCACTACGGACGACATCGTTTCAGCACCTACTGGCAGGTCGACAACGAAATCCCACGCGAACTCGTCCAGTACATGCGCGGCGACCGGATTGACGACGACGATCCATCTCGCCAGACAATCGATAGCTACGTCCATACATACTACGCGGATATTGAACCGGTGTATCGACAGCAGATGTATTCGCTTGGACTTCCAACCGACTGTTCGTCACTATAGCCCGAGAGCACCTGCACTCTGACTCGAATGTTTTCAATAGCACATGGGTGGGGTGGGCTACTCGATACGTGCCGACGCGAGCAGGTAATCTTCCATCGGTGACTGCGATAGCTGTCCGCGCTGATGATGCCGTTGACATTCCTCCTCCCCCACTTCGCATTTCAATTGTGTCTATTCACGAGACAGTGACTCCGTTGAGGTATCTGTGTTTTCAGAGCAACGCCTCTCTGTAGTGGTACTGGTTGCGTAATTCAGAAAGAACCGACAGCAATCGATTACCGTGGCTACAGGCCCGAGAGTGCCGCTTCGATGTCGTCCATCTCCTCGTCCGAGAGGTCCGGCACGTCGCCTGCGACGGCGTGGATGGGGTTGCCGCCGTCGTCCTCGAATCGGGGGACGATGTGGACGTGGACGTGTTCGACTTCCTGTCCGGCGGCGGGGCCGTTGTTGATACCGACGTTCGTCGCGTCGGCGTCGACTGCCTCCTCGACGCGGGGGACGAGTTCGTCGACGGTGCGGAAGAGGTCCGCCGAAATCTCGTCTGGCAGGTCGTCGAGGCGGGCGTAGTGGTCCTTCGGGACGACCAGCGTGTGTCCCGGCGCGAGAGGATTCACGTCGAGGAACGCCAGTGAGTGTTCGGTCTCGTGGACGATTCGGCCGTGGATGTCGCGCGATGCAATCGCGCAAAAGATGCAGTCAGGCATGGGTTGTACGTCGATTGGCGAGGAAAAGAAAGTTCGGACCGAGTCAGGGGAGCGTTCATCTGGTCGGTGTCGATTGCTCAAATCATACGTCAGCTGACTATTATCTCGAGTTTGTCATTCGATCTGGAAGTAGAGTTCGATGGTTGACATTCACTCTGCGCTGAATTTCTGTCAACTCCCTAACAATATTTATACTGCTGTCTGAAATACGTGTTTTTGCCCTGAGGGGACCGTTCCCCCGGGTCTGGAGAACGAACTATGGCAAACCACGATACCGAAACTACACTCAGTCGACGACGCGTCCTCAAAGCGGCGGGGACGACAGCAATCGTCGGCGGATTCGCCGCCGGCTCAGCAGTTGCAAAACCAGACAACGGAAACGGCCCACCGGACAAAGCGGCGTGCGAACCACCGTACTACCACGATGAAGATGTCGACGCCACCAACGTCGCTGATGCCGCACAACCGACGATTCGGGTCGACAACAAACTCGACTGTCCACTGAAAATCAAACTGCTCTCAGACAGAGGCAGCTTCGACGGCATGGTCGTCACTGTCGGGCCGAGGCACTCGGGGTACAGAGGCAAAGAGGACGGCTATCCGAACCAGGCTGGCAAAAACGTCAAACTTCCAGAGTCCGACTGTGGCGCGGTCATTACTGGCTTGAAAGCGAAGCTTCCGCAGGCGAAGGAATTCTCGAAAGTCAAGGACTTCGGAACGGCGACGATTGGGGGCACCGGCTGTAACGGAAACGGATAATCTCGCATCGTTCGGTTCACTCTGACACGTATTTTTACAGAGACAGTTTAGAAGAGCTCGACGTTGCTCGGACCGTTCCAGTTCTACTTCTTGTCGTCGTGTCCACGTCCCCGAAGGAGATACCCCACGGCGAACGCGGCTACGACGAGGACCCCCACCCCCACCCCAAGGAGGCCGAGCAACAGCGAATCTAACCCCTCAGTCTCGTCTGACGCGCTGGGTGAGGCGGTCGCACTTGGTGTGGGTTCTGGTTGTTGCCGTTGTTGCTCGTTGGTGAGCGTGTCGACCACCTGACTACGTGAGAGCGGCGGTGCCTGACTGCTGGCGACGGTCGGCTGTGAGACGCCCCCGTCGGGTGCCACCACGAAGACGGCATAGTAGGTCCCCAGAACGGGTGCCGGTTCGTGGTCGACGATGCCAGTCTCAGACCCTTCGTACAGCAGGACGCCGTCGTTCGGCGTCTGTGGTGGCCGGACTGCCTGTCGGACTACCACGACGGTCGATCCCGCGTCAGGTTGGGGCCAAGTAAGCGAGACGGTGCCGGTAGACTCCCGTTCAGCATTGACCCAAGGGAGAGATGTAACCTGCTCACTTGGGAGTGTCAGCGTCACCGAGACGACCGTATCGGCTCCCGCTACTTCACTAATCTCTGCATACTCCTGCTGGGTGAGTTTGTACGTGTCTATCCCATATCCGGGCAGGCGAGCTTGCACGGTGACGGCCTCGGCGTCCGGGGGGACAGCCAGTGGGAAGTACCCGGTGTCGGCGTCGGGGGTCAGTTCGTAGCGACTGGCCGCGTCCTCACGGACGACCGTCATGTGGAGGTGGTCGAACGGAAGTGTTCGACCGGCCTCGTCTTCGATGGTGACGTCGAGCCACGGTCCCGCGAAGGAGGGGGGCGTCTCACGGATACCGGGTGGTGGCGTATCACCGTCCCACGGGGCGGTGGGGTCCACAATAGAGTTGCTCCTGTCAGCGAATCCAATCGGTTCTCCCTGTTGCCACCCGGGGACGCCGTTGTTCTCCGAGTAGAAGCCGTGGAGGATGAACAGCCGGTCGAGGTCGGTGGGTGGGTCGGTCGGTCCCGGGAGAGGCTCACCATCCTCCTCTTTCAACACGACGTAGAGGTCGTGGACCGTGGTGAGGTCCTCTTGGTCGCCCATCGCCTCCCAGAGGCGAGAGAGCCCCCACGCGACGTCGTCTCCGGGTTCACGTCGGGCGAACGCTGCCGGCCTGGCGGTGTCGTCGTCCATCACGTCCCAGAGTAGTGAGGCGACCATCACCTCCTCGTTGGGAAGCCTCTCGTCGGGGTCTTCGAGCCACCATTCGTGGGTGTTGTCCTGGAGGTCGCTTGGTCCACTGAGGGCGTAGTACGCCGACCCGGTTGGGTTGCTTGGGTGGCCTTCGACGAGAGCGGTGTAGAACCCCGCCCACCCTTCTGCGAAGGAGTCGGTCGAATCAGGGTTCCGCACACCTTGGTGGTTCTGGGAAGCGGGTCTGTGGCCCATGTTGTCTGTCTTGCCCATTCCGCTCCGGTAGTTGACGTAGTGACCAATTTCGTGGTAGACAGTCTGTCGTCGCTCGGCTGCTGGAGGTGCCCTGATGAGTATCTGTTCGTTCGCAGGGTCAGGAGTGAAACTACTGTTTCCAGGACCGTCCTCGAGCCAGATTGGCAGGGTCTCGTCGAAGTCGACGTTCAGGCGGTCCCGGCCGTAGGCGAGTGCCGTCTGGGCGTGCACGTAGACGAGCGCGGTCTGGTACACCTGCGTCCCATCAGTTGCCGCTAACCTACTCGTTGACCCGTCTGCCAGCAGGTGAACTGGCTCCGAGTCGGCCATGTCCGTTTGGAAGATGACGTGTGTGAGGACGAGTCCGCCTAGTTCGGCAGCCTCCACAGACAGAGGAGCGGTGGTGTACCCAACCGGAAGGAGCGTGGGTTCACCACGACGGTAGAGTTTGAACATCTCGTCTCGGTCTTCGAACCGGACCTCCAGTTGATAGCTCGCTTGTGGGCTAACGTTCGATACTCGGATTGCGTAAATTCCCGTGTCGTCGGTGTGAGTCACGAAGGACCGCACCTTTGCTCCCTCGGTGACGTGGAGAATCACCTGCACTTCTTCGAGGTCTCGGTACTGGTTCTGCTCGTCGTAGGCGAAGACGTAGCCACCGAAGGCCATCTCTCGTCCCGTCTCCCTCGGTGTGTTGGTCAGTTCGACACTCGGCGGCGACGCAGGCTCGTCCGTACACGGTGCCGCGTGTGGTTCGACTGTCTCCAAGAGCTGCTGGCCGAACGCCCGTGCTGCCGCGTCGTCCGGTCCAATCATCCCCTGGGCGAGTTTTTCCAACCATTCGTCTGCGTCTGCCACGGCACCGGGGTCGTACGTCTGGTTGTACCAGCCGCTCCACGATACCTGAACTGCACGGTCGGTAGACCGTAAGTACGGGTCCGAATCTGGTACTTCGCAGATGTCGGTGCCCCGTAACACGTTCTCAGCGTCGACCCAACGAACAGTGAACGTGATGTAGCCCTCCCCGCCGGCGATGGGCTCTTGGCCGCGTTCTGAATAGCGACAGGTGTTGATTTGGAGGCCGTTCGGCAGCGTGGTACTGTCTGTCCAAGAACTGGATGCGATGAGGCTCCAACTTCCCTGTCCGGACGGATAGGACGCTGGGCACAGTGATGCACTGTCGAGGTCGTCCAACGTGGACGGACCACCGTTGTCGGCGACCACCCCACTCGGAGTGATTCCTGAGAACAGGACGATGAGTGTAACGACCAGTACAGACACGCGACCTGCAGGTATTCGGCTCACGGTGTCCCTCCCGTCAGGTACTGTCTGTCGCTCCCCATGGTGTCTGCCCCGATTATTGTTGTACAAGAACGTACGACGGGCACTGGCTTATCTCATGTCAAAATTCTCATATACTGGGAGACAGCGTGGGCCGGTGAGTCGTCACAGCCGTACTGATTCCACACCCCCACTTACGCAATCACTGGAACGTCTCTCACCGCACGTCTCACCAGCCTTGTAGACCGCTTGGTGACTGTCACCCCCTACTGATAGTCCTCGTTCATACAGGAGGAACTCATGTCTGTGGAGAACATATTATTCATTTGAGATGAACGCCGCGCTCGAGGACCTGAAGTTCTTGATACGCTCGAATCAGCGGGTTGCAGTACTGCAACGTCTCGCAGTTTCTCGGTGTGTGCGATACGAACTGCACTCGGAACTGGAGATTCCTTCGTCGACCCTCGGGCGCATTCTCGGTGAGTTTCACGACCGGGCATGGATACGCCGTGACGACGACGTGTACGAACTAACGTTCCTCGGGGAGCTGCTCGCCGACGAGTTGTCTGCGCTGTTGGACACCGTCGAGACGGTTCACCAACTGAAGAATATCGTCGATACGCTTCCGATTTCGGAGATGGATTGTGACCTCGAGTGCTGGAAAGAGGCAACCATCACGACGGCGAGTACCGATGGCGTCACTGAGGTCATCCATCGAATCGTCGCGATGATACAGGCAGCGGACACGGTCCGTCTCATCACGCGCATCGAGTACGACACAGCGCTCGAAGACCACAGGAGAGCAGTCGTCGACGGGACACAGGAACTCGAAGTCGTGTTCACCAGCTCGGTTCTCGACGAGATTTTTACGGACCCCGACCAGTCTCAGTTGCTCCTCGAAATACTCGAGTCCGGCCGTGCTGAGTTCTACTCGTACGATGGGACGTTCCCGTACGTGATGGGACTCTTCGACGACGAGTACGCCGGCATCGGCGCCGTGGAAGCACATGGAATCCCGCTTGGACTCGTCCAAACGACCGACGAAGCGGTGTGTGCGTGGGTTGCGGACACCATCGACCACTACCGAACCCAAGCAACTCGGGTCTCTGTGTCTCTAGTCGAGAGTAACTTGTCGTAGCTCATCTCCCGAGAGCGTCCCACGGAGTGGAATCCTGTCACGAGTTGAATCAGTACCAGTGGGCATCATGATACTGCAACGCCACGTATGTGAGTCATGGCAACCCAAGCCCAGCAGGCGACCTACACAGTACCGATGTCGACCACAGAGATGCGGCTGGACTACGCGCAGGTGATTCGCCAAGCACACCGCAACGCGCTCGCTAGAAAAGCTGCGTAGCTGATTTTTGAGTCGCAGTCGACGCCGAACACACGAACCACGCGCTGAGTGGCCACTGCGGACAGCACGTGTCCTCCCCCCTCGTTTATGGACGCAGTCGGTGCGTTCGGCCGTCAAAACAGCACCCCCAGCCTGACCGTCCCCCAGACGACGTGCCACCCGAGGTAGTAGACGAGGCGGAACGCGTACATCGTGAGGAAGTCGTACCGCCTGAAGAGGTACAGTTGAGCCAGATTGATGGTGAGGATGTTCAGGCCGACGTACACCGTAGCCCAGAGCGGAATCGGTCCGGAAAACCCGGCCTGGAGTTGGAAGGCAGGTTCGAGCAGTGCGACTGCGACGAGAACGACCCACAACCGGAGAGACCGGTTGGAATCTTCAGCCAACGAGGGCACTGCGAGGAACGCCAGCGAGAGCGGGAGGAGGTGAAAGAGTATCTCGACGACGTACCCCATCGTCGGGTAGAACAGCAGGGAGTACGGGACGGGGACGTTGATATCCTCGGGCAAGACAGCGACGGAATCAACCAACACCATCCCGACGGCGAGGAGCGTAGGAAGGAAGACGGTGAGAGCGAGGCGCTCTCGGAGCGGGCCGGGCGTGTACACCGCAAACCAGCCACGAGAGAGAACGAGCGTCATCAGTACCACTCCGAGGGCGATGACACCGAGAATCGCGAGCATCGGATGAAGGCTCCCGAAGTACGGGAGAAATACCTGTGGAGTCACGGCAGTCAGTACTCCCACACAGCCCAGGATTGCGAGCGACAGGAGCCCAAATAGCAGGTACTGCTTCCGATTCTCCCTGAGTAGTTCTCTGAGCCTGTCCATGTGACCCTCCTCGCCTCCGTGTGCTGTGCCGCCGGGATGCGACGACCGATGCCCCGAAACGGTACGCAGTACCTACTATCGCCGTGGATATAGCGGTTCTACCGTACGGGCAACAACTCGGCCAAATCCTCGAAATACTCGTCTAACTCGTAGCCGAGACGCGAGAGCCACACGTCACGGTACGAAGGGTGCAGAAGCGGGACGATCGTGTACCCGAATCGCTCGCTCTCGACGGGTTCGAGAACCGTGTCGAGGAAGCCGTCGAGCGAGATGTCGTCCAGCGAGAAGACGCTCTCGGTGGCGTGCCGACCGGTCGGAATCACCACGTCGGGGTCGATGGTTTCGAGTTCGGTGACGAGATGGTCGAGACAGTTCGCCTTCTCCTCTGCGCTGGGTGCTCGATTCGACCCCTCGCCGTCCGAGGGAAAGCACTTGACTGCGTTCGTGTAGAACACGCCGTCTTCGTACCCTACCGTGGCCATCGTCTCGCGGATGCGCCGCCCGGAGTGCTGGGCTGTGTAGGACATCCCAGTCCAGTTGCCGCCTTGCCACTGCTCTGCGTCGGGGTTGCCCGCGCCGGGCGCTTCGCCGACGACCATCACCGTCGCGTCCGCGGGGCCGACTCCCCACGAGATGCGGTTCCGGCACTTGACGAGCGCAGGACACCGGGTGCAGTCGCGTTCGACGACGAGTGTGTCGGCGGCGTCAGGAAAACGTGGGTCGGCCATCTACTCGGTCAGCGGAAGGACGATGCCGAAGACGATGGGCGAAAAGAGGATGAGTGCGATGCCAATCCACTCGGCGTCGAAGAACAGCGTTCGCTCCCATCCGGGAATCTGTCCGCCGCTCAGTGCAAGTGCGACTTTCGCGCCGATGGCACCGAACAGGAAGAGTGCGAGGCCGAGGCTGAGCCCAGTCTTTGCCAAGAATGGATAGTCGAGGTTACCGTAACGTCCCATAGCACTTCGAGATAGGCGAGAGAAGAAAATCGTTGCGAGAGAGTGTGTGGTCTGCTAGCGTTCGAGAACGTCGGCGATGGCCGGCGCGACAGACACGTCGCTCACGTCGCGCTCGATGGTGTCGGTCCCGATGACACGCTCGATACCGGCGCGGGAGAGTTTCGTCCGGGCGCTCCGCGCGAGCAGTGGGTGGACGGTGGCACAGAAGACGCGGTTGGCACCGCCGTCGGTGAGGACGGCGACGGCCTCGCTCATCGTCGACCCCGTCGCGATGATGTCGTCGGTGATGACTACGTCGCGGCCCTCGAAGTCGGTCTCGCTCGGCGTAATCTCGACTTCGGTCCCCGAGTGGCGAACCTTCTCGAAGTAGTCGGTCTCACCGGAGCCGTAGGCGTCGCGGACGGTCTCGGCGATGTCGATTGCACCCGAGTCGGGCGAGAGGAACAGTGGATTGTGGAGTTCTGGAAGCGGCTCGGCCAGCAGCCCGGCGGCGTCGACGATGTCCACGGGAACGTCGAAGAAGTCGGCGATGGCATCTTCGTGGGGATTGACGAGGACGACGCGGTCGGTGGTCGTACTCACGGCGCGAGCGACGGCTCGGGCCGAGATGGGGTGGCCGACTTCGAACGCCTTGTCCTGTCGGGCGTAGCCCATGTACGGGATGACAGTGGTGACCTCCTCGGCACCGGCCTCGCGGACGGCGTCTTGGAGTTGCAGCAGTTCGATGTAGGCGTCGTTGCTGGCGGTGCTGGCGACGATGGTTGCGGTGTCGGCGTCGAAACCGGGGACCGCCGCGAGCGTCTCCCCATCCGGGAAGCGGTCGTACTCGACGGCCGCCAGTGGCTCGCCGAGTTCCGAAGCGAGTGCGGCCGTGAGTGCCTGAGATGATGCGCCGGGTACGAGCATACCCATCCGTCTCTCGTCCGGGGTAAAACCGCTTTTCGTTGGTGTCGGCTACGTCGCGTGTCAGCGTGTCGCGGCGGTGTGCGTCAACCGCGTCTTACTGCACCGCCACACCGACGGCGTCCAACCCGAGCACCTGCGTCCGCCAGTCGCCCTCGGTCGCCTGCACGCAAAGCGTCCCCACGTCGGTCACGGCGTACGTAGCCTGAGCGTCGTGAGCGACTCCAACGACCGCCTCGTCCATCGGAATCGGGTCAGGAATCCATTCGTCGTCTTCGAGCGAGACGACCCCGTCTGGTCCCACGGCGTGGGCGCGGCCGTCGGGCATCGATTCGACGACTGTGGTCTCCCCGTCGAGCGCGTCCATCCAGCCGTTTCCGAGCGTGTAGAGGCCGGACGCTGTCGCGGCGAGCAACGCCCCCTCGGCACCGCCGAGACGGCCCGCCGGGTCGGACACGTCGGACGCGTCGTCGAGGCCGACGTGAGTCAGGCCGCCGTCGCCGATTCGGTAGACGCCGTCAGCGGCCGCGACGAGGCTTCCATCGATGGCGCGAACCTCCTCGGCGCTCCCGACTTCTTCCCACCCGTCTTCACCGTAGCGAGCGATGCGCCCCGACTCGTCGGCGGCGACGACGCGGTTTTGATGAAAGCCGACAGTCGTCGCGGGGCCGAAGCCGAGTTCGTGATACTCGCCGTCTTGGACCAACAGCACGTCGTCGGCCGTGGCGATAGCCACTTCGCCCGGCGACCCGGCGATGTCTCGCGGGGTACAGCGGTGGTCGATGCGGAACCCGCCGACGAGGTCAGCGGAGACGTCGACGGTCACGACACCCATGTCCGAGGCAACGTACACCGTCTGTTTCCCCGACTTCTCAGCGTACACCCGTTTCTCGTCGATAGAGAGGTCGAAATCAGCCATCCGTTGGTCGGGGTTGGAGATGGGATTCAGAAAGCGTTGTGGTCGTTCTCAGTGTTCGGTTGCAGTGCTTCTGGTGAGTACCTCTCCCGCCGTACTCTGCTCCTTCCTCCGGAAAATACGGTCAGTCACTCGTCAGCGGGTGCTCACTGACCGCGCAGTTGTTCGGCCCGAGTTCGAGTTCGAACGCCTCGTCGTCGTCCACCGATGTGCGGCCGAGATTGATGTCGATAATTTCCTCGAAGTTACTCGGCCGAGGGGGGTCGTCCGAGAGAAGAGACTCGACGAACGCCTCGCGGGTCATGCCGAGAGTCGGCATCCAGCCGCGGAGTTCGCCGAGCGTCGCGGTGTAGGTGCCGTCGGTGGCAGGGTCTGCAGCGTCACTGAAGTGTCCGGGTGCGACGAGCACGTCGTCAGGGAAGCGCAGAAGCTGTCGGTCGAGCGTATCGTACAGCAGGCCCACTGCGTCGGCAACAGCACTCCCCTCGCCCTCAGGGTCGGGGCTGCCGACGCTTTCGATAAACAGGCTGTCCCCTGTCAAGATGACGCGCTCGTCGACGAGGTACGAGGTCATCCCCGAGGTGTGCCCCGGTGTGTGTACCGCCCGAATCGAGAGCCCTCCAACTGACAGCACGTCGCCGTCTGCAACCGTCGTGTAGTCGACGTCGTATTCGACACCGCGGGCCACCGACGGCTTCGGGATGACGGCTTCCGCACCTCGGGCGGCGAGGGCGCGCACGCCGCTCACGTGGTCGGCGTGGACGTGGGTGTCGATGGCGTAGCGCAACTCCACACCCAACGCTTCGACGTCTTCGAGATATCGGTCGGTAAACGCTCGTAACGGGTCGACGACTGCTGCTTCGCCGTCGCTCACAACCATGTAGGCCAAACAGCCACTGGACGGGCGTTGGTACTGGATGAGCGTCCCCGACCCCTCGAAGCGCGAGACTTCGATGGTGTCGTAGACCTGTGCCCACCTGTTCAGTCCCCCCTCGAGGTTCACCGCTGCGATTCCTTCTGCTTCGAGGAGCCCTACCACGTACGCGCTCGCACCGCCTTTCACGCAGACGACGACCAGTTCGTCGTCACTGGGTGGAATCCGGGCGAGCAGTTCGTCGTCGACATCCATCAGAAACTCGTAGTACGGAACGTTTCGGCTATCGACGCTCTCACTCTCGATGCGCCACGTGTCGTACTCCCGCACCGAACGCACGTCGAGGACAGGAACCCGGTCGCCACGGGCAATCCGGTCTAACAGTGCCTCGGGGCCAATCGAGGCCACGTCGTCAGCGCCCGGAAGATTGTCGATGTCCATCAGTACTAGATGGACTCCGACCAGCAAATACTCGCCAGACTGCGTCGTGTGTCTCTCACCGAACAGGGGGTTCGACAGAACCCACCCGCCAGTGAATTTCGGTCACAGAAATTCGCGCACTTCGGAGTACCACATGTCGTGGTAGTCGACTTCGTCGAGGGCGTCGGCCACGTCGACGGCGATGACGTGCCAGCAGCGTTCACCCTCGTCGGGGTCGAGGTTGTACATCGAGTCTTTGCACGTACACCCGCGGTCTTCGACCACGTACTCGTCGTCGTAGCCGACGACGACGTCGAAGTCGCGGTAGCGTTTCACGCGTCGCTCGGAGACGGCCTCGATGGCCTTGATGCCTCTGTCGCCGTGGGCATCCGCGATGGCCTGCACGATTGGCGGCGAGAGTTTCCCTGCCTCAGAGAGTGCTTCTCGCCAGTCGTCGACCGTGTCCACGTCGTCGAGTTCGCGGGTGCCGGACAAAACGCATTCGGTGCGGGAGTCGGGTCGGCATCGCCGAGTTGCCCCCGCGTCGCGCCAAGTCGCCCTCGCATCGCAATCGGTTTCCCCCCGCGCGGGCGAACGCGAGGTATGCACGTGAGCGAGGGAGGCGTCGACATCGAGGTGCCTGATGCCCGCGACGGGGCGTCCGAGGGGACCGGCGACGACGTCTTCTACAACCCGACACAGGAGTTGAACCGAGACGTCACGGTGGCCGTCCTCCGCGCCTTCCGCGAGCGCGAACCTCGCGCCGAGTCGTATCTCGACGCGATGGCCGCCTCAGGAATCCGTGGCGTCCGCGCCGCCGCCGAGGGCTACGACGTGACCTGTGCGGACCTCGACGCCGACGCCGTCGAACTCGCCCAATCGAACCTCGACGCCGCCGGCACCGGTGGCGAGGCAGTCCACCGAAACGCGAACGCACTCATGTACGACTCCGTGTTCGACGTGGTCGACCTCGACCCCTTCGGCACGCCCATGCCATTCGCCGACCCGGCGTTCGCCAACACGCGCGACCTCGTTTGCGTCACCGCGACGGACACCGCACCGCTCTGTGGTGCCCACCAGAAGAGCGGGATTCGCAAGTACGGGTGTGTCCCGCAGAACACCGACTACCACCCCGAGATGGGCCTTCGTGTCCTCGTCGGGGCGATGGTCCGAACCGCTGCCCGCTACGACAAGGCGGCCGTGCCGATTCTCTCGCACGCGACGCGCCACTACGCGCGAACGTACCTCGAACTCGACGAACGGGCGACCAAAGCCGACGAACTCCTCGAATCGACCGGGTTCGTTTACCACTGCGAAGACTGTCTCCACCGCGAGGCAGAGTACTCGCTCATCGCTCACCCGCCAGAGGAGTGTTCGAACTGTGGGTCGACGCGGATTCTCGAAGCTGGTCCAATCTGGCTCGGCCCCATCTCGGACGCGGAGTTCGTCGAGTCCGTCCGCGACGAAGTGACCGACGACTTCGGGAGCGCGAAGCGCGCTCGTCGGATGCTCGACACGCTCGCTGTCGAACTCGACACGCCGACGCACTTCGACCAGCATCGCCTCTGCAAACTCTGGGGCCGGTCGGCATCGAAGATGGAGGAGTTCCTCGACGCCGTCCGCGACGCTGGATTCGACGCGACCCCTGCTCACTACCACGGAACCGCGTTCAAGACGGACGCGACTGTCGCAGAGATTCGCGAGGCGACTGCGCACCTCGACCCCGAAGCCTGAGGTGGCGTGCGCCTGTGGGCGCGTGAGTTCGAGGTAGTTTCTTTTGCTCCGGTGTCGTTGAAGTGATACGTGAGCGCACAGATTCGTAATCTCGTCCCCGTCGGTCGGTCAGTCGTCGACACGATTCGCGAAAAGGAGATTACCTTTCTCGCGGCGAGCATCTCCTACTACACGCTCGTCTCTCTCATTCCACTGCTCGTCTTGGGTGTTATCGTGGCGACTGCCATCGGTGGCGAAGACCTCGAGATGCAACTCCAACTCCTCATCAACCAGTATCTCCTCCCGTCGGGACAGGGTCTCGTCGAAGAGGCGCTCTCTGACCAGACTGGGCAGGGAAGCATCGGACTGTTGAGTCTCGGACTGACGGTGTGGGGCGCGCTGAAACTCTTTCGTGGCCTCGACATCGCGTTCTCTCGTATCTACGGGTCGGAGGCTGGTGGCATCGTCGACCAACTTCGTGACGCGATTATCTCACTGGCCAGCATCGGTGTGGGAACCATCGGCGTCGCTGTCGTGACTGCGCTTCTCGGGCTCATCGACCTTCCATTCATCCAGTTTATCTCCCCGATTATCTTGCTCCTCACGCTCTGTGTGGCGTTCTTCCCACTCTACTACGTCTTCCCAGACGTTGGACTCACGCCGAGACAGGTCGTTCCGGGGACGGTCTTCGCGGCCGTCGCGTGGACGCTTCTCGGTATCGGGTTCGGTATCTACGCGAGCTTCGCCGGCGCGTCGGTCGCGGGTGCGCTGGGTTCGATTTTGCTCCTCGTGACGTGGTTCTACTTCTCGGGAATCACGCTCCTCTCCGGCGCCGTCATCAACGCCGTTCTCGCTGGCGTCGTCGATGGCGAGGTTCCGGAACCGGGTGACCGTAGGGGGGGAGTTGGCGGAGTGGACCGGCAGGTACAACATACGGGAGTCCGACATGACGGTCATACGGACATGAGCGACGAACGAGGTGACACTGATGGCTCGCAGACGGGCGACGACACCAGCGACGAATCACGCGCTGGTTCGTCCGTCTCCCCGCGCGGCGCTCCTGATATCGAGGAGTTAGAATCGCAGGTCGAAGAGCTCCGTGCAGACCTCGACGCGTTCGAGGCCGACGTGACCGAACGGACCGTCGAGAAACCGCAACTCGAATCTGAACTGAAGCGGTACGTCCGCCGCCAGATGCGTCGCGGCAAAGCCCGTGGCTGGGGGCCGTATCTCGTCCTCCTCTACGGCGTCGTCCTCACGCTCGGCGCGTTCTACTACCTCCAGTCGGACCTCATCGCAGTCATCGCGATGCTCATCATCTTCCTGTCGACGCTGGGTCTCTACGTCCTGTTCGTCATCTTCGGCATCGGCCTGAACGTGCTGGGCGTCCCCGGGCGCGCTGTTGATGCCGTTCGAGAACGTCGGAGCTAACGATGATGCTGCTCCAGACTCGTGGCTTCGGTGAGACCGCTCTCACGAACCTCCCCGAGGTCATCGTCTTCGTGTTTGGCCTCGTCACGCAACTCGGTGGCCAGTGGTTCTTCTTCGTCGCCTTCACCTCGCTGTACTGGCTGTGCTGGCCCCGAATCTCTGCGCGCCCGCGACGGACTGCCGCCTCGTTCGTCGCGCTCGCATTGGTGTCGCTTGGGCTCATCACCGCACTCAAAGCCGGGTTCGCACTCCCTCGCCCACCGACTGCTGCTATCGCCGCCGCACCGGCGTGGCCCGACCCACTCGCGGACCTCTACGTCGCGTTCACGACCGACGATGGCTACGGCTTCCCGAGCGGCCACGCCCTCGGGACGACGATGGTCTACGGTGCTGCCGCGGTCATCCTCGACGTGTGGGACCGCCGGCGTCGCGTCGTCGCTGCCGCGGCAATCATCGGGGTCGTCTCGCTCTCCCGCGTCGTCATCGGTGTCCACTACGGCGTCGACGTCGTGGTCGGCACGCTCCTCGGCCTCGTCGTTCTGAAGGGAATCTTCACAGTCGCCGCTGCGGACGACGCCCCCGGCCACCTCGACCCGCGTCGCCTGTTCGCACTCGGTGCGGTTCTCGCTGCGCTGGCGCTCGCGGTCGTGCTCGCCACGGGTGCTCCGGACCACGCTGAAAACGCTGCTGCTGCCCTCGGCGGGTCACTCGGCGGCTATCTCGGCTGGTCTCGCATCACCGACCACGAGTCGCTTCCGACACTGTCGCCACCGGTCGCACTCGTCTCGTTCCTCGGGGCGGGTGGCCTCTGGGGTATCACCGATGCGCTCGACGCACCGATTCCGGTGACGATTCTCGCGACGGGTGGTGTCGTCGCGTTCATCCTCGTCGCTCCTCGATTGCAGGTTCGATTCGCCGACGACTCGGTTGCACAGAGCGCGGACTGACACGTTCTCGTCGTTTCTTCGTTTCGTCGTTTCGCCGTTTTACCGTTCACCGCTCGTTGTTCACCGTTCAGTCGTCGCGCCCTGGTCCCGCTGTGAATCTCTTTCGACCTCGCTCACACCCCGAGAAGCTTCGCGACGCCGACTGCGACGAAGATGACTCCGAGAAACCGGAAGGCGTAGCCACCGGTCTCGGAGGACCGTGCGCCCTCCGTAATCGGCCCAAACCGACGTGCGAACAGCATGTCCTCCGCGAAGACGAACAGTACAACGCCGAACACCACGACGGCGAGGGACGCGTAGACTGTCATCGTCTCAGTCTCACTCCAGTGACTGAAAAATCCGTTCTCGCGACGCAGACATTCGCTCTCGCGACTCACACTCGGTCCCGTCGCTCACGGTGTGCGGACTGCAACAAAAAGTGGTGTCTGTGGGTCGAGACCGTTTAGAACGTCTCGAGGTAGCGGTCGAGTTCCCACTCGGAGACGGAGACGAGGTAGTCCTTGAACTCCGCGCGCTTGGCTTCGACGAACTTGTCGTAGACGTGGTCACCGAGGGCGTTCTGGATGACTTCGTCTTCTTCGAGGGCGTCGACTGCCGCGCCGAGGTCCTTCGGGAGCGTCTCGATGCCGTACTCTTCGCGCTTCTCCTCGTCGAACTCGTAGATGTTCTCGCGGACCGGGTCGGGGCACTCGAGGCCGCGCTCGATGCCGTCGAGACCGGCGTGGATGAGTGCCGCGAGGGCGAGGTACGGGTTACAGGACGGGTCGGGGAAGCGAGCCTCGATACGCGAGGCGGCCGGCGTGCGGGCGGCCGGCTTACGGATAAGCGCAGAGCGGTTGCGGTCGGACCACGCGATGTAGACCGGTGCTTCGTAGCCGGGGACGAGGCGCTTGTAGGAGTTGACCGTCGGGTCACACACAGCGGTGACTGCCGGTGCGTGTTCGAGGATACCTGCGGTGAACTGCTTCGCCGTCTCGCTCAGGTTGAACTCGTCGTCGTCGTCGTGGAACGCGTTCTCGCCGTTCTGGAACAGCGAGATGTGCGTGTGCATACCCGAACCGTTGATGCGGGCGATTGGCTTGGGCATGAACGTCGCGTGGAGGTCGTGTTCGGCCGCGATAGCGCGGACGACAGACCGGAACGTTGCGACGTTGTCGGCCGTCGAGAGAGCGTCGTCGTACGTGAAGTTGATCTCGTGCTGGCCCTGGGCGACCTCGTGGTGGGACGCTTCGATGTCGAAGCCCATGCTTTCGAGGCCATAGATGATGTCACGACGGACGTCCGAGGCAAGGTCCTTCGGCGCGAGGTCGAAGTAGCCACCGGCGTCGTTCGTGACGGTCGTCGCGCGGCCGTTCTCGTCTTCTTCGAACAGGAAGAACTCCGGCTCGGGCGCGGCGTTGATGTCGTAGCCCATCTCGTCGGCACGCTCGATTGCGCGCTTGAGGACACCACGCGGGTCGCCTTCGAACGGCTCGCCGGTGGACGTGTTGAACACGTCACAGATGAGGCGGGCTGCTGCGCTGTTTTCTTTCTGGCGCCATGGGAGGATGGCGAACGTGGACGGGTCGGGCTCGAGGCGCATGTCCGACTCCTGAATGCGGACGAAGCCGTCGATGGACGAGCCGTCGAAGTAGATTCCTTCTGTGAACGCCTTTTCGGCCTGCGAGGCAGGGACGGAGACGTTCTTTACGGTACCGAGAATGTCGGTGAACTGGAGGCGGAGGAAGTCGACATTCTTCTCTTCGATTTCGTCGACGACTGCCTGTGCTTCTGCGCTCAGGCCACCGTCAGTGCGTACGTTTTCTTCCGTCATTTTCCTGGACACACGAGTCGAACACCCGAACTATAAAGACCTTTCCGCTTAATGCAATTCCCCGCATCTTCCCACAGAATTGGATATTCGTAAAATTCTAATGCCCCGGGACGGACTCACAATGTAATGACGTACGAAAACCTCGACGCGAAACTCATCAACGCACTACTCGGAGATGGCCGCGCGAGTCTGCGCAGTCTCGCCGAAGAACTCGACGTGTCGGTCACGACCGTCTCGAATCACCTCCGAGATCTCGAAGACGAGGGGGTCATCGAGGGGTACACCCCACGCGTGAACTACGACGCACTCGGCTACGACGTCACCGCGGTCATCCAACTGAAAGTCGAGGGGTCGGCACTCGGCGACGTCACCGAGCGTCTTCAGCAGGAAAAGCAGATGATTTCGGTCTACGAGGTCACCGGTGACTACGACATAATCGCCATCGGCAAGTTCCGCGACACCGACGGCATGAACACGCAGATTAAGAAGTTGCTCACCGACGTCGATATCCGTGAGTCCAACACCTCCGTCGTGCTCAACGCCGTCACCGAAAACGAGCAGTTCGAACTCGATATCGACGCGTAAATTAGACGATTCGCGTTTTCACGTCTCGCATCTCGGTGTGGCAGTAGGGACACCGATACCGTGTGTCGAACCCCGTGGAATTCGTTCGCGTCCTCGTCTCGATCTCGTGAACGGCCACGTCGCGTCCACACGCTCTACACTGAACCGCTGGCATCGAAGCAATCTCTCTTTGAGACTCGGTTAAGTCTGGTGGCCATGTGAATATGTGTCACAATCTTGTCTATAGGGCGAAGGGCACCGTTTCGACTGGAGATTCCAGAATTTCACGCCTCGTACGACGTCTGTCTGACGGGATTGGCACTAGCATATCGACCGTCTTTCTGAAGGGTACTGTTTCGACTGGAGACCCGGTGACGTAACGACATCGAAGGTCCGAAAACCAGAGGTGAAGCGATGCTTTCCACTGGCGTTTTGACGGGCGATACTGTGAAAATCGGAACTCTCAGCGGCGAACTCAGACGGCAGTCTCGTCGCTCTCCATCACACCGAATCGATTCCCCTCAGTATCGTAACAGTAGGCGAGACGGCCCACTCCCGGAATCGTTTGGGGGTCGTCTGCGACACGTCCCCCGTGTTCGGTGACCGATTCGACGACACTGTCGACGTCGTTCACGTCGATTGTGCAGGTGTAGGTTGCGGTGGGTGTGTCGTCGTCCGGCGCAGGTCCGTCACGCGGTGCGAGCCCACCATCGATGCCGGGTGTGTTGGGGTCTCCCGTCATCACCAACCAGTAGTCCATGGGGCCGTCCCACTTCTCGAACTCCCATCCAAAGACCTCGCTGTAGAACGAGATTGCTCGTTCGGGGTCGTCCGCCCCGATGTCGAAATGTACCACTCTGGCCATTATGATTCTCCACCACTGTTCGATACGCTGAACAGCGAGAAATAGCTAGTTAACGCCTCCTATCGCCCGCACACGGTGTTCGCTCGTGGAAACGTTGGAAGGGACTTTGTGGAAACGTTGGAGGGAAAACCAGCCTCAGAAGTCGTCTTCGAACACGAACGTACCGTTGCGCTGTACGACTTCACCGTCGAGTTCGATGACCGAATCCTCGGACATGTCGACAATCATGTCCACGTGTTCGGCGCTCTCGTTGACCTCGTTGTCGTCGCCGACCGTCTCGGGGTACGCCGCGCCGACGGCCATGTGGACGGTGTCGCCCATCTTCTCGTCGAAGAGCATGTTGTAGGTGAACTGGTCGATGTTGCGGTTCATGCCGATACCGAGTTCGCCGAGGAAGCGGGCACCTTCGTCGGTGTCGAACACGCCGTCGAGAACCTCCTCGTTGCGCTCTGCGGAGTAGTCGACGACCTTCCCGTCTTCGAACGTGACGCGGACGCCGGTGATTTCACGGCCCTGACGGTACAGTGGCAGGTCGAAGTACACCTCGCCCTCGACGGAGTCCTTGACGGGCGCGGTGAACACTTCGCCGCCGGGGAGGTTGTGTTCGCCCTTGTCGTTGATGGTGGTGTTGCCGGCGATGCTCATCGTCACGTCCGTCTCGTCGCCCGACGTGATGCGGACCTCGTCGGCGTCGTTCATCAGGTCGACCATCTGCTGTTGGTGGTCGGCCTGTTTCTCCCAGTCGAGGCTGACGGCGTCGTAGACGAAGTTCTCGTACGCCTCGGTGCTCATGCCGGCGAGTTGGGCACTCCCCTTCGCAGGGTACTGTGTGAGACACCAGCGCTTCGAGAGCGCCTCTTTTTGAATCGGCTTGTAGGCGCGCCTCCACGCGGCGTTCGTCTTGGGGTCGACGTCACTCTGTTCGGTGGCGTTGGTTTCGGCACGGATGTTGATGAGAACGTCCGACTCCTCGAAGAGCGCGAGCTGGTGTTCGGGCGTCTCGAACTCCTCTTTCTCGGACGCGCGGAGATACGCACGCATGAACCGTGGGTCAGAACTCGTGGTGACGACGTACGCACCTCGCTCACCGATGAGTTCGCAGATAGCGGTCACGAGGTCGTCGGCGACTGCAGGTGCGGAGACGACGACGTTGTCGCCCCCCTCGACGCGTGTCGAGTGGTCGACGATGGTCTGGGCGTGTTCGCGGATGCGTGGGTCCATACCGCGTCGTGTGTGCCCCCGGGGCAAACACCTTTCGAAGCGCAAATGTTGCCACCGTGGTACCGTCTCTCGAAACAACCACCGACTATTTCTCACTCGGTGCGGTCTCTTCGCGCAATGATCGACCTCCGAAGTGACACGGTTACGCTCCCCTCTGACGAGATGCGCGTGGCCGCCCGCGACGCCGACGTCGGCGACGACGTGTACGGCGACGACCCGACTGTGAACGAACTCGAAACCCGTACCGCCGAGATGGTCGGCAAGGAGGCCGCCCTGTTCGTCCCCTCCGGGACGATGGGGAACCAAATCGCCGCCCGCGTCCACACGTCGCCCGGGCAGGAGGCACTCGTCGACGCCGAAGCCCACGTCTACAAGTGGGAAGTCGGCGGGTTCGCCGAACTGTCGGGCCTGCAGGTTCGGGCCTTCGACGCCGGTGACCGCGCGGCGCCGACGCCCGAACAGGTACGCGAGCACGCGCGAGAAGAGTCCCTCCACGTCGCCGGCACCGGCGTCATGTGTCTCGAAAATACACACAACGCCCGCGGCGGCGTCGCCATTCCGAAAGCAGACATCGACGCGGCGGCCGAGGCAGCGCACGACCTCGGCATCCCAGTCCACCTCGACGGTGCCCGCATGTTCAACGCCTGTGTCGCCCTCGACGAAGACCCGACGGCGATGGTCGAGAACGTCGATACCGTGATGTTCTGTCTCTCGAAGGGCCTCGGCGCGCCCGTCGGTTCGATTCTCGCAGGACCCGAGGAGTTCATCGAGGATGCGACCCGCGTCCGCAAGCAGTTCGGCGGCGGCATGCGACAGGCCGGCATCATCGCCGCACCGGGTCTCGTCGCGCTCGACAACGTCGAGCGATTGGCCGACGACCACGAGAACGCCCGCCTCCTCGCGGAAGGCCTCGACGCCGTGGAGGGACTGTCGGTACCGACACCCGATACCAACATCGTCGTCGTGGACTCCGAACACGCGGGACTGACTGCCGAGGAGTTCGTCGACCTGTGCGGCGAGGTCGGCGTCCTCGGCGGTCCATTCGGCGAGTATCACACCCGCTTTACGACGAATCTGAACGTCTCCCGAGCGGACGTCGAAGAAGCAGTTTCGCTCGTCGCCGACGCGGTCGAATCGCGGTAGTTCGGGACGTCCCCGACCGGCGACCGTTCGGCGAGCGTCGTCTCACAGTTCGGGTTCGATGTAGACGAAGTGGACCCGGTCGTCCGCCTCACGAAGTTTGTCTTCGATGGCGGTGATGTGGTCGTCTATCTCTTCGGTGTCGAGGTCGGGGTCGAAACTCACGTCGAGCGCGACGAGCAGTTTTTCCGGCCCGACGTACGAGGCGCGGAACTTGTCGATGTGGACGACGCTGGGGTCACTCCGAATGATCGCTTTGAGTTCCTGTTCTTCGCGTGTGGCGACGCTCTCACCGAGAAGGAGTCGCTTGTTCTCCCACGCGAGTGCGATGGCGAAGCCCATGAGGAGGATACCGATGAGAAGTGCTGTCGCAGCGTCGTACACTTCGTTCCCCGTGAGTTCGGTGAGGCCGATGCCGACCAGTGCGAGCATCGCACCGACGAGTGCGACGGTGTCCTCGGTGAACGCTGTCAGCGTCGTCACGTCGCTCGTCTCACGGAACGCTTGGACGAGCCCCGACCACTCGTACTCCTGAATCTGTCGCTGCAGTTCTTCGTTCGCCTTCACGAAGGCGTAACTCTCGAACGCGATGGCACCGAGCAGGATGGCGGCGTTGACGTAGACGGGGCGAACCTCCATCCCGAAGAGCAAGAGACTCTCTGCGCCACCACCGTGTGACGGGTGCATCAGTGCCTCGTAGCCGTGTTTTGCCGACTCCCACCCAGCGATGCCGAAGAGCATCACAGAGACGAGAAACGAGTAGAAGAACTGTGCTTTCCCGAACCCGAACGGATGTGCGCGAGTCTCCTCGCGCTTGCTGTACCGAATGCCGATGAGGAGAAAGACCTGGTTCCCAGTGTCGGAGATAGAGTGGTAGGTCTCCGAGAGCATAGACGGGCTTCCGGTGGCGAGGAATCCAAGAAATTTGAGGACGGCGATGGCCGCGTTCGCGAAGAGTGCCGCGATAACGACCGATGTGCTGCCTGCCATGTCGTGGGCCACTCCCCGTGGGTGGATAGACTTTCCGCCACAGACACATGTATCGGGTTTGTGGCCGGCTGCGTGTCTCGTCTCTCCGCTCGCAGTCGGTAGGTTTCAACGTCTTCGACCCATAGGCGTGGTATGCTCGTCGTCGTCTCCGACACACACAGTACAGACGGCCATCGCCTCACGAGTCGCACGCTCAAGGCGGTCCGAGAAGCAGACCTCGTCGTCCACGCGGGAGACTTCATGCGCGAGTCCGTCCTCGACGACTTCATCGACGAGTCCGAGCAGTTCCTCGCGGTCTACGGCAACAACGACGGACCGGAGATTCGCGCTCGAATCCCCGAGGCACGGAACTTCACCTACGGCGGCGTGGAGTTCGCGATGACGCACACGCGCCGTGGCGGCGGGACTGCGCTCTCACTGTTCGGTCGCGAACGCGGTGCTGACGCCGTCATCTTCGGTCACAGCCATCGTCCGACGTTCGACCGCACGGGTGCGATTCCGCTCATCAATCCGGGGAGTCACGCACAACCACGAGGGAACCGGCAGGCACACGCCGAATTCGAGGAACTCCCGGACGGTGGCCTCCGCGGGCGACTCGTCACAGTCGATGGAGACGTGTTCAAGACGTTCCGTGTGGTGCCCGGCGGGAACTGACCACGGGAGTCCGGTGGAGGGCCGGCAGAATCAGCGGAAACAGGGTGGAGGACCTGTGTGGGCGTTCCGAGGCCACGTCGGACGGGGGATGGCAACGGGGGGCAGGGGCAAAGCACCCGTCGTCAGTAGACCAGACGTAGCCTCGTACCCAGTTCTAAGAGAGCGCCGGTGAAATACGCACCGTAAGCTAAAACGGATGTTTTAGTCTTGTACCACGCCGAGTGCGACCCACACCACGAGGACGGTCAGCCCCCCGAGGAAGAACAGTGCGCCCGGTGACAACGACCCGAGCGTGTCGGCGATACCCACGGACCCACTCGTGAGTTGGGCTGCCCCGTCTGCGGCCGTCTGCGCTGCCGTCGTGGTCGGTTCGGCCGCCGGAACGGGCGTCGACGTGGCCGTCTCGGCGGCGGTCTGGGTGGCCGCTTCGGTCACTGTCTTCGTCGCTTCCTCGGCGGCGGTTTGGGTTGCCTCTGCGGACTCGGTCGTCGCCTCTGCGATACTGTACCCTCCACCGCCGTCGGAGGTGGTCGTCGCGTCCGCGACAGTCGTCTGTTGGTCGCCAGTGAGGTTCACCGCGCTGTCTTCGCCTTCATACGAGACGGCCACGTCCGAAGTCGTCGAGTCGTTTGCACCGCCAGCACCGCCGCTGGCACCGGCTCCACCGGAATCAGCGCGTTCCGCACTGCCACCGCTCGCTGTACCGTCGCTTGCACCACCAGTTGCCGCGAACGGGAAGACAGAACCCGTCCGCGCGAGTCGGTTCACCACGGCCCCGCCGATACCGAGCACGCCGACACCGCCGATGAGACGGGTGAGTGCGCTCTTCAGGCCGCTCGTGTCGTCTTCACGTCCGGCGACGACGACGAGCGCGCGGTCGGCGGGTGCGTACACGTTCATCTCTCGCCCTTTCTCCGAGTAGCGCGTGTCTTTCACTTCGATGAGTCCCGCCTCGGAGAGGTTTCCGAGATGGTACTGGACGTTCTGTAGCGAGGTGTCGACCTCCGTCGCGAGGTCGGAGGGCGTCGCTGGCGACTCGTGGAGGGATGCGAGGACCGACCGGGCGGTCGAAGAGGAGATGGCACCGAGTAAGTCGTCGGCCTCGTCGCTGTCGAGGCCGATGACCCGTGGGTCTCGGTCGTCCCGGTCGTCGTCTGCGTCTCCGGGGGTGGAGGGGATGAGGTCGGCCATCGATTCGCCGTACACGTCTTCTGCGTATGAGTGTTGGTGTTCTGTTACGTTCCGACGCCGAAATGGCTATACCCGGGGGCCTCGGAATCCTCGCACATGGCCGACCCTCTGGTCGTAGACGGCATCGTCGACTTCCTCGCTGGAGACCCAGTGTTCACTGGGTTGCTCATCGTGATGTTGCTCTTCGTCTTCTTCGCGTATCTCCTCGTCCGACGGACCCTCTTGGGCCTGCGCGAGGGGTACGACGACGCCCGACGCCGCTAGCATGCTCTCGAATATCTGGGACCGAACGCGGGAGGTGTTCCTGTGGTAGCGGTTGGGACGCTCGCAACACTCGGTGTCGCAGCACTCGCCAGTCTGTTTATGGCGTGGGCAATCGGTGCCGGGTCGTCCGGGTCGACGCCCTTCGCCCCGGCAGTCGGTGCGAACGCAATTTCGGTGATGCGGGCCGGATTCATCGTCGGCATCCTCGGATTCTCTGGTGCCGTCCTTCAGGGTGCGAACGTTACCAACGCGGTTGGGACCGAACTCATCGGCGGCGTCACGCTCACTGTGACCGCGGCCGTCATCGCACTTCTCACTGCAGCAGTGCTCGTCGCGCTCGGCGTCTTCGCTGGCTATCCCATCGCGACTGCGTTCACCGTCACCGGTGCGGTCGTCGGCGTCGGCCTCGCGATGGGTGGCGACCCCGCGTGGGCGAAGTACCAACAAATCGTGTCACTGTGGGTTCTCACACCGTTCATCGGCGGTGGGGCATCGTACGCCACCGCCCGCGCGCTCCGGTCTGAGCGATTCCCCGAGACGTCGACGGTTCCGGTCCTCGCAGGAATCGTGGGCGTCCTCGTCGCAAACATGGAGTTCGCCGCTCTCGGCACGGACGGTTCGTCCACGTCGATTGCCCGTGCGTCGGCCATCGAACTCGCCGGGATGGGGCTCGGTGAGACGGCCTGGTTCGTCGTGAGCGTCCTGTTCGTCGGCGTCGTCGCGGCCGGCGTCGTCGGCCGATGGATGCAAACCGACCCCACCAGTGGACAGCGCCGGTTCCTGCTCGTTCTCGGTGGCCTCGTCGCGTTCTCCGCTGGCGGGTCGCAGGTCGGCCTCGCAATCGGCCCGCTCGTTCCCCTGCTCGACGCCGTGACGATTCCACTCACTGCGGTCCTCGTCGGCGGTGGGCTCGGACTCCTCGCTGGGTCGTGGACCGGTGCCCCGCGCATGATTAAAGCCCTCGCACAGGACTACTCCTCGCTCGGCCCGCGTCGCTCGATTGCAGCGATGATTCCGTCGTTCGCAATCGCACAGACGGCCGTCGCACTGGGCGTTCCCGTCTCGTTCAACGAGATTATCGTCAGCGCCATCATCGGTTCCGGGTTCGCGGCCGGTGGTGCTGGCGTCTCCAAACAGAAGATGCTCTACACTGTCCTCGCGTGGATTGGGTCGTTACTCCTCGCGTTCGGACTCTCGTACGGCGTCTTTACGCTCGTGTCAAGCGTACTACCTACGTGAACGTCCGTGGTCTCCGTGTAGCGCTTGCCAACCTCGTCGCTGCTCTCTGGGCAGGGTTTGGGGTTTACCACGTCGCGATGGCGATCGTGACCGGCATCTCGATTCGTGGATTCACCTTCGGGACAGTCGGCCTCGGAGGATTCTTCTTGGCGATTCGGTTCCGAGCGCGCGCGAACCGACTCAGTGATGGCACCGCAGACTCACGCGGGTTGGTCGTGCTCACGCTCATCTCGCTGGCGTTGATACTGCTCTCGTTTACGCTTCTCGGGTAAAAACGAGGTGTCGATTTAGGTGTCGGGCTCGACTTCTGCTTCTTCTTCTTCGTCGTCTCCCTCGTCGACGATGCCCGCGTTGGTCCGAATGCGCGCTTTCATGATGCGCGTGTTGTCCACCTGTTCGATGCGGATGACGATGTTGCCGTAGGTAATCTCCTCGCCTTCTTCGACGAGACGGCCGGCGCGGTTGAAGATGAACCCTGCGAGCGTCTCGAACTCCTCGCCCTCCGGGAGTTCGATGTCGAGCATCTCGTTCACCTCGTCGATGTTGACCTCCCCGCGGACGAGGAAGGTGTCTTCGTCGACCTCTTCGAACGGCTCTTCTTCGTCGCCTTCGAGGATGTCGCCGACGATTTCTTCGACCATGTCTTCGAGGGTGATGAGCCCCTCGGTGGTCCCGAACTCGTCGATGACGATGACCATCTGCATCCGGGTGTCCTGCATCTCGGCCATGAGTTCGTCCACGTTCTTCGACTCGGGGACGTGAAGCGTCGGCGAGACGATGTCTGCGAGGCTCACGCCGCGTTCACCGTAGTACTGCTCGCGGACGAGGTTTCGGATGTTGACGATACCGATGATGTTGTCGAGGTTACCGTCGTACACCGGGACCCGTTCGTGGTCGGCCTGCACACAGGTCTCGATGGCTTCGTCGATGGTCGCGTCCTTCGGGACGGCCGTCATGTCGAGACGCGGCGTCATGACCTCCTTCGCAATCGTGGAGTTGAACCGGAAGATGCGGTCGAGCATCTCGCGTTCTTCTTCCTCGATGACACCCTCGCGCTCGCCCGTCTCGATGAGGTTCTGAATCTCGTCGCGGGTGATGTACGATGCCTCGATGGCGGTCTGCCCGCCGGTGATGCTGTTGACGGCCCGCGTCAGGTAGTCGAAGAAGACGACGAGTGGGAGCAGCAGCAACTCGGCGTACTTCAGCGGGCGGGCGATTCTGAGTGCCCACGACTCGGTGTTCTCGACTGCGTAGGACTTCGGTGCGCTCTCGCCGAACAGCAAGACGAGCGTCGTGATGCCCAGCGTGGAGATGATGACCGACTGTCCAGGCGAGAAGTCGAGGACTGCGAGGAGCCCCGTCGCTAACGCTGACATCGCGATGTTGACGATGTTGTTGCCGACGAGGATGGTGACGAGGAGCCGGTGGGGGTCCTCTTTGAGCGCCTTTACGCGCTTTGCACCCGGAACGTTATCCTCGACGAGCGAATCGACTCGGTGCTTCGCCAGTGAGAACATCGCAATCTCGGACGAAGAAAAGAATGCCGAGAGTGCGATGAGTACGAGAATCGCGGCCACGCCGAGGACCGTGATCGTCGTGTCGTCCAGCGGGACGTTCGAGACCTGTAGGGATGCGAGGAACGTGGCTGGAAGTGAGTGTAGCGGCGGCAAACCCATGTAACTACAAAGTCTTGCATGGCACCGGAATTAAGAGTTGCCCTCGGCAACACCGCCAGACTCGAACGTGGTCGGTGGAGAAACAGAGGCTCTGAACGTCATTGCGGCGTGGATACCCGCGAGCGAAGGGCTTAGGCGGGTCTCTTCCCAATGGGTGTCCATGTCCGACGACCAACCGGCGATTACGCTGTATCGGTTGCAGGCGTGTCCATACTGTGAGCGGGTCGTTCGCGTCCTCGACGAACAGGGTCTCGACTACCGCTCTCGGTTCGTCGAACCGATGCACTCCGACCGAAACGTCGTCAAGCGGGTCTCCGGGAAACGGACCGTTCCCGCCCTCGTCGACGAGAACACGGGCGTCACGATGTCTGAATCGGCCAACATCGTCGACTACCTCGAAAACACCTACGGAAACGGGGAGGTGGCATAATGGTCGACTTCGACGTGGTCGAACTCCCGCCACACGACGCGCCGGAAGTCGGCGACACGGCACCGGACTTCACCCGACCGCTCGTCAACGAAGAGTTCTGGGAAGACACCTCGCTGTCCGACCTGACCGACGAGGGACCCGTCCTCCTCGTCTTCCACACGATGGACGGCGCGTTCCCATCGACGTACATCTGGAACAACCTTCGTGACCGTGGCGTCCCCGAAGCGGTCCAGTCTGTCGGTGTCTCCATCTCGTCGCCGTACGAGCACAAGACGTTCCTCGCCGAACGCGAGGTCGACGCGCGGTTCTTCTCTGACCCTGCGGCGGGTGTCGCGGCCGACTACGGCATCGAGAACGACCTCGACGACATGGCCGGTATCACCGAACACCGCCCCGCCGTGTTCCTCCTCGACGAGGACCGCGAAATCCAGTACGCGTGGGTCGCAGCCCAGTGGCCGGACTTCCCCGACTACGACGAGATTGCCGACGCCGTCGAATCGCTCTAATCACTGTTTTCGTTCGCCGTCCCCCGTTTCGTCACGCTTTTTCGCTCGACTCTCGTCTGCTCGGTCATGAGCGACGACGACCTGACAGAGGCGGCCGCCGCTATCCGCCGCGGTGAGGCCGTAGTCTATCCGACGGAGACTGTCTACGGGATGGGCGCGGACGCTACGGACCCCGCGGCCGTCGAACGTGTCTTCGATATCAAAGGCAGAGACCGCTCGAAACCACTCTCAGCAGGGTTTCCAGACGTGGATTCGGCGCTCGACTACGTCGTCGCCGACGACCGTGAAGAGGCGTTCATGCGTCGCTTCCTTCCCGGCCCCGTAACCGTCGTCGTCGAACGCCGTGAGAGCCTGCCGGACGTGCTCGTCGCCGGGCGCGACCGCGTCGGCGTCCGTGTCCCCGACCACGACCTCGCGCGTCGACTCTTCCGTGCGGCGGAGACGCCTGTCACTGCGACCAGTGCCAACCGCTCCGGAACCGGGAGTATCACTCACCCGTCGCAACTCTCGGACGAGATTCGCGAGGCAGTCGCTGTCGTCCTCGACGGTGGGACGACGCCCGGAACTGAGAGCACCGTCGTCGACCCCGGTCGCGGCGTCATCCATCGACGTGGCGCGATGGCAGACGAAATCGAGGCGTGGCTCGAAGAGACGGCGTAACCTCAGCCGAATCTGAGGTGCGACCGTAACCTCAGCCGAATCCAAGGCGCGACCGTAACGACCGCGTCTTCACACCACACTGTTCTCGATAGGTGCACCCGCGACACTTCGCGGAGTCGCGAAGTCGCGGCGGGACGAAGTCCAGTTCCCGTGCGATTCGGAGTGCTCGTCGGTACGCCGCCTTGTTTCGCGTCGTGAGACGGACGGTTCGGACGACGCCGACCGCAGGATACTCGACGAGCGCCTGTTCGACTGCGGCCTCGCGTTCCCACGACAACGCCTTCGCCAGTGCGACGACACGAACCCGCTGCGGTTCCCACACCCCACGCTCGGGTGGGGTCCCCGGTGAGACGAGCGACGGAACCGGCGGGTCGCCGACGAGTTTGTGCGCGATGCCGCGACAGTCTTTCCCCGTGAGAAGGACGTTGCGGGCGTCGGGATTCGACAGCGCTGCCCAGTCATCTCGCTCACGGATGCGACGAAGATTAGCGCGGTACACTGTCGGTGTCGTCGCCAAGGGACGGTCTGCCAGTTCACCGTCGTCGGCTGCGAGGAGTGTTGGATACTCCAAGGCGAGGTCACGAATCTCGTGGACGGTAGGGGGTGGCGCTCTGTCGTCGTCGCGGCGAGCGTAGTAGAGTTGCCGCGGGCAGTAGGCGGCGTGGGCGAGGTCAGACGCGATGACACAAGACGACACGAGGTGTCTGGTCTCCTCCCAGTATAAGAATCTCCGCCCGTCACAGCGTTCCGCAGCCGAGAGGTGTCACTTGCGTGATTTAATACTCTCTCGCCCCACAGATACCAGTATGGCTTCTTCGCCCTCCTTCTCGCCCCTCAAAATGACGCGGCCCGAACTGGCCGTGTTCGTCTCTGGCGTCACGAGCATGGGGTTAGAGATTCTCGCCGGTCGGATGATCGCCCCCGAGTTCGGCAGCAGCATCTACACGTGGGGGAGCATCATCGGCGTCTTCCTCGCTGCGTTGAGTCTCGGGTACCACCGCGGCGGCCAACAGGCAACGCAGGCGTCGAACGACAGCCTCGTTCGTGTGTTCATCGCCACTGCCACGTACATCGCCGGCGTCATCCTCTTCGGAGACCTCTTCTTGCAGTCGATGGCCGGCCTTCCGCTCCCGAGCAGATTCGCATCGCTCCCCGCGATAATCCTGCTGTTCGGCCCGCCGACGTACCTCCTCGGCTACATCAGTCCGTACGCGGCGGAGTTATCTGGTCGGTCTGACGTCGGGGCGGCGTCCGGACACGTCTACGCTGTGGGGACGGTCGGGAGCATCGTCGGTGCGTTCGCCACCACCTTCGTCCTCATTCCGTCGCTGAGTGTCCCCCAAATCGGGCTCGTCTTAGGCGTCATCTCCGTCGGCACGGCCGTTCACCTCGCCCGCCCGAACATCAGTCGGCAGGAGGCGTACTGGAGTATCGCCGTCAGTCTCTTCCTCGTCGTCGCCACAGTCTCCGGCGGCGTCGGTCTCGATAGCGCCGGTACCACGGTCTACCACACCCAGACTGCGTATCAGGAACTCCGCGTCGTCGACGCCGGGGACACGCGAACCCTCTACCTCGACGGCCAACCCCACAGCGCGATGGACCTCGACGACCCCACGAGACACGTCTTCGACTACACGACGTACTTCCACGTCCCGTTCCTCCTTTCGGACGACATCGACCGGGTGTTGTTCGTCGGCGGCGGCGGGTTCACCGGTCCGCGAGTCTTCACGGAGATGTATCCGAACGTCACCGTCGACGTGGTGGAGATAGACCCCGAAGTGGTAGCTGTCTCCAAGCAGTACTTCGGTGTCGAGGAATCTGACCGACTCAACATCTACACGATGGACGGGCGGCAGTATCTCCGCGAGACCAACCAGACGTACGACCTCATCGTCCTCGACGCCTACCGGAAAGACAAGGTTCCGTTCGAACTGACGACGGTGGAGTTCATGCGCCTCACCTCGGAGCGACTCGACGAGGATGGTATCCTCTTTGCGAACGTTATCTCCGCACCCAGTGGGCCTGCCTCGCAGTTCTACCGCGCGGAGTACAAGACGATGAACGCGGTGTACCCGCAGGTGTACAGTTTCCCCACCGCGGGAAGTGTGGTCGTCCAGAACATCGAAGTCGTGGCGACCAAAGAGTCGACGCTCGTGACCCGCGACGAGTTGCAGATGCGGAATCAACAGCGCGACATCGGTATCGACCTCGCCGCAGAAGTCTCGTCGTACCGGAACTCCGAGCCAACAGACGACGTGCCACTCCTGCGAGACGACCGGGCACCCGTCGATAGCCTGTTAGACCCGATGGTCGGCCAGCGCTACGTCATCCAGAAAACGAACGAGAGTGATGAGAATGCGACCGCCGAGGACAACTCGTCTGCGATGCGTGTGACGACACTGCGATTGGGTGAACAGACGGCGGCGGCTGCCCTCCCATAGATGGCACACGACCGAATCCACGCGAGAGAACCGACACACGACATCGACCGATGGACCGAAGGAACCATCGAGGCAGTCGAAGAGCGCGACGGACACTGGGTCGTCCACGCCCGAAACGACACCAACGAATCGGTCGAGTTGGTCGTCACACTCGCAATTCGAGACCTCTTTCTCAGCAGACTCGATATCGAGGACGGTGCGTCTCCCGTCGGCGAGCGGTTCTGGTACCGAAAGAAGGGCGGCTAAGTTGATTCAAGACGGGTTCAACGCTCTGCTCGTCAGCTTGGTTGGGTTCCAGCTTTTCGATTCGGTCAACACCCGAACGAGGAGTGGAATGTCGTCGACGTGCAGGAGCTTTGCAAGTGCCCGCGGGTTTCCAGCGTTCACTGCACGCAACTCGTCGTCGCTCAACCGTTCCATATCTCGAATGAAGGTGTCGTAGCGGTCGTTCGACGCGTTGTAGAGGACTCGGCTGATGAGCAGCCGGGTTCGCATCTGTGGGGCTACCTCGGTGTGCCAGCGGTCGTCGTACGCCGCCAGGTTCTCGGCCGACGTGTCCACATCACTCGCGATGAAGCAGTGGTCGACGGTCGTCGCCGCGGCGCGCCCGGACTTCATGCAGGCGTAGATTCCTTCTCCCCAGACCGGGTCGACTGTCGGCACCGTATCGCCAATCGCCATGAAGTTGTCCGTACTCAGTGCGTCCGGTAGCTGGATGTGGGCCGACCCACGGTGGTGTCTCTCGGCGATTCGCTCGGCGTTCTCGAAGCGAGGGTCGGTTTCGAGCCAGCGCTGGAGGTAGCCGTCGATACGCATCCCCTCGGTGGCGTAGGCGCGGTGCGCATCGTTTTGGATGTAACAGAGGCCCACCTTCGCGGTATCGCCACCAGTGTGGAAAATCCACGAGTACCCGCCGGGAGCGACGTCGTGGTCGAGACGGAGCATCATCGCGTCGGCGAGGTCGGCGTAGCCGTCGGGGGCGAGAGTGAGGCCCTCCATCTCGTATTCGATGCCGATGGCCTGTGCCTCTCGTTCGAGACCGCTCACTCCGAGTTGGCGGGACAGGACGGCCGCAGGCCCCGTTGCGTCGATAACGATGTCACCGTAGACCGTCTGCCCGCCGCCGTACTCCACACCGACGATTTCCCCGCCTTCGAATACCGGTTTACTGACGCGCGCGTCGAACCGGTACTCGGCACCCGAACTCTGCCCGTCTCGGACCAAGAACCGCTTGAACTCGGGGAAGTCGAGTACGGCACCCGGTTGGTAGTGGGTGTAGTGTTCGGTGGGCGACTCGAACACGACGTTGTCGGTGTAGTTCATCACGACGTCGTCCGGAATCCCGAACGACGACAACATCGCTGGAAACGTCCCGCCAGTAGACTTGTTGCTCTGACGGGGAAACTCGGCTTCGGACTCTGCTTCGAACACGACGACGTCGTAGCCACGTGTGGCCACGTCGCGTGCACAGTGTGCACCTGCTGGGCCAGCACCGGCGATTACGACATCGTACCGGTCGGTGTTGCTGTCTGGCATCGATGGATTGGGCTTGCTGGATTTTTTGTGTGTACTGTTACCACGTGCCGATACGTGATAGAAATTCGACGACTAAGGGATTGAAGATTACGCCCAACCACTCTCTCGGGAGTCTTCTCTGAATGTGCGTCGCTCAGGGCTTGGTTTCGTTACGTTGGATGGGATTGCCCGGATGTTGAACCAAGCCGAGACCTCACTTCGTTCGGTCTCGGCGGGTTCAAATCCGTTTTCGTCCACACACTGCGGATTTGTCGTCCCTCGCACACGCTACGCGGTGCTCGGTAGTTGAGTTCGCATAGAAGTGGGACCGCCCGGCGTGCAATTACCCATCAGTAGCCGACTCTCCACTACCTCTATCGGTTGAACCGAGATGTACCTACTCATGGCTCACTCAATCCGAAGTTTGTCCAGGTGAGGACGGCGACGAAGTTCCATCCGCTCGCGCTGGGACGCTTTGTCGTAATGCTGTTCAATAACGTCCTGAGACGCATTCACGCGTTCTGCCGTCACCTCAGGAGGGAACCCGCGGTCTCTGTGCCACGTAATTGACCCCGTCCGAACGTGGTGTGGTGCTCGAGAAGACGGACACTTGCTTCCCTGAGTGTATGACCCCGCAAATTCGCAGGAATTTTTCTCGTATTCGTGCGGACACGGACCAGCAACGCACGGTTGCGTCGCCTGATACATCCACCCCCGAAAGCCGTTCTTCGAGATACGAGTCCCGTGGTGTGTGACGAACAACGGTGAGCGACCGAAGTCGTCGTGACCATCCGGTCGGAACTTCTTGATGTAGGTGTTCAGCGATTCGACGACCTCCGGCAAGAGCGAGACCGTGCGCTCACCGTTCATCTGATTCTTCAATGGCGTCTCGGACTCCGGCCGGTGGACGAACTCGACATACTGCTCGTCGGGATAGTAGTCACGAAGATCGAGACCACGAAGAGCACCAAGACGTGCTCCAGTGTGCCACGCCAGCTCAAGAACAGCGTGGAACCGAGTTCCACGGACGCTACTGTGAGACCGATAGAACCGAAGCAATCGAAGCGCGTCCTCAGGAACCAACATCGTATCCCGCGACCGTTCCGACATCGGCACGCTCGGCACGTGGACCTTCTTCGAGAGACCGTCGTCAACAGCCTCGATGCGTTCGAGATACTCGACGAACCCGAGCAGTGTCTCCATCTCGCTGTGGAGCGTTGGTGAAGCGATGTCCTGACCGGCGCGGAACGCCTCGAACTGCTCGAACGTCCACCCGTTCAGGTCAGAGACGCGCTCGATATTCCGGTCCTCGCACCACTCGACCCAGAGCTTCAGGCGGTACTTGTAGGTCTTGATGGACGATGACGAGAGTTCCGTCCCACGGCGGTCAAGGTACCGGCGAACTGCCTCGCGGGGTTTGAGTTCTGAAGGTCGGTCCATGCTTATTCGACCTCCCGGCCGGCGCACTTCCGGCAGACGCTCAGACGAGTTTTAGCGTCGATACCGATTGCAGCGCGAACACGGCAGATCGCACATGGGTACCCATCGCCCTTATCAAACTGTGCCGCATTGGTGACTATGCGGGTGTTAACACCCGCTTTGGTGGCATCCGTCATGGTTATATGACGGAACCTTCCCGGGTGCGGTGCTGGTCTCACCGCACTCAGGGCCTACAAATATCATCTCGAGCCGACGGTATCTCACGTGGTTCCGTACTCGTTCATATTCGTTATTTTTGCATAAATGTTGTGGTCGGTGCATTGAATACATATGTCTGCACTAATACCACATACAGTAGCAATAGTAGTGACCTACGCAAATATTCACAGAGAATGAGGAAATCCGCATCGTGGATGACCATCTGGGACGACCGGATTCTTGAATATATTGACGAGAATGGCTCTGCCAGTCCCGGTGAGTTGGACAAATCTGGCTATTTTCAGGTCTCTCGGTCTCAGATTTCGCGTCGACTACGACGTCTGAAAGACAAAGGAATGTTGCAACATCTCGGAAATGGTGTCTACGTCATCACTCCAATCGGCGAGGAATACTTAGAGGGAGAACTCAACGCAGAGGAATTGGACGGAGAGAACGGTGGAGAGGGCACTGCATCTGCGTAGATTTCATGGTCAGGAAATCAGGTGACTGGATGACGATTTGGGACGATAGAATTCTGGAGTATCTTCTTGAGAACGACTGGGGGTCAAGGTCAAGGCGAGACAGACCGGCACCCTCGCACTCGTTGGGGTGCTCGTCACGACCGCCGCAATGAGTGGTGCCCTTCCGGGTGCCTCACCTGTCGGTGACGCTTCTGCCGAGTGGTCCGAAGACTGCGACCTAACAGACTCACTCTTAGGCGCGGCGTGGAACACGCTAGTCGGCACCGACACCGGCTGCCGTTGGCTCACTGGGCAAGAAATAGACTACGCCAACGTCTCCGCAACCGATGCCCACGCAACCGCTGTGGGTATCCACGAGGGTCAGAATTCGTACTTGACGACGACTAACAACTTCATGCAAGACACCCGTTCGGTGGCCTTCATGAAGGCGAAGCTCACCCTCATCAACGAACTACAAAACGGGTCCACCGAAGCGAACGCGACCGCCGCGGCGAACGCGACCGTCGAAGAGTACTATTCGAACATTCAGTACAACCTCGTTCAAGACTACAACCAACGTGCTGCGCAAATATTCTACCTCGGGAACCAGACGAGCGTGGAGATGCGCCACGTCTACGACAGTGGCTCGGCAACGGTCCCAAGCGACCTATACCGCCTCGATGAACAACAAGGCGACCCGACAGTTAGTAGCGTCTTGCTGGAAAATGGGACGGTGATTTACGCCACGTCCATCTATCTGAAAGACACGTCCGGCTACACTCTACAATTCGATACAGACCCCGCAGAAACGGACTTCTGGGTCGAAACGAAGCCGCCAACTGGTTCTTATCAGGCAGTGTTTGAGTCTGACCCATACGAACAGACCTACACGGACCTCGGGAATCAATCGACTCAGGTAAAGTCGAACATCGACGTATATGCAACGTCGTTCTATTCCCAGTACAACGGTAGTGAATTCAACTCGACCGAAGTAGCACAACTGGACCCGACGCTCATTGCGAGCCAAGCATCCACCGAGTACAATTCCACTGGATACTACTCATACGCGGCAATGCAACTTGCCGCGATGGGTGCATCTGGGGACCTGAACGTTTCCCACACCATCGAAATCACGAACGGAACGAACACGTCGACCTATGAGGGTACGCTGTTCTATACCGGCAGTGACGCATCCGCCGGGTGGGATACTAACACGACATACAACGTCACTGACTACAACGGAACGCTGTATTTTGCCTACCAGAATAACAACTCGTCCGGCATCATCGACGTTGGACAGGAGGGTACTGAATTCACTCTCACGAGTGCGACGAACACCGACACAGGCGAATCGGTGACCACCACAGTACCACAGGAATACGTCTACGAGGAAACGAACGCCTCGAATCTTCAAGAGGAGTTAGACCGACTCCAAACCGTCCGCGACGAGTACGAAGAAGCCAAATCAAGCAGTGGCAGCCTTGACCTCGGCGGTGGGGTCGGCACCGAAGATAAGGCGATTATCGCGGGTGCGATCGTCGTTCTGCTCCTTGCCGTCATCAAGGGCTAGCACAGCCAACTAACCAACCTCCCCTTTCGGACCACGACCATGCGCCGAATCATATTCACACTCATACTCATCATGACCGCAGTCGCAACGCCCGCACTCGCCGGCACCGTCGCCGCGCAATCGAACGAAAACACGACGGAGACGCCCGCGCCCTCGACGCCAGAAGTAGACCGAACGATCGAACTCTCCGAAACGACTAGTATCACGAACTGGCGGTTCGACAACGGGACGTTCTACGTCACGTTCGACGTCGACGTTCCGACCCGCGTTGCCATCACCGACGCCGGGAAACTCTCGCGAATTCTCTCGGAGGGAGAAGGCGAAGCGGCAGGGAAAGCCCGGATGCGTCGCTTGACCTTGACCCCTGGAATGACGACGGTGAAATTCAACGCCGAGGACTTCAACGGAGCCAGCGCAGTGACTATCTCTTCGAGCAACGCTGACGGAATCGTCGCGCTCCGAAGTGATGCGGTACGAGCTGGGAACCCCCCCGTCAAGTGGGGAACCGCGAACGCGCTCGTCGGTGGTGCTGCAATCGTCACCGCCGCCGGGACGTTCCGGTACGTGAAGAAGAAGCGCGAAGACAAGGAGATGACCGCAGAGAGGTTGCTCTAATGAAGCGCGACGATGCCCTCAAACTCGGCGGAATCGGTGCCGTGGCCGTCTACGCTGGCGACGTGGCACTCCCGCAGTGGACGCCGCTCGCAGTCGGGATGTTCGTTATCGCAGGCATCGCGGCACTCGTCGCGAGTGGGAAGATCGACGACCTCATACCCGACCCGCCGACCGTCTCGCTCGCCGTCATCGACGGTGGTAACGACGAGAAGGTAGAGCACTGGGAACTCTCTGAGGACCAATTTGCTGAGATGGAAGTCGCGGCAGGAAGCCTCAACCCTCTCACTGAGAGCAAGGGCGAAGCCTACGAGTGTTACCACTACGACGACGAGCGAAACCTCGCAGTTGGTACGTGGCGCGGGATGCGGCCACATTCACACATCGTCGGCCACCACGACATCGACGAGGCGCTCAACATCATCAACGAGATGATGAACTACCTCGAGCCGGAGGCCCGACGCGGCCAGCACATCCGGAACAACCTCATCTCGATAGTGCGGATACTTGACCGTCAACGCGCGGCTGCACAGAACGCCGCCCTCGAGGGACACCTCGCACCGAACATGGGTGGCCAGACTATCGACGAAGTGATTGCCGAGACGCTGCCGGACGACCTCTTACCGGACCGACTCTCGTCGGACGACGCCAGCGACGATATCGAGGACGACCTCGCCGGAATGGACCTGGTGTTCGAAGGTGACGGCGATGCCCTCGAGCCCGTTGACCCGATGCTCAACGACGGAGGAAGCCCATGAGCAATAGCAAAAACGACCAGTATGCCGCCGCACAGGGACGAACCTATCTCCGAGGTGAGCTCGGAGACAAGAGGCCTGAGTACGTTCGCCGGTTCGCCGGACTCGTCGACGACGCTCACACGCTCGACCTCCTCAACCACTACTGCTCACTCTGGGCCGACCGCGCGGGTGACTTCCTCGATACTCGAATGGCCGAAATCATCATCTCGTCCTCCTCGACGCGCTCGATAAACACGGCCTACGAGTTCGGAAACGTCTCGCAGTTACAAGGGATGGTTGGTCTCGTCGATAGGACGAAAGACGGCGATGAGGGGCTCACCCGAATGGCCCGGATGCTCACCGACGAGGGAGCAATCGGTGCCGTACTCGGTCCACCGGGTTCGGGGAAGACCGCGATGACGCTCGATATCGGTCGGATCTGGAAAGCCGTCACTGGCGGGAAGGTGGTCACGAACATCAAGTGGAACGGCGGAACTCACATCTCGGGTGCTCGGGAGATGCTCGACGAGATGGCGAACTTCGATGGCCCTGTCCTCGCGATAATTGATGAAGGGAGTCAGTCGCTCACTTCGCGCGGTGCTGAGGCACAGTCTGCCGACCGATTCGCCAAGGCGCTCAAGTACGTCCGGAAGAAGGAAACCGGCGACAAGTACGCGAAACGTGGCTCGGTTCTCATCGTCGGCCATACCCGCGCAGACACCGCGAAGGACCTCCGACGACTTTACTCTGCAATCTTCGAGAAGCCATCTCGCGCAGACCCCGGCCGCGTGAAAATCCTCGAATCCACTGGCACGACGGATAAATTCGAGGAAGTAGCCGAGTACAAGGGTATCACCGACACTGCCGAACGATACGACGAACACGAAGCTTCCTCGTTCGCAGTCGACCTCGAGGACGAGACTGACGACGACCAGGAGGACGTCGAGACTGCCGACGATGCGAGGCGGAAGGAAGCTATCTCGACAGCAATCCGTGCTGCCCGTCCGTGGGATGACGACGGTATGAGTTACGCCGATATCGGCAAGGAGAACAGCCAAGACACCGAATACCTCGTTCCATACTCGACCTCGTGGGTTGGCGACAGAGTCCGAGAGTGGCAGAAGGGACAACATCGAGACCTCGTGGCGGCCCCAGAAGGAGAAAGCGCATGACGACAGCGACTCTGGACCATCACCACCACCACACACCCCCCGTGGTCGCATACTTACTTACACAGTGGCGCCGATTGGCGGCACCCCGGTGGTTGCCCGTCCCCCGTGGAACCGGAATTTTGCTCTCTGTCCTCGAGGTGATCGGCGCGAAGACGTCGTGGGTCAAAGGTCATGACGAATCGGAGTAAGAAAGCAGCCCACTACGGTGCACTCGCTGAGCGTGCTGCTCGGCAGAGATACGGTCTTGTCTCTGCGCACTCATCTTGGCAGGACGCTGAGACCGACGACGGCCGCCCCGTTGAAATCAAAGCTGCAATGGTGAATCGGAGAAGCGGGAAAATCGGTCGTTTCCGGGTTTTCGAGGACTACCATGCTCGACTCCGGCGAGAAGGTGGCTTGTACGTGTTCGTGCTCTACTCTGCTACTGGTGGTGCTGGAGGTGGTGGAATTCGGGTTCGAAATATGCGCTCTGTCGAAGCCTCGTCGCTGCGGCTGCGGTTCTACGGCTCAGGTGGACATCGTAACTCAGAGCAAGTGAAAATCCATCCACGGCGGATCTTTGTTTAACCATGGAATAGATTACTCATTAGTCGATAGATTGAATCTGAATTACCTAGCTCTTGATTTTTCTTGGAGACATTCCATAGGTCGATTGAGACTGAAGGTGAGATGAACCCGTAGTTACTGGCCGGGTATTACCATTCAGATTTTAAAAGAATCAGGAATATCAATAAGTATGGTTACGCTCCCAACTATCGTTGCTCAGTCTAGCTCTTCTGCAAGTCTACCGGATTCTACTATCATCGGAGTTGCCGCGTCCTTCGTATCTGCATTCTTAGTGTACTCTGCTAGGCAAGTTTGGGAGAGAAAAAAGCTGAAGCGGGCCCTTCTCACCGAAGTCGGCCAAATGACCGGAATTACTGATTGTGCTAATCAAATGGCGCGGTTAAGCAAACGTCCTCCAGGTCGTCAATTACAACCTGATGATATGCCTTCTCCCGACTCAATCCCGACAACGGTGTATGAAGCCAGTGCAGTAAATATCGGACTATTAGGCGGGGTTTTCCGTGGGTCTGAGTTAGAGAACGCGGTGGATTTCTACTCAAAAGTGACCAAATACAAGGGCGTAATCCAACGGATTAGTGAATCAGAGAATGTGTCTGAGGAGATCCCTGATACTGTACAAGAGGACCTGTATGACAATATTGGTGAGTTAGAAGAGACTCGCGCTGAAATTGTATCTCGAAGTAAGTTCGTTGAAGGATGAATATCCGAAAAACTATTCGGACTCTATACATATCATGTGGTATGAGAAGTATTGAGCGCCAGAGTGGGCAATCATCTCTAAGAGGTGTCTAATGCCTGAGCAGTCGTCGGACTTCTTAGATATAATTGATGAGTCCTTCGATGACCAGGCTGCGCTCATTAAATATATTGACTATCTTTATCAGAATGAGCAAGCCTCTGGCCAATTTAACATAATTGGCGCAGTTAACAATCTGGCTGGCGGAAAGGACGAGTTCCTAGGCTTTGTGCAGTCTAGCTTTAGCATCCTTAACTCGTCCGGCGATCTCCATCTACTACACAGTACAGTTGATGAAGAACCGGTCTACAGCTATGTCTACCTCGATGACCATGTTCCTCTGTTCATTACAAACGCAAACAAAACGGACCAAATTCCACCCACCATCTCAAAGTTTCTGATCGAAACGCCTCACCTGGGTCGTCTAATGCTTTCCAAGCGTGAGCTGGACGAGTTGCGGAAGGATATCGTGGCAAACCACGAAAATATATTAGTCCCATATTTCAGTGCGAGACGCTCTGCTGATTCGAAAATAAGCGCTCGACGTCGTCCTGAAACTGAACGATCGATTCAGTATCGTGCTATCGATGGACTGGACACCTACCGTGAGATGAGGTATAATTACGGGATTTTACCTCAGATAATGGTTTTTGAGAAGCCCAACGAATTCAAATTCAAAATAAAAACAGACGGTACGTTCGTACACGTCAATGGTAGCCTCCAAGAACTGTGGCTGCAGTTCAATAAAGAAGTTGAACGTGTCAAGGAGATGAAAAAGTACGCGAATACTGGGCACTACGGAAAAGCAGACAGTGCATTCTTCGGAGAAGATAAGTTCTCTGTGAGTACTCCTTGGGCCGTTGAGGTTGCTGATGGTATCAGTGCGGAAAACCTGGAGAACTTCGAATCGCATATGGATACCGACTTTTGGGAATTCAGCGTTTCAGAATATACTGCGTACCCCGAATTCAAATCCTTCCAAGCAGAGTTAATTGATGAAACTACTAACGAGAGAACCACTCTCAAGAGTAAAGGAAACCAAGTTCGGGTGTTCCCGAGAGAGTTGACTGACATTGACCAGTCTCTTCGGATATTCAACTTTTTGAGTGACCACTTCGACTCAGAATGTACCCCGAAGAAAGTCGCATGAAGGACCCAAAACCATACGACGACGGGTATTTTGCTGAACTGGGGAAAGGAGACAAACGCTCCTTTGAGCGGTTATTCACTAAAAAATACGACAGCATCGACGAAGAGAGAGCAAGGAAAAGCTATGTCACGACTTTTCAGTCAACAAGTAAGCAAGAGTACAACCTCTTCCGGGATATCGTGAATGCGTTTTCCCCTAAGGACGCTGCAATGGGGAGTGATAGTGGATTTGAGACAACGATCATAAACCCTCTTCGTGAATTTGGTGACTCTGGAGCAGAGTTACTTCTAGCGAAAAAACAACCTAGTGGTGTTCATCTCTGTTTTGTTTCTTGTAATGTAGGTGGCGAGGAATACCAACACTGGGTTGATGAAATTAACACGACCAAAGACCTGCTCGAGTCCGGGTCACGGCGTGATAAAATAAAAAGACACATTCAGTGTTCAGACCTTTCAATTCAGTCAGTTCAGTATCTCACGTTCACTCGAGCAATCGATCTTGTCGATGCAGACATGGAAGTGATGAAGATTGCTACAGATCCCGACGAGTATGCTGTTTGGAAATTAATCGAGGCCGAAATGCCTCCTGAAGCAGACGAGGAAGATAAGACGATAAAATACCACGATGGCCACGTTGAAAATCCAAATTTGAGGAGATTAGGAGAGGACGGAATCGACCCAACACTTGCTGAGAACGACGATATTCGATTCCACCTAACCAGTCACCCAGTGTTTCCTCTCGGCGAAGTGCTGCTCCAACTCTACTTAAACAATATGGGCTCGGTTGATGAACCAAAGGAATTTAGAAAACGAGAGTTTGAGCGGACATTCAAATCCAAAATCCATCTGGGGACCAACCGCCGGAACATAGACCGCGTTGTTGATTCGCGGATAGATGAACTGTTGGAGATCGCTCTGAACTATGGTATGATAAAGGATTCAGACGCAGACGTGGTTAAAGAGCGTGACTTTAGGATAATGTGGGAGTCAGAAGACCCAGGTGAGATCAAAGACATGGTGAAGGACAAATTCTTTGATGGGATGGTTCCCGAGGAGACAGGAAAATTGGCCTATCAAAGAGCCCGCGAAGAGTTCGTCCGGAAAGAATCGAGTCTGGACGAGTTCGACGACTAATCAAATTCCATTCCTGCGTCGAATAGGTTCGGTTGTTGCTGCTTCACACTGCGTAATCAGCGAGCGTGGAAGTTACTCAAGCATCAACTTCCGAATTCTTCATGCAACCCTTCGCCCCTCCCCTTTCGACTGCGTCAACTGGAGCTACACAGCCGGAGGGTTATTTTTTGAAAGTTGTGACGTTAGTCACACTCGCTAAGGGGATGGTCGCACGCAGTGCGACCGACCTGCCGCGGAACCGGCGCGATGCCGTCGCTCACAGGTGTCGAAGGGTCCACCCGAAACACGGGTCCGGGCGAAAACCAAGGTGTAGTATATAAAAGAAAGAGACGACGAGTAGTGTTGCCACTCACGAGGGCCGCTCTATCTGAGGTGCTGACTCGCGATTGCGGACTGTTTTGGACCGTACGCCTGGTCGAATTCGATGATGGCGTTGTAGAACCGACCGGCGTCGAGGCCGGCGTCACACCACGCGGAGTAGCCTGCGTCGATCACGTCGGGTAGGTACTCGCCTTTCGCAGTGCTGTTCTTCGATTCGGTTAGAATCGACCGAACGCGAATCTTCACGCGCTTCGAGCGATCGTCCATCCCCTGGACGACTTCAGCACCGTATCGATTGAGCCAGTTCTGCAGAGCACGGCCGGAGCGTTCCAGGTCACGTGGGTCGACAGAGAGGACATTCTCGATGAGTCGTGCGTTGGACTCGACGACGTCCTCGGTGACAGAGACGATTTCGCGGACCTGTTGGGACATCTTCGAGGAGACCCACGAGACAACACGATTGTCGCAGTCGAGGAGGCCGCTGAGTCGCTGAAGGACGCGGTAGACGGTCGCTTCGGACCACCCGGTCTCTTCGGCTGCCCCGTCGACAGTTCCCCCGTCGGCCATGGCGACGTATTCGAGGACGTCGCGGTCAGAGTCTTCCAGCTCCTGGAGCGTCCGGATGATAACCGACTCCTGCGACGCCTCAATTTCCGGCGTCGGGTCGTCCCAGAACGCAATCCGCCGGTCGGATTCTCCGGGAACGAAGTGGTCGTCTTCGACGAACCATGACCCCGGATTCGTTGGAATGCCGGCCCACTCGAGCACGTTCATCATTTTCTCTTCCAGGTCGTCGACGAGGTCGTGGCGGTCGGTCCACCGAACCGATTGGTCTTGGTTCAGATTCTTCTTGTAGAGCGCACCGAGCTTCGGGTGGTACAGTGGGTCGTCACCCGACTTCTTGCGCACGTGCTCGGGATGGTAGTGCTTGAGCTGCATCCCGCGTGGTCGATGACGGCTATTCTTCGAAATCTCCTCGATGGCCTTGCGGTCGAATCGGAGTTGGTGGTTGTAGCCAACAACCTTCTCGTTGTTCGAATCGTAGACGACGTGCGACCCCTCCAGGTCTGCGACGAGCATGAAGAGTTTCATGAAAACCCCGTCGCTGTGGACGAGTTTCTTCGCCATGTCCCGAAGGATGCGGATGTACCGCTCGTGCTGGGTGATGGTCGAATACTCGTGAGGTGTCTCTGTGAAGTACCGACGAGACCAGTCAAAGCCGACTCTCTCACAGACGGCACGTAATATCTCGCGAATGAGATGGGGAATCTCGTCAAGTTCGACGTTGACCGTGTTGTTCAGTTTGACGTTGGTCGAACGGCCAAGGTTCGCAGGAACGCTGTTTGGCCGGTTCTCGTCGTCCCATCCGAGTCGGGGTTGAATGATAATCGGGAGTTTTCGCTGTCCCTCACCGTAGGCGTTGATGTCGTACTCGAGGAGCGAGTTGACGGTATCACGTTTCGAGGGAGACAGCCCGGACTCGTGGAACCCGAGTGAAACCGTCCAAACCTCTGTTCCCGGCGCGTCGTAGCGTGGTATTTCTACCTCGATTCCTTTCGCACCGCCGTCGATGTGGTTGTACAGCTGGCGGACGGCCCAGTAGGGCGAGTCTTCGTACTCCGTGTACAGTAGGTTGCCACGAGTCTCGTGGGGTGCAGAGGCTACGTGGCTCATTGGCGGTCATCTCCGACGAGGTCACGGCCGCACCGCTCGCAACGATGCAGCTTTTCGCTGTCGTGGCCGCAGGTTGGACACTCGACGGTCACGCCGTGTCACCTCCGACCGCTCGACGAACGTCGGCGTCAGTCGCGTCGAGAGCAGGGTGACGAACGGCCGTCTGACTCTCGACGTGGTAGAGCTTCGAGGCGCGGACGAAGTCGACAGGCGTCACTTCGACCACCTCTCTGGCTGCCCACCGTGACGACCGGGTGACTCTTGCGGGTCCGGCGTTGGAACGTCACGGCCGGCTGCAGACCCTCGCTGAATCCGAACGGCGGTGTCGCACTCTCGGCATCGGTGTACGCGGTCCTCAGAATCGCCGTAGACGCGACAGAAGTTGTGGGTGACGTGCGACCCGCAATACTCACACTCACGAGGCTGGGCCTCGAGGGAGAGGAGCATCACGCCAACCACCGCTGTTGGCTGTTAAAACCGGCAAAATAAGCCGAATTCCCCTTAATGGGTATGGGACCGCCCGGATTTGAACCGGGGTCACGGGCACCCAAGGCCCGAAGTATACCAGGCTAACCCACGGTCCCGCATATACTCCTCTTTTCGTCTTAGTGTAAAGGGTTTCGTTCTGATTCGTCAGGTCAGTGGGAAGAAGTACGCCACACCGACGGTCGTCACGACCCCGAGAACCAGTTGGAGCGGGCCGCCGACGCGCATGTAGTCCGTGAACTTGTAGCCACCCGGACCGTAGACGAACAGGTTCGTCTGGTAGCCAACCGGCGTCATGAACGCGGTCGACGCGGCGAACATCACTGCGAGGACGAACGAGAACGGACGCGCACCGAGTGTCGTCGCCGCCTCGATTGCGACGGGAATCATGAGAACGACGCTCGCGTTGTTCGAGATGACGTTCGTCAACAGCGCCGTCACGAAGTAGAACACGCCGAGGACTGCGAGCAGTGGGAGAAACTCACCACTCATGACGACCATCTCGGCGAGGAGTTCAGCGGCCCCCGAGTTCTCCATCGCGATACCGAGCGGGATGACACCCGCGAGGAGGAAGATGACGTCCCACTGGACGGCGTCGTACAGTTCGGTCGGTCGAAGACACTTCGTCGCGACCATCGCGAGCGACCCGAGCAACGCCGAGACGACGATGGGGATGAACCCGAGTGCCGCCAAGAGGACGACGCCCGCGACGATGCCGACAGCGACGGGAATCTTGGACTCGCGGTAGTCGTGGCGTTCGATTTCCTGGGCGACGATGAAGTCACGGTTGGTGTCGAGGCGTTCGATACTCTCGACAGTCGCTTGCACGAGGAGTGTGTCACCGACACGGAGTGGAAGGTTGTCCATCCGGCGACGGATGAGTTCGCCACCACGCCGGAGGGCGAGCACTGTGGCGTCGTACCGCTGGCGGAAACTCGCGGTTGCGAGCGACTCGCCGACGAGCGACGACCCGGGTGCGATGACGACTTCGACGAGGTTCTGCCCTCTGTCGGCGAGTTCGAGTTCGTCTTCGGTGACGGTTTCCCCGACGAGGTTGAGGCCCTCGACGTCGAGAAGCTCGACGAGCGTGTTGCGGTCGGTTCTGACGGTGAAGACGTCGCCAGCCTGTATCTCCTTCGGCCCGAGCGGTTCGAGGAAGACGCTGTCACCACGAATCAGTTGCAGGATGTCGACGTCGAAGTCCGTCTCGACGAGGGCGCGCTGGACCTGTTGTCCAACGAGTGGGGAGTCCTTGCGGACGACCACTTCGGTGAGGTACTCGGCCATCTCGAACTCCTCGGTCAGGTCGAGCCGCGGTTCGATACGTGCCGGGGTGAGTCGGCGGCCGATAGTGAGGAGGTAGACGACTCCGACCACCATGACGAGGGCGCCGAGGGTGGTGAACTCGAACATCGAGAAGGGTGCTTCGCCGGTGATGCGCGAGTAGACGTCGCTGGCGAGGATGTTGGTCGACGTTCCGATAACCGTCAGCATGCCGCCGAACATCGACGCGTACGAGAGCGGCAAGAGGAGTTTCGACGGCGAGGTCCGCCCGCGCTCTGCGAGGTCGGTCACCATCGGCAGCAAGATAGCCACGGCGGCGGTGTTGTTGATGAACCCGGAGATCGGTCCGACGACACCGACGGTCGCACCCAGTTGCTTCAACTCGCTCTCGCCGGTGACCGCCGAAATCTTCGCCCCCAGTATCTGGATGACGCCGGTTCGCTGAACGCCTTCGCTCAAGATGAACATCGCGAGGACTGTCAGCGTCGCTGTGTTGGCGAACCCGGAGAGCGCGTCACCGGGATACGACTCGAAGAGGATGATGGGGGTGCCCAGTAGTCCCGCTGCGACGAATGCCTCCGAGATGGGTTGAATCAGCATCAACGTCACCATGATGCCGATTGCTGTCACGTCCACCGGAACCGGTTCGGTGGCGAAGAACGCCAACGCGACGAGGATGACGGCGAAGACGACGAGGATGGCCGGCGTTATCGCTACCACGGAACCACGGACGTACTGGCACCCGAAAAGCGTGCGGGATTCGGAACCTCGCTTCCGCCGGGTGGAGACCGTCGCGGCCGTCGCCGGGAGACGCGCTGGCTATCGTCCTTCGTCGGCGAGTTCGAGGTCGGCGACGATGTCGTACGGCGAGAGGCCCTGACGGATTCCGTCGAGGATGCGGAACGCCTCGTTCGGCGAGAGGAACTGCCGGGTGATCGCGAGACCGAGCGGTGTCGGTTCGAGCCCATCGATGAACTCCCATTCGAGAAGCTTTCCGACCGAGTGGGTCGTCGGCACCTCGCCGAGCATCCGGTCGTTGAGCGACTTCGCCTTCTTCCCGGCGACGACGATGTTCGCCAGCGTCTCTTCGACGGCGGCCGACTCGTCGTAGACGGTCCTGACCTCTTCCATCTCGCCTTTCAGGAGTTTGAACGCGACTTCGTCTTCGGTCATCTCCATCGAGTTGTGGTACGAGGCGTCCGGTTCGACCAGCAGGTAGACGGTCCCTTTGTCGTGATAGTCCGGCCGGCCGGCGCGCCCGAGCATCTGGCTGAACTCCTGAACAGAGAGCCATTCGATACCCATCGCCAGCGTGTCGAAGATGACCTGCGACGCCGGGAAGTCGACCCCGGCCGCGAGTGCCGCGGTGGTCACGACGGCCGCGAGGTCCTGATTAGCGAACTGGCGTTCGACTCGCTTTCGACGCTTGTAGTCCAATCCGGCGTGGTACGGCGCGGCGTTGTACTCGAGCTTTCGCGAAATTTCGTGACACCGACGCCGCGAGTTGGTGAAGATAATCGTCTGGCCGCGGTACCCCTTCGAGGATTTCGTGTCGAACGCCCGTTTGACGAGACGGTTCTCGATGCGCGGTTTCTCTTGGCCGTTCGCGAAAGTGACGTGTCGCTCGATTGGAACCGGTCGGTCTTCGTACTCGACGAGGTTGGCACGGAGGGTTTGGGCCAACCACTTCGGGTTGCCGACGGTCGCTGAGAGGTAAATCCACTGTGCGCCGTCGTAGTTGTCGCGGCGTTTGGCTCGCGTCTCGCAGTAGTACTTCAGGCGCGAAATCATCCCGTCGAGGCGGTGGCCACGCTCTTCTTCTTTCAGCGTGTGAACCTCGTCGATAACCACGGTACCGATGTCCCCGAGGTCTTTGCCTGTCCGGAGGGCGTGGTCGATGCCCTCGTAGGTGCCGACGATGACGTCCGCGTTCGGGTCGAAGCGGTTGCCGTCGTCGTTGATTCGACTCGCGCCGACGCGGATGGTGACCTTCCCGAGGTGGCCGTATCGCTCTTTGAAGTCCTCGTGTTTCTGGTTCGCGAGTGCGACGAGCGGAACGAGAAAGAGCATCTTCCCCTTGCTCTTCAGCATGCGGTCGATGCCGGCGAGTTCACCGATGAGCGTCTTCCCCGTCGCGGTGGCGCTCACGACCAGTTGGTCTTTCCCGTCGAGGACGCCGTTTCGGACGGCGAGACTCTGCACCGGGAGCAACGTCTCGAACCGGTCTGTCAGCATCGACTTCAGGTTCGGATGGATATCGAGGTCGGCAGTGTCGACGAGGTCGACGTCTTCGGTCGTCGCACTGATAGTGTCGAACTTCGTCAGGTCGGGGTCTAACTCTCCTTGCAGGAGGTTCGTAATACGGGTCAGGTCCCCGGTCTCGTAGAGGAGTTCTTCGAGGCGGTCTTGGGCCGCTCTCGTGAGGCCGCCGGCGAACGAGAGTTCCTGTTCGAGTTCGCGGACGGCGCAGTCGCGGCAAACGTACTCGTGTTCGGCCTTGATGGCCGTGTCGTCGGTGATGGGGGAGTACCTGCTGTTCGCCGAGCATCGGCGACAGGTCCGGACGACGAGTGCCTCCAGTTGGTAGCCGTCGAGCATCGCTTTGAGTTCCTCGCGGCCGTGCTGGGAGGTCTGCTGTGAGATACGAATCCGAGAGGCCGACCGGGCGAGCTCGACGAACTGACTCGGGTCTCGCGGCGTTTCTTCGCCCTTTCGGATGACGAGGAATCGCAACGGACGGGGGCCCGCGTTCGTCTCTTTGAGTTCGAGTTTACCGCGGAGCACCCGCTTTCCATCTCGCTGGACGACGACGAGATAGTCGTCGTCCGTCTGGTGGAGAAAGAGCGTGTCGACGCGGGTGACCTGTTTAGACACGATGCCTGCTACGGTGACGTGGTATTTCAGGGATTCGTCTGCGCGTCGCGTCTGTGGTGTGTCTGTGTCGCTTACTCGTCGTCGACGAGTTCGATTTCGTCGTCACCGTTCGGGACGGCACACAGGAACGAGCCTTCCTCGTCGGACTCGTTTCGGTACCAGTGGACGACGCCAGCGGGGATGAAAATCGAGTCACCGGCTTCGACTTCGTACTCTTCGCCGTCGATACCGACGACGTACCGCCCCGAGAGGACGTGTTGCTCGTGTTCGACCTCGTTGGTGTGCTTCGGCACGGAGGCACCCGCGTCGAGGACGAACCGGCGAATCGCGAAGTTCGGTGCGCCGTCGGCGTCGGAGACGAGGATGCCCTTCGACATGCCCTCGGCGGCACCCACTGCCTCGTAGTCGATTTCGTCGCCGCGCTTCACGACTGCTTTTGGCTGGGAATCGCTCATATCTCACCGTGCATCGCCGGTCCGCGTAAGCCTTCCCCCCGTCCCACTGCCCTGACTACTTAAGCCCCCTGCGTGACTAGTACCGGTATGCGAGGAATCCGCATCGGTAGCGCCTTCGGCATCCCGATTAGGTTGGACCTCACGTTCCTGCTCATCCTCCCGCTTTTCGCGTGGCTCATCGGGTCTGACGTCGGCAATCTCTCCCTTCTCATCAACGACCTCTTCGGCGCCTCCATCGACGGGGCCGCCCTCTCTGATGGCTCTCTCCAGTGGATTCTCGGGAGTGCGGCCGCCATTGGCCTGTTCGGTGGCGTCCTCCTCCACGAGTTCGGCCACTCGCTCGTCGCCATGCGATACGGCTACGAGATCGAGTCTATCACGCTGTGGCTCTTCGGCGGTGTCGCCCGCTTCAAGGAGATTCCAGAAGACTGGAAACAGGAGTTCACCATCGCCGTCGCCGGACCGCTCGTCTCTGTCGCCATCGGCATCGTTGCGTACGCCGGGTTTATTGCAACCCCGGAGTCCCTGGCTCCCTTGAAGTTCGTCACCGGCTATCTCGCGTTGATGAACATCTCGCTCGCGGTGTTCAACATGCTCCCCGGGTTCCCGATGGACGGTGGCCGCGTCCTCCGTGCACTTCTCGCACGGAACCGCCCACACGCAAAGGCGACGCAGATGGCCGCGGAAGTCGGGAAAGTGTTCGCCTTCCTGCTCGGCATCTTCGGGCTGTTCTTCAACCTCTTCCTGGTCGCGCTCGCCTTCTTCATCTACATGGGCGCGTCCGGTGAGGCCCAACAGACCGTGCTCAAAGCGACGTTCCAGGACGTCGTCGTCAACGACATCATGACCACCCGTGAGAACCTCGACGTCGTCGACGAGAAGACGAGCGTCGCGGAACTCCTCGAACGGATGTTCGTCGAACGACACACCGGCTACCCCGTCCTCCGCGCCGGTGACCTCGTCGGCATGGTCACACTCGACGACGCCCGTAGCGTCAGGGAAGTCGAACGCGACGCTTACCGCGTCGAAGACATCATGAGCGACGAACTCGCGACCATCGACCCCGACGCAGACGCGATGGACGCCATCGCCCTCATGCAGGAACACAGCGTCGGCCGACTGCCGGTCGTCGACGAACAGGGGAACCTCGTCGGTCTGGTCTCGCGGTCGGACCTCGTGACTGCCTTCAATATCATCCGCAGTCGTGGCTCACTCGACGCGATGCCACGCAGCGAAGGTGGCCTGCCGCAACTTCGCTGACCACTACCCTGACTGCTCGCTTCTTCGTGCCCGCTCGACTGCCGCTTCGCTCTCGTAGAGGTCGACCGTCGCGTTTTCCCACACCCACGTCACGGCGTCGTCGAGGACGGCGGGGTCGAACCCAGAGAGTTTGATTCGTGTTGGCCCCCCACGATTCGGGTAGCTGCCGACTTCGACCCCGAACTGCTCGGCGACCAGCCCGAGTTCGCGAGCGACCGCACCCTCCGGTGCGTCGGCGTAGAACTCACGGGACACGCGGTCGCCGACGAATCGGTCGGCAATCGAGTCGAACATCGGCTTCATCTCGTCGGGGATGCCCGGCAGGACGTAGACGTTCCCTGCCCGGCAGCCGGGTGCGAGGCCCTCGCCGTTCGGCAGTACCTCGGCGCCCTCGGGCATGGAGGCGTACCACGCAACATCGAGGTCGAAGTCGATATCGGGGCGCCGTTCGAGGATGGCCGCGATGGTCGTTTCGACCTGTTCGGCCGCCTCGTCGACGACGACGAACGCCCGGTCGACACCGGCCGCGACGGCTTTCATCGTGATGTCGTCCGGTGTCCCGCCGAGGCCACCGGTGACGATGACTGCGTCGAACGCGGTGCTCCACTCCGCGACCACGTCCGCGATTACCTCGTGGTCGTCTGGAACTGTCTGGATTCGCGTTACTGTCGCGCCACCCTCGGTGAGTCGCTGGGCTATCCACGTCGCGTTCGTGTTCTCGATGTCGCCCGCGAGGAGTTCGTTGCCCACAGTGAGGATGGCGACCTGCATGGCTGTCTGGTCGCATCGCTGAGAGATAGGCGTACTCGTTTTGAGTGGGCTGTCGGCGACTCCAGCGACCAGTGTGCACGGCTCCACAAAGCCTATGCTCAACAAAGTGGTATGTTACCATACGACGGGGGTGGTGTGTCAGAAATGTTTAACCAATCGTCTGCCGCGAGGCGGGGTACACTGTAAGTTCTCGGCCTACTCCGAGGGCGAAGACGAACTCGAACGGTTCGTTCAGAAATACGCGGTGAAGACGAACGAGAGAGAACTGACTTCAGAGTCTATCCTGAGGTCCGCAGTCTCGGCCTGACTGCGATCCGATTTTTATCGCGTCCCCTGTTCGCTGTGAGCTACCAGTACGTCTGCCGAATCACCGTCTCGTTGACGAAATACGTCGCCTCGTTCACCCCGTCTGCCTCTGTCGTCTCGGTCGTGTACGAGTACTCTTGTTGCACGTGGACGTACACGCCCGCTCCTGTCCGGTCTGTCACCCGCGCAGTTGGCAGTCCCACACTGTAGCTGTCGTAGTGGTCGACCATGTCGACGGTCTGTTTCTCGTGGTACGTGGTCGCCCGGTTGAGTGCTTCCCGTTCACTGATTGGAGGTGTCGGCGTCGGTGTCTCGGTCGGTATTGGGGTTGCTGTGGTGGTCACCGTCTGCGTCTGGTCGGCAGTCGGTGCGGCGCCGAGGCACCCTGCTGAGAGGAGGACCGCGAAGAGGACGAGAAATCGCGTGGCGGAGCGCATGGATTCTTGGAGTAGATTCCCTCTTTCGTCTGATCTGGGTAAGGAACGTTACGACGTCGGGGGTTTAGATTAGCTATAGTGAGCCCACTCGTCGGGCTTGAAGAAGAATCAGTTCCGCGTGTTCCTCCGCGTACTCTTTTCCTTTCCGTTCTGCCACTTTATCGATTATCTGCTGTTCTTCGGGAGTCCTGTTTTGCTTGCTACCAGACATTTCGTACAGCTTCTATCCACACATGGATTACTCTACCGCAGGGTGGTTGTGGTATCACTACATCCCCAAATTAGGAAAACTACTCGTCAGATACCAAGCCCTCTACGACGCTTCTGACGGATTCTTTGGCTTCTTGGGCTCAGTCCCTTTCAGACAACTCGCACATATTCCCATCAGTGTCGTATGCCAGAACCGAGATACCCAAACCTTCCGGAGGAATTGGGACGTCGTCGAGGTCGTCGGTTTCGTACTGCTTGACCTCCTCATCGGGGTGTCCAGGCGGTTTCCACCGGTCACGGTGCACAATCGAATACTGCTTTGTACGAGGAAGGAGGTCGTCATCCATCAGTGGCATCTCCGGTTGACTGTCGGTTATATTTTCTCCTGACAGGTCCAGAGTCGGACGGAGGGGGCGTCGCACGAGAATTGAACTTTGGTCACTCTGCTCACTTCGTTCGCGCCGCTCCCGAGTTCATTCTCGCAGTCACACCTCACACCAAATTTCAGCGTGGTTCGCACACGCTACGCGGTGCTCACCGAGTGAAATTTGTAGAAGAGGTCCAGGTGCGAGAATTGAACCCGCGTCTCAGCCTCCACAAGGCTGAAGGATAGTCCACTACCCCAACCCGGACACGCTGCAACCATCTGTAATCCGCTACGACTAAAATACGTTACGCTACGGGGGCGGGGTGTGAGGGTCTCACAGTGTCACAAGTCCCACGACTCGTGACCACACTTCTACTGCACTGCTGTGAATGCGTGCTTCCACGTCCCCAGATTCGACCCGACACGAACCCACAACGGGACGAGCGCCTCCAGATAGCGGGCCGACGTGATGTCGCCGACGTCCATCGCACCCGGCCATCCGAGTTCGACGAGTATCGCTTCCGTCTGCGTTTTGGCATCGTCGTCGTTCCCGCAGATGAACATCGGTGGCGTCCCCGCTTCGAACTCCGGGTCGACCATCTGCATGTTCGATACCGTGTTGAAGCATTTCACGACCGATGCCTCTGGGAGGGCTTCTTGAATCCGTTCGCCGAGAGACGTTGTCCCACCGAGTGAGAGGTGCGGGACGCCGCTGGAGAAGTCGAGCGGGTTCGTGGCGTCGAGCACGAGTTTCCCCGAGAAGTTCGCTTCCCCAGCTAACTCGACGACTGCTTCTGCGGCGTCACCGAGCACAGCGAGGATAACCACGTCACCGTAGGCCGCGGCCTCCGCGAAGGTCCCGACGGAGATGTCCGCTTCGGTAGGCCCGAGTTCCGTTCGAAGTTCGTCTGGATTTCGAGTACCGAGTTTCACGTCCCATCCGTGACGTGCGAACCCTCGCCCCAGCGCTCTTCCGACGTCTCCACTGCCGAGGATACCGATACGACTCGTTTCCATCCAACCTAGTACGCACGCGACAGGAATATAGCCGGTTGTCCAGACCGGAGGCCTCGCCGCAGACTGCGTTCGAACCAGGCTGGCTCCGTGCGTCCCAACGAGAGCGGGAATCTTTTGCTCGTCAGCATCGTAGCACCCTCCACGCGTGGCTATCACGGACAAAATCTATCTCAAAAACCATCGCCAAATCGTCTCGCAACTAGATGCGAACATCCCGAAGCGCGTCTTCAGCGGGGCAACGCTCGAAGTTCTCTACTCCGGTGAGGGCCTCTCGAAAGTCAACGGGGCGACCCGTGACCGTCTGCTCGACTTCGCGGAGGATTTCCTCGACTGCGAGAACTCCGACGACATCTACACGGGCTATCCAGAACGGCAGTTCATCACCTACCTCCTCGAACTGCGGGCGCAGGGACTCGGCCCCGACGCCATCGTCGACGTGATGAGCGACGAGTACATGGTGTACGCCTACCCCGGCGACGTGCTCTCGTTCCTCGACGACGCGGTTCGGACGCTCGAATCGGTCGAAGCACTCGCAGACGTCGAAGGAGACTGTGAGATGCTGGACGAAGCGCGACGGGCGAAAAAAGACCTCGTCGGCCCTCGCTAAGGAAGAGATTCGGGTGGTCGTCGCCGACCGAGTCGTCAGCTATCCAAGTCGAAACGAGTGTTCCTCGCCGGGAGCGTCGAGGTCTTCCAATTGAATGACCTCCTCGACGTCGTCACGGTCGCGGTCGAGTTGCTCGCGGAGGTAGTTCACGTAGCTTTTGTGCTCTTCGAGTTGCTCACGCAGGTGTTCGGCCTCCAGTTCGAGGCGCTCGTGCTCGCGGATGAAACTCTTCGGCACTTGGACGGTCGGCGGGAACGACTCGTCGTCGCCTTCGCGCAGTTTCTCCAGTTCGTGTTTGGGGACGACCTGCACCTGACCGTCGTGGGCAACTAACGTGTCCACGTAGTCGCGGAAGACGGCGGACAGGGAGATGTCCCGCTCTTCGGCTATCTCCCGAAGTGTCTCGAACGCGTCTTCGTTGACGCGGAACGAGATGGTCTTATTCTTGTTGCCCATGATACTGCTCGGTCCGTAGGCCGACCACTTAACGTTTTGTCAGACGAGGCCGACGCTCGCCGGGCAACTGCTCGAAAAAGGGCGTGTGACGGTGGAAATGGGCCGTCTGTGTGGGCCGAGTTGCTGGCGCGTCGCCTCGGGGGCGAGTTACGCGCTCAGTTCGTCGGCCTGTTCGAGGCTTTCGAGTGCCGCGATGGCGGCGTCTTTGTACACGTCGGGGTCGAAGTCGTAGTGTTCGCGGGCCATCAGGGCGTACTCGTTGCCTTCGTCGTCGAACGCGTCGATGCGGTCGAGCGTTCGCGAGGCAGTCTCGGTCACCCAGCGGTCACGCGTGGCCGCGTCGACCTCGGTGATGGACTCGGGACGGACGGAGACGTTGATGTTCCCGTCGTCCGTCTCGTAGGTCCGCGGTTTGCCGACGACTGCGACGTACGCGGGCGCTTCGAGGTCACGAAGTGCGCTGGCGGCCTCGGGTTGGTACTGGCCGGCGTAGACGAAGAACGTCCCCGTCGGGTCGACGATGCGACCACGCCAGTACTCGTTGTCTTCGCCGACGTCGTCTTTCTCGGTGAGAGTGCCGACGAGGAAGACACGGTTGGCGCGTTCGCCCGTCGGGAGCAGCACGTAGGCGGGTGCGCGTTCGTCTTCGGACTCTTTGAACGTGTAACCAGCGTCGTTGAACTCTTGTGCGAACACGCGCCGGGCGACCTCTCGGGTTGGAATCTCGTTGGAACTCATTTACATCGACCTCGCTTTGATGAGCAGTTCTTCAGCATCTGTCGGGTCGCGCAGGCGCTCGAATTCGTTCGCGAGCACGTAGCGACCCAGCGTCGGGCCGGTGACGCGGTAGTAGTACCCGACGAGGTCGCCGCGCATCTCCTCTTCGACGATGGTGGTGTCGAGGGCGTCCATGGCCATCTGCTTCGCCTCGTCCAGCTCGATGCCGGTCAGTTCCTCGGTCATCTCGCGGTTGAAGATGACTTCGTGGACCTCGGTGCCGTCGTCGAGCACGGCCTTGATGCGAAGGTCGAACTCGCCTTCGACGTTGCCGTGTTCGGAACAGCGTCCGTTCTGTAGCACGCGCGTACATCCCTCCTCGGGACAGCGCTTGATGAGACCGCTCCCGGACTGGATGTCGACCAGCGCGCCCTCGACGCTCGTCGAGTCGTCGCCGACTTCGACCTCTTCGTCGAGTTCCGTGATGCTCGTCGTGCGGTTGAGTTTCACGGAGAAGTTGCCCTGGTACTCGTCGGTGACGACGTTCCCGAGCGCGTACGACTTCCCTTCTTCGAGTTCGGGAAGTTCGGACGTGGTGAAGGAGACGAACTTCATCCGGCCGGATTCGTCGCCTAGCAGGCCGACCTGTGCGATGGCGTCACTCCGGGGTTCCCAGAGTTCGACGACTTTCGCGGTCACGTCGACCCACTGCTCGTCTTCGTCGATGTCGTTGAGCAGGGTCTGTTCGTTGCCGCCGGCGCCGCCGCCGAGCTCGTCGCGGTCGATGCCTGCCTCGTCGAGGTAACTGTTGACGACGCTTCGGCGCGCCTCGTCGACGGGGACGCGGTACTCACTGACGAGACTCTCGAGTCGCTCTTCGACCTCGTCTGCGGACACGTCTAGGTGGTCCGAGAACTGTTCAGCTATCTCTGCTGCGTGGGTTCGCAAATCAGTCATGGTCTTCCTCGCCTCCACCTTGGTTTCCATTGGGAGGCATACGGAGCTTGGATGCGTATTGATATAAAAATGTCCTAGGCGGAGTGGAAGTGAAGCCCTCACTGGAGCGAGGAATTGATAGCTACGGAGAACACACCACTGTGCATGGACGACCGCCTCGAGAGCATCATCCGAAGCGCTGCCCGGACCGCTGGCAAGCGTTACGAGGAGGTCAAACGCGCCTACCGTGAGGGCCACTCGTCGTCAGATGGCTTCGAGTCGCTTCCCCGAGATGGCGAAGGACGGGCGAAAATCGTCTGTCGACGGCACGTCGAGCGCCGCGCCGTCGCCATCGACGCCAAAGGCCGGCCCGCCTGCTTCGACCCCGACCACCCGGACTGTCAGGGCTGTGTCGAAGACATCCGCGAGGATATCGTCGAGACGTGGTAGAACTTTGAGCCTGTAGCGTGACGCTCGGGTATGGAACGCCCAATCGTCGCACTCGTCCTCGCCGGTGGCACCGGCACGCGACTCTACCCCGCGAGCCGGAGCACTCGGCCCAAGCAGTTCCTCTCGCTCGACGGTGACCAGTCGCTTCTCTCGGAAACCGTCTCCCGTGCCGAGTTCGCCGACCACGTCGTCGTCTCGACGCGTCCGGCGTTCGCCGACCAGATAGCCGACCACGCGCCAGACGCCGATGTCGTCACCGAACCGGCGGCGAAAGACACTGGCCCGGCACTCGTCTACGCGACCCACCGCATCGCAGACCTGTACGACGACCCAGTCGTCGTCGTCCTTCCGAGCGACCACCACGTCGGCGAGGGCTTTTCGGATGCCATGGCCCGCGGTGCCCGCGTCGCCGCCGACACCGACGCGCTCGTCGCGTTCGGCGTCGACCCCACCCGCCCGGACACTGGCTACGGCTACATCGAACCCGGCGCAGACCGTGGTGACTACCGTGACCTCGTCGCATTTCACGAGAAACCAGACGCAGAGACTGCCACGTCGTACGTCGAACAGGGCTACCTCTGGAACGCCGGGATGTTCGCGTGGACGCCCGAGTCCCTCTTCGCCGCCGCCAGAGACTCGCCGCTCGAACCACTCGTCGACGCGCTCGACGACGGCGACCCAGACTCCGGATTCGAGGCTGTCGACCCGATTAGCATCGACTACGCGGTGATGGAACGCGCCACCGACGCCGCAGTCGTCCCGGTCCACTTCGAGTGGGACGACCTGGGGTCGTGGGACGCGCTCGCTCGAATCATCGACGCAGACGAGAACGGAAACGTCGCACTCGGCGACGACTCTCTCTTCGTCGACGCCACCGACAACGTCGTCGCCACCGACGGCACGAACGTCTCGCTCGTCGGCGTCTCCGACCTCGCGGTGGTCTCGTGGGACGACAACGTGCTCGTCGTTCCGAAAGCCGAGGCGCAGCGCGTCCGCGAGGTGGTCGCGCAGTTGAAAGAAGAAGGTCGGTTCTAATCGGCGGGGCGGTTCTACTCAACGAGGTGGTCCTACTCAGTCGCTCCGGAGCCGACCGCCGTCGACGGGCACGCACGCACCGGTGACGAAACTCGCCCGGTCGCTGGCGAGGAAGGCGACTACGTCGCCGAGTTCTCGCGGGTCGCCGACGCGGTTCAGTGGAATCTCGTCGGACCACGCGGCGAGGCCTTCCTCGTAGGTGTCGTGGTCGCCGCGTTCGACGGCCGCCTCGACCAGCTCTTCGATGCGACTCGTCTCGTGTGCGCCGGGGAGAACCGCGTTCACGCGAACGCTAGGCGCGAGTTCCCGCGAGAGCGACTTCACGAGGCCGATGACGCCGCGCCGGACCGCGTTCGAGAGGATGAGGTCGTCGACGACTTCCCTGACCGTCGTGGAGGTGATGCAGGTAATCGTTCCGGCGTCGCTCGCGTCGAGGTGGGGCCGGGCCGCCTTGACGGTCCAGACGGCGCTCATCACGAGCATGTCGAACGCGCCGTACCACTCTTTCTCGGTCAAGTCGGTGAACCCGCCCGGCGGAACGCCGCCCGCGGACGTGACGACGTGGTCGACCCCGCCGAACTCGTCGACGGTTGCCTCGACGAGTGCCTCTATCTCTTTCTTGCTCGTGATGTCTGTCTCGACGCCGACGACATCGCCGGCGAGGTCACTCAGGGCTGCTTCGGTCGCTTCGAGACGCGCTGGGTCGCGTCCACAGATGACTACGTTCGCACCTTCGTCGGCGAGTGCTTCGGCACTCGCGCGGCCGAGGCCTGCCGAACTCGCGGTTACAATCGCTGTGTCGCCGTCGATTCCAAGGTCCATGCGAGACGCGACACCCCCCGTGAGTAAAAACGTAGGGTCGGTGGATGTCGCTCGAACAGTCGAGTCTGACTCTCAGGCCGCGTCTACGTGGCGGCGGACGCGGACACGCCCGTCACTCGTGACGCCGACGAAGAGCGGTTCTTTGATTTCTCGGCCTTCCACCGCCTCGCCGGCGGCGTCGGAGACGATTTTCATCAGGTCGGGGGCCGTCTGATTCACCTTCACGCCCGCATCGTCGCAGGCGTCGTAGACCCGCTTCGGTACGTCGTAGAGGTCGCTTCCGGCGGGGACTTCGATGCGAACGGGGGCGGTCAGTGCGTCGACGAACGTGACTGTCTCACGGGCTTTCTCGACGTTGGCACGGGCGCTCGCTTCCACGCTGGAGACGTTTGCCCGTGAGGTTCCGAGGGAGTCGGCGATGGTCGACTGACGGACGCCCTGCTCGCGGAGCGCGAGGACTTCGGCTTGACGGCGGGTGAGGACACTCTGTTCGGGGTCGAACCCAGCAGTGTCGAGTAACTCGTCTACGTCGGGAATCGTCTCGTCGTCGTCGGGTCCGGCGTCGCTCATACCACGGAATATGACTCGGGGGTGAAAAAAGATACAGCAGGCTGACTGTCCACTGGTCGACGAAGGCGAAGCGCCGTTACTCGCCCCAGAAGTTGTCTCTGCTTCCGAGTGCTTCGGGGCGCTTCGGTCCCGTGCGCTTGCTCTTCTTCGACGTGGTTCCGGTGTCTGCAGTCGATTCGGTTTCCGACTCCTCTGCTTCGGGTTCGAGCGGGAGTCTCTCGATGACTTTCTTCGCCCGAGCGTGGCTTCCCTTGACCTGATCGATGCGAACGATTGCCCGCGCGTCGGGAAGCAGGCCGTCGACGAAGACGATGAATCCGTCTTCGGTCCGACCGACACCGGCACCGCTCTCGTGGATGTCCTCGACGGTCACGACGACTTCCTCACCCGGCTTGACGGGTTGTTGCTTCAGTTCGTAGATGGGCCGCTCGTAGTGGTCACACCACTCAGCACCGCCACGGTCGCCGTAGTATTGGCACCCCATTCCGGCAATTCGTTCCGAGAAACTGGGGCACTCGTCCGCGAGTGGACAGTCCGACATGGGCGGAGGTACACTAGGGGCACTCTAAACGCTTGCGGGTAGGCCCTCACCCGTCGAAACGCTTTCTGCCGCCCGCCCGAACCCCGAACCATGGCCGAACGTGTCCCCGAGTTTGCACTCCTCATCGGCGTCTTCCTCGGACTCTCCTCAACCGTCTCTGCCGCCGTCCTCACCGGCACACTGTTCCGACCACTCCTGTTCGGCGTCGTCGTCGGCTATCCGTTCGTCGCGTTCGGCATCGTCCGATCTGACGACCCGTCCGAGGCACTCCCGCCGAAGCTCATCCTCGGCATCGGTGTCGCCCTCGGCGTGTTGACTGTCGGCGCTGCGCTCCTCGAACGACCGTCTGTCGGCATCGTCCCCGCCCTCTTGGCGGCTGCACTCGTCGTCCTCCCCCCGGCCGCCTACGCGACGCGATTCGGTGCCGACGTGAATCCGCTCTCTCCGATTCAGACACTCGTTGCGTGTGCTGCCGTCGGCGCGGCGTTCGTGGCGTTCGCTCCCCTCGTCGGGTCACTCAGCGCCGTGCTCGGTCTCGTAATCGGACTCTCGGGGGCACTCTACGCTGATGCCCGTGGATTCCGGCCGACGTACCGACAGCAACGCCTCGGCGTCGTTGCCGGTGTCGTCGTCGGCGTCGCTGTCGCGTGGTTCGGACTGTCAATGCGACTTCCACTGGAGGCGACGGTCATGGCACCGGTGGTGCTCGTGCTCGCACCGAGTCTGTTCGTCGCGCTCACGCGTGCGAAACGGAAATAATGACAGAGACAGTCAGTTTTCGGGCTCTGTTGAAACCCTCAGAGTTTGACAGAGGCGGCGTGACACAGACAGTGGGTGTATGCAACAAGACGCCACTCTAGTGAATCAGTCGTCAGGAAGGGAGTGAGTGTGTCTCTGGTGGGTGTAGCTAGAGAGCAAGCGTTTATTGTGTGGATTTTGAAGTGGACAGACATGACAGAGAAGCAATCCACGAGACAGAACGTCAGATGACGAGTAGCGAACTCGTCGCTGTCGGTACGCTCGTTCTCAGTATCGGGGCGCTGTGGATTGGGGCAGAGGCGTTCGTCTCCAATGCGGCTCAGGTGGCTCGACGCTTTGGCCTATCGGAACTCGTCATCGGCTTGACGGTGGTCGCAATGGGCACCTCGGCCCCCGAGGCCGCCGTCAGTATCGACGCCGCATTCGTTGGAAATGGTGATATCGCGGTGGCGAACGTCGTCGGCTCTAACCTCTTCAATATCGGAATCGTTCTCGGTGGTATTGCCGCTGTGGTCCGTGTTCGGAGTTCGGCCCGGATGGTTCGTCGGGACGGAGCCGTGATGGTCGCCTCCACGCTCTTACTGCTGGCGATTTTGTGGGACCTCCGAGTGAGCCGTCTCGACGGAATCGTTCTGTTGTCCGTGTTCGCTGGCTATCTCGGCATCCTGTTCGTTCGTACCGATACGCCAGCACCGGTGTCGGATGACGGAACGGGAGTCACATTGGGCACGGCCGTCTTCCTCGTTGGCGGGCTCGGTGCTATCATCGTCGGTGCTCACTTTCTCGTGGAGTCAGCAGTGTTCATTGCCCGGGCGGCGGGACTCTCCGAGTGGGTAATCGGGGAAACCATCGTCGCGGTCGGTACCTCTACACCGGAGATCGTCGCATCTGTTGCTGCCGCTCGGAAGGGGATGGGCGACATCGCGGCCGGCAACCTCATCGGAAGCAACGTGTTCAATATTCTGTTGATTCTGGGAGTCACATCGACAGTCGCGCCGATTGCAGTCGCCGAGACTGCTATCGGAACTACGACGTGGTTACTCGGACTCTCCGTGCTCACCGTCGTTCTCCTTGGAACGAGGGGGTACTTGGGTCGGCTTGAAGGAGCGTTGCTCGTGGCTATCAATCTGAGCCGGTGGATACTCGACCTGTTGTAGCCGCAACACAGGTTCGAACACCTGTCCTAACTGTTCGGACTGCCTCGACGAACTAGCAGCAACAGAGGGTTTCGACAGAGCCAGTTCTCTACTGGCCTACGCAAGCGGCGTCCGCTCGACAACCGTCCCGTCGTAGGTCGGGTACTGCTCGACGATTTCGCCGTCTTCGATGTCGCCTTCTTCTATCATCTCTTCGAGAAGCCACCACGCGACTTCGACGTGGTTCGACTTGATGCTGTAGAACTCGTCGGGGACGCCGAGTTCGATGAAGCGCTCGGCCGGCGTGTACGTCTTGCCGTAGACGATGGTGCCGTCGTCGGTAATCTCGTCGAACGGGCGGCTGAGGTTCTGTGCCATCCGCTTCAGGCGGTTGCGGTGCTGGGCAGCGTCTTTGAACACGGAGGTACAGAAGTAGACGCGCTCGTGGTCACCCATCTCGTCGAGGATGGCCTGCTTCGACCCGTCGACGGCCGACATGTGGCCCTCTTGGAGTTCGTAGCCCTTCTCTTGCATTCTTCGATAATTGCCATCAGACATCTCGAACTCGTTGATGTTACAGAACTCTGCGGCACCTTCGTCGAGGAATTCGAGGAACTCCGGTTCGGCGCGGATGCCCGGAATCTCGAACGCTGGCGTGAGTCCTTCTTCACGAGCGATGTAGAGGATGTCTTCCCACTCGGTGCCGTGCATGTCGCCCCACAGTTCGAGCGGTGGGTGGAACCGAATCTCGTCGAGGCCGGCCTCGGCGAGTCGGCGCATGTTCTCTCGACCACCGGTGATGCCGGTGTAGAGGTGGATGTGGTGGTCCTCGCCGAACTCGTCTTTGAGAAGCGAGATGTAGTGGCAGGTCTTGTCGAGTGCCTCTTGGGGTTCGCCACCGGTGATAGACGACCCGAGCGCATCCATGCGCTTTGCCTCCTCGATGACGTCCTCGTCGGACTCGACGAGTCGCTCGTTCGCGTACACGTCGGTCACGTTCTTGCGGTTCTCGCCGAGTGGGCAGTAGAAGCAATCGCGCTGGTCACAGTACCCGTAGACGAACATCACCATCTTTCCGCCCATGGCGCACTGTTCGCAACCCTTCGAGATCATTCAATTACAGGCGTATACTTGGTGCATCGTCAAAAGGCGTCCGACTTGGGCCGGCCACAGGCCGAATTCAGCGGTACGATTATTATCAACAAAGGTGAACATATCGTATGGATTTCGGGAACGTCTCCAGTGCAGACGCTCCCATTCGCGTCCTCCTCGTCGACGACGAACGCGCGTTCGCAGCGACGACTGCCGAAGGGCTCAGAACACACGGAGAGATGGACGTGGTCTCAGTTTGCTCTCCCTCGGCGGCGCTCGACCGATTGTCGACCTCGTCAGTCGACTGCGTCGTCTCGGAGTACGCGTTCGACGAAACCACCGGTATCGACTTCCTTCGGACGGTCCGAGAGTCACATCCTGCGCTCCCGTTCATCTTGTTCACTCGGCACGGGTCCGAAACTGTCGCGAGCGACGCCATCTCCGCCGGCGTGACCGACTACGTCAAGAACGGACAGAACGAGTCGAACGAGTCAGTCGCTGCGTTGGTCGACCGAATCGAGGCCGCCGTCGCCGCCAGTCCTCTGCCGGCAGATGGCACGGGACTGCGACAGTGGTACGAAGCCATCGTCGAACAGTCGCCAGTTGGACTCTACCTCGTCCACGACGGCTTTCTGGTGTACGCGAACGACTACTTTTTGACGCTCCTCGGGTGCGGCGCGTCGGACGCCATCGGTCAGCCACTCGCCGACCTCGTGGCCGAATCTGACAGGCAACTCGTCGAAGACCGCCTCGGACCAGGGACCTACGACAGTCTCGACTCGGTGACGTACACCATCGACGCCGAGACCAAGGATGGACGCCCCATCTCGATGGAGACAACTGGACGACACGTGTCGCTGGGCGGTGACGATATCGTCGTGGGTGCAGCAACTGACATCACTGCTCGTCTGGCGTCAGAACGCGAAATCAGACGGTCAGAGCCCATCACCAGACAGATCATCTCGTCGCTCCCGGACATGGTCTTTCTCTCCGAACCGGACGCGTTCGACATCGTCTACATCAACGACACGTTCGAGCAGGTCTGGGGTCGGTCGCAGAAGACGCTCTACGAGGACCCGATGTCGTTTCTGGACCTCGTCCACGTCGACGACAGAGACCGCCTCGAACGGGGAATCCGGGCGCTGTTTGCCGACATTGAGGCTGGAACCGCCGACGACCGCTACGAGTTCGAATTCCGGTTCGTTCCCGAAGCGAGTGAGACCGTCAGATGGGCCGCCGCCCGCGCAGTCCCCCTGTTCGACGAAGACGGGAGTATCACGAACGTCCTCGGCGTGATGACCGACCTCACAGAACGCATCCGTCGCGAACAGGAACTCGCCAAGCAGAACGACCGTCTCGAAGCGTTTGCTCGAGTCCTCTCACACGACATTCGCGGCCCGCTGGCGGTCGCACAGGGTCGACTCGACCTCGCCCGCGAAACCGGTGACCAGTCACACCTCGACCACGTCGAACGCGCCCACAGCCGAATCACAGAAGTCGTCGAAGACGTTCTCTCGATGGCCTGCGACGAACGGGCGGCGATGGACTTGTCTGAAGTCGCCCTCGCCGACTCGGCCGCGGCCGCGTGGGAGATGTGCGTGTCGGACACCGATACCGTCAGACTCGAACTCGACGAACTGCCGGTCGTCGAGGCCGACAAGAGTCGAATGAAACGCTTCTTCGAGAACCTCTTTCGCAACGCCATTCAGCACGCGACGACGGACGACGACGCTGAACTCGTGATTCGTGTGGGGACGCTTCCGTCGAGGCGTGGGTTCTTCGTCGAGGACGACGGTCGAGGTATCCCTCGGTCGATGCGTGACACGATTTTCGAGACGGGAGTCAGCACGAAGGAGGACGGAGCGCATGGATTCGGACTCGGAATCGTTCGACAGATCGTCCACACGCACGGATGGCTCGTTCGTATCGGCGAGAGCGACGCGGGCGGTGCACGATTCGAAGTGCTCTTCGACACGGTCGGCGACGCCAACACCACGTCGTAACGACGGCCAGTTCGCTCGCCTCGGCCCGTACTGATTGATGGACGACGACTCGGCGACCACGCCCCCGAAAGCAGATATATCCCCCCGGCATAGGAACCAACGATGCTCTTGGTCCTCTGTGTCGACCTCGACGACGACCTCGGACGGAAGACGGGACTCGCAACGCCCGTCGTCGGCCGGCAGAACGTCGAGGATGCTGCAGTAGCACTCGCTACCGCCGACCCAGAGGACTCTGACGTGAACGTCTTGTTTCAGGGGATTCAGGTCTACGACCAACTCCTCGAAGAGGAAGACGAAGAGGTCGAAGTCGCGGCCGTCACCGGTGTCGACGGAAGCGACGTGAAGGCGAACCGGGCCATCGGTGAGGAGATAGACACCGTCCTCGCCAGTATCTCCACGGGCGAGTCCATCCACGCCATCGTCATCTCTGACGGCGCACAGGACGAGTCGGTGCTCCCGGTCATCCGCTCGCGAGTTCCTATCGACGGTGTCCGCCGTGTCGTCGTCAGACAGGCGCAGAACCTCGAATCGATGTACTACACGATGAAGCAGGTGCTCGCCGACCCCGAGACTCGCGGGACGATTCTCGTCCCTCTCGGCATCCTGCTTCTCATCTACCCCTTCGTCACCATCGCGAGTTTCTTCGACGTGCCCGGTGCCGTCGTGTTAGGTCTCATCTCGGCACTCCTCGGGCTCTACACCCTGTTCCGCGGCCTCGGACTCGAAACCGCAGTCGACGAAGCGGCGAACCGTGCTCGGAACGTGCTCTACGCTGGCCGCGTCACCATCATCACCTACGTCGCCGCAGCGGCACTCCTCGTCGTCGGCGGCGTCCGCGGTATCGAACTCGTCCGGACTGTCTCGGAGAGCGTCGGTGGCAACCCAGCAGCAGGACTCGTCCTCGCGGCACTCGTCCACGGCGCAGTCGAGTGGTTCGCCGCCGCCGGTATCACGAGCAGTCTCGGACAGGTGACCGACGAGTACCTCCACGACCGATTCAAGTGGCGCTACCTCAACGCGCCGTTCTACGTGGCCGCAATCGCCATCGTACTCTACGCGCTCTCGGGCTTTTTCCTCCCGGCGGGAATCCCCGGTGTCCAGAAAATCTACCTCACCGGCCTCGCCGTCGCGCTCACGGTCGGCACGCTCCTCGGCGTGCTGAGTACGCTCACCTTCGCGGTGGCAGAATCACGATACCCGACGGCGGCGGATGGCGAACAACCCGCCTAACAGTTCTGCTTAACTCTCGCGGACGACGACGAACCGCGCTAAGTCACGGAGGTACTCCAGCGATTCGGAGTCACCGACGCCAGACGAGTCGAGTGCGCTGAGCGCGTCGTCTGCTTGCTTTTTGGCACGTGCATTCGCATCCTCGGGAGTGAGGTCGGTCACTTGGACGAGCGATGGGCGACCCATCTCGGCGTCTTGGCCGGTGGGTTTGCCCAACTCCTCCGCGTCGGCCGTCGCGTCGAGTACGTCGTCGCGAATTTGGAAGGCGACGCCAACGCGCTCTGCGTAGTCACCGAACGCTTCGACCACCTGCGCGTCACCGCCGGCGGCGACGGCACCGAGTTCGGCCGCAGCGCGGAACAGTGCGCCCGTCTTTCGGCGAGCGAGTTCCATGTACTCTGTCTCGTTCGACGGGATGGCGACGAGTTCGGTCGCCTCTCCTTCGCCGAGTTCGACCATGGATTCGGCGACGATGCGAGTCGCGCGGTCGCTCGACGAGAGGAGGGCGAACGCCTCCCCGAGCAGGCCGTCAGATGCGATAATCGCTGGGCCGTAGCCGTACTCTGCCCACGCACTCGGCGTCCCGCGGCGGATGTCGGACCGGTCGATGATGTCGTCGATGACGAGTGAGGCGTTGTGGACGAGTTCGACGCCGACGGCGAAGTCTACGGCGTCTTCGGGGGAACCTCCGACGGCCTCACAGGCGAGGATGGTCACGGCGGGGCGGACACGCTTGCCTCCCGCCAGAGCGACGTGGTCGAGTTGGTCGGCGAGTTCCGATGGTTCGACTGCCGAGACGACCTCCTCGAGGCGGTCGTTTACCATCGTGACCCGGCGCTCCAGGTATTCCATTGTCGGTTCGTAGGGTTGGGTAGGGAAGTACGTACCGGATTTGACGAAACTACGCGACCAAGACCCAGTGTCCGTCGAATTCTGACCGTAGACTGGCGACGGTATCTGTTCACCAAATCCATCGAAGCTATCGACCGATGACAGGTCGAGGCGACCGTGCTGAATACAGGGCACGAGTCAGTCGTTGTGGTTGCTTCTGAACGGCACGATGAGTTCCGGAACCACGTGCGACCACTTTTTCCGAGGTTCGCTACAGCTCACCTCGCAAAAATCTGTCTTCGTGAGCGAGAGCGAACGAAGGCTCGTGAGACGCGACGCGTCTCAGGGTGGACCAAAAAACGTGGACAGAGTAACCGCTTCGACAGATTAGCTGAACTGCTCGATGAGTTCCGGAACCACGTCGAAGAGGTCGCCAACGACACCGTAGTCGGCGATGTCGAAGATCGGCGCGTCGGGGTCAGTGTTGACCGCGATGATGGTCTCGGCACCCTTCATGCCAGCGACGTGCTGGACGGCGCCGGAGATACCGATGGCGAGGTAGACCTTCGGCGTGACGACTTTCCCGGACTGGCCGACCTGTCGGTCCTTCGGGAGCCAGCCGTTGTCGACGATGGGGCGCGACGACGAGAGCGTCGCACCGAGCGCGTCGGCGAGGTTCTGGACGAGTTCGAGGTTCTCTTCTTCTTCGATACCGCGGCCGACGGAGACGAGAATGTCCGCGTCGGAGATGTCCACGTCGCCGCCGCCGACTTCCTCGAAGCCAGTGACGCGCGAGCGCACGCGAGACTCGTCGAGTTCGAAGTCGAACGCTTCGACAGTGGGCGACCCTGCCGCTTCGGTGGGTTCCCACTCGGAGGGGCGGATGGTGACTGCGGCGTGGTCAGCGTCGACTTCCACGGTGGATTCGACCTTCGAGGCGTACATCTCGCGGGTGACGACGAGGCCGCCGTCGTTCTCGAGGCCGATGGCGTCGGTCACGAGCGGGATGTCGAGCACGTCGGCGACAGCGGGCGCGTAGTCGAGGCCGTTGACCGTGTTGCCCATGAGGACGTACGTGGGGTCGAGTTCTTCGTAGAGGGCTGCAACGGCCTGCACGTACACGTCGTGGTTGAACTCGTCGCCCTCGGCGACGGTGTGGATGGTGTCCACGCCGTCGAGCGCGAGTTCGTCGGCGAACGCGTCGACGTCGCCGCCGATGACTGCGAGGTGCAGGCTTCCGCCGGTCTCACCGACGAGCTCGCGGCCCGCGGTGACGAGTTCGGACGACACGTCGCGGAGTTCGCCGCGGCGGTGTTCGGTGATTGCGAGAACGTCGCTCATTGGGCGCCCACCCCCTTCTCACGGAGAACAGCAGCAAGTTCGGCGGCTTGGTCTCCGGCGTCACCCTCGAAGTAGACTGCGTCGGACTCCGTCTCCGGTTCGTACACACTAGTGAGGACGAGGTCCGATTCGACGACCGACCCGTCGAGACCGAGGTCCGAAAGCGCCATCGGCTTGATTTCCTTCGACTGGGCCTGTCGAATCCCGCGCAGACTCGCGTAGCGGGGTTCGTTGATACCCGTCTGGATAGTGAGGACGGCGGGCAGGTCGACTTCAGTGAGTTCTTCGACGCCACCTTCGAGTTCACGTCGGACGTTGGCGACGCCGCCATCGACGTCGAGGTCGAGGGCGTTGACGACTGCGGCCCACTCGAAGTCGATTGCGGACGCGAGCGAGACGCCGGTCGCACCGAAACTGTCGTCGTTCGCCTGCACGCCCGTGAGGACGAGGTCAGGGTCTTCTTCTTCGACGACGGCAGCGAGGAGTTTCGCCTTCGCACTCACGTCGAGAAGGTCGACGTCTTCGAGCGCGTCGTCCCACACGCGGACGGCACGGTCGACGCCCTTCGCGAGCGCCATCCGAATCGTCTCTTCTGCGCGCTCGGGGCCGATGGTCACGCTGACGACTTCCACGTCGTCGTTCTCCTCGGCGATTTGGACGGCCTCTTCGACCGCGTACTCGTCCCACTCGTTGAGGTCGTAGTCTAGATACTGTTCTGCGACGTGGAGGCCATCGAGCTGGAAGTCCTCCTCCACCTCGGCTACTTCTTTGACGGTTACGAGAACTTTCATCAACGTTTGCTATTGAATGGGGGCGAATAAACGTTTCCGACCCGGCTTCGTCGGGGGTTATTTCACGCGTCGGTCAGGTGTCGGTCACGCGCCGTCTTCGTCGTCTTCGTCGTCCTCGTCCGGAAGCGAGATGAGATTCTCCCGGCCGAGACGAAGTTTCTCGACGCGGCCGTTGTCTGCCATCGCGGAGAGGAGTTGCGACACTTTTGCGTCGGACCACCCGGTCTCTTTGACGATGTTCGCCTGTTTCATCCGGCCGCCGTTCTGCTCTAAGAGCAGTTCGACGCGTTCTTCGTCCGAGAGGAGGTCGACGTCGACATCCTCGTCGGGAGACTCGGTGGGGCCCACAACCGCTTCGGACGGTTCCGTCATCGGCCCTTGGTCTGACTCGTGTGCCGTGTCCGCCCCGGACGTGAAGTCGCTGCCAGTCGGTGGCTCGCGTTCGTCGCCTTGCTGCCGGCGGACGTACACGGCCACTGCACCAGCGAGCGCCACGGCGGCGACGAGGCCGCCGATGAGCGTTTCCCACGGAATCTGGGCTGGCGGCCCACCGGTCGAGACGTAACTGACGGTCAACTCTTCGGTCGATTCGAAGGACCGCGGTCCTTCGATGACGATGGCGTTGTCTTCGAGCGGAAGACTCGTACTACTGACCGCGTACCCCGGCGGTGTCTGGATGGTGAGGTTCTGATTCGCTCGAAGCGACGTGAGCCACGTCTGGTCGGCCCCCGCCGAGAAGGCGTCGCCGAGTCGGAGACCGTTGTCGGTCTGTTCGAGGAAGTTCGTCCACGTGAACGTCAGTACGACGACTCCCGTCTCGTTTTGGATGAACGCCGTCGAAGTGGCGTTCTCGATGGTCATCGACCGCCCCGTCTGGGATTCGGCCGTGTCGCTCACGCGTTCGAAGAGGGCGGCGTCGAGGCCAACGTTCGAGGTTCCTGCTTCGTACTCCCGTGCGAACTCTTCGAACGCCGCCGTCTCGTTTTCAGTTTCGAGTTCGTACCGCATCTCGATGCGCCACGACGCCGACTGGTCACCGTGGAGTTCGATGAAAATATCCGTCTGTGGTGAGCGTTCGAGCGCCGACTGTTGAGCGACGACGTGCGAGTCGTCGAAAGATGCCGTCGTCTCGGTGCCGGTCGTGTCGGCCACGGACGGGGTCTCCGCCGCGACCGGTGCCACGACGCCGGCGACGATAGTGAGGAGGGCAACGATGAGGACGGCGCTCCGCATACGTGAAATCGTTTCGTCGGGCGATGAAAACGCTTTCCATCGACCCAACTCCCTCAGTTGCTGTCTGCGAACGTGAGAATCAGTCACAAGAGGGCCATTTTAGTACCGGCATCGTGTACCCATATGGCGATGAAGGCCCTCCCGCTCTTCGTCGTCGTACTCTTGGTGGTGTCACCGGTTCTCGCTGCGGCCGACTCCGGTGGTGTTGCGAACCAAGCGACAGCTCTCGATGGGGCGGCGTTCGCCCAGACCCAACCACCGGCAAACGAGACCATCCGTGTCCTCGATATCACGGAGGACTCACTCGTCCAATCGACAGTCGAGTCCGAGAACATCGACCTCGGTCCATCGCTCGACTTCGCCGCCCTCAGGGCCGGCGGCCAGATTCAGAAGTACGCGTCCATCCAACGAATCGAGTCGGTCGGCGACGACGTGAGCCTCCGCAGTCAACTGATACTCGGTGAGTTGAACCGCGTCGAACAACGGGCAATCGCCCTCCAGAGCGCGCAGCAGTCAGCAATCACCCAGTACAACGCCGACGAACTGTCTTCCCGAGAACTCCTCGTCGAACTCGCTCGCATCGATGCCGAGGCCCGCGACCTCGACGACCGACGTATCGCCCTGCGGGAACTCGCCACAGAGACTCCCGACTTCTCTGTGGACCCCGGGCGGTTAGCGGCACTCGAACGCGAACTCGACACGTTCACTGGCCCGGTCCGCGCCCACGCGACCGACGTCCTCTCGGGGAACGCAGACCCGACGCGGTTCTCCGTCAGAACGAGTCAGGACGGGGTTGTTCTCAGCACCGTCACTGACGATTCGTACATTCGAGAGGTCTACCGTGGAGACCTCCGCAACCGAGACGAGAGCGGCCTCTCACCGACTGTGGCACTGGACACTGTCGCCGGAAGTTACCCCGAAGTCTGGGAGAGTCGCGCGACGCAGAACGGTGCGGACGTCGTCGGCGCGGGGAACAGTTACCTCGTCCGAATCAACCACGACAGAGGGCAACTGTTCGCGTACGTCGACAGCGGGAGCGAGAACGTGTTCAAAGAGGCACAGATTCGCCCACTCGACTCGGTCTCTCGCGGCACCCCCGCGACCGAAGTCAAAGACGGCCTCAACCTCACGGTCTACAGAACCTACCCCGGCGGTCCACTCCGTATCCAACTCAACGAGTCCGCGAGCGACGACCCAATCGACGCGAACGTCACCATCGGTGTCGAAGCGAGTCAGGAGAGTACGTTACTCGGCCGGACTGGCCCCGACGGGGCGATTTGGACCGTCTCACCGTCGAGTCCGTACACCATCACAGTCATCAGAGGAAACGCGGCAGTCGTCCTCACGACGTCGCCAACGCCGACACCCGAGCTGTCGACGAACACGTCCGCACCGTCGAACTCCACGACGACCAACAGCCAATCGACGCCGCCGACCGAGACGACGACCGCGGCACAGTAACACCCCTCCGCGCGCCGAACCTTCTTATCCGATGACGGGGCCACCCCGTCTCGATGTCTCGTCAGTTCCAGCACGCCACGCGTGGGTCGACCCCGCTCGTCGGGAGTGTTCTCTTCGTGGGCCTGCTCGTCGTCCTCGCCGGCGTGGTCGGTGTCGCCGCGCTCGACGCTGCAGCGTCGCAACCGACCCCGCTTCGCCCCACGGTCCTGTCGGTCGATGTCGCCGACGAGACGGTCGCACTGACTCACGAGGAGGGTGCGCCGCTGGATGTTCGCTCACTTCGAATTCGAATCACGGTCGATGGAGACGAACTGGCGTTTCAACCGCCAGTTCCGTTCTTCTCGGCGCGCGGATTCCAACCCGGCCCGACTGGGCCGTTCAACATCGCTGCGGATGCACGGTGGACAGTCGGTGAGACTGCGAGTGTCGAACTCGCGGGGACGAATCGGCCGGCGATTTCGCCGGGCGCGCGGGTCGTCGTCAGCGTGTACGACGGAGAGACACTAGTCGCCGTGCTCCGAACTGTGGCGTCGTGAGAAACTGTGAGCGCCGGTAACTGTAGTGCCGGTGTATCGGTGCTGAGCGCGGTTCGTGCGTCGTTATTCGTCCTCAGGTGCGCGTGCGATGGTCACAATCGCCCGCGGGCTTCCGGGTTGTCGCTGGAGGATGTGGTGTTCGATGTCGACGAAGCCTGCGTCCTCGAACATCCGGTCGGCTTCTTCCTCGTCGTAAAACAGCATAATCGCGTCCGCGAGTTTCTGGAAGACGCCAGTCTTCGGGTAGTCGGGACCGACGACGAGCACTTTGTTGCCGGGTTTGACCACGCGTCGGAACTCTTCTAACGCGTCGACGGGGTTCGGCCAGTACTCGATAGACCCAGACGACCAGATGACGTCGAACGAATCGTCGGCGAACGGCAGGCGCTCGGCGTCGCCGCGGTAGAACCGGACCTCGTCGTTCTTACCGAACTTCTCCCACGCCTTCTGCATCTGATGGATGCTCTGGTCGAGACCGTGGACGTCGTCCGTGTAGCGGAGCAGTCCTTCGGTCCCGAACCCAGTTCCACAGCCAACGTCGAGGACGCGGTCGTCCTGTTGGATGTCGAGCATTTCGAGCGCCTCGTCGCGCATCTCCTCGTTCCAGATGAACGGGTTGACCTGGTCGTACACCTTCGAGAGGTATTTGTAGAACAGGCGGGCCCGCGCTTTATTTTCGAGGACTCCCATTGCGCCGGAATTAGGACTCACCGATGATAACGGTGCGGATTCGCCGCGCATTCTGGTCGTTTCATCCGGTTCCATCGAGTCTGAAACGGAGATTCTCTCGACAACTTTCCGCAAACACCTTATACAGCGCTTGTGCAACGTTCCTGTGATACGAGTATGCCGAGACAAGAGGTTCTCGAACGAATCAAAACGGCCGAGCAGGAGGCCGACGACATCGTCGAAGAGGCCGAGGCCAAACGTGAGGAACTCGTCGCGGAGGCGCGCCGCGAGGCCGACGAGATTCGCTCCGAGGCCGAAGAACAGGCCAACGAACTCGAATCTGAGCGTCTGCAGGAAGGACGCAAAGAGATAGAGGCTGAACGGGAACGCATCCTCGAAGAGGGCGAGGAAGCCCGTGACGAACTGATCGCCGAGGCGGAAGACCGCATCGACGACGCGGTCGAATTCGCCGTCGGCAAGTTCGAGGAGGCGGTTGATGCTCAGACCTGAGCAGATGAGCAAGGTCTCGGTGACCGGTTCCAAGGGCATCATGCCCGAGGTCATCGAGGCTGTCCACGACCTCCGACTGCTGGACGTCACCGAATACGACGGCTCGTGGCAGGAGGAGTTCGGATTCGAGACGGGGAGCCCAATCGAAGGCGCGGAGAGCGCTTCCGACAAACTCGTCACCGTTCGCTCGCTCAAGAGCATCCTCGGCGTCGACGAGAACGACGCCGGCCGCCAGCGCATCGTCCCCGACGACGCGCTCGGTGAGCCTCTCGAAGAGATTCGGTCGAAGGTCAACGAACTGGACGACCGCCGCTCCGAACTGGAGAACAAACGGAACGCGCTCGACGACGAAATCGACGCGATGGAGCCGTTCGTCGACCTCGGAATCGACCTCGAACTGCTTTCGGGGTACGACTCCCTGCAGGTCGTCGTCGGAGAAGGCAAACTCGAACCGGTCGAGCGCGCCATCGTCGACGCGCCAACCATCGGAACCTACGAGATATTCTCCGGTCAGCGCACCCACGCCATCTTCGCACGTCCCACGAAGGACGCCTCGGAGACGGCGCTCGTGGACGCACTCGTTGGGTCCGACTTCGCGACGTACGAGATTCCGGACGCCGAGGGAAGCCCCGAGGACCACGTCCGCAACCTCGAACAGGAGAAACGCGAAATCGAGTCCAAGCTCGACACGGTCGAGTCTGAACTCAACGACCTGAAGGTCGAGGAAGGCGAGTTCCTCCTCGCGGCCGAGGAGCGTCTCGCAATCGACGTTCAGAAGACCGAAGCACCACTCTCGTTCGCGACGACGGAGAACGCCTTCGTCGCCGAGGGATGGATTCCGACTGGACAGTACAACGAGTTCGCCAGTGAACTGAAGAGTATCGTCGGTGAGCACGTCGACATCGAAGAACTCGAACGTGCGTCGTTCACCCACGACGGTCACGACCACGCGACCGAAGACGTCCGCGAAACCGGCGGCACCGCTACGGCGACCGACGGCGGCACGCTCACGATGGCCAACGACGAACCGCCGACGGTCCAGAGCAACGGTGGTGCGGTCAAGCCGTTCGAACTGCTCGTGCAGGCAGTGAGCCGACCGAGCTACTTCGAACTCGACCCGACCGTCATCCTGTTCCTGACGTTCCCGTTGTTCTTCGGGTTCATGATCGGTGACTTCGGGTACGGACTGCTGTACACCGCAATCGGGTACTTCCTCTACACGAACTTCGACAGCAACGCGCTCAAGAGCATGGGTGGCGTCACCATCGCGGCCGGTGTGTCTACGACGCTGTTCGGCATCCTGTATGGCGAAATCTTCGGGCTGCACCTCATCACCGAGTACTTCTGGGTCGGTGTGGTCGGTCTCGAGCACGCACCCATCGAGAAGGGTCTGTCGCCGGCGACCGCTGAGTGGGCACTCGGCTGGCTCACTGTGAGCGTCGTCATCGGTATCATCCACCTCAACATCGGGTACATCTTCGACTTCGTCGACCTCGCTGACCTCCACGGTGTGAAGGAAGCGGTCCTCGAAGCCGGTTCGTGGATTCTGATGCTCAACGGCCTGTGGATCTGGATCTTCAGCCCTGCGCTCGGCGACATCCCGCCGAACTTCATCTTCACGACGTTCAGCAGCGAAGGCGTCGTCCCGCTCGGCTTCTCCGGATTCCCGGAGATCGTCGGCTGGGCTGGCCTTGGCCTGTTCTTCGTCGGCCTCGCGCTCCTCGCGATTGCCGAGCCGATCGAGGTCGTCGAGTTCATCAACGTCCTCTCGAACGTGCTGTCGTACACTCGTCTTGCCGCAGTGTTGCTGGCGAAGGCCGGAATGGCGTTCGCAGTCAACCTGCTGTTCTTCGGGGCGTACGAGCACCACGGTGAGTTCCACTTCCTGCTCAACTACGGGCCGGAGTACGCACTCGAACACTACGAAGGAGCAGTCATCCTGTTCCCCGGCCTGATGCACTCCGGTGCAGCAGGTCTGGTCGGAGGGCTCGTCGTCCTCCTCCTCGGACACGCACTCGTCCTTGCACTCGGTGTCACGAGCGCCGGTCTGCAGGCCGTGCGTCTCGAGTACGTCGAGTTCTTCGGCAAGTTCTTCGAGGGCGGTGGCCGCGAGTACGAACCGTTCGGCTACGAACGCCAGTTCACCACCGAAGACTAACTGTCTTCGTCGGTGATTTTCTTTCGACCAGTTCTGACAGCGGCAGCACCCGTCTGAACTCGCCCTATAACCGCCCGAATCCCGCGATTTCCGTCGATTGTTTTGGGAACCTTTATGAGACGCCTTGCTACACATACGAACGTTCGGAGACGACAATCCGGTACTTAGGAACACACAATGATTGAAGCAATTGAACCCCTCATGACTGCACTGCAGAGTGAAGCAGCTTCTGGCCCCGCAATCACCGCCTCCGCCGCCGCGGCCCTGGCGGTCGGTCTCGCCGCATTCGGCGCAGGATACGCAGAGCGTGGCATCGGTGCCGCTGCGATGGGCGCCATCGCTGAGGACGAGGACCTTTTCGTTAACGGGCTGATCCTTACGGTTCTTCCCGAAACCCTCGTCATCCTCGCGCTGGTCGTCGTCTTCCTGGTCTAAACCACCCCTTCCTTTCCCATCATGAGTTTGGACAACGTCGTTGAGGACATCCGAGACGAAGCCCGCGCACGTGCGGAGGAAATCAAAGAGGCCGGCGAAGAACGAGCCGACGAGATTCGTTCCGAGGCCGAAACGGAAGCCGAAGCGCTCGTCGAAGAGCGTGAGGTCTCCGTCGAGAACCAGATCAAACGTGAGCGCGAACAGGCGCTCTCCAGCGCGAAACTCGAAGCGAAGCAGGCACGTCTCGGCGCACGCCGTGACGTTCTCCAGCGCGTTCGTTCTCAGGTCGAGGACGAACTCGTCGAGCTCGAAGGCGAGCGTCGTGAAGAACTCACGCGCACGCTTCTCGACGCTGCCTCGGTCGAGTTCGAAGACGAGGACGAAGTCCACGTCTACGGTCGCGCGGATGACGCCGACCTGCTCGAAGAGATCCTTGCCGACTACGACGGCTACGAAGTTGCCGGCGAGCGCGACTGCCTCGGTGGCGTCGTGGTCGAAGGCACGAACTCGCGCGTTCGGGTGAACAACACCTTCGACTCGGTCCTCGACACAACCTGGGAGGACAACCTGAAGGAAGTGAGTGCGCGACTATTCGACGACCAATGAGCGCTGCTGGCGGCTCGAATCCGGAATACGTCATCGCTCGCGTGCGAGCGCGACGCAGTGCCTTGTTCGGAGACGAAGAGTACCGCAAGCTGGTCCGTATGGGACCGGCCGAAATCGCCCGATTCATGGAGGAGTCGGAGTACGAGACGGAGATCAACGCCCTGGGAAGCCGCTTCTCTGGCGTCGACCTCATCGAGTACGGACTGAACGCCAACATGGCGAACCAGTTCAACGACATCCTCGACTGGGCTGACGGCCGCCTCTACGACCTCATCGCGCGCTACCTCCGGAAGTTCGACGCATGGAACGTCAAAACTATCATCCGCGGCATCTACTCTGAGAGCCCACGCGACGAGGTCGAAACCGACCTCATCCGGGCTGGCGAGTTCGACGACCGATTCCTCTCGCGGCTGCTCGAAGCAGCCGAAATCGAGGAAGTCGTCGACCTCCTCTCGGGGACGATTTTCGCGGATGGGATTGAGGCCGCCTACGACGACTACGAAGACGTTGGCGTCCTCGTCCCGTTAGAGAACGCTGTCGACCGTGCCTTCTACGAGCAACTGCTCGATGGGCTGGTCGTCAGCGAAGAGACGAAACAGTACCGCGAATTCCTCGAAGCAGAGATCGACTTCCGGAACGCCCGCAACGCGCTCCGTATCGCCCGTAGTGGCGCCGACCTCGACCCAACTGATTACTTCATCGAGGGTGGCTCGCTGTTCCGAGCGACGGAACTCGCGTCGCTGGCGACCAACCCGGACGAACTGATCTCGAAGATTCGCGACAGTCGGTACGGTGACCGCCTCTCGAATGCACTGTCGGATCTCGAAGAGGCAGACAGCCTCATCGGCTTCGAGCGCGCCCTCGATGCGGCGCTCTTGGAGTACGCGGACACACTCGGTTACGTGTTCCCGCTATCGGTCACGCCAGTCATCTCGTACATCCTCGCCAAGGAGCGCGAGGTTGACAACATTCGGGCGATCGCCCGCGGCCGCGAGGCAGGGCTCGACCCCGACGAAATCGAAGCGGAGCTGGTCATCCAATGAGCCAGGAAATTGCAGTTATCGGCAGTCCTGACTTCACGACGGGATTCCGACTTGCGGGTGTCCGCAAGTTCGAGAACGTCCCCGAGGAAGCAAAGGACGAAGAACTCGACGAGGCCGTTATGCGAACGCTCGAGGACGAGGACGTGGGCATCATCGTGATGTACCAAGAAGACCTCGACTACCTCTCGCGTAACGCTCGCCAGTCGGTCGAGCGCAGTATCGAGCCAACGCTCGTTACGCTCGGCGGCACTGGCGGCGCGAGCGGCCTCCGCGACCAGATCAAGAGAGCAATCGGTATCGATCTGATGGACGAATAACCAAACATGAGTCAGGCAACACAAGATTCCGTTCGCGAGGACGGTCTCATCGCAAGCGTGAGTGGTCCGGTCGTGACCGCCCGTGACCTTGACGCCCGCATGAACGACGTCGTCTACGTCGGCGACGAAGGTCTGATGGGCGAGGTCATCGAAATTGAGGGCGACCTCACGACCATTCAGGTGTACGAGGAAACTTCGGGCGTCGGTCCCGGTGAACCCGTCGAGAACACGGGCGAACCGCTGACCGTCGACCTTGGTCCCGGGATGCTGGACGCCATCTACGACGGTGTCCAGCGCCCGCTGGACGTGCTCGAGTCCAAGATGGGCTCGCCGTTCCTCGACCGTGGTGTTGACGCACCCGGTATCGACATGGAAAAGAAGTGGGAGTTCGAACCCAGCGTCTCCGAAGGCGACGAAGTCGCCCCCGGTGACGTCGTAGGTACGGTTCCCGAAACCGTGACCATCGAACACAAGGTCATGGTCCCGCCGTCCTTCGAAGGTGGCGAAGTCGTCGCCGCCGAAGCAGGCGAGTTCTCCGTCACCGAGACGGTCGTCGAACTCGACAACGGCGAAGAAGTTACGATGCACCAGGAGTGGCCGGTCCGCCGTGCGCGTCCTTCGACGGAGAAGAAGACGCCACGCGAACCGCTCGTCTCTGGCCAGCGTATCCTCGACGGTCTGTTCCCAATCGCGAAAGGTGGGACGGCCGCGATTCCGGGTCCGTTCGGGTCCGGAAAGACGGTTACGCAGCACCAGCTCGCCAAGTGGGCCGACGCTGACATCGTCGTCTACGTCGGCTGTGGTGAGCGCGGTAACGAGATGACCGAGGTTATCGAGGACTTCCCGGAACTCGACGACCCGAAGACGGGCAACCCGCTCATGGCCCGGACGTGCCTCATCGCGAACACGTCCAACATGCCTGTGGCGGCCCGTGAATCCTGTATCTACACCGGTATCACCATCGCGGAGTTCTACCGCGACATGGGATACGACGTCGCGCTGATGGCCGACTCCACCTCCCGGTGGGCAGAGGCAATGCGCGAAATCTCCTCGCGTCTCGAGGAGATGCCCGGTGAAGAGGGGTACCCCGCGTACCTCGCCGCGCGTCTCTCCGAGTTCTACGAGCGCGCAGGGTACTTCACCACCATCAACGGTGACGAGGGTTCGGTCTCCGTCATCGGCGCAGTGTCGCCGCCGGGCGGCGACTTCTCCGAGCCGGTCACGCAGAACACCCTGCGTATCGTGAAGACGTTCTGGGCACTCGACGCAGACCTCGCCGAACGTCGTCACTTCCCGGCTATCAACTGGAACGAGTCCTACTCGCTCTACCAGGACCAGCTCGACCCGTGGTTCGTTGAGAACGTCCGCGACGACTGGCCAGAAGAGCGCCAGTGGGCTGTCGACGTCCTCGACGAAGAAGCTGAACTCCGCGAAATCGTTCAGCTCGTCGGGAAGGACGCCCTGCCAGCGGACCAGCAGCTGACCCTCGAGGTCGCTCGCTACCTCCGCGAGGCGTACCTCCAGCAGAACGCGTTCCACCCAACGGACACGTTCTGTGAGCCAGAGAAGACGTACGGTATCCTCACGGCTATCCACACGTTCAACGACGAGGCGTTCAATGCGCTCGAAGCCGGCGTCCCCGTCGAAGACATCCAAGACATCGACGCGGCTCCGCAGCTGAACCGTATCGGTGTCCAGGAAGACTGGGATGTGTATATCGAGGACCTGAAAGCAGAGATTACCGAGCAACTCCGCGAGCTGTACTGAGACCATGAAGGAATACCAGACTATCACCGAAATCAGCGGCCCGCTGGTGTTCGCCGAGGTTGACGAGCCGATCGGGTACGACGAAATCGTCGAAATCGAGACGCCTCAAGGCGAGACCAAGCGCGGACAGATCCTCGAATCGAGTGAGGGTCTCGTCGCGATTCAGGTGTTCGAAGGCACCACCGGTATCGACAGGAACGCGTCCGTCCGATTCCTCGGCGAGACGCTCAAGATGCCCGTGACCGAGGACCTCCTCGGTCGCGTGCTCGACGGTTCCGGTCAGCCGATCGACGGCGGCCCAGAAATCGTCCCCGACGAGCGTCGTGACATCGTCGGCGCAGCAATCAACCCCTACTCCCGCGAGTACCCCGAGGAGTTCATCCAGACGGGTGTGTCTGCCATCGACGGCATGAACACGCTCGTTCGCGGTCAGAAGCTTCCAATCTTCTCCGCATCGGGGCTTCCCCACAACAACCTCGCACTCCAGGTTGCCCGTCAGGCGACTGTGCCTGAGGAAGAAGGCGACGACGAAGAGTCCGAGTTCGCTGTGGTCTTCGGCGCGATGGGTATCACACAGGAAGAGGCGAACGAGTTCATGGAAGACTTCGAGCGCACGGGTGCACTCGAGCGCTCCGTCGTCTTCACGAACCTCGCGGACGACCCCGCAGTCGAGCGGACGGTCACGCCGCGTCTCGCCCTCACCACCGCAGAGTACCTCGCGTTCGACAAGGACTACCACGTCCTCGTCATCCTGACCGACATGACCAACTACTGTGAGGCGCTCCGCGAAATCGGTGCGGCTCGCGAAGAGGTCCCCGGTCGCCGTGGTTACCCCGGTTACATGTACACTGACCTTGCGCAGCTCTACGAGCGCGCAGGTCGTATCGAGGGACGCGAAGGGTCTGTCACCCAGATTCCCATCCTCACGATGCCGGGTGACGACGACACGCACCCGATTCCGGACCTTACCGGCTACATTACCGAGGGTCAGATCTACATCGACCGCGACCTCAACTCGCAGGGCATCCGCCCGCCAATCAACCCGCTGCCGTCCCTGTCGCGCCTGATGGACGACGGTATCGGTGAGGGCCTCACCCGTGAGGACCACGCCGACGTCTCCGACCAGATGTACGCGGCGTACGCAGAGGGTGAGGACCTTCGTGACCTCGTGAACATTGTCGGTCGCGAGGCGCTGTCCGAGCGTGACAACAAGTACCTCGACTTCGCAGAGCGCTTCGAAGCCGAGTTCGTCAACCAGGGCTTCGACTCCAACCGCTCTATCGACGAGACGCTCGACATCGGCTGGGATCTTCTGTCGACGCTTCCGAAGTCCGAGCTCAACCGTATCGACGAAGAGCTCATCGAGAAGTACTACCAGGAAGACGCCGAGACGGTCGAAGCGGAAGCCTAATCCGGGTTTTCGTTCGCAGTTTCGGTCCCGATTTCTCTCTCTATTTTCCGGCGAGAGCGGCAGCGCTGCCTCTCGTTGTTTCCACCCGCCGGTGTCGGTTCACAGCCTCCCGCTCGTTCCACCCTCCAGTGTCGGTTCACCACCTCCGCCGAGGAGTCACTCCGCGCCAACCTCCTTACGTGACGGGTGCGACTACCCCCCATGAGCGAATCTTCGTCTGCTGCTCGTGTCCTACTGGTCGCCCGTGAGGAGGAGCGCGACCGCCTCACAGACGTCCTCTCGCCGCTTTCGGTCACGGTTGTCCAGTCAGTCGATGCGGCGCTCGACCGACTCGATTCGGCGTCGGTCGACTGCCTCGTACTCGTGACCGACCGGACCGACACCATCTCGTCGGTGCGCACGGCGACGACACGTCCACTCGTCGCAGTCGTCCCTCCTGATGGCGACCTCTCGGCGACACAAGCACTCGATGCAGGCGCGTCGGATGTCGTCCCAGTGGTCGATTCGAACCTCTTCGACCGACTCCCCAAGCGGGTCGAAAACGCCATCGAATGGCATCGACACGGCACGGTGGCCGCAGGTCGAATCACCGAAGACCTGAAAGAACAGGCCATCGACGAAGCACCGGTCGGAATCACGATCGCAGACTACACACTTCCCGACCGACCACTCGTCTACGTCAACGAGGCGTTCGAGTCGATGACGGGCTACTCGGAGTCGATGGCGCTGGGACGGAACTGTCGTTACTTGCAGGGTCCGAAGACGAACCCGGAGCGCGTCACAGAACTCCGCGAGGCCATCGACGCGAAGGAGTCGGCGTCGGTCGAACTGCTGAACTACCGAGAGAACGGCGAGACGTTCTGGAATCGGGTCGACCTCGCCCCACTGAGCGGGCCGGACGGCGACGTGACACACTTCGTCGGATTCCAGACGGACATCACAGAACGGGTTCGTGCCGAAGCGGCCGCAGAGCAGTACGCCGAACGAGTCGACGAAGAGCGCGCGCGACTCCAGACGCTCGTCGACCTCATCGAGGGACTCCTCGAAGACGTGACGAGCGCCCTCGTCCGGGCCGAGACGCGCCAAGAACTCGAAGCGGCCGTGTGTACGCGAGTCGCTGCGACCGACTCGTTCGAGTGCGCGTGGATTGGAAACTGTGACCTCTCGCCCGCAGCCATCGTCCCGAACGAATGGGCGGGGACACACACGGAGTCGCTCGACGGACTCGAAATCGACCGCGACACTCTCACCGACGTCACCGCACAGGCCGCGGACACGTTGGCCGTGCAGTCTGCAGTCGCCACAGACGGCCCGTTACACGACGGCGCGGACGTGCCGTTTCGCTCGGCTATCGCGGTGCCGTTGATTCACCGAGAGACACTCTACGGCGTGTTGACGGTGTACACCGACGTGGACGAACTGCACGAAGAGGTGACCGTCGTCTTCGGAACCCTCGGGCGGGCAGTCGGCGCGGCCATCGACGCCTTCGAGAGCAGACGGTCGCTCATCTCTCAGGGGGTTCTCGAACTCGAAATCGAGGTGAGCGACCCCACACAACCACTCGTCGGCCTCGCCGCCGCGGCAGGGTGTGAACTGGCGTACGAAGGGTCCATTCTCCACGACGATGGCACGCTCAGTCTGTTCGTCTCGACGACACCGCCGACACAACTGGCGGAGGGAGACGCCGACGCAGATGGTGTCGTCAGCATCGCGCGCCTCCCGCGCGGAGACGACGTTGGCCTCTACGAAGTCGTCTTGGAAGGCGGGTCACTCGCTCACCTCGTGGCAGACGCCGGGGGCCGACTGACCGACCTCGAAGCAGACCGTGCTGGCAGTCGGTTCACGGTGTCTGTCCCGGACCGAACTGTCGGCCGAGCACTGCTCGACGACCTGAAACAGGCCGCGCGCGGTGTCGAACTTCGTGCCGTCAGAGAGCGCTCGTCTCCACCACGAACCGCTCGTGAGTTCACCAGCAGCGTCGGTGCGGAACTCACAGACAGACAACACACCGCGCTCCAACTCGCGTATCTGGGTGGGTTTTTCGACTGGCCGCACGGCGTCACCGGTAACGAACTCGCCGAGGCGATGGACGTCTCCCGCGCCACGTTCCACCAGCACCTTCGCGCAGCAGAGCGGAAACTCGTCTCGCGGTTCTTCGACGTGGGTCCACGCTAGCCGGCGCGGACAGATGCAGGACGCGTGGTGAGTTCGGGCGGCGAATCGTGCCTCTTGTCACCCAACACAGACGAATTTGACCCGGTCCGACGGGCCAGACAGTAAAAGATTAACACCCCTGACGAACAATCCCCGCCAAAGATGGCCGAAGACGTCAAGCCAACCCGCAAGAACCTGATGGCGATCGAGGATCGCATCGAGCTTTCGGAGCGGGGTCACGACACGCTTGAACAGAAGCGTGACGGCCTCATCATGGAGTTCATGGACATCCTCGACCAGGCACAGGACGTGCGGGCCAACCTCAACGCAGACTACGACCGCGCCCAGCGCACCATCAACATGGCTCGCGCCATGGAAGGTGACGTCGCGGTTCGGGGAGCAGCCGCCGCGCTGAAAGAGTACCCCGAAATCACGACGCAGTCGAAGAACATCATGGGCGTCGTCGTCCCGCAAATCGAGTCGTCGCGCGTCAAGAAGAGCCTCGACCAGCGTGGCTACGGCCTCCTTGGGTCGTCCGCCCGCATCGACGAGGCCGCCGACGCGTACGAGGAACTTCTCGAATCTATCATCCTCGCCGCAGAGGTCGAGACGGCGATGAAGAAGATGCTCGAAGAGATCGAGACGACGAAGCGCCGTGTCAACGCTCTCGAGTTCAAACTGCTGCCCGAACTCTACGAGAACAAGGAGTACATCGAGCAGAAACTCGAAGAACAGGAGCGCGAAGAGATCTTCCGCCTGAAGAAGATCAAGGCGAAGAAGGAAGAAGAAGAGAAAGAAGAGCGGAAGGCCGCCGAAGAGGCTGCCGCCGCTGCCGCGAACTAATCGCTTCTCGACTGACGATACGTTCTTGGTCGGCCCACCGACCAATTTTCAACACACTCCCGCGTAGCGGTGGGTATGTCGTGTCCTGACTGTGGGGGAGACGAGGCCGTCTTCGCCGTCCCCGAAGCGCTCGACGAGTACGCACCCGAGGGGTCGCTGACGATTGGACTGTGTGTCGACTGCCTCCGAGTCCATCCGAGTGATGGCCGGTTGACCGAAGGAGGGGTGGGGCCACTCGCTGACATTCTCCCAGATAGCGAGGGTGGCGCCGCCGCAGCTCTGATGGTCGGATTCCTCGACTCGTTGGCGCTCAACCGCGAGGCCATCGTCGAGTGTGCCGAGTACGCCGAACGAAACGGCGTCGACGTCCATCTCGTCCTCGACAGACTCGAACACTCGGTTCCGGACCCGCACTTCGACGTGGGGCGACGGCACTCGCAGTTAGAGATGTTTCTGTAAGTTCGGTGCTTCCACCAGTGGGTGTCACGTGGGTGCCCTTCGAACGCCTTTTACTCTATTTCGTACAACAGCGAACCAGATGAGCCGAGTCCACCGGAGCGCGTTCGGGGTGCGGCGGTGAAAGGGTCGCAGCATTCGTCTGGCGGGTTCGTCGCCCGGCTCGCCAGTCGCGTCCGGGCTGCCGCGGACGACGGTGACCTCGTCGTCGGCGCGGTCATCGTCAGTACGTTCTTCATCGGATTCGGCGGGGGTGTGATATTCCCGATTTTGCCCAATCTCGGCGCTGTGCTCGGTATCTCGCCCGTCCTCGTCGGAATCATCCTGAGTGCGAATCGGTTCTCCCGACTCTTGGCGAACGCACCGGCAGGGAGCCTCGTCGACCGAATCGGGACACGAACGCCGTTCGTCGTCGGGATGTTCGTCCAAGGCGTGGCGACATTCGGTTACGTCGTCGCCATGGTTGCACCGCTCCCCGAGGCGTGGTTCTTGCTCGCGCGCTTGCTGTGGGGTGTCGGAAGCGCCCTCGTCTTCGCGACGGCGTACACCATCGCGGCCGACGTGAGTGATGGCCGGTCTCGTGGGGCGAACATGGGTCTCATCAGAGGGGGCGTCCTCTTCGGATTCCCGACGGGCGTGGTCATCGGCGGTGTCCTGAGTGAACTCGCGGGGACGCTGACGGCGTTCGGCGTCGCGACTGTCTTCGCATTTCTCGCCAGTGCCATCGCATACTGGTCGGTCCCCGAGACGCACGTCGAAGCAGAGCGGAACACGTCGGCCAAGCCGTGGGACGTCAACACTGACCTGCCTGCGCTCACGGTCGGGTTGGTGAACTTCGCCGTCCTCTTCGTCTACATCGGTGCGCTGTTCGCCACGCTGGTGCTGTTTCTCGGACAGAACGACCTCAGCGTCTTCGGCTTCGACGCGCAGGGGTCGTCGGGTATCTTCATGGGTCTCACCGTCGTCGCCGCGGGCGTCTCGATGTACGTCGGTGGCTCTGTGAGCGACCGGCGACAGTCTCGCATCCCCACGTTGCTGTTCTTCTTGGGCGCTACGTCGCTCGGATTCGTCCTGCTGACCGTCGCGGACTCGAATCTGTCGTTGGCCCTCGCCTGCCTGTTCGTCGGCGTCGGGCAGGGTGGGACGAGCGGACCACTGATGGCACTGCTGGGCGACCTGGTTCCCGACGACGAGATGGGCCGTGCCGTCGGGACGAGCAACGTGTTCGGTGACATCGGGGGTGGATTCGGCCCCATCGTCACCCTTCCGTTGATAGACGCCGTTGGCTTCGAACCAATTTATCTCTCGTGTGCGGCCTTACCGCTCGTCGCAGCAGTGGCCCTTCTGGTCGGTGTTCGTCGAGAGACTGGTCACTTCGTCCCGCGCGTCCGACCGTGACGACGTGGTGAGGTGTCGGTCGCTGAGCGGTGTCGAAAAGAGACGCCGAGGAGGAGTCGTTTAGATGCCGGTGGAGTACCGGAGGATTCCGGCGATGCCACCGAACGCGTCGTAGAGCTGTTCGCCTTTCTCGAAGTCGGTGCTGATGAACTTCGTCTCCGTGCCGCGCTGGTCTGCGAGGTCCATCAGGTACTCGATGACGTCCTCGCGTTCTTTCAGCTCGGCCTCGCCGCCGCCTTCACAGTCGTGTGACGGGGTGTTGTGACGGTGGTCGATGAGCTCGAACTCCTCTTGGCCGCCACAGTCGTAGATGGCGACGTCCTTGCGCAGGTCCTCGGAGATGAGCAGACGGTCGACAGAGCCCATGACGAGGTTCTTTCGCGTCGCTTCGAACCCGTAGGTGGACTCGTTGCCGCGGTGGAGTTTCTCGAAGAACTCCTCCATCTGCTTTTTGTCCTTCATGACCTCCTGGTCGGCCAGCACGTCCTGTGCGGCGTCGACGAGGTCGTAGAGGCCGGATTCGTCGGTGTAGGCGACGTCGAACTTGCCGACGACGATGTCTTGCAGTTCGTGGTGGAGGTAGTCGCCGTCGAGGAACTCGTCTTTCGTCGGCGACGGACCGCCGACGAGGACGCCGTCCATCTCGTGGCGCTTGGGGACGAACAGGTCGTTCGCCATGCCAGCGACTTCCTGATAGAAGTTGTCGATGGCTTCGAGGCGCAGGCGGGCGAAACGCTGGGCGGACTGACCACCTTTTCGCTGCTTGCCGGGGACGAGCGACGAGGCGCTCTTGACCGGTTCGACGCGCTTGCCTTTCAGCCAGCCGACGTTGGCTTCGCGGCGGTCGAGGACGACGAGGCCGAAGAGGCCCTTGTCCATGAGCATGTCCTCGAGCGGGGAGGTGAGGAAGTTCGAGTCACAGTGGTACCGGAACGACTGAATCGGGTCCGGCGGACTCTCTAAGACCTTCGTGACCATGTTCGTCTGGCCACCGCCGGAGTCGACGGCGCCGGAGAACATGACGATGCCGCGGTCCGGGGGGAAGTTGCCGTAGTACCGGAGGCGGTCTTTGATACTCGTGAGTGCGTCCTGGACGTTCGTCCGCGTCTGCTTCGACTTGATGTTAGACGCTTCGCTGTGCTCTGTGATGACGTGTTCGACCACGTCAGAAATCTGCTTGTCTTCGGGAATGTAGATGGTGACGAGCTGAGTCCCTGAGCCTTCGTACTCCTTGAGGTCCTCGATGACCTTCTTGAATTCGTACTTACGGCGGTCTTCGCTCGCCTCCTCGGCGTCGCTACTCATCACTACTTCTAGTCTATCCAGCGGCTAAGTAACCTTTGACTGGGAACGCTACACGATAGCCACACACACACGACGGTCCAACCAGGATGAAATCCGGTGCCCAGATGGGAGGACTCGTCGGAGAACATTTATGTGGCTGTCATGGGTGGATTTCGACAGTTGGAATTTATGTCTCGGGTGTACGCAATTGCCAGCGCAAAAGGCGGGGTTGGAAAGACGACGACGACTGCCAACCTCGGGACGGTCCTCTCGATGGCCGGGCACGACGTCGTCGTCGTCGACGGTGACCTCGGGATGCCGAATCTCGCTGGAGCCCTCGGTGTCGACCCAGATGGGGAGACGCTCCACGACGTGCTCACTGGCAGCACGACAGTCGAATCGGCCACCTACGAGGGGCCCGAAGGACTCTCGGTCGTCCCCGGGTCGACTGCGTTGGAGGCGTTCGCGAGTGCGAACGCGAAGGAACTCCACCCAGTCATCGAGACCCTCCAGGAGAACCACGACATCGTCCTCATCGACACCGGTGCAGGGCTCAGTGACGACACGTTCGTCCCACTGAAACTCGCCGACGAGGTGCTTCTCGTCTCGACGACCGAGCGCGAGGCCCTCGGCGACACTGAGAAGACCCGGCAACTCGGCGACCGAATCGGTGCGGACATCGTCGGCGTCGTCCTCACGCGAGTCAACCAGTCGAACCCGAACGCCGACGTGGTTGCCGAACTTCTCGACACGGGCGTCATCGCCGTCGTCCCCGAAGACGCCGCGATTCGCGAAGCGCTCCACACCCAGACACCGGTCGTCGCGCGCTCGCCAGAGAGTATCGCGGCCGCTGGCTACCGAGCGCTCGCGGAGGCACTCACTGGCAAACCGGTTCCAGTCCCAGAGTCACAACCCGACGACGCGGAGTCGACAGACGAGCAGTCGTCCTCGACTCCCGCTGCCGACGCTGACGATTCCGAGACCGACGACACACGCGACGGTGCGGAGACGGTCGTCGAAACCGACGACACACCCGATTCGGACGTGACGACAGACGACGCGTCGGTCGACATCGACGTCCCCGAAGAGGAACCGCTCGACGCGGAGCCAGACCCGGAGGCCGTCGCTGAACAGACTTCTGAGTCAGACACTGACCCCGAACCTGACCAACCGCAGACGCCCGAAGCCGAGGCCAACGTGGACGACGAACCCGAAGCCAACGCAGAGGACGACTCCGAATCAGTGCCTGAGCAGGTGGAGTCGGCAGAGTCGGAGCCGATTCCCCAACAGGGTTCCACCCCCGAGCCAGACCGCTCGACTGCATCGACGCCGACTCCCGAGGAGCGTTCGACGACCGAGGCAACACTCGAAGACGAGGCCGAAGCAGCGCTCGACGCCGCAGTTCCGTTCGGAAGTGGAAACGGCACCGGACGCGCTGAAGCGGTCGACGAAGACCCGTTGGCGAGTGATGCCGACGACGACGAACTGACTGCTGACACCGCTGCCGACGACGAAGACCCAGTCACTGCAGACCTCGACGACGCCGATTCGATGGGTGCAGACCCGCTCGCGGGCGATGCAGTGGTCGAAGCGACGACCAGTGGGAGCGACACGTCCGTCGGAGACGCCTCCGTCGCAGACGACGACTCTGCCGCTGACGAGGATGCGGCTTCCATCGAGGAAGACCCCGAGACGGCCGACTCCCCCGAAACAGCCGACGAGACAGCGGAGGCGTCGGCGGTCATCGCCGAGGCACCGTCGGAGTCGGCAGACGAACCGCTCGTCGCCGAAGCGGAACCGGACGCCGTCGCTGAAGAGCGTTCTGACGCGGGCGACGACGACGAAGAGGGCGTCTACACGACCTCGCTCGTCGAAGAGGTCGAAGCACTCGAAGACGAGGGCGACGACGAAGAAAAGAGCGGCTTTTTCAGGCGATTCCTCGGCTAAACGGGAAGGCCTTTTACGCGGGTCTGCGGAAAGCCCCCTATGGCAGAATCTGAGTCCGTTCCCTTCTGGTGGATAGTGTTGTTCCTCGTACTCGCACTCGGCGGCGGCGCCATCACAGTCTGGGCGCTCGGCGGGTCACTCGTGTCCGCTGCAATCGCACTGCCGCTCTTGCTCTAACGCGAAAAAAGCCGTTTTAGCCCGTGTTCACATCGACTCGGGTGCTTCGACACCGACGATAGCGAGCGCGTTAGCGACGCTGTTCCGGGCCGCTTTGACGAGTGCCAGCCGGGCAGCACCGACGTCTTCGTCGGCGTCGAGCACCGGGCACTCGCGGTAGAACGTGTTGAACACTTCGGCGAGTTCGCGGGCGTACGTGGCGACTGCGTGCGGTTCGAGGTCGTCGGCCGCCGCTTCGATGACGGCGGGGAACCGCGCAATCGTGCGGATGAGGTCGCGTTCGGCCTCGGTGGTGAGCACCGATGGGTCGACGTCGCTGGCGTCGATGCCGGCGTTGGCCGCCTCGTTGACGATGCCACAACAGCGCGCGTGGACGTACTGGATGTACGGTGCGGACTGGGCCTCGAAGTTGAGCGCTTGGTCCCACTCGAACGTGATGGTCTTCGTCGGTTGCTTCGAGACGATGTCGTAGCGAACCGCGCCGATACCGACCTGTCGGGCGATGCGGTCGATGTCGGCTTCATCGAGGTCGTCGTCGCGGACGCGACCTTCGAGGCGCTTTTCGACTTCGTCGCGGGCGCGCGAGATGGACTCGTCGAGCAGGTCGTCGAGCATGACGCCGGTCCCCTTGCGGGTGGACATCGTCTCGCCGCCGGGGAGGTTGACCCACGAGTAGATGACGTTCTCGAGTTTGTCCACGTCGTTGCCGAGGATGTCGAGTGCGGCGCGGAGTTGGCCGGCCTGCAGTTTGTGGTCCTCACCGAGGACGGTCACGGCGCGGTCGAAGTTGTCGAACTTCCACTCGTGGTGGGCGAGGTCACGCGTCGTGTACAGCGAGGTGTCGTCCGAGCGGAGGAAGACGAGGTTCTTCTCGAAGCCGTAGTCGTCGAGTTCGAGTTGCCACGCGTCTTCCTCGTAGACCGCGTACTCGGTCTCTTTGAGGCGGTCGGCGAGGTCACGGGTGCTCCCGTCGAACATGAACCGCGTCTCTTTGACGAACTCGTCGAATTCGGCGGGGAGGCGTTCGAGACACTCGCGCATGCCACCGAGAACCTGGTCGACGACTTCTTCGACGCGGGCGTACGTCTCTTCGTCGCCTTCTTCGATGCCCTGGAGAATCTCCGTAATCTTTGCTTCGGCGGCCTCGACCTTGTCGGGGTCGGCATCTTCGAGGTACGCGTTGCCCTTGCGGTAGTAGCGGACGAGGTCGTACTCGATACGGTCGCGTTCTGGTTCTCCGTCGAGGTCTTCCTCGTCGAAGGTCTCGTACGCCCACGTGAAGACGGCCATCTGGCGACCGGCGTCGTTCACGTAGTAGTGGCGTTCGACGTCGTTGCCGGCGAAGTCGAGTAGATTTGCGACGGCGTCACCGATGACGGGGTTACGGGTGCGGCCGACGTGGACCGGTCCCGTCGGGTTCGCACTCGTGTGTTCGACGACGACGCTCTCCCCGGTCGATGGGAGGTGACCGTACTCGGTGTCGGTTGCTGCCGCGTCGAGGGTGTCGTCGTAGTAGGCGTCGCTCACGTGGAAGTTCACGTACGGGCCTTGCGTGTCGACTGCGCTGAGGTAGTCGTAGCCCTCGACGGAGATTTCCTCGGCGATGTCGGCAGCGACCTGTGGCGGTGCAGCACCGACGACGCCAGCAAGTCGGAAGGCGACGCTAGAGGCGAGGGTTGCAGGTACGTCCTCCGGCGGCTCTTCGACCCCAAGGTCGTCGGTGGGAAGGTCGAGCGACGAGAGCGCCGCAGAGAGCGCCGCCTCGACCTCCTCACGGAACTGTCTGAACATGTACGCGGATTCTCGACAGGCGGCTAAAGGCCTTTCCGAACCGTCCGGGCAGGTTCCACTCCAGTCCTGTTGGGACGCCGAATCGTCGCCGCTCGGCCACGTAATCACCCCCGAAAGTACCGTCTACAACTGATACCTTACTAGTTTGGTAGCATCGGTATAGTACGAGCAATCCACGGTAACATCGAGGCAGGACAGTCTGCCATCTCCCACCCCACAACCATGACGAACCAATGCAACCACTGCGAAGCGTTCGTGTCGAGGAACTTCATCCGTGTATTCGGTGACGACCAAGGAAACGTCTACGCCTGCCCCAGTTGCTCGGCGAACGCCGGCATCTCACAGGTGAGTGCCGAACGGAGAGCAGCAGAGTCCTGAGACGCCTCATCCCGGTTATCCCGCCGACGCACCCCACCCCTCACCCCCAACCCGCCATACCACCGCACACTCGCGTCTGCCTGCCCCACCCTCTCGCCCAGCACTCACTCGAACATCTCCGTCCCGTGCCTCCGCCCTCCTCCTCCCACCCTTCCGTGAGAACCCGAGCGAATGCGCACGTTCTCGCGGTATTGTTCTGACCGACGGACTTACCAACGGTGGCCCGAAACTCTCGATAGACGCTGCCCCGGCCGCCGTCGCCGCCGCCCATCTCATTTCTGGAATGCATCTCACATACGATACGCTTATGGGACGCGCATTCGAATCTTGAAGTATGTCAGAATCGGTAGTCGCCGCTACAGTCGGATACGACGAGTTGGCCACGCTGAAACTCGTCGCCCTCGACGGTGGCCGCTCCGGCCCAGTCAAAGTCTCCTGTTCGGGCCTCGCAGACAGACTGGGCGTCTCCAACCAGACGGCGTCTCGCCGTCTCCAGCGCCTCGAAGAGGCTGACTTCGTCGACCGCGACGTCGTCTCTGACGGGCAGTGGATAACCATCACCGACACCGGTGAGTCCGCGTTGCGGCGTGAGTACGCCGACTATCGCCGCATCTTCGAGTCGCCCTCCGTCGTGGTTCTCGACGGCGAGGTGACCGGCGGGATGGGCGAAGGTCGCCACTACATCTCACTTCCGGGGTACATGGAACAGTTCACCGAGCGCCTCGGCTACGAACCGTTCCCGGGCACGCTGAACGTCCGTCTCGACGACGACGCGATTCGCTCCCGTGCAGGGATGTCGGCACTCGATGCGGTCCCAATCGACGGGTGGGAAGACGACGAGCGAACCTTCGGGCCGGCCACGTGTTACGCCGCGGTCATCGAGGCGGACGGCGACACGTACGACCCGGTCCACATCATCGTTCCCGAACGGACCCACCACGACGAGTCACAGCTGGAGATTATCGCCCCGGACAAACTCCGTGACGTGTTGGACCTCGCCGACGGCGACAGCGTCACTGTTCGCGTCGAGGAGGCTGATTTCGAATGAGTCGTTCCGCCGAAAGCGACTACGACAGCGTCGAACGCGTCCTCGACGCGTTCCGCGCGGGCGAACCGGTACTCATCCACGACTTCGACGACCGTGAGGGCGAAGTGGACATCGTCTATCCGGCTGGTTCGGTCGCTCCGCGCGACGTTGCCCGTATGCGCAACGACGCCGGCGGCCTCGTCTGCGTCGCCCTTCCAGACGACGTCGCAGAGGCACTGTCGTTGCCCTTCATCGACGAGGTGCTCACCCACCCGGCGGCGAGTTCGCACGACCTCGCGTACGACTCCCGGTCGTCGTTCTCCTTTACGGTGAACCACCGCGAGTCGTTCACCGGCATCACCGACCGCGACCGCGCGATGACTATCTCGCGTCTCGCTCCCGTCGCCGAGGCGACTCGCCAGGGCGACTACGACGTCGTCGACTTCGGAAACGAGTTCCGCGCACCCGGCCACGTTCACCTGCTTCGTGGCGCGCCCAACCTCCTCGACGACCGGCAGGGACACACCGAACTCGGACTCGCCCTCGCCGACGAGGCGGACATCCCACCTGCAGTCGTCGTCTGTGAGATGCTCGACGACGAGAGCGGCGCAGCGCTCCCGAAGACTGCCGCCCGCGACTACGCCTCCCGACACGACTTCGCGTTCGTCGACGGCGACCGACTGCTCGAAGCGCTTCGCTGACTCTCGCCTGTTCGGCCGTTAGGCGCGTTCGTCGCGCCACGACCACTCGGGTTCCCACCCGAGCATCCGCCGTGCTTTCTCCGTCGAAACGAGTGATTCGTGCCCCGAGAGTGGCGACCGAATCTCTGCGTCGGGGTACACCGCCTGTGCAATCTCCGCCGACTCGACGGTGGTCGAGGTGTCGTCAGCAACCGCCCAGAACAGTTCGTGCCCTTCGAAGTCGGCTTCGATAGCCCGGCGAATCACTCGCGCGGCGTCGCCTCGTCCGAGATACGAAAAGAGCGTATTTCGTACCGTGTGGAAGAACCCGTCTTCGCGGAGGCCGGCGAGTGTCCGGTCGCCCTCTGCGAAGGTGGTCCGCGCTTCGTCTGTGCTCGGCATCCACGGGAAGCGAAGGCTGGCAATCGTCGTGGGTGCGTCGTCTCGCCGAGCGAATCCAGTCGCCGTCTCTTCGGCGATGTACTTCCCGAGCCCGTACGGGTTCGACGGTGTCGCCCGATGCGTCTCGTCCACGGGTAGATAATCGATTCGCGCGGGGTCGGGTTCGAACCCGCCGCCGATGGCGCTCATGCTCGACGCGAGGACGACGGTGTCGATGTCGAGTGTGGCTGCCGCTTCGAGGACGACGTACGTCGATTGGACGTTGCTCTCGAAGACGCGATGACCGGGGTCGTGGGTGGGTGTCGAGATGGTTCCGAGGTGGACGATGGCGTCGGCGTCGACGGCTGCGAGCGTCGTGACGAGGTCACCGGAGTCGGTCGCACTCACGCGGTAGTCGTGGTCCGCGTGGTCGGAACCACCGCTTCGACTGACGTTCGTGACGGTGTATCCGTGGTCGCGCAGGTGGCGAACGACGGTCGGACCGATGTTTCCGGTGCCGCCCGTGACGACGACAGATTCGAGTGACATACGCCAGAAATACCACTGAGAAAACATAGTCCCCAAGGACGCGGGGGTCGGTTCGTCATGATTTTAGAGGGGGGCCTGCGAAGGGCCTCACATGGGATTTGACGACATGGACGTGTCCACGATTTGGATGAACGGCGAATACGTGGACTGGGACGACGCACAGATTCACGTCCTCTCTCACGGGCTTCACTACGGCACGGGTGTCTTCGAAGGGGCCCGCGCCTACGACACCGACCGCGGTCCGGCTATCTTCCGCTGGGAGGAGCACCTCGAACGCCTCTACAGCTCCGGAAAGCCGTACAACATGGAGATTCCGTACTCGCCTGAGGAACTCACCGAGGCGACCATCGAGGTCATCAAGCGCAACGACCTCGGTGGCTGTTACATCCGCCCCATCGCCTACTACGGCTACGACTCACTCGGCGTCAGCCCCAAGGACAACCCGACAGACGTCGCCATCGCGGCGTGGCCGTGGGGAACCTACCTCGGCGAGGACGCACTCGAAAACGGTGTCGACGTGATGGTCTCGTCGTGGCGGAAGCACGCTTCGAGCCAGATTCCGACGAACGCGAAGACGACCGGTCTCTACGTGAACTCCCTCCTCGCCGGCGAGGAAGCCCGCCGGAACGGCTACGTCGAAGCCATCGTCCTGAACAAGGAAGGCAACGTCGCCGAAGGCCCTGGCGAGAACATCTTCATGGTCCGCGACGGGAAAATCTACACGCCCGGTCTCTCTCAGAGCATCCTCGACGGCATCACCCGCGACACCGTCATCACGCTCGCCCGCGAGCGCGGGTACGAAGTCGACGACAGCGCCATCATCAGTCGCGGCGAACTCCACACCGCCGACGAACTGTTCTTCACCGGCAGCGCCGCCGAAGTGACGCCCATCCGCAAGGTGGACAACGTCGTCATCGGTGAGGGCACGCGCGGTCCGGTCACCGAAGAACTCCAGACTGCCTTCTTCGACCTCGTGGAGCGTCGTACCGACGACCACGAAGAGTGGTTCACCTACGTCGACGAGCAGTAAACAGTACTACCACACATTTTCTGCAGACGCGACGCCGCTGAGTGACTACTCGTTTGCGACTGCGCCGTCTGCCGATTCTCCGGAGATGGTGACTTCTTCGGCCGTTTCCCCGTCTGATTCTTCCGTGACGTCGATGGTGTACTGGTCGATGTGGTCCTGCTCGGCGAACCCGGCCGAGAGGACACGCGTGAGTGCTTCTTCGACCCGTTCGCCGGTCTCCTCGATGTCGTCGGGGTCGACTTCCATCACGAATCCGGTGGTGATGTTCGGAGCAGTCGGCATGAAGATAATCTCCCGTCCGTCTGCGGTCTTCTTGCCCGTCTTGAACCCGGTCATCCGGATTCCCGGCCACGTCTCCAGACGGACTGGCTTCTGGAGGTCTTCGGTCCCGGTGAGCGCGGTTTCGACCGCGAGCTTAGATGCGTTGTAGAGGATTCGGACCAGCGGGACTTTGTTCATCATCGTGTCGAGGCCCGATTCGAGCAACCGACCGACGGTCGTCCGCATGAGATAGCCCACAGACAGGACGAGCATCAGGAAGACGATGATCGCGATGAAGAAGCCGTACGGTGGTTGAATATTCTCGATGATTGGCAGCTTGACGATGCTGGTGTAGAGAATAGATAAGACGTACAAAATGACGAGTAGCGGAACGAGGACCACTAGACCGCTTGCGAAGTCGCGTCTCCACGAGGACATTGATACGCGATACGTGTACCTGTGGGCTTAAGGGGATTTCTAGTACGGTCCGTCCTGCCGATACTCACGGTGAGTGGCACGTAGACGTTCGAAAAGGGAGAGATACCGTGACTAGATGCCGACGACTGCCCGGAGGGCGAAGAGCGCGTTCTCCTTGCGCTCGCGTACGCGGCGGTAGAAGTACTGGAACCACTTGTCGCCGTAGGGGGCGTACTGCCAGACTTCGACGCCCTCAGCGGCGAGGTCGCGCTGTGCGTCTTCGCGGACGCCCATGAGCATCTGAATCTCGTAGTCGCGGTCGTACTCTGCGGCGAGGTCGCGGGCGTGCGCGATCATCTTCGGGTCGTGACTCCCGACGGCGACGCCGCCGACGTACTCGTCGAAGAGGTAGTCGAGGAGGTCTTTGTACACCTCGTCGACCTTCGACTTCTTCTTGTGCGCGACGGACGCCGGTTCGTCGTACGCACCTTTTACGAGGCGAATCTTTCCGGGGACGTCCGCCAGCCGTTCGAGGTCGTCGGGCGTTCGTTTCAGGTTGGCTTGTACGCACAGGCCCATCCCGCCGCCGAATTTCCGAGCCAGTTCTTCGAAGGCGTCGAGCGTCACGTCGGTCGTCTCGTGGTCCTCCATGTCACACCAGAGGAACACGTCGTGTTCGTCGGCAGCCTCGGCGATTCGGCGGTAGTTCTCTTCGAACACCTCGTCGCCCACGTCGAGGCCGATTTGCGAGGGCTTGACCGACACACAGGCGTCGAGACCCGTCGACGCGATATCTTCGACCAACTGGACGTACACGTCTGCGTCCTCGTCGGCCGGCCCACGTTCGTGGTAGTGTTCCCCGAGCAGGTTCAGGATGACCGCCACGCCGTCGTCGTTCATCTGTCGAGCGTGGTCGAGCGCTTCGGCCGCGGACTCTCCCGCGACGAAATTGCTCGCGATGGGCGGAATCATGATGAACGATATCGACCGTCTGGTATTCAGACTTCTCATCTTCGGCGTTTGCTAATCGAGTGACTCCGTCGCCACTGCCTCGAACAAACCGTCGGAACTTACATTCCTCCCACCTGACGTACTCGTATGGCCGTCTCTCTCGCCGCTCTCGTCGTCACTGCTTTCTGGGCGATGTTACCTGCGTACGTCCCGAACAACGCCGCCGTTCTCGCTGGTGGTGGCCGCCCCATCGACGGTGGCCGGTCGTGGGGCGGACGGCGTATCCTCGGCGACGGAAAGACGTGGCGCGGAACCGCCGCCGGGACACTCGCCGGGACGCTTCTCGCGCTCGTTCTCAACGCCGTCGGACCGACCCTCTCCAGCATCGTCGGATTCGACCTTCCCACGTTCCCCCTCGCCGCCGGGTTCGGTCTCGCACTCGGTGCGATGCTCGGTGACATCGGTGCCTCGTTCCTGAAGCGTCGGTCGGGTCGCGAACGCGGTGCGGCCTTCCCCGGCCTCGACCAACTCGACTTCGTCGTCGGTGCGCTCGTCTTCGCGTTCGTCGCCGCGCCCGCGTGGTTCACCGCGACGTTCACGCTCCCCGTGCTCGTCGTCGTCCTCGTGATGACGCCGATTCTCCACGTCGTCACGAACGTGGGGGCGTATCTGCTCGGGTTGAAGAACGAGCCCTGGTAAACCTCCACCTTTCTTTTCGGGGGTTGCTCAAAAACGCGGAGCGTTTTTGGCATCACGAGACGCCAAAGGCGTCTCAAACGACATCGGCGACGGCAGAGCCGTCGCCTCAAACCCCCGGAAGAAAGCTGGACCAAAGAAGAGCCGCAAGGACTCGCTTCGCTCGTCTTGCGGTACAGTGCCGGTGTACACCACGCCGTGCCGCGGACCGATACACCCACAATGCCCGGTTGTGTCACGACAACCACACGATGGGGCTACTCTTGGAACTCCTGGGGCACATCTTCACCGGTGCCATCGAAATCTTCGTCATCGACGAGGCGCTGGACCAGAAGACGGCAAAGCGCCAACTGTGGGTCGCTCGACTCGCCGCAGCGAGCATCACCGTCGTCTCCGCTGCACTGGTCTGGACGGCCGCCTCACCGCTGCGGTGGGTCGGTGCGGTCGTTGGTCTCCTTGCGGTCGTATACGGCTTGGTCGCAGAACTCCGGTACCGGTGAGCCACGCGCGTTGCACCGTCCACCCGAACCGTCCCGCTTAAGCGCCTCTGTGATACCTCTCGAAACAAGATGGCGAACTCAGAACTCATCGCGGCGCTTCGTGACGCCGACGCGGTCCAGTTCGGCGAATTCGAACTCTCCCACGGCGGAACCTCGAACTACTACGTCGACAAGTACCTCTTCGAGACCGACCCCCGGTGTCTGAAACTCATCGCCGAGGCGTTCGCCGAGGTCGTCGCAGACGACGAGAAACTCGCCGGCGTCGCTCTCGGCGCAGTTCCCCTCGTCGCCGCGACGGCAGTCGAGACGGGCAAGCCCTACGTCATCGCCCGGAAGAAGGCCAAAGAGTACGGCACGGCCAAGCGCATCGAAGGCGCACTGGAGGAAGGCGAACACGTCGTCGTCCTCGAAGACATCGCGACGACCGGCCAGAGCGCCGTCGACGCCGTCGAAGCACTTCGAGACGCCGGTGCCGTCGTGGACCGCGTCGTCGTCGTCGTCGACCGGCAGGAGGGTGCTGACGAACTGCTCGCCGAACATGACATCGAACTACAATCTCTCCTCACTGCCGAGGACTTACTCGCAGACGCCGACCAGTAATACACGTCCGTGTCTAATACACGCCTGTGACTAATTCACGCACGAAACGCAATCGAAGTATTCATTTTTGTGCAAGCGCGAACGCGAAGGCATGAACAGAGCAGAGAAGGCCGCACTCCAGTTGCAGGCTGTCTCCGTGCTCCGGATGCTCAAAGAGACCCGGACGTACGACGAACTCGCTGAGTTGACTGGACTGCCGGCCGGGGACCTCAACCGCTACGTCAACGGGCACGTCTTGCCCGGGGTCGAACGCGCCCGAGAGGTCGTCGAAGGTGTCGGCCGTGACGCACTCGCGGACGAACTCGAGGCCCGCGTCCGTTTCGACGACGAAGGCTACGTCGACAACTCCGGCGTCGTGTTCGACCAGTCGTTCCTCGACCTCGTCGCCCCCGTCGCAGCGAACACGCTCGGATTCGAACGACCAGACGTCGTCCTGACGGCCGCGACCGACGGAATCACACTCGGTGCGGCGATGGCGAGTTACTTCGGTGCCCGCCTCGCGTACGCGAAGAAGTCCAAAGAGACGGCAGTCGAGGACTTCATCGAGTCCCGCCAGCGTCTCGCCTCCGGTATCGAACTGACCTACTATCTCCCCGCCAGTGCCATCGACGCCGGCGAACGCGTCCTCGTCGTCGACGACCTCATCCGCTCCGGCGAGACGCAGGAACTCCTCTTAGATATCGCCCTGCAAGCCGACGCCAACATCGCGGGTGTCTTCGCGCTCATCGCGGTCGGCGACAAGGGAACCACCCGCGCGAAAGAACTCACCGACGCACCAGTCGGTGCACTCAGCGTCTTCGAGTAACGTCTGCTACCATCTGACGCTGAGACGGGATTTCAGTACCCTTTTTACTCCGTTTCGCATCGACCCGACGGGTTACGATATGGATTGGATGCAGCAACTGGACGATAGCGTCGGCCTCGCCGGCGTGGTCGACTCCCTCGGGTCGTACTTCGACTTCGAGGCGCACGGGACGACGCTCCGAACCGAGGTGCTGGCGGGTCTCACGACGTTCCTGACGATGTCGTACATCGTCGTCGCCAACCCGGCCATCCTCGCGGGCATCGCGGGCGCGAAACCGGGAATCGTGCTGCCGGGCTTCGAGGTTGGGACGGTCCAGCAGATGCTGGCCGTCGTCACCATCCTCTCGGCCGCAATCGGGACGCTCGTCATGGCGCTCTACGCGAAGCGCCCGTTCGCACAGGCTCCCGGAATGGGAATCAACGCGGTGTTCGCTTTCACGGTCGTGGGGTCGCTCGGCATCCCGTGGCAGACGGCGCTCGCGGCCGTCTTCGTCGAGGGTGTCCTCTTCGTCGCACTCACCGCGTTCGGGGCGCGGAAGTACATCCTCCGTCTCTTCCCTGAACCGGTCAAACTCTCGGTCGGGACCGGTCTCGGTCTCTTCTTGGCGATTATCGGCCTGCAAGAGATGCGCGTCGTCGTCGACGACCCGGCGACACTCGTCGGTCTCGGAAACGTCGCCTCCGACCCGATTGCCATCCTCTCGGTCGTCGGGTTGTTCCTCACGTTCGGTCTCTATGCGCGCGGAACTCGTGGTGCCATCGTACTCGGAATTCTCGGCACCACGGGACTCGGGTGGGTCGTGACGCAACTCGGTCTCGTCGGACTCGACGCGGGGCTCGTCGTCGCCGCCGCAACGACCCCAGTCTCGATGCCAGTCGTCGGCGCGTTCGACCTCGTCGTCCCCGGTGCTGCCGCGGGCGCGACGTACGATATCTCGCCGATTGCCGGGTCGTTCGTCGGCGGGTTCTCGAAGGTCGAACCAGTCTCGTTCGCACTCGTCGTCTTCGTGCTGTTCTTCGTGGACTTCTTCAACACTGCCGGGGCGCTGACGGGTGTCGGGCAGGCCGCGGACTTCCTCGACGAAGACGGTGACCTCCCTGACGTGGAAAAACCGCTCATGGCCGACGCGGTGGCGACGACTGCCGGCGGTGCACTCGGCACGTCGCCCGTGACGACCTACATCGAGTCGGCGACCGGTGTTCAGGAAGGCGGTCGAACCGGGATGACCGCGCTCGTCGTCGCACTCTTGTTCCTCGCGGCGATTCCGTTGGTTCCGCTCGTCGCCGCGATTCCGCTGTACGCGTCGCACATCGCGGTCGTCGTCATCGGCGTGGTGATGCTCCAGAACGTCGTCGATATCGACGTCGACGACACTACCTCGCTCATCCCTGCGGGCCTCACGATGTTCGTGATGCCATTCACGTACTCTATCGCCTACGGTATCGCCGCGGGCATCGTCTCGTATCCGCTCGTGAAAGTCGCCGTCGGTGACGTCGAAGACCTCCGCCTCGGCCACTGGGCGCTCGCGGCCGCGTTCGTCGGCTACTTCGTCGTCCGGTCTGGCGTACTTTCCTGATAACTGGACAACAAAAACTCCATCTTTCCAGTACTGTTTGGTGTGAAAGTAGTCATGGCCGTGTTGGTCGTCTCTCCGAAATACACCATTTAATGCACGAATGTGTATATATTTTCTCGGTAGATGGCAATGCTTATGTGTGCAATCATGGGTATGCTTAGTCGTGCATCATGGGGCTCTCTGAAACCCTCGCAAATTACTTCGACGTGCATAAACACGGGTCCTCGGTAGGGACCGAAATCATCGCCGGCATCACGACGTTCCTGACGATGTCTTACATCGTCGTCGTCAATCCCGCCATCATGACGGGTATCCCAGACGCGAAACCGGGTGTCATCATCTCCGGATTCGGCCCTGGGCAGGTTCAGTCGATGCTCGCGGTCGTAACCATCCTCGCCGCCGTCATCGCCACATTAGTGATGGCGTTCTACGCCAATCGACCGTTCGCGCAAGCGCCCGGTCTCGGCCTGAACGCGTTCTTCGCGTTCACCGTCATCGGCGCGCTCGGCGTCTCGTGGCAGACTGCGCTCGCCGCCGTCTTCGTTGAGGGATTGATCTTCATCGCTCTCACGGCCGTCGGCGCACGCGAAGCCATCATCAAAGTGTTCCCACAGCCTGTCAAGATGGCTGTCGGGACCGGTATCGGACTCTTCCTGACGATCATCGGCCTGCAAGCGATGGGCATCGTCGTGAACGACCCCGCGACGCTGCTCACGCTCGGTGACCTCGCGTCCAACCCGGTCGCAATCGTCTCCGTCGTTGGGCTGTTCCTCACCTTCGCTCTCTACGCCGCAGGAATTCCCGGTTCGATCATCATCGGCATCGCTGCCACCTCGATTATCGGGTGGGCGCTCACCACGTTCGGTGTCGTCTCCCCCGAGGCTGGTCTCGTTGCTGGCTCTTCGGCCGCAACCTACGACATCACGCCCCTCGCCGGTGCGTTCATCTCCGGCTTCGGTGGCATCGAGGCGTTCAGTTTCGCCCTCATCGTCTTCACGTTCTTCTTCGTGGACTTCTTCGACACTGCAGGCACCCTCGTCGGTGTCGGGCAGGCCGCAGACTTCCTCGACGAAGACGGCAACCTCCCCGACATCGACAAGCCGCTCATGGCTGACGCGATCGGGACGACCGCAGGTGCCATGCTCGGAACCTCGACGGTCACGACCTACATCGAATCCGCGACGGGTGTCGAAGAAGGCGGCCGCACCGGTCTGACGGCGCTCGTCGTCGCCGGCCTCTTCCTCGCGTCGCTCGCGCTCATCCCGCTCGCAACCGCAGTTCCGCTCTACGCGTCGCACATCGCGCTCGTCGTCATCGGCGTCGTGATGCTCCGCAACGTCGTCGACATCGAATGGAACAACCTCTCGCACACGATTCCGGCTGGCATGACCATCCTCATCATGCCCTTCACGTACTCCATCGCCTACGGCATCGCGGCGGGCATCGTCTCGTACCCGCTCGTGAAGGTCGCCTCCGGTGAGTACGACGAGATCAGCGCGGGCCAGTGGGCACTCGCTGTCGCGTTCTTCGTCTACTTCGTCGTCCGGACCTCCGGCATGCTGCAAGCGCAGGTCTGAGACGGCGTCACCCCGATTTTCTTCCCCCTTTCTGAAGCTCCGCTAGTTGCACCGCTGATACACAGCTCCGCCGAGCTTTTTGTAGTGGCCTCCATACCAACGGTCGATGTCAAACCTCATCCTCTACGAACTGGAGGGTTGCCCGTTCTGCGCGAAAGTCAAGAACAAACTCGCCGAACTCGACTTAGAGTACGAATCGCGGATGGTCCCTCGTGCGCACCCCGAGCGGACCGAAGTCGAAGAGATTAGCGGCCAGACGGGCGTACCGGTCCTCGTGGACGAGGAGAACGATATCGAAGGGATGCCCGAGAGCAGCGATATCGTCGAGTACCTCGAACAGACCTACGGCGCAGCGAACTAAGCACCGACCGCCGCCACCTCGCTGTCGGTCGCGCCTTCGAACTACGCTTTTCTGCGGAACGCCGTCTCGTAACTCGCACGGAGTGCGTCTGTCAGTTCACGGACTCGGTTCGGTTCGATATCCACGGTCACCCACGACCCGACGAGTCGGCCGTTCGCCTCGAACGGGAGGATTCTGTGGTGTGCTGCGACTGCCACTCGGGCATCGTCCGGCAGCGACGTGAACGACAGGCCCTGCTCTGAGACGACCGCGAACAGTGTCCCGTTCGCTCGGAACGACGGCTTTCCGAACATCGTGGTTCGCTCGACGGCTGGCCACGACCCCACGACTCGTGCCACCGCTGCTGCGAGCGACTCCACCTCCGCCCGCGACGCCTCTCTCGACTTCGACATACCTGTCGCTACGTCAGGAATCACGATAACGGTGTGTGACGCGACGCACGCGTGGGACGTGCCGAACGAGGGTTTGTCGCGTCAGATTTCGGCCGGGTCGCGGGCGCGTTCGCGAATCAGGTCGCGAATCTGGTCGGGGTCGTTGATTGCGGCGAGTTCTTCACAGCTAACGATACCGGTTCCGTCGACCGACTGGCGCTTCTGGTTCTCTTCGACGAAGTACACAGAGCGCGTGCGGGTGATTTCACCCAGTGACGACATTATCTGTGCGCGCTTTTCGGCGGAGCGGGTGAACGGCGAGTGACCGGTGAGGACGTTGGTCTTCTTGCGTCGGCCGGCGTCTTCGCTCACGGCTTTGAACGGCGCGCGGGACGTCGGGTGGACGGTAAAGCCCGCCTGCGTGAGGACCGAGACGACGTGTTCGTCGTCGGGGTCTGCTGCCGGGTCTTCGGGAGTTGGCTCGGACTCACGCACGTCTTCGGCTCCTTCCAGTACGTCGACCGGGTTCGAAAAGGGCCGGTCGAACAGCTCTTCGAGTTGAATCGCGACGTCGATGCTCGCGTTCATCCCGCTTTCGTACTTCGAGACGGTACGACGTGAGACGCCGAGTTCGGTCGCGAGGCGGCCGAGACTCCAGCCACGTTCTTTCCGCTCTTCGGCGAGGATGTCGCCGTCGATGCTCACGTAGAGGCCGCCGGGCGCGGCGTAGATGAGCGGCGGGACGCCCTCGACGAACATATCCATCGCGGAATCGGGGTTCAACACCGGCACGCCGTGACGGAAGTAGACGACACCGGGTTTGAGATCCTCGTCGCGGGTCCGAAGGCCGATGACGAGGGGCGTCGCGTCGAGATACGACCCGAGGCGTCGCATCTCTGCACCGGTAACACCGTCGAACGCGTCGATGTTTCCGAGGATTTTGAGGAGCAACAGGTCCTCACCTCTTCGGGCGGCGAGGTCGAAGCTCTTCGGCCGGATGGCAATGCGGTCGCTCACGACGAAACCCGCATCTTGGAGCATCGCGGCGATATTACCAACCAGCGCTGACCGGGACATAGGGGGCAATAAGTGATTCGGCCCATAAAGCGTTTTCCCCGGAAATCGCCGCCCTCGCGGACTCGTCTCCCTTCTCTCGGCCCTGTTTATATAGTCGGACTGACCCGAAAGGCGTTACTTCACCCTTCGGCTATCTCCCCCGATGACCGTCATCGGCCTCGACGACACGGACTCCCGAACCCTCGGGATGTGTACGACCTACCTCGCGACACTCGTCGCCGAGGCCATCGAGGCTCGCGGCGGAACCGTCGAACGGCGACTGCTCGTCCGGTTGAACCCTGCCGTGGAGCACAAGACGCGTGGCAACGCCGCGTTGGCCCTCCACACCGACCTCCCCGCAGGGACGGCGTTCGACCTCGCCCGCGAGGAACTCGACCGGTGGGCAGTCACCGAAGACGAGCGAACCAGTCCGGGCCTCGTCGTCGCACCCGGGTCGCCCGAGACAGTCTCGACGGCGGTTGCTGACTTCGCCCGCGGCGCAGTCCGCGACTTCCACGACGTAGACGATGCTGAGACGCTCGCCGACAGGTCTGGATTCCTGAGCGCGGGATGGCACGGTGGTCGTGGTCGAATCGGTGCGCTCGCCGCCATCGGTGCGTGGGCGGCCTTCGACGAGTGGACGTACGAACACATCTCGTACCGGGAGTTCCACCGCTGTGGAACGCCGCGCGACGTGGACGTAGACTCCGTTTTCGAGGCCGCCGACGCCGGCTATCCGGTCGCGTGGGATACCGTCGACCACGGCGAGAACGAGGCCGTCTGCGTCCCCAACGCACCCGGGCCGATTCTCTACGGAATCCGCGGCGACGACCCAGACGTGGTTCGTGACGTCGCCGACGCAATCGAGTCCGAACCCGTCGACCGGTCGGCGACGTTCCTCACGAACCAGGGGAGCGACGCGCACCTCCGTGACGGAACGCTCTCTGAACTTCGGGACGGGCGGGCTTATCGAACGACCGGAACAGTGGTCACAGACCCGGAGACTCGGACTGGCGGCCACGTCTTTTTCGACATCGAAGCGGACGACACGACGGTCACGATGGCCGCGTTCGAACCGACGAAGCGGTTCCGAAACCGCGTCCGCTCGCTGCGCGTCGGTGACCGACTCACCGTCTGCGGCGAGGTGACCGAGGGAACGCTCAAACTGGAGAAGTTCGCGGTCCGTGACCTCGTTCGGACGGAACCAACGACACCTGTCTGCCCCGACTGCGGCCGAACGATGAAGAGCGCCGGCCGAAATCAGGGCTATCGCTGTCGTGACTGCGACACCGAGGCACCCGGGAAAGTAGCGCGTCCGGTCGACCGAGACCTCGAACGCGGCTGGTACGAGGTGCCGCCGTGTGCACGCCGACACATCGCCAAACCGCTCGTTCGGGGCGGATTCGACGCCCCGACGCACCCAGAGCGGTGAGGCGCGTACGCTGACGGTTCAGGCCTTCACGACCCAGATATTCGTGTTCTCTCGTCGGTCCACGAACGAACTCCCGGCGGGTGGTTTCACGTCCACGACGAGCGTGCCGTCTTCTCGATTCGACCCGAGTTCTGCGTCGAGCGACAGGGTCGCCGTCCCGCCATCGTCGGTCTTCGCCCGTGGCACGCCAGTACCGTCGATGTCAGCGGTGCCGGATTTCACGATGACCGTCGCGCCTTCGACTGGGTTACCCTCGTGGTCGACGACGACGAACGTCAGGTCCTGTTCACCCGGTGTGACCACGTCGGGCGTCGGTTTCACGTCGAGTTCTGAGGTGGCGAGTCCCTGCACTCCAGAGAGCATGTTGAGCATGACGCTCATGCTGGCGACGCCGACGACGAGGGCGACGACGAGACGAACTGGCAGGCCTTCGATGGCACGCGTATCGGAGCGGAACGTATCGAGCATACCCCGTCTGGCCGCGGTTTCGTATATAAATGCTCGTCCGGAGGTTCAAGAGCCATTCCGCGGCCAACAGTCGCTATGCACGTCATCGGTCGACACTCGGACGACGATGGACCGCTCTGCCGCTTCGGCACGTACCGCGCCCGCGACGGAAGCGATGGTGCCCCCGTCGGACTCGACGTGAACCACCCGCACGCGGCCGTCGTCGTCGGCAAACGCGGCAGTGGGAAGTCGCACACGCTCGGTGTCGTCGCCGAAGGACTTGCGCACGCCGATGGCGTCGCACCGGTCGTCGTGGACCCGATGGGCGTCTTCACCGGTCTCGAAGATGCACCGGTCGAGGCCACGGTCCATTGTTCGCCTACAGTCCGTGCCGACGCGCTTCCGCCGAGTGCGTGGCCAGACCTCCTCGGCCTCGACCCGACTGGACCCGTTGGGTCGTTCGTCTGGCGACTCGCGGCCAGTGCTGATTCGCTCGCGGAGATGCGTGCGGCAGTCGCGGATTCAACTGCATCGCCTGCGACGCGACGGGCAGCGACGAACCACCTCGCACTCGCGGAGTCGTGGGACGTATTCGACCCCGATGGGTTGGACCCTGCGGCGCTCTGTGGCGCGACTCCCGACGTCCTCGACCTTTCGGGGATGGACGCAGAACCTGCAAGTGCCGTCGTCCGCGTCGTTGCCAGCGGCCTGTACGATGCCCGCGTCGCGGGGACAGTCGACCGGATTCCGTGGCTCTTGGTCGACGAAGCGCACGCGTTCGTCGGGACGACTGCCGAACCTGCGATTCGAACTATCTTCACGCGTGGGCGCGCACCAGGGGTCGGCATCATGCTGGCGACGCAGCGTCCGTCGGCACTCCCCGACGTGGCCCTCTCGCAGGCTGACCTCCGAATCGTGCATCGACTCACTGCCGGCCCGGACGTGTCGGCGATGGCGGCGGCCGACCCGACGTACTTCGACGAGTCGCTCACAGCTCGACTCCCGCGCCAACGTGGGTGCGCACTCGTCGTCGACGACACGACGGAGTCCGTTCACGACGTTCGCGTGCGCCCGCTCGAGACGCGTGATGGTGGTGCAACCCCGACAGCCACCTCCTCGCGCGCCGCTTCCGAAACCATAGAGTAACCCACCGGAGGAGTGTCAGTATGGACCGCTCGGAACTGGCGTTGGTCGCCGCCGGCGGGTTTGTTGGGGCGACCCTTCGCTATCTCGTCGCCGTCGGCGTCCCCGGAACCGGCGGGACACTCATCGTGAACGTCCTCGGGAGTTTCGTCCTCGGGACGTTCGTCACGACTGTCTCCTCTCGCCGGGTGCAGTTGCTCTTCGGGACGGGTCTCCTCTCCTCGTTTACCACCTACAGCACCTTTGCCGTCCAGACCGCCGGCCTCACGATGACGGGCGGACTCCTCAACGTCGGCGCGAACTACGCACTCGGCTTCGCCGCTGCAGCGCTGGGCCTCGTCGTCGGAGGGAAGAAACTGTGAGCCTCTCGGCTACGTCCGTCGTGTTCGTCGGCCTCGGCGGGATGCTCGGTGCCGTCTCCCGACACGTCGTCGACCAACAGATCGTCGGCAAGTGGAGTACCTTCACTGTCAACGTCCTCGGGAGCATCGCACTGGGGTTCGTCGTAACCGCGCCGGTCGGTGACCCACTCGCGACGCTCGCCGGAACTGGATTCTGCGGGGCGTTCACCACCTTCTCCTCGTTCGCCGTCGGTGTCGCCGAACTCCTCGACGTGGGTGACTACCGGACGGCGGCGCGCTACGCCTTTGGGACGTTGTTGGCGGCGTTGATTGGGGTGGCGATTGGCGGTGCGATGGGCGGTATCGTCGGCTAACGTCTCGCCCGTCGAGGGGGCTAGTAGTTCAGCAGGCTCTCGGGGAGGCGAAAGCCGGTGTTGTCTCGTTCGAATTCGAACGAATCTACGACTGCATCGAGTGTCAGAGGTCCGTAGACGTGTGGGAACGCACATCGTCTGTTGGTTGATGGGTAATAGTTCGCCCGCCCACGCTCGCAACGCTTCGCGTTGCTCGCTGGTTCAAATCCCTTTGTCTGGCGTTTACAGCACGAAGAGGGTCGCGACGCGACGAGACGCGTCGCTTGGCCTGTGACGTTCGGAAAAGCGCCCGAGGCGGGATTTGAACCCGCGTCACGACCGTGACAGGGTCGTATGATGGGCCACTACACCACCCGGGCTTACTGAAGTGAGTTGTCGGATACGGAGAGCGCCCGAGGCGGGATTTGAACCCGCGTCACGACCGTGACAGGGTCGTATGATGGGCCACTACACCACCCGGGCCCTCCGTCTGCAATCATTCGTAGCCGAGGTTTATAGATAAGACTTACCATCTCGATTGCCCTTGGCGTGCGGTACCGCGATTCTTGCCCCGAAGACATTTATATCGCTATACCCCATGCCAATACGTGACGATTCGCGCATCTCCGGTGCGTGACCTCCGATAGCCCCGCTTTTCGTAGACGCAGTTAACAAGGGTTAAATGGGTGGCTCCCAAAATCTGCCGTAGTATCCCGTGACAGCTTCTTCCAGCACCCAGCAGCACCATACATGGTAGACGTAAGCCAACACACACTGGTTCCAGAACACACTGTCCTCGACGACGAGGAAGTCGAGAGTGTGTTACAGGAGTACAACGTCGAGAAGACGAATCTCCCGAAAATCAAGAGGAAAGACCCGGCGCTCCCGGACGATGCAGAGCCCGGTGACGTCATCAAGATTGTCCGGAATTCGCGAACGACCGACAAAGCAGTCGTATACCGACTGGTGATCGAATGAACCGACAAGCGCGACGCGAGGTCTCTCGCAAGTACTTCTCTGAAGAACGGCTCGCTGAACATCACTTCCGCTCGTTTAACGCGTTCCTCGAACGCGGCATGTCCGAGGTCGTCGAGGAGAAGGCGACCATCGAGACCGACATCGGTGACAAAGAGGGCGAAGAACCGGTCTACGTCGAACTCGGTGGCGTCCGCGTCGAGACGCCCCGTGTCCGCGAAGCCGACGGTTCCGAGGAACTGCTCTTCCCGCAGGAAGCGCGCCTGCGCAACATCACCTACTCCGCCCCCGTGTTCATGGAGATGTCCATCGTCCGCGGCGGCGAAGAAGAAGAGGAAGTCGTCGTCGACACGGCAGAGACCAAGGTCGGTCGGATGCCCATCATGGTCGGCTCCTCGAAGTGTAACATCGCAGAACTCACCGACGAGGACCTCGTCGAAATCGGTGAAGACCCCGTCGACCCCGGTGGCTACTTCATCGTCAACGGCTCCGAGCGCGTGCTCATGACCTCGGAGGACCTGGCGCCGAACAAGATTCTCGCCGAGTACGACACGAAGTACGGCGACGAGATTCAGGTCGCCAAGACCTTCAGTCAGCGCCGTGGCTACCGCGCACTCGTTCTCTGTGAGCGCAACCGCGAAGGACTCCTCGAAGTGTCGTTCCCATCTGTCTCGGGGAGCGTCAACTTCGTCACGCTCGTCCGCGCACTCGGACTCGAATCCGACGAGGAAATCGTCCACCGCGTCTCCGACGACCCGGAGATTGTGAAGTTCATGCTCGAGAACCTCGAAGAGGCCGACGTTCAGACCCAAGAACAGGCCATCGAGGCACTCGGAAAGCGCGTCGCTGGCGGACAGGGCAAGAACTACCAGCTCAAGCGCGCCAACTACGTCATCGACCGCTACCTCCTTCCGCACCTCCACGAAGAAGGTGCCGAAGAAGAGGAAGTGCGCATGAACAAGTCGTACTACCTCTGCCGCATGGCCGAGGCGTGTTTCGAACTCGCACTCCAGCGCCGCGAGTCCGACGACAAAGACCACTACGCCAACAAGCGCCTCAAGGTGTCCGGCGACCTGATGAAGGACCTGTTCCGGACGGCGCTCAACAAGCTCGCACGCGACGTGAAGTACCAGCTCGAGCGTGCGAACATGCGTAACCGTAATCTCACGGTCAACACCGTGGTTCGGTCTGACGTTCTCACCGAACGTCTCGAACACCCCATCGCGACGGGGAACTGGGTTGGTGGCCGCTCCGGCGTCTCCCAGCTCGTCGACCGCACCGACTACATGGGTGTGCTGTCTCACCTGCGCCGCCTTCGCAGTCCGCTTTCGCGGTCGCAGCCTCACTTCGAGGCACGCGACCTGCACGCGACCCAGTGGGGTCGCATCTGCCCGTCTGAGACGCCAGAAGGGCCGAACTGTGGTCTGGTGAAGAACTTCGCGCAGGCGATGGAGCTCTCTCAGAACGTCGAAGACGAACAGGCACTGAAACGAGAACTTGCGTCGATGGGTGTCGAGGGTATCCCCGGCATCGACAGCATCGACCCCACACCTGCAGACGACTAACATGGCTCAGGCACAGCGAGAAGCGAAAGTATACGTCAACGGTAGTCTCGTCGGGACGCACCCCGACCCCAACCAACTCGCAGCGCAGATTCGCGAGGCACGTCGCCGCGGCGACGTCAGCCAGATGGTGAACGTCTCCGTCAAGGAGCGCACCCGCGAAGTGATCATCAACGCGGACGCCGGGCGTGCCCGTCGTCCCCTCATCGTCGTCGAAGACGGTGAACCGCTGCTCACGGACGAACACGTCGAAGCACTCGAAAACGACGAACTCGACTTCGAGGACCTCGTCGACCGTGGACTCGTCGAGTTCATCGACGCCGAGGAAGAAGAGGACATCTACGTCGGCGTCGACGAAGACGAACTCAACGAAGACCACACCCACCTCGAAATCGACCCACAGCTCATCTTCGGTATCGGTGCCGGGATGATTCCGTACCCGGAACACAACGCCTCGCCGCGTATTACGATGGGTGCAGGGATGATGAAGCAGTCGCTGGGGATTCCGGCCGCGAACTACCGTATCCGCCCGGACACCCGCCAGCACCTCATGCACTACCCACAGCTCTCGATGGTCAAGACCCAGACCACGGAGCAGATTGGGTTCGACGAGCGCCCGGCTGCACAGAACTTCGTCGTGGCCGTGATGTCCTACGAGGGGTTCAACATCGAGGACGCACTCGTCATGAACAAGGGCTCTGTCGAACGTGCCCTCGCTCGCTCGCACTTCTTCCGGACCTACGAAGGCGAAGAGCGTCGCTACCCCGGTGGACAGGAAGACCGCTTCGAGATTCCGTCGCAGGACGTGCGTGGCGCACGCGGTGAAGACGCCTACTCGCACCTCGACGAAGACGGTCTCGTCAACCCCGAGACGGTCGTCGACGAGAACTCCGTGCTCCTCGGCAAGACCTCGCCGCCACGGTTCCTCGAAGAACCCGACGACATGGCAGGTCTCTCGCCGCAGAAGCGCCGCGAGACGTCTGTCACGATGCGCTCCGGTGAGTCCGGTGTCGTCGACACCGTCACGCTCATGGAGGGCGAAGATGGCTCGAAACTCGCCAAGGTCTCCGTTCGTGACCAGCGAGTTCCGGAGCTCGGTGACAAGTTCGCATCCCGCCACGGACAGAAGGGTGTCGTGGGCCACTTGGCACCACAGGAAGACATGCCCTTCACCGCCGACGGTGTCGTCCCTGACCTCGTTCTCAACCCGCACGCACTGCCGTCGCGCATGACGGTCGGCCACGTGCTGGAGATGCTCGGTGGCAAAGTCGGCGCACTCGAAGGACGCCGCGTCGACGGGACCGCCTTCCAGGGCGAAGACGAACACGAACTCCGCTCCGCGCTGGAAGAACGCGGCTTCATGTCCTCCGGGAAGGAGGTCATGTACTCCGGTGTCACCGGCGAGAAGATCGAGGCCGAAATCTTCGTCGGCATCATCTTCTACCACAAGCTGTACCACATGGTGAGCAACAAGCTGCACGCCCGTTCGCGTGGTCCCGTGCAGGTGCTTACCCGCCAGCCGACCGAAGGTCGCGCCCGCGAAGGTGGCCTTCGTCTCGGGGAGATGGAGCGTGACACCGTCATCGGGCACGGCGCCGCGATGGTGCTGCAAGAGCGCCTGCTCGACTCCTCCGACAAGGAGAAGGTGTACATCTCCGCCGACACCGGCATGGTCGCCGTCGAAGACCGCGACCAGCGCCGTATCTACGACCCCGTCACCGGCGACGAGGACAACATCCACGAAATCGACATCAGCTACGCGTTCAAGTTGCTCCTCGACGAGATGGTGGCACTCGGTGTTCGCCCACGAATCGAGCTCAAGGACGCGGTCTAACCACACATGTCAATGCAGACACCCAAAGAAATCGGCAGTATTCAGTTCGGGTTGATGGACCCGGAGACGTACCGAGACATGTCCGCGACGAAGGTCATCACCGCGGACACCTACGACGACGACGGCTACCCAATCGACATGGGTCTCATGGACCCACGTCTGGGCGTCATCGACCCCGGTCTGCAGTGCCGCACCTGCGGCCAGCACTCCGGGTCGTGTAACGGGCACTTCGGTCACATCGAACTGGCCGCACCCGTCATCCACGTCGGCTTCACGAAGCTCATCCGCCGCCTGCTCCGTTCGACCTGCCGTGAGTGTGGCCGCCTCGCGCTCACGCAGGAAGAAGCAGACGAGTACCGAGACAGCCTCAAGCGGACGAAGGAACTCGGCGACGACTGGAGCGACGTGATGAAGTCGGCAGTTCGGCAGGCCCGCAAGGCCCACCGCTGTCCCCACTGTAGTTCCCCACAGCACGACATCAAACACGAGAAGCCGACGACCTACTACGAGGTCCAGAACGTGCTCGCCGGCGACTTCTCCGAGCGCATCGCCTCCGCGATGCAGCCGGACCCTGACGACGAGGACGACGAAGGCATCTCGCCGGTCGACCTCGCGGAGAAGGCCGACCTTCCCGCAGACCGCATCAATCAGGTCCTCGCCGGAGAGTTCCGTCCTGTCGGCGACGACCGCAAGGCGCTGGAGAAGGCCCTCGGCATCGACCTGACCGAAGAGGACATGAACAAGCTGATGCCCTCGGACATCCGCGACTGGTTCGAGGACATCCCGGACGAAGACCTCATCACGCTCGGTATCGACCCCGACCGGTCGCGCCCCGAGTGGATGATTCTCACTGTGCTTCCGGTCCCGCCGGTCACGGCTCGACCATCGATTACGCTCGACAACGGGCAGCGCTCCGAGGACGACCTGACCCACAAGCTCGTCGACATCATCCGCATCAACCAGCGGTTCATGGAGAACCGTGAGGCCGGTGCGCCACAGCTGATTATCGAGGACTTGTGGGAACTGCTCCAGTACCACGTCACCACGTTCATCGACAACGAGATTTCGGGCACGCCGCCGGCACGCCACCGCTCCGGTCGCCCGCTCAAGACGCTCAGTCAGCGCCTGAAGGGGAAGGAAGGTCGCTTCCGTGGCTCCCTGTCCGGGAAGCGTGTCAACTTCTCCGCGCGTACCGTCATCTCGCCGGACCCGACGCTCTCGCTCAACGAGGTCGGTGTCCCGGACCGCGTCGCGACCGAGATGACCCAGACGATGAACGTCACCGAGCGGAACATCGAGGAGGCCCAGCAGTACGTCCGCAACGGCCCCGAGAAGCACCCCGGTGCGAACTACGTCCGTCGCCCTGACGGCCGTCGCCTGAAGGTGACCGAGAAGAACTGCGAAGAACTCGCAGAGAAGGTCGAACTCGGCTGGGAGGTCAACCGACACCTCGTCGACGGTGACATCGTCATCTTCAACCGGCAGCCATCGCTGCACCGGATGTCCATCATGGCGCACGAAGTCGTCGTGATGCCGTACAAGACGTTCCGCCTGAACACTGTCGTCTGCCCGCCGTACAACGCAGACTTCGACGGCGACGAGATGAACATGCACGCCCTCCAGAACGAGGAGGCTCGTGCCGAGGCACGCGTCCTCATGCGTGTCCAAGAGCAGATTCTCTCGCCGCGCTTCGGTGAGAACATCATCGGCGCCATTCAGGACCACATTTCGGGAACGTACCTGCTGACGCACGACAACCCGCAGTTCGTCGAGACGCAGGCGCTCGACCTGCTTCGTGCGACGCGCGTGGACACGCTCCCCGAGCCCGCAGGCGAAGACGAGGAAGGACGACCCTACTGGACGGGTCAACAGATCTTCTCCGAACTGCTCCCCGACGACCTCGACATGGAGTTCACGTCGAAGGTCGGCGACACGGTCCGTATCGTAGACGGACAGCTCGTCGAGGGGACCATCGACGAAGACGCAGTCGGTGCGTTCGGTGGCGAAATTGTCGACACGCTGGCGAAGGACTACTCGAAGACGCGCTCGCGCATCTTCATCAACGAGATTGCCTCGCTGGCGATGCGCGCCATCATGCACTTCGGTCTCTCCATCGGTATCGACGACGAGTCCATCCCGGAGGAGGCGACGGCGCAGGTCGACGAGGCCATCGACGCCGCCTACGACAAGATTCAGGAACTCATCGAAATCTACGAGAACGGCGAACTCGAGTCGCTGCCGGGCCGCTCGGTCGACGAGACGCTCGAGATGAAGATTATGCAGCGCCTCGGCAAGGCACGTGACTCTGCTGGTGAAATCGCCGAAGACCACTTCGCAGAGGACAACCCGGCAGTCGTGATGTCCAAGTCCGGTGCGCGTGCATCCATGCTCAACCTGACCCAGATGGCTGGTTGTGTCGGTCAGCAGGCAGTTCGGGGCGAGCGCATCAACCGTGGCTACGAGGGTCGTACCCTGAGCCACTACCAGCGAGGTGACCTCTCCGCCGACGCTCACGGATTCGTCGAGAACTCCTACCGCGCCGGCCTCACCCCGCGTGAGTTCTTCTTCCACGCGATGGGTGGTCGTGAGGGTCTCGTCGACACTGCAGTCCGTACCTCGAAGTCCGGATACCTGCAGCGTCGTCTCATCAACGCACTGTCCGAACTCGAAGCGCAGTACGACGGCTCTGTCCGCGACACGTCGGGCACCATCGTCCAGTTCGAGTTCGGTGAAGACGGAACGAGTCCGGTGAAGGTGTCGTCGAGCGAGGACACGCCGATCGACGTTGACGCCATCGCCGACCGCGTCCTCGAATCCGAGTTCAAGTCCGAAGCGGACAAAGAACGCTTCCTCGGGGAACGCGCACCGCCGACTAACCTCTCCGAACACGCAGAACCGCGCGTCAGCGCCGGTGCGGAGGTAGAATCCGATGACTGAGAACGTAGACATCTCCCAATACGAGTACGTCGACGAGAACATCGCCGACGTCGTCGAGTCGAAAGAACTGACTCGACGCCTGAAGGACCGCATCTACCAGACCATCGAAGACCGCGAAGGCGTCTCGCCCGAGCAGGCCACTGAAATCGCACAGGCCGTCGAGACGCGCTACATCGACACGCGCGTCGACCCACTCGACCCCGTCGGGACCGTCTCCGCGCAGTCCATCGGTGAGCCCGGAACGCAGATGACGATGAACACGTTCCACTACGCGGGTGTCGCAGAAATCGACGTCACGCAGGGGCTCCCCCGTCTCATCGAACTCGTGGACGCGCGCAAGACGCCCGACACGCCGATGATGACGGTCTACCTCGACGGCGAGTACGCTCAAGACCGGAGTCTCGCCCACCAGGTCGTCTGGGACATCGAGTCGACGAAGATTCTCGCACTCGGTGATATCTCGACGAACGTCGCCGACATGGTCGTGCAGGTCAACCTGAACGACGAGACGCTGCTCGAACGGTGGCCAACCTACGACGACGAAGGCGTCGTCGCGAGCGAGATTGCAGACACCATCGAGGACGCCCTCGGTGTCAAGACGCGCCGCGAAGGCACGCTCATCGAGTTCGGTCCCGAGAGCCCGAGTTACCGCCGTCTCCTCCAACTCGTCGAGGAACTGCGCGACATCGTGTTCAAGGGTATCGAGGAAGTCTCGCGCGTCGTCATCCGCAAGGAGCAGAACGACGAGACGGACGACGAAGAGTTCGTCCTCTACACCGAAGGGTCGGCCTTCGGTGACGTCCTCTCCATCGAGGGCGTCGACGCCTCTCGGACGACCTCGAACAACATCCACGAGGTGCACAAGCAGCTCGGTATCGAGGCCGCTCGCGAGGCAATCATCAACGAGACGATGAACACGCTCAAAGAGCAGGGTCTCGACGACGTGAACATCCGTCACCTGATGCTCGTCGCCGACATCATGACCAACGACGGCACCATCGAGTCCATCGGTCGTCACGGTATCTCTGGGTCGAAGGACTCCGTCCTCGCCCGTGCCGCATTCGAGGTTACGGTCAACCACCTGCTCGACGCCGCGATTCACGGCGAAGAGGACGACCTCGACGGCGTCATCGAGAACGTCATCGTCGGCAAGCCGATTGCCATCGGTACCGGTGACGTCGACCTGCGGATGGGCTCGCTCGACGTCGAAGACGCCGAGGCCAACGCCGCACCCGAACCGTCGGACGACTAACGATGAAAGTCACGCTGTCGGATACGGCACGCCGATACATCGCCCTCTTCGAGGACGAAACCGGCGCGACGGCGACCGACTGTCTCGTCTTCGACGACCGCGTCGTCTTCCTCGTCTCGGCGGGGGAGATGGCGACAGCAATCGGTCCGGGCGGTCGAACCGTCCAGTCGGTCGAACGACGCATCGGCCGGACCGTCGAACTCGTCGAAGACGCCGACACGCCGGAAGCGTTCGTCGCGAGCGCGCTCGCTCCGGCCGCCGTTCGACACGTGACGATTTCACAACAGAACGACGTCGTCGCCTACGTCGAAGTCGCCGAAGAAGACCGCGGGGTCGCGATTGGCGCTCACGGGAAGACCATCGACACCGCGCGCGAACTGGCCCGTCGTCACTACGACATCGACGACATCCAGTTGACGTAGGGCGGCCACGCATTCGGGCGACCACACGTTTTTGTCCGCCGCGTGCGGCGGAGTAGATATGTTGACACTTCGACCAGTAGTGGCCGCTCTCTTCGGGCAGGTCGGCCTCGGGGAGCTCACGGTGTACGAAGACGTCGCCGGTGCGGGCGCGGGATTCGTCTTCGGCGCAGTCGTCGTCTACCTCCTCGGGCGACTCGTCTTCGTCCCCACCGTCACGCGAATCGTGAGCGCTCGCAACCAGAACAACCCGACACTGGAGACGGCGACGCGGACGTACACACACGCACTGGTCGTCCTCGCTGCTGGCCTCGCGGGTCTCGTCGGCGCAGGCTACGGGTCGTTGTTGACCGACACTGCGCTCATCATCGCGGCGTTGACGCTCGTATTCGGCGTCGCTGGACAGGAGGTCATCGGCGCGCTCATCAGCGGTCTCTTCCTCGTCGCCGACCCGGATTTCAACGTCGGTGACTGGATTGCCTGGTCCGGTGGCGAAGGTGTCGTCGAGGCAGTCGACTTTCGCGTCACACGCGTACGGACGATGAACAACGAGACGATATCGGTCCCGAACACCGAACTCACGACGAACGCGCTCCTTCGACCGTACGGAAGAGAGCGCTACCGAGTCACCGAACGAGTCGATATCGCCTACCGTGACGACGTCGAACGCGCGCTTCGCGAACTCGTCGAAGTGGCGCGAGCAGACGAGCGAGTGTTGGACGACCCGTCGCCGAACTCACGCATCGTCGAATTTGCGGAGAGTTCTGTCGCCGTCAAAGCTGAGTTCTGGGTCGCCTCACCGATGGACGTGAATCTCATCGACGTCCGGTCACAGTTCAGGCGGCGTGTGAAGTTGCGGTTCGACGAGGTTGGTCTGACACTCGGTCCGGCGTCGGGTCGAGAGGTCAGTGGCCGCCTCGACGTGGACCTCGTGGGTAATTGACACACGAAGGCGAAACAACTCACTCTCCGGGCAGTTCAGTCCCTCTTCGCAGACGAGCGGCCGTCGTTTGAACTCACGAAACGGCCTCAGATTCGTTCTTAGGGGTCGCTAATCGGCGCTGAACCCGTCTCGTCGGATTCGAAAAGGGAGGCTTAAGTAGCTCCATCTGGAAATCACGTTCACTATGGCGAACGGCAAATACGCCGCGCGCAAGCTCAAGAAAGACCGGCAGAAGCGACGCTGGTCCGACTCTGAGTACGCGCGCCGTGAGCGCGGTCTCGGCAAGAAGTCCGACCCGCTCGAGGGTGCCCCGCAGGGTCGTGGCATCGTCCTCGAGAAGGTTGGTATCGAAGCAAAGCAGCCGAACTCGGCAATCCGGAAATGTGTCCGTGTTCAGCTCATCAAGAACGGGAAGCAGGTCACCGCATTCTGTCCCGGTGACGGTGCAATCTCGTTCATCGACGAGCACGACGAAGTGACCATCGCCGGTATCGGTGGCGCGAAGGGTCGCGCGATGGGTGACCTTTCGGGTGTCAACTACAAGGTCGAGAAGGTCAACGGTGTCTCGATGATCGAACTCGTCCGTGGAAACGCTGAGAAGCCGGTGCGCTAACCATGTCTGAGAGCGACGCCCCCGAACCCGACTCCCCCGCAAGCAGCGAGGAAGCGAACCAGAACGCGCTTCTGTTCGGTGTCTGGGACTGCTCCGAGATGGAGTTCACCGACCCCAGCATGAGCCGCTACATCAAGGCGACGCCGATTGCCCACACGATGGGCCGTCACGCCTCGAAGCAGTTCCAGAAGAGCGAAATCAGCATCGTCGAGCGCCTCATCAACCGTCTGATGCAGACGGAAGATAACACGGGCCACAAGCAGAAGACGAGCAAGATCGTCAAGGAAGCGTTCGAAATCGTCAACGAGCAGACCGAGGAGAACCCGGTTCAGGTCCTCATCCGCGCCGTCGAGAACGCCGGTCCCCGCGAGGAGACCGTCCGTCTCAAGTACGGTGGCATCTCGGTCCCGCAGGCCGTCGACGTCGCACCCCAGCGCCGTGTCGACGAAGCACTGAAGTTCATCGCACAGGGCACCCTCAAGGGCTCCTACAAGTCGAAGACGAGCGCCGCCGAGGCGCTCGCGCAGCAGCTCATCGGTGCCGCTGACTACGACGTGCAGGCGTACGCTATCTCGCAGAAAGAAGAGAAAGAGCGCGTCGCAGAAGCGGCCCGATAATCTCTCTCCCTCTTCGTTTTTCACTCCGCTCGAGCGGCCGCGCTGTCTGGCCGTCTGCGCGTTCAGTCTGGTCGCCTGCTCGCGTTTCGTCTGACCGTTTACTCGTTCTGTCTCGCGGTTCTCTCTCAGTCGGCCGCGACGTTCGACCCGACGACGTAGTTCTTCACCACGTCCACGAGCGTGCGCCGGTACTCGCTCTTCGAGGGGTCGGTCGCGAGGGTTCTGAAGTGTTCTTTGAACGTCTCCAACGACACCGACGGCGCGTCGTCGGCAGCGGCGTGCGCGAGGTCGTAGAGTCGGTGGGTTGGGGCGATGAGGTCGTGGCGTTCAGCTAATGCGAGCGCGAACGCCGCGTTCACAGCCGTAATCTCTGGGTCCGACCCGGTGGTGACGAGTTGTGACCCCGGTCGTCCAGTCGGTCGTGGGCGGTCCGCGAGTGCGGCCGCGAGTTGTGATTCGAGGAACTGAACGAGTTTGTCCGCGGGCGCGACGGCGAGCGTGAGGTCGTCGGCGTAGATGTCCTTGCAGTGGTTCGCAATCTGGTAGCAGTGAGCGAGTTTTCGCCGTTCGACCGTGCGTCCGGTGAGGGCGAGAAAGACGGCTTCTCGTGTGGACTGGTAGTGGGAGGCGTGGCCTTCCTCGTTGCGGGCCATGTGTGAGAGTTCGTGGAGGGCGAGTTCTCGACTCATCGCACTCGTCGCGACCTGTCGCGAGATGTTGAGGACGTGGTGGTCCTGATAGTGGGCGGCCCACGTGCGAGAGTCTGGGTCGTCACGCACGTGCACGAACACTGGGTATTCGAGGTCGAACTCGGTTTCGAACAGGTCGGCGGCGCTCAAGAACGGGTCTGCAGGGGCGCCTCCGAGCACACGGAGGTCCATTCGTATGTGTGTAATGTTATCAACCAACATGACTCTTCCGCCGGGTGACCACGGACGAGACAGTGTTAACGACACTCACGCTAGCGTGACAGAAATGCTCATACCCCGGCAGTAGAACGGTTGACAAGGGCAAATCCGCTCGGCAAAAACACTACTCTTTTGACCCTCCTGCCGGTAGGCCTCTGTATAATGGGCCGACGAAAGAAAATCGTCCAGGAATGTGAGAAACTGATGGACAAGCCGGAACAGATCCGGAACATTGCCATCGCAGCTCACGTCGACCACGGGAAGACGACCCTTTCGGACAACCTCCTCGCGGGTGCCGGCATGATCTCTGACGAGACTGCTGGTCAGCAGCTCGCGATGGACACGAAAGAAGACGAACAGGAACGCGGTATCACCATCGACGCAGCAAACGTTTCGATGACCCACGAGTGGAACGACCAGAACCACCTCATCAACCTCATCGACACGCCGGGCCACGTCGACTTCGGTGGCGACGTGACGCGTGCGATGCGTGCTGTCGACGGTGCACTCGTCGTCGTCGACGCTGTCGAGGGCGCCATGCCGCAGACCGAGACGGTTCTGCGTCAGGCACTCCGCGAGGGCGTCAAGCCGGCCCTGTTCATCAACAAGGTCGACCGCCTCATCAACGAACTGCAGGAAGGTCCTGCGGAGATGCAGCAGCGTCTCCTCGACGTCATCTCCGACGTCAACGAACTCATCCGTGGGATGACCGAAGAGAAGGACTACGACTGGACTGTCTCCGTCGAAGACGGGACCGTCGCCTTCGGGTCCGCCCTCTACAAGTGGGGTGTCTCCATGCCGTCGATGGAAGAGACCGGTATCTCCTTCGGCGACATCATCGACCTCGAGCGCGCCAGCAAGCGGCAGGAACTCCACGAGCGCACGCCGCTCTCGGACGTCGTTCTCGACATGGTCGCAGAGCACTTCCCCAACCCGCTCGAAGCCCAGCCCCGTCGTATCCCGACGGTCTGGCGTGGTGACTCCGAGACCGACCTCGCGCGCCAGATGCGCGAAGTCGACGACGACGGCGAAGTCGTCTTCATGGCGACCGACATCTCGATGGACCCCCACGCGGGCGAAATCGCGACGGGTCGCCTGTTCTCCGGTACCATCCGCAAGGGTCAGGAGCTCTACGTCTCCGGTACCGCAGGCAAGAACCGCGTCCAGTCCGTGGGTGTCTTCATGGGTGGCGAGCGCGAGGAACTCGACCGTGGTGTCCCCGCAGGGAACATCGCAGCAGTCACGGGTCTCCGTGACGCCATCGCCGGTTCCACCGTCTCGTCCGTCGAGATGACGCCGTTCGAGTCCATCGAGCACATCTCCGAGCCTGTCATCACGAAGTCCGTCGAGGCAGAGCGCATGGACGACCTGCCGAAGCTCATCCAGACGCTCCAGCAGGTCGCGAAGGAAGACCCGACCATCCGCATCGAGATTAACGAGGACACGGGCGAGCACCTCATCTCCGGTCAGGGTGAACTCCACCTCGAAGTCATCACGCAGCGTATCCGCGACAACCAGGGCATCCCGGTCCGCACCGGTGAGCCGATTGTCGTCTACCGCGAGCAGGTCCAGGGTCAGTCCCACGAAGTCGAGGGTGTCTCCCCGAACCGCCACAACAAGTTCTACATCACGGCGGAACCCCTCTCGCAGGACATCGTCGACTCCATCAAGCTCGGCGAAATCTCGATGGACATGCCCGAACTGGAGCGCCGTGAGGCACTGCAGGAAGCCGGCATGGACAAGGACACGTCCCAGAACGTCGAACACATCCACGGGACGAACATCCTCATCGACGACACGAAGGGTATCCAGCACCTCAACGAGACGATGGAACTCGTCATCGAGGGTCTCGAAGAGGCACTCGACGACGGTCCGCTCGCCGCGGAACCCGTTCAGGGTACGCTCCTCCGTCTCCACGACGCGAAGCTCCACGAGGACACCATTCACCGCGGTCCCGCACAGGTTATCCCTGCAACGCGTGACGCGGTCCACCGCTCGCTCATCGCGGGTCAGGTGAAGCTCCTCGAACCTATCCAGAACGTCCGCATCGACGTTCCGTCCGACTACATGGGCTCGGCATCCGGCGAGATTCAGGGTCGCCGTGGCCGCGTCGACGACATGTACCAGGAAGGTGACCTCATGGTCATCGAGGGTATCGCACCCGTCGAAGAGATGATTGGATTCTCCTCCGACGTCCGCTCCGCGACGGAAGGTCGCGCCTCCTGGAACACGGAGAACGCTGGCTTCCGCGTGCTCTCGGACAACCTCCAGCGCGAGAAGATTATGGAGATTCGCGAGCGCAAGGGCATGAAGCTCGAGCTCTCGCAGGCAATCGACTACATCTAAACAGCGCACTCCAGCGCCTTCTTTCGTTTATCGGCCCGCCAGCGACTGCACCGTCACGAGTTCCGGTGCGTCAGTTGGCACCACGTTCGTCGCTCGCGTCTGTTCGCTAACTGGCCGTCTGTCCGCTGTCGCCGTCCGTCTGTCTGCCCTCGTGTTCGCCCATTCGTGACTCGTCCTGCATCTGAAACACGGCGAGTCGAACCTTCAGCATGTCATACACGACGGGTCGCGTCTTCACCGTGTGATGTGCCATCACGCGGGCGTCGTCGGCAAGGCGTGTCACCTGCGAAGGCTTATACCTCGTGGCCGAATGACCATCACATATGCGTAGGGGCACGTATCCCGACTCCTGGCGCGTCGACGCGGAACCACGGCTGAGCAACGCGTCGCCGACAACACTGTCGGGACGGCCCACGGAGGTGGGACGATGAGCACACAAGACATCGACAGCGAACGCGATGCCGAGGCAGAGGCCGAAACCGACGGCGGTGGCGAGATGCCGAAGCCACACACGGTTCGACTCGAACTCGTCGACGAACCCGGCCAACTCCTCGCTGCGCTCCAGCCCATCGCCGAAAACGGGGGTAACCTGCTTTCGATATTCCACGAACGCGGAAACCTCACCCCGCGTGGTCACATCCCGGTCGAAGTCGACCTCGAGTGTCCGCCAGACCGATTCGCGGGCATCGTCGACGCCCTCCGCGAGGCCGGTGTCAACGTCATCCGCGCGGGTGCGGAGCACTTCGGTGAAGAGGTGACGCTCATCCTCGTCGGCGACCTCGTCGACTCCGACCTCTCCGACACGCTCCATCGCGTCGAGGCGTGCGCAGACGCGACGGTGAAGGACCTCTCGCTGTCCGCACCGGACGGGACGCAAGAATCGTCCAGCGCGCGCCTCAGGCTCGCTGCACGGGCAGGCAAGACCGAGGAGGCGCTCGCCGTCGTCCGCGAGATTGCAGCGGAGAAAGAGTTGCACGTCATCGAACCGCTCACGGAGGAGTCAGCATGACGCTCCGACTCGCGGTCCTCGGTGCCGGTGCAGTCGGTGGGTCCGTCCTGGACCTCGCCGGCGAGTACGGTCACGAAGTCGTCGCGTTCGCCGACTCGTCGTCGTCGGTCTCTGACCCGACGGGTCTCGACCCGCAGACGGTCCACGACCGGAAAGAACGCGAGGGCGTCGTCGGCGACGACGACCCAGAGGCGCTGTTCGACACCGACTACGACGTGCTGGTCGAGGCGACGCCGACGACGCTCGGTGACGCCGAGCCCGGCTTCTCACACGTCGAGCGCGCACTGGCCGACGACCGACACGTCGTCTTGGCGAACAAGGGGCCAGTCGCAGAGCGCTACGCGGACCTGCGCGCACTCGAAGCGGAGAGCGAAGGCCGCGTCCAGTTCGAAGCGACCGTCGGCGGGGCGATTCCAGTCCTCTCGACGATATCTGACCTCGGCGCCGACCACGTGACCGCCGCACGCGGCGTGCTCAACGGCACGGCCAACTTCATCCTCTCGCGCATGGCCGCAGAGGGACTCGACTACGAGCACGTCCTCGCGGAGGCGCAGGACCTCGGCGTGGCCGAAGCGGACCCGTCGTTCGACGTCGACGGCATCGACGCCGCGCTGAAGTTCGTCATCCTCGCCAACGTGCTGAGCGACGGCGAGGCAGAGTACCGACTCAACGACGCGGAGGTCGAAGGGATTCGGAACGTTCCCGGCACGGCGCTGGACCTCGCTGCGGAAGACGGGCGCACGGTCCGTCTCATCGGTGAGGCGACTTCCGACGGCGTGCGCGTGGCTCCGCGACTGGTCCCACAGGGTGCCGCGCTGGCTGTCACGGGGACGCAGAACATCGTCCAACTGGAGACGGAACATGCTGGCCAGTTGAACGTTAGCGGCCGTGGTGCCGGTGGTCCGGAGACTGCAACGGCGGTCCTGTCCGACGTCTCCCGACTCGAATAACCCGATTTTCGGCCTTTACAGGCCATCTCGTGGCGTCTCGACCAGTCGAAGAGACTCACCGGTTTGTGACTGTGGTATGGTTCCGCAAATCGCAGTACGGCGCTTAGACGGCCCGTAGACCGTATCGAAATCGTTTTAGGGGTTTCAACAAAAACACTCCCCACAGAGCGCCTTAGCGCGTGAATACACCAATGAGCGACAAACCCCACCAGAATCTGGCCATTATCGGCCACGTCGACCACGGTAAGAGTACGCTCGTCGGCCGACTCCTGTTCGAGACCGGTTCCGTCCCGGAACACGTCATCGAGCAGCACCGAGAAGAGGCCGAGGAGAAAGGCAAGGGCGGATTCGAATTCGCCTACGTCATGGACAACCTCGCAGAAGAGCGTGAGCGCGGTGTAACGATCGACATCGCACACCAGGAATTCGACACTGACGAATACTACTTCACCATTGTCGACTGTCCCGGTCACCGCGACTTCGTCAAGAACATGATCACCGGTGCTTCGCAGGCTGACAACGCGGTTCTCGTCGTCGCTGCTGACGACGGTGTCGCACCTCAGACCCGCGAGCACGTCTTCCTCGCACGTACGCTCGGTATCGGCGAACTCATCATCGCGGTCAACAAGATGGACGTCGTCGACTACAGCGAAGACACGTACAAGGAAGTCAAGGAGCAGGTCGGCAAGCTCCTCAAGCAGGTCCGCTTCAACTCCGACGACGCGACCTACGTGCCGATCTCCGCCTTCGAGGGCGACAACATCGCCGAGCGCTCCGACAACACGTCGTGGTACGATGGCGACATCCTCCTCGAAGCACTCAACAACCTGCCGGCACCGTCCCCACCGACGGACGCTCCGCTCCGTCTCCCCATCCAGGACGTCTACACCATCTCCGGCATCGGTACCGTCCCTGTTGGACGTATCGAGACGGGTACCCTCAACCCCGGCGACAACGTCTCCTTCCAGCCGTCTGACGTTGGCGGCGAAGTGAAGACGGTCGAGATGCACCACGAAGAAGTCGACAGCGCGGGCCCCGGTGACAACGTCGGGTTCAACGTCCGTGGCGTCGGCAAGGACGACATCCGCCGTGGCGACGTCTGTGGCCCGGCTGACGACCCGCCGAAGGTCGCCGAGACGTTCAAGGCTCAGGTCGTCGTCATGCAGCACCCCTCGGTCATCACCGCTGGCTACACGCCGGTCTTCCACGCCCACACGGCGCAGGTCGCGTGTACCATCACCGAGATCAACCAGAAGCTCGACCCCGCGTCGGGTGAGGTTGCTGAGGAGAACCCGGACTTCATCAAGTCCGGCGACGCTGCTATCGTGACGGTCCGTCCGCAGAAGCCGCTCAGCATCGAGCCGTCCTCCGAGATCGCCGAACTCGGCAGCTTCGCTGTCCGTGACATGGGTCAGACCATCGCGGCCGGCAAGGTGCTCGAAGTCAACGAGCGATAACGATGCAACAGGCACGCGTTCGGCTCGCCGGCACGAGTCCGGAAGACCTCGACGAAATCTGCGACGACGTCCGCGAAATCGCGAACAAGACGGGCGTCAACCTCAGCGGGCCGATCCCGCTGCCCACGAAGACGCTCGAAATCCCGGCCCGCAAATCGCCTGATGGCGAAGGGACGGCGACGTGGGAGCACTGGGAGATGCGCGTCCACAAGCGTCTGATTGACCTCGACGCTGACGAACGCGCGCTGCGCCAGCTGATGCGCGTCCAGGTCCCTAACGACGTCAGCATCGAGATCGTCCTCGAAGACTAACCCACACGGTCTGTCCACTTCGGACACACCGTTCGTGACGCATTCCGTCACATTCGCGGCTGTCGAGGCGCGCGTCCGGAGGACTCTGCCTCCGAGCTGGTATCAGCGCTAAGGCGCGTGTCATCTCACTTCGATTCGACACGCCGACACACACGCCCATAATCGCCAGACGGAACGGGCTGTTATCGCACGCCCAGTGACCAGCGAAACATAGGGTATAAGTGTATCCCACGACTCCGTGGGAATGAGGGCTCGTAGATCAGTGGCAGATCGCTTCCTTCGCAAGGAAGAGGCCCGGGGTTCAAATCCCCGCGAGTCCATCTCCTTCGGTCGTTTCACTCCCTTAGTCGATGGACTCGCTTGCCCCCGTTCACTTCGTTCACGGGGACCCCGCGAGTCCACTACCATTTTCGCGACGCTACCCACAGAGACGTGAGTCCGTCAAGACTCCGTCTCAACACTTCGGTGTCAAGTCGTGAATGTCCGAGTGGGGGATTTGAATCTGGGAATGAGCTCAACTCCCATTACACCCCGCAAGGAGCACGACACCAATCACGAAGAGCGCTCGCCAGTTGGAGGGCATGGCCACTCCAAACGTGTCATACTAATAATAAGTGTCTTGTGTGGCAGCCCATTGGAACCACGCTCAGACCGAAATATTCGGCGGTAGAACTGCTTTTTCGGACGACGCAAACGCTGCGACGAAAGGCCAACACCCGGACAGGTAGAGCAGAATGACTATAACAGCCAATCCAGAACAGCAGACACATGGCTGGCACGATTCGAGTATTGCACGTCGACGACGACCCGTATTTCACGGAGCTGACGGCAGCCTATCTCGAACGCACGAACGAACATCTCAGCGTCGTGTCGGCCACGCGTGCTGAAGACGGCCTCGCTCGACTGTCCGAGACCGACGTCGACTGCATCGTCAGCGACTACGACATGCCCGACCAGACGGGCATCGAGTTTCTGGAGGCGGTCCGCGAGACGCACCCCGAACTCCCGTTCATCCTCTTCACCGGGAAGGGCTCAGAGGAAATCGCGGCCGATGCAATTTCGGCCGGTGCGACCGAGTACATCCAGAAAGAGACCGGCACCAGCCAGTACACCGTTCTCGCGAACCGAATCACGAACAGCGTCGCGCAGGACCGCGCTCGCCGTCGCTCGGAACGTGCCAACCACCGGCGTCGCCAGACGCTCATGCGAATCACCGACGGATTCGTCGAGATGGATGCCGACCTCACGGTCACGGACGTCAACGAACAGACGGTCGAACTGACGGGACTCTCGCGTGAGAAACTCGTCGGGATGAACTATCAGCGACTCATGGCCGTCGACGACTCGAACGCGTCTGTCGAGGGGTACAAGGAGGTCATCGAGACGGGCGAACCACGCATAATCGAAGCCAAGTCCGACATCAAGCCAACTCGGTGGATCGAAGAACGAATCTTCCCGGCGAAAACCGACGAGAGCATCTACGTCTACTTCACCGACGTTACAGAGCGAAAACGCCGAGAACGACAACTCCAGACGCGAACCAGACAACTGCAGGGAATCCTCGATAGCGTGCAGGCAGCACTCTGGATGCGCGACACGGACCACCGGTTCATGCTGATGAATCAGAACTACCGGGAGTTGTTCGATATCGACAGCGACCTCGACGTCGCTGGCACGCCGGTTGACGACCTGCTCGGTGCGGATATCGCCGAACTGTTCAAAGCGCACGACAAGCACGCGCTGTCGGTGGGTGAACCAGTCGAAGTCGAAGAAACACTCGAGACGACGTACGGTACGCGCGTCTATCTCGCGAGAATCACACCGTTGTTCGACGACGATGGAGAGCCATTTGCCACGGCCGGCGCTGCCGTCGACATAACGAGGCGGAAAGAGCGTGAACAGACACTGACCGCACTTCACAGCGCTGCGCAAACGATGGAGCAGTCGAGCGACGAACAGACCGTCTACGAGACGCTCGTCGAGACGGCCGAGAACGTGCTGAACTTCGACCTCGTCGCGGTCGACATCGAACAGGACGGCTACCTCGTTCAGGAAGCGTGGAAGCTCAAAGACGACGACAGCGGCTACTACGAGCGAACGTCGCTCGACTCGAACGACACGTTCGCGGTGCGAGCGTACAACAGTCAGGAGACGAGTATCGTCGACGACCTTCGAGAGTCCGACATCACGCCGGCAGACACAGACTATCGGTCGGCGATGACCGTCCCCATCGGGACGTTCGGAACGTTCCAAGCGGTGTCAAGCGACGTCGGCGCGTTCGACGAGTACGACCAGGAGTTCGCCGAACTCCTCGTCGACCACGCGCGGGTAAAACTCGAGCAACTCGGCGGCGACTGAGACTGACGAGCGTGACGACTGGGTGACTGACGAGCGTGACGACTGGGTGACTGACTCCGTACCAGTCTGAGCGCACACGCTCCGTGGTCGCCCCAGAAGGATTTCGTCGCTTCGACCCGAAGGGAGACTGTGTTCGAGACCCCATCGCCCACTCACGGGTACGTCCCTGTCGTCCTCGTGTTCTGGGTCTACGTTCTCCTCGTACTCGGTCTCACGCTTACACTCCGTGAACTCGGGATGCCTGCAGCGTGGACGCTGTACGTCTTCGTCGGCGTCGCTGTCCTCCTCCTCAAACCGTTCGTTCCGCTCTTCAGACGGTACGTTCCCGGCACCGACTCGTAGTCCCTCGATTCCACTTTCGCTAAACCAACCACTTTCACTCCGCCCTTGGCGGACCCTCTTTACACTCCACTCCGACGACAGGGGTATGGAAACAGGACACGGCGTCCCACCGTCGGACCCAACCGCGCTGTTTCGAGACGTCGTCTCGACGCTCCGTGAGACGCGTCGTGGGGTCTACCAACACCGTATGGCGCAGGCGCTCCTCCAGAAGGACGCCAGCGGGTCGCGGTTGGTCGCACTCGGTGAGGACAGCGAACGAGCAGTGTTCTTCAACCCGGCCTCGCAGACGCTGGAATCGGTTCCGTTCGACCGTGACGGCACACACGAGGACGACGCCGAAGTGCTCTCACGTCGACTGAGCGACCCGGCGACGTGGGTCGAGCGGAACGTCGCAGAGTTGGCGTGGATTCACCCACACTTCCGCTGGGCGTGTGGACTGGACGGCGACGACCGAGTTCGAACGTGACGGATGTCCAACCGTGAAGAATTATACGCTCGCCCTACACACAACACTCTCATGAACGACGAGGAACTCGACGAACTTCGGTCGTCACTCACTCCCTACGAGTCCAGCGGCGGCGTCACCACCTACCAGAACACCGTTGCCATCGCCTGTCCGGCCTGTAAGGAACCGTTCGACGACCTGGTGGTCTGCGAAGACGACTACAACAGTCTCGAACTGAGCATGATGCTCGACCTCTGTGTGACCGCACACGACAACGACATCCTGCTGTTCACGCACAAGCAGTAGCGACGCTGCTCACGGACCGACGCAAGGCGGTCACTCGCCGACGATTCGCTCGGTGTCGATAGTCGTCTCTTCGACGAGCGTCTCCACTTCGAGGACACCGTAGACGACCCACGTCACGACTGCCGAGGCGATGGCGGCCGTCGTGCCCGCACGAAGCCCTGTTCTCCAGCCGCTCGTCGCCGTGCCGACGAGGAATCCAACGAGGAACGCGAAGAGACCGTCTACGACGGTCGTTTGGACTCTGTTCATACGTCCACGACGCTGCGCGTGACGAAAAATGTAAGCGAGGTAGCGCGTCTACTCGCGCGGCGGGAGGCCGTTCTCGTCGATGACGTCGCCATCGTCGTCGATGGTGACGATACCGCGGTTGTTCACTGCGTAGGGGTCGAGGCCGACTTCTTGCAGGAACTGCTTGTAGAGTCGCTCGGCCGTCTCGGCGTCCTTCTGGCGGTCAGAGGCACGGTCACAGAGTTCCACGAGGTCCTCTGGGACGTCGTTCTCGTGGACGATCCAGTGGTTGATGAGGTCCGAGAGACGGCGGATGGGCGAGGTGAAGTGCCCGTAGATGTCGAAGTTGAGCGCGTAGTGGCCGCCGAAGGGGTCGTTCATGTACTTCGCGCGAGGCATGACCTTCAGCACGGCGCGCTGAATCTTGTTCAGGGTTCGGGAGTTCGCACTCTCGAGGGCGTCATTGACGGCCTTGCGGGGTTCGTCCCACGACGTGGACTTGATGCTCACGCCGTCGAGTTCGGTAATCTCGCGGAGCGCCTTGTCCCACTGGTCGGGCGTCGGCTGCGGGTGGACGCGGTACATCGCTTCGACACCACGGCTCCACATGAGTTCGTGCGTGACCGCCTTGTTGGCCTTCAGCATGCACTCTTCGATGATGGTGTGTGCGCGGTCGCGACTCGGGTTGAGGACGAGCGAGCCGTCTTCTTTGCGCTGTTCGTGCAGTTGGTCTGCGAGGTCGTAGACGAGTGCGTTCTCGTCGTGCAGCGGCGCGTCCTCGTCGTCGAGGCGGTTCTCACACTGCGTGTAGGTGAGGCGCTCGTCGGAGTGGATAACGGACTTGTAGATGTCGATAGATTCGAACGAGAGCGTGTCCTTCTTGATTTCCATCTCTACGGTGTGTGCCAGTCTGTCCTCGTTCGGGACGAGCGAACAGACCGTCTCGGCGAGGACCGGCGGGAGCATGTGAATCGTGTAGGCGGGGAGATAGACGGTGTTCCCGCGCTTGACGGCCTCGGCCCACATCTCTGAGCCGGGGTGGACGTAGTGGGTCACGTCGGCGATGTGGACCCACAGCGTGTACGTCTCGTCGTTCTCGCGGATGCTGATGGCGTCGTCGAAGTCCTGTGCGTCCACAGGGTCGGTCGTCCACGTCGTCAGGTCCCGAAGGTCCTGACGGTGTTCGAGCTCGTCTTCGATCTCCTCGTGGACACCCTCGGTGCGGGCGCGTGCCTCCGAGAGAACTTCCGGTGGGAATTTGTCGCGAATCTCGAACTCCTCGAACAGTTCCTCGCGCTTGTTCTGGAGGTGTCGCGCGAGTTCGGCGTCGATTTCGACCGGGCCTTGCCCTTCGGCAGTTCCGGCGTACGCCTGCGCGTCGTCTGACATGGACCCGTCTAAACGGGGCAGGGAGAAATGCGTGTCGGGGACGCGGCGTCGAGACTGCAAAACGAAGTCACTGGTCGGCCGCGTGCAGTGGAGTCAGCGACTCGTCGACTACCGTCCGCGCTCTCCCGGCGACTCGTACCGTTCGGCGACGGCGTCGAAGTACCGAATGAGGAACTCCTCTTGTGAGATGCCGTGTTCTTCGATGTCGACGAGGAGGCCTTCGAGTTCTTCGCGTGGTTGGTGACAGAGGTCTCGGTAACACTCCTTACAGAGGTGTTCGAACCGCTTTCCGTGTCGTTCCCAGCGGTTCCCCTCTTTGTCGTACTCACGCGCCGCCGACCGGAGCACTGAGTCGCCGCACGCGATGCACACGACCGACTTCCGGTCCCGGTTGGTCCGGGAGCGCCACATATGGATGAGGTGGACCCAACCGTACTTATCTGTTGTTCCGGTTCTGTGCGACGCGCGTCGTACGACCCGCCGAGGTGGCCTCGGTCGCTCGGTATGGTCGACCCGCTATCGCTCGGTGTGGACGACCCACCCGTCGCCGATGTGGTGCAATCGTTCGACGTGGAGCGGTCGATTTATCGGCCGTGAGCGTCCACGAACCGATATGAAGGTCAAATCTCGTCACCATCTCCGGAACGACGAAATCCGAGCGGTCAAAGAGTCCATCGAGTCGCTCCTCGGCGTCGAAATCGACGGCGACGCGTTCGAGGGCGTCGAGTTCGCTGACGCGGACTACGAGGTCGTCCTCGTCGACGGCGAACCGGCAGTCCTCTACGTCGAAGGCGAACCGTTCCTGACCGTCAAGGGTGCGAACCAGTTCCCACCGACGAAGAACGTCGTCACCGTCGACGCGGGTGCGGTCTCCTTCGTCTCCAGTGGTGCCGACGTCATGCGCCCCGGCATCACCGAAGCGGACGAGAGCATCGCCGCCGGTGACCTCGTCGCAATCGCAGAAGAGAACCACGGCAAAATCCTCGCAATCGGGCGCGCGCTCGAAGACGGTGTCGACCTCGTCGGCGACTCCGGGAAAGTCGTCGAATCCATCCACCACGTCGGCGACGACCTGTTCAACTTCTCGGTCTAACTCACGCGTCTGCGTACTTTTCGATGGCTGCTTCGTAGCCCTCACGTGCCAGTGCGAACGTCTCGCGGAGGTCCCGGAGCGGCGTCTCCGTCGCGTCAACGCGGAGATCGTTGTAGTAGGGGTCCATCTCCCTGTCTTCGGTCGTCGCGACGACGACTGCCGCACTCTGGACCGTCAGGTCGTCGCGTTTGTCGCCGCCCTCGGCGTGTCCCGCGCCCAGTGCGTCGATGAGGCGCTTGGCCAACGGGTCGTCGCGGCCACTCTTCTCGTAGGACGTGGCGACGGCGTCGACGACTGACTCACCCGTGAGCAAGTTCCCCGCGACAGTGAAGTCGGCACCTGTACGGTGTCCCGCCCAGTCGTGGCAGTCGTCGCCCGTGAAGGCGAAGGTTCCGTCGGCGTCGACGCCGTGGAGTTGTCGCTGTGTGCGCCCGTCGTCGGCGTTCAAGAGCGCCTGCAAGGCGTCGTTGATCGCGAGCCCGTCTGCCAGATACGAGGTTCCCGCTCGGCCGAGTTCGACGTTCGTCAGCGCCTGTGTCGCGATGGCACCGTGTTCGCTCGCGAACGGGCAGAGTGCGCCGACGCCGGGCAGTCGGGTCGTCACGGCGACACCGAAGCGATGCTGGTCTGTCCCGTCGCTGTCGGTGTACGCTTCGTGGACGCAGATGCTGAAGGTCATGGTGTGTCACAGGGTAAGCGCAGTAAAAACACCCGACGGAATCGGCCGGGAACGCCGGTTGTCGGGGCGCTCAGGGGAGTCTCACCGCCGAGAATGTATCTGATGCCTGATAGTCGTCTGACGTAAGAACTAACCCTGTCGTGACCTCTCTACGTCCTATGGGCATCATGAGCAAGATTCTCGGTGGTGGTGGCTCGAGAACGACCGAGGACTACGTCGAACTCGACCTCGACGACTTCGATACCGCCCGCGGGACGGCCGGCATTTCGGTCCACATCGCGGATATCGGTGGCCAACAGGACGTCATCGCGATCAAAGACGCCGTCTACGACGGTGACATGGTCATCGCAGACATCACTCGACACACGACGTCGGACAGCACGATGGAACACATCATCGACGACCTTCGACAGGTCGCACGAGAAGTCGACGGCGACATCGTCCAGAAGGGTGACGACCAGATTATCATCACTCCGACGAACGTCTCGGTCGCACGTTCGAAACTCAACTCCTAACGCCGAATTTTCACTGCGGGTGGGAGGCCCGCAACATGCGGTTCGGATGGCCCGAACCGATGCCTATTCGGTCCCCTCGTCCCTAGAGACGTCCGAATGAGCAAGGACCACATCGAGGTTCGCGGTGCCGAAGAGCACAACCTCAAGGACCTCGACGTCCGCATCCCTCGCGAGACGTTCACTGTCGTCACCGGCCTGTCGGGGTCGGGTAAGTCCTCCCTCGCGTTCGACACCATCTACGCGGAGGGCCAACGCCGCTATATCGAGTCGCTGTCGGCGTACGCCCGGAACTTCCTCGGCCAGATGGACAAGCCGAAAGTCGAGGCCGTCGAGGGTCTGTCTCCGGCAATCTCCATCGACCAGAAGAACGGGGCGAACAACCCGCGTTCGACCGTCGGGACGGTCACCGAACTCCACGACTACCTCCGCCTCCTGTACGCGCGGGTCGGCACGCAGTACGACCCCATCACGGGCGAAGAAGTTGGTGAGCAGTCTGCACAGGACATGGTCGAACAGATTCTCGAACTCCCCGAAGGGACGAAAGCGAAAATCGTCGCCCCGGTCGTCCGCGACCAGAAAGGCGAGTTCAAAGACCTGTTTTCGGACCTCGTCTCCGACGGCTACGCCCGGGTCGAAGTCGACGGCGAGGAGTACGACCTCTCGTTCGAGACCCCCGAACTCGACAAGAACTACGACCACACCATCGACGTCGTCGTCGACCGGGTGAAAGTCTCGACCGAAGCGCGCTCTCGCATCGCCGACTCCGTCGAGACGGCACTCGAAGAGGCGGGCGGTGTCCTCAAACTCATCGTCCCCGACCCACCGAAGGACCTCCCCTTCGCGTCCAACACGCGCTCGACGGGGTCGCTCGCGGGTGAGGAAGACGACCGACTCGTCGTCGAGTTCTCGGAAGAACTCGGCAACCCGAACTCCTCGTTCCGCTTCTCCGAAATCGAGACGCGGTCGTTCTCCTTCAACAGTCCCCACGGGGCCTGTCCGGAGTGTGAGGGCCTCGGGAAGGCCAAAGAGGTCGACCCAGACCTCGTCGTCACGGAGCCGTCGAAACCGCTCAAACACGTCTTCGAACCGTGGAGCTACAACCGAACGTACTACCGAAGACAAATCGACTGCGTCGCCGACCACTTCGGCGTCAGCGTGAGTACGCCGTTCGAAGACCTCGACGAGGAGGTCCAGCACGCCTTCCTCTTCGGGACCACCGAAGACGTGGTGTTCGAGTGGACGACGAAGAACGGGACGCGACACAAAGAACACCCGTTCGAGGGTGTCGTCGAGAACCTCGAACGACGGCACGTGGAGACCGACTCCGACCGGACGCGCGACCACATCGAGGAGTACATGGCCGTCACGACCTGTCCGGCGTGTAACGGGTCGCGCCTCAAAGAGCAGTCTCGCCACGTCCGCGTCGGCGGGACGACGCTCCCCGAAGTGAACCGTCTGAGCATCGCCGACGCGCTCTCGCACTTCGAGGGTCTCGAAGCCGAACTTACGGACCGCGAGCGAACCATCGCACAGGAGATTCTCAAAGAGATTCGCGCCCGCCTCGGGTTCATGACCGAAGTCGGGCTGGAGTACCTCACGCTGGACCGCGAAGCGGCGACCCTCTCCGGCGGCGAGTCACAGCGTATCCGTCTCGCCACGCAGGTCGGGTCGGGTCTCGTGGGCGTCCTCTACGTCCTCGACGAACCCTCGATTGGCCTCCACCAGCGCGACAACGACAAACTCCTCAACACGCTCGAAGGCCTGCGCGACCTCGGAAACACGCTCATCGTCGTCGAACACGACGAGGAGACGATGCGCCGGGCAGACGAGATTATCGACATGGGTCCCGGTCCGGGCAAGCGCGGTGGTGAAGTCGTCGCACAGGGTGACTTCGACGACATCGTCGCGGCGGACAACTCCATCACAGCCGACTACCTCTCCGGTCGCAAAGACATCGACGTGCCCGAGACGCGACGCGAGGGCGACGGCGAACTCGTCGTCCGCGGCGCGCGCCAGCACAACCTCAAAGACCTCGACGTACCCATCCCACTGGGGACGTTCACCGCCATCACCGGTGTCTCCGGGTCGGGCAAGTCCACCTTGATGCACGAGATTCTCTACAAGGGACTCGCCCGCCGGATGAACGACAACACCTCCGTGGACCCCGGCGAACACGACGCAATCGACGGCTACGACCAAATCGAGACGGTCCGCCTCATCGACCAGTCACCCATCGGTCGCACGCCACGGTCGAACCCCGCGACGTACACCGGCGTCTTCGACTACGTCCGCGAACTGTTCGCCCAGACGAAACTCTCCAAGCAACGTGGCTACGAGAAGGGTCGCTTCTCGTTCAACGTCAAGGGCGGCCGCTGTGCGGCCTGTAAGGGACAAGGGAACGTCAAAATCGAGATGAACTTCCTCTCGGACGTGTACGTCCCCTGTGAGGAGTGTAACGGCGCCCGCTACAACGCCGAGACGCTCGACGTTCGCTACAAGGACAAGACCATCGCGGACGTGCTCCAGATGGAAGTCGACGAGGCGCTCGAATTCTTCGAGGCGAACTCGCAGATTCGCCGTCGCCTCCAACTGCTCCACGACGTCGGCCTCGGCTACATGCAACTCGGGCAGCCATCGACGACGCTCTCCGGTGGCGAGGCCCAGCGTGTCAAACTCGCAGAGGAACTCGGCAAGAAACAGACCGGCGACACGCTCTACCTGCTGGACGAACCGACGACGGGACTCCACAAAGAGGACGAGCGGAAACTCATCGACGTGCTCCAGCGCCTGGTCGATAACGGCAACACGGTCCTCGTGGTCGAACACGAACTCGACCTCGTGAAGAACGCAGACCGCATCATCGACCTCGGCCCCGAGGGCGGCGAAAACGGTGGGACCATCGTCGCCAGCGGAACGCCAGAGGAGATTGCGACGAACCCCGACTCACACACGGGTCGGTACCTCCGCGACTATCTCCCGGACATTGACAAAGAGGGACCGCGCTCGGACCGTCGCAAACCGGCGAAAGTGCCGAACGACGACTGAGCCGTTCGTTTCTCACTCCGCTGTTTCGGCTGTCTCCCCTGTTTCTCTCTCGTCGCCGACCGGATACGCTGGTACCGGCGGGTTCCCGAACGCGCGTCCGACTGGTGCGAGCATCCAGATGACGTACTGTATCGGACTGGCTGGTCGCGTCACGTCTCGAAACTCGTGGAGCCACGGTGCGACGGCGAGGATGTCACCATCGCTCCAGTTCTCGAGTTTCCCGGCGTGCATCAGCGCGTACTCACTCACGAGGAACTCCGCGAATCGACCCGGCGGGGTGACCGTCACGATGATTCGCACGCCGAGAGGGCCGATGCGAAACGTGTGCGGTGTTCGTGCAGGAACGACGACTGTCTTACCCCTCCCGAGAACGTCGTCGTCGCCGTCGATGGTGACGTACAGTGACCCTGCTCGAATCTCGAACTGCTCTGTCGCCGTCGGGTGATAGTGCATCGGCGGACCTGGTGTCTGCGCTTGCAACGTCGTCTCGAACTGCAGATACGCGCCGTCTGTTTCCTCCGGGAGTTTCAGAAACTCGCGCCGTCCACCGGTGACTGGACTCGTTATCGTTCTTGGGAGATCCATGATAGACACACTCACCCCATGACAATAGCTCGAATTCACACCTGACCAGAACGTTCGAGACACCGGTTACCGCCGTCGGTACCACCAGTCGAGACGCCGATTACCGCCGTCGGTACCACCAGTAGCCAACGCCGGCGAGTGCGAGAATGGCGACGGCGGCCGGAATGATGGGGAACGTCGTCGACGGTTCGATTATTTCGACAGCGACCTGTTGGGGTCCGGTTGTCAGTTGCCGGCCAGCGTCGTCCTGATAACTCACGTTGACGACGACGGCCTGTGTCTTCGGAACGGCGTTGTCGCTCACTTCGAGGTCGAAGACGACGAGTCTCGTCTCGCCCGCTTCCATCCGCGGGATGAACGCCACGGCGTCCTCGCTGGAGAGTGGTTCTTCGGCGGCGAGTCGGACCGTCACGTCAGTCTGCGGTGTGTCTTCGGTGTTCGTCACCGCGAGGACGAGACGGCCGTTCGAGTCGACTTCGAACACCGCATCTCGCGGTTCGACTGCAATCGCGGGATTGCGCGCGCTCACCGTGGCGAGGACGTCGGTTCGGTCGAACGCCCGCATCTCGTCGCCCGGCGGTCGGTACTCGACGACGAACGGGAGTCGCCGTGGTCCGGGTGTCGTCCCTTCGGCGAGTGCGATCGCGTACTCGTACTCGGCTGACTCACCCGGGCCGAGCGTGCCGAGGGTGACTTCGAGGTCGGTCGGTGTCATCCCCGTTCCGTTCGCGTCGAGGCGAAGCACCACGTCACGGGCCTCGCTCTCACCGACGTTCTGGACAGTTCCGGAGACACGGCCGACGCCGCCGACGCGGAGGTCACTCTCTTCGACGGTGATGCTGAACGCTGGCCCAGCGCCGGGGTCGAGGCCGGCGACGAGCGACTCGGTCTTTCGGTCGCCGCCGGGATTGCGGAACGTGACACCCACGTCGAGCGAGTAGGGACGGTCGAGGGCGTCGTCGGCGACACGCGTCCGGAAACTCACGCGCTTCGTCTCGCCGGGTTCCCACGCGCCGACGTACGCCTCTGCGGCGGGTGCACCGGCACCGAACGTAATCTCGGAGTCCGTCGATTCGATGCCGACGGTGGTTCCTGTGGCCGTCGCGTCGCCGACGTTCTGGAGTTCGAGTGTCAGTGTTCCGGTATCTCCGACGGCGACGGCCGCATCGACGTCTACGAGTTCGAAGGTTGCGCCACGAGTCGGACTGACGCCTGCGACGAGCGTACGAGAGGTCCGTTCTTGTCCGTCTTCGTCTCGGTACGTCACCGTCACGTCCACCGAGTAGTTCCGGACGATGGCGTCGTCGGCGACGCGGGTCCGGAACTCGACGCGCTGGGTCTCTCCGGCTTCCCAGTCCCCGACGAAACTCTCGGCGGTCGGCACGCCATCTCCGAAGGAAATCTCTGGGTCGGTCGAGGTGACCGTCACGGTGGCGTCTTCGGCATCGACGGGGCCGACGTTCGTCACGTTGAGCGCGATGGTTCCGGTGTCGCCGACGGCGAGTTCGGAGTCGACCGCCTCGACGTCGAACGCGGGGCGGCGCTCGACGACGACTTCGAGGTCTCGCGTGATGGTCCGACTTCGGTGTGTCGTCTGGACAGACTCGCCATCGATGAAGACAGACGACGTGTAGTCGTAGGAGAACTTGACTGGGATTTCGTAGGTTCCCGGTTTGGCACCTTCTGCGACCCGGAGTCTGAGTGACACCGGCCCGGAGACGCCCTCGGGGACGGTTCCGACTGGTATCTCACCACTGGCGACCGTTATCGGTCCTTCCGACTCCGCTTCGAACGTCAGCGCCCGCGCAGTCTGGACGAGCGCTTCGTACTGCTCGGGACCGTCGTCAGTGACGGTCCCTGTATTGACGACGAACACCTCGACGACCGTCTCGCTGCCGGCAACGAGGCGGTTCTCCGGTGCGACGAGCGTGAGGTCGGGACTCCCTGAGACGCGTGTTGCGGTCGCTGCGCTCCCTGTCGCTCCGAGGAGAGCCGACAGCACGAGCAGTGTCGCGAGGAGTGCAGCGCTCAGTCGCCGAGTACGTCGAATCATGGTAGGTACCAACCGGCGGGGCGGTACCTCGCTCGGTCAATTCATATTAGTCGGCTGTAATATTAACCGCCGCTCCAACTCTCATCAGTTGGTAATTGCACGCAAGGGATAGGTTGGCGGCACGCCTACCTCGTAGCATGACTGTCCCCGCCATCAACATCGAAGGGTTGACCAAATTTTACGGGGACGTTCGCGGCATCGAAGAACTCGACCTCACGGTTCCCGAGGGCGAGCTGTTCGGCTTTCTCGGGCCGAACGGGGCCGGGAAGTCGACGACGATCCGACTTCTCTTGGGATTTCTCACGCCGACTGCTGGAACCGCGAGCATTCTCGGCGTCCCAATCGACGACCGGGACGCCTTCCTCGGCGTTCGTGACCAGATTGGGCACATCCCCGGAGACCCCCAGTTCTACGACGACGTGACGGGCCGGAAGACCCTCGACTACCTTGCGAGTCTCTCCGGTGACGAACGACGCGACGAACTCCTCGAACGCTTTCCGGTTCCACTCGACCGCCCAGTTCGAGGCTACTCACGAGGGAACCGACAGAAACTCGCCATCGTCCAGGCGTTCATGCACGAACCGCGCCTCGTCGTGATGGACGAACCCACGTCCGGGTTGGACCCGCTGGTCCAACAGGAGTTCTACGACTTCCTCCGCGAGGAGCGTGACCGGGGTGTCTCGGTGTTCTTTTCGACCCACATCCTCAGCGAGGTTCGGCAGGTGTGCGACCAGGTCGGCATCATCAGAAACGGCCGACTCGTCGCCGTCGAACACATCGACGACCTCCTCGAACGGAGTGGGAAGGTCGTCACGCTCCAGTCGCCCGACGCCATCGACCTCGCCGACTTCGACTTCGACGAGACCATCGACGCGAGACTCGAACCCGACGGCTCACTTCGCCTCGTCATCTCGGGGAACTACGACGGCCTCGTGGACGCACTCGAAGCCTATCGTATCGACGACCTCGAAGTGCGCGAGACGGCCATCGAAGACGTGTTCATGCACTTCTACGACGCCGACGAGGACGAGAGCGAGGAGGCTGGAGAGACAGACCTGCCCGAAGAGGTCGCCGATGCGTGAACTCGACATCGCGTTGTTCGAGTTCGACCAGCGCCGGCGCGGGATTCTCATCGTCACCGCGCTACTCGTCGCGACAGTCGGTCTCACCATCGCCGTGTTCCCCTCGTTCGGGGAGGCAGACGTCGATTTCAACGAACTGCTGGAGTCGTATCCCGAAGAGTTCAGAACGGCGTTCGTCGGGAGCGTCACCGACATCTCGTCGCTCGAAGGCTACCTCGTCATCGAACTCTACCAACTCGTCTGGTTGCTCATCGTCGGGAGTTACTTCGCCTACGCCGCAGGGTCGCTCATCGCCGGTGAGGTCGACCGCAAGTCGATCGAGTTCGTCCTCGTCCGCCCCATCTCTCGAACCCGGTTCGTCATCGGCAAGTTCCTCGCGATGCTCCCGGCAATCGCACTCGTCAATATCGTCGTCTTCGCATCCGTTATCCTCGGTGCTGGCCTCATCGACGAGGAGATTCGGGTGTCTCGGCTCGTCTTGGTCCACGCGGTTGGCGCGCTCTACCTCGTGGACTGCGTCGCCGTCGGCCTGCTCGCATCGGCGTTCTTCCAACGAGTCCGCCGGGCCCAAGGCGCCGCCATCGGCGTCATCTTCGGAACGTTCCTCCTCGACTCGCTGACGACGGACACCGACTACGAGTTCCTCGGGTCGCTCTCGCTCACGCGCTACATCGACCCCGGCGAACTCCTCGTTGCTGGCGACGTCGACTGGGGTGGCGTGGCCGTCCTCTTCGTCACTGCGTGTGTCCTCGTGGTGCTCGCCGCCGAGGTGTTCGAGCGCCGCGACCTGTCGTAGGCCTCTTCGCCCCGTTGGAGTCACGACGCGCCCTACGACGCGCTGTCGTCCTTTTGCGTGTGGAGGCCGTAGTTTCCCTATGCATCTCTACGCAGCAGCAGACGGCGCAGTACTCGCCGTCACTGGCCCACCGGATGACCTTCGGACTCGTCGTCGCCTCGGCGACCACCGAATCGAGTGTGTCGCGGGCGACCCGCGTGTCCCAGCGCGTGCCTTCTGTGGCACCTTCGACGCTGGTCTCTTCCGGACGACAGACGGCGGTGAGACGTGGCACGAGAGTGGGGCTGAGACGGTCATCGACTCCGTGACGAGTCTCGCAATCTCACCCGCCGACCCGGACGTGGTCTACGCCGGCACGGAACCGTCGACGGTGTTTCGGTCGACTGACGGCGGAGAGACGTGGGCCGAACTCCCGTCGCTGACGGACCTCCCTTCTGCGTCGTCGTGGGCGTTCCCGCCGCGGCCACACACCCACCACGTTCGCTGGATAGAAGTCGACCCCGTGGACCCGGACCGACTCTTCGTCGCCATTGAGGCGGGCGCGCTCGTTCGTTCGCTCGACGGCGGCGGGACGTGGCAGGACCGCGTCCCCAGGAGCAAACGAGACACCCACTCGATGGCGACGCACCCCGACCGACCGGGACACGTCTGGGACGCCGCTGGCGACGGCTACGCCGAGAGCGACGACGGCGGTACGTCGTGGACGACACCGACCGAGGGACTCGGCCACGGGTACTGCTGGAGCGTCGTCGTCGACCCGGCAGACCCCGGGTCGGTCCTCTTGACTTCCGCACGGAGTCCGATGCGGGCCCACAACGTTGGGGCTGCGGAGAGCTACCTGTACCGCTCACGCGACGGTGACCCGTGGGAGCGCCTCGACGACATCGGCCTGCCGACGGGAGCGGGTGCGACGCGCGCCGTCTTGGCATCCGGCCTGGTTGGTGGCGAGTGCTACGCAGTCAACGACCACGGGCTCTTCCGAACGGCCGACTTCGGCGACTCGTGGACCAAACTCGATATCCCGTGGGGTGAAGCGCGGCGAACCGCAGCAGGACTCGCCGTCGTCGGGTAACCCCGGTCTGGTTCCGGCCCGTTCGACCGAAGCGAGAAGATTCATTGGCCGTCGCGTCAACGCCCGAGTATGTACGATTTCGCCGTCGTCGGCGTTGGTCCTGCCGGCGCGCGGTTCGCCCGTCGTGCGGCCGAAGCGGGATACGACGTGCTCGCCCTCGAAAAGGGGACAGTCGGAACGCCGCTCGCGTGCTCTGGGCACGTGAGTACCGACATCTGGGAGTACGTCCCCGACGAGGCACGTGACCACCTCTTCCAGAACCGTATCTACGGCGCAGACTTCCACGTCGGCGGCCCGAACTCGAAGGCGTATCCGTTCTACAAACAGACGGAAGTCTCGAACGTCATCGACCGTGTCGAACTCGACCGAACGCTCGCCGACTGCGCGCGCGAGGCCGGCGCGGACGTCCGCGAAGGCCACACGGTCACGGCAATCGAGGAACTCGACGACCGAGTGGAACTGACCGTGAGTGTCGCGGGCGAGTCTGGAACCGTCTCGTTCGACGCCAAGATGGTCGCCGGGTGCGACGGCCCAACCTCACGGGTCCGCCGCTCACTCGACCTCCCGGAACCGTCAGAGACGCTCCACGGCGTCCTCGCGTTCGACCCGGAACCTGACCACGGTGACTTCGTGGACGTTCACCTCACAGTCCCGCGGTTCTTCGCCTGGCGTATCCCGCGCGGCGATGCAGGTGTCGAGTACGGACTTGCGGCCCCACCGGGTGCGGAAGTCAACGAGATGTTCGACGCGCTCACCGACACCTACGACGTGGAGACCGAGCACTTCTGCTCTGGGGCGATTCCAATCGGTCCACCGGCGCGCACGACGACGCGACGCGCGTTCCTCGTCGGTGACGCCGCCGCGCAGACGAAGCCGTTCACCGGTGGCGGCATCCTCTACGGAATGACCGCCGCGGACATCGCGGCCGAGACTATCGACCCCGACGACCCCGAGAGCCTCTCGGAGTACGAGTCTGCGTGGCGTGACGAACTCTCGACGGAGATTCGACTCGGGCATCTCGTCCGCAAGTGCTACTCGTTCCCCGAGTGGCTCCAGCACGTCGGCCTCCGGTCGCTTTCCGGTGAGATTGGTGTCCACATGGACAAGCCGAGCTCGTTCTTCTCGCGCGAACACCTGAAGAAACTGTTCTGACCGGGAGTACGGTCCAACGACCGTGCTCGTCACTCCTTACTCTGGGTACGACGGAATCCGTGCCGAGCGAGCAGTTCCGTCCACGAACGGGAGTGACTCGACGGTGGCCGAAATCTGTTCTCCGTCGACGGCGACGGTGAGCTCGTCGGCTCCGAGGTCGTAGTTCACGAGTGCGAACCCGATGGGTGACTCGACGAGGGGACTCTCGACAGCGCGCGTTACCGTTCCGACGGCGTCACCGTCCGCGCGGACCTCGGAGTCGCCAAACGCGTCCACACCCGCGTCGGGGATTGAGTCGGCACGGAAGCCGACGAGGCGACGCGACGGACGTCCGCGGTTTTCGACCTTCGAGACGACTTCCTGCCCGACGAAACAGCCTTTGTCGAAGTCGAGTGCGTTGCGTGCGCCGACGACGTTCGGGATGTTCCCGCGCAGTTCGGTCTCGAACAGTGGTGTTCCGGCCTCGGCGGTGAGGCTGTCCCACGTCTGGTAGCCGACGGGTATCGCGGGGTTCCCGTAGAACAAGAGCGCCTCGAACACGTCTTCGGCGTCTTTGGCCCGGCAGATGAGGTCGTAGCCTTCCTCACCAGTTGGGTTGTCCGACGCGATGACCGTCACACCGTACTCGCCGCCGATAGAGCCACGGACGAAGGTGAGTTCGGGTTCGGGCGCGCCCGCCCCCGAGAGGATGCTCGCGACTTTTTCAGTCGACTTCGACCCGTGGACACCGAAGACGGCGAACTCTTCGGAGGCGTCGCGGATGCGGACGCGCTGGAGGAACGTCTTCGAGCGCCACTCTTCGACGAGCGGTTCTGCACGGTCGCGCGGCGTGAAGAGGAGCAGTCGCTCGCCAGCGTTGTAGATGTACATGTCGGTCTCGATACGGCCATCGGGGTCGAGGAGGAAGGCGTAGACGCCGTGTCCGTCGTCTGCAGGGACGTTGTTCGTCACCGCGTTGTCGACGTACTCGATTCGGTCCTCGCCTTCGACGGCGACGACGCCGTAGCCGTGTTCGATGACTCCGACACCGTTGCGGACGGCGCGGTGCGTCCGGTCCGGTCGGCCGTAGTGGCTCACAACCTCGACTCCACCGCGCGTCTCGAACGTCGCACCGTGGGCCTCGTGGATGTCGGCGACGAGTGTCATAACTCCCCGTTTGGCCTCAGCGGGTAAAACCCTCACACTCCGCGGTCACGCTTCCGCGATTCACTCGGTGGTCTGGCTACAGTCCGAGGCGTTTGCGAAGACGGTCTATCAACGTTGCATCGGGCTTCATCTCTTCACTCGGATCTGGAACGACTCGCTCGTCTGGGTGGATGAGGACGCGCCGTTGCGCCTCTTCGACCACGATGAGGTCTTCCGACTTCAACACCGAGAGGGCGTCTTCGATGGTGTCGATGTCGGCGTCGACGGCAGCACGGAGTTCGAATACCGTCATCCCTTCGTCGTGGCGGTCGACGAGCGCGTCGAGTACCGCGACTTCGATGTCGCGGCGATTCCGAAACTCCCGCCTCGCTCTCATAGTCGATACATCGTTCGCCTCCCGTTTACCTGTACCGCCCGTCTGACAGACGTCCGACGGTCAGGGGGTAGCTTTTTGGTGCAGAATCCCGGAATCCTCGCGTAATGGGACTTACTTGCCGTCTTCTCGGGCACTCGTACAGTGACCCCGAGACGGAACGGGAGCGCGAGGAACGCGGTGACGAGGTGGTTGTGTCGATTAGAGAACTGCAAGTGTGTAGCCGATGCGGGCACGAGCAGGTAATCAGCGAGAACAAGGAAGTGACGGCCATCCGGACGCCCGAAGAAGTCGGGATGACGGAAGGCGAAGTCGAGACGGCCGCGGCCGGATTCGAACCCGCCGACCCGAAACCGGGTGCGACCGACTCTGACGAGTCAGTTGTCGAGGCGGAACCAGCACCAGATGCCGAGGCCGCGCCCGACATCGAGACGGCTCCGGACCCGCAGACCGAGGCCGCCTCGGATGCACAACCGGCGCCCGACCACCCGGCCACTGACGACGCCGACGAGGAACTCGAACCCGAACCCGCCGTCACCGACGACGGCATCATCCTCGAAGACGATGCGGACGACGACGCCCCGCGTGACCGGACGCAGTGGCCCGACGACGTCTCCGACGTCGACACGGAAGACCCGGCACCCGCCCCGACCGGCGACGCCGACGACGCGGAGTTCATCGACGCCGACGCGGCGGCCGGCACTGAGAGCGAATCCAAGCCAGCGCGCGAACACGGTGCATGGCCCGAGGCCCCCGGCGAAGACCACGGATGGGATGCCAAGCCTGACGACGGTGAACCGGCCTCCGTCTCGTTCGGTGGCGGACTGACGCCCGAGTCGAACGGGTCTGTGAACGCGGCGGCGAATGGCGAATATATCGAAGCGGACGACGCAGACGACTTCGTTCGTGCCGACGAGGCGAACCTCGGAAGCGAGGCGCCCGACGAAGCCATCGAGTACTACTGCCCGAACTGCGGGCACTCGCGCGGTGCGTCCTCCTCGTCGATGCGGGCGGGCGACATCTGCCCCGAGTGTAAAAAGGGATACATCGCAGAGCGCGAAGCCTAACCGCGTCACGCCATCACAGGCGTGGTAGAGTCGCGAAACAGGTAAACCATCCCCTATCGAAAGTGCCCGCATGAAGGAGTACAAGATGCGTCGTGGGGAGACGCTCGAAGAGCGAATACCAGACATGGAAGCGACCGTCGAAGAGTACTTCGGACCCATCACGGGCACCGAGGACTTCAAGGGGAGCGACCTCTTCGTGGTCGGCGAACCGAAGAACCCGGTGTTCAAGCGCGTCGTCGTCGGCGCTGTCAAGTACAGCGGGAAGAAGGACCGTCTCGCGGTCAACTTCGAAGAGGCCGACCCGACGGACCTCGCACCTGAAGACCTCGAAGCGGCCGGTGAGGCCGTCAGCGCGAAAAACGACTTCCTGCTCGAAGCGACGGGCCGCGACGCGAAGTCGCGCCGTGACTCGATGAAGCGCGCAGTCGAAGACGACGCACCCGACTACTAGAGCGTCAGCATCGCAGTTCGGCTTTTTCTCGTGTACCCACCACACGCAGAGCGGGGCGCTCGGCCGTTTCGTCGTGCATGCTTCCCTGGACACCCGCGATTTCGGCGGAGCGAATGTGGCAACGCGTGTCACGACACACGAGCGACAGCGTTCGATACTGCAGAAATATTTTTTCGAAATTGAGTAAATCTTCCACCATCGTTAAGTGTCGTCGGGCCGAACGGCCTGCTATGGCCATCGAAACCATCTTACTCGCCGTTGGCGCGGGTGACGCCGACCGACTCGACCGACTCGCCGAAGAGACGATCGACGTCGCCGGACCGACTGGTGCGACCGTCGTCATCGGTCACGTCTTCACCAAAGACGAGTACACCGACGCGCTCGACAACCTCGACTTCGACATCGAGGCCGAAGAGGTATCAGGCGACGACGTCGCGCGCCGACACGCGTCGGTCCGCGAACTCGCCCAGAAGTTCGACGCGGCAGGCCTCACGTACGAGGTCCGCGGCCCCGTCGGCGACCACGGAAAGAAACTCGTCGAACTCACGAACGAGGTCGATGCCGACCGTCTCATCGTCGGTGGGCGCAAGCGCTCGCCGGCCGGGAAGGCCGTCTTCGGGAGTCTCGCCCAAGAAGTCATGCTCGAATCGCCGTGCCCTGTGACGTTCGTTCGTGCCGACACGAAGTAACGAGCGTGTGCGAACTGTTCTCTGTGGAATATGTTCATACTGCCGTGAGTTGTTCTAGCCGGTATGGACCACACCATCGAATATCGCCCGTCGTTTGCCCTCCTCACCGTCTCTCTCGACCAAGGTGAGTCGATACGTTCTGAGGCTGGCGCCATGGTGAGTTACGCCGACGGTATCGACATCGAGACGACCGCACGGGGTGGCATCTTCGGGTCGCTCAAACGGAGCGTCCTCGGTGGCGAGTCGTTCTTCCAGAACACGTTCAACGCGAGAGAAGCGGGTGAGGTTTCGTTTGCACCACCCCTCCCGGGCGACATCGTCCACCACTCTCTCGACGACGAGACGATGTACGTCCAATCCGGGTCGTACCTCGCATCCGCCGTCGACCTCGACCTCGACACTTCCTTCGGCGGCGCCAAGACGTTCTTCGGCAGTGAAGGGCTCTTTCTCTTGAAACTGGAGGGGACCGGCGACAGTTTCCTGTCGAGTTACGGGGCTATCCACGAAGTCGAACTCACCGAAGGCGAGCGCTACACGGTCGACACTGGCCACATCGTCGCCTTCGACGGGACGACCGACTTCACCGTCGAGCGCGTGGGCGGACTCAAATCGACGCTGTTCAGTGGTGAAGGACTCGTCTGCACGTTCACGGGACCGGGAACCGTCTGGCTACAGTCTCGGAGTATGGACTCGTTCCTGTCGTGGCTCATCCCCAAACTCCCGACGACGAACTCGCCCCAGTGAGCGTGGGAATCGCTACCGCCGAGCGAGTAAATCAGCACCAAATCCCGCTTAGTTAAGTGGCGTGCGAATCCCTATGGTGACAATGGCGTACTACGTGGGTGTCGACCTTGGGGCGACGAACGTCCGCTCGGTCGTCGCCGACGACGAGGGAGAAATCCTCGGACAGGCCCGGGATGGTACACCCCGCGGGCCGACCGGTATCGCGGTCACCGAGGCGGTTCTCGGCGTCGTCAGGCGGGCATGTGAGGAGGCGGGTATCGAACCGAGCGACGCAACTGCGGCAGGTATCGGCGCGATTGGACCGTTGGACCTAGCCGAGGGTGCAGTCGAGAATCCGGCGAACCTTCCGGACACCATCGACCGCATTCCACTGACTGGTCCGATTTCGGTCCTCTTGGACACGGACAACGTGTACCTCCACAACGACACGAACGCCGGTGTCATCGGCGAGCGGTTCCACTCCGACCGGAACCCCGACGACATGGTCTATCTCACCATCTCGTCGGGTGTCGGTGCGGGCGTCTGTGTCGATGGGCACGTCATCTCCGGATGGGACGGTAACGCCGGTGAAGTCGGTCACATGACGCTCGACCCGAACGGATTCATGACGTGTGGGTGTGGCCACGACGGTCATTGGGAAGGCTACTGCTCGGGGAACAACATCCCGAAGTACGCCCGTGAACTCCACGAAGAAGACCCCGTCGAGACTGCACTCCCCATCGACGACGCTGACTTCTCGGCGGTCGACGTGTTCGAACACGCCGGCGACGACGAGTTCGCCGACCACGTCATCGCCCAACTGGGCCACTGGAACGCGATGGGTGTCGCCAACATCGTCCACGCGTACGCGCCGCTCATCATCTACGTCGGCGGCGCCGTCGCTCTCAACAACCCCGAACTGATTTTAGAACCAATCCGCGAGCAGATGAGTGACATGGTGATGTCGAACATTCCCGAGATTCAACTCACCACGCTCGGCGACGAAGTCGTCGTCGAGGGTGCGCTCGCGAGTGCGATGACCGCCGGAACTGGTGACCGGTCGCGACTGTAAGGTCGCGAGGATTCACCAGTTTCGGCGTTTCTGGAACCGGCGACCAGTCTCGGCTTTCTGTCCGTAGACGATTCGACGGTCACTGCACCGTCGATACTGACGACGATTCGCAAATCAGATACTCGAATCCTGATTTTACTTCGAAAGACTGCACTGCGAACTGACTGTCGTGACTACTTGGTTATCTCGCATGATATTCGGTTGCGTACTCTTATAGTGGTCCTCAGAAAATCCGATGACGTGCACCCGGCGGTGCCCACCTCGTGGGCACGTCGGTCGACGCCTCCCGTTCGCGTCGACTCAGTCGGTGCACGGGCGTTCCACCGGAAGCGACGAACGGGAACTGGTCGGTACCCCCCCACCACACTACCGACCGATCGACCTCGCCGAAGTCTCTTCGGCGGGTAGACGGACTTTCGTCCGTCGACGCCGATGGGGAATCTCCCACCCACCCCACCCACCCGAATTCCCCACGTCGGCGTCACTTCGATTCTCACGCGATATCACCGACCCGAGGACGCGAAGCGCCGTCCGACTTTTGTCCTCTCCACCCTGACTAGAACCGTGGACCGTCGCCAGTTCCTCCGTGTGACCGGTGGCACCGTTCTCGCAGGTGTCGCTGGCACGACTCGTGTCGCTGCTGCCCATCCCGGTCCCTTCGAACCACTCGGTCGGGTCGATATCGAGGGTGCGAAGGAGGTTGTCGTCTCTCCCGACGGACAGACGGCGTTCGTCGCCGCGACGAGTGGATACGCCACCGTCGACGTTTCGTCACCCGACCGGCCGCGCGTCCTCGCAGAACGGCGCAACCTCCTGTCTGACCACGAAGACGGTCCGTTTCGGAACGTCTACGACGCAAAACTGGACGGCGAGACGCTCCTCGTCGTCGGCCCGGCGAACCCACTTCCAGGTACCCCCGCCGGTGTCCTCGTCGTCGACGTCTCCGACCCCGCGTCACCGACAGAAGTCACCTTTCACGAAACCGAGTACCCCATCCACAACTGCTTCGCCGCCGACGGACGCGCGTATCTGACCGCCAACGACGGCGACCAAAACCCGCTCGTCGTCCTCGACACCGAGACAGGGACAGAACTCGGCCGCTGGTCGCTCGTCTCGGTGGACGAGCAGTGGGCGGAGGTCCACTCGTCGCTTCGGGCCGTCCACGACGTGTTCGTTCGAGACGGTGTCGCCTACATCTCGATGTGGGATGGCGGGACGTGGATTGTCGACTTCACCGACCCGCAAGCCCCGTCGGTACTCGCCTCTATCGGACCCGGTGACCCCGACGAACTCGCCGCGCTCTCGGGGGGAGAACGTCGCACTACAGGACGGACAGCGCCGGGGAACCACCACTCCGCCGCGACGGATGACTCTGGTGACCTCCTCGGTATCGGTATCGAGTCGTGGGCAGTCGAAGTCGAGCGCGACGACGAGACGACAGAACTCGTCGGCGGACCGAGCGGCGTCGAACTGTGGGACATCTCAGACCTCTCGAATCCGACACACCTCTCGACCATCGACCCACCAGCCAGTCCCGACCCGACGGTCGGCGGCGTCTGGACCACCGCGCACAACTTCGACTTCCACGACGGCCGCCTCTACACGTCGTGGTACCGCGGTGGCGTCAAACGACACGACATCTCGGACCCGGCTGACCCGGTCGAACTCGCGTGGTGGCGCGACCCCGGACGGACCAACTTCTGGAGCGCGCAGTACGCCTACCCATTCGCCGACGAGGGCGTCTTCGTCGCGTCGAGTTGGGGCTTCGACGACGTTTCTGGTGCGCTCTACACCTTCCCGGACCACAGCGGCGACCAACTGAACCCGCCGACACTCGGTCCCGAGACGACGACTGAATCGCTCGTCAACACGCCGACGCAGACCGATTCGACTGCGCGGACGGCCGAGACACCATCGACAGACGGCGTCTCCCGGAGCGACGTTCCGGGATTCGGAATCGGCACCGGTGCCGCCGCCCTCGGTGCCGCCGGTTGGTGGTACCGTCGTCGCGCTCAGCGGGAGTGACCCGCCACCACGTGGTGGCGCGATGAATCTGTCACGAACGACCGAAACAGCCTTTCTCTCGCCCGTCGATGCGTGGGGAGAACCGTTTCATTCTAATCCGTGGGTCCCGAACCGTCGGAGTATGAGCGACGAGTCGGAGAGCCTCAAAGAGCGCGTCGAGACGTGGATGGTCGGGCAGATGCCCATCATCCAGATGCACGGTGGCAACAGCGTCGTGCGCAAGGCCGATGCCGAATCGGGGGAAGTCGTCGTCGAACTCGGTGGGGCCTGCGCAGGGTGCGGCATCAGCAACATCACCGCCCAGAACATCCAGTCGGACCTCATCATGACGTTCGACGAAATCGAAGACGTGCAGGTGAAAGTCCCCAGTTCCGGCGACCACGGGAGCAGCACCGTCGAAGGCGGTCGCGGCGGCGAGTTGCAGTTCGGCGACGAAGGTCCGGGGCACTTCTAAAACCACCTTTTTCGTCGTCCGGTTTCCTCGGACAGCTTCGCTGTCCTGCGGGAACCATCCTCGAAAAAGCTGGACCAAAAAGTTCCGAACCTCGCTTCGCTCGGTTCGGTCAGTGACCTCGTACCGCGGCAGTGACTCTGATTTAATTCGACAGCGCCGACTCCAGACTCGACGCAACCGACCGCGCTTTCTCGGCGAGTTCTTCAGAGATGTTCCCCGCGTCGACCGCCTCGTCTAACTCGTCGTCGTCGACGCGTTCGACCGTCCCGTCTGCGTGTTTCACCACGTCGACGTGCAAGTCCACGTAGCGAATCTGGTCCGGGAAACACTCGACCGGCGTGCAGATGTTGACGTAGGTGCCTTTGACCTGTCCTTCGGAATCGCGGTAGACCGTCGGGTACCACCAGCGGCCTTCGCGGAATTTTGTGACTGCGACGTCGCCCGAATCGCGTTCGACGCCGAGGGCGTCGTAGGTGCCGCCGCCGCTCATCTGTCGGCGAACCTCGATGGTCCCATCCGGGTCTCGTTCTGAGACTTCACCCGACCCGAGTTCGATGAGTCGGCCGTCGGGTTTCCCGTGGCCGATACCCACGTCGTCGCCTTCGAGCGGGCCGAACTGTGCGGTCACCACGTCGAAGGGGAACTCGCCGTCTTCGGCCGACGAACAGAGCGCTTCTGCGAGGTCCACACCCGCGGATGCTTTCGGTGATGCTGCTTTCGTCCGGTGGTGGCCGGGCATCGTCGTCTCGACAGCACGACGGTGTTCGTCGAGTTCGAAGCGTGTCTCGCGCCCGAACCAGACCCACGTCGTCGCCGTCGGTGATGCGACTGCCCGCGGTGCGTCGACCGGTTCGTCGAGGACCCCGTCGAGTTCGGCGGCGATATCCGCCGCTCGGTCGAGAGCGTCGTTCAGTGCGCTCATGTCGGCGTCGACGGCGTCTCGGTGCCAGCGAATGCCCCACCCGTCTGGTGGGTCGCCGCCGAGGAGGTCGGTCATCCCGGCGAGTTCGCGAGCGGCCGCCTCGTCTCTGGTGTCCACACGGACGCCCTCTGCACCCGGTTCGAGTGTGGCGAGGCCGGCGATGGCGCGAATCTCCCCCGTCAGGTCGGGGCGTCGGTCCGCCCACGGTGGAGACGACTCGGAGACTTGGACTCTGACCTCGTCGCCGACTTCGACTCGACCGTCGATGTCGCCGTACGAGAGGTAGCCGTCAGTCTCACCGAGGTCGCAGATTGCACCGCCGCCGAGTGTCTCGGTCACGCGAGCGTCGAACACCGCGCCCGTCGGGGCGGGGTCGTCCCAGTCGAACGTGTCCAGACCGAGGTCGACCAGGTGTTCGGTGGCCGCTTCGACTGCGCTGGGCGTTCCGGCCACGCCGACACCCTGTCGGTCGCGCGTCGTCTCGATGGCGACGTCGTGGTCGGCAGACTCGAACTCGGCGTCGAACCGGTCTCGAATCGGGCCGGACGCCTGCACCACGTCGTGTCCGGATTCGAGGAACAACCGCGTCAGTGCCGTGGTGTAGATGCCGCGAACGCGGACGTTCATAGGTCGTCGGGGTCGCGGGCGAACTTCACGCGCGCGTCGACGGTCGGGCCGAGCGAGAGTTCGACCGTCTCCTCAGAGAGGATGCGTCCACCCTCGATGGGAACGCCCCACGAGTCGAACTTGAGGTAGCCACGGAGTGACGCCCCGTGCGTGTAGAGGTCGATGTGGTCGACCGTGTGTTCCTGTACGTCGCTGGCACTGTGTGCCATCTCCATATCCGAATAGAACGTTCCGCCGTCGCCGAAGAACGCTGCGAGACGGTCGGCGTCTGCGTCGACGGCCGCGCTGACGTGCTCGGACGCTTCACGGAGGTCGTCAGTGTCGAGACCGACCTCGCGGAGCGCCGCCTGTTCGCGTGGGTCGAAATGCATATCGGCCCTTCGGCGTGGAGGGTTTAACTTCACTCGGTCGGGCACAGCAACAGCCCTCGCCGAAGGAATTACGCCCCACGCCCTCTATTCGTCAGGTGATGGACCAGAGCCGAGACCCGGTCGAACGTGGGTCCGATGGAAAGGCGGACCTCTACGACATCGCGACGTGGGAGGAACGGACGTCCGTCGACGGATTAGCCGTCGCACTCTACCGACTGTTGGTCGCGTCTACCCGCGCAATCGTCATCCTCACCGCGCTCCTCATTCTCGTCGGTATCGGTGGACTCACAGCGATTACCGACCCACAGATTGGCGCACTCACGTTGCTGTCGGCGTTGCCGGCACTCGGCCTCGCAGGGTACGTCTACTACACCGACGTGACCGATAACGAACCACTCTCGGTTCTCGTGGTCACGTTCCTCCTCGGCGTTCTGACGGCCACGTTTGCGGCCGTTCTCAACTCGCTCTTGGGCAACGTCGGGCAGACGATTGCGACCGAACTATCGCTCAGCATCGGGTTCTTCGGGTCGATTATCTTCTTCTTCCTCGTCGTCGGCCCCGTCGAAGAGACGGTGAAGTTGCTCGCGGTTCGTCTGTACGCGTACTCCAACAGTAGTTTCAACTCCGTCGTCGACGGCGCAGTCTACGGCGCGATGGCTGGTCTCGGCTTCGCCACCATCGAGAACGCCCTCTACATCACTCGCAACATCATGATGTCGGGACTCGACGTCGGTGTCGCCGATGGCGCCGCGATCATCGGTGCTGGCAGCACCATCACGGCGGTTCGCGCACTCGCCGGCCCGGGTCACGTCATCTACTCTGCTATCGCAGGCTACTACCTTGGCCTCGCGAAGTTCAACAAAGAAAACGCCGGCCCAATCGTCGTCAAGGGCCTCATCCTCGCGTCGGTCGTCCACGCAACGTACAACTCGACGGTCGGCATCGGGTCGTTCGCCATCGCGTCGCTGACGGGACTGGGTTCCCTCCCGTCGTTCCTCGTGTACGTACTCATCTACGACGGTATCTTCGGCCTCTACCTCATCCGGAAGATTCGTCGCTACAGTCAGGCGTACCACGCGGCATACGAACCAAGCCAGCCCGCGTCGTCGTTCACGTCGGAAGTGACTGAGTTCGAAGACTGAGGCGCGTCGGGGCGCAGAACGAGTCGTTTTCTACTCCGCGCGCAACCCGTCGACGTAGCCGTCGAGCATCGACTCGACGTACTTTGCAACCACGTCGACCTCGACGTGAATCGGGTCGCCGGGGTCTTTCTCCGAGAGCGTTGTCAGGTCGTAGGTCGTCGGGATGATTGCCACGGCGAACGAGTCGTCACGGCGGTCGGCCACGGTGAGACTGATGCCGTCGAGACAGACAGAGCCTTTCTGGACGACGTACTTCGCGAGCGACTCGGGCAGGTCGAACTCGAAGAACCAGTCGTCACCGACTTGTTCGACGTTGCTGACCGTGGTCGTCCCGTCGACGTGACCCTGTACGATGTGTCCGTCGAAGCGGTCACTCGCCGCGAGCGCGCGTTCGAGGTTGACTCGGTCGCCTTCACCGACCTCGCCGAGGTAGGTCTTCTCGACCGTCTCTGCGGCGAGGAAGACTTCGAACCAGTCGTCGCCGAACTCCTCGACCGTCAGACAGACGCCAGAGACGGCGATAGATTGGCCGTGGTGGAGGTCGTCGAACTCGAGGTCGGTTCTGATTCGAAGGCGGCGACCACCGTCGGATGAGTCATCCGACGTAATCTCTCCTGCGGAGAAACCACTCGCGGTGTCGGTCACACCGACGATTTCGCCCGGCCCCTCCACGATTCCTGTGAACATACCGACGGCTTCGGGAGGTGGGCCTTAATGGCTATCGTTTGTGGTCACCATCACGATTTCGTGATGATTTCCGTCGCCCATACAATTTAGTCGCCGTCGGACTCAAAAGCCGTATGGACGTGCTCGCTCGGCTTCGAAGTAGTTTCGTCACGGGTCTCATTCTCGTCGCACCGCTCGCCGTGACCGTGTTCGTCCTCCAGTTTCTCTTCAACCGCATCACGGCAGCGCTCCGCCCGTTAGTTCGAGAGATAACCCCCTTCCTCGCGGACGCGCTCAACTACTCGGGCGATATCGTGCTCATCTCACAACTCCTGGCGGCGCTCATCATCGCGGTGACCATCGCACTCGTCGGCTATCTCGCATCGATGAGTCTCGGTCAGCGCCTCTTCGGAAGTTTCGAGCGCGGCGTCGAACTCCTCCCGCTCGTCCGAACCATCTACTTCGGCGTCCGGCAAGTTTCCGAGTCGCTCACAGAACCCACTGCTGGGTACGACCGTGTCGTTCTCGTCGAGTTCCCTCGTGAGGGACTGTTTTCTATCGGGTTCGTCACCAACGAGGCGCCCGAATCGGTGTCGAAAGCGACCGACGACGACCTGTACACGGTGTTCGTCCCCAACAGTCCCAATCCGACTGCCGGCGCACTCGTCATGCTCTCGCCGGACGAAATCCGCGAACTCGACATGCCGGTTCGTCGCGGGCTGCGTCTCCTCGTCACCACGGGGTTGAGCGTGAACGACCCCGAAACGTTGCCGTCTGGTCCGGCAGGCTACGACCCCGCAAACGGTGTCGATGGCGCCCAGACGAACACGGATGTCGACACTCGCGGCGAACACGAACAAAGCTCGAACTGAGTGCGTTTTCAGCCCGGGATGGCCGCCTCGTCAGAGGCCCCACAGCAACACGATTCCGAACGTCGTGACGACGGCCAAGAGTAGTTGGAGTGGCCCGCCCACCCGAAGATAGTCAGAAAAGCGGTAGCCGCCCGGGCCGTACACCATGAGGTTCGTCTGGTAGCCGATGGGCGTCATGAAGGCCGTGCTCCCCGCGAACGTGACGGCGATGGCGAATCCGAACGGGTCTGCCCCGAGTCGCTGTGCCGTGTCGATAGCGATGGGTAAGATGAGGACGACGCTCGCGACGGGCGTGATGACGTTCGCCAAGAGCCCCGTCAAGAGGTAGAACGCAGCGAGCACGGCGACGAGTGGAAGAAACACGGTGGCCTCACCGACGAGGTCTCCGATGAGCGCGACACCTCCGGTCAGTTGGAGTGCGCGACCCAGCGGAATCACGCCTGCGAGGAGGAAGATGACGTTCCAACTCACGGCGTCGTAGGCGTCACTCACCGAGAGGCAGTCCGTCACAACCATGGCGACGACGCCACCGAGGGCGGCGACGGCGATTGGGACGACGCCGAGTGCGGCTAATCCGATGACCGCTGCGATGATGGCGAACGCCCGAAACGCCGTCGGCGACAGCCCGCCGTTTCGCTTCATCACCCTCTCGGAAACCTCGCTCGTCACGATGAAGTCACCCGTCTCCTTGAGATACTGGGCCGTCTCGTAGGTCGTCTGGAGGAGGAGCGAGTCACCGGCGCGAAGGTCGACGTCGCGGAAGTGTTCGCGGATGAGTCCACCACCACGGCGGCGAACAGCGAGGACTGTCGCGTCGTACCGTTCTCGCAGTCGCGTCTCGCCGATGGTGTCGCCGATGAGTCCCGACTCGCGTGGGACGACGATTTCGAGGAGTGCCACGCGGTCTGGCTGGTCGAGTTCGATGTCCGTGAGGGCCGTTCGTGGGAGATACCGGAGGTCGACGAGGTCGCAGAACTGCCGAATCGTCGCCGGGTCGCCGCGAATCGTGAGGAGGTCACGGCCTTTGATGTCGCGGTCTGTGTCGGCCGCGACGAAGTGTTCGCCCCCACGGAGGACGTCGAGGATGTCGATGTTGAGGTCCCGGTGGGCGTCGTCAGCGACTTCTCGCGCCGGGTTGCCGACGAGGGGGGACCGCGAGGGGACTAACACACGGGCGAGGAACGGTTGGACACCGTAGTTAGCCGTCCGGTTCCCCGCTTCGATTCGTTCGGGGAGGAGTCGGGGGGCAATCGTCAACAGGTAGACCGCGCCGACGCCGAACACGATGATTCCGAGGGGTGTGAACACGAACATCGAAAAGGGAGGGTTGCCCGTGGCGGTGGCGTAGGCTTCACTCGCGACGAGGTTCGTGGCGGTTCCGATGAGCGTGAGCGTCCCCCCGAGCATCGACGCGTACGAGAGCGGGATGAGGAGTTTCGACGGCGAAACGTTCGTCTGGTCTGCGAGGTCGGAGACCATCGGGATGAACACCGCGACGACCGGTGTGTTGTTGATGACGCCGGCAATCGGCCCCGTGAGTCCGACAATCGAGCCGAGCAGTCGACTCTCACTCCCATGGGTGAATCGGGCGAGTGCGTCTCCGAGGACGCGAATCGCGCCGGTCTGTCTGACTCCTTCGCTGAGCGCGTACATCGCGAGAATCGTGATGGTCGCAGCGTTCGAGAACCCCGAGAGACCGGTCTGGAGGTCGACCTGTGTCCACGGTTCGAGGACGATGAGTGCGACGATGACGCCGATTGCAGTCACGTCTGGCGGTGCCGCCTCTGTCACGAACAACGTCATCGTGACCACCACGAGGGCGAAGACGACGAGCATGCCGGGCGTAACCGCGACCATAGGGCACGTCGATTCGGAGACGGCTTAATGGTTCCTTGGCTGATTGTCACGTCGGCGAGAGCACGACGAACTCACTGTCGGTGGGGCACCTCTCTCGACGCGCCTCACCGACGATGCCGCGACGCTTTTGTCCACCCGAAGACTATCCGCGCTCGATGCGACTCGGAATCTTAGAAATGATCGGACTCGGAGCGTCGCTCATCTTCGCTATTCCGCTCGGCGTCTTCGGTCTCACACTCCTGATGGACGGTCGGACCGTCTTCGGCGGCGCGATGGTCTTCCTCGCCGTCCTCATGGTCGCGCTTCCGAAGTATCTCACCACGCCGCAGGACATTCCGATGCTCGCGGCCGAGAAAGTCATGGGCGGCATCGCAAAAGAGCCAGACGAAGAAGAGTAGCGACCCGGTCTGCGGCGTCACTCGCTCCAGCGAGACGGGTCGAGACCGGTCGGCGCGTCACCGAGCATCCGTGGGCCGTCTTCACCGACGACGAGCACGTCGGTCAGTTCTACCCGGCCGTTGTCTGCGTGGGAGATTGCAGCACGAACTCTGACGACGTTTCCTTCGACGAGTTCGGTGTCTCCGTCTAGTTGTGGGGCTTCTCGGGCGGCCAGTCCGATGCCGCCCCCGACGTCTCTCGTCACTTCGTCGTTCATCGAGAAGCCGAACGCGGCCGTCTCGGCGCGAATCTCGCTCCCGACGAAGCCGGCATCGGCACCGGCGTTCGCCTCCACGAGCGAAACGTCTCGGGCGGCGTCACAGGCCACGTGAGCCCGTCGTTCCCATCCGCCGTCCGCGTCGACGACGAAGGTTCGCGCGAGCGCCCCGCGGTATCCTGCGGGACCACGCGGCGACACCGAGACAACGATTGGTTCGCCCGGCACGAGTTCGACCGCCGCGTCTCGTCCGCCGCGAGTGCCTGTCGTCACTGTCGTCGCTCCCACCGAGTCGACACCTTCGACGGCGAGTGTCGCGTTCACTTGCCGCCGAATACGCTCCGTCGAGAGGGGTGCGTCGCCCCAGACGAGCGTCTCGTCTTCGACGTGCGCATCGGCAAGGATGACGGCGGCGGCGGTGATGCCGCGCTTTGCGGCCCGCTGAACCCCTTCGATAGCATCGATTTCTTCGGTGTCCTTGATTGCCCGAGCGTCTCGCACTGCTGTCGTCGACGATAGTTCGTAGCCCGCCGATTCGAGGTGGAGTGCGGTGTCGTGGGGAATCGTTCGCGGTGCCAGCACCGTTCCATCGGGTGCGTGGTCGGCCAGAATCGCCGCGGCGGCTTGGCCTGCTGGTCTGTCGTCCACGCGGACAGACGCGTTTGGAACCTCTGGAACGTCGACCGTCGAGGGAACGCGAAGATGCGTCTCGCCGGCGACGCGGACGTACACGACATCGACACCGAGGTCGCGGCCGGTCAGATACCTGCCGAGTGGGTCGTCAGCGCGGCAGATGGCGACGAATCCGACCGCAGTTCTCTCGTCGATGGCGGCGTCGATGGCCGAACCGCCGCGGGGACCGGACGGCACGGGCGGATTACGCCTCGGGTTCGGGCGCGGGTGGTTCTTGGGCTGCCTCGACGAGTGCTTGGGTGTCTTCGTCGCGAATCTCGTTGTGGAGGAGGACGCTGATTGGGAGCGTCGGTGCTCCGTTGACGAGGTTTTCGAGGATGATGAGGCGCTCACGCGCACGGGACATCCCGACGTAGAAGACACGGCGCTCGTTGTCCGTGATGAGCGGGACCGGACTCGTCGCCGAGGTGAACTCGTCGATGCCGCGGGCTTCGAGTTCCTCTTCGGAGACGGAGGCGGCCATCTGCTCGACGACCTTCTCGGTCAGGTCGGTCGCCATGAACACGTGGTCTGCTTCACGACCCTTCGCAGAGTGGATGGTTCCGACGCGGACGCGACTCGGGTCCATGCCGGCGTAGTCGCCGGAGAAGTACGCGTCGACGGACTTGCGCTGGAAACTGGTCACTTTGCGGACCATGTCCGAAGCGGCGCTTCCGTTCGGCGCGAACGGGGCGAAGTTCTTGATCTCCTTCGGGGTGAACTCGAGTTCCGTGATGTCCTCGGCACCCTGTTCTTCTTTCCGCTCGTCGATCGCGTCGAACAGGTCGTCGCGGTCGTTGGTCCCGAACGCCGAGTCCTGAAGCATGTCGGCGAGGCGGCGAGCCTGCAACCCATCGACGGGTTCGTCGGCCTCCATCGCCTCGACGGCGCGGACGTACTGCGTGAGGCGGTCGGTCCACATGCGCTGGTCAGTGAGCGTCGAGAACGGGATGCCCGAGGGGAGGAACTCGTCGATGAACTGGAACATCTGGTACCGGGCACGGAACAGCACCATGATGGTCCCGTCGTCTTGTTCGACGGTGTAGCGAACGTTCCGGGCGAGTTCGAGCATCGACGGACTCTCGACTGCTTCGACGGACCCACCTTCTTTGCGGGGTTTGAGGTCCTTCTCCTGCCGCTTGTCGATGTGTCGAATCTCACGGTTGACGACGTTGAGGACGTTCGACGGGAGACGGTAGGAGTTCGGCAGAACCTCGTCGTGGTCACGCTCGGCGTCGAGGAGCAGGTTCGGGTCTGCACCCTGCCACGCGTAGACGACCTGGTCGTCGTCGCCGGCGATGAGGACGCCCGTCATGTGCGGTTTCCACTCTTCGTACACGTCGTACTGGAGTGTGGTGATGTCCTGGAACTCGTCGATGACGAGGTAGTCGACGTTCGGGACGAGAGCGCGCTGCTTGACTCGTTCGAGCATGTCTGCGAATCCGACGAGTCCGTTTTCTCCCTTGTAGGCGCGCCACGCGCGGATGGCTTCGGGGATGTCGATTCGGTCGTCGTCAGAGGGCCACGTCGGCGTGTACTTGTTGCCTTCCTGTGCGTTGGGGTCGATTTCTGGCGGAAGACGAACCTCTTCGACGTTCCACTGGAACGGGACGTCGTACCAGTCGGCGACATCGCGGCGGGTCCGCTGAAGCCACTGACTCGTAGCGATAACCTTGTTCCCGATGGTGGTCGAACGGGCCGTTCGACGGCCGGCGCCGCTGTACTCGTCTTGGAACTCCAGTCCGTACTCTTCACAGAACTCCTGTTTGTCCTTCTCGCCGACGACGTCGTTGCGCGAGAGGCTGAGTAGTTCGTACGCCTTCGCGTGCATCGTCGAGACGTTGCCTTTCAACGAACGCGGATTGATGTCGAGTCGGTCAGCGAGTCGGTCCCGAATCTCTGCCGCTGCGGCACGAGTGTACGAGACAACGAGGATATCGCGGATACTGACGTCGTCTTGTTCGAGAATTTCCTCGACCTTGTTGAGTAAGGCCGTGGTCTTCCCGCTACCCGGACCCCCAAATAGGCGGGTGACGGTCACGTCGGATTCGCTCATTGTGGACGTTCACGGCCTTCTCTGTGATAAGCGACGTGCTTCCGACGAGGGCGAACGCGCCCGGAGTCGATTCGACGTGCCGGGCGTTCGCGGGCGCACCCTCCTGTGTGGGTGCGTCGAGAACAGGTGCTGTGGCTTGGTCAGTACGTTACGGACGCGTTAGGCCTCCGGCGACCACCCACAGACGGAGCATGTCGCCGCGCCCATGTCGTGCAACGCCCCACAATCGGGGCACTGCAGTTTGTTATAGGATCGATCCCAGCGTGCCGGTTCTGTCTCGTGACCGCGGTCGGCCAAGAACTGGTCGAACAAGTCGTCACTGGGTGCTGAGGCCATACATGGTATGCTATGCCATGGCTGTATTTAGTTCCTGCGGCGCTTGCGAATCCCTGAGAACAGGGGATTCAGACTCTCTCGTGAACTTACAGGTCGTACAGCTCGGTGTACTTCGCTTCGACGTAGTCGAGGAAGTCGTCGGCGGCGAAGTCCTTCCCGGTGGCGCGTTTGACTAGGTCGTTCGTCTCGTAGCGACGGCCGTACTGGTGGACGTTCTCGCGGAGCCACTCGCGCAGGTCGGCGAACTCACCGTCAGCAATCTTCTCGTCGAGGTTCTCGATGTCGTCGTCGGCCGCGTCGAACAACTGCGCGGACATAATCGACCCGAGAGAGTACGTCGGGAAGTAGCCGAAGTTGCCGTAGGCCCAGTGGATGTCCTGCAGACAGCCTTCGGAGTCGGTCTCCGGGCGGATGCCGAGGTACTCTTCGTACTTGTCGTTCCACGCCTCCGGCACGTCTTCGACGTCGAGGTCACCCGAGATGAGCGCGCGTTCGAGTTCGAACCGGATGACGATGTGCAGGTGGTAGGTCAGTTCGTCCGCTTCGACGCGGATGAGGTTGTCCTCGTACACCTGATTCGCTGCCTCGTACGCCTCCTCGACGGTCGCATCGACGTCCGAGAAGTGTTCGGTGAACGTGGGAAGGAAGTGCTGCCAGAAGGCACGCGAACGGCCGACGTGGTTCTCCCAGAGACGGGACTGCGACTCGTGGACGGAGAGGTTTCGGTCCTCACCGAGCGGCGTCGCGTAGTGTTCGTCCGGCAGGCCGAGCGTGTAGAGCGCGTGACCGAACTCGTGGATGGTCGAAAAGAGCGACCCGAGTGGGTCGGACTCGTCGTAGCGGGTGGTCACGCGAGCGTCGAACTGCGTCCCCGACGAGAACGGGTGTGGTGCGGTGTCGAGACGGCCACGTTCCCACGGATAGCCGAGCGTCGACAGCGCGTCGCGGACGAGTGCTTCCTGGTCGTCGGCCGGGAACTCGCCTTCGAAGGCGTCGACGGCGAGTTCGGTCTCCGATTCGCGGATGTCTGCAATCATCTCGACGAGGACCTCGCGAACTTCGTCGAGAATCTCTTCGGCCTGTTCGAGCGGCAGGCACGGTTCGTAGTCTTCGAACAGCACTTCGTAGGGGTCGCGGTCCGGGTCGATGTGCTCGGCGTACTGCCGCTTCAGTTCGACGTGTTTCTCCAGATGCGGGGCGAACGTCTCGAAGTCGTCTTCGGCCTTGGCCTGCTTCCACGCGGGAATCGCCTCGGACGCCGCCGCCGAAATCTGCTCGACGAGGTCGTTCGGGACGCGTACGGCACGTTCGTAGTCACGCCGAAGTTCGCGGAGCACGTCGGCCTGTTCGTCGGTCGGGTCGTCCGCTTCCGCCGCTTCGAGGAGTTCACCGAACTCGTCGTCGGTGAGCAGTTCGTGACTGAGCGCCGAGAGCGCCGACATCTGTTGGGACCGCGCGGGCGTCCCCTCGTCGGGCATCATGACCTGCTGGTCCCACGAGAGGATGCCACCGGCGTTTTCGACGTTGGCGATTCGCTTGTACTTCGCGAGTAGTCGGTCGTACGCCGATGCCTCTTCTGTGGAGGATTGTGCCATATGATGTCGGGTCGGGTCGGGTGCGTATTAAATCGCAGGAGACGGTGATTTCGGTGGGATTTCTGACGAGTCAAACCCGGACAGGACAGAGAAGAAGACTCTACTTCCTCCCACCACTCTCGTCTTCGAGACGGACGCTCTTTCAGGTCTCTCGTTACCACCCCTCCACGAGGTCACGGTACGTCTCGTAACACCGCTCCAGCACGTCGAGTGAGACGCTCTCGTTCTTCGTGTGGGCCTCGCCGGGCTCTGATGGACCGTAGACGATACAGGTCGTTCCCTCCTGAGCAAGCCACCCTGCGTCGGTAGCGTGTGGTTTCGTCACCTGTTCGGGCGCGTCGTCACCGCGGTCCTCGTGAACTCGCTGGGCCGCCTCGAACACTCGCTCGGCGAAGTCGGCGTCGTCACAGGCCATCGGCGGAAGGTCCTGTTCGACAACCCACTCGACGCCGTCGATGGATTCAGTCTGGGCGAGGTCGGCGTACCCACCGGGGACGGTTCGCTCGTCGATGGTCACTTCACAGTAGTCGGGAATGACGTTCCACGCGCTCCCGCCGTCAATCTCGGTGACTGCGATGCTTCCCGAGACGGTGTGTCCCAGCACCTCAGTTTCGGGGAACGTCAGTTCGCGCACCACGTCCACCGCGTCGCACGCGCGATACACTGCGTTTTCACCCCGCTCAGGTTCGCTGGCGTGGCACGCAGTTCCAGAGACTTCGAGGACGCTCGCGCGACGACCACGGTGGGCGACGACGACGTCAGTTCGGTCGGGGCCCGAGTAGTTGGTCGACCCTTCGGCGACGACGGCGTAATCGAGCGAGAGTCCTTCTTCGAGTGCTGAACGGACACCATTCCCTCCGAGTTCTTCGTCGACGAACGAGGCGAAGACGACTTCCTGCGATGCTGATTCCGCGGCGTCTCTGAAGGCCAGCATCGACGCAGCGACCGCACCTTTCATGTCTGCGCTCCCGCGCCCGTAGAGGCGGCCATCCGCCGTCTCGACGATGTATTCGCCGTCGTCGGTCAGTTGTCGGGGTGCTGGCGGGACGACGTCGTGGTGGCCGACGAGTGCGAGTGATTCACCGACGCCGGCGTTGACACGGGCGAGCACGTTTCCTACGTCGTCTCTGGTCACGTCTGCGTCAGTCTGGTCGCGAAGCCACGCCTCGATGAAGTCGCCAGCGGCGGTTTCGTCCTCGTGGCTAGGAATCGAGACGAGGTCAGCCGTCAGCAGGTCGAGTTCGTTCATGACGCCCTGTCACGGTACCACTAGAAAAGCGTGTATCGTGACGACGGGCGACGAGGCGGTCACATTCCACTGATTCGACAACTTTGTTCTCAGCTCTCGGGAATACAGTACCAGGACTATACCAGATTCTGTGAACGTTCGTGTATGCGACTCGTCTCGGCGTACCAACGGTTGCTCTGGAGAAGCATGGACGTACTCGGTGTCTCGGACTCAGTCGAACGAAAAATCGTCGCGGCGGTCGGCATCCAGTTCGTGGTGTCACTCGGGCAGGCCGCGTTACCGTGGGTTGCGACCGGAACCACGCGCCTCGTTCTGTCGGGCGCCCTGTTCCTCGGCGCGACCCTCGCGTTCGTGAACACCGTTCTCATCACTCGCACAGACATCGTCGAACCAATCGAGCGACTCTCTACGTCGGCCGCTGGCGTCGCCGCAGGAGACCTCTCTGCGACACCACCGACCGTCGACGGCGACGACGAAGTCGCACGACTCGCCGGGGACTTCGGTTCGATGCACGACCACCTCTGTACCGTCGCCTCGCAGGCGACGGCACTCGCCGACCAGAACTTCGACCACCACTCGTTCGACGAAGAACTCCCGGGCGAGTTCGGTGACGCCTTAGATCGGATGCAGCGGGACCTCGCTGACTACACGCGTAACCTCCAACACTTGGTCGACGCGTTCGCCGAGGCGACCGCACAAGCACAGAGTGGTGACCTCACTGCGACCATCGACACGAGCGAGTGGGGCGTCGACGACGAGCGCTACGAGGCGGTCGCCGAGACGTACAACGACCTCGTCTACACGCTCTCGACGACGCTCGGAGAGGTGCAGCGGTTCGCCGAGGAAGTCTCACAGATGAGCGCATCTGCGCAAGAACACGTCGAACAGGCGAACGCGGCAAGCGAAGAAGTCGCCGCCTCTGTCACCGAGATCTCCGACGGCGCGAGCACGCAGACGGCCCACCTCCAGACGGTCGCCACCGAACTCAACACGCTCTCGGCGACGGTCGAAGAGATTGCTGCGTCCGCCGACGAAGTTGCCCGAACGGCGGAGACGGCCTCCAAACGCGGCGAAGTCGGACGAGACGCTGCCACGGCAGCGATGGAAGCGTTAGACGCCGTCGAAGAGCGTATCGACGACACCGCAGCAGCGGTCGCAGAACTCGCAGATGGAATCGAGGAGATTGACGAGATTGCTGCCTTCATCGACCACGTCGGGTCGCAGACAGACCTGTTGGCCATCAACGCGGCCATCGAAGCGGCCCACGCCGGTGAGGCAGGCGACGGATTCGGCGTCGTCGCAGAGGAAGTCAAGTCGCTCGCCGAGGAGACTCGGGATTCGGCCGACGAAGTGTCGACGCTCATCGCCGACATCACCGACCACTCCGAGGAGACGCTGGCCGACGTCCGGAACATGAACCAGCAAGTCACCGACAGTCTCGACACCGTCAGCGAGGCAATCGAGGAGTTCGAGACCATCGTCGACATGGTGACCGACATCGACGCGAGCGTGGCCGAAGTGAGCGACGCGACGGACCAACAAGCGCAGTCGGCACAGGACATCGCCGTCCGAGTCGACGACGTTGCCAACATCTCCGAAGAGACCGCTGGCCAGTCACAGACGGTCGTCGAGACAGCAAACACTCAGTCAGCGTCTATCGGAGATCTCTCAGAACAGGCCACGATTCTCTCGTCGCGGGCGGCGAATTTGGAGGACCTCGTCGGGTCGTTCGAAGTCATCGACGAAGACGCGATGCACACAGCGCCAGCCGACGACTGACTTTCTGAACCAGTCGTTGGTGGAGACCGCAGCTGTTACGATGACTGCTCGACGGCCGATCCGAGCGTGAGCGCGGTCGACTCGTCGTGGCGGGCGGTCACGAACTGACACCCGACGGGCCGGCCGTCCGCCTTTCCGCAGGGGACCGACAGCGCGGGATTCCCCGTGAAGTTGAACGGTGCTGTGTGCGAAATCGTTCGGACGAACGCCTCTTGGTCAGTCACGGTTCCGAACGACGGCGCGGTCGTCGGTGTCGTCGGGAGCACGAGCGCGTCGTACGTCGCGAGTGCTTCGTCGACCTCTCGGGTGAATGCCTCGCGGATACGCTGGGCGGCCACGTAGTGGTTTCCGCCCGTCGTTTCGAGCAGTCCACCTCCCACGAGAAGTTGACCAGCCGCGTTGTCACCGAGTCGGGTGGGGTCGAGGTCACTCAGTGCCGTCCGGAGGCCCTCACTGTACCCAGTTCCGGTCCCGTACACCTGTCCGTCGTCAGCGATGAGGCGGGCGAATTCGACGTTAGAGGTCGCCAGGAGCGCTAACGGTGTGACTCTGAACGTCGGGAGTGAGACACGCTCGACGGCCACGCCAGCGTCTGCGAGTGCCTCTATGGTGGCGTCTACCTGTTCCCGAACGCCTTCGTCGGCGTCGTCCATCGCCTCTTCGACGACGCCTACCTGAAGACCATCGACGGTATCCGCGACGGTGACGTCTGGCGTTGGCATCCCCAGCGTCGAGGGGTCTCTGGGGTCTGGCCCGGCAATCGTCTCGAATACCTCTCCTGCAAGTGCGACCGATTTCGACAGGACGCCGACGTGGTCGAGCGAAGGTGCGAGGTCGACGAATCCGAACCGGGGGACGGACCGATGAGTTGGTTTCAGACCAACGACGCCGCAGTACGACGCGGGGATGCGGACGCTCCCGCCTGTGTCGCTGCCGAGCGCAGCGTCGAGGGTTCCCGCGGCGACGGCCGCACCACTGCCGCTCGACGACCCGCCGGGAACCGCTCCATCGACGGCGGGGTTCCTGATGGGCCCGTGTGCGCAGGTTTCACCAGTCGTGAAGTACGCGAACTCGTCCATGTTGGTCGTCGCGCTGACGTCGCCGCCGGCGTCGACGAGACGCTGGACGACCGTCGCGTGGAACTCGGGAGTGTACGACAGCGCCGCAGACCCGCAGGTCATCGGAACGCCAGCGACGGCGAGGTTGTCCTTCACGCCGAGTCGGTACCCCGAGAGCGCCCCGCCAGCTGTGTCGTTTCCGGGGATGGAGAACGTGTACAGGAGGGCGTTGTACGCGTCGTCTGCCTCCGCTACGTCGACCGCCGGTTCGTCGGTGGGGTCGGTTGCGTCGAGCATACCGAGTGCATCGGCCGTCGCTTCGAGTTCCGCCACGTATCGTTCGACCCCCTCATCGTCGAGGGTAAAGCCGTACACTTCGGCTGCGTGTCGGATGGCCCGACTGGAGCGTTCGCCTGACATACTGTATTATATTCGTGTCATTCTATTAACTATAGCCCTCGGCTCGTGCCACGGAGCGCACGTCTCCCGGTCACGGGCGCCCCGACGTGCCACTAATTCGCATCCCGAGCGACCCTCTCCATCTATATCCTTATCCGTCCCCACTGCGAAAATCCGCGCATGAAGATAGTGCCGGACACGAGCGCGGTCATCGACGGCCGTGTGTCCGAGCGAGTCGACGACGGCACCTACGACGGTGCCGACGTACTCGTCCCCGAAGCAGTCGTGAGCGAACTCGAATCGCAGGCCAACGATGGCCGCGATACGGGGTGGGAGGGACTCTCCGAACTCCAGCGTCTCGCCGAGTTTGCCGACGACGGCGTCATCGAACTCAGATACATCGGTCGCCGGCCGAGTTCCGGCGAGACGAAAGGCGCCCACGAGGGCGACATCGACGCGCTCATCCGCGACATCGCTGCCGAACGCTCGGCGACGCTCCTCACGAGCGACGTCGTCCAAGCCGAAGTGGCCAAGGCGAAGGGCCTCTCCGTCGAGTACGTCGAACCCGCCATCCGTGGGTCCGGCGGCCTCATCATCGAGCAGTTCTTCGACGACGAGACGATGTCCGTCCACCTCAAGACGGACACCAAGCCGAAGGCCAAACGGGGCGCAGTCGGCGAGATGCACTACCAGATTATCGACGACGAGGTGACAGACGAGGCGACGATGAAAGAGTGGGCCGACGACATCGTCAACTCCGCTCGCGCGTCGTCCGACGGCTTCATCGAACTCTCGGAGCCCGGGATGAACATCGTCCAGTTCCGCGACTACCGTATCGCCGTCGCTCGCCCGCCGTTCGCCGACGGCATCGAAATCACGGCCGTTCGGCCCATCGTCAAGACCGAACTCGACGACTACGAGTTCGCCGACGAACTCCGTGACCGCCTCGCCGAGCGCCAGCGCGGTGTTCTCATCGCCGGGTCGCCCGGTGCTGGGAAGTCCACGTTCGCGCAGGCCGTCGCCGAGTTCCTCAACGACAGCGACTACGCGGTCAAGACGATGGAGAAACCGCGTGACTTGCAGGTCGGTCCGGAGATTACGCAGTACACGGCACTCGGTGGCGACATGGCCAAGACGGCCGACTCGCTCCTGCTCGTCCGCCCCGACTACACCATCTACGACGAGGTCAGAAAGACCGCGGACTTCTCCGTCTTCTCCGACATGCGCCTCGCCGGCGTCGGTATGGTCGGCGTCGTCCACGCGACTCGTGCTATCGACGCACTCCAGCGTCTCGTCGGCCGCGTCGAACTCGGGATGATTCCGCAGGTGGTCGACACCGTCGTCTACATCGAAGACGGTGCGGTTCACACGGTGTACGACGTGAGTACCGAGGTGAAGGTCCCCGAGGGTCTCTTCGCCGAGGACCTCGCCCGCCCGGTCATCCAGATTCGCGACTTCGAGACCGGTACGCCGAAGTACGAGATTTACACGTTCAACCGGCAGGTCGTCACGGTTCCGCTCGGCAAGGAACGCGACAAGAAAGAAAGCGGCGTCTCCCGTCTCGCCAAACAGGAAATCGAGCGCGAGATTCGTTCCATCGCCCGTGGCCACGTCGACGTCGACCTCAAGGGGCAGAACCGCGCGGTCGTCTACGTCGAAGAAGACGACATCTCGTACGTCATCGGGAAAGGCGGCGGTCGTATCTCGGACGTCGAAGACCGCCTCGGCATCGACATCGACGTGCGAACCCACGACGAGAAACCGTCGCAAGGCGGGGCAACTGGACAGTCCTCCGGTGGACAGTCTGCTGGCGGTCAGTCCAAAGAGGGTGTCGTCGTCACGCCCGAAGTGACCTCTCGGCACGTCGTCGTCCGGATGGACGGCCACGTCGGCGAGACGGTCGAAGTCCGAGCGAACGACGAGTATCTGTTCACGGCGACCGTCAGCCGCGGCGGCGACATTCAGGTCTCACGCGGGAGCGCAATCGCTGAGGAACTCGAGAACGCGATCGACAAAAAGCAGCAAATCACGGTCGTCCCGGCCTGACGTTGGCGCGCGACTGAACCGTCCCGGGGGTTCGACTGTTTCGACACGTCGCAACGGGGCTTTTGAAAAGACCAACTGCGAAGCAGTGTGCGGTTCGTCCCTACTCGGCGCAGCAGGCTTTCTCTTTTCCGCCGTCGGCTTTCGCCTGCGCTTGCTGGGGCGCAAGGTCCGTCAACTGATAGAGATTCTGTCGAGCGTCAGCAAAGTAGACGTCTTCGTCGACAATTCCGATGCCCTCCAGTCGTTCGAGCGCGTACCGAACGGTTCGCGCAGAGAGCATAGACTCTTGCACGATGCCTTTCTGGGTGAGTGGGCCGTTGTATTCGAGTACTTTGAAAACGAGCTTCGCACTCGGTGGGAGGTCGTCTAGACTCTCCTCTTCTGTTCCAGCCATCGTTACGAATCGAGACGCGCGACCAGCATAAACCTTGTTGGCTGTGATTAGCCGACAACGCTTTATCGCCAGGCGCTGCCGGAGGAACGAACGCCTTTTGATGCCGGCTATCGCAGGGAGACACATGGCCACGGAAACGCAGACCGAACTCTCCGGCCACCTTCGCGGAGTGACGGTCACGACACTCGCCTGCCTCTCCGGCATCGCCGCGGCGATGATCTCCGGTGTGGTGGTGGGGACGACGGTCGAGGCCGCGACCAATCAGTTGGCCGTGGGTATCCTCGGCGCGTTCGTCCTCGTCCAGTTCCCGGTGCTCAGCGTCATCGGCATCGACATCTCCGGGGCGAAAGACTACCTCTACGTCGTCTTCATGACGTTCGCGCTCTGGTTCATCTCGTACGCGATCCTGCTGACCTCGGGTGTTCAGCTCTAATCATGGCGGACGATAGTATCGCAGTCGTCGACTTAGACCGGTGTTCTCCGGACCGCTGTAGCTACGAGTGCTCGAACTTCTGTCCGCCGAACCGGACGGGAAAAGAGTGCATCACGCTCCGCGGCGAGGACGCCGAACAGGGGGGCCCCGACCAGGTCCGTATCTCCGAGGAGATCTGTCTCGGTGAGACCTGTGGTATCTGCGTCGAGAAATGTCCGTTCGACGCCATCGAAATCATCAACCTCCCGTCTGAGCTCAACGAAGACCCGACCCACCGGTACGGTGAGAACGCCTTCTCGCTGTACGGACTTCCAGTCCCCGAACCCGGGGCTGTCACCGGTATCCTCGGACCGAACGGTATCGGGAAGACGACGGCCGTCCGCGCCCTCGCTGGCGAGATGGTGCCGAACCTCGGCAACTACGAGGACGAACCATCGTGGGAAGCCGTCCTCGACCGATTCCGCGGCACCGAACTTCAGAACTACATCGAGCGCGTGCAAACGGGCGACGTTTCTATCGCACGGAAACCGCAGTACGTCGACCAGATTCCCAAGCAGTTCGACGGGAAGGCGCGCGAACTGCTGGAGGCCACCGACGAACGCGGCGCACTCGACTCCTACATCGACCGCCTCGACATCGGACCCGTCGTCGACAACGACATCGACACGCTCTCCGGCGGTGAACTCCAGCGCGTCGCGCTCGCAGCGACGCTCGCTCGTGACCGCGACTTCTACTTCCTCGACGAGATTTCGCCGTACCTCGACATCGGTCAGCGCGTCACCGCGGCGCGTCTCATCCGCGAACTCGCCGAAGAAGAGGACCGAGCGGTCCTCGTGGTCGAACACGACCTTGCGATTCTCGACTTACTCGCCGACACGCTCCACGTCGCGTACGGTGAACCCGGGGCGTACGGTGTCGTCACCGACCCCAAATCCGTCAGGAACGGCATCAACGAGTACCTGAAAGGGTACCTCACGAACGAGAACATGCGTATCCGTCCGGGGGCGATCACCTTCGAGGAACACGCACCTCGTGAGACGTCGAAGGCCGAACCGCTCATCGAGTACCCCGAGATTCGGAAGTCCTACGGCGAGGGTGAGTTCTCCCTCGACGTGGACGCGGGGACCATCTACAACGGCGAAGTGCTCGGTATCGTCGGTCCGAACGGGATTGGTAAATCCACGCTCGCTCAGCTTTTCACGGGCGACCTGACGCCCGACACGGGCGAACTCGACTTCGCACTCGACATCTCGTACAAGCCCCAGTACATCGATATCGACCAACCGATGCGTGTGGACGCATTCTTGTCGTCCATCACCGACCAGTTCGGGTCGTCGTACTGGAACACCGAGATTGCGAACCCGCTGCAACTCAACCGCATCATGGAGCGCAACCTCACCGACCTCTCCGGCGGTGAGCGCCAGCGCGTCGCCATCGCGGCGTGTCTCTCGCAGGACGCCGACCTCTACCTGCTGGACGAACCGTCGGCCCACCTCGACGTCGAACAGCGTGTGCAGGCCACGTCGGCGATTCGCCGCTACGCCGAGAACCACGACGCGACGGTCATGGTCATCGACCACGATATCTACATGATGGACCTGCTCGCAGACCGCCTGATGGTGTTCGACGGCGAACCCTCCATCGAGGGTCACGCCTCGAAACCACAGGAGATGCGCGACGGCATGAACGACTTCCTGTCGGACCTCGACATCACGTTCCGCCGCGACGAGCGCACCCAGCGCCCGCGCATCAACAAGCCTGATTCGCAACTCGACCGCGAACAGAAGCGTTCCGGCGAGTACTACTACGCCGAGTAGACAACCCTCGCGTTTCCGTCCTTTTCTCACACCTCGGGCGTCACCGACACGTCTCTGCCTCGCTCGCCACCGACGCATGCGATTGGTTACACCGGTGATACTACGACCATTTTGACGCTCACGCTCGAAGTGAAGACGATGACTGACACATCCTCCGAGACGGCGGCGCTCTCGGATGCGACACACCTCGGACGCGTCACGCTCCGCGTTGGCTCACTCGACAGTGTCGTCCCGTTCTATCGCGATATCGTCGGACTCAGCGTCGACCGTGATGGGTCACGAGCAGTCTGTTCTGCCGGTGGCGACCCACTCGTCGTCCTCGACGAAGACCCGGACGCCCCTCGTCGGACACGAGAGCAGGCCGGGTTGTTTCACCTCGCCATCCGCGTCCCCGACCGGGGTGCACTCGGTGACGCGCTCACCCGAATCCGAGACGGCGCGTCGCTCTCCGGAGCGTCGGACCACCTCGTCAGTGAGGCGCTGTACCTCCGCGACCCAGAAGGCAACGGCGTCGAAATCTATCGCGACCGACCGCGCGAAGAGTGGCCACGAAAACACGATGGTCGCGTAGCGATGGACACGCTCCATCTAGACCTCGAACCACTCCTCATCGCCGCTCACGGTGACGACCACGCGCCAGCAGGAACCGACCTCGGGCACGTCCACCTCGAATCGGCTGACCTCGCTCGCTCTGTCGACTTCTACACCGATGCGCTCGGGATGAACCTCCGTGACGACGGCTATCCCGGCGCTACATTCGTCGCCGCGGGCGAGTACCACCATCACGTCGGACTGAACCGCTGGAACGAGCGAACCGCACCGGCCGGCAAGAGCCGCGGCATCGAGTCGTTCGAAGTCGTCGTCCCCGACACCGACACACTCGATGGCGTCCGCGACTCGCTGGAACAGGCCGGTCACACCGTCGAGGCGTCGGGCGACACGCTCGTCGTCTCTGACCCCGACGGAATCGAGATTCACGTGACTGTCGCGGCGTAACTGAGCGCGAAACCAGTCGCGTCACCTGAACGAATCGTTTTGTCACTACTCTACCAAGTACTGTGTATGGCACCCGACGAACAGCGCGACGCGTCGGACGAGTTCGCTCTCCGGAGTCCGGCGTTCGACGACGGAACGGAGATTCCACGACAGTACGGCTACACGAAGCAGAATCGGAGTCCTCCACTCGAAATAAGTGGCGTCCCGGCGGACGCCGCGTCGCTGGCGCTCGTGATGGACGACCCCGACGCGATGAAACCGGCGGGGAAGGTGTGGGACCACTGGGTCGTCTGGAACATCGACCCCGACACGACCGATATCGCCGACGGAGACGTGCCTGCCGGTGCCGTCGAAGGGACGAACAGTTACGGGTCACGTGGGTACGGCGGTCCGAACCCACCGGACGGTGAACACACCTACCGATTCGCGCTGTACGCACTCGACACGGAACTCGACCTCGAACCGGGCGCGACGAAAGCCCACCTCGAACGGTTCATCGACGGGCACGTCGTCGCGGAGACACGACTGACTGGGACGTACGCGCCGTAAAAACGCTTCTAGGATGCGCACGACCGGTTTCCCCGTCGCGGCGACTGACGATTATCCCCGTCCCCCAGCGAGTTTTTGGGATTCAGGAAGTGAGCGAAGTCGGAGCATCGCGAGTGTTCCGACCACTGGTCCGATTGCGAGGGGTGCGAACGCCCACCGCCACCCGACGGTATCGACGAGGATGGGGACGAGTTGAATCGAAACCGTCGTGAGGAGGAATCCGAGGGCGGTCTGGAGCGTCAGCGCGGTTCCCACGTAACTCACCTCGGCGAGTTCCGTGACACACGTGGAGAACTGGGCCGAGTCGGCGACGATTGCGAATCCCCAGATGAGACAGAACGGAACTAACAGGAGTGGCGACGCACCGAAGACGAACCCAGCAGCGAGACAACAGAGGCCACTGACTATCAAACTGAGGCTCGTCACCGTCGTTCGCCCCCAGCGGTCGGAACCGAAGCCTGCAACCGCTGACCCCACACCACCGATTGCAATCGTTCCGAACGTGAGGATACCCGCTGCGGCCGCCGGGAATTCAACGGTTCCTGAGAGCTGAAGGCTCGCGACGAGATAGAGGGGAATCCACGTCCAGACACCGAACAGTTCCCACATGTGTCCGAAATAGCCGAGATTCGCGAGCAGTGTTCCACGGTCGCGCAGGATTCGCCGCACTGCTCCCGGGTCGAATGGCGCGACAGGTGACTGATACGGCCCCTCGTCGACACGGATGACGAGGAGTCCGCCGAGGACTGCAATCGTGGATGCTGCGATGAGGACGAGTCTGGGACGGCCAATTCCACCACCGATACGAATCAGGTGGGGCAAGGCTGACCCGACGGCAATTGCCCCCGCGAGTATCCCAATCGCTAGCCCACGGTCTTCTTTGAACCACCCCGCAAGGAGCTTCATTCCGGGTGGGTACACACCAGCCATCGCCATCCCGGTGACGAACCTGAGGAAGACCGCGGGGACGAACGAGTCGACAGCAACGGCAATCAGGCTCGTTGCGATGGCCCCGGCGACTGCGGATCCCGCAAATAGGTGCCGTGGCCGAACCACGTCCGCAACGGTGAAAATCGCCGACAGCAGTGCCCCAGTAACGAAACCGAACTGTACCGCCGTCGTCAACCACGCTGTTTCAGATGCGGTGAGATTCCACTCCGCGGCGAGTTCGGGTGCGACAGCGGTCGCACTGAACCACAGCGACATCGCGAGCAGGACGCCGGCAGAGAGAACCACGAGAACTTGCCACCGGTTCGAGGGAGGACTCTCGACCAACTCACCGATATCGCTCGTTGTGACGTATCCCACCCTGACCACCTTGCCCAACTCAGCACTGCTTCTCGACTCGGTGTCGACGAGCGTCTACGATGTTCTCTTGGTCGTGTGTAGTGTTAACATTTATCAACTGTTCGCGCAAGAAGCGGTCGGGTGACCTAGTCGATTCGCTCGACGACGGAACCGTCGTCGCGTTCTCGCACGTCGATATCGTAGCCGAAGGCTCGAATCACGTCGAGGTTGGTCTGGACGTGTTCTGTCACCGCCGGAATCCGGACACGGCCCCCGGCGAGGGCCACCCAGACGAGCAGTTGGTCGGCCATGTGGCGGTCGACGGGCGCATCACTGCGGCACCAGTCGGTGAACGCCTCGGCGGCCTGTGCCCCGACTGCTTCTGCGCGTACGCCACGTTCCCCGTATGCGTCGAACCCCGCGACAATCTCACCACATCGGGCAACGAGGACGACGGCCGTGCCCGGAGAGGTGCTCTCGGCGTAGGTCGCAGACGTCCGAATCGGAACGTCGATGCCTGCCGTCGCGAGACCGTCGCGGACGCCTTCGACCTGTCGGTCGGCGACCGACGCGTCGGCGAGTGCCTTTCCGGCGACGGAGTAGACGTCGAGGCTATCGAGCGGCGGCCGACTGAGGAACTCGACTGGGTTCGGGTCTGCAGGGTCGATGCGAACCGCCAGTCGTCCACCACCTGCGGGGTAGAACCCGCGGCGATTCACGTCGACGTCGAACGAGACGCCGAACGTCGCGCACAGTGGGCGTTTCACGTATCGGAGGTAGTCTGCGGGCGGTGACCACCGAACGTCGGTCCCGCCGGTGACGGTGAGCGTGAGCGAGTCGTCGAGGGCGACGGCGACGGGGAGAAGCGTCTCGCTGACGAGTGTCGTGCTCCCGGCCGTTCCGACCGCCACGTCGACGGGGTCACTCGTCACCGGTCCGGGGTCGAACTGCAGTGTCGACGCGCCTTCGACCCCGCCGTCCACGTCGGCGTCGGCGACTGACTCGGCGACGGAGACACACGCGACGTGTTGTGCTTTGAGTCCCGGCGTCGAACGGTTCCCGCGGATGTTCTTCATCTCGAACGCCTCGCCAGTCACGAGCGAGAGTGAGAGTGCCGTTCGAATGAGTTGGCCGCCGCCTGCGCCCCCGTCGAGGTGGAGCATTCAGCGGACGACGGTGACTGGGCAGGTTGCCCGCTCGACGATTTCTTTGGCGACGCTGCCGACGAGGCCCTCGTAGCGCTTCGAGATACCTCGGTGTCCGACGAAGAGGCCATCTGCACCGACGTCCGTAGCGTACTCGGGAAGTGCTTCGACGGGGTCGCCGTAGAGGAGTTCCGTCGTCGCCTCGATGCCGGCCGACGTGACGTGTTCGAGCGCCTCTTCGAGGATACGTTCGCCGCGTGCTTCTGCATCTTCGAGACTCTCGGCGGTGAGTCGGTCACCCGTGTCACCGATTCCAGTCACCGGTTCGGTCCCTCCTTCCACGACGACGTGTGGTTCCACAGAGTGCACGATGGTGACCGTCGCGCCCAGTGGTTCGAGCATAGTGAGTGCGTAGTCGAGTGCGCGACCAGCGGCCTCAGACCCATCTACTGCAACGACAAAGTTCATGTACGAATACACGTGCCGTGACGAGAAAAAGGGAGGAGACGGCTATCGTGCCGGGAGAATTAGTGGATGAGTCGGCTACAGGTTCCGCAGAGGTTCTCTTCTTTGACGTCGACTTCTCGCACCGTCGGCGAGAACGACATCACGCACTTGTTGTTGTCACAGTGTTCGAGGCCGAGTGTGTGCCCGATCTCGTGGACGACTTCCTTTCGCACGCGGTCGGAGAGCACTTCGTCGGCGGGTTTGTTCGTGATGCCACCGTCGGTGGACGTTTGGAGTCGGTACGTCGAGATGACAGAGCCGTTCCCGTTGAGGTAGGCGAGACCAAAGACGTAGTTTCGGCGGCGGTAGTAGAGGTCCTGCGCCGTGATGCCGATGTTCTTTTCGCCGCGCCCGACCCGACTCGTGAGTTCGATAAATTGTTCAGCGCGGTACTGATTTCGGCTTCTATCGAACGCACCTTCCGGGATGGCCTGATTCGACTGCACGGTCACGTCGCAATCGTAGACGGACCGCAGCCCCGCGGACGCCTCTCGCTTAACTGCAGCAGAGATATCCCCGATAGGCACGATATCGACAAGCATGCGAGGGATTAAGCGGTGGCGCTTCATAAATATCCCGACGTGAGAGGTTCGTTGCGCGACGCTCTCGTAACTCGATTGACGGGTTACGACCGAGTGGTCGAAGTCGGAATCGGTCGGGAAACTGACGTCGCCGCAGAACTCGCCGCCCGTGGCGTCGACGTGGTCGCTGTCGACGTCTACGACGTTCCAGTTCCCGACGGGGTACGGTTCGTTCGTGACGACGTCGTCGCTCGGTCGGACGCACCCGACCTCGGTCCCTACGAGGGTGTCGATGCCGTCTATGCACTGAATTTTCCGGTCGAACTGCACAGCTCGGCAGCCAAAGTCGCACGCCGTGCCGGTGCAGCGTTCTGTTTTACGACACTCGGGTACGACGAACCGTCGATTCCGGTCCGTCGCGAGTCGCTTCCCGGAGATACGGTCTTCGTCGCCGAGGATGGACCGGGTTCCCGTCGATAAGAGTAAGGCACTTGCCTCCCCGTTACACCGTTCACGTATGCACGCGGACGCTGTCGTCTTCGACATCGACGGGGTACTCGTAGACGTCGCCGACTCCTATCGGCGCGCCATCGTCGAGTCGGTCGACCGAACCTACGGCACGACCATCTCCCGTGACGACGTCCAGCAGTTCAAGGACGCCGGCGGGTTCAACAACGACTGGGAACTGACCTACGCGGCGGCACTGTACGTTCTCGCCGCCCGTGAGGCCGACCTCTCGCTCGGCGAGTTCACAGACGAGATTGCCGAACGCGGCGGCGGCCTCGACGCGGCCGAGGCCGTGGTCGAAGCCACGCTCGACGACCCTGCTGTCGTCTTCGACCAGTGGAACCCCGAACAGCTTCGAGAGACGTTTCAGGCACTCTACCTCGGCTCTGACCTCTACCGTGACCTCGAAGGTGGCGACCCGCCGTTCGAGGCGTCGGGCTACATCCACGACGAACCCGTCATCCTCCGTCCCGAGACACTCGACGCAGTTGGCGACCGTGAAATCGGCGTCGTCACCGGCCGACCGTCGGCGGAGGCGGACATCGCGCTCGACCGCGTCGCACTCGAGGTCGACGACGACCACCGCTTTACGATGGACGACTGGGACGAAGGAAAGCCGCACCCAGCGGCACTCGTGACCGTCGCCGAACGACTCGACGCTCGGTCCATCGTCTTCGTCGGCGACACGCTCGACGACGTGAAGACGGCGCTGAACGCCGACGCGGCCGACCCAGACCGCGTCTACTACGGTATCGGCGTCCTCTCGGGTGGCTTGACCGGCGACGACGGACGACAGAAGTTCGCCGAAATCGGTGCCTCGGCGGTCGTCGAAGACGTCAACGACGTGCCGGGACTGCTCGACTGATGGAGGGTCGCTGATGGGTGACTTCCGCGCGTTCATCGTCACGCTGCTCGCGCTCGATGCCGTCGTGTTCGTCGTCGGGTCGGTCTTCGCCCCGCCGGACCCGTTCACGCAACTCCTCTTGGTCGGTCCCGCGCTGTTGCTCGCGCCGGCCGTGGCGTGGTGGCTCGTCTACCTCGACGGGTTCGTGAAGGTCCAGAACCTCTTCGAACCCGACGACGAGTGAAGCGCGCCACTGTCGTTGGATAGTAGGCAGAACCCACCGGTCGCGTAACCCTTTACGTCACCGCAGTTCGCACATGTGAGTATGCGAATCGCACTCCTCGGTGGGACTGGTGACATCGGCGAAGGACTCGCCCTCCGCTGGGCTTACCACACCGACCACGAGGTCATCATCGGTTCGCGCGACCCCGAGAAGGCTCGCGCGAAGGCAGAAGAGTACGAGACCGAACTCTCCAGTCGCGGACGTGACGTCAAGGTAAACGGATTCACGAACGAGATGGCCGCCGACCGCGCCTCGGTCGTCGTCCTCGCCGTGCCGCCGTACCACGTCGCCGACACCATCGAAGCCGTCGCCGACTCGTTGGACGAGGGGGACATCCTCGTCACCCCCGCGACCGGTATCAAACGCGACGACGACGGGTTCCACTACCACCCGCCGAAGGCTGGCAGTGTGACGGCGCTCGTCACCGAGGCGGCACCCGAGGATATCCCGATCGTCGGTGCCTTCCACAACCTCGCGGCCGGTCGCCTCGCCGACCTCGACGCAGAACTCGGTGTCGACACCCTCCTCGTCGCCGACGACCCCGACGCCAAAGAGACGGTCCGCCTCCTCGCCGAGGGAATCGACGGACTCCGTGCGCTCGATGGCGGTGGCCTCGCAAACGCGGCCGAAATCGAGGCGCTCACGCCGCTTCTCATCAACGTCGCGAACAACAACGAGGGCTTGAACGACCTCGGCGTCCGGTTCCAGTAGGCCGCCGAGTAGCGCGCTCGCCCGCGCTCGCCGCTCAGAATCGGTTTTTCAGTTCGTCGCGCAAGTCGTCGAGCGACGCGTCGTTCATCGCGAGCACGACGAGCAAGTGGTAGACGAGGTCCGCGCTCTCGTAGAGGAGTTCCTCTCGGTCGTCGTCTTTCGCGGCGAGGATGGTCTCTGTCACTTCCTCACCGAGTTTTTCGAGAGCGTAGTTCTCGCCTTTCTCGTGGGTGAACAGCGTCGTCGTGTAGGAGTCCTCGGGCAGCTCGGCTTTCCGGGACTCGATGGTCGAAAAGAGTTCGTCGAGAACCTCGTCGGTCGGCGTGTCCGCGTCCATGGTCGGACGACGGACGGGAACGGAAAAAGACCCTCTGATTCCGGCGGCCGTCGCGGGTGCCGTGCCGATTCGTCGTGCTGGTTCGAGACGCCTCAGACCTCGACTTCCAGTTCGCTGAAGAACGCGAGGTCGTGGATTCGACTGTCTGCGGTCAGTTCGGGGTGGAACGACGTTCCGACGACGGGGCCATCGCGGACCGCGACCGGGTTGCCATCCCACTCGGCGAGAACCTCGACACCGCCGCCAACCTCGTCGATGAGTGGTGCGCGGATGAACACCGACGGGAACGGCGAGTCGAGGCCTGCCACGTCGAGTGGGGCTTCGAAACTGTCGACTTGCCGGCCGAAGGCGTTGCGGTCGACAGTTACGTCGACGAGGTCGAGCGTCTCGACACGTTCGTCTTTTGCGTCACTGGATGCGACGATGAGGCCGGCACAGGTGGCGAGAACCGGTTTTCCAGCGTCGACGTGTGCCTTGATTTCGTCGTCGATACCCTCACGTTTGAGGAGGCGCGAAATCGTCGTCGACTCGCCGCCGGGCATGAGAAGCACGTCGCAGTCGGGGACGAGTCCAGCCTGTCGAATTTCGACGATTTCCGCGGCGACGCCGTGGGCGTCGGCGGCCCGTTCGATGGCGTCGGCGTGCTCGGTGACGTCACCCTGTACGGCGATGACACCGGCGCGTAGCGTATCCATAGACGAGTCTCGGGAATGCGAGAAGAAAAATCGACCGTTCGTTCGGTGCGCTGTCGTCAGAACGCGAGGGCGTTCAGCACCAAGATACCGATGCCGAACAGCGTTCCCAACGCGACGACGGTCTTCGGGTCGACTCGAATTGCATTGCGGTCTTCCGCGTCGAAGTAGCGGACGAGACCTGCGCTCGACATCAGACCGCCACTGTTCTGGCCCTTGCTCATACCCCACCGTCTGTGCGTCCGCCGCCTAAACGTTTCGGCTCGTACCCAGCAGCGACGTGTATGGCGTCCGTTTGGAGCAGGGAAATCCACGGGTCGTCCGCCGCATGAGTAATCCTTATGCGCGGGGGCAAGCAAGGTGCGTCGGGATACGATGACTGTTCGACTCTTGGACTTTTACGCAGACTGGTGCGGCCCGTGTAAGACGCAGGACCCAATCCTCGACGACCTCGAAGGCGACTACGAGAGTGTCGAGTTCGAGAAGGTCGACGTCGACGAAGAACAAGACGTGGCCAACCAGTACCAGGTGCGTTCGCTTCCCACGCTCATCATCGAGAACGACGACGGAATCGTCGACCGATTCGTGGGCGTGACCCAGCGTGACGACATCGAAGCAGCGCTGAAGCAGGCAGGCGCGTAAGCACACTCCTACTGCGTTTCTTCGACCGAACCGTATCGACCGTGAGCGGCAGCGATGTGTCTCGCAAGCGTTATACAGGCGTAGACGGGACTCGTATGCATGGCTAGTGACGCTGCGACGAAGCGGACGCTCGAGAAGCAGATTTGCATGCGCTGCAACGCGCGAAACCCGAAGAAAGCAAAATCGTGCCGCAAGTGCGGATACAAGCACCTTCGACCGAAGTCGAAAGAGCGCCGCGCTGCGTAAAATCGCCCGTTTTCTTCTACGATTCTCGCCGGTATAGCACGACGAGCACTGCGACCAGCGCGAGCTGGACGAGTTTGTCGACGACGCCAGTGACGCCGAAGATGTTTGGCCAGTTCAGCGCGACGTAGAGGACGATTTGCCCGGCAGTAAACGGAATCCCGAGAAGAATCGCTCGCCGACGGGTCTGTTCGGACCCGCGGAGGACGGTGACGATTCCTGCTGCGAATCCTGCAGCCGCCGCGATGAAGGCGAGACCGAACGGGTCGGCGAGGTTCGACGAGAGGGCGACTGCACCGAGGACGAGGTGGAGGAGGCCGGTGATGGCTGCGAGCACGACACCGAGGTAATCGAGTCGCGTCAGGTCGGGTCGCGCGGCCGATGTCGCCATCTCAGTCCTCCGGGTACTTTGGTTTCCGTCGCTCGGCCCGTTCGAGGGCCCGCGCGACGACGTCGCGGACGGTGTCTCCGCCCGTCTCGTTCTCGAACACGTCACCGTGTCCTGCGTACATCGATTCGACGGTCTCCGGGAGTCTGTCGAGGAGCGTCTGCAGGCTCGTGATGAGGCGCTCGCGAGACTGTCCCGGGAGATCGGTCCGGCCGAAACTCCCGTCGTCGAACGCGCCGTCGTTGTACACGACGACGTCGCCCGAGAACAGCGAACGACCACTCACGAGCGAGACGTGGTCGGCGGCGTGCCCCGGCGTGTAGACCACTTCGAACGTCTCGTCACCCATGGCGACTTCGTCGCCGTCTTCGATTTCGTGGGTCCGCAACGGATGGTCCGCGTAGGCGTACACGTCCGGGTCGAACTCCTCGACGACTGCAGCTAACTCCCCGACGTGGTCGGAGTGTTGGTGTGTGAGGACCACGGCATCGAGATGGTCTGTGTGTTCGGCGACGACAGCTTCGACGCCGTCCATCGTCCCGGCGTCGACGAGGACGGTCCGGTCGCCGAGGACGAGATAGGCGTTACAGGTGAAGACGTCGGCGTCTTCGGTGACAGAGATGACTTCCATGCGCCACAGTACGTGTCCGAACGAAAAAAACCGGAGGGGAGAGAGACGGACGCCGACGCGAGCGACGACCCTTCGAGTGGAGAGACGACCGGTTCTGGAGGACGAACTCCACGTTGTTACAGCGTAACGACGCACGAACGCCGGAATTCGTGCGGCAAACCATTTTTCAGTCTCGGTCGTGTAGTAGTGAATGTATGGGATTCGGGAGCTACGACGAGTCTGAGCAGGGCGACCAGAACGTCGATTTCGACGAAGAGGACGGCGTAGAGACGAGTAAAGAGAAACACGAGGGCGAAGTCGACTTCGAGATTGGCGCATCGAACGACGAGTTACTCGACCGCCTGCAGGAAATCAAAGACGAGTGAAGTCTGGGACTCGCGCGCTCGGGATTGCAGAGTCGTACCCGGGGACGGCGCGTGTACCAACAGACGGACCGACTGACTCGACTCATTTTTCGGGAGATTCACCGCCAGAGAGCATCCTCTGCGGTGCCGTCGTCCGCGCTGACCGCGTCGTCGACGGACTGGCCTTCGAGACGTGCACTGTCGGCGGTGTCGACGCAACCGACGCTATCGCCTCGCTGTACACGTCGCTCGGCCGCGAAGACGTTCGGTACCTCCTCGTCTCGGGCATCGCACCGGCGTGGTTCAACCTCGTCGACATCGGTCGTCTCGCGGACGAACTCGACAGGCCTGTTCTCTCCGTCTCGTTCGAAGCGAGTGAGGGCCTCGAACCTGCGCTTTCGGAACACTTCTCCGGCGACGCGCTCACGCACCGCCTCGACGTCTATCGCGATGCGCCACCCCGGCATGCCGTCGAGGTAAACGGCGAGCGGCTCTTCGTGCGGGCCGCTGGGTGTGACGACGACGAGGCGGTTCGAGTACTTCGCGCGTTCACACCGACCGGGGGCCGTCCCGAACCGATTCGTGTAGCGCGGATGGCTGCCCGTGCCGCGCGGCAGTTCGTTGGGAATTAAGCCGTCGCCCTCCTCGAAGCGGGTATGGAACACATGGAGGGCCTCTGCGTGACCGACTGCGAGCAGTGTCCCGAACTGGTCGAGTCACGAAGTCGCATCGTCAACGGGGTCGGCCCCGACGACGCCGACCTGCTCTTCCTCGGCGAAGCACCCGGCGCGAAAGAAGACGAAGGCGGCGAACCGTTCGTGGGGCGGTCTGGCTCTGTCCTCGACGATGCGCTCCGCGAGGCAGGCCTCGCCCGCGCCGACGTTCGTATCACCAACTGCGTTCGCTGCCGCCCGCCGGACAACCGCGACCCGAAGACGGAGGAGTTGGCCAACTGCCGTGGCTACCTCGCCCGAGAGTTCGAACTCGTCGACCCCGAACTCGTCGTCACGCTCGGGAAGGTCCCCTCACAGCATCTACTCGACCGGAACGTCGCCATCACGAACGAGGCAGGGTCCATCGTCGATGCCCGCCTCGGCGACGAATCGTACCGCGTACTCCTGTCTGTTCACCCGGCCGCGACGCTCTACGACCGGAGTCAACGCGAAGGCTTCTTCGAGACCATCGCCCGCGCTGCCGACCTTTCTGGTCTCGCGGATTCAACAGACGGACAGGCCAGTCTCGACGACTTCTGAGAACGTTCACTTCTTCGGACCCCAGTCTCACGCCGACGCGTCGCGTGCGTCCCGGTCGGTCGGCGTCCCACCTCGTTCTCGCTTCTCCGCCCGTTTGTTCGCCCGAGCATGCTCTCTGAGGTGTGCCCCAACGTCGAGTGCTGTCTTGACGACGACCATGACGACGAGCGCCGCCGCGGGTGCGCCGGAGGCGGCAACGAGAAACGCGCCGAGGATAATCGTCAGGTGGAGGACGATGACGCGGCGGTACGGTTCGGACATCTGTGCCCCGGGTGAGATAGTCCGGTACTCCTCGTGACCGACGAAGTTGACGACGAACGACCCGCCGTGGCTGAGGAGCGTCGCACCCGCGGCGATGCCGACGGGAACGAGCGGAACACCGCCCACGTCGCCGACGGCGAAGGCGTCGAACGTCCAGACGAACACGCCGTGGACGACCCAGAAGACGCCGTAGTGCATGGCGAAGAAGCCCGCGATGGGAGCGTTCGAGACGTAGAAGTGAAGTTCGTCTCTGGGGTTCTCGGGCGGCGAGAGGTCCACCTGTCGCCCGTTGATAGTCGCAGTTATCGATGACCCGCCTTCGCCGGACCCGCTGGCGGCGAGAATCTTCGGGACGTTCAGCAGTCCGACGACGCCGCTTTCGAGCCAGTAGGCGACCAAGAGCGCCTTGAGACTCCAGTCGAACCAGACGACGCCAACGAGCGGAACGACGTTTGCGGCCACCAACGCCGCGAGTGCGAGTGGCGACGAGACAGCACGTGGTGACCACGACATACGCTCGGTGACGTACGCAACGACGAAAAAACTGTACCGCGAGATGGGAGGTGATTCTCGTCGTGCGAGGTTACTCCCAGAGCGAACGGGCCATCCGCTGTGGGAACTCCACGACGAGTTTGAGGAAACTCGTTCCTTCTTCTTCACCGCGGATGTACGAGCGGACGCGCTGGCTCACGAACTCGACGGAGACCACGAGCAGGAAGATGACGAGAATCGTCGCCATCATGTTCGTGTATTTGAACAGACTCCGCTGGGTCTGCAGGATGTAGCCGATACCGCCACCGCCGATGAGACCCATCGTGACCGCAATCCGGGTGTTGATTTCGAGGATGTACATCGTCCACGCGATGAAGGGCGTGAACACCTGCGAGAGCATCCCGAAGACGACGGTCTGTCGGCGGTTCGCACCGGTCGATTCGATTGCTTCGATGGGGCCGTCTTCCACCTCTTCGAGCGCGTCAGTGAACAGTCGCCCGAGGTTCCCCATCGTGTCGGTGCCGATGGCGAGCGTCGCCGTGAACGGCGAGACACCGCCGAGTGGGATGTAGATGAGCGCCCAGACGAGTGCCGGGATGGCGCGGATGACGCTCATCGTCCCGCGGAAGATGAAGTTGAACGGGTAGGGTGTCACGCGTTCAGACCCGAGCACGCCGAGGAGGAGTGCGCCGGGAATGCCGAGAATCGTGCCGGCAAAGCCCATCGCCAGCGTGACGATGGCCGCGCCGAACAGGTTGCGCTCTTGGATGAACTGCCAGTACGAACCGAAGTCGACGAACGGGAGCACGCCGAACAGCGACGTTCGCGGGAAGAACTCGCCGAGTGCTTCCTGGAACTCCGGCCAGTAGTAGATGATCTCTGCGATCGAAAACCCGACCTCGGCGAGCGCTTGGAAGAAGAAGAACCCAAAGACGAGCGAGAGGACGAACGCCATCCCCCACTTGATGCGCTTCGTGAGTGTGATGTTTCGAAGTGCGCTGTCGAGTCTGCTCGTCGCAGTTCCGCCATCGGTTCGAGCGCCCGAGTTGGTGGTGTCTCGGTCGCTCATACGTGTGCCTCCGTGCCTTCTCGGATGTCCTGTGTCTGGACGTCGCCGTAGATGCGGTCGATGATGTCGACCGTCAGGTCTTCTCGGTAGCCGTCGAAGACGAGTTTCCCGTCACGGAGGGCGAGGAACCGTTCGCCGAACTCGCGGGCGAGGTTGACCTGATGGAGACTCGCGAGCGTCGAGAGGTCACGCTCTTTGGCAGCGCTTCGGATGTAGCCCATCACTGTCTCGGCGCTCGCTGGGTCGAGACTGGCGACGGGTTCGTCTGCGAGGAGGAGACTCGGTCGTTGGACGAGCGCACGGGCGATGCCGACGCGCTGTTGTTGTCCACCGCTCATGTTTCGAGTTCGCTGGTTGGCCTTGTCCAGCAGTCCAACCGTCTCCAGTGCGTTGAGCGCTTCTAGTTTGTCGGGTCGGGAGTGCCACCCGACGAGACTGCGCAGGAACGAGGTGCGGTTGAGTGCGCCAGTGAGCGCGTTTCCGTACGCGCTCAGTTGCCCGAGGACGTAGTGTTGCTGGAAAATCATCGCAACGTCGTTGCGTGGGCCAGAGACTGGTTCACCGTCGATTCGGATTTCGCCCGACGTGGGCTTTGTTATCCCGTTCAGACAACGAAGAAGCGTGGACTTCCCTGCCCCGGACTGACCGAGGAGCACGGCGAATTCGCCGTCCTCGATCGTGAAGGAGACGTCGTCCAACGCTCGGACGTCGCCGAACGCTTTCGTGAGGTTACGTACTTCGATGGTACTCATGGTGTGCCGGCGGACTTCCCGCGTTCTCCCATCGTGGGTGGGGAGTCGCCAAAATAATACTGCAATTGAATTTCTGGTCTGTTGACTACTGTCCGAGCGTGATGCCCAGCGTGTCGATGACGTTCTGAATCGGTTCGTAGTCTTCGACCGTGCCAGGCTCGACGCCGGTGAACCAGAGCTGCTGGTCCTCGCCGAGATCCTCGTTGATGAGGTCGTCCTGCGTGACGCTCGTGAGGGCGTCTGTGAGGGTCGACTTCATCCCCGATTCGAGTTCCGAGCGGACGATTATGGGTGCGCGTGGAATCGGGTCAGATGCCGCGAGCAGGTCGAGTTGCGGTTCGGCAGTCCCCAGGTCGCCGTCGTTTTCGGCGGAGATGTCGAGGAACTGCTGTGGGAACTGGTCTTCGGGGACGTGTGGGGCGACGGAGAACGCGCCGGTACCCGCTGCGACGACTTCGTCGCGGTTGACGAGCGTCTCGCGTGCAGTGGAGTGGTCGGACCACTGGCCGGTGAAGTCGACCGGTTCGCCGTCGGGTGCGCTGCCCGTGTCCAGACCCGCTTCCTTGAGCATGTACAGCGGGAAGAGCGACCCACTCGTCGAGAGTCGGTCTGCGAACGCGACTGTCTCTCCTTCGAGGTCGGTGAGTTCTTCGATGCCGCTGTCGGGTGTCGTCGTCATGAGCGAGAAGTACTTCGCCGCACCGTATGCGACGCGGATGCCCATGACCTCGGTCACGCCTTCGTTTCCGCCCTGAATAGCAATCGTCGGCGACGAGTCCGCGAGGTCTGCCTGTCCGGACTTGAACGCCTGATAGACGGCGGCGTAGTCGGCGGCGACTTCGGATTCGACCGTGACGCTCGCCTCACTTTCGAGGTACTCGAAGAGCGGTTGGTACTGTTGTTTGATGTCGACGTCCGACTCTGATGGCGTCAGAAGGAACGTCACAGAGTCTTCTCCGCCACCGATGCTTCCGATACACCCACTGAGCCCCGCCATGCCGAGTGCCCCTGCGGCACCAGCCTTCTTGAGGAAATTTCGCCGTGAAGACATGTTGTTCGTGATGAAACTCAGTTAGTTTGAGGTTAAGTCTTCCTATTTTTTCTACGTATAAATATGTAAATACAACATTCTAGCGCTTGCTCTCTAAGAAAACAGAGAACTGTCGGTCGATTCTGCCGAATCCGCGACGGTCGCCGAGACGGAAACTCACTTGCCCACGCCCTCCGAAAGACGAGTATGAGCACGACACAGGCGTCTGAGGAGACCCTCGCCGACGTGGTGATGGTCGACTACGGCCTCGGCAACCTCCGAAGCGCCATGCGCGGCCTCGAACGTGCGGGCGCGAACGTCGTCATCTCGGACGACCCGGCCGACTTCGAAGACGCAGACGGTATCGTTCTCCCCGGCGTCGGTGCCTTCTCTGAAGGGATGGAAAACGCAGGTCCGTTCCGCGAACCGCTCGCGGCGGCCGCCGACGCTGGTACGCCGATATTCGGCATCTGTCTCGGGATGCAGATGCTCCTCACCTCTTCTGAGGAAGCAGACCACGCGGGCGAGGGCGAAGTCGAAGGCCTCGACTTCATCCCCGGCCGGAACGTCCGCTTCGCCGAAGGCCAGAAGGTACCGCACATGGGATGGAACGAACTGAACGTTCAGCGCGACCACCCCATCGTCGAGGGCGTGGATGGCGAGTACGCGTACTTCGTCCACTCCTACTACGCCGACCCGGACGACGAGAACGCCATCGTCGCCACGACAGATTACGGCGTCGAGTTCCCGGCCGTCGTCGCCAACGAGGAAGGGACGGTCTTCGGGACCCAGTTCCACCCCGAGAAGTCCGGTGAGACCGGACTGACTATCCTCCGCAACTTCGTCGAGTTCTGCGCCGACCGATAGGTCGAATCTGCCTTTTGTGAGGGCCGTCGGTCGAATCTGCCTCCCCCGACGGCCTTTTGTCGTCCGTGCGTGAAGGTGGCACCATGCAGGCAGTCACGCTCGGCCCGGCGGGCACCTACTCTCACCGCGCCGCCCGCGCCGTCGCCGACGACGTCGCCTTCCGCGAATCGGTCACCTCCATCGTCGATGCAGTCGCCGATGGCTCGTTCGAGCGAGGCGTCGTCCCCATCGAGAACAGTATCGAAGGCAGTGTCACCGAGAGTCTGGACGCTGTCGCAAACTCCGACGTGAGTGTCGTCCAAGAGATTGTGACGCCCATTCGCCACGCGCTCTTGGCGCAGGGCGATGACTTCGACGTCGTCGCGAGTCACTCGCAGGCACTCGCCCAGTGTCGCACCTACCTCGACGAGAACTACCCCAACGTGACGCTCGAAGCAGTCGCGAGTACCGCTCGTGGCGTCGAACGCGCACGTGCCGACCCGACGGTCGCGGGTATCGGCCACCCTGATAATGCTGGCGACGACCTGAAGATTATCGCAGAAGACATCCAGGACCGGTCGTCGAACGCGACGCGCTTCCTCGTCGTCGCCCCCGAGTCCGCACGGTCCGACGCCGGTGGGAAGACGTCGCTCGTGGTCTACCCGAACGCCAACTACCCCGGCTTGCTCCTCGAACTCCTCGAAGCGTTCGCCGAGCGAGATATCAACCTCTCGCGAATCGAGTCACGGCCGAGCGGCAACCGTCTCGGTGACTATCTCTTCCACATCGACGCCGACGCCGGGCTCTACGAAGAACGACTGCAGAAGGCAGTCGAGGAAGTCGAAGGTATCGCCCGGAACGGGTGGGTTCGCGTCCTCGGGTCGTACGATACGCGGCACGTCCTGTACTGACACGCGACCGATATCGCTCGCGGTGTTCGCTCCCGTGGCGTGGTCTCCCCAATCCGTTGGCTTGCCTCCAACATGTGAGGGTGGCCACATCTTTCTTTGCCGTCCCAGCCGTACACTGAGACGTATGCAACGAAATCCATTCGACGAGATAGAAGACCTGTTCGACCGGATGGGCCGCTCCTTCGAGGACTCCGGCCTCACCCGATTCCAAGACATCTCCATCGACGTCCTCGACGCCGACGAGACCATCGAAGTCGTCGCCGACCTACCCGGATTCGAAAAAGACGACCTCAACGTGAGCGTGCGCGGCCGACAGCTCTCTATCGCCGCCGAACGCGAGGCATCCACCGACGTGGACGAAGAAAACTACATCCGACACGAGCGAACCCAGCGGTCGGTTTCCCGGTCGCTCACCCTTCCGGCAGAAGTCAAGCGCGACGAGGTCACCGCCTCGTACCGAAACGGCGTTCTCACCGTCACACTGCCGAAGGCGGAACCGGATGCCGACGACTCGCGCAGCATCGACATCGAATAACGACGCTGTTTTTCTGAAAACGAGGGGTAGCGGTGCTGAGCGTGCTATTTGCTATACTATTTCCGGAAATGGTTATCTCCTCAGATGGCGTCACTATCTCTCGGTGAATTACCGATGATGCGCCGCACTAACCCATTCGAAGACATCGAAGAACTGTTCGAACGACTCTCTCGCCAATTCGACGAGATGGGCCACCAGTTCGACCGCTCGGGCATGATGCCCACCCCACGCATGCACGACATGGCCGTCGATATCTCGGACTACGACGACAAACTCGTGCTCTCTGCTGACCTCCCCGGCTACGAGAAAGAGGACATCTCTCTCTCGATCGCCAACCGCACGCTGACCATCGACGCGAAGCGCGAAGTGACCGAAGAACGTGGTGAGGGCGAATACCTCCGCCGCGAACGCCGCCAGCAGTCCGCTCGACGCACGCTCCGTCTCCCCGAGATGGTCGACGAAGAGAACGCTTCGGCCTCGTACCACAACGGCGTCCTCACCGTCGAGCTTCCAAAGATGGACGTGACGCCCGACGACTCCCACCGCATCGACATCGACTGAGACGAGGTGGGTCGTTCTGCTCGTTCAGGTTGGGACGCGCCGAACGGGGGTTCAATTTTCTGAGACTGTCGTCTCTGTTCTTTTCGACGCTGTCGTCGCTGTTCTGTCGTCACGCTTCTCTCGTCACACCGATGTTTGACGCTCGCTGGCCGACGCTCGACGTTTCACTGCGAAGTATTCATGCCCTTTCACACGTGCTAACTTGTGGCAATATGTGCCGCAATCAGACAGAGCGGGAAGTCGAGTATAGGAGTTATTTTAGGTCGGCGTACCACTACCACGGATATGGACTACGACCCGCAGGAACTCGAAGCGCGTTGGCGGGAGCGCTGGTCCGAGTCCGGCCGATACGAGGCCGACCCGGACGCAGATGCCGACGACGCGACGTTCGTCACAGTTCCGTATCCGTATCCGAGCGGAGGGATGCACATCGGGCACGCACGAACCTACACGGTTCCCGACGTGTACGCTCGATACCGGCGTCAGCAGGGCGACAACGTGTTGTTCCCCATCGCCTGGCACGTCACCGGCACGCCGATTATCGGCGCGGTCGAGCGACTGAAGAAGGGCGAAGAGAAGCAGCTGTCCGTCCTCAAAGACACCTACAACGTCTCGGAAGACACGCTTTCTGACCTGGAGACGCCGATGGGGTGGGCACGCTACTTCATCGAAGAGCACTACAAGAAGGGGATGCAGTCGCTCGGTCTCTCTGTCGACTGGCGTCGTGAGTTCACGACGAACGACGAGCGCTACTCGAAGTTCATCGAGTGGCAGTACCGGACACTGCGCGAGCGCGGCCGACTGGAGAAAGGCCTCCACCCCGTCAAGTTCTGTACGAACGAAGAACAGCCAGTTACGACCCACGACCTGCTCGAAGGCGAAGAGGCGGAGTTCCAGGAGTACACGCTCGTCCGCTTCGGTTGGGAGCGCGACGGCGAGTCCGTCGTCGTCCCGATGGCGACGCTGCGCCCCGAGACGGTCCACGGTGTGACGAACGCCTACATCGACCCCGAAGCGACCTACGTCTTCGCCGACGTGGAAGGCGAGACGTGGTTCCTCTCCGAGTACGGAGCGGCGAAACTGGAGTACCAGGCCCGCGACGTCGAGATTCTGGACACTGTCGAAGGCTCCGAACTCGTCGGCCAGTTCGTCGAGAACCCCGTCACTGGTGACGAGGTACTCGTCCTGCCCGCAGAGTTCGTCGACGCCGACAACGCGACGGGTGTCGTCATGTCCGTCCCGGCACACAGCCCCGACGACTACGTCGCCCTGCAAGAGGCGAAAGCCGACACGGACTACCTCGAATCGTTCGGCATCGACGCCGCCGACGTGGCCGACATCGAGCCGATTCCAATCCTCGACATCGACTCCGAGGACGACGAGTACGGCGAGATTCCCGCGAAGTCGGCAGTCGAGAACCGCGGCATCGAGTCGTCTGACGACCCCGCACTGGAGAAGGCGACGAAGGACCTCTACAACAAGGAGTTCCACGCTGGTCGCCTGAAAGAGTTCTACGGCGACTATGCCGGCGGCCTCGTCGAGGAAGTTCGCGACGAGTTCAAGGCCGACGGCGTCGACGCCGGCCAGTTCGACGTGATGCAGGAGTTCTCCGAGGAAGTCGTCTGCCGCTGTGGTGGCGACGTCGTCGTCGCCGAACAGGACACGTGGTTCCTGTCGTACGACGACGAAGACTGGAAGCAGATTGCACACGACGTGGCCGACGGCCTCGACGCTATCCCGTCGAACACTCGCGACGAGTACCACCACACCATCGACTGGCTGAACGGGTGGCCGTGTATCCGCAACTACGGTCTGGGCACTCGCCTGCCGTGGGACGACCAGTTCGTCATCGAGCCGCTTTCGGACTCGACGATCTACATGGCGTACTACACCATCGCCCACCGCCTGCAGGACATCCCGACCGAAGAACTCACGCAGGACTTCTTCGACACGCTGTTCTACGGCCCCGAAGCGGCCGACGAGGCCGACGAGCGCGCCCTCGAACTGCGTGAAGAGTGGGACTACTGGTACCCAGTGGACTACCGGTTCTCCGCGAACGACCTCATCACGAACCACCTGACGTTCTACCAGTTCCACCACGGAGAACTGTTCGACCAGCCACAGTGGCCACAGGGCATCGTCATCATGGGTATGGGCCTGCTCGAAGGCGAGAAGATGTCGTCCTCGAAGGGCCACGTCGTCCTCCCCGGCGAGGCCATCAGCACGTACGGTGCGGACACCGTGCGCTTCTTCCTGCTCAACTCCGCCGAACCGTGGCAGGATTACGACTGGCGCGACGACCTCGTCGGGTCGGTCCACAACCAGCTCGAACGCTTCTGGAACCGCGCACAGGAGATTATCGCCGACCCCGGTCCAGAAGACCGACCCGAACTGGAGACCATCGACCGATGGCTCCTGTCGAAGCTTCAGGACACGGTCCGTGACGTGACCGAGGCGATGGACGAATCCGAGACCCGGTCGGCCAGTCAGGCCGCCTTCTACAACTTCGAAGAGGACCTGCGCTGGTACCGCCGTCGGACCGACCTCGACCGCCCCGCCGCGAAGTGGACGCTTCGAACCGTCCTCGAGACACGTCTGCGCCTGCTCGCACCGTTCATCCCGTTCATGACGAACGAACTCCACGAGCAGTTGACCGGCACGCCGGCCGAGGACGCACCGTGGCCAGAACCGGACGCGGAGTTCGACGACGAGACCGTCGAACTCGAAGAACAGCAGGTCGAACGCCTGACCGAAGACATCCGTGACATCATCGACGTTACTGACTCGGACCCCGAGACGCTCCGTGTCTACGTCGCCGCTGACTGGAAGCGCGACGTGTTCGAGACGGTCGTCGACAACGGCGACAACGTCGGCGCAATCATGGGACAGGTCATGCAGGACCCCGACCTCCGCGAGAAAGGGAACGCCGTCAACGACCTCGTACAGGACCTCGTGAGTCAGACGCGTGGCCGAGACGAGTCGGCGCTTCGCGCCCAGATCGACCTCGACGAGGCGGCGACCTACGAGCGTGCTGCCGACTTCCTCGCGCGTGAGTTCGACGCCGACGTCGAGGTGTACGTCGAAGACGACGCGGACATCGTCGACCCGGCCGACCGCGCGTCGAAGGCGATTCCGTTCCGCCCCGCAGTCCACCTCGAATAACCGCGAGTCCCTGCTCGCCGGTCATCTTATCCTTTCGGCGAACGTACAGGAACCTATGAGCGAAGAGGAGTCACTCTCCCTGCCACAGAAGGCCTACCGAACCGTCACACCGCGGACAGGCATGCGGCCCGACATGGAGATGGACTCTATCGGGTGGGTCATGTTTCTCATCCTCGTGATGCTCTTCATTCCACTCCTGCCGTTCATCGCTATCGTGTACGTGGTGTCCAAGGTGTTCGAGTACGTCACGCCAGAACGCGGGACAGAAGAGTAAAGAGAATGCCAGGGGTTCGCCGTCGTTACTCGTCGGCGAGGCCGAGCAGGTCGAAGGCGTAGCCGTTGTCGTTTTCGATAGCGTGTTCGTAGGCGACGTGAGCGGCCGCGACGTCCTGAATCGCGAGTCCGGTCGAGTCGAAGACGGTGAGGCCGTCTGCCTCGGTTCGGCTGTCTTTGTCACCAACGACGATTTCGCCGATTGCGCCGTAGATGTCGTCGTCAGAGAGGACGCCCTCGTGGTACGGGACGTTGATTTCGCCGGAGTGGGTCGTCTGGGCGTGGTCGTCGATGACGAGTTTCGCGTCGAGGAGCACCTCGTCGGCGAGTTCGTGTTTGCCTTCGGCGTCGGCACCCATCGCGTTGATGTGGGTGTGCTCGCCGACGGCGTCGCGCGGGACGATGGGTGATTCGACGGGCGTCACCGTCGAGAGGACGTCACACTGGGCGGCCTCTTCGATAGAGCCTGCGCGGATGTCGAAGTCGTCCTCGAAGGCGTCGATGAAGTCGGCGACGCGCTCTTCGTCGAGGTCGGAGATGACGACTTCCTCGATGTCGCGGACCTCGCTGATGGCGCGAAGTTGCGTGTACGACTGGACACCGGCGCCGACGATACCCATCGACGAGGCGTCTTCGACGGCGAGGTAGTCGGTGGCGACGGCCGCGGCCGCACCCGTGCGGAGCATCGTCAGTTCCGTCCCGTCGAGGAGTGCGAGGGGGAACGCGGTCTCGGGGTCGGAGTAAATCATCGTTCCCATGACGGTGGGAAGGTCGAACTTGTCGCCGTTGTCGGGGTGGACGTTGACCCACTTGATGCCTGCTGCGTCCCAGTCGCCTGCGTCGAGGTATGCGGGCATCGACCGGAAGTCACCGTTGTACTGGGGAAGGTCGATGTACGACTTCGGTGGCATCTGGGCGTCGCCAGACTCGTAGGCGGCGAAGGCGTCCTCGATGGCCGAGATGAGTTCCGGCATCTGGACGTTCTCGTGGACGTCGTCTTTGTTCAGCAGCAGCGTCTTGCGCATGGGGCCACGTTCCCGTAGCACCTACTTAGTTTGTTCTATTTCTGGATGCAAATCCAAGTCTTACTCTGAAAGTGAGAGAATCATCCAAGTTGTTCGGAATGTGACTGATTGACTCGGTAGGGTGTGAGACGCGGTGCTGTCGCTACTCAGGTCGACTCAGTCTGTCGAAAAAGAATCGGTCTGTCGTGCGGTGCAGGCGTCGGATGGGGTGTATGGTGGCCTAACTGGGCGCGACTTACATCGCACCGCCCATGCCGCCCATACCGCCCATGCCACCCATGCCGCCGGGTGCGCCGCCTTCCTCGTCGTCGTTGCCGCCGGTGGAGAGGTCACCAGCAGCGATGATGTCGTCAATCTTGAGGACGAGGTTCGCAGCTTCGGAGGCGGAGGCGATTGCCTGCTCCTTCGCGTGGGCCGTCTCGACGACGCCAGCTTCGAACGCGTCTTCGACGTCGCCAGTGAAGACGTTCAGGCCAGCGCGGACCTGACCGTTCTCGTGGGCCGAGCGGAGGTCGACGAGCGTGTCGATGGAGTCGAGACCAGCGTTCTCTGCGAGGACGCGCGGAACGAGTTCGAGCGCGTCGGCGAACGCTTCGACGGCGAGTTGCTCGCGGCCGGAGACGGAGTCAGCGTAGTCGCGGAGGCGCGAGGCGAGTTCGACTTCGATGGCACCGCCGCCAGCGAGAACGCGGCCGTCGGCGACCGTCGAGGCGACGACGTCGAGGGCGTCCTGCACGCCGCGTTCGAGTTCGTCGACGACGTGGTCGGTCGAGCCACGGAGGAGGAGCGTGACACCGTGGACGTCTTCGCCGATGCCTTCGACGTAGAACAGTTCGTCGTCGTCGTCACGGCGGATGGAGGCCGTGCCGAGGTCGGCGGACTCGATGGAGTCGAGGTCCGAGACGATGGACGCGCCCGTGATGTTCTTGAGGAACTTGATGTCGGACTTCTTCGTGCGGCGGACCGCGAGGATGCCCTTCTTCGCGAGGAAGTGCTGGGCGAGGTCGTCGATGCCCTTCTGGCAGAAGACGACGTCTGCGCCGGAGTCGACGATCTGGTCGACCTTCTTCTTCAGCTGCGCCTCTTCCTGGTCGAGGAACTTCTGGAGCTGGTCGGGGCTCTCGATGGAGACGTTCGTGTCGATGTCCGTCTCTTCGACCTCGACAGGCTCGTTGAGGAGGAGGACGTCGGCCTCGTCGAACTGGACCGGCATGTCGTCGTGGACGGGGTCCTTGTCGATGACAGCGCCGGTGAGCAGTTCGGACTCGGACGCGGAGCGGCCGGTCTGCGTCTCGATGGCGATGTTCTCGAGGTCGACGACGTAGGAACCGTCGTCAGCTTCGACGGTGACCTGCTTGACGGCACCGACGATGAGCTCTGCGAGAAGCTCCTTGTTGAGTTCGGAGCTCTTGCCGGTCATCGAGGTCTCGGCGACCTTCTTCAGCAGTTCTTCGTCGTCGGGTTCGACGTGCTCTGCGATGTCGTCAATCTCCGCACGGGCCTTCTCCGAGGCGAGGTTGAAGCCACGAATGATGGCCGTCGGGTGGATGTCCTGTTCGAGGAGGTCCTCGGCGTTCTTCAGGAGTTCACCCGCAATCGCGACTGCGGTCGTCGTCCCGTCGCCGGCTTCGTCTTCCTGCGTTTCGGCGACTTCGACGATCATCTCGGCCGTCGGGTTGTCGATGTCCATCTCTTTGAGGATGGTGACACCGTCGTTCGTGATGGTGACGTCGCCCATCGAATCGACGAGCATCTTGTCCATCCCTTTCGGACCGAGTGTGGAGCGTACTGCTTCGGCGACCGCTCGTGCGGCGCGGATGTTGTACGCCTGCGCGTCGCGGTCTTTGACGCGCTGGGAGTCTTCACCGAGAATGATCATCGGCTGACCCTGTTGCATTCGCTGGCTCATAGTCATCGCCTGATTGTTTGTGATTCTATAAAAACCTGTCGCCGACGTGTCGGAGAGAAATTTGCATCAGCGACACAGCAATTGCACAGAATCGAGAGACTGCACCGACCTTCCCCGGGTTTCAACCGGCCATGGTCCACGACACCATATGGCACAATCGGTGTTGTTTCGACATAGTTTATATACTGTATTTCACCTGCCGTTTCAGTAGCACAGTCACTACCGGACGGCAACCGAATCGCCGCTGTCGTCTACCCAGTCGAGGGAGAATACGTCCGCCGGGTGGCGGTGCGCACCGATACACACGGGTAGTCCCACGGTGTGGCACGCTCACCGAGTTCGATACCGCCGAAAAAATTCGAGTCGCCGAGATATTCGATACAGACCGAGTCGTCAGGTTTCGTCTGGAAGCTCCTCCGCGATGAACTCCCCGGAGAGATCGTCGAGCTCGGGCTCGTCGTCTTCGCCGTCTAACACCGCTAACTCTCGTTCGTACAGCCGTTCGGTAAGCTGGGTCCGCTTGTTGAGGCCCTTCTTCTCACGGCCGCTTTTGGTGTCAGGCATTGTCAAACGTGGTATTGTTTCGCATGGTGATGAATGTTTTGGACGCTATGCTGATACAGGAGCCGTCGAACTCCGACTGACGACGCTCCCGAAACCGGCGACGTAGCCGTGTCGCCTGTGAGTGACAGTTGCACTGCGGTGAGAATATACGCCACTCGGGATTCCCGGGGAGCGAGAAAACACGAGCGGTGTTTTGCCGCCTCCGTGTGTACTAGCGCGGCCAACTGAGAAGCGAGACTTCAGGGGAAAAGCGGAGTCAGTCCGCCACGAGAGGGGTTTGAACCTCACTCGCTCACGTTCGTTCGCTCGCTTGTTCGAATCCCACTGGGGCGCTTCACGAAAACGGCTGTCTGCGATGCGCCCAGACGCATCGCTCGGAGGTGTAGTTTTCAGAGAAGCGCCAGGAGAGGGATTTGAACCCCCGATCCCAGAGGGAACACGCTTTCCAGGCGTGCGCCTTACCGCTCGGCCATCCTGGCTGGCTTACAACGCAACGTTTCTGCCTCGATAATTTAAGCCCTTCCTTTCCGTTCGAGCCGTGGCTCGGTGACGTATGTCACAGACGTGACGACGATGCCTGCGGTGAGTGCCACTGCTGCCACCGCCCAAAACGACGCCTCGATACCGAGGCCGAAGAGGGTCGCACCCTGCGCGAGAACGCCCACGAGGAGGAGGCTCACTGCACCCCACGCGAGGGCCGACCGAACCCGACGGTTCACTCCTCGTCGAGGACGGCGACCGCTTCGATTTCGACGCCGACGCCCTTCGGGAGGTTACCCACCTCGACGGCCGACCGTGCCGGTGGTTCGTCGTCGAAGTACGTCGCGTACGTCTCGTTCATCTCGTCGAAGTCGTCGATGTCGGCGAGGAAGACGGTCGTCTTCAGCACGTCGCCTGCGTCTGCGCCCGCCTCGTCGAGGATGGCTATCACGTTGTCGAGAGACTGCTTGGTCTGGGTGGCGATGTCCTCGTCGTCGAGGAGTTCACCGTCCGGCGTCAGGGGAATCTGGCCGGCAGTGTAGAGGAGGGACCCGTTCGTCGTTGCTTGACTGTACGCACCGACTGCAGCCGGCGCTTCGTCTGTCGAGATGACGCGCTTCATACCCGGCAAGTTTCGCCACGACGTGATAAAATAGGCGGGAACAGTCGGGGCAGTCGCGTCGGGGCGACGTTCTGCTTTCCGTTCAGGTTGTCCGACGACGCGCCCGTGACCTCAGTCGAGGACTTCGACTTCGTAGCCTTCGCCGCGGAGTGCAGCGAGGAGCGTATCGACGTGCTCGGGGCCACGCATCTCGAGGTCGATTTCGACTTCCGTCGCGTTCAGTGCAATCTTCCGGGAGGTCCGGTCGTGCCGGACGGCGTAGATGTTCGCCTTCTTCTCGGCGATGATTTGAATGAGTTGTTCGAGCGACCCCGGGCGGTCTTTGAGTTCGGTGCGAATCTTCAGGTACCGCCCCGTCTCGACGAGACCACGCATCACGACGGTTGTGAGCGTGTTCATGTCTATGTTGCCACCGCACAGCGCCGGGACGATAACCTCGTCTGCTTCGTAGTCGAATTTCTCGAAGATGAGTGCCGCCAGTGCCACCGCACCGGCGCCTTCGACCAACGTCTTCGAGCGTTCGAGTAAGTACATGAGCGCGACGGCGATTTCCTCGTCAGAGACGGTGACGACCTCGTCGACACGCTCTTGGATGACCTCGAACGTCTTGTCACCCATCCGGCGAACTGCGATACCGTCGGCGATGGTGTCTACTTCGTCGATCTCCTGTACGGAGCCTTTGGTGAGCGAGTCGGCAGCGCTGGACGCCTGTTCTGCCTGCACACCGACGACGCGAACGTCGGGGTGCTGTTCTTTGATGGCGGTGGCGATGCCGGAGATGAGGCCGCCCCCACCGATTGGAACGACGACGGTATCGAGGTCAGGACAGTCTTCGACGATTTCGAGACCAATCGTTCCCTGTCCAGCCATCACGTACTCGTCGTCGAAGGCGTGGACGTAGGTGCGTCCTTCTGCTGCTTCGAGTTCGTGGGCTTTCGTTTGGGCTTCGTCGTAGTCGGCGCCGTGGAGGACGACGTCACCGCCGTAGCGCTCTGTCGCTTTTACCTTCGTGATGGGGGCGTACTCCGGCATCACGATTTTCGAGTCCACGCCCGCCCGTGTCGCCGCGAGTGCGACACCCTGTGCGTGGTTGCCGGCACTCGCCGTCACCACGCCTGCGCGTTGTTCCTCCTCCGAGAGCGTCGTGATGCGGTTCATCGCCCCACGAATCTTGAACGAGCCGGTCCGCTGGAAGTTCTCCAACTTCAGGTGGACCTCTGCGCCAGTCATATCAGAGAACGTGTGCGAGTATTCGAGCGGTGTCCGTCGAGCGACCGCTTCGACGCGCTCGCGGGCGTCTTGAACGTCGGAAAGAGAGAGCATGGTCACGAATCACTGCCATTCGTGTTTAATCGTTCGGGATAGATTCCAATCACCCCCGTGTTGTCAACTCACACGGCGACTGCGAGGAGCCGTCGCTCTTCGATGTGAATGTGGGGGAAAGGGGGAATGCACGCGTGTGACGTGCAACTGTTTTTCTGACCCCTAGGTATATAAACGTCTCCCACCCGCAGTGAAAGTGAAATCGCAAGACAGCGGCGACCTAATCGCGGCGTATGACGCTCGTCATTCAGGTGTCGTGCCAGTGTCGATAAACTAACGTAAACTCTCTGGGACGTTGACCAGCCGGTGTTGGTGTCAGCGCGTATGAAAAAGAACGGGTGGTTCGCCGTCGTTACCGGTCGTCGAGACCCGGGAACTCCAGACCCTTGTCACCGACGTAGCGGGCACGGGGGCGGATGAGGCGGTTGTCGTCGTACTGTTCGAGGATGTGTGCAATCCACCCGCCGACGCGCGAGACGGCGAAGATGGGAGTGTAGAGGTCGATCGGGATTCCCATCTGGTAGTACGTCGACGCAGAGTAGAAGTCGACGTTGGGTGCGAGGCCTTTCTCCTCACCGATGTACTCCTCGATGGCGACCGACATCTCGTACCACTTCATGTCGCCGGCGGCCTCACCGAGCGCTTCGGACTTCTCGCCGAGAATGTTCGCGCGTGGGTCTTTGACGTTGTAGACGCGGTGGCCGAACCCGGCGACACGCTCGCCGCGCTCGAGGGCGTCTTTGACCCACTGGGTGGGGTCCATGTCGCTGTCGTCGACATCTTTCAGCATCCGCATGACGTTCGCGTTGGCGCCACCGTGGAGCGACCCCGAGAGCGTGCCCACTGCCGAGGTCACTGCACTGTACATGTCCGAGAGCGTGGACGCCGTCACCATCGCAGAGAACGTCGAGGCGTTCAGACCGTGGTCCGCGTGCAGGACGAGCGCCATGTCGAACGTCTCGGCGAGAACGTCGTTCGGCTCTTCGCCGTTGAGCATGTAGAGGAAGTTTGCAGCGTGGTCGAGGTCCTCGTTGGGTGCGACGTAGTCGTCGCCACGTCGGAATCGCGCGTAGGCCGCGAGTACCGACGGCATCTTCGCCGTGATGCGCTTTGCCTTTTCGAGGTTGACCTCGCGGTTGGTCACGTCTTCGAAGTCCGCGTTCTCGTCGAACGCCGACATCGCCGAGACGAGCGTTCGGAGTGCCGCCATCGGCGACTCGTCCTGCTCGGCGAGTTCGCGTGCCACGTCGAGAATCCCGTCGCCGAGGTCACGGTGCGCCGCCAGTTCTGCCGAGAAGTCGTCGAGTTCCTCGCGATTCGGAAGTTTCCCGTGCCACAGGAGATAGAGTACTTCCTCGTAACTCGCGTCGCGTGCGAGGTCGTCGATATCGTACCCGCGATAGATGAGTTGTCCAGCGTCGCCGTCGATAAAGCTGAGCTCCGACTCGGTGACCAGCACACCTTCCAGCCCCCGCTTCAGTTCGCCTGACATACCCAGAAGGTTGCTTACCATATCAAAAAAGCGTTATCGTTTCCCTGCATATGTTATCGACCGACATACACATAGGATACGAACGCTGTCATGCGATTCTTCTCTGATGGAGCGTCGACACAATACATCGACAACTGTCGACATACGGTGTCCATTATATACGCCACTGTCGTCGCGCCCGCAGTCGTGGCTCTGTGTGGCGTGCAGTTCGGTCGCCCACCTATGTCATATGCAATGGCGTCGTAGGTCTAGTCGAGAAACGGTGGCACCGATATTCCTGGCAAGTCTTTTCCCGTCACGTCGTGAAGGCGGGCGCATGAATCCGGAGGACGTCGAGTACGAACCGGTGAGCGTGAAAGCCGTACTCGCAGAGATGAAAGATACGGCAGAGCTACTCATCGACCTCTCGTACTCGTCTGTCCTCCACGCGAACGAGGAACTCGCGGCCGAGGTGCTTGACCTCGAAGAGCGGATGGACATCCTGCAACTGCAGGCGCGCATGAGTCTGATGATGGCTGCCCGGAGTCCCGAGGACGCAGAAGAACTCGCACCGGTCCTCGGAGTCGTCGGTGCCGCAGAGAAGATTTCCGACGCCGCAGGCGACATCGCCAAGGTCGTCATCGAAGATATCGGCCTCCCCGACGCCATCCGCGCGGCGCTCCCCGAGGCCGTCGAGACGACGATTCGGTGTGAACTCACGCCCACGTCACCCTACGCCGGTCAGTCACTCGGGTCAATCAACATGGAGACGGAGACGGGTGTCAGGGTCGTCGCCATCCACCGCGCGGGTGAGTGGGTGACGAACCCCGACCACGAGACGACGCTCCGTGCAGGCGACGTGCTCCTCCTCCGCGGCCGCGACGACGGCCTCCGAACCGTCCACGAAGCAGCGACTGGCATCCGGTACGACCCACCGGAGGTCGAAGAGTCGACCATCGAAGACCTCGAACGCGCCGTCGACTCCATCGTCCTGATGAAGGATATGAGCGAACTCGCGGTCGACCTCGCGTACGGGGCGGTGCTGTTCGACAGCGAAGGTGTCGCCGAAGAGGTCGAAGAACTCGAAGCCGAGGTGGACGCCCTGAAGTCACGGTTCGAGGCGTGGACGCTTCGTGCGGCGAGTCGTGTCGAAGACCCGGTCTCCCTCCGCGGTCTCGTCCAACTCGCCAGTGCGACCGAGACGATAAGCGACGCCGCCCTCGAAATCGCAGAGGGCGTCCTCCGGGGTATCGACGCTCACCCCGTCGTCGCTGCAGCCGTCAAAGAGTCCGACGAGGTCATCATTCGTCTGCGCGTCGCGCCCGGAAGTCTGCTCGCAGACTCCACGCTCGGTGACCGGCGTGTCAAGACCGAGACCGGGATGCGCGTCATCGCGGTTCGCCGCGCCGGAAACAAGGAATGGGTCGTCTCGCCCGGGTCGAACACCCGACTGCACGGCCGCGACCTCATCATCGCGAAGGGGACGCGCGCGGGCGCTGAGCGACTCGGTGAACTCGTCGGCGACGAACGCGAGTTCGACGAGTAATCAGAGCGTTTGGCTCAGCCGATACGCCGACACGAGCGTGAGCACCGTCGCCACGAGGAGTGCCGTCGAAGACGCGAGGACGAACGCGAGGATGAGGAACCATCCTTCTGCGCCGAGGACCGGGTACTCACGCGTGCCCGCGAACGGACCGAACAGTTCGAGGACCCGGAACAGGTAGGCCACGACGGCGAGTCCAAGGCCGACGACGGCACCGATTGCGGCGTTTCGTGGCACGTCGAGTGCCTGTACGAGACCGCCTGCCGGCGGGCGGTCGGGAACGTCGTCTGTCACAATCCGACGTTACGACCCGGAGACCAAAGCGGCACCGCTTTTCGTGGCAGTTCGATGTCGTTCTGGGTGCTGTGGTGGGTGGACATCGGTTCGCGTTCGGTACCCACTCGATACCCACCGCGGTGGCGGTGGTTCTCGCCGGACCGAACCCCTAAAGGGAAGTGGGTCCGAGTTTCGCGATATGATTACCTTGGGAACGGCAAGCGCGGCCCCCGGGGAGATGGACGTGGGCCGCCTGGAGGTGGGTGAGTCCCGCGACGGCGGGTCCGTCGGTCTGCCTGTCGCCGTCATCAACGGCGCGTCTCCCGGCAAGACGCTCTACATACAGGCCGCCTCAGACGGTGACGAACTCAACGGCGTCGGCGTTATCCAACGAGTGGTCCCGCAGATCGACCCGGCCGAACTCTCCGGCACGATTCTCGTCGTCGGCATCGTCAACTACTACGCGTACCAGGTCGCACAGCACCGCAACCCCATCGACGATACGAAGATGAACCGCGCGTACCCCGGCGACGAACGAGGAACGTCGTCGGAGCGCATCGCGGCCGCGACGTTCGAGGCCGCCCGTCGCGCCGACCTCATCTTGGACCTCCATCAGGGGTCGACCAGTCGGATGATAAACGAGGTTCGCGTCCGCTGTGGTCGCCACCACCGGATGCACGCCAAGTGCCTGCGTCTCGCCAAGACGTTCGGATGCGGGTACGTCCTCGACCAGAAGGGTCCCGACGGCCAACTCGCTCGCGCTGGCCCGGACGCGGGAATCCCGACTATCGACCCGGAACTCGGTGGGTGCGTCGGCTGGGACGAAGAGAGCATCCAGAAGGGTGTCCAAGGCGTCCACAACGTCCTCAGAGGCTACGGCTTCGTCGACGGCGAGGCCGAACTCGAAGCACAGACTCGCGCTCGTGGATTCGACCAGTACGGGTCGCCAGTCGGCGGCCTCGTTCGCTTCAAGTGTGACCTCGGCGACGAAGTGTCGTCCGGTGACGTTCTCTTCGAAGTCACCGACGTCTTCGGCACGCTCAAAGCCCGCGTCACCGCCGACCACGCCGGCATCTTCTGGCGCTCCCGACGACTTCCACAGGTCGCCAGCGGCGAATACGTCTGTTCGGTCGGCATCGACATCGATACGTACTAACTGACGATGACACCGAACACTCTCCCGTCTCACCTCCGTCTCGCGTGCGACGAGTGCGGGTCGACGTTCGACGTCTGGCGCTGGCGGTGTACTTGCGGCGAACCGCTCGACTTCGCGGCCGACTTCGTTCCCTCGGCCACGACTCCCGAAGACGCCGCACTCGACTACCGACGCGGCCTCTGGGCGTTCGAGGACTTCCTCCCGACCGACCCGCTCGCCACGCTCGGTGAGGGAATGACCCCACTCGTGGATGCAGACGAGTGGGACGCGTCGTTCAAACTGGAGTACGTCTTTCCGACCGGCTCGTTCAAAGACCGCGGGGCGACGACCACACTCTCGGTGGCACGTGAACTCGGCGTCGAACGTGTCGTCGAAGACTCCTCTGGAAACGCCGGTGCCGCAATCGCCACCTACGCCGCTCGCGCCGGTATCGACGCCGAAATATACGTTCCCGCGTCGGTCAAGCCCTCGAAACTTCGTGCCATCGAACGCGCCGGAGCGAAACCCGTTCGCATCGAAGGGGACAGACAGGCCGTGACCGACGCCTGTGTCGAGGCCGTCGAAGCCGACGACGCGTGGTACGCGAGTCACGCGTGGAACCCGGCGTTCTTCGCTGGGACAGCAACGTTCGCCTACGAAGTCGCCGCGCAACGAGACTGGGACGTGCCCGACGCCGTCGTCACACCACTCGGGCACGGCACGCTCTTCCTCGGTGCGTACCGCGGATTCACCGCCCTCTACGAAGCAGGGTGGATAGACAGCATCCCGCGTCTGTACGGCGCACAGGCCGCTGGCTACGCCCCGATTGCCGAGGCCCGCCACTACACCGCCGCAGACGAGACGAACGACGTCGCCGACGGCATCCAGATTCTCTCCCCCGTCCGCGAGTCGGAGATTCACGAGGCACTCGACGAGACGGGTGGCGACGCCATCGCGCTCTCTGCCGACGCGGTGGAAGACGAACTCGACAGACTCCACCGCCACGGGTTCTACACCGAACCGACCTGCGCAGTCGCACCCGCCGCACTTCGTGAACTGCGCATCTCCGGCGTCGTCGACGAAGACGACGACGTGGTCGTTCCGCTGACTGGCAGTGGACTCAAGACCTGAAGTCTGAAAAAGTAGTTACTGCGCTCGGGCGTTGCCCATCGTCTCTGGGTCGGTCTTCGTGGTGCCCTTGTAGGTGTTGAAGCCGAGTGCCCTGTTGAGCGGGCATTTCTGCGTCACTGCAGTGGTCGTCAGGATTGCTCCGAGCAGGAGTGCAACTCCCGCGACGACGAGTCCGAGCGTGCCTGTTGCAATCGTCAGGACACCAGCGAGCGCTGCTGCGCCGAGGACGATGAGTACTGGTCCGACGATGAATCGAGCGATGCGGTCGTATCCGCCGACGTTCTTCTCCATGAGTGGTACACCGTGTGAAAATAGGTGTCACACCGGGATAGGCCGTGCAGGCGCTTCTCGCCGTGAAGGAACCGTGACTATCCGCCGACAGAACATGTGTCTTCGACAACACAATTATCACGGACGGACCTGACAAATAGCGTATGTCCCGCGTTTCCTACGTCCTCCCCGGCGAAGACGAGCCAATCGGTCGATTTCTCACACTCACGCTGGTCATCTACCTCGTCGCGACTGGCTTCTCTTCAGCAGGACTTCTGCTCGGGTCGGCATTCGCTGCACTCGCAGTTTGGACGCTCGTGACGGTGCTTCAGGCGCTCCGGGTCGGCTATCTCGAAGGTAAAATCCAGTAGGGGTAGACCTGCGTCCCAGCAACGCCGTTTCGAGTCAGTGGTGCGCTTCCCAGTCGATCCAGTCTTGTTCCCATCCGTGGCCGGCGTGCCATCCACGGCCTTCGTACTCCGGGTCCTCGCGTTTCGTCCGGTTGCGGACGATGCTCCCCGTCTGTTCGCCGTCGACGAGCAACGGTTTAAACGAGAGTGGGCCGAACTTCTCGGCCACGTCGCCGTCTTCGATGGCGACGAGCGTCTGCTCGCCCACGCCCATCGGCATGACGAGTCGGCCACCGTCTGCGAGTTGTGCGAGGAGGCGACGCGGTGGCTTGACCGCCGAAGCTTCGACGAGGATGCGGTCGAACGGTGCGTACTCGGGGAGACCGTCGGCGCCGTCGCGGCAGTCCACGAGTACGCCTTCATACCCTGCTCGCTGGAGGTTCTCGCGGGCCTCGTAGACGAGCGTCCGGGTGATGTCCACGGCGTGGACGTTCGAGTCGCCGACGATTTCGGCGATGACGGCGGCCGTGTAGCCCACGCCAGCGCCAACGACGAGCACGTCGTGGTCCGGTTCGACGGCGAGTGCCGACAGGAGCCGGCCAACTGCCGTTGGTGCGAGAATCGTCGTGTTCGTCTTCCGGTGCTCAGTCGGGCGATTTTGGTACGGTCCGTCGGTGACGAACTCGTGTCGCGGGACGCTGCGCATCGCGACGCTGACGGCGTCGGGGAACCGGTCGAGGGATTCCTCTAATCCATCGACCATGTCGTGGCGCAGCACCGAGTTGTCCATAGGGGAACTCAGAGATGGTCACTAATCAACCGCACGTTCGGCGACAACTGCCCGTAGGTCGGTTCCGGGGATGTCGTGGGTCATCTGACGCGAGAATCCGGCCGATTCGGTCCACGAGAGGACCGTCGCTTCGCCGTACAGGTCGCCGCGTCCGAGTGCGAGCGCATCGACTGCTCGTTGCGTCGTCGTGGCCGTCGAACACTGCCCGTGCAGTGCGTCGACGAAGACGGCAGTTCCGCCCGGTTCGAGGGCGTCGTATGCTCCTTGGACCAACGAGACCGCTTCCTCAGCGTTTCGTCCCGCGAAGGCATCGCCCACGAAGACGAGGTCGAAGCCATCGACTGGTGGATTCGTCGGGTCGGCAGCGACGAGGTCGACACCCGCCCGCGAGAGCAGTGGTCGGACCACGTCGACCGTCTCGGGGACCTCGACGAACGTCACGTCGTACCCGCGTTCGACGAACTCACGAGCGAAGACACCCGACCCACCCGCGAGGTCGAGGACGTGGGTCGAATCGGGTGCTTCGCGGACTGCCGCGGTCACGCAAGCCCGGACGACCGACTCGTCGGTGGCGTCGTGTGCCCCGAGTCGGTTGCGGACCCACTCGTCGGGGCGGGAAGGGGCGTCGCCGTTCGCCATCGTCTCCGGGAGCTCCGTGTACAACGAGAAGAAATCGAGAGTGTGTGGGAGACGGCCGATGGACCGAACGTCACGCTTTGCGAGAAAGCCGAGCGCCCGGTTCGTTATCTCGTACTCACTGCCCACGCGTTTGATGAACCCCATCGACGCCAGCGCTTCGACGGTGATTCGCGCTGCACGGGGGTCGATGTCGGCAACGTCGGCGACGTCCTTGGCGGTGCCAGCGGTGGTCGTGAGTGCGTCGATGACGCCGCTCTCGCGGGCGGCCCAGAGGAGTGCGAGCGATTCGACCGAGAACTGCGACCGGTCGCGGGTAGGCATAGCAGCACCGACGGGATACGAGAAGAAAAGTTCGTTCCGTGTGCGTCGTGTTCCGCGTCTGTCGTGTTCTTAGCGTGTCTCGCTGGATTCGACTACCAGGCAGACCACGCGGTGGAGGTCTGGTCGCGGGCGTAGACGCGCTTTGCGTCTTTGGCGTACACCATGTCGCCGGGGTGGTCGAGTTTCCCGTGACGGTACTCGGGGGCGTCGGCGCGAACGACGAGGCCCTCGATTTTGACCTCTTCGTCGCCGAAGGACTCGGTCTCGCCGACGACGAACTCGTAGTCACCGGGGACGTTGACGGTGATACTGCGCGTGTCTTCGCGCTTGCCGTCTTTCGGGTGTACGGTGACGTTCACCGCGACGTTGTCGACAACGCGGGTCCAGACGGTCTGGACGTCGTTTACGACTGCTTCGTCGACTCGCTCGTCGGGGCCAACTTCGATGCCCGTGATGCGGACGAGTTGAATCGCTTCGGGGGTGTCGACGATGAACTCCTCGCCGAGCGCGATGTCTGCCTCTTTGGGGGCCGAGACGGTCGTCGAGACGGAGGACCCGTCCTGCGAGACGACGACGTCCATGTCGATTTCGTCGGGAATCTCTACTTTCTCTTTGTGGACTTGACCGCACTCGGTGCAGCGGACGGTCGAGTGACCGCCGGGCTTCAGCACCTCGTGGACGGTAGGTTCGTCGGGTGAACACGACGGACAAGGGAGCGGGACGCGTTCACCGGCGTCGGGTAGGCTCATACGCCTCGGTAACCCGTCAGGCGGTAAAAAGCCGCCTTTCTCTTCGTCCGCGTGAGAGTCGGTGTCGGGGTGTGGTGACGAGGATGCTGTACACGCGAAGCCGAGACACCTGGTCGATGTATCTCTCACACCTACGACGAACTCATCTGCCTCGAAGACTGCACTGCCGGCGTCCTCGACCACTGTCTGGTCGGCTAACCCACGGCAGACGCTTTTGCTCGTAGCCAGCGTACTTCTTTGCCGTGCCCACTTCGAGTCGTCGCCAGTTCCTCGCCGCAGTCGGAACGACTGCCCTCGCGGCGACTGCCGGGTGCGTCGGCAGCGGTGACCAACCAACATACGAAGGCACGTGGTCGCGCCGCGGATTCGACGACGCTCGAACCGGATTCTCGCCGGTGATGGGTCCGACTGGAGACCCCACCGTCGCGTGGCGTGCGCCGGTGTTCGACGCGTTTCCGACGAGTTCGCCAGTCGTCACCGACGGTGTCGTCTACTCCCTCCACACACGCGGTGGGCAGGACGGGCAACACGAGACAGCCGTCTCGGCGTTCGACGCTGCAACCGGCGAAGAAGCGTGGCAGACGACCATTTCGACCACCGCTGTCGACCAGATTGCGTATCACCACGACTCACTGGTGGTCTCCGGCGACTTCCTCTACGCGCGAACTTTCGAAGGACTCCACACACTGTCGACCGGCGGCGAGGTGTTGTGGTCGCACCCAGTTCCGACGACGGAACAATCGTACCCTGTCGTCGCGCCACCGGTCATCTCCCGTGACATGGCCGTGACGGCGACGTACGGCGACAGAACTCCACCTGCGGGCGTCGTCGCTGTCGATGCCGAGAACGGTAGGCCCCGGTGGCGAGCGGGGTTCAACTCTCGGAAGGTGCCGTGGACACTCTCGGCCGCCGATGGGACCGTGTACGCTCCGTTTCTGGACGGTGATGCGGGTCTCGTCGCGCTCGACATCGAAACTGGAGCACAGGAGTGGGCGCTTTCGCTTCCAGTCGATGGGCCCGTGACGGTCGCCGGTGACACGTTGCTCGTGCCACTCGGCGGCGACTCCGAATCCATCGTGGCCCTCGACCGGCGCACTCACGACATCGTCTGGCGAAAACCGGCGACCAGACGAACCGAATCGGCGGTCGCAGTCGCTGGTGAACTCGTCTACTACTGCGCCGATAGACTGCTCGTGGCGCGACGGCTCGACACCGGCGAACTCGTCTGGTCGTTCGGTCCGACTCCGGTCGTCTCGCTCAGTTGGACGCCCATCGTCGCCGGGTCGAACGTCTACTTCGTCGCCGAGCGCACGACCGAATCTGGGTCACCAAACTATCTCTACGTGCTGGACCGTTCGACTGGACGCGTCCGCGGCTCAGGGCGGATTCCGGGCTCACCTGACACTGCTGGGTTGGCGGTGGTCGATGGCGCGGCCTACCTCGCGCTGGGTCGTGGGGAGTTGGTGTGTTTCGAGTCGTGTGGGTTCTCGGTGGGCGGGCGCTGTTTCGGTAGGTGAAGAAAGAACGAAGCGGTCGGTGCTCGAGTGACAGTCTACGGTTGCGGCAGTTCGACTTCCTCGCCGTCGGCGTACACCGTCGGGTTCTGGATGATGCCGTCGAGGTGGAGCGGTGCGTCGGTGTCGCCACCGATGCCCGCGTCGTCGCCGATGGCGATGTGGACCGTGCCGGCGGCCTTCTCGTCTAAGAGGACAGACCCGACGAGGTCGGTCACACCGACGTTGGTTCCGATGCCGATCTCGGCGAGGTTGAACGCGTCTCGACCGACTTCCTCGGCGGCGGCCTCGACCTGTTCGCGGATGTCGTCGTCCGAAATCTCGGTGACGTAGCCGTCTTTGACTTCGAAGCGAAGGTCTTGCCCCTCGTCGAGGAGGCCGTGAGGCATCATCGTCCCGTCGACGACGTACGTGCCGGTGGCGGATTCAGGGCTGAGGAAGATTTCGCCTGCGGGGAGATTCGAGAACGACCCGGACTCGGAGATGTCACCCGTGTCTGCAAGCCACTCGCGGTCGCCGCGGACGAACGTGATGTCCGTGCCCTTCTCGGTGGTCACACGAACCTCGTCGGCGTCGCCGACGGCTTCCAACATCGCCTTGCTGTGGTCGTAGATGAGGTCGTAGTCGGCGTCGAGGCCGGTGACGAACACGTCTTCGGTGATGCCGGGGAGCGTCGCCCCACGAGCGCCGGCGTCGCAGGCGGTACCGCGTGCGCGAGTGTGACTGAGACTCTTCGTCGTCGGCGCGAGGAAGGCGTCAGCTTCGGCCATGGCCGCGGCGACGGGTGCTGGCGGTTCTTCGCCGTGTTGGTTCCCCGGCGGGTAGCGGATAATCGACACGTCGTCGGTCACCTCGCACGCAACCTCGTAGAGCGCCTCACCGATGCGCTGGCGCTTGTCGTCGGTGACGACGAGCAGCGATTCGTCGGCGTCGAGTTCGAGACACTGGAGAACTGCTGTCTCGCTGGCGGCACGGAGGTCGGAGTCGTCCGTCGTCATGTGGTTTTCTGCGATACCGTGTGGGTTAGGCGTTCCCATCTCGACGCCACCGGCCAGTTATTGGTTTACTCGCGTTCGCGTACTACAGTCTCAGCAACTTCACTCGCCTCAGAGATAATCCCGTGACTCACTCGCCCGAGAGTTAATTTCTGCCGATTAACCATCGAAATAACTATGGTTGACGACAGTCGTCTGTAATCTATGATACGAGTGGGTGTCAACGGCTACGGTACAATCGGGAAGCGCGTCGCCGACGCGGTCGAGGCGCAACCCGATATGGAAATTATCGGCGTGGCCAAGACGCAACCCAACTTCGAAGCGCACACTGCCGTCAAACGCGGGTACCCGATGTACGCAGCAATTCCCAAGCGTGCACCGCTGTTTGGCGAGGCCGGCATCGAACTCGCCGGTGAAGTAGACGAACTCGTCGCCGAAGCGGACGTCATCGTCGACTGTACGCCGTCTGGCATCGGTGCGAAGAACCGAGAACTGTACGAGACCCACCACACGCCTGCAATCTTCCAAGGCGGCGAAGACGCTGATGTCGCCGAAGTGAGTTTCAACGCACGTTCGAACTACGACGCCGCCCGCGACGCCGACTACGTCCGCGTCGTCTCGTGTAACACGACCGGCCTCTCCCGCATCATCGCTCCCCTCGAAGAGGAGTACGGTGTCGAGAAGGTCCGCGCGACGCTCGTCCGCCGCGGTGGCGACCCCGGCCAGAACTCTCGGGGACCAATCAACGACATCCTCCCGGACCCAATCAAGGTACCATCGCACCACGGTCCCGACGTGAAGACCATCTTCCCCGACCTCGAAATCGACACGCTCGGGCTGAAGGTGCCGGCGACCCTGATGCACGTCCACGCCCTCAACGTCACCCTCGAAGACGACGTGACGGGTGCCCACGTCCGCCAACTGCTCGAAGGCGAAAACCGAATCTACGTCATTCCGGAAGGCCTCGGTATCGACGGCGCTGGCAAACTCAAGGACCTCGCACTCGACGCCGAACGCCCGCGTGGTGACCTCTGGGAGAACTGTGTCTGGGGCGAGTCTATCGGCGTGAACGGCCGTGACCTCTACTTGTTCCAGGCCATCCACCAGGAGTCCGACGTCATCCCCGAGAACGTCGACGCGATTCGCGCGATGTTCGAACTCGAAGACCAGAAGACGAGTATGGAACTCACCGACCGCAAAATCGGTGTCGGCATCTCTGGCGACCCTTCTGGGTTCTCTGAGCAGGCGCGTGCGGAGTTCGCCGACGACTAATCGGCGAATCGTCTGTTCACCCCCACTTTTTCGTTCCCCCTCTCTCGATTCACCGCGTTAGAGTGACTCGAACGAGACGTTTCCAGTACCGAGGTCCACGACGGCGACGTGGAACGCCTCGTCTGCGCCCGGAATCGGCAGTCCACCGGGGTTGATGTGTGTCGTCCCACCGCGGTCGTCGAGCGTCTTCTCGTGGGTGTGTCCGCGGAGGACGTAGTCGTAGGTCGCCGAGTCGACGAGAGCGTCGACGAGGCCCGCTTCGGTTCCGTGGTAGACCGCGATATCCTGCCCGTCGAGAGTGAGGTGCGCGAAGTCGTCGTGGTAGGTTCCGAACGATTCGACTATCTCGCGGAGTTTCCACTCGCCGTCGTTGTTGCCGCGGACGGCGTGGAACTCGAAGTCAGCGTCGAACGGTGTTGCCGAGAAGGGCGCGACGATGTCGCCGCAGTGGACGACGACGTCCACGCCTTCTGCTTCGAAGTGTGAGACTGCTGCTTCGACATAGTCGAGGTTGTCGTGTGTGTCCGAGACGACGCCGAGTTTCATGGCTCACGATTCGTCGGCATCGGGTTTCAAACTTGGTCGATACCGATTCGGACGGGAGAGTCGTCCTCAGACCCGTTCGATAATCGTCGCGATTCCCTGTCCGAAGCCGATACACATCGTACAGAGGCCGTACTGCCCTCCACAGTCTTCGAGTTGATACGCGAGTTTTCCGAGAAGCGCCGCACCGGTGGCACCGAGCGGATGTCCGTGAGCGATTGCGCCACCCCAGACGTTCGTTTTCTCCCAGTCCGCGCCGGTTTCTTCGAGCCACGCACCGATGACGGAGGCGAACGCCTCGTTCACTTCGAATCGGTCGATGTCGTCTATTTCGAGGCCGTTATCGGCGAGTATCTCGTTCGTCGCGGGTATCGGACCCGTCAGCATCGTCTTCGGGTCGACGCCGACGACGTGTGTATCGACGATTCGCGCCATCGGCTCCCAGCCGTATTCTTCGCACGCGTTTCCGGATGCGACGAGCGTGGCCGCCGCGCCATCGACGATACCGGAGGCGTTCCCGGGATGGATGACGCCATCGCCTTCCTCACGGAACGCGAGCGGGAGGGTTCCGAGCGTCTCCATGTCTGTGTTCGGTCGTGGATGTTCATCCTCGGTGACGACGCGTGTCTCGCCGTCTGTTTCCACTTCGACCGGGACGACCTGTTCGTCGTACTTTCCGGCCGCTGCGGCACGTCCCCAGCGTGACTGCGAGTCCACGGCAATCTGGTCGACGGCTTCTCGTGAGAGTTCCCACTGCGTTGCGATTCGTTCGGCACCTTCTCCTTGCGAGGTGAGTTCGTCGAAGTGGTCGAAGTACGTCTCAGACACGTTCGCTGGGTCGGCGAACGTCAGTCGGTCGACGGCGGAGTCCGACGCCATCGGGACTCGTGTCATGTGTTCGACCCCACCGGCGACGAGCACGTCGTGCATCCCACCCCGGATCTGTCCCGCCGCGAAGTTGATGGCCTGTTGGCCGGAGCCACACATTCGGTTGAGCTGCACTCCGGGGATGCGGTCTCCCCACCCAGCGACCATCGGTGCCAAGCGGCCGATGTTCATCCCCTGTTCGCCGATGGGGGTGACACACCCGTAGATGACGTCCTCTGGGTCTTCGTCGCCCGCGAACCCGACACGTTCCTCCAGCGCGAGCAGTGGTTCCGCAGCGAGGTCCTGTGGGTGCACGTCACTGAACGCCCCCTTTCGCTTTCCAAACGGGGTCCGGACGGCGTCCACGAGATACGCATCCTGCATAGTACCGTGCTCAGGTCGCCCCCTCATTACTGTTTGTGTGCTATCACGCTCGGCGCAGACGAGAGCTGTGTCTCTCCGCCAGTGTCGTCACCGAAAAAACGCAACAGTCGGTGCTTAGTCCTGCTTCAGCACTTCCACGCCGGCCAGTGGCGCACCCGTGAGCGCACGGATGTACGCGCCACCGGCGATGGAGACGTGGCCGAAGTCAGCTTCGTCCATGCCGTACATCTCGATGGCGCGCGAGGTGTCGCCGCCGCCGACGACCGAGAAGCAGTCGGTCTCGGAGATGGCGCGGAGGACGCCGACAGTGCCGACCGAGAAGCGCTCGTCTTCGAACAGTCCGAGTGCGCCCTTCACGAAGACGGCCTCGGAGTCGCGGATGATGGGGTCGTACTCGTCGACAGTCATCGACCCGACGTCGAGGTAGGCGCGGTCTTTCTCGTCGATGTCGGCGACTGCGATTTCGGCGCGTTCGTCGGTATCGTCCTCGTAGGCGAGGTCGACGGCGAGTTTGATTTGGTCGCCACGCTCGTCGAGGAGCGACTCGATGGTCTCGCGGTTTGCCTCCCACTGGTCGTCGAAGAAGTCCATGCCTTCGAGGTCGAATCCGACGTCGTTGCCGGCGGCGCGGAGGAACAGTTCACCCGCGATGCCGCCCAGCAAGAACTGGTCGACCTTGTCGCCGAGGTTGTTCATCACGTTGATGACGTCGGTCGCTTTCGTGCCACCGACGACCATCGTGACCTGCCCCTCGAACTCACGGGTTGCGATGGAGGAGTTCGCCTCGTACTCGGTCTCCATCACGCGCCCCGCGTACGCGGGCAGTTCGAGCGCGAATCCGACGAGGGAGGCGTGCGAGCGGTGTGCAGCAGAGTAGGCGTCGTTGATGTACGCGTCGAAGTGTGGTGCGAGCGTCTGGACGAACTCGGTGTCTGCTTTGACTTCGGGGTCTTCTTCGGGGAGTTCCTCGTCACACATCCGTGTGTTTTCGAGGAGCAGAATCTCGCCCGATTCGAGCGACTCGATGGCGTCGATAGCGTCGTCACCGTAGGTGTCGGCGACGAACTCGACATCCTTCCCGACGTGACCAGCGAGGATGTCGGCGTGCTGTTCGAGCGAGACGAAGTCGTCGCCACCGGGTCGGCCCTGATGTGCCATGAGGACGACTTCGTCGCCACGTTCGGCGAGTTCCTTCACCGTCGTCGCGTGTCGGTCGAACCGGCGGTTGTCCTGTACTTCGCCGTCCTCGACGGGGGAGTTGAGGTCGAGGCGGACGAGGACACGCTGGCCGGGTTCGAGGTCGTCGAGCGTCTTGAAGGTCATCACGCGAGGGAACGTAGGCGAGTCACTTAGTCGTGGGCAAAACGGACGAGGGCCGCCCCGCTAGTCGAGTTCGACCGTCACGGTCGGTTCGGCGACGTATCGACGACCGCCGTCGCGTTCGGCCACGACGATTCGGGCCGCGACCGTCAGTTCCGTCGGCAACTCGTCGTCTGACAAGAGAAAGTGCAAGGGGAACTGGGCGAAGTCGACCTCGTCGAACTCGTCTATCTGGAGAATCGTCGCGTTCCTCTGTCCGGACTCGACGAACGTGAACGGCGGGAATTCGGTCGTCCCGGTTTTCTGCACGTACACGACGGGGTGCATGCCGGGGGAACTCGTGGTAAACGCGTACCGAACCGAGTCGAACGAAACCCGCTCGCCACGTTCGACGTAGACGTCGAACGGAGCCACGTCGTTCACGGAGACGTCGTCGCCGGTATCGAATGCGTTGACGCTGAACTCGACGAGGCGCTCCCCGTCGCGGCGGTAGACGAGAGACGACTGGCCACGAATGTCTCCTTCTCCGGGGTCAGAGAGCGGCGTCGGCGTCGACGTCGTCGGCGCGGCACACCCAGCGAGGGGAACGACCGTCGCAACAAGTGCGGGGAGGAACTGTCGGCGGCGCATCACGTGGACGTCATGCGCCTGTTGTATCGTTCTTGCGCTGGCCGTCGGTCGACGGTGAGGAAACGACGGCGCGACGTAGCCAACAGGCTAGCCGGCCCAAAAACGAAGAGAGGCGAAGAGGGGGCGAAGCGAGTGTGTCGGTTACTCGGGCTTGATGAACGACGCCATGTCGAGCATCCGGTTGGAGAAGCCGTACTCGTTGTCGTACCACGTCAGAATCTTGTAGAGGCCACCGTCGTTGACCTGGTTGGTCGTGTTGAGGTCGACGGTGCTGGAGAACGGCAGACCGAGGATGTCGCGGGAGGTGACTTCGTCGTCGGTGTAGCCGAGGACACCGGCGAGCGGGCCGGAGTCAGCAGCCGCGCGGAAGGCGTCGTTGATTTCTTCGACCGACGGCTTCTCTTCGAGGCTCACGACGAGTTCGGTGAGCGAGCCGTTCGGGACGGGGACGCGAATCGCCATGCCGTCGAGTTTGCCGTCGAGCTGGGGCAGAATCTCGGTGGCGGCCTGTGCGGCGCCCGTCGTCGTCGGGACGATGTTCTCGGCGGCAGCACGGCCACGGCGCTGCTTGCCGTGTGGGCCGTCGATGAGGTTCTGGCTCCCCGTGTAGGCGTGGACGGTCGTCATGAGACCGTTCTCGATGCCGAACTCGTCGTCGAGAACCTTCGCGACCGGCGTGACGGAGTTCGTCGTACAGGAGGCGTTGGAGACGATGTCTTCGCCGTCGTACTCGTCGTGGTTGACACCGTAGACGAGCTGCTTGACTGGCTCGTCACCCTTCGGCGGTGCCGAGATGACGACCTTGTCTGCACCTGCTTCGAGGTGGGACGAGGCGTCTTCCTTCGTACGGAAGATGCCGGTACATTCGAGGGCGACGTCGACGTCGAGTTCGCCCCACGGCAGTTCTGCTGGGGACTGAACGTTGTAGAGTCCAACCGACGTGCCGCCGATGGTCAGGGAGTCGCCTTCACGCTTGACGCCATCGAGACGACCCATGACGGAGTCGTACTTTGCGAGGTACGCCATGTCGTCGAAGTCCATGACGTCGTTGATTGCGACCAGTTCGACCGTCGGGTTGTCGAGGACGGCACGGAAGATGTTCCGACCGATTCGGCCGAAGCCGTTGAGTGCCACCCGCACCACGTCCGACTCGTCCACGTTCTCGCCCGCGCTGAGGTAGGATTTTTCACTCATATTTGAGTAGTTCCTACCTCCAAATCACTGTGCAAGCAGTATATCTGTTTCGGTAAATCCGACCAAATCGAACGTTACCTTTCATACTCGGTCATAATAGCTACACAAACAATCACAACCGGTCAATATCGCACGGGATTGTCGAGAAGCGAGGCGGTGGGGAGAGGCCGTCACACGGCGAATTTGTGGCGATTCGTTGCCAAGTGACTGTCACAGGCAGAAACGTTTTATCCTCCGATTTCATAGCGGCCCCCATGGTCAGAGACGACCGTGACGACCCGTTCGACAACATCTTCGATGAAATCGAACGGATGATGAATGACATGACCGGAGGGGACGCTGGATTCGCCTCCGAAACCCACATCGACGTATATGATGAGGGTTCTACACTTCGACTCGTCGCGGACCTCCCAGGCGTCGACAAAGACGCAATCGACCTCAAGTGCGATGGCGAAACGCTGACGATTAGTGCCGCCGGTGACCGCCGCGAGTTCGACGAACGCATCCGCCTCCCGGCACGCGTCGACGAACACTCCGCGAAAGCCACCTTCAACAACGGCGTCCTGCAGGTCACGTTCGACCGCGCTGAGGATTCTGCCGCTATCGACGTCGAGTAATCGGCGACCGAGACGGCAGCATTACGAGTTTTTCGCAACCTGTTCGACCAGCGCTGCCAGTCGGTCGAAGAAGTCGTCGTCGTACTTCGTGTCGTCGTCGATGGTTGGCCGCGCGTTCGTCTCCGAGACGACGAGACGGTCTCCCGACTCGAGGAGGTCGACACCGAGATAGCGGATGCCCAGTTCCTCGGCGACCGACTCCGCGAGGCGTCGGTGTGTTTCGGGGAGGTCGACGCCGACTGCGTCGGCCCCGCGGTGGACGTTGTGTTTCCATCGCCCGTCTGCGCGTGCGCGCTCGGGTAGACGACGTTCGACTGCACCGACCACTGTTCCGTCGACGACCATCGCGCGGTAATCACGAGCGTCCGGAAGCCACTCTTGGACGAGATACGATTTGTCGCCGGTCGCTCGGTAGTCGTGGACGAGGTTCAGGTGGTCGACGAGGCCCGACAGCGAGTCGGGGTCGTGGGCTTTTGCGATGCCGACACCGCGGGTCGTCGAGTTCGGCTTGACGACGACGGGGTAGTCGAAGTTCGCCCGGTCGATGGCCTCCATGAGCGACGCGTCGGTAGTCGGGTTCGAGACGTAGACGCTTCGGAGGACGGGGATGTTCGCTCGCGAGAGTGCTGCGATGACACCCGCCTTGTTTCGCGAGGTCAGGACGTCGTCGCGCGTGTTCACCCACGGGATGTCGTATCTCGCCGCGACGACGCCTCCCTCCATCGGCCGAGTGGGGTAGACGAATCCGACGTCGAACTCGTCACTCGGCGGCGTCGAGAGGTCGAGTGCGAACTCTTTGGCGCGGAGGTGTCCGACGTCGATGCCACGCGCGGCGAGCGGCTCGCGCATCCGCTCGAACGTCTCGCTGTTGGTCGTCACCGCCAGACGGAGCATACGCTACGAGGCGATGTGTGTGGTCAAAAGTGGGGTGGTTCGCGGAAACTCGTGCGAATTTACGCGACGAGCAGTTCTTCGCCGCGTTCGACGACGATGCGGCACGGCGGCGACATCTTGTTGTAGGCGCGGCGGAAGGCGTCCTTCGCAATCGCTGCGTCTTCGACGTCGCAGTAGATGGTGAAGACGGTCTCGCCACGGGGGATGCGTGCTGCGGTCCCGACGACCTTCCCGAAGGACTGGCGCATTCCGTCAGAAACACGGTCTGCACCTGCACCGGTTGCCTGCTTGTTCTCGCGGATGACGTGGTGCGGGAACTTGCGCAGAATCATCTTGTACTGCTTCTCGCCTGCGTTCTTGAGCATCAGGCGGTTAGCAGAGAGACGTGCGGATTCGAGCGAACCGTGTCGAATCTGAACGTCTTCTTCGACCTTCAGGGAGATCTGGACAGGGTAGTCCTCGGGGTCCGCCTGCAGGTCGCCCATGTTGTGCTGTGCGATCTTGGAACCGGGAATTCCCGTGATGTACTCGCGTCGCGTGTACGCCGGGTTCTTGATTTCCCGGTACATAGAGGCGGGTTTGTCTGACATGGTTACTTGTGAAACCGAAGGGTCAGGCGGGCTAAAAACGCTTCGAAGCTTCACTCGGCAAACTGCGTGTGTGTGCCACTCACACGACCAGCACCGTTGGATACCGCAGAAGCGTGGGTTTCGGTATCGATGAACATCCTTATGAGATGCCTTCACCTCAGCATAGACGATGTTGCTCGTCTGCGATACGATGGCCCTAGATGGGCCGTCGTACTTCACTGACGCACTTGCCGACCTCGCCCTCGATGGCCGTGACGGGGTCGTCCACTCGCTTCCCAGTGACGGCCTCCCGTCGCTCTCGGACGTCGACGCCGTCGTCGTCACCGGGAGTACCGCGGGCGTCTACGAGGCCGACGAGCGGCCGTGGATAGACGATGGCCGGCGTCTCGTCCGCGAACTCGTCGCACGAGAGATTCCAACTCTCGGCGTCTGCTTCGGTCACCAACTCGTCAACGACGCACTCGGCGGAACTGTCGAAGCAGGCGACCAGAAACGTGGTCTCGTCGACGTCGACCTCGCCGACGACCCAGTGTTCGAGGGGATAGCCAGCACGATTCCGATGGTCCACGGTGACTACGTGGTCGAACCGGGGAAGCGAATGGAGACGATTGCCTCGGCCGACTACTACGACCATCTCGCGACCCGTCACGAGTCTGCACCCGTCTGGACGGTCCAGTACCATCCCGAGTTCACCGCGGCGTTGTTCGACCGCATCGCCGACGACTTCGGGTGGCCGGAGGACGATTCGGACCGCGACTTCGACGACGTGACGGCCGTGAACACCGTCGAGAACTTCGCTGCTCTCGCCGGGCTCGACTGATTACTCGTCGCGGGTTTCGCCGTCCGCTTCGTCACCGGTTTCGCCGTCAGGTTTCTCGTCAGTGTCGTCTTCGTTGGCCTCGTCTTCGACCGGCGGTGCTCCCGTCTCGGGGTCGAGGGCGACGAACTCTAATCCCTCCCGTTCGAGCAAGTCTGCTGCTCTGTCGGTGACCGAGGGTGCGACGAGGATACCGCGAACCGGTTCGTCGTCGCCGAACTCCCGACGGAGTGCATCGACGTATCGGCGGAGTTGACTCGCTGCAGCGGGACCGACGCGCCGCCGCTTCAACTCTACGACGACGGGAACGCCGTCGGCGTCCTCTCCGAAGATGTCGATTGGCCCGGCGTCGCTCTGGCGCTCCGTTTCGAGTGGGTCGAACCCGGATTCGAGCGTCGAGGGGTTCGAGAGGATGTGCTGTCGAAGGTCCTCTTCGCTGCCGGTGAGTTCGAGGTCACTTCGGTCGTTCACGCCGTAGGCAGAACACTGTTCGACGCGCTCGAAGTGGACGTCGAGTCGTTCGTCCGGGTTCGACCGCGTGCTGCGGATGCGCAAGCGGCCGTCTCGGACGCTCGCGGAGTGCGTACACCCCGGTGGTTGCCAGTTGACTGGCGTCCGTTTTTCGTCGGTGTGGACGAGGATGGTGCCGTCTGGTTTCAGAATCACCAGTCGGTCGCCGGGGCCGAGTTCGCTCGTCGCGCGGCCGTCGTAGTCCACGGTACACCGTCCGAACACGGTAATCATGTCGTCGCGCTCGAAGGCCGCTTCGAGGTGGACGAGCGCGTCGCGGTGCGTCGGCCGGTGGAGTGTGTTCACCGTCATCCGGGTGTCGGCACGCGATTCGTGGCCGTCGGGTATAAGACCCGCGTCGTGGATGGCGGAATATTCCGGTTCGCTGGCAGGCTTATGCTCTTCCCGTGCGTATCTATACCATGGCCCCTGAATACCCGGAAAGTAATCGAGTTGGGATGTCTGATGAGGAGGTAGACAATCTCCTCCGAGAGCAAGGAGTTGGCGTCCTCTCGCTCGCGGACGACGGTGTCGCGTACGGAATTCCCATTTCCTTCGGGTACGACGCCGAACTGGGGCGCCTCTATTTCATCTTCCTCCGGCCCGGCGAGCTGTCACGGAAGGAAGATTTCGCCGAACGGACGGTTCGGGCGAGTTTCGCGGTCTGGGACTCCCCGTCGCGCTACGAGTGGAAGAGCGTCGTGGTCGACGGCGAACTCTTGCCCATCGCCGACGAGGAGTGGCCGCGCGTGAACGAGACGCTCGAGGACAACGCGTGGTATCCGAGTCTCTTCTCGGAGACCGAACCGATGCAGGACATGCTCGGGTGGGAACTCCGTATCGACCACCGGTCTGGTCTCAAGCGCCGGGGTTCGTGAGTATCGCGCCTGCGCAACTCGAATGCACGGCCGCGATTCCACTTTTGTCTCCTCTCCCGTCAGTTCATCCGTGAAGACCTCGAAGTGGCGGGTCCTCGGAATCGTCGCCGTGGCGGAGTTGTTCGCGATGTCGTTGTGGTTCAGCGCCAGCGCCGTCGCGCCCCAACTCGCCGTCGCGTGGGGACTCTCACTCGAACAAGCCGCGTGGTTGACGACTGCCGTCCAACTCGGCTTCGTCGTCGGTGCGCTCGCATCTGCCGCACTCACGCTCTCTGACCTCGTCCAACCACGCTACCTCTTTGCCGGGTCGGCGCTCGTCGGCGCTGCCGCGACGGTGCTTCTCGGCACCGTCGTCCAGTCACCGACCGTCGCGCTTGGACTCCGGTTCCTCACTGGTGTCGCCCTCGCGGGGGTCTATCCGCCGGGGATGAAACTCGTCGCCGGGTGGTTCCGCGAAGAGCGTGGATTGGCCATCGGGACGCTCATCGGAGCTCTCACCGTCGGGTCTGCACTGCCACACCTCCTCCGTGCTGTGGGTGGTATCGACCAACCTCGGCTCGTCTTGGTCGGTGCAGCAGCACTCGCGACGGTCGGTGCTGTCGTCGTACTCCGTGTGCGTCCCGGCCCGTACCAATCTCCTGCCGCCCCGTTCGACCCGGCGGCAGTTCGGCGTATCCTCCGTGACCCACCGACGCTCCTCGCCAACACCGGGTACTTCGGTCACATGTGGGAACTCTACGCCGTTTGGACGTGGCTCCCGGTCTTTCTCACGCTCTCGTACGACGCCTCCTCACACCCGCTGGCGACGCCCAGAGCGGCCGCGTTGACTGCGTTCGGTGCCATCGCCATCGGTGGCGTCGGTGCGCTGGTCGCCGGACGTGCCGCCGACATCTGGGGCCGGACGACCGTCACCGCGGTAAGTCTGGTCGTGAGCGGACTCGCAAGCCTCCTCGTGGGGCTCGTCTTCGGCGCCTCCCCACTCGTCGTCGTTCCGTTCGTTCTCGGGTGGGGATTCGTCATCGTCGCCGACTCCGCACAGTTCTCCGCGGCCGTCTCCGAACTCGCGGACTCGAGTTATCTCGGCACGGCGCTCACACTCCAGACTGCGTTCGGGTTCCTGCTGACCGTCGTCTCGATTCAACTCACGCCCATCGTCGCCTCCCTCGTGGGGTGGCAGTGGGCGTTCGCCCCACTCGCACTCGGCCCGGCCGTCGGAACGCTCGCGATGTGGCGACTTCGGAGACACCCCGGTGCGGCGAAGTTAGCCGGCGGACGTGGCTGACACTCTGCTCGCTCTGAGTATCTCGGCGACGGTACCATTATGCAGCCAACGCGCGTATCGATAGCTCATCTGATGCGCCGGATGACGTTCGACGAAGGGCGAAAACTCACGACGGCAGTGCGAACGCCGAACCCCTCGTTGTCCGGTGTCCGCCCCGAGTCGTCGGCGGCGGTTCTGGACCTCGTCGAAGACCCGTTTCGTGACGTCGCCGACGCACACGAGCGACTGTCGGCTCTCGAATCGCTCCTCTACGAGCGTGACGACCGGCGCGCCGCATTCTTGACCATCTACGCGCGCGTGACTGCCGAGGTCGACGAGGGACTCTCACGCGACGCGTTCAACGACCCGGCGTGGGTCGCCGACTACCTCGTCACGTTCGCCGACCACTACCGCCGGGCCTTCTGTGCATTCGAGCGCGGCACCGTCGACGAGGTTCCCGACCCGTGGCGTCTCTCGTTCGAGACGTCGGTACGAGGGGACGCGCTCGTGTCCCAAGATATCCTCCTCGGCATCAACGCACACGTGAACTACGACTTGGCGTTGGCACTCTCCGAAGTCGGTATCGACCCCGACAGACGAGCGAAGTACGACGACCACCGGCGGATAAATCGGGTCTTGCGCAGCCTCGTCGACGAAGAACAGGACCTCATCGCAGAGCGTTACGCCGGCGGAATCGCCGACGTCGACGAATCACTTGGCCGACTCGACGAGACGCTCTCGTTTTTCACACTGCGCGAGGGGCGACGCAACGCCTGGCGAGGGGCAGTCGTCCTGACCGATGGCCGGTACGGCCCCGTCAAACGTGCTGTTCGGTGGTATCTCAAGAGTCTCTCCATGGGTGCAGGTCACTTCATCCTCGCACCGACGACGAACGCGGCAGTTCGTGAGCGTCTGGAGCGACTCGAAGATGGTGGGCCGACCACTCGCAGCGAGGCGTGACCCACGCACGACTGGGCGCACATTTTGTTTCAGGGCGTGCTTCCCTCGTACACGCCACAGCCGGCGACTGACGATATGCACACCGTAACTCAACGACGGACAATCGATGCACCGCTAGACGACGTCTGGGCCGTCCTCGACGATTTTGGCGGCGTCGCGAACTACAACCCCAGCATCGAGCGGTCGTTCATCACGAACGACGTCGAGACTGGTGAGGGCGCGACCCGCCAGTGTGACTTCTACGGCGGAGCGTCGATTCAGGAACGAATCACCTCGTACGAGCCGGGAGTCGGCTACGACGTCGACTTCGTCGACGTTGGTTCGTTCCCGATGAAAGAGATGCGCGCGTCGATTCGTGTGTACGAAGTCGACGCAGAGACGACCGACGTGGAGATGGTCTCACGGTTCGTCCCCAAATACGGGCCGCTCGGATGGGTCATGGCGAAACTGATGGCCGAGTCGCGAATGGAACGGACGCTCGCAGGCGTTCTCGAAGGGCTCGAAGACCACGTTCGGACTGGAAAACCCGTCGGCCAAGACGGCGTGTTACTCGACGCGGTGGCACCGACCAGCTCCTGAGCGAGTCACCCGTTTTCGACAGGTCATCCGAGCGACCTATTTAAACCACCCCAGATAGCGCGGTGCTGAATACCTCCGACTAACGGCCGTCTATTGTAGTATGAACACGTCGAGTACCCTCGCCGCAAACGGAATTCCAGGTGTCGACTCTCAGCACCAAGACGTCGCCGACACGTCTGTCGTCCTCTCGGCCCTCAGCGACGACGACAATCGGCGTCTCCTCGCCGCGTGCGACGACGCGCCACGGACCGCACAGGAGTGCGCCGAAGTGTGCGATATTCCACTGTCGAGTGTCTACCGCAAACTCGGACAACTCTCCGAGGCGTCGCTCCTCGACGAGGGACGCCGCATTCAGACTGCCGCACACCACCCACGAGAGTTCTCGACCCGATTCGACACGCTCTCGTTCTCGTTCGGTGAAACCGGTGTCTCGGTGGACTTCCGACAGGTCGCGACCGACGGCGGCCAAGACGGTACGGAGCGCTGAGGCCGATGTCCGTCCAACGCTCCCCAACACGGAACTTCGGTGAACTGTTCGTCGAACTCACTGGTCAGACGACGTTGACCGAACCGCAAGACGCCATCGCCAGTGTCGTCACCGAACTCCGAGCAGAAGATGTCGAACTGATGGAAGAGATCGCGACGACGGTCCGTGAGACCGGAATGGAAGACGCACTCGAATCTCCAGAGGTGGACTGATGATGTCCGGGATAACAGCAGACGAATTCGAGTTCGAATGCCCACAGTGCGGAGAACAGTTCGAAGTCAACGGCGGGATGCGAGATGCACTGCTCGAGCGCGGCTGCCCTGTCTGTACGTCTACCGTCTCTGGCACCGCGTTCACTCCGCTGTCCTCTCGCTGAGCGTCTCTACGGGTCTCTCGACAGTTCTCTTCTTTCCTCGTCGTGTGTTAGTCTCATCGAGAAAACAGTAGGCTACATATACAAGTGGTACCCGTACTATCAACAAGCATGAGCGACGCAACGGACTTCACCTTCGTCTGCCCGGAATGTGCTGAGTCGATGGTGGTCAACGCTCCGATGCGTGACGCACTCATCGACAACGGGTGTGTCATCTGTGGGTCGTCCGTCTCGGACCAATCGTTCTCTCACGCCTGAACGCTCTGTCTCCCTGCGCCCGTACTCAGTGTCAGTGCGAACTGTGAGTCCACCTGACGACGGGATTTCTCTCTCGAACGTTCCTGGTTCGAGAAGTAACAATGATTACGCCCCCCGCGAGTCAGTGGATACGAACTATGTCTCTGGACCAACAGACCAACCTCTCGGCGGATGATATTAGTGAGGTACTGGCTCGCCACGAGACGGGAGTGCTGTCGCTCGCGAAAGGAGACGAACCCTACGCTATCCCCATCTCCTACGGCTACGACCCCGAAGGTGGCCAGTTCTACCTTCGACTCGTTTCGACGCCCGAAAGCGAAAAACGCCAGTTCCTCACGTCCTCGCCGCGCGCTCGACTCGTCGTCCACGAAGCGAACGGTGAAATCTACCGAAGCGTCATCGCCGAGGGCAACCTCGAACGAGTCGACCCGAGCGAGATGACGGTCGAACGCATCGTCCAGTACGGCAAGGCGAAGCGCCCGCTGTTCGAGATTTGGGGCGAGACGAAGCGTGACCTCGACATCCAACTCTACGAACTCGCCCCGGAGCGTCTGGGTGGCCGAGAGGTCCGCATCGACGAGGACGAGGAATGAGCCTCCAACCCGACGCTGTACCGACCCTCGAACGCCGAGCCGACGCATCGGGCACGACCGTCTCGTCGCTCGAAACCACAGCACCCCAAACCGAGTAACCAACTGATGCCTGCTGGGATTCGTGCGACTGTCGAGTTCGATTCGCCGTCCATCTGCCAGATTACCTCGATTGCGTATTCGACTGACTCCGTCGTCAACTCTGTTTCTACCAGCGTCGCACCGACGCCCGAGACGGTGAGCGTCACCGAGTTCGTCATCGACTCCGACGAGGTTCCCGACGATACGTCGGTCGAACCCATCTTCTCGTACGGGAACAAGCATCTGTTCCGAATCACGCACGACGGCAGCGTGAACTGTCCGTGCGAGTGTCTCGGTGAGTTTGGCTGCCCAATCGACCGCTACTTCACACAGCGCGGTACGCTGACGCTCGTCTTCCACGCGGCCGACTACGAACAACTGCAAGGCGTCATTGGAGAACTCCGCGAACGGTTCCCGGAGGTGGACATCAAACGACTCGTCAGGTCTCCCACGGGCGAGTCACCAGAGGACAACATCTTCGTCGACCGAGGGAAACTCACGGCCCGACAACTCGAAGTGCTCCAGACGGCCTACGAGATGGGCTACTTCGAACGCCCACGGCGGGCAAACGCGACCGAAGTGGCGGCAGCACTCGACATCAGTCAATCGACGTTTTCGGAGCATCTTGCGGCCGCACAGACGAAACTTCTCGGCGATATCCTCGAAGAAGGCTAATCGTCGTCTCCCACCCGTCTGGCACGGGAGTATATAAACGTCCCCGGATATCGTGGTTGTCCGTTGGTCTACGTACAGTGACTCTATTGGAGTATGAGTCAGGCATCGCCCCCATCGTCCGTTCGCTCTTTCACTCCCAGTTCGTCCGACGAAACCGTCGTCGACGACCAAGAGACGATGGATGTCCTCTTCGATGTGCTCGACGACGAAAGCTGCCGGTGCATCCTCGAAGCCACCGACGGAACCGCACTGTCCGCGAGTGAAATCGCCGAGTCGTGTGACCTCCCACTCTCGACGACGTACCGCAAACTCGAACCCCTCACCGACGCTGGCCTCCTCTCGAAGCGACTGCGTATCTCTCGCGCCGGAAAACACACCGCCGAGTACGAGCGCGCCGTCGACGACGTCACTGTCTCCGTCACGTCGTCTGGACTCGAAGTGCGCGTCACGCACCGTGACGTTGCACAAGGGTCGACTATCACCGCGTAAGGTGGATTCTCTTCTTCTAACCGGGCTGTGAGCGCCTCTTTGAGGGCGCTCGACTGTCGTTCGTGAGGCGGCGCTGGGGACCGCCTCGCGGAACCGCAACCGGGTGTAGACGACACGAGACTGTGTCCAGTCAATCGACTTCGTGCTTCGGTTGCGGTTCTATCGAGGACTCCGTTCTGCACGGTCGTTCAGTACGAGACGAGTTTATAGGCCTCTTTGGCGAGGTCGATGAGCCTGCTCGATTTGATCTCGTAGTAGGGAACGAGTTCTGGATTGAACTTGCTCTTGTACCGGCCGAGTCGCTTGACTGCAGCCCTTCCGAGGTCGTACCGTTCGACGCTCTCGAGCGTGGGGTCAGAGAGGATGTCCTGAATTATCTGCCAGTGGAGGAAACTGTTGACACTCTGGTTTTGGTAGTTCGCCCGTGTGCCACCGAGCCAGAAGTAGGCCGTCGTATCGGAGTACAGAACCGTGATTCCTCCGAGGTACTCGCCGTCTGGGCCTGTGGCGGTGTAGACTCGGGCGGAGTCGTCGAGCGTCGAAATGAGGTCACGTGTGAACGCCCGCGAAACCGGGAATTTTGCTCCCTGTTCAGCGAATCGCGCTTTCGTGTCGTCGTAGACTCGAAGAGCGTCACCAACCCCACCGAGAGATACCTCAACCGAATGGTCGTCGAAGTTTTGGATTTCCCAACGGAGGTTGCGTGAGAACCCAGCTATGACCTCGTCGGCGCCCCTGTCTCGCAAATCGAGCTGATAGGTATACCGCGGTTCGAATCTGAATCCAGCCCATCGGTACGGCCGTGGGTCGGTGTACGTCGTGTCGAGAATCATGTAGTACAGCATGATTCCTTTGTAGCGGTCGAGTTCGTTCAGGACCGCTTCAGTGAATTCCTGATTGAGGCGTTCTTGCTTCCGGAGCTTGGGGCTATTTATCATCACGACTGGCCCCATCCGCGACATGTTCACTGCCGGTGGGGGAGAAAGTGCGAGTCGTACCCCCGGATACTTGTGCAAGAAGAGCGGAAGCATCCCGACCAGTTGTTTGCCATCGAACCCTCCGAGGAGGCGCATCTCCGCATCAGTGTGGTCGTCGATAACGGACAGTACGTCGGGCATATGAAACACACCGAGGCGTTTCCTCTCAGCGACGGCTGCCCACTCGTCGAGTGTGAGTTCTTGTATTTCCATAACGAGTTTTGGCTGATTAGAAACATCGCCAGATTCAACGTTAATTAGCAATTGCCTAATCGACAGTCTCGTCCGCTCACGCGCTGTTCGGTCCTGCTGCTCTCTCAGTGGTTCGCAGAAGTATGCTGTCTCCTGGATGTGAACCGAGTCGAGACGGACCGCTCACTCCGTTCGCGGTTGCGACTCGCCGTTCACTCGAGCATCCGAAGCGCAGTCAGGAAGACGCCCGGGTCGGGGTAGTCCTCGCAGTACTGGTACCGGTGGCTCACCTGAATGTGACCGTCCGTATCGACGAGGAATTCGCCTGCCTGTTGCCACGGGTTGTCGACCATATTCTGTCCCATCTCACGCCGGTCGGCGGCTAAGCCAGCGCCCGCCTCGGGGTCCAGCGCGAGGAACTCGTCGGGTGCGCCTTGGAACACTTGCGGGAGGTCGTAATCCAACAGTCCGAACGCGTCGTACGTCTCTCGTCCCGGGTCACAGAGGACGGGACACTCGATGCCACGTCGTTCGGCGTACTCGGCCGACCGTGCAGGCTCGGCTTGCGTCACTACGACCACTTCCGCGCCCGCGTCGCGGTAGTCGCCGTACTCCGTTGCTAATCGCTCTGCACGTTCGATTCCGCAGTTACACCCGAAGTGCCGCCAGAACATCACGATTGTCGGTTGTTCGGCCCAGAACCCACTCAGTGACCGCATCTCTCCATTCAAGTCTGCCAGTTCGGCGTCCGGCGCGTCGTCGCCAACCTGCACCGGGAGTTCGGTCCATCGGAGGCGCGACGGGCCCGTTTCGTATCGCTTCATCCACTCGGCTTCTGCCTTCGTCACCAGCGCCTCGACGTTCTCGTCAGCACTCTGCATAACATTACACGTACGCTAGCATCCATGTTAATTGTTCCCACGGGTATTCCGTCTCTCTAGTTTGGATGCGTCCGACGAGTAAACAGCGTCCTCTGCCTCTCGGATTTGAACCGAGTCGAGACGGACCGCTCACTCCGTTCGCGGTTGCGACTCGTCTGGTTCAGAATCCGCTCAAGTCGCACGTTCAGAACCCGCCACGCTCGCTTCGCTCGGTGGTCGGGTTCAGAGAAGTGCCGCCTCCCGGATTTGAACCGGGGACAGCTCGATCTTCAGTCGAGTGCTCTCCCAGTCTGAGCTAAGGCGGCGCATCTCGGTAGACGTGCAGGGTGGAAAAAACGATTTCGGATTCCGGCGCTAGGTCTCGTCGCGTTCGGGCGGTTCCCATCCGGTCACGTCACTCGGGATGAGTTCGCCGTTGACGTTCCAGTCCCGTGGCCGGAACGCGATGGCGACGATCGTCGCGTAGAACGCCGCTACGATGGCGACGGTGACGGTCCCCGGAACGCTTCCGACGCCTGCGTTGGCGACCAGACTCGCGTGGTCAGTGTACGTGGTCAACTGGATAACCCACGCGACGAGCATCACGAGGAACAGTGGGAGATACACCCGCCGAAGCCGGTGTGCAACCGCCTCTTCGAACGGAATCTTCATGTTCGGCGTTCGGTAGTCGCTGCCCAGTTTCTGTCGCCAGTTCTCGTCGACGACACCGCCCATCGGGTCGAGTGCGTACGCGAAGACGTTCTGTTGGAACATCCTGACGCGGGAGCGCCAGATGTCGTACGCACGGAAGCGGCGCGACTCGATTCCGAGGAAGATACTCAGCGTCACGAGGCCGAGCAGGATGATGTAGTGTGGGTGTGTCTGTGCAGAGAACGACCACGTGAGAATCCCCGCCATCAGCGTAATCGCCCAGTTGCTCGTCCGGTCTAACCGCTCGCGCCAGGATTTCATCCGGTGTATCTCTCCGCGGTACAGGTGGGCGAACGACGACCCCGGACCCATGGTCTCGTCGAAGAGGTCCGCACCGATGTGTGAATCGGGCGGCCTCGGGTGGGGTTCGCGCTCCCTCTCGGCAGACATTGTTGTTCAATCTATGCACAACTACGGAGAGGTATGAATCTTCTGCCCTGACTGGGGCAACATCTGTGCCAGAATATTGTGGTTGGATACAATACTACCGTCGACGAGCGATGCGACTCTTCGGCTGTAGAAAATAGTTCTCAAGAAACGATTCGTCTGTGGTTACGAGTTCGCACCGAGTTAGAGGCGCTTGACGTTCGTCGCGCGCGGGCCCTTCGGGGCGTCTTCGATGTCGAATTCGACTTCCTGTCCCTCTTCGAGGTCCGGGCCGCCAACGTCTTCCATGTGGAAGAACACGTCGTCGTCCGCGTCGTCAGTAGAAATGAAACCGTAACCGCCAGTGTCGTTGAAGAAATCAACTTTACCTTTCGCCATTGCCTTTGTATAACGATGCTGTGGACGGTTAACCCTTCCGCATACCTCAACTGAGTTCGGATAACCGCGAGACTGCGCGACACAGCGCGCCCGCTGTCGGTGGGTGAAAAACGGAAGAAAGTTCGTCAGTGTGTGAAGTTACCGGCGTTGAACGAAAACCTGCTTAGAGGCGGGTGACGTTCGTCGCGCGGGGACCCTTGGGGGCCTGTTCGATGTCGAATTCGATTTCCTGACCCTCTTCGAGGTCCGGGCCGCCAACGTCTTCCATGTGGAAGAACACGTCGTCGTCCGCGTCGTCAGTAGAGATGAAACCGTAACCGCCAGTGTCGTTGAAGAAATCAACCTTACCTTTCGCCATTGCCTTTGGATTCAACCGCGTTGCACGTATAAGTCTTGTGAAGGGGAAAGGTGAACGTCCTGTTGGTGGACATCTCGCGCTGTGGCGTGTCGGCTGAGAACGCTCCTGTAGCGCCCTCGACCGGGGGCCTCAGGCCTGTACTGTCTTCGTCTCCTCGTCGGTGCCTGCGGCGTTCGTCGCGACGATTCGAGCGGTGTACGCCTTCGGAGAGGCGAACTTCTCTTGGTAGACGAGGCTCCCTTCGCTCGCGACGCTCCACGTCTGAATCGGCGACTCTCCTGAACTGATGGACCCGTCGTACAGTTCGAGCGCCACCGACTCGGGCGACCCAGAGACGCGCCACGACAGTTCCACGTCCGCGTGTGGGTTGTTCGGACTTCCAGATTGCACGCTGAACGAGGTGACCGTCGGCGGCGTCCCGCCGGCCGTGTTGGTGGTCACGGTAATCGTGTTACTCTGTGCAGATTCGTTTCCTGCGGCGTCGGTGGCAGTGACGAAGCAGTCGTACGACGTGTCTGCGGCGAGGCCCGTCACTGTCTCAGACGTCTCTGTCGTAGTTCCCCACGCTGTGCTGCCGACGTAGACGGTGTAGTACGCCACGCCGGTGTCGTCTGTCGAAGCATCCCAACTCAGGTCGACTGTCGTGTCTGTTTGGGTGGGTGACGTCAAATTCGACGGTGCCGACGGGGCAGTCGTATCTGACGACCCGTCATCGCCTGACCCGCCATCACTCGCCCCACCGAGCGCAGCTTCGACGTCGAGGAGACCGTATCCGTAGTACGTGTCGCGGCCACTGGCCCCGATATCTTCTGCCGACGATTGCAGGCGAGTTCGTGCGTCCGTGTGCGAAAGCCCGGTGCTCATCAAGAGCCCTGCTGCTCCCGAGACGTGTGGACACGCCATCGACGTTCCGGACAGTGTCGCGTAGCCACCGCCTTTGTACGTGGAGTAGATGTTGACGCCCGGTGCGGCCAGTTCGATTTCGTCGCCGAAGTTCGACCAGCTCGGAACCGAATCGTCGTCGCTCGTGGCACTCACCGCGACGACAGATGGGTACGCTGCTGGGGCGCTGTTTGCGACGTCTTCACCGTCGTTGCCTGCTGCGGCAACTAACAGCACGCCCTTCCCATACGCGTAGTTACACGCGTCTTCGATGGTGCTGGAGAGTCCACCTCCGAGACTCAGACTTCCCACATCCCACCCACGGTCTGCGACGTACGCGATGCCCGCGGCGACGTCGGAGTAGGACCCACTGCCGCTGTTATCGAGCACCTTCACGGCGTGCAACGTCGACCGTGTCGAAACACCCACGACACCGTTCCCGTTGTTGACTGCGGCGGCGATGCCTGCGCAATGCGTCCCGTGACCGTTTCCGTCGTCCCAGTCTCTCGGGTCGGTACTGGAGTCGTCGCGCCATCGAGGGCCGACCGTGTAGGCGATTCCGTCTCCGAGGTTCCCCGAGAGGTCCGGGTGGTCGTTGTCGATGCCACTGTCGATAATCGCGATGTGCGCACCGTCTCCCGTCGTGCTCTCGTGTACCTTCTCTGCGTCGACGCGGTCGACGCCCCACGGAATCTCCGCGTCGCTGCTGTCGATGTCACTGGGGCCGCCGATCGCGTGCATGACACCGTCTGGTTCGATGTACCGAACGTCGGGACGGTTCGAGAGGCCTCGAAGTGCGGACTGTGAGAACTGTCCGGCGACGGCCGTCCCGATACCGCCGAAATCGAGAACGCGTTTGACCGATGCCGCACGCCGTCGTGCCTCTCTGAGACCTGCGTTCGAATTCACGCCGACGATGTAACGTCCTTCTTCGGCGCCCGCGACGCCCGTCCCAACTCCCCCAAGTGCAATGCTAGCACCTGTTATTCTGAGCAACTGCCGACGGCTGATTGTGGTGTAATCTGTCATAGTGTGAAAGCAATACTACCGGGCCGAGTTGGACGCCGATACTATCAGGTAAACCGGACGGTCCAGAACACGATAAAATTATTCGCCGGTTTCACTCGCCCCGTACGAGGGTCGCTGTCTCTCTGCTCGCGTGTTCCCTGTGAGAAGTAGTGTGCCCGCGGTGAATTACGCCGAGGTCGTCGTCACCGAGATTGGAGTCGTACTGAACGGATCAGTCGTCGTCGTCATCGTCGTCGTCGTCATCCCACTCGCGGTCGTCGTCATCGTCGTCGTCGTCATCATCCCACTCGCGGTCGTCGCCCCTGTTTCGCTTCTTTTTCCTCTCCTTCTTTTTCTTCTTCTCTCGCTTTTTTCTCTCCTTCTCTTTCTCCTTCTCCCGCTTCTTCTTCTCCTTCTCTTTCTCTTTTTCTCGCTTTTTCCTCTCTTTCTCCTTTTCTTTGTCCCGCTTGTCCTGCCACTTGTCACGCTTTTCTTTCCGCTCTTCTCGTGCTTCGTCGCGGGCTTCTTTCCAGTCGTCGTCCCCGTTGTCGCGTTTTTTCTGCCACTCGTCTCGGTCTTCTTTCCACTCTTCACGTGCCTCGTCGCGGTCTTCCTTCCACTCCGGCTTCTCCTTCTCTTCTTTGTTCTTTTTCTTCTTCTTCTCGTTCGACTTCTTCTCTTCAGGGGTTTCTGTGGGAGTCTCTTCCGCAGGAGATTCTTCGGGCGACTCTTCTGGTGTTTCTTCAGGAGTCTCTTCTTCAGGGGTTTCTGTGGGAGTCTCTTCTGGAGTCTCCTCCTGCGGCGTCCCAGGCACTTCTGGCTCCTGGATCGTCTCGCAGCTAATCGTCACTGGTTCTTGGAGGTTCAACTCCTCGCGCGTCAGATTACCCCAACTACCGGTGAGGACGTACCACCCGGCGATTACGCCGGCAAAATACTCTCCGTAGAGTGTTGCAGCGGTGTTGTACGCTGGGTCGATGGTAATCGAGAAGTCGCCGTTGAGATAGCCGAGAACGCCACCGTCTGTTCGGCCACCAGCCCACGTCCAATCGATGACGTGCTGGCTTCCGCTCACGTTCCACTGGTCGTAGTTCGACACCGCTGGCTCTCCCGTCTCTGGGTAGGTGTACAGGTCGTCTTTCACCAGCCACTTTGCACCGGAGGGCACGCCAGTAACCCGCCACGTGACTGCTGTCCCGTCACCCGGACCGCCATGGAGTGCGACGAGACTGACCCCATCTGGCCCGTGGTAGAGGAACATCACCGATTCTTGCGCTTCTAGCAGGTATTTGAGCCCCAGTGACTCGTAGTACGGCCCTTCTCCGGGGTCCGTCGCACCGTTGTCGCCACCGTACGCGTCTGGAATCCGAAGGTCGTAGAGCTCTCTGACGGGTGTATCACCCTCGAGGAGAGTGATTTCGAACTCGCGGGAGCCTTGCTTGACACGGTATACTTGCTGTGTTCCATCGAGCGCGTGAACTGCTCCAACCTGTCCACCGAGCGCACTCGCGAGGAGGAACCCACCAGTCAATTTCAGCGCAGACCGTCTGTCTAGCGGCAACCGGCCACTAGGTCTCGAGGGTTCTGTCATCGGGATAAATTGACAAATAAGACGTATTGTTATGTGTCGCTTACAAGAAGTTCAACACACGTTAATTGTCGATACAGTTGCAATGCAGGGTTATAATTTCAATAAACCCACTCACAACGTATCTAGGTGTAATAATTACATTCTCGGGTACATTCTGCTATCCCGAGGACGAACTCACCCCTGAATCTTCCTGAATTTCGTCTTTTCTCGTCGATGGAAGGGTCGAGTTGGGTCCGAAAGAGAACTGAATACTGTGTCGTCACACGACTCGGTTGCGTCGCTCGTTCGTGCAGTACGTAGGAAATTGCCACTTCCCGGATTTGAACCTCGCCGAGACGGTCGTTCTCGCTTCGCTCGAACGCTGCGACTCGTCTGGTTCAGAACCCGCTCGGGTCGCATTCTGGATTTCACTGCGACTCGCTCCGCTCGTCGGGTTGAAATCACAGAAGTGCCGCCTCCCGGATTTGAACCGGGGACAGCTCGATCTTCAGTCGAGTGCTCTCCCAGTCTGAGCTAAGGCGGCTTGCACTCTTCCGAAGCCGGAGGGGACGAAAAAGACTTTCGAATCGCCCGTCGGCGCTGGGTCAGCGACGCCGACCCTCTGTCGGACTCGCTCGCGCTCGTTCGGCCCGCTTTCGGATGCCTTTCAACATCTTTCGCTCCATCGCGAACTGGATGGGTTCGACGACGAGTCGGTTGAACACTCGCTCCCGAAGCGACGTCGAGCGTCCCCGGAATCTGACGATGAGTCTCGTCGCACTGGGGGAGATTTCGTGTAACGCGAACGTCCACGTGGCCGTACTCGCTCCCGTTTCCCACCCCGGCGCGCTCAAGACGAGCGTCCGACCTGGGTCGACCAATGCTACGTGAAACGACGGTGTGTTCGACCCCGGTGGACCGAGACGAATCACGTCACCGACGCTGAGGTGCTGGTGGCTCGGGAGGATGTGGTCGGCGCTGTGAATCTGCAACCCGAAGAGGTTCTCCAGCCGCTCGTAACTGTAGAACCCACCGCGACCCTGCCCTAACTGCACCAGCCACGGCCAGATGGCCCGCGCTGGTGTCGCGATGGTGATTGCTCGTGTGGAGACCACGTCGGCGTCGCCGACGAAGTCGTCACCCGGGAGTGCGCCCGCCGCCTCGGTGTCGGTCGTTCCCCAGCGTCTGTGCCACGGCCGGAGTGCGAAGAGATACGCGCCGCTGAGCGCTACCCCTGCGACTCCGAGTGCCCGTCCAGCTGCCCGAAGTAGTCGTTTTGTGCCCATGTGCCTCTCACTTCACTGGTGGTGGTAGACAAGGGGGGGTCATAATGCTACCTCCCCACATGGGGGCGGACGACGACGTACCAGAGTACGCCGCCGAGTACCGCACCGACGACGTTGGCACCCATGTCTGCGAGGCTGAACGACCGATACGGGAGTGTCGCCTGCACGAGTTCGATGCACGCGCCGTAGCAGCTGGCGACCACGACTACGGTGCGTATCTCTGCAGGTCGCCGTGCCTGACTGGCGAACCCAAGCCCGAGGCTGAGTCCGGCGTATCCAATCCCGTGGACCCACTTGTCGACGCCGACCAGTCCAAGTGGTCCGCTCGGGGAGAGGCCTCCCGGCGGCGTCGGTATCACCGAGACGACGAGGACGACGAGGGCGTACCCAACGACGACGAGGGTGCTGCGGGGGCGCTCTCTGAGACGGGCGACGATGGTCACTGAACGGGAGTGGGTGCGTGATTGGATAAAAGGGTTCGTGTGGGGTTGTGGTGAGGGTGGAACAGATTTGTGACTCACCGTTCGGTTCGTCGCAGAAACATGGGCTCGGGCGGATTCGAACCTCAGTCGCTCACTGCGTTCGCTCCCTGATTCGAATCGCCCTCGGGTACGAAAACATCGCTCGCTACCGCTCGCGAGTTTTAGTGGGCTCGGGCGGATTCGAACCACCGACCTCAGCCTTGTAAAGGCCGCGTCATAACCAACTAGACCACGAGCCCTGCATTACATTCGAACCGGTTCGCGCTCATAACGGTTTTCGTTTCGTCCGACCCCCGGAACCCTTAGACGCGTTGCGAACGTATCGTCGGGCGAATGACCTCTCGCGCACGAACTGCCCTCTTCGTCGCGGTCGTGCTCGTCGTCGTCGCCAGCGTGGCGTACCTCTCGAACCCTGCAATCGCCCCCGGAGCAACCGACGACTACGAGCGAACTTCGTTGACTATCGTCGACGACCAGACGGGCGAGACGCTCGCGACTGTCGACGCCCGCGTGTCGGACACCTATCCCAAGCGCTTCACGGGGCTGAGTGACACCGAGTCGCTCGCGACGAACGAAGGGATGTGGTTCGTCCACGACTCACCGGGAACCTACACCTACGTGATGCGCGATATGGACTTCCCCATCGACATCATCTTCGTCGCCGAGAACGGCACTATCACGCGCATTCACCACGCCGAACTCGACCCTGCGGGAACCAGTGAGTCTGACCTGACCCGCTACCGAGGCACTGGAAAGTACGTCCTCGAAGTCCCCTACGGCTACACGACGGAGAACTGCATCCACGAAGGTGACCGCGTCGTCTTCGACTGAAAGCGAAACGACCGAAAGCGTGGCCTGTGTGCGTGGTTCCATGGGCGAACACGTCGATGCGCTGGCCGAACTCGAAGGGTGGCTCGCTGAGGACTTCGCAGCACGCGTCCACTACCGCGGTGCCGACGACGCGTACAGCATCGAGTACTACGAACCGTCGAACTGCGTCCTCTACTGGAAAGTGAAAGGCGACGGCGAGACGGCGGTTCCCGTCGGCCGCGACACGGTTCCAGACCCGCTTCGAACCCGCATCCGAGAGGATTTGGCCGAGTCTGGACTCGACCCAGAGATAGAATCCCGCGTTCTCTAGAGAGACGTCGGCTCCGAGCGTGGCTCGGTCGTACAACTTCGTCGAGACTGCGGTCAGAGTGAACAAAGAGCTCTTCTGTCGCCTCTACTGGACCGGGCACCCCAGTAAGGCGACGATGCTGGTGTAGTCAGAGGCACCCCAGCAGTGTATGGTCTCGTCACGACGGTATTCAAATTACCGGAAGATACAACAATATCGTATACTCACAAACTCGTCTACAACTATAGTGTAGTAAACTAAATTTAAATTTCAAAATTGGGCGTCGTCGGATTGCAAGACTATCTCGTTCTCCCCCTCGCAGAACCGACGTCAGTCGGGGAGTTCTGAGTGAAGAACCGTCCCGCAAGGAGCGCATAGAACCTGTTCGCGTGTATTCAACTCGTTCGGCGACGAACTGTGACGGAGGTGAGAATACGTGGACACCCACACGTGGACGGTTCGTTTGTACATGCTGAATCTGGCAGTCCTGATTACGCACGAGATAGACTCCGCATACTGGGAGGAGTGGACTCTGTTCGGCATCCCCGGCGGCATTCAGGTGTTCGACGTGTTCAATCTCGTTCTCGTCTTCGTCTTTCTCGAAGGGCTTCGTCGGCTCGTCCTTCGGGAGCGACGCGGCTACCAGTTCTCACTCTTCCTCGTGGCGGCAGGGCTGTTCGCCGTCGTCGCCCACAGTTATTTCCTCGCGCTCGGTCGCCCGGAGTTTCGACTTCCCGTCTCGCTCGCGCTCATTGCGGCGACCTTCGTCCTCTCTGTCGCACAGGGTGTCGTGACGGTGCGTTCCCTCCGTGCCGCCAACACCTGAGCGACCGAAAACCGGCGCAGTACTCCCCCACCCGAGGACTTTACCCTGCGCGCCCCTTGAAACGCTTTCGTGCCTCCTGATACAGACGACGACCCGTTCGAAGACCAACGAGAGCGGGTCGACAGTCCGATGCGACGCCTGTTCTCCGAATACGGGCGCGAGAACACGATGCAGTTCATCGTCGGCATCGCCGCGAGCATCGCCGCCCGAGTGTTGGATTTGGTCCCGCCGGTCGTCTTAGGTCTCGCCATCGACGCTATCATCCGTCAAGAGAAGTCGTTCGCGGCCGCGTTCCCCGTCGTCCCCGAGGCGTGGGTCGCACCGCTCGTCCCCGCGACGCGAAGTGGCCAGTTCCTCTTCGCCGTCGGCCTCATCGTGTTCAGTTTTACCGGTGGTGCAGTGTTCCACTGGCTCCGAAACTGGGGGTGGAACTCCTACGCACAGAACATCCAGCACGCCGTCCGGACCGACACCTACGACCGGATGCAACTGCTCAACATGGACTTCTTCGCCGACAAACAGACCGGCGAGATGATGTCCATCCTCTCGAACGACGTGAACCGACTCGAACGGTTCCTCAACGACGGGATGAACTCGTTCTTCCGTCTCTCGGTGATGGTCATCGCCATCGCCGTCGTCCTGTTGTCCTACAACTGGCAACTGGCGCTCGTCGCCCTCCTCCCTGTCCCACTCATCGCGCTGTTCACGTGGAAGTTCGTGGACATCATCCAGCCAAAGTACGCCGACGTGCGGTCCTCGGTCGGAAAACTCAACTCCCGGTTGGAGAACAACCTCGGCGGGATTCAGGTCATCAAGACGTTCAACGCAGAGTCACACGAATCTGACCGTGTCGGCGGCGTCTCGATGGACTACTTCGACGCGAACTGGGACGCCATCAACACCCGAATCAAGTTCTTCCCGGCGCTGCGCATCCTCGCCGGCATCGGGTTCACGCTGACCTTCGTCGTCGGTGGCCTCTGGGTCATCAACGGTGAAGGACCCGGCCCCTTCACCGGAACCCTCGCAGTCGGTGAGTTCGTCACGTTCATCCTGCTCACCCAGCAGTTCGTCTGGCCACTCGCACAGTTCGGCCAAATTATCAACATGTACCAGCGCGCTCACGCGTCGAGTGCACGCATCTTCGGACTGATGGACGAACCCGCGCGCCTCGCCGAGAAGAAAGACGCACCGGACCTCGCCGTCTCCGAGGGTCGCGTCGAGTACGACCACGTCACGTTCGGCTACGACGACGGTGAGACGATTGTCGAAGACATCTCGTTCGAGGTCGGTGGTGGCGAGACCCTCGCGCTCGTCGGCCCGACGGGTGCCGGAAAGTCGACCATCCTCAAACTGCTGATGCGGATGTACGACACCGACGCAGGGAGCGTCAGTATCGACGGCCAAGACGTCCGTGACGTGGCGCTGTCGAGTCTCCGCGAGTCGATTGCCTACGTCAGCCAAGAGACCTTCCTGTTCTACGGGACGGTCGAAGAGAACATCGCCTACGGGACGTTCGACGCCGACCACGAGGACATCGTCGCGGCCGCGAAAGCCGCCGAAGCCCACGACTTCATTTCGAACCTCCCGGACGGATACGACACGAAAGTCGGCGAACGCGGCGTGAAACTCTCAGGCGGCCAGCGCCAACGCGTCTCTATCGCCCGCGCCATCCTCAAAGACCCCGAAGTCCTCGTCTTAGACGAAGCGACGTCCGACGTGGACACCGAGACGGAGATGCTCATCCAGCGCTCGCTCGATTCACTCACCGCCGACCGAACGACCTTCAGTATCGCTCACCGCCTCTCGACGATCAAAGACGCAGACCAAATCGTCGTCCTCGAAGACGGCCGCATCGTCGAGCGCGGCACGCACGACGACCTGCTCACCGAAGATGGCCTCTACGCCCACCTCTGGGGTGTGCAGGCCGGCGAAATCGACCAACTCCCCGACGAGTTCGTCGAGCGCGCCGCGCGCCGACAGGCCGAAGTCGACGCCAGCGACGACTGACGTGAAAAGCGCCTACCACTAAGGTCACCCCCTCCCTTCTCCCGCTATGCGACTCTCCGAGGCCACCTGGACCGCAGTCGCCGACCTCGACACCGACCTCGCGGTCCTCCCCGTTGGGAGCACCGAGCAACACGGGCCACACGCACCACTCGGCACGGACTTCTTCAACGCCGAATCGATAGCCGAGGCCGGTGTAGAGGCCTTCGACGGAGAGGCCGTCGTCGCGCCAACGATTCCAGTCGGTATCGCCGAGGAGCACCGCACCTTCGACGGAACCCTCTGGGTCTCTCCAGACACTTTCCGCGCGTACGTTCGCGAGACCATCGAATCGCTCGCCTTCCACGGATTCGACCGCGTCGTCGTCGTCAACGGCCACGGCGGCAACGTCGAGGCCCTCGCAGAAGTCTGTCGGCGTCTCTCACGGACGGGTGACGCCTACGCAGTCGCTTTCACGTGGTTCAACGCTGTCGGCGAGCACTCGTCGGATATGGGTCACGGCGGCCCACTCGAAACCGCCCTCCTGCGGCACACGCACCCCGAACTCGTCCACGAAGACCGAATCGACGAGGCACGGGAGGGCGCCGCAGACCGCTGGGGAGAGTGGGTTTCAGGGGTCAATCTTGCGCACGACTCGGACGAGTTCAGCGAGAACGGTGTCGTCGGCGACCCGGCCGATGGCGACGCGGCGCGTGGCGAAGAACTGGAGTCGCTCGCGGCCGACGCACTCGCATCGCTCCTCACGGCGGTCGAAACACGAAAACTCGATTGAGAGAGACTCTTTGTCTACTCTTCTTCCTCTTCCTCTTCCTCTTCCTCTTCTTCTTCCTCTTCTTCTTCCTCTTCCTCAGCGGCCGCTTCCGCTGCATCTGCGAGCGCGCCGCGGAGCTGCGGCATCGTGTTCGTGAGTTCGCCGACGAGCTCGTGGGCCTCGTCGACCATCTCGAGGAGTTCTTCGAGTTCTTCGATGGCCTCTTCGAGGTCCTCTGGGTCGTCGAACGCTTCGGCGCGTTGGCCGATGACGAACCACTTCTTGGCCTGTCGAAGGTGTTCTCCGGCGTCGTCGACGTTCAGCGAGGAACGGAGTCCGTTGAGGACGCCGAGCACGTTGTCAGCGTCGGCGTTCCACACGTCGTCCGCGTCGGGAAGGACCGCGCGGGCCTCGTCGAGATGTTCCTCGACATCTGCACGCATTTCCGCCGCCGCCTCTCCGAAAAGGTCGTCGTCGCCGAGGGTAGCTTGACTCATGCCAACACATTCGGCACGTGGGGGTTTAAAAACGACCCCGAAAGTGAAAGTGAAATCGTGCGACTCGGTTGCGGTCGTGGCCGATTTCTTGGAGCGGTCGAACCACCCTCACTCGACCGAGACGAGTTTCATCAGTGGATACCCATCTTCCATCTCCATCTTCGTCCGGACCGTGACGCCTTCGTACTCGATTCGCATCTCGACTTCCATGAACTGACCCGTGAGTTCAGTGTAGTCGGCCGTCGAGTCGGCGAGTTCAGCTTCGAGTTCGTCGTCCAGAATATCGACCGAGACCGATTCGCAGTACGGTTGGTTCTCGATCGCCTCCGCCATGGCCTGTTCGAGACTTCGAGAACTGGCCGGTGAGACCGGCGTTCCAGCGAACTGGTGATAGAGCGTCCCGAACTTGATTCCCGCCTCGAAACACGCGGTCTGTGGGTCGGTGACCATGGGGGAGGATATGTCGCTCAGTGCTAAAGTTCGCCGATTGGATGGCTCCGCAGACGCGAACCGGTCCTTACTTAGCCTCCCTCGGCGGACGTAGAACCGAATGGACCAGCCGGTTTTGCTTACGGGGGCTGGCGGGCGCGTCGGCCAGGCGATACTCGGGCACATTGGGGACGCCTACGACTGGCGACTGCTGGACCGAGAGCCACTTCCTGACGAGAAGATTCCAGCGTCTGTCGACCGGACGGACGTGTACGTCGCAGATATCACCGACGAGACTGCCGTGAAAAACGCGATGGAGGGCGTCTACGCCGTTATCCACCTCGCCGGTGACCCCCGTCCAGAGGCACCGTGGGACAGTGTACTCAGAAACAACATCGACGGCACGCAGAAGATGTTCGAAGCGGCCGTCGAAGCGGGCGTCGAGAAGTTCGCCTTCGCCTCGTCGAACCACGCGGTCGGCGCGTACGAGACCGAAGAGCGAACGCCGGACATGTACCGCTCTCACCACGAGTTCCGCTTAGATGGGAGTGAACTCCCCCGTCCGAGCAACCTCTACGGTGTGAGCAAGGCGACCGGAGAGACACTCGGACGCTACTACCACGACCACTACGGCATCTCGGTCGTGAACGTCCGCATCGGCAATCTCACGCAACACCACCCACCGCGTGAGTACGAGCGCGGACAGGCCATGTGGCTCTCGTACCGCGACTGTGCGCACCTCTTCGAGTGTTGTGTCGAGGCCGACTACGAGTTCGAAATCGTCTACGGCATCTCCAACAACGACCGAAAGTACTACTCGATCGACCGCGCCCGCGAGGTGCTCGGCTACGACCCAATCGACAACTCTGCCGAGTACACCTTCGAAGGCGAACCACTCGACGAAGCCTGATTCGAGCGTAGCGATTACTCGAACAGCCCGCTGACGTCGTCTTCGCGGCGTCGCTTTCGTCGAACGTGTTCTTCCAGCCGCTGATAGACGAGTCCACGCTGTGCGTCGTTCTGCACGAAGTCGAACACCATCGCCGTGAACTGCGTCTGCGCTCCCTCCGCAATCTCTTCACGAGCGTAGTCGATTGCGTCTGCCACCACCGACTCGTCGTATCCATCGAGTTCTTCGGCGAGTGTGTCGGCGGCGACGACGATTGCGTCGAAATCGAGGTCGTCGACGGTGACGACGTGGCCATCGAGACGGAGCACGAGCGGGTCGCGGGCGGCGGAATCGGGGTCGGATTCGAGTTCTGAGAGCGAGGTGCGAACGTCGTCGAGGTTCACACCGCGATAGTCGTCCGGAAGACCGTCGAGGTAGCCCTGTGCACTCTCGGCTAATCCTGTCGCACCGGAGTAGTTTCGTTCACGTGCGTGATGGATGGCGGCCGTGAACTGGATGAGTCCGTGGAGGAACCGCTCGTCGTCGCTTCCGTCTTCGAGGGCCAACCACGTCGACTCCCACGCACCGTGGGCCGCACGGTACGCCCCCGCGTTGTAGATTGCGACCCCCGCGCGAAGCGAATCGTCCATGGAGAGAACTCGACCGTTACCGAGTTAAAAACGTCCGCATCAGTCTGTCCCGCACGAAAATATATTCATATTGTCATTTTTGGAAGTGAGCTGTCGCTCTGTTGTGGCCATAGTTAGTCCAGTGGTAACAGGTCCGCTCTCGGGACAGTCACCGCACAGCGCGGTCATACTTATCCGTCTCGGGGACATATGAGGTATGATAGCACATGAATGCCCACCAAATCCTCGACCGAGGTCTCGAACCATGACTCCGTCTCCGGTCTGCATCCGCTGTGGTGACAACTACTCGTTCACACGGATGTACAAGGGCAATTACTGCCCAGACTGTCACGAAGCATGGTCTACGACGCCTCGGTCCGAGGTGCCCCCTCGACCCCGCTCACAGAGTTCCCGGACCACGTCGTCGGTCCACCAACACGACGACAACCTCCCCCGTCCGCTCGAACCTCCGTACGACGACGAGTGATATCCAACTTTTACCGAGTCTGTTCTGTCACGAGCGATTGCGCTCTCGTTGAGGCGTGAGTTAGTCACTCCAATAACGATTTTCGGGGGCAGAGAATCGAGAGGCACAGAGGTGTCTCGGAGGTGTAGTTTCGGAAGAGAAACGTCCTGACGGAGATTTGAACTCCGGTCCCTGGCTCCGCAAGCCAGGAGGATAGTCCACTACCCTATCAGGACTGTCTTGCTGCATTCTTCGGTACTCGACGGTTACTTAAGACGGTTACGATGTGAACTGCCAGTGAACCGCGGGACCACGGCACGAGGACCGGGTGACGCTTCGGACGAGGAGGAGTGTGGTTTCACCCCTGGGCACACCTGTTTCGACACAAGGACTTTTTGCCGACGTGCTGTAGCACCGGGCGTGAAACGACGCGCCATCCTCGCCGGGGTCGCTGGAGTCTGTGTCTCCCTCGCGGGGTGCGCGGCCGATGACGACACTGACGACCGCGACGGCGACCAGACGACGACAGAGACCACGTCGACCACACCGACGCCCACGCCGAGTGAACCGGTGTTAGTCGAGCAGTCGCTCTCCCCGGTCCCGACGGATGACTGCCCCACGGACGGGAGGGCAACCGTCCCCGCCGTCGCCGAGGGCGTCATCACCGTCGAAGGCTGTCTCTGGGGGGCGAACGGCTGTTCGGTCGTCCGTCTCGCCGCCGCCGACTACGATTCTGACTCGAACACCGCTACAGTCGTCATCCAGACGGTGGAAGATGTCGCACCTGACGAGGGATGCACGCAAGCACTCGTCCCCCTCGGCTATCGGGCACAACTACGCTTTTCGTTCCAACTCCCCGCAGCAATCGAGGTCGTCCACGACGACGTGAACGGACGCCGAACACTGACTCGGCGCGAACTCGACACCTGAACATATCGTCTTGGATCGGTCCCACGTTCAGCGCAGGTCGATGAGTCTGTCGTCCAGCGAGGTTCGATGGCATTCTGTCCGGCGAACGTTCTTACGTGAAGGCGGTCCCATCCCCCACTATGTCGTCTGATTTGCGCCGAGGTCGCTCGGTCCTAACCACGAGGAAAACAACGCTTAAGCGCCGGCCTTCCCTGTTCGTCCATAGAATGAGTACGACGTGTCGTCTGCCGCGACGTGCGCGATTTGGACAGGGAGGTGACGCCTGATGGGCGTCATCGAGGACGTGTACGAGGACCTCGATACCGACGTCGAGTTCGAGAAGTTCGAGGCCGCGGTAAAAGACAAGGTCGAACAGATGGGCGGCCTCGCCGACGAGGAGACGGCGGCGATGCTCATCGCCCACGAACTCCGCGACGAGGAAGTAAACGGCATCGCCGACATCGAACCCGGGATGGAGGACGTGAAGTTCCTCGCCAAGGTCATCAGCATCGGCGAGATTCGGACCTTCGAACGCGACGGCGAAGACGAAGACGGTCGCGTCCTCAACATCGAAGTCGCCGACGAGACCGGCCGCATCCGCGTCTCGCTGTGGGACGAGATGGCTGTGGGCGCCGAGGAGAACCTCGAAGTCGGAACCGTCCTTCGCATCGCCGGTCGGCCGAAAGATGGCTACAACGGTGTCGAAATCAGTGCGAACAAGGTCGAAGAAGACCCCGACGCCGAAGTCGACGTCCAGATTCTCGATAGCTACCGAGTCGAAGACCTCGCGCTCGGACTCTCGGACGTGAACCTCAAAGGGAAACTCCTCGACACGGGTGAGGTTCGGACGTTCGACCGTGACGACGGCTCCGAAGGCCGCGTCTCGAACCTCTCGCTTGGCGACGCAACGGGTCGCATCCGCGTGACGCTCTGGGACGAACGAGCAGACCTCGCAGGAGAACTCGACACCGGCGAGTCCGTCGAAGTCGTCGATGGCTACGTCCGCGAACGTGACGGGTCGCTCGAACTCCACGTCGGGTCGCGCGGTGCAGTCGAAGTCATCGACGAGGACATCGAGTACGTCCCCGAGACGACAGACATCGAAGCGCTCGAACTCGGGCAGACGGTGGACATCGCCGGTGGCGTCATCGAGTCCGACGGCAAACGAACCTTCGACCGCGACGACGGGTCGCAAGGACAGGTCAGAAACATCCGCGTGAAGGACGACACGGGCGACATCCGCGTCGCACTCTGGGGCGAGAAAGCGGACACCGACGTCGACCTCGCCGACTACGTCGTCATCACAGACGTCCAAATCAAAGAGGGCTGGCAAGAGGACCTCGAAGCGTCCGCCGGCTGGCGGTCGTCTATCACGGTCATGGACGACGCCCCCGGCAACGCTGGTGGCAGCGACGCAGAGACGTCTGCGTCCAGCGACCAGGGACTCGGCGCGTTCTCGGGTGACTCGAGTGCGGCCAGTTCGACCGCGTCGACCGACTCGTCTGCGGACTCGTCTAGCGCCAGTGCAGACGGTGAACCGGTCGAGTTCACGGGGACAGTCGTCCAAGCCGGCAACCCTGTCATCCTTGACGACGGGACACAGACGAAGACCGTCGAGACTGACGCCGAACTCGGACTCGGCGACGAGGTGACGGTCAACGGAGCCGAGACCGACGGTCGCATCACTGCGGACTCGGTCGAAGTCCACACGGGCGCAAAGCGGTAACCTCGCTCGGGCGCCGCCGACACAGTCGCTGTCTGTGTCGTCTGAACCGCCTCTGTCAACCGTATGACGCCACTCAAGACCGGTTTCAGGAGCTGTGCGCCCGATAAAATACAGAAGCCACCGCGACGGAAAGGATTATACGCCGGACGGACCCGATATGTGGGTATGAGTGTCGAGCTACCGTTCGCCCCGGTAGACGCGATTATCCGGCAGAACGCGGGTGACCTTCGGGTCAGTGCAGGCGCTGCAGAGGAGCTCGCTCGTCGGATTCAGGACCACGGTGCCGAGTTGGCAATCGACGCCGCCGAGCGGGCGACGGCGGACGGTCGCAAGACGTTGATGGCCGAAGACTTCGGCGTCCAACAGGTCGTCGACCGAGACGACCTCTATCTCCCCGTCGCGCCCATCGACCGTATCGCACGCCTCCAGATCGACGACCGCTACCGCGTCGCGATGGATGCTCGAATCGCACTGGCCGATATCCTCGAAGACTACGCCAACAACGTGGCGAGCGCTGCGGTGAAACTCGCCCACCACGCCGACCGACGAACGGTGCAAGCCGAGGACATCGAGACCTACTTCTCTCTCTTCGAATAATGCGCTTCGGCTACAGCGAAACGTGTCTCGACCACGATACCGGGCCACGACACCCAGAGACGGCAGACCGTCTTCGTGCGATTCGACGCGGACTGGCGAAACGCCACGGCGTCGAGTACGTCGACGCAGCACCGGCCGAGAAATCGACTGTCACCGCCATCCACGACGCAGACTACGTCGACGAGTTCGAATCGTTCTGTCGTGGCGGCGGCGGGAACTGGGACCCTGACACGGTCGCTGTCGAAGAGTCGTGGGTCGCCGCCCTCGCGTCTGCCGGTCTCGCCGAGTGGGGCGCACGCTCGGCACTCGCAGGTGACGATGGCCGTGATACACCGTTCTCGCTTGGCCGCCCACCGGGACACCACGCCGTCGTGGACGACGCCATGGGCTTTTGCTTCTTCAACAACGCCGCCGTCGCCGCACAAGCAGTCATCGACGATGGCCTCGCCGAACGCGTCGCCATCTTCGACTGGGACGTCCACCACGGAAACGGCACGCAGGACATCTTCTACGACCGTGACGACGTGTTCTATGCGTCGATCCACGAAGACGGCCTCTACCCCGGGACGGGTGAAGTCGAAGAGACTGGTGCCGACGGCGCGGAGGGGACGAACCTCAACGTCCCGCTCCGTGCCGGTGCTGGCGACGCCGACTACGTCTACTCGTTCGAAGAGACCATCGAACCGGCAGTCGAGGAGTTCGACCCCGACCTGTTCATCGTGAGCGCCGGGTTCGACGCGCACCGACACGACCCAATCTCGCGGATGCGCGTCTCCACCGAAGGCTACGCGATGCTCACCGAACGAGTCCGGGACCTCTGTGAGAACACCGACGCCGCGCTCTCGTTCGTTCTCGAAGGCGGATACGGTCTCGACACGCTCTCAGAAGGCGTCGCAATCGTCCACGAGACGTTCGACGGCCGAATCGCGATGGACCCCGACGAAGAACCCGACCAGAAGAACGTCGACCTCGTCGACGAAATTCGCGACGTTCACGGCCTCGGGTCGAAGTAACGACCCAACTCTGAACCGAACGTGTCGGCGAGGGCGGCGACCTCGTCGGCGACGAGAACCTCGTAGCCGTCTTCTCGCAGTGTCGATTCGACGTGCTTGCCGAGTGCAACGTCGAACAGTGACTCGCTCGTGAGGAACGCCGTCGCAGACGTGAACTCTCGGTCCCGTTCGACGACGTACCGGTCTCCATCGAGGAACGGGCCATAGTGGTCCTCGCCGTCTGCGTACGCCCCGTAGAACCCTTCTGCGTGCTGTCTGACGTGCACTGGTGGCCCGTCGTGTCGTTCGACGGCGGGCCGTTCTGCGACCGAGAGTTCGACGAACAGCACTGCGTCGTCGGCAGCGAACGTCTCCGTTCTGAACACGTCGAACCCGCGCCGGTCGAGGCCGTCCGCGACGCCATCGAGCGACTTCCGAAGTTGAGGGTAGAGCTGGTCGTCGACGAGGTCGGGGGCGTCGAAGACGATGGCGACAGGTGTGGTGCCGCGGCGCTCGAGGTGGGCTCGAACACCGTCTGCATCGAGCGCAGGTGGGTCGGGGAGGAAAAAGAGGTCCTCGCGTGGGTCCGCGAGCAGACTGCGAGCGTAGTGCTGGAGGCGAGCGACGTTCTCCGCCGAGCAGACGGCCGCGACGTTTCGCTCGGGGTCCGTCGGGTCGATGACGACAAGCGGGTCGGAGAAGGTTCGTGTGCCGTGGTCTTCGGGGTCGAATTCGACTTGTGGGTTCCAGTCTGCCGCAGCGCGGAGGAGTGGTTCGAAGCCGCCGTATTCGAGGATGAGGAGTTCAGCGAGGTATCCAGAGAAGCCCTCTGTCCGGAGGTCACTGCCGTAGGCACCGATTCCTTTCAAGAAGCGTTTGAACACACGAACGTCGGCGGCGAGGTCGTCGTCGAGGCGTTCTGTGAGGTAGGCGTTGTGGAACGGTGTCCGGTCGACTGCAGAGCGGATGTCGGGTGCCGTCGGCACGTCGTAGCACGGGACGAGGTCGACGTCGAATCCGTCGTAGTCTCCTTTGACGTAGGGGTGTTCGGCGTACTCTTCGTGACCGTCGGGGAGGACGGCGTGGCCGACGGCGAGACCGTACTCTTGCAGTTCCTCTCGCGTGAGGTCCTCGGGAAACCGGACGAAGAGGTCGATGTCACGGTCGCCAGAGAGCCACGTTCCACGGGCGGTGCTGCCGACTTGCAGCACGTCGGCGTCGACCGGCAGGTCCGCCAGCGCGTCGTGGACGCGGGACTCCAGTTCCGCCGCCGCATCGGCGAGCGCCCGACGTTCCTCCTCGTCGGGGTCGATACGCTCGCGGACCGCGGCGACGACTGCGTCGAGGTCCGAGTTCGTCATGGGCGTCAGTTCCGTGCCGGGTGGCGAAAGCGTGACGGTGCGCTCGCGACCGCGTGAGTCGCTGTCATCCGCCAGCCGTCGGGCAAAAACGAAAGCCCTATCAGGAAACGTCGAATACGAAGCATTGCAGACGAAAGCCGCCGTAGCTCAGTTGGTAGAGCACCTCGCTGTTAGGGATTGCAGTTCCGGCTGCTGTCCGCAGACACGAGGTTGTCCCAGGTTCGAGTCCTGGCGGTGGCGCTTCTCTCACTTTCAACGCTTTCCAGTGACTGCTATCTTCCCCGAGAATGAGTGTCTGACTTCGAAGTGACGACGCTCGTCCAAAACGAAATCCACTTCAAACTCCACTCGATATGTACGGGTGCGAGCCGCCGTAGCTCAGTTGGTAGAGCACCTCGCTGTTAGGGATTGCAGTTCCGGCTGCCGTCCGCAGACACGAGGTGGTCCCAGGTTCGAGTCCTGGCGGCGGCGCTTCCTTCATTCCCCCACCCCCAACCCGGTGAGCGGTGCGACCCGTCACCGTCGACGCCTTCTGATAAGACATAAGAGGGCGGCCGGAATAGAATCGACCGAGGGCCCCTAGCTCAGTCTGGTCAGAGCGCTCGGCTCATAACCGGGTGGTCATGGGTTCGAACCCCATGGGGCCCATGTGAGTGCCCGAGCGACAGCGAGGGCCGAACGTTCCCGCCATGGCGGTTCGAATCAGGGAGTGAAGCGAACGGAGTGAGCGGAATGACCGTGGTTCGCAACCCGATGGGCCATCATAATTTCAGTCGGTTCTTTGGTGACACTGAATCCCCATCACAGCCATCGGAATGTCTGAATCTGGCACTCTCTGCAACACCTGGACTGCAGTTCTCCATCTCACTGAGTCTCGAACTCTCAGAGAGGCTTCTATCGAAGTAGAAGATAGGCTACAGAGGATGTGAAAGTAGGACGTGTCCTTGTGAGGACGCTAATCACAACACTCTGTAACCCAAAAACACGTTCGGGAGATTTGTTGATAACTGTTTGGTATGCTTTCTTTCGGCTGAACTTCAAGCGCATCTCTCATACGAAGGTGAGCCGTAGCCGCTGGCAACCTCGGGGGTGGACCGAAGCAGACTCACCGTGAACGGTTCACGGGTTCGATGCCGGCTCAGTTACGGTTGTTGCGCTTTTCCGACCCAGACCCGAGTTCCTTCAGGACGTACAGACCACCGTTGCGGTCGGAGGCGTAAATCCACGGACTGTTCTTCTCTTTGTCGATGCCCCACACGTCCTGAATACCGCCGTTCTGGTCTTCGAACTCCTGTCCACCGGGGCTGTACCGGGCGACTTCGACGGGGTTCGCTGGGTCCGAGATGTCGACGATGAGGACGCCGTCGGAGTACCACGAGATGTACACCATGTCGTCTTCGACGATGATGTTGTGGACCGAGTAGGTACCACGTGGGTCGCAACTTGGGTCGCTGGGGTTGGCGCTGCACACCGTGTCGAACTCGCTGAGGAGGTCCGGATTCGATTCGTCGGAGTAGTCCCAGATGCGGACGTTGCCCCAGCGCTGGGGTTCCGCGGTGGCCGAGACAGATTCGCCGGCGGCACCCACGACGAGGTCCGCCGCAGACCCAACACCGAGAATCTTCAGGCCAGTGGAGTGGCCGACGAAGAGACCGGGGGTGTCGACTGCCGTGCCACCCATCGTCACGAGCGCGTCACCGCGTGCTTCGTCGTTGAACACGACCATCCCGGCGTAGCCAGCATCGACGATATTCTGTGCTTTCTGTGAGAATGCACACACGCCACGCTGGATGACTGCGACGTGGTCCGGGGAAGGTGCTGGCGGGACGGTTGCTGCGTCACACGCGAGGCCGACGTACGTGGTTGGTCCGCTCATCTCGCCACCGGGGAGTTCGACGATTGGGGAGGTAATCGCCCCTTCTGCGGCCGGGTACTCGTCTGCGTCTGGGCCACTGGTGATGTCGAAGGTGAGCGTGAATGGGTCGAAGTCCTCTTCGGTTTCGACGACGATGCTGCCGTCCTCGTTCGGGAACGCCTGGTGACTGTTGACTTCGCCGTCACCCACACTCGGTTCGATCGCCTGCGAGACGAGCGTCGGGTTGGCCGGGTCCGAGATGTCGAGGAGGACGAGGCCAGCGTCCCAGTTGGCGAGGTATGCGCGGGTACCGTCTTCGTTGACGACGATGTCGTGCAGGAAACGATTCTGCGAGGAACCGTAGCCGCTGAACAGGTAGGCGTCTGCTTCGAGTATGAGGCCGAAGTCGGTCGTCGAAGCCCAATCGACGTTGGAGTCGAACAGGCTCTCAGCACCCCATCCACTCACGAACACCGGGTTGGACGGGTCCGTGATGTCGTAAATCTGGAAGTTGCCGAGTTCGCTTTCGACGACTGCAGCGATGTAGTCGTTCGCCCCCTGTGTGAAGAACCAGAGGTTGTGGACACCGAAGTCGGTGAAGCCAAAGTTGTCACGCAAGAATGCATTCATATCGTCGGTCTGGACGTGTGCGAGGTGCTGTGGTGCGAGTGGGTCGTCCACGTTGTAGAGTTCGAATCCACCCGGACCGCCGCCACAGGACTCGTTGGAGTGCGCGAGGATGCGTCCGGAGTTCATGTTCGCGACCTTCACGTCGTTGGTACGACTGCCCGCAACCGAGGGGATGCTACCGACGTACTCGGGCTTGTTGGGGTTGTGGACGTCGAAGACGGCGATACCGGGGCCGAGGAGGTCGTCTACGAGTTCGCCGCTACCGAACCCGGCACCCGTCCCGCAGGGCGTGTTGAACGTCCCGATATAGGCATAGCCGTCGAGTGCCCACACGTCGGTCGTTCCGTTTGGAAGGAGGCGTTCGCCGCGTCCTACGAGTGCGAGATTCTTCACGACGTGAGCGGATGGGCCGCTGCTGACGACGCTGTTGTGTGTCGCATCGAGGTCGATGAGCGGTTGACTGGGGTCCGGTGCACCGTGATTGTGCAGCCCGCGGTGGACCTCGTGTTCGTCCGACTCGGTTGGGTCGTCGGTAACGCCACCCGGGTGGGCACTTCCGACTCCTGCGATTCCAGTGAGGCCGCCGACGCCGAGGAGCGTGAGCATCTTGCGCCGCGACACGGAGAGCCGAGAGCGGGATTCTGTTGGTACTGAATTGTCAGCTGTAGATTTCTCTGATGGCATGATTTTCCAACAACTGCGCGGAGGTCCCGACGTTCAGGGGGAGGGCAGTGTTGTGAACTCACTAACACTTCGAAAACGTATATAATTAACCGTGATAGTTTGGGACACCCGACTGTCGCACGAAATGACATAGTGCCGACACCGGAGTGACTGTCACGTGAACGGGTGGATAGGTGACCGCAGTTGGAGTCGTCACCTGTCGTGATGGATAAATTGACAGTACAATATACCAACTAATTCGTATGGAACTCCGACTTCGCCTCTCCATCTCTTCCAGATGGTTGTGGCCGCGGCCATCCTTTCGTCGCTCTCCGTCGTGCTCGCCCTGTTCGTGGCAGTCCTCGGCGCCTTTGCCGGGTTCGCGGTTCTTGGTCTCCTCACCACTCCGTTCGAGTTCGCTTACGGCCTGCCGCGACTCTTTGCAGTCCTCTCGCTCTCTCCCGACGGGTACGAGTGGCCTTTTCGGACTCATCCCCCGACAGCAGAGCGAATCGCTCGCCTCCAGCGACTCGCTGCAGAACAAGAACAGAGATAGCCGGGTCCGTTAGTCGGTCGAGAGGACTCGCGCACTCAGACGGCTGTTGCCGTTCGCCCGATTTTCGTCAGCGTCGCGATGCACACCCCGGCGACGATGACGTGCATCGCCATCAACACGAGGACGGCCGGAAGCGTCGCCTCCGGGTCACCGACCAATAGCCCGATGTCTGGAAGGAACGAGACGACCAAGACTGCGAGTGCGACGCGAAGGAACGTCCGGTCTGGATTCTCGACGCGGGTCGTGAGATAGCTGTAGACGAGTGTTGCACCGACTGCACCCGCACCCGAGAGGAACAGAACAGGTGGGTAGGCGAGTTGGGAATACGGCTGAACTGCCCCACTCGCGAGGACGAGCGCCAAGACGAGCGCGTTCGCGGCGAGCGAGAGCGCGACGGCAAGCACTCCTCGTCGAGCGAGTACCGACCGAGCTGGACGGACAGTTGGTGTGACTGTTGACATGGTAGTGTGTACTACGTCATCAAGGCGCATGAACTGCGCGTCACTCGACTCGAACGACCGAAAATAGACGGTACCAACTCGGGCGGGTCGACGGGGCGGAGTGGTCCGCCCCAACTTCCTGTTCAGTCCTGCGTCAGCAGACGGCGCAGGACGAAGTGGAGGATGCCACCGTTTTCGACGTACTTCACGGCGGCGGGCGTGCCGACCTGTGCGGTCACGTCGAACTCGATTTCTGTGCCGTCGTCTTTCGTGGCGACGACGGAGAGTTCGTCGTTGACTTCGAGGCCGTCGTCGAGGCCGTGGATGTCGAAGTGTTCCGACCCGTCGAGCCCGAGCGACCCCCACGAGTCGCCGTCTTCGAACTGGAGGGGAAGGACGCCCATGCCGACGAGGTTGTCGCGGTAGATGCGCTCGTAACTCTCTGCGATAGTCGCTCGCACACCGAGGAGGTCCGTTCCTTTGGCCGCCCAGTCACGACTCGACCCGGTGCCGAACTCGACGCCCGAGAGGACGACGAGCGGCGTTTCTTCTTCACGGTAGCGTTGGCTCGCTTCGAAGACGGTCGTCTCTTCGTCGGTCGGGAAGTGGATGGTGTACCCACCCTCGACGTCGTCGAGCATCTGGTTCTCGATGCGGACGTTGGCGAACGTCCCGCGCATCATGACCTCGTGATTCCCGCGGCGAGAGCCGTAGGTGTTGAAGTCGACGGGGTCGACGCCGTGGTCCATGAGCCACTGCCCTGCCGGAAGCTTCGAACCGAACGGACCGGCGGGACTGATGTGGTCGGTCGTCACGGTGTCGCCGAGCGTCAGGAGACAGCGCGCGTCTTCGATGTTCGAGACGCCGGGTGCTTCCAGTGGGAAGTCTTTGAAGAACGGCGGTTCGCGAATGTAGGTCGACTCGTCGTCCCACTCGTAGACGTCGCCGGTCGGTGCTTCGAGCGCCTCCCAGCGCTCGTCGCCTTCGAACACTTCTGCGTACTTCTCACGGAACATCGAGGGGTCGATGCTGTCGTGAATCGTCTGTCTGACCTCTTCTGGGTCCGGCCAGATGTCCGCGAGATAGACCGGGTCGCCGTTCTGGTCGGTCCCCAGCGGGTCGTGTTCGAGGTCGATGTCCATCCGGCCAGCGAGGCCGTAGGCGACGACGAGCGGCGGGCTGGCGAGATAGTTCGCGCGAATCTTCGGGTGGATACGCGCCTCGAAGTTCCGGTTCCCACTGAGGACGCTCGTCGTCCACAGGTTGTGTTCGTCGATGGCGTTCTCGATTGGTTCTGGGAGCGGGCCGGCGTTCCCGATACAGGTCGTACAGCCGTAGCCGACGACGTCGTAGCCGAGTTGCTCAAGCGAGGGCAAGAGGTCGGCTTTCTTCAGGTACTCCGTGACGACGCGACTGCCGGGTGCGAGACTCGTCTTGACGTAGTTCGGCATGTCGAGTCCCTTCTCGATGGCGTTGCGGGCGAGGATACCTGCGGCGACCATGACCGACGGGTTCGACGTGTTCGTACAACTCGTGATGGCGCTGACGACGACGCTCCCGTGGCCGATTTCGGCCTCGGTGCCGTCGTCCATCTCGACGGTGACGCGCTTGGTCAGCGGGTGGAGGTCAGCGTCTGCTTCGACAGCAGTTGTTCCCCCGTCGGTGTGCCCGCCTTCGCCCAACCACTGTTCGAGTTCACGTTCGTCGTAGTCGTCGAGTTCCTGTTCGAACTCACCGTGGACGAGTCCGCGGAAGTGCGTCTTCATGTCGCCCATCGGGATGCGGTCCTGTGGGCGCTTCGGCCCGGCGAGGCTCGGTTCGACCGTCGAGAGGTCGACGTCGACCGTCTCGGTGTACTCGGGGTGCTGTTCGCCGAACAGGCCCTGTGCGTCGAGGTAGGCGCGGACGAGTTCGATGTGGTCTGGGTCGCGGCCGGTGAGTTCGAGATAGTCCAGCGTGGCTTCGTCTACCGGGAAGACGCTGATAGTCGACCCCTGTTCGGGTGCCATGTTCGAGATGGTCGCCCGGTCGGGCACGGAGAGGTTCTTCACACCGGGACCGTAGAACTCGACGAATCGGTCGACGACGCCGACTTCGCGGAGCTGCTCGGTGACGTGGAGGACGAGGTCCGTCGCAGTCGCCCCCTCTGGAAGGGTCCCTTCAAGGCGGACGCCGACGACTTCGGGCAGTTTCATCGTGATTGGCTGGCCGAGCATCGCAGCCTCTGCTTCGATACCACCGACACCCCAGCCGACGACGCCGATACCACCAATCATCGGCGTGTGACTGTCGGTTCCGACGAGGGTGTCGGGTAAGAGCCACTGTTCGTCTCGCCACGTTCGGTCGTGGACGACCTGCCCGAGATGTTCGAGGTTTACCTGGTGGACGATACCCGTTCCCGGCGGGACGACCTGGAAGTTCTCGAACGCGTTTTGTGCCCACTTGAGCGCCTTGTAGCGCTCGGCGTTGCGCTCGTACTCCAGTTCGACGTTCTTCTCGTACGCGTCGGGCGACCCGAAGAAGTCGACCTGTACACTGTGGTCGATGACGAGGTCACAGGGGACTTCGGGTTCGACGATGCTGGGGTCTTTTCCCGAGCGGTCCGCCGCAGACCGAAGTGCTGCGAGGTCGACGACTGCGGGCACGCCGGTGAGGTCCTGCAACACCACACGCGACGGTGTGAACGGAACTTCGACGTTCGGGACGTCCGGTTCCCACGACGCCGCGTTTCGGACGTCTTCGTCGGTGACGATGTCGCCGTCGACGTTTCTGAGAACGGACTCCAACAGGATTCTGATACTCACTGGAAGACGGTCGAGTTCGCAGAGGCCCTGGTCTTCGAGGGCCGTCAGGTCCGCCATCTTGTACGTAGTTCCTCCGTGTTCGAATTCACGGATGGCTCCAAACGAATCTAAATCTCCCATAGACGTTCAGTAAGAACTCGTCCGGCTTGAATACGTAACTCGTTCTCACGACCTCGGAATCGGTCGAACACGTGCGGCCCGCGCAGAGCCTGTCAGAGTTGGTTGTACAGGGTCAGAGTCGACGAGTCGTGGTCACTTCGGCTTTCGAACGGCCTTGCCCAACGCTCCCGCGACGATGACACCACCGTGTTCGAGAAGTGGGTAGGCACACTCCCAGCAACTGTACCACATCTCGTGTCCACGGGCGACAACTACCTCGGCGCGGTCACCACATTGATAACAGGGTTGCCGGTCGGGTGGATGGATGACGCGCATGGTCGAATCGTACTACTCTTCGGGGACTCCCGCGACGCCGACGAACTCGTTTACCTCGTCCTGGACGTATCGGCGGACGCGTTCACTGTAGTCCCAGAGCAAGTCGTTGAACTGTTCTCGTTCCGGTTCGGTCAGGCTCTCTTCGCCGCGTGACCACTCGACTGGAATTTGGGGATGGTGCGTACAGACGACCGAGAGCGGATGGTTCTTCGGGTGGCCCATGACGATGTCGTACTCGTCGGTGCCCCAGAGCCCCCCGTTGCCGTCGGTGGCGAGTTCTTCGTCGATGTGGTCGAGAAGCTGACGCTCCTCTGCCGTGACGACGGCGTCGTCGCCGGCGAACAGTTCACGGTACGTCCTGTCACGTGCCGTGTAAATCCACCCGTCGAGTTTGGTCCGGGCCTGTTGGAGGAGTTGTCTGTCAGCTTCCATGGGTGTATAGTGGGGCGCCGAGGTGATATGATTACGCCCCGGTGTCTCACTCGTACTGATACTCGCACGGAGTATCACACGATTCGTTCGGACCGTCCGCACGGTGCAGACTCACCCTTTGATGTTCGCGAGCGGCGACATCCGCGCGACTTTGGTCCCGATTCCGAGTGCGTCGCTGACCCGGACGACTTCGTCGATGTCTTTGTACGCCCCGGGCGCCTCTTCGGTCAGGGTCCCGCCGGACCGCGCACGCACGAAGATGCCACGGGCACGGAGCGCCTTCTGGAGTTCACCAGCGGTGTACTCACCTTTCGCCTGCGTCCGCGACTTGAGCCGACCGGCACCGTGGGCCGTCGACCCGAAACTGAGTTCCAGTGACTGCGGGCCGCCCGCGAGGACGTACGAGTGAGTGCCCATGCTCCCGGGGAGGAAGACGGGTTGGCCGACGTTTCGGTACGCGTCTGGGATTTCGGGCCGTCCGGCCGGGAATGCTCGTGTCGCGCCTTTTCGGTGTACGAGCAGCGATTTCTCCCGCCCACGGACGGTATGGCGTTCCTCTTTTGCGATATTGTGGCACACGTCGTAGACGAGTTCGACCGCTGTCGCGTCGAAGAGTGCGCCGAACACCTCGCGGACCGCCTGCGTCATCGCTTGCCGGTTCGCCCACGCGAAGTTGGCCGCGCCGTTCATCGCCCCCCAGTATTTGTCGGCGAGTGGGTCACCGAGCGGAGCGTAGACGAGTTGTCTGTCCGGGAGTGACTCGACGAGGTCCGGATACGCCCGCTCGAACTCTCTGATGAAGTGCGAACACGTCTGGTGGCCGAGGCCACGAGAACCCGAGTGAATCATCACGACGATGTCGTCGCTCTCGATGCCGAATGCTGCCGCCGTCTCCGGGTCGTACACCTCGCCCACGCGCTGAACTTCGAGGAAGTGGTTCCCCGAGCCGAGCGAGCCGACCTGATTGACACCGCGTTTGAGGGCCTCGGTCGGGACCGCGTTCGGGTTGCCCGGAAGGCAGCCGTTTTCTTCACAGTGGTCGAGGTCGTCCTCGGTAGCGTGGCCCTTCTCTAGCATCCACTCCATCCCCGATTCGAGGATACCACGCACGTCTGAGATATCTGTACGGAGATAGCCACCCTTCCCCAGTCCCGTCGGGATGGTCTGATACAGACGGTCCGCGAGAATTGCTTCCTGTCCAGCGATGTCTCCGTACGAGAGTCCCGTTCGGAGCAACCTGACACCGCAGTTGATGTCGAACCCGATGCCTCCCGGACTGATGACGCCCTCGTCGAGGTCCACAGCGGCGACACCACCGATGGGGAATCCGTACCCCTGATGTCCATCCGGGAGGACGAGAGCGAACTTCTGGATTCCCGGGAGTGTCGCGACGTTTCGTACCTGCGTGAGCGTGAGGTCACCTTCTTCCAGCATCTCCTCGATGAGGGACGCTGACCCGTAGACTCGCGCTGGGACGTGCATCTCCCCAGTTCGTTCGATTTCGTAGACGTTCTCTCTGCGTTCGACGAGTTTCACCATCTCACCACCACCGACGTATACTATGCTAACAGACCGCATAACGGTTAGTGAGATAGTGTGTTTCCATTACTCAACTGACAACATTCAACATCTCATCTGGCGTACTCTGTGTATGGACATCTCGAATCTCGTCGACAGAGATTTTCCGACGGTCGGGCCAGATACGCGTGTCTCGAAGCTTCAGGGTATGTTTCAGGAGACGGGCACGAAGGCGATCGTCGTCGTCGACGACGACGAGTACCTCGGTCTCGTCACGCTTCGGCAGATGAACGTCACTCACCGAGACCCTGATGCAAAAGCCCGGGGCGTCCTGTGGCACCCTGCAAAGGTCGACGTGGACGAAGACGTTCGGCGCGTCGCCCGCCTCATCCTCGCGAGCAGAAGCGAGGTCCTCCCCGTTTTCGACGGTGACGACCTGTACGGTACCGTTTCGACCGACCGAGTGCTAGAGGCGGTACAGGAGTTTCTCGGCGTGCTCACCGTCGAAGACGTGTACACCGACGCACTCGTCACGGTGGGACGAGAGGCGACGTTCGGTGAGGCGCTCAACACCTTCCGTGAGAACGGTATCACTCACCTCCCCGTCGCCGAGGGCGACGACGTCGTGGGTGTCGTGAGTCTCTACGACATCCTCGACTTCACGACCCGTGAGGTGAGCAAACCGTCAGGCGGGTCGTCAGGCGGGTTCGACGTCTCCAGTGGCGACGCCGCGCCCGGGTTCCGGTCGGCAGGTGGGATGGGTGACCGTGCCGGCGAAATCGAACGAATGCTCGACCTCCCCGTCGTGGACGTGATGAGCGCACCCGTCGCGACAGCACTCCCGAACGAAGGACTCGACCACGCCGTCGAACGCATGTTCGAAGAGGGTGTCTCTTCGCTCATCGTCCTGCAAGAGGACGCGCCGGCAGGAATCGTCACGAAGACCGACGTCCTCGAATCGCTGACGTGGACGGGCGAATCGAGACTTCCAGTCCAGATTACGAACGTCAACTTGCTGGACGACATCTCTCGCGAGGAAGTCGTCAAGATGGTCGAGGGGTTCGCCGACAAGTACGGCGGGCTGACGATACTCGAAGCGAACGTCTACCTGCACGAACACGACGAGAAACTCCGTGGCACGCCGCTCATCATGGCCCGCATCCGTCTGTTCACCGACAAGGGTCACTTCGTCGGCACGGGTGAGGGCTACGGAGCGTCACACGCCTTGCACCTCGCACGGAACATCGTCGAGCGGCAGTTACTCGAAGGGAAGACACACGACGAGACGAAAAAGCCCCCATCAGACCCTGACGAGTACTGGTCGAAGGTGTTCGGATGGTGGCTAACCGCCCCACCACGCCGTCGGTAACACTCCCTCTCTTCGCCCACGTTGAGGAGCCTGCCACGGTACGTGCAGTAGTACCCGTCGAACTGGCGGGAGAACGTTGGGAGCACTCCCGTACGAACGTCGGCGTCAGCATCGAGCGGGCCGAGCGTGTCGAGCATCGCGTACCGACCGTCACAGACGAGCACACGGAACGATGAGTACGACGTCGATTCGGACGCAGAGCACGTGGCGAAAGGTCGCCGGCATCGTCCTCGCACTCTCCGGATTTGCACTCTACGTCTGGGTCGTCGGAACGACGGCAGTGGTCGATGCCGTCGGTGCGGTTTCGAGACGTACCGTCGTTTCACTCGCGGTCCTCGGCCTCGTTCCGCTCGTCGCCTGGGGGACAGCACTCGGGGTGGTGCTCCGGCAAATCGGGACACAGGTGTCGTTCTGGAGAGCGACGGTTCTCTTCACGGCGATGGAGTTCGTCAACGCCATCACGCCGTTCGGGCAGACTGGCGGGACACCCGTGAGTAGTCTGCTCGTCGCGTGGGAGTGTGCCATCGACTACGAGCGAGCATTCGCTGCGGTCGTCGGCGTCAACGTCGTGATTCGACTCGCTTCGGTCGCGCTGGGTCTCTTCGCTGCCGTGGTCTACTCGTCTCACCTCGTGGTCGTGGACAGCGTTCGGAACATCGCTGCACTCGTCGTCGCCGTCACCGTGGGTTTCCTCGTCGCCGGTGCTGTGCTGTGGATAACCCGGCACGACGTCGAACCGGTCGTTGGCCGAGCGCTCGGACGACTCACACAGTGGAGTGGTCGCTGGATTCCGGGTGTCTCTCCTCCAGCTCCTGAGCGTGCCGCCCATCGAGTCAGCCAGTTCGTCGCGACACTCGACGAGTTGGCGGCCAACCCGTGGCGACTCGCCGTCGTCTTCGCACTCGCGGTGTTCGGGCAGTTGTCGGTGGCGGCGGCGCTCTGGACCGTCCTGGACGCTCTCGGTGTGACGCAACCGCTCCTGCTCGTTCTCGTCGTCATCCCGCTGGCCAAGGTGAGTGGTCTCGTGCCGACGCCCGGGGGTATCGGAAGCGCAGTCGTCGTCTTGTCCGGACTGCTCGTGGCGATGACGGGCATCGCTGGCGCCCTCGCAACTGCCGCCGCACTCGTCTATCGAGGAACGGTCTATTGGTTCCCGACGCTGGTTGGGGTCGTCGCAACTGTTGGGCTCTTCCTCTCTGGACGGCAATCGACTCGCCCACGGCAGTCACGCTCTACACAAGTCACCGCGTTCGTTCTCGCTGGGAGTCTCTCGGCCGCCCTCCTCGTGGTGGTCCACTCGCGAACGCTCCTGGTCGAACCGGCCGATGCCGTGGTCCACGCTCTGTTAGACGGTGGAATCGGTGTCCTCGGGTTCGCCGTCGTGTGGATTCTCCTTACGACCGCGACGCGATGACGGCAGTGAGAATGTGGTAACTGCAACGGCGACGGGATGGTCACAGTGAGAATGTGGTAACTGCAACGGCGACGGGATGGCCGCAACAGTGACGTGGTGGCAGTAGTGACGACCGGTGCGACACTCAGGTCGATGCCGCTGCTAACTTCTCTCGCAATCGGTCGGCGTCGACTTCGAATTTGAACGCGGGTCGGCCATCGACGTACACGTAGGGGACTCTGTCACCGTACGCTTCCAGCAACTCGCGGTCTGTATCGACGTCGACGAGGTCGATATCGACCGGGACACCTTCGTCGTCGGCCACCTCGCGGATGGTCGCTTCGGCCACCTCGCAGAGGTGACACTGTTGACGGGTGTAGATGACGACGGAGACTGGGTCGCTCATCGGCCGTCTACTCTTCGGCGACGCCCGTGAACTCGTCGATCGGCATCACGGAGTAGTCGACGCTCAGCGTGTCCCGAGTCGCCCGAATCTTCCCGACGAACGTCGAGATGTCTGTGAGTTGCCCTTCGAGGACGAACAGTTCCATGCAGTAGTGGTTGCCGACGTGGTTGTGGAAGTTCGACTTGACGAGGCCTTCGTACTCGTGGCGCAGGCCCATCATCCGTTCTTCGACGCTCGTCGTCTCGTAGTCGAAGATGACCGTGACGACGGCCATCAGCTCACGGTCTTCGAGTCGCTTGTCTTCGAACTCACCGAGGAGGTTTCGAGATGCCTCCCTGACGACTTCACTCCGCCCGGTGTAGCCGTGCTCTTCGGCGAACGAGTCGATGCGCTCCAGAAGTTCCTCCGGCATGGAGACGCTGACGACAGTCATGTATTAACTGCGGGCGTTTCAATTAATAAATATTCGTATCTCTCGGGGGATTCTCCTTCGCTGGGGTCGTCGTCGCCCTGTCTTGTCAGCGGTCCATCTGCTCTGAACCGAGCGCTCGAATCTGGCCGGAAATGGTCGTTCTGCGGTGCCTCAGGCGGGTACTGGCGGCAGCTGGTGAACGTCGCCGTTTTCACCAGAGATAACCAAGGCGAACTGTTGATATAGGAGAAGCGACCAGTCACGAATCAATCGAATCCTCGTATGGCGACCACACCTGACACCGAACTCTCCGAGACGCGAATCCACGAGGTACTGAGTAACGACCGCCGTCGGATGGCAATCGAGTTTCTCCAAGACGGAGACCTGACACTGCGCGAGCTCTCGGAACGAATCGCGGAGGCCGAGACGGGTGAGTCGCCCCCACCACGCAATATCCGACAGAGTGCGTACGTGTCGCTCCAGCAGACCCACATCCCGAAACTCGACGAACTCGACATCGTCACGTACGACGAAGGCTCGAAGACCGTCTCACTGGCAGAGGCGGGCGACGTCACCGTCTACATGGAAGTCGTCCCCGAGGGTGAACTGTCGTGGAGTGAGTACTACACCACGCTCTCTGCGCTCGGACTCGTCCTCATGACCGCCGTCGCCGCCGAAGTCCCCGTCATCTCGTCGCTCGGTGCCCCCGTCCTCGCGTCGGTCGTGTTCGCTGTCATCGGTGGTTCTGGGCTCTACCAGCGCTGGTCTCAAGAGAACTAACGACACCGCAGTCGGAGCGTCGCTGTTCGTCATCAACGTTCGACTCAGTTAAATTCCGAGAATCCGAGACACAAATAAGTGCGTTCAGCCGAATCCTTTCACTCGAACATGAGTTACAACGTCGTGCTCAGCGACTTCCACATGGTCGACCCCGAGCACCAACACCGTATCCTCGGGGACATCGCCGAGATTCACGTCGCCGAACTCGGGTCCGAAGACGCCCTCGTCGAGGCGTGTCGCACGGCCGACGCCGACGCCGTCGTCACGGACATCAACACGCCGGTCACCGCCGAGGCGCTCTCCCAACTCGACCTCTCGGTGGTCGCTCGGGCGGCCGTCGGATTCGACAACATCGACGTGGAGGCCGCCGCAGCGCACGACGTCGTCGTCACCAACGTTCCGGCGTACTGTACGGACGAAGTGGCAACCCACAGCGTCGCCCTCCTCTTGTCGTGTATCCGGGCCACTCCGACCTACGACCGAGCGGTTCGCGCTGGCGAGTGGCCGGCGACCCCCGGCCGAGAACTCCACCGGATGAAGGGCCGCACGCTCGGATTCCTCTCGTTCGGAGCGATTGCACAGCGAACTGCCGAACTCTGCTCAGGATTCGGTGTCGATACCGTCGTCTACGACCCGTACGTGGACGACGAGGTGCTCGACGAGTACGGCGTCGAACGCGTCACGCTCGACGAACTCTACGCTCGCACGGACTACTTGTCTGTCAACGCGCCTGCGACGCCGGAGACCCGTGGGATGGTCGATGCCGATGCGTTCGCCGCTCTCGACGACGATGCCATCGTCGTCAACACCGGCCGCGGGGCAGTCATCGACGAAGACGCACTCGTCGACGCCCTCCGTGAGGGCGACATCGCCGCCGCCGGCCTCGACGTGTTCGAGGAAGAACCGCTGCAGGACGACTCACCGCTCCGTCAGTTAGAAAACGCCGTTCTCTCGCCACACGCCGCGTGGTGTTCGGTCGAAGCGAAAGCCGAGGTGAACGAACAGACCGCTTCCGACATCAGGCGCGTCTTCGAGGGTGAGGAACCGACTGCGCGAGTCGACCCGAGTTGGAACTAACCTGCGCGCCGGAACCGTCTCTCAGCAGTAGGTTTCGCGCATCGTCTGCGCGAACAACCCGTCTCTGTCGAACGCGATGGCGACGAGGACGAACTCTTCGTCGAGCGGGCGAATCACGAACACCTCACGAGGTGCATCGGGAACGGCCGATTCGCCCCCTGCATTTGCGTCGGTTACCCTATCTTCATCGTCCACCCTGTCTGCGTCGTCCGCCTCGGCTTCGAGACGCCCGAGCAACGGGTCGAGCGGCAGGACACCGTCTCTGAACTCGTCGAACAGGTCACGCGCGCCGGGTTGTTTTGCGAAGACGTAGAGGACGGCGTTCGGGTCGCCGTCGGTGCCGTACGTGACGCGAGAACCAATCGCCTCACCGTCGGCGGTCGCTCGCCACGTGTCGCGGGCGGCCTCGAACAACCCTGTCGCCGCGCCGACGAAGCGAAACCGTGTCCGGTCGACAACCGACACCTCGGTGAACCGGGGGTCGCCGTCGTCCCACGTCAGCGTCGCCTCGACTTCGTTGCCGGGTTCGAGTGCCGAGACGGATTCTCCGAGGTCGCCGTCGTACCCAGTCTGCGGGACGTACGTGGGTGAGAAGGCGTCGTCGGCGTCGGCCGCCGCACCCGGGTCGGTCCAATCGACGGCTTCCGCTGGGCGTTCGAGTAAGAGGAGTTCGTCTCGCTCGCGTGGGCTACGGTAGACGCGAAATCGCCCGGCCGTCGTGACCTCCATACCTGCGGCTACTTTGCGGACGAAAATACGCCTGCCGGTCCAGACCCGGGCGGTCGAAAACAGTGATGCAGTGGTTCAGTCGTCGTCATCAGCGAACGACGCGAACGCACCGCGCAGTCCGGCTTGCGTGTCGGACCCTTGCTTCGTGATGCGCCACCCGGTCAGGCCCATCGCCACGAGGATGAGTGGCGAGAGGAACCCGAGGAAGTAGTACGGGGCGTACTGGAGCGTCGGCACGCCGAGTACGTCGGCCATGTACGCGCCACCGGTCCCCCACGGGATGAGCGCGCTCGTCGTCGTCCCCGCGGATTCGACGGCCCGCGAGAGGTTTCTGCTCTCCAAGTCGAACTCGTCGTAGAGGCCGCGGAAACTCATTCCGGGCACGACGATACTCATGTACTGGTCCGCCGCGATGGCGTTCATCGCCAGCGACGAGGCGGCCGTCCCGACGGTTAGCGAGGCCACCGAGGTGAGGATGCGACGCATCTCGTGGGCGATGACGGCGATACAGCCAGTCCGTTCGAGGATGCCACCCAGCGACAGCGACGCGAGGATGACGGTCATCGTCCACGACGAACCGAGGAGACCGCCTGACGCGAGGAGGGAATCGACAGTCGCCACGCCCGTCTCGGGCGAGGTTCCCGCGAAGGCGACGTTCCACGCGCCGACGAAGGTGTCGATGGCGACTGGCCCCTGCACGAACAGTTGCGTGAGCGTCCCGGCGACGACACCCGCGATGATGGAGGGGAGCGCCGGATAGCCGCGAAGTGCGAGAACGAACGTGACCAGAAGTGGTGCGAACACCAGCGGGTTCACGGTGTACGTGCTCGCGATAGCCGTCTGAATCTCAGCGACTCGTTCTACAGGGATGTTCCCGGAAGCCGTGAGGCCGAGTGCGGTGTACGCCACGAGCGAGATGGCGAGCGCGATACTCGTTCCGACGCGCATCGTCCGCACGTGGGTCATCAGGTCGGTGTTCGTGACGGCCGCGGCGAGGTTCGTCGTGTCCGAGAACGGCGAAATCTTGTCGCCAGTGTACGCACCGGTCAGGACGGCACCCGCAGTCATCGCGTTGGGCATACCGAGGCCCGACCCGATGCCGATGAAGGCAACGCCGAGTGTCGCTGCGGTGGTCCACGACGACCCGATGGCGAAGGTGACGATGGCCGAGAGCAGGGTTGCCGCCGGGAGGAATACTGCCGGCGACAGCAGGTCGAGGCCGTAGTAGATGAGCGCGGGAATCGTCCCCGCGGCGGTCCACGTCGAGATGAGCATGTAGACGACGAGGAGGATGAGGAGTGCCGACATCCCCATGTTGATGCCGTCGCGGATGCCCTCTGAGAGCCGGGTCCACGAGAGGCCGAGCCAGTACCGACCCACGACGCCGGTGAGGATGATACCCCACAGGAGCGGTAACTGCGGGTCGAGGCCCAGCCAGATGACCCCGACGCTCAGGAAGACGAGCATCCCGATGACAGGGACGAGCGCCTGCGCGAACGATGGGCGCTCGTCGTCGGGGATGTCGTCGTACGTCAGCGGTTCGAACGAGAGTGATGCCATTTCCGGAACGGATTATCGTGGTCCCGGATTTGAATCTGACTTTTTGAACGAGACGAATATTCATTATCGTTGCCTAGATGTACAATGAAAGAGACAATACCGAGAGTAATCTGGAACATAATCGAGTGTTATTGGCATACACTACCATTCGAAAAGTACACATGTCACTCAGACACTCCGTAGAGTCACTCGACCCGCAAAAAGAGACCGCCGACTGAACGGCAGTTCTCGACGTTACGCTCGACGACGGGCGACGAGGGCAGCGCCTGCGAGCGCGACGACGGTGAGACCGACACCAAATCCGGGTGCGCTGGTGGACGACGTGGTCGTCTCGGCAGCGTCCTCACCGGACGTCGTCTCGGTTGCCTCAGCGTCTTCGGTCGTCTTGTCGCTCGTCGTGTCGTCGCTCGATTCCGGGGTGGTCGTCTCGTCGGACGTCGACGACGAATCGTCGCCCGACATCGTGACCTGCCGTTCGGAGAAGTGGTTCACAGCGACGAGGACGTTCGTCTCACCCTCGGCGCTCGTCTCCTGGACGAGGTACTTCGAGGTTTCGCCACCGTTCGCGGCGGACTGGAGTTCGGTGTAACTCGACGCCTGCACGGCGGCCTCACCGTCGACCATCACCGACAGGTTGTCCGTCGCGGCGAGTGCCTCTTCGGAGACGGAGGTCACGACGACGGTCCCCTGATGGACCGACCGGTCGATCGTCACGGTGACGTTGTCCTTCGTCTGTTCGGACAGTTCGACGGTCGTGTTCTCGTCGTAGTGGATCGCGTCGACAGTCGTCTCGTCACCGTCTTGCATCACGTACACTTCGGTGGTGGCCGACCCGCTGGCGATGAGTTTCTCGGTCTGCTTGTCGTCGTCAGTTCGGCCGTCGGAGTAACTGCGGTACACGAGGCGGGAGCCGTTCTGTAGGTCCGCAGTGACGTTTCCTTCCTCGTTGACGGTCACAGACCCGTTTCCGACGAGGATGAACGCACCCATCCGACCGTCTTGCTCGACGATGATTCGCGAGTTGCCAGCCTGTGCGGCCGTGGCGTTCGCGCCGAGGTCGGCGGTCACGTACTGCGACTCGTTACCCGCGGAGACGACGAGCGTCCCTTTGGGGTTGTCGTGAGCGCGGAGGGTCGCACCACTGTCTGCTCGGACCGTCGCGTTCGTCTCACTCGTCGCGGCGAGTGAGAGACCACTAGCCTCGACATCGGTGACTGCAGAGAGCGCCACGTCGAGGCCGACACTGGCGTCTGCCTGCGACGACGTCTCGACCGACTCGACGACGGTCACGCCATCGACGGTGTAGTTGGTCACGGCGTTCGTCTTCGTGTCGAACGAGACGTGTGTTCCTGTGTAGGCCGATGCATCAGTGCTCGACTGCTGGGCGGCGACCGACCCAACGGGGACGGCGGCCGTCACCAACAGTGCGGCGAGCACGACTGCGATTCGGTTCATTGCATTTCGACCGCAAATTCATTCACAATAGAAAGTCTTGTGGCAGTCATGCTGGCGCTTCGCATGGCGAATCGTGTAGAATACCTTGGGAACACCACTGGGTAGTTGTGTGAGTCCCCCGAAATGGCGCGGTAATTACCGAGAGATACCGTCGCCCTCGTCGGCGACGACGCGCTCGATGTCTTCGGGTGTGACGACGGCCACGTCGCCTTCGATGGTCCGCTTGAACGACGCCGTCGCGGCGGCCCACCGGAGGGATTCAGCGACGTCGCCGCCTGCGAGGTGTTTCGCGAGGTATCCACCGACGAAGGCGTCGCCCGTGCCGATTGCGTCGTGCGTCTCGGCCTCGTAGACACCCTGTTCGTACACCTCGCCGTCGGTGAGCGCGAGTGACCCGTCTGCACCGCGAGTGACGACGACCGTCTCGAACCCGAAGTCTGCTGCGAGTCCGCGTGCGATAGATTCGGCGTCGCCTTCGCGTCCGAGCACCGTCTCGGCGTCTCGTTGGGCGGCGAAGAGAACGTCTATCGAGTCGAACAGGTCACGGTACGCCTCGGCGGCGGCTTCGGGTTCCCAGAGTTTCGTCCGGTAGTTCAGGTCGAACGCAGTCGTCGTGCCAGCGTCCTGTGCTGCAGCGAGCACGTCTGCAGTCGTCTCTCGGAGCGTCTCCGAGAGCGCGGGCGTGATTCCACTCGTGTAACACACGTCCGCGTCGCGGACGGCGTCGAGGTCGATTTCGGACGTTTCGAGCGTCGTCACCGCGGCGTCTGCACGGTCGTAGACGACGTTGGTCGGTCGCGGCGCCACACCGTGTTCGAGGTAGTAGAGTCCCTGCCGGTGGTCGGCGTCCCAGACGACGCCGTCGGTGCCGACACCGTGGCTTCGCAGTTCGCCGACGACACGGCGACCGAGCGGTGAGTCCGGCAGTTTCGAGAACCACGCGGCGTCGCGTCCGAGTCGTGCCGCCGCGACGGCGACGTTACTCTCTGCGCCGCCCGCCTGCACTTCGAACTCACGGGCCGTCTCGAGTCGCTCGCCACGCGGCGGCGACAAGCGGAGCATCGTCTCGCCGAAGGTCACGAGTGCTGTCATGGACGGGCGTTCGTAGTCGCGGTATAAACCTCCGGCGTTGGTGTCGAATGGCGTGACTGCGATTGATTCTCTGCCGTCGCTTCTGAACGATGGTGGGTCTCAGGCCGCGGTAAACCGGCGGACGAGATAGATGACGGAGACGGGGATGCTCAGGAATGGCACGGCCACGAGGTAATAAATAGGAGAAGGGACCCAGTCGGCATGTCGTGCGAGTGTGAGTCGGTCGAGATGGAGTGCCAGCGGGCCGACGACGACTGCCAGCGCCGTCCCGTAGAGCCGAATCGACTCACCGACGGGGGTCGCCCACACGGGAACACCCGGCCCAGTTGCCGCAGTAAAGAGGTACGAGACCACGAGAATCAGCGGGCCGAAGAGGATTCCCAAGAAGACGAGTGGGTTCATCGCTACCCACCTCTCAGTGTTCTGCCTTTAATCCTCTGCGCGCCGCCCGCTGTGGCCGGGGTAGTCGCGTTCGAAGCGTGCCTCGATTTCCTCGCGGTCGAACTCGATGATGACTGGTCGCCCGTGCGGACAGGCGTACGGGTTGTCGCAGGCGTCGAGCGCCGAGAGCAGGTCGAGCACCGAGCCTTCACGAAGCGAGGTGTTGCCGGTGATAGACGGGTAGCACGCGAGGTCGGCGAGCAGGTCGTCAGCGACGGCGTCGACCGTCTGCTGACCGCCGTCGGTCTCCTCGCGGACGAACGCCGTCAGTGCGTCGCGGACGAGGCCGGGATCGAGTGCGGCGTCGAAGACGGCCGGAACGGTCCGAACCGAGACAGTTCGGTCGTCAGTTCGCCCAGCGTGGAACCCGACCTGTGCCAACGCCTCGCGGTACTCCTCGAACAACGCGGCCTCTCTGGCCGTCAGTTCGAGTTCGACGGGTTCTGCGAGCGCTTGTGTCGGCGTGTCGCCTTCGACCTCACCTTTCAGGCGCTCGTAGTTCACCCGCTCGTCGGCGGCGTGTTGGTCGACGAGGACGAGCCCCTCCCTCGTCTCGGCGACGATGTAGGTGTCGAGGAGTTGGCCGAGAATTCGCATCGACGGTAGCGACTCGAACTCGGGGTTCAGCGACGCCTCGTCGCCCGAGAGGTCACGCTGTGTCGTCGGGGCGGCGATTCGGCGAGACGTGCGCTGGGAATCGCCGTCCCCTGTCGTCGATGGTGACTCAGATGTGTTCGCCGATGACCCTGTGAGCGACCGTGACGAGTCGGCTGTTTCAGTGTTCAGCGATGACTGTTCGGTCGTCTCTGGACCGGGTGCGAGGTCGTACTCGCGTGGCGGTGTCGGCGGCGGCGAGGTGGACGAGTGAGACGACGTGGACGAGTGAGACGACGTGGAAGGTGAAGATGACGACGACTGTGCGGTCTCCGACTGCGACGAGACAGACTCGGCTGAGTCGGCGGAGATGTGCCGGTCTTCGCGCGGTGGCTGGACATCTCGCGCCGTCGGCCGGTCGTGTGTTTCGGTGGCGTCGGCGTCGACCGTCTCACGAACGTCGTGTGGGTCTTCCCCTCCCTCGTCGCCGGCATCGCCCGGGGCGACCGGTGTCTCGTCGGCTTTCGAGAGGCCGCGTGGTGCGGACGACCGGACGAGGCCGTTGTTCAGTAGCGCTTCTTCCACCGCGTCGGTCACGCCGCGTTTGACCTGCGCTTCTTCGTCCCATCTGACCTCCATCTTCCGCGGGTGGACGTTCACGTCGACGGCGTCGGGTGCAACCTCGACGAAGAGGACGGCGAAGGGATACCGGTCCGCGTCGAGTTGGCCACCGTAGGCATCGAGGATGGCCTCTCGGAGGACTCGGTCTGTGACGTAGCGGTCGTTGACGAACGTCGAGAGGTAGTCGCGTGTACTCCGTGTCGTCTCGGGGTGACTGACGAGGCCGCTGACCGAAACGCCGGGTGCGTCGTGTTCGACTGGAACCATCGACTCTGCGACTTCACGGCCGTACACCGAGAGGACCGTCGACTGGAGGTCACCGCGACCTTCTGTGGCGAACACTTCTCTGTCGTCGTGTTCGAGCGAGACGGCGATGTCCGGGTTGGCGAGGGCGTAATGCGTGACGACGGTGTTGACGTGGTCGAACTCGGTCGCCGTCGTCTTGAGGAACTTCCGTCGCGCGGGCGTGTTGTAGAACAGGTCGTCGACTTCGACGACCGTCCCCTCGGGGCACCCGGCGGGCCGAACAGACTCCACGTCTCCGCCTTCGTATCGTAACTCGGTTCCGACGTCTCCGCCGCGAGGTTTCGACCGGATGGTCATCCGTGAGACGGCGCCAATCGTGTGGAGTGCCTCGCCGCGGAACCCGAGCGTCCCGATACCCGCTTCGAGGTCTTCGATATCGGATATCTTGCTGGTCGTGTGCTCGCGGACGCAGAGTTCGAGTTCTTCTTCGGTCATCCCGACGCCGTCGTCGCGGATACGGATTCCCTCGACGCCGCCTGAATCCACGGCGACAGAGACGCGTGTCGCGTCGGCGTCGAGACTGTTCTCGAAGAGTTCCTTGACGACCGACGCGGGCCGCTCGACGACTTCGCCGGCGGCGATGCGGTCGATGGTCTTCGCGTCGAGTTGCTTGATACTCGTCATTCGTCACCCCCCAGTTTGGACTGCCATGCCTGCACTTTCGCCATCAAGTCGAGCGGTGAGGTGGTGTTCACGTCGGTCGATTTCAGTTCGTCGAGGACGGCTTCCATCTCCGGGTCGAGTGCGGGTTTGGACTGCGCGTCGGTGTCGGGTGCGCTGTTCTGGGCCGCACCGTTCGCCGGACTGCCGCTCCCTTCGGCGACTTTCATCTGGCCGCTCCCGAAGTCGAAGACGGCTTGAACGGGTTCTGACGACCCGGAGCCTCTGGCTTCGATTGCTTTCTCGTCACGGAGACGGTCCAGTACGTCCGTCGCCCGGTCCACGACGGGGCGTGGAACCCCCGCGAGGTCGGCGACGTGAATCCCGTAACTTCGGTCGGTCGGGCCGTCGACGACGGTGCGGAGGAACGTCACGTCGCCGTCTCGCTCGTCGGCAGCGACGTGGACGTTCGCCACGCGGTCGAGGTGGTCGGCGAGACTCGTGAGTTCGTGGTAGTGGGTTGCGAAGAGCGTCTTCGCTCGCACCTCGTTGTGCAGGTATTCGGTGGCCGCCCACGCGATGGAGATTCCGTCGTAGGTGGCGGTTCCGCGCCCCACCTCGTCGAGGATGACGAGCGAATCTTCGGTGGCGGAGTGGAGGATGTTCGAGAGTTCCTGCATCTCGACCATGAACGTCGACCGACCCTGTGCGAGTTCGTCGAGCGCGCCCACGCGGGTGTAGATACCGTCGACGACGCCAATCGTCGCCGAGCGTGCAGGGACGAAACTCCCGACCTGTGCGAGGAGTGTGATGAGCGCCGCCTGTCGCATGTACGTCGATTTCCCGGACATGTTCGGGCCGGTGACGATGAGGAACCCACGGTCGCGGTCCATGTGCAGGTCGTTCGGCACGAACTCGGTCGTCGTCTCGACGACGGGGTGGCGACCCGCTTCGATACGGAGTGGTCCCGCCTCAGTGAGTTCCGGTCGGGTCCACCCGTTCCCGGCAGCGTGGGTTGCGAGCGACGCCAGCGCGTCAACTTCGGCGAGGGCCCGGCCAACGTCTTGGAGGAGTTCGGCGTGCTGGGCGACGCGTTCGCGGAGGTCCTGAAACAGGTCGTATTCGAGGTCGCCGCGAGCCTCTTCGAGACGGAGGATGTCTCGTTCTTTCTCCTCGACCTCGTCGGTGACGAACCGCTTGGAGTTCTTGAGCGTCTTTATCTGCCGGTAGTGGTCGGGGACCTGGTCGGCGACGGACTTGCCGACCTGGATGTAGTAGCCGTCGGTCTTGTTCCGGTCGACCGTGACGTGCGAGAGACCGTGCTGGCGCTTTTCGCGCTCGGCGAGTGTGTCGAGCCACGACTTCACCGACTCGTGGCGCTCGATGAGGTCGTCGAGTTCGTCGTCGTAGCCTTTCTGGAACAACCCGCCTTGCGTGACAGTCTTCGGCGGGTCGTCGGCCAGCGCATCGGCGAGTTCTGCGTGGAGTGACGCCGCGGCATCTCTGTCCGGTCGAGAGACGACTTCGGCGAGCGGTGAGTCGGCCAGTTCCGTGCCCTCGATGGCGTCTGTGAGTGCGGGAAGGATGTCGAGCGTGTCGCGGACTCGGAGAAGGGCGTTCGCGCCGGCGGTCCCAGACGCGGCACGGGAGGCGAGTCGTTCGAGGTCGTAGGCACCATCGAGAACTTCACGAACGCGCTCGCGGGCGAGGGCGGCGGAGGCGAGCGATTCGACGGCATCGAGTCGGCGCGAAAGTTCGGTCTGGTCGCGTCGCGGGCGCGTCAACCACTCGCGGAGCAGTCGGCCACCGGGAGACGTCACCGTGTGGTCGATTGTGTCGAAGAGAGACCCCGAGCGGTCGCCGTGCATCGTCTCGGTGAGTTCGAGGTTTCGCTGCGTGGTGGCGTCGAGTTCGAGCAGGTCACTCGGATGGTAGACGCGCAGTCGCGTCATCGACCGGAGGACGCCAGCGCCCGTCTCTTCGACGTACGCCAAGATTCCGCCCGCCGCACGTGTCGCCAGTTCGGAGTCGAGACCGACGCTGTCGACGGTGGACTCGCCGAACTGCTCGCGGACGGCGTGGCGGGCACGTCCCGGTGCGAACGCCTCGCTAGAGAACAGTGAGAAGGAGGCGTCTGTGGCTTCGCGGAGTCGCGAGAGCGTCTCGTCGTCAGAGCGGAGGTCTGGACCGGGGAGGACTTCGACCGGCGCGAATCGGTAGAGTTCGGCCGCGGCGTCGTCGACAGTCTTTGCCTCGGTGACGAGGAACTGGCCAGTCGTGATGTCGGCGAACGCGAGGCCAACACCGTCACCACCGGTCACCACGGCGGCGAGGAACTGCGCATCAGACCGCGACGTTTCGAGGAGTGTGCCCGGCGTGACGACACGCGTAATTCGGCGGGCGAAATCCCCCGACTCTGTCTCGTACTGGTCGGCGACGGCGACCCGATAGCCGTGTTCGACCAGCGCCTTGAGATAGGGCGTCAGGTCGTTCAACGGCACGCCCGCCATCGGATACGACGACCCGTGTGAGGACTTCTGCGACACCTTGAGGTCGAGTTCGCGCCCGACCGTCTCGGCGTCCTCGGCGAAGAACTCGTAGAAGTCACCACACTGCATGGCGAGCAGGTCGGCGTCGGTCTCCTCTTTCAACGAGAGGAACTGTCCGACGATTCCCTGAGTAGTCATGTGCGCACGTGGGTGGGCGGGCGGATAAAACGCTACGATGGTCGTTGCACTGGATACGTGACCACGGACCGACCGACTTGCTTTTTTCGCACACGTCGGCTTAGTATCGGTGTTGGTACGTACGTCGTATATACTACAGCGAGAACCCTCATGTCATGTTTTTGAATATCGTCTATGATAATCTGGACAGTAGGGTTATCACCTCCTTGTTCGACAGACGGACACATGGACCTGCTTTCGCGAATTGCGGCGCTGGTCCCGGGGGCCAGGGCTCGGGCACGTGCTGACGGTGGCGTACAGACTGACGAGAGCGCGACGGTTGCTGCGGCGGCACAGGACCTTCGTGTCGGTGATCTCCTCGATGGGGTCGGAACACCCGTGTTCGTCCTCGATGCGAACCACCGCGTCGTCGCGTGGAACGCGCCGATTACCGAACTGACGGGCGCACCACCGGAAGACGCGCTCGGGTCCGACCACGTGAGCGAGTTGTTCTACCCGGACGGTCGTCGGGCGAAGACGCTCGCGGACAAGGTGCTCGACGCGCCACGAAACGCCGACGAGGAGTACGGTCTGTCGGTCGCCGACCGGTCACAACACCTCTACCACGACACGAGTACGATGGTCGACCACAACGGCGACGAACGACACATCTCCTTCACGGCGAAACCACTCTTCGAGGGCGACGAACTCGTCGGCGTCGTCGAGACAGTCCACGACCAAACTGACGTGGTGAACAGGGGGCAGGCGTCGCTCGCACTCGTCGAAGAAGTGTCTGAGACGATGCAGAGCATCACCGAAGGCGACCTCGCCGCCCGAGCGGATTTCACAGACGAGAAGGACGCACTCGACGCCGAAGTGCTCCTCGTCGTCGAGAACCTCAATCGGATGGCCGCTCGTTTCGAACGCCTCGCTCACGAAGTCGACGGCACGACTGCCGACCTCGGAAACGCGATTCGAAGCGCTTCGACTGCCGCGACGGACATCGAGTCACAGGTGACAGAACAGGCCGGCCTCCTCGCGAAGGGGTCCGAAGAGATGCAGGACCTCTCGGCCAGCATGGAAGAGATTGCGGCCACGTCCGACGAAGTCGCGGCGGCGGCAGACCAAGCACGGGCCGCCGCAGAGAACGGCCGAGAGGCCGGTCAGGGTATCCGAACGGCGACGGACCACGTCATCGAAATCTCTGACGAGTTACTCGACAGCGTGATGGAACTCCAACAGCGGATGGGTGCCATCGAGGAAGTCGTCGAGGTCATCGCGGAAGTCGCAGACCGAACGAACCTGCTCGCCCTGAACGCGAACATCGAGGCCGCGCGGGCGGGCGAGGCCGGTGAAGGCTTCTCTGTCGTCGCTAACGAGGTCAAACAACTCGCCAATCAGACTCACGAACACACCGAGGAGATTGCCGACAGCATCGACGAGATTCAAGAACAGGCAGATGAGACGGTGATGGCGTCCGAACAGTCCCACGAGCAGATTCAGGTCGCCTCCGGCGAGATTTCGGACGTCCTCTCGTCGTTGAGCGAAATCGCCAACGCGGCCGACTCGGCGGCCAACGGCATCACGGAAGTCGCTCGCGCGACCGACTCGCAAGCGACCAACATCGAAGAGGTCACGACGACGATTCAGGTCGCACAGGACCACGCTCGCTCCGCCGAGGACGCGACGGCCGACATCACCGAGGCAACGTCACGACAGACGGTTGCCCTCGACGCCCTCGCGAACCATGTCGACGAACTCGTTGGGGGCGGCGCGGCAGCAGTCACAGAACTTGAGAGTCTCGGCGAACTCCACGCTGCAACCGACGGTGGCGAAGAACATCTCGGAACGACGGCCGACGACGCAGACTCACTCGGTGGGTTCGAGTTCGACCGAGACGTATAGGCCTCCCAACTCACTGCCCCCTCGATTCTCCCCGCCCCTTTTCGACATTGCAGACTGACTCAGTCGAGTGTGATGGCGCAACTCTCGACGTACTCGATGTCAGCGATGGAGTCGACGCCGTCGTCGCTACAGACCGGGCAGTTCGGGTTCTTCCGATAGGGGACCGTCTCGAAGGTCATGTCCATCGCGTCGTAGAACATGAGCCGGCCGTCGAGCACCTCGCCCACGTCGAGGAGGACTTTCACCGCTTCCGTGGCCTGAATACAGCCAACTGTCCCGGGGAGGACGCCGATGACGCCCGTCGTCGCACAGTCGGGAACCGTCCCCGGCTCGGGAGCCTCTGGGAACAGACACCGGTAACACGGCCCCTCGGGTAAGAGCGTCGTCGCTTGGCCTTCGAATTTGTATATCGCGCCGTGGACGAGCGGAATCTCTTCGAATCGGCAGACGTCGTTGAGGAGATATCGCGTCGGGAAGTTGTCGGAGGCGTCGACGACGGCGTCTGCTCCCTCAACGAGTTCGTAGACGTTCGACTTGTCGACCCGCGTCTGGACGGGCTCGACGGTCACGTCTGGGTTGAGGCTGCGGACGAAGTCGGCGGCGCTCTCGGCTTTCGGGACGCCGACGTCGTCGTCGTGGTGGATAACCTGTCGCTGGAGGTTACTCCGTTCGACTACGTCGTCGTCGACGACGACCAGCTCACCGACACCGACGGCGGCGAGATACTCGATGACGGGCGACCCGAGGCCCCCCGCGCCGACGACGACGACCCGGGAGTTGAGCAGTCGCTCTTGGCCCTCGGGACCGACTTCGTCCATGATAATGTGTCTCGAATACCGGTCGAGTTGGGTGGCGTCGAGTGAGAGTGTCATACTCCGACGTTGGCGTCGGCACCGAATAAACCCGCGGCACGAGGTGTCGAGCACACCCATCGCCCCGTATGGCCGGAAGCGACGCGCCTTTGGCGTCGCGCCCGTTCACACACTCGTATGGTCGTCGAGACGACGCCTGACGAACTGACCGAGAAACTGGAAACCGACGAGACAGACGTGGCTATCGTCGATATCCGAGACCCATCGTCGTACGAATCCGGGCACATCCCCGGGTCGGAGAACCTCCCTGCCGCGACACTCGGCCCCGACGTATTCGAGCGGGAGTGGCCCGACGAAGTGGTCGTCTCCTGTTACGTCGGCAAGAGTTCGAAGCGCGTCGCCTCCGTCCTCGACCAGAACGTCGAGGCCGACGTGAGCAGTCTCCGCGGCGGGTTCGACGGGTGGGATGGCGATGTCGAACGCGGGTCCGAAACCGAATCCGACCTCGGACCGTCCGCGCCGTTCTGACCTGTCCGGTTATTCTGTTTTCGTCGTGGTCGGGAGAGACGACACTGAGCAGTCGCTCAGCAGTCGATAAATGAGAGAATTGTGCGGTGCGCGGGGCGTTACTTGCCGCGGCGGCGACCGGCCGTGATGGAGGGACGGACGTGTTCCGTACCCTTGCCACGGTTCTGGAGGCCGCGGTTCTTCTTGCCCGCGTTGGTGAGACCGCGGAAGGCGCGGCCGTCGTGGGCGTCGTCGCAGATCCAGCTGAGGTCGTCGTCGTTTTGGATTGCGGGGTGCTCGGGGTCGACGAGGATGACTTCCTGCCACTTCTGGGAGCCGTCCTGACCGACGCCGTAGGAGTTCAGCACACGCATGTTCGGGTACTTGCGCGAGGCGCGTTCCTCGGCGATGCGCGGGATGGACTTGCGGCGACCGATGCGGTTGACACCCTGACGCTTCGTCCGGCGACCGGCCTTGTGTCGCTGCTTGCGTGCGCCACCCTTGCGGACGGAGACACGGACCACGACGATACCCTGCTTGGCCTTGTAGCCGAGTTCACGCGCCTTGTCGAGGCGGGTGGGTCGCTCGATGCGCTCGATTGCGCCCTGGTTGCGCCACTCCTGCTTTCGCTGCCACTGGAGTTCGGCCAGTTTGCCTTCCTTCGGGTTCTTCCACGCTTCCTTGATGTGGGAATAGAAGCTTTTTGCCATTGTATATCACCGCGGGCGCTTGCGATTCAGTCGTTCGGGGGGTTCCCCTGTGACCACATTTCGTCCCGTACGTGACGGGTGCCCTCTGGCGTGCCCGCGTTGCCAGCGAGTTGGCGGAACTACCTTAGGACGGGGGTTAAGAACTTCGGATTCAGAGCGGGTGTGTGGGAGGAACACACGGCGTCTCAGACAGTTGGCCGCCGCCCACTCGTCTCCAGAGTACGTGCCTCTGGCACGTTTATTGACACGTGCTAGCAATGGTTATATTCCCGATTAGCGTACTGTTACGTGACTGAGTGTGCTTTCTTCGATGCGCGATGTGAGTTCGCTCCTGAGTGCATAACCGGGTGAAAGTCCACCCACTCAGCAGCATTAGTGTCGGTGTCCCCTCGCGACGTACACGAGCCACAGCCACCGTCTGTCACGCAACAGCCATCATGATGAACACAGCCCAATCGTCGAAAACAATCCACTCCCCCGTCTGTAAGCGGTGTGGCGCCCCTGTCGGCCCTCGCGACGTCACCGTTCACAACGCGCTCTCTGACCCATTGCAAGTCGCCGAATGCGCTCGTTGCGGCGCAATCGTCGACATCGGTGGGCACCACTGGTAGCGGGGCGAACCCAGTTTTTTCGTACACTTTCCAGCTCGACGGTCTCCGTCGACTGAGCAGTGCGGCGTCTCACTCCGGCACGTGTCACTCGCTGTGCCCTTTTTGGTCGTAACCGTCGTATGGTATCACATGTCTATCGCTCGTCACGACACGGGGGCCAAAGCAGCGCTCGGTGCACTCGCGTCACAGGTGCATCCGGTGTTCATGCTCCCTCCGGTTGCGGCGTCGTGGTTCGGCGCCATCCTCGCGGGGGAGTTCGCGCTCCTCCCCGGAACCCTCTATGCCGCAGCGGTGTTCTTCGGGGTGTACACTGCCCACGTCAAGGACGGCTACGTGGACTTCTACCAGCGGGGCGAAGACGACGACCACCCCCTGACCCGGCGAGGGTGTCAGCTCTGTCTCGTCGGTGCGACACTCGGGTTCGTGCTTTCGACCGGTGCGCTCGTCGGACTGGTCGGTGCCGGCGTCCTCGTCTTCACCATCCCCGGATGGCTGCTGGGCTACTTCCACGCCCCGCAGTTGGACACGAATCCCGTGACGACGACACTCGGATATCCCCTCGGAATCGCGCTCGCCATCCTCGGTGGATACTACGTCCAGACAGGCACCCTCACCGCCACGCCCATCGCGTTCGCTGGTGTTCTACTGTTCGTCCTCGCCGGCATCAAAATCATCGACGACGCGAAAGACTACGACTACGACCGCTCTATCGACAAGCGAACCGTCGCAGTCGTGCTCGGGACGGACGGTGCGTATCGGCTCGCTCACGTGCTCATCGGCGCAGGCCTCTTCTTCGTCGTCGCGGGAGCGATTACTGGCACGTTCCCGCCCTTCGCCGCCGTCGCCGCTGTCCCGTTCGCACTCGTCGTCGTCATCGCCCGCAACGCACCGCCGAAACTCGCAACCATGATGCTCGTCCGCGGGTCGTACGTCTTTCTCGCGCTTCTCGTGATCGCAGTGGCGTTCCGCCCACTATCCGGCATCTCGCTCCCCGATATTGGTGTCCTCGGGCCGTACACCTACCTAGCGACGGAGGTCCTCTTCGGGTCGGTTGCTGCTGTACTCCTCGTTCGGGCTGGGCGCGACGCGATTCGTCGGACGGCCCGAACTGTCGCCGTCGTCTACCCCATCGCGTACGTCTGGGACTGGTACACGCTCGAAGTCGGCGTCTTCTCGATTCCACTCCGGACGGGCATCGAACTCCTCGGCATCCCGCTCGAAGAACACATCTTCATGCTGGTCGTCCCCGCGTTCGTCCTCGCAATTCACGAGACGTTCGAGCGGGGCCGGTCGTCTGAGTCGCCGGCGACGAGGCGAGGGTAAGGAGGAAGGCGGGCGACGAGGCGAGGGTAAGGAGGAAGCGGGTTGTCTGTTCGTTACTCGTCTACTCCGCCATCACTGACCGCGGGTGACTGCACACCCGGTTCAACACCCACACCGGCAACGGTGTTCGGGACCGTGTCCGAAATCACAGACGAACCCGCTTCGTCGACATCGACGTCGAACTGGTCGAGAAGCGACTGCAAGTTCTCGGCGTTGACTGCCAGCGACTGCGCACTCGTGGTGACCTGATTGATGGATGCCGCCTGTTCTTCTGCTGCCGCCGACACTGTCTGGGCCTCAGCAGTGGTCTCTTCGCTCACGCTCGCGACTTCCTGCACCATCGCACTCACGTCTTCGGTCGAAGACGCCTGCGCATCGGTCGCCGAGGTGACCTCGTGGACGCTGGTGTTGTTCTCTTCGACGCGCTGGGTGATGTCGTCGAGTGCATCGATGGCCGTCTCGACGGACTCCGACTCTTCGGTGACGCGGTCTTTCATTCGCTCGACGCCGGTGACGACCGTCTCACGCTGTGACTGGATGTCTTCGATGAGTGCTTCGACTTCGGTGGCCGAGTCGGTAGTCGCCTCGGCGAGTTGTTTAACCTCGTTGGCGACGACGGCGAAGCCTTCGCCCGCTTCGCCCGCCCGGGCGGCCTCGATGTTCGCGTTCAGGGCGAGCAGGTTCGTCTGCTCGGCGATGTTACCGATAACGCCGACGATGTCGCTGACCTCCTCGGTGAGTGCCCCGAACTCGGCCACGTCTTCGACCGTCGAGCGTGTCTCGTCACGGATGGCGTCCATCCCGTCGAGTGCACCTTCGGCGGCGATTTGTCCGTCCGCGCCGAGTTCGGCGGCCTCACCCGAGTTTGCGGCCAACTGGTCGGCAGCAGTCGCAATCTCTTCGACGGCGGCCGAGAGGGTATCCATCTCCTCGGACACGCGGGTGAGTCTCCCGGCTTGTTCGTCTGCACCGTGCGATATCTGTTCGACCGATTGGGCGACCTGTTCGCTGGCAGAGTTCACCTCGCGGGCCCCCTGTGCGACGTGGTCGCTGCGTAACTGCACCTCGTCTGCGAACTCCATCACTGAACCGACGGTCGATTCGAGGTCGTCTATCATCGCGTTGAACGACGTCGCAATCGTCCGCATGTCGGAGGAGTTGCTGTTGGTGTCCATCCGGGCGGTCAGGTCGCCGGCCGCAGCGGTATCCATCACGGTGCTGTAGACCTCTGCGTCGCGGCGCTGGTTGACGAGGTCCGTACGGAGCGCCCCGACAGCGCCGAGTACCGACCCGAACTCGTCTCGCCGGTCGGTCGTGAGGTCGACGTCGAGGTCACCACCACGGAGACGGTTCAACGTAGTTTCGAGGTCACCGAGTGGCTCGAGCATGTTCCGCTTGAGGACGAGGGTCAGGCCACCAATGCCGAGCAACAGCACTGCGAGGAGGAGCCCGATGTCGGTGACGACGGTCTGCTGGAGGTGGTACGCAGAACTAGTCGGCGCGTGGATGACGACGACGAGGTCTTCTGCGCCCGCGTACGCGACGACGTGCTCTTCGTCGAAGGCACTGTTTGCTTCGGCCTCGTAGGCACCGATGCCGCCAGCGAATCCATCGGTGAGTGCCTGTGAACCCTGTTCGCCGTACAGTTCACCGCTCGAAACGTCGCGTTCGTCGAACTCGACGATTCCTTCGCGGTCGATGATTTGGACGAACGACCCGTCGAACGGCGCGTGGAACACCTCTCGGAGGTGAGCGGTCGACGAGACGAGGACGACGGCGCGGTCTTCTGCATCAGGAACTGGGCTCACGAAGGAGATGTGCGTCTCGTCTCCCTGTTCGTACATCTCACTGACTGCGACTTCGTTAGCATTAGAGAACTGCAGCGACCCGTGGATGTACGAAAGGTCTTCTCCGAGGGCGGTTCCGCCGATTCGCTCTCGTGACGAACTCGCGAGGACTTCGTTCGATGTCGTATCGACGTAGTGGATGGCGACGAAGTCGTCGGGGAGGTTCGCCATCTCGCTGTCGAAGAACGCCGAAATCTGTGTGGGGTCTTTGCTATCGAGAACGGGGAACTGCGACAACATCCGAGTAATCTGTGACCGCTCGTCGAGCCAGACCGTGAGTTCTTCGGCCTGTAATCTGGCGGTGTTCTCTAACTCGCTGTGAACCGAATCGTGGAGTTCGTCGGAGACGGTGTAGTAGGTGTACGCGCCGACGCCCGACGTGAGGACGACGAGCGCGCTTAACATTGCCACGAGTTTGTACAAATACCGTTCTTGGAATCGCGCCGGGAGTACCCGGTGAAATGACTGGCTCACACAGTCTTGTGTGTGACACCCCTCATAATGACGGGGTTCAAATTATCTGCACAGATATTTCTGAAATTTTTGCCTTCACGGGTCAAGTAGTTTATAAATTAAACTCCACAACGGGACGCCGAGAATTGGATGTGAACACGACATCACTCGTTCGCCGATAGCTATTGTTTCAGCACTCATTCTCTATCGCACTATTTGGTTTATTAGCCGACGATAGAGAGCGTGGGCTCGGTCTCAGGGCGACTCCAGAAGGGGTGCAACAGCAGGAATTCAGACGCTCGCTTGCTCGACGCTCTCGAACTCGTTTTGGGCGATTGCGTCGGTCAAGGCCTCGAAGTCGATGTCGTCGGGCATCTCTGCAGGGTACTTCCGGCGGAAGTACTGGACGATGTTCTTCACGTCGCGCGCGAGCAACTCGCGGGCGTTGTTGTGGTCGGTCGGGACCGCTTGCGGCCAGTCGAAGATAGTGATTCCCTTCTCGCTGACGGCGACGTTGTACTCGGACATGTCCGCGTGGACGAATCCGGCCTCGTAGGCCGAGGCCATCTCGTCGAGGACCAGGTCGAGCACGCCAACTACCTGTTCGGAATCGAGTCGCGCCTTGCCGAGTTCGACGCCATCGAGTTTCGACATGATGATCGCGTGGCGGTTGTGGTCGACTGGGCGCGGTACCGACACCTTCGGGAAGAGCGTCTCCAGTGCTTCGTACTCGCGTTCGGCAGCCTTGCGCGCGGTGTAGAGCCACGACACGTGGTGGTTGTCAGAGGTGTAATCGCGTTCACGGCGAACTTCGCGGAAGTTCGTGTAGCCTTCGCGGTGGAACTTCAGCGCGAGGGGTTTGAACGACTGGACTTCGAACACGTCGCTTTCCTTGCCGACGCCGAGAGGCGCACCGAATCCCTGAATGGTGTCTCGCTGCGCGAAGGTTCGCAAGGCGAGTGCGTCGTAGCCTTCGACCGTGAGTTTGTAGCCTTCGTACTGGATGGTCTTGCGCTCGATGAGGTCGCGAGTCATACACCGGTCGATACGATAGTCGACCTCTTCGGCGGTCATCCCCGAGTTCTTCGGGAGTTTCCCGCGGTTGACCCACTCGCTGAAGCGCATGCCCTGCTCGACACCCGAGAGGAGATAGAAGTCCTCGGACTCGAGTTCGGCCATCACGCCGGCGACGTTCCGTACCATGTCCACCTGTCCGCGGGCGAGGCGTAAAAGGGCCGCGAGTCAGTGAATCGACGGTCGATAAATCCCATGCGACGATACGAAATCGGGAAACGGCGTGCGAATTCACCGTGAACCAACTCCGAGAAGATGTCTCTCCGCTTCTCTCGACGCTCAGAAGGACCGTTTCGTCGCGTTACTGCTCGACGTTCACGCGGTACGGCAGTCCCTCGGGGTTGAACGTCCCGTCGGCGTCGCACTGTACCGACACAGGGTCGACTGCCGCTTCTTTGTCGGTCGGGTACCACGGCCTCCCCACGGCCGAGACGACGAACCGCGCTGTTTGGTCACCGACGAACGCGATGTCACCCTCGCCGAACTCGCTCCACACGTCGACGTCGATGGCGGCCGTGAGGTCGGCGACGAACGATGTCACGTCGGGGACCGCCATCCCAACTTCCGTCACACCGACGATGTCTGTCTCGGGGTCGAACTCGCCGGTTGCGTGGCCGTCGTAGCAGACGTACTCGATGATGTTGCCCTCCGGGTCTTCGAAGTACACTGAATCGGCCTCCATGAAGTCGAAGCGGATACTCGGCCCTTCGTCGGTTTCGAGGACGCCAACGTGTTCGTCTACCCACGCGACGACGGAGTCGACGTCGGCAGCCACGGTGAACGCGAGGTGGTCGGCGTCGGTGTCGCCGAGTTCGAACCAGAGAGTAGTCTCACCTGCAGTGGCAGAGCGTTGTGAACCCGGAATCGAACCGAATCCGAGTGTCTCGACGTAGAACTCACAGAGCGAAATCGGGTCGGTCGCGGCGATGGCGACGCGGTGGACGTGCATGGGTAGACGTCACCGTGAGACGGTTTAGTCGAATCGCTCGTGTCGTCGATATCGTCGATATTTCGGTTCGGTGGTCCGGCGACCCTTGAACTACCGCTGTTCGACTACACGCGTCGAAATCGCTTTCTCCCGGATGGACGAATCCCGAGTATGAACGACTCGCAGGGCACACTCGCCGACCGAGAGTGGCGGTTGATTCGCGAAGACATCCGTCCCGGTCCGATGCAGATGGCGCTGGACGAAGTCGCCGGCGAGACGGCCGCAGATGGTGGTCCGCGAACGGTTCGCGTCTACTCGTGGGAACCCAGTTGTCTTTCGCTTGGGTATGGTGAAGACCCCGAGACAGTCGATTGGGAGTTCTGCGAGCGAGAAGGAATCGACGTGACGCGGCGACCGACTGGCGGTGGCGGCATCTACCACGACCGATACGGCGACGTGGCGTACTCCATCGTCGCCCCGAAAGCGGAGTTGCCCGGTGACCTCATCGACTGCTACCACCTGCTGTGTCAACCGATTCTCGACGCCATCCGGTCGGTCGGCGTCGACGTGGACTTCGTGGACGAGGATATGCCGGTTCTCTGGCACCCAGCGTGTTACCTTCGGGCGCTTCACCCCGCACACGACATGGTCGCCGAAGGCCGGAAAATCGCGGGGAACGCGCAGTACCGCCGCAAAGACGCCGTCGTACAGCACGGGTCTCTCACCTACTCGGTCGATGCCGAGACGCATCTCGGCGTGTTCGACGGACACGGGATGACGCCGGCGGAGTTCCGCGACCGGGTGGTCGGCATCGACGAACTCGCGGACGTCTCACGTGAGACGTTCGTCGAAGCCGTGACCGACTCGCTGGCCGACTTCGTCGATGCCGAAGAAGGGTCGTGGACCGACGAAGAACTCGAGAAGGCACGAACCCGAGTCGAAGAGAAGTACGCCGCAGACGAGTGGGTCCGACGGGACCCACGCAACCGGTAGTGAATAGTGAATCCGCGGAGAGCCAAGCGGAGCAGACAGAATTGTCGGTAAACTGAACGAAGCAGCCGGAGTCGGTGGAGAACGGAGTTGCGGTCTCTCCTCAGAGTTGGTCGTCAGAACCCGAAGCTCTCGGCGGGTTCGAGTTCGAGTGCTTCAGTGATGCCTTCGTGCACTTCGGTGAGTGGTGGAACGTCTCGCGTCGGGTCCAACCAGTGGTCGCCAATCCAGCGGTACCGAACGGTCAGGTCTTCATCGAGGAGGAAACACGACCGACGAGAACGCTTCGAGACGCCGAAGGTTCGATAGACGACGTCGAACGCCGACGCGAGTTCGAGGTCGGTATCGGCGTACAGCGGAAACGTCAGGTCGTATCGGTCGATGAACCGCTGGTGCATCCCGACGCCGGATTTACTCGCACCGACGACAGTCACGTCTTGCCCTGCGGCGAACCAGTCGAAGTCACGGAACGCACACCACTCGTCGGTACAGTCAGGGCTGAAGTCGGCGGTGTAGAAGCACAAGAGAACAGGGTTCTCTTCGGCGAGTTCCGAGAGGCAGCGGTCTGTCACGTCGCCGGACGGCGTGACGAGAGGTGCCTCGACGTCGTCGGCGGACGTACCGACGGCGAGTCCAGTCATACCCTCGACTCATCTCGAATCGTGATATTCGTTCCGACCTCACCGTTCGCCGACTCCGAAGTCCCTTTGTTCGGGTACCCCGTGGGGTTCGGCATGCGAGTCGGTGCACACGTCTCAATGTCTAGTTCGAAGGTCTCCTCCGACGAGGAGACGCCACCGCACAAGAACATCACCAACGCCGTCTTCCGGCAGGTCGCCTTCGGCGGCAACTGCGGGCAGATATTCACGACCTCTCCGCAGGTGTGGCGAGACCCCGATATCTCCGACGAAGAGGCTGAACTGTTCCGTGAGGAGACCACTGAGAAACTGGATGGTCCGTGGGTCATCCACTCGTCGTATCTCGTCAACCTCTGTACGCCGAAAGACGGCCTCCGACAGAAGTCACTCGACTCGATGCAGACGGAAGTCGACATGGCCGAGAAACTCGGAATCGACTACGTCAACGTTCACCTCGGTGCCCACACCGGCGCGGGTGAACAGCAGGGTCTCGACAACGCCGTCTCCGTCCTCGACGAACTCGACATCCCGGACGGCGTCACCATTCTCATCGAGTCCGACGCCGGGTCCGGCACGAAGATGGGTGACGATTTCGCCCACCTCGGGTACGTCCTCGAAGAGTCCGAACAAGACCTCGATATCTGTCTCGACACCGCCCACGCCTTCGCGGCCGGGTACGACCTCTCGACGGCCGAGGGCGTCGCCGAGACGTTCGAGGAACTCGACGCCGAGGTTGGGCTGGAACACCTCAAATGCGTCCACCTGAACGACTCGAAACACGAGTGTGGCACGAACAAGGACGAACACGCCCTCATCGGCGAGGGACTCATCGGCGAAGAAGGGATGCGCGCGTTCATCAACCACGAGGCAATCGTCGACAACGACATTCCACTGGTCCTCGAAACGCCGACGGAAGACGGCAAGGGCTTCGCGTGGAACATCGAGCGCGTCCGCGAGTACCGCAACGACGCGAACTGACGACTGCACACAGCGCAGGGTGATGCGTACAAACGCAGGGTGACCGAACCCTGCACCGACTGATTTTTGCCTCGCGGTGTCCGACGACGAGTGTGCGACGTTTCTCGGAATCGTACCTCCAGCGGACGCGACAGGGGATGTGGGACGACTCGCGGGCCGCCCTCTCCGACTTGGACCTCGGGGGCCGGGCTCGAATCCTCGACGTCGGGTGCGGGACCGGTGAGTTCACACGGGTCCTCGCCGACGAATCCGACGCCCACGTCGTCGGCGTCGATGCCGACGAGGAACTCCTGTCGGTCGCGGCCGACCGCCCCGGAATCGAGGTGGTCACCGGTGACGCGACGCGACTCCCGTTTGCCGACGAGAGCTTCGACCTCGTGGTCTGTCAGGCGTTGCTCGTCAACCTCCCAGACCCAGTGGCCGCGCTCCACGAGTTCGCGCGTGTCTCGTCAGACCTCGTGGCGACAGTCGAACCAGACAACGCCGCCGTCGGCGTCGATTCGACCGTCGCCGCGGAAGTTCCCCTCGAACGCTCGGTGAGAGAAGCGTTCCTCGCGGGGGTCCAAACTGACGTGGCACTGGGCGAGCGCGTCCGAGAACTGTTCGGCGAGGCAGACCTCTCGGTCGTCGGAACTCGACGCTACCACCACCGAAAGCTAACTGAACCACCGTACGACGACGGAGACATCCAGAGCGCGGCACAGAAAGCGACCGGTGAGGGACTCGACCGCCACGAAGCAGACATCCGCCGTGGTCTCGACGGGACAGACTCCTACGAGTCGCTTCGTCGTGAGTGGCGACAGATGGGGCGCACAGTGGTCGAACAGATTCGAAACGGCGAGTATCGACGGGCCGAAGTCGTCCCGTTCGACGTGACGACTGGTCGTGTCTAACGCGTCGGACGGACGGGTGGGGTGGAGTGGTTAGCCCAAAAAGAGGTCGACCATGTTCCCGCTGGAGCGCCCACGGTAGAGCTCTGAGTAGCCGCAGTTCGTACACGAGACGACCGTGAACTGTCGGTTCTGGATGTCGAACATCTTCGTCAGGCCGGTTCCCGACGTCGCAATCGAGTCCATCTCTGTCTGGGTGTGGCCGCATTTCGGACAGCCGTCTCGGTCGGCATCTGTTGGAGGGCTCATAGCGAGATGTGCCGCCGAAGATGACATAAATCAGATGCCCGTACAGCTACAACGCTCCCGTTCGACTCCCACGTATGGCCGCCGATGGATCCGTGTTCCTGCTCGTTTTCGCCCTCGCGATTGGCGTCCCGCTCGTCCTCTACTGGGCAATGCAACGAGAGACTGAGAACCTCCCGCGGATGGACCGAGAAGAAGCGGAACGTCGGGCCAAAGAGGAAGGTGCCAGATACAACCAGTCTTCACGCCGTCGGGAGTGACCTCAGACGACGTCGCCGCGAACGCTCGTCCCCGTCTGTTCGGCGCGGTACGTTCGCATCGCTTCGACCGCTGTTTCGGCTTCGTCACCTTCCAACCCGAGCATCTCTAGTGCGCCGGTGAGCGTCGGGAAGGCGAACTCGCTGTTTCGGAGTTTCTCGATTGCACTCGGTGAGCGTTGGCCGTCGGCGTAGAGACAGACACCACGTGGGTCGAGAATCTGTTCGTACGCCTCGCGGGCCATCGCACCCTTCAATCGCTGTGTGACGTTGTCTTCGAAGGAGGCGTTGCACACTTCGAGGTGGACCGGTTCGTCGTCGTCGGGCAAGAGGTGCGCAGCGAGGCACTTCTCGGGTGCGGCGTAGCCGTTCGAGTTCGCACGAATCAGGTCGGGATGTTCTCGTGCCCATTCGGCACGGATGCTCTTTCCGACGCCCTTCACGCCGTGCGACGCTTCGAATTCGGAGGCTGCGTCGGGGTCGCCACGGAGGAGGATGTCTTTCGTCACGTACACGTCGAGTCGGTCGAGTGGGTCGAGGCCGAGGGCGACGTCGCCGTAGACCCACACTTCGCGGACCGGAACCGGAAGCGTCTCGGATTCGACGGCGTCGACGATGGACTCGACTCGGTCGAGGGCGGCGTCTCGTTCCATTGCGTGTCTGTGAGAGTCGAAGGGGCAAACCGGTTGCGACCAGCGGCCGTGACCGTCCCGAGGCGAAACCGGTATCCCTCCTGCCAAGCAAGCGACCGGCAATGGAGTGCGACAAGTGCAGTCGGGACGCGGTGATGCACGCGGCCTACTCTGGGGCACATCTCTGTGACGACCACTTCTGTGCCTCGGTCGAGAAACGTGTGCGCCGCCGTATCCGCGAAGACAACATGCTCCCCCGAGATGCGACGCCTGAGGACCCACAGACGTGGGTCATCGGTCTCTCTGGGGGGAAAGACAGTGTCGTCCTCACCCACATCCTCGACGAGACGTTCGGGCGCGACCCACGAATCGAACTCGTGGCGTTGACCATCCACGAAGGAATCCAAGGCTACCGCGACAAGTCGGTCGACGCCTGTGTCGAACTCGCCGACGACCTCGATATCCGTCACGAAGTCGTCTCGTACGAAGAGGAGTTCGGCGTCCAGATGGACGACGTCGTCCAGAAAGACCCCGAGAACATGGCCGCCTGTGCGTACTGCGGCGTGTTCCGTCGGGACCTCCTCGAACGATTCGCCGACGAACTCGACGCAGACAAACTGTTCACCGGCCACAACCTCGACGACGAGGCACAGACGGCGCTGATGAACTTCTTCGAAGGCGACCTGCGACAGGTGGCGAAACACTTCGACGCCAGTATCGGCGACTTCGAAAAACGCCGAGATGCCGGCGATTTCATCCCGCGGGCCAAACCCCTCCGTGACGTCCCCGAAAAGGAAGTCGCCCTCTACGCGCATCTGAAAGACCTCCCCGCGCACATCACCGAGTGTCCACACTCGTCAGAGGCGTACCGCGGTGAGATTCAGCAACTCCTGTTGAAGCTCGAAGAGAACCACCCGGGTACGCGACACTCGATTATGGCAGGGTACGAAGAGCTCGCAGAATTGGTCGCCGACGAATACCGCGGCGATGGGCAGGTCGACCTCAACGAGTGTGAGCGCTGTGGGTCGAAGACTGCCAGTGACGTCTGTCGGAAGTGCCGTCTCCTCGAATCGATCGAAGCGGTGTAGACGACTCGTTTTTGTTTTCCTCGGGCACCGTCGTCGTCGTGACTCACGAGTAGTCCGTCGATAGTAGTAAAAGTGGGACGAATCCCACGACAGTAGAGTTGTGTCGGACGGACGCGGCGGGGTCCGACCGGGTCAGACAGGGTGGTTACCGGATGACGTCGAGACCGTTGTTCTTCTCGGTCTCGTCGCGGCCACCGTCAGACCACGTACCGCTCTGCGACGTCTCGACACGCTGCGAACTGTTGAATTCCGAGCGCTGTTGTTGCTGTTGTTGCCGTCCTTCGATGCTCTGGCGCGACTTGTCGGCCTGCTTCTGCGTCGTTGGGCCGAGGACCTGCGCCGACTGGACACCGGTCATGATTGCCATGACACGGACTTTCCCTTTGTACTCGTCCTGGATGCGAGCGCCCCAGATGACGTTCGCGGCGGCCTCCAGTCGCTCCGTGATGCTGCTCGCGATACCCTCGGCCTCCTTCAGTGTGAGGTCGGGGCCGCCCGTGATGTGGACGAGACCACCGGATGCACCCCGGTAGTCGACGTCCAACAGCGGGTGGTTCATCGCGTCGTTGACCACTTCCTGGGTCTTGTTCTTGTCCTGCGTCTCGCCGACGAGCATCACCGCGACGCCGCCTTGGTTCATGATGGTAGACATGTCGGCGTAGTCGAGGTTGATGAGCGACGGCTGAGTGATGGTCTCCGAGATGCCCTTGACGGTCTCGGCGATAATCTGGTCCATGACCGAGAACGCCTTGCCGATAGGCAAGTTCGGGACGTAGTCGAGGAGACGGTTGTTGTCCAGCACGATGATGGAGTCGGCCTCGTTGCGGAGGTTCTCGAGTCCCTCTTCGGCCTTCACCGTCCGGGCACGCTCGACGTTGAACGGAGTCGAGACCATGCCGACGACGATTGCGCCTTGCTCTTTTGCGATTTTGGAGACGACGGGTGCTGCACCGGTACCGGTGCCACCGCCCATCCCCGCAGTCACGAACACGAGGTCGGCGTCACCGAGGACGTCTTTGACGGTCCCCTGTGCCATCTCGGTAGCGCGTTCCCCCATGGAGGGGTCGCCACCAGCGCCGAGACCCGCAGTCAGGGACTTCCCGACGAGGATCTTCGTGTCCGCTTCGATCATCTTCAGGTGCTGCTTGTCGGTGTTGATCGCGACCGTATCAGCACCTTCGACACCGATGTTGTACAGTCGGTTGATCGTGTTGTTCCCAGCACCACCACAGCCGACAATCACGATACGAGGGTCGCCAAACTGGTCGTCACCGGTGTCTTCCAGTTTGGTCTTGCGCTCTGCCTCGTCTCGCTCCATCGCCTCGCGAACGATATCTTGCATCGGTTTACACCTTTGCCCAGCCGCGCTTGCTGGTAGATTCGCGCTGGCGTTTGTCGGTTGGCTGTTCGTTGAGCATCTCGCGAACGGCGGATCGAATGGCTTCAGACCGATTCGGGAACTCTCCCGTCTCGACCATTCGCTCGACCTCCTCGATTTGCTGCTTCGGAATTCGTAGTGTCACACGCTCCATATTTTCATTCCCCCGGTAAGACGGTGCGCCGCACATGTGTGCGAGTGTCTTACGGACCAAAACCAACGGACGACGCCGGGTTGCGGGCCGTCGTTGGGTGGCTGTAAGACAACCGTCTTACGCGATAGTCACCACAAAGCGATAGGATATAAATGTAACGGCGATTGTAAGACGAGGCCTGAATCTCCCGTATACGGACGTTAATCGGTGATTATTCTACTCGAGCACGTCGGCCGCAGGTGTCCGACGACCACAATCGGGGCAAAACGCCCAATCGGAGCGGAGCTCGTCACCACACTCACAGAAGACTCGGTGGGAGGCTTTCTCACCGCAGTTCGGGCAGTACACGTGCGAGGACTCCACCGATTCGCCACACTGGCCACACGTCGATGCAGTCTCGTGCGCCTCCGTGTCCTCGATTGTTTCGGGTGTCTTACGGTCTCGATTCGGCGTCGAATCCCGGTCGTACTCGGCGTTTACGCCCGAATTGGCACCGTCGCCATCGACGTTGATGTTGACGTTTACTTCCGACGGTGACTGGTGTGTGTCTGCTCGAGCGGCCAATGCTTCGTCGACGAGCGTCGGGAGACGTTCGTCTAACTGGGCTTCGACGAGTCGCTCGACTCGCTTTGCCAGTACTGCATCGAGTTCAGTTTCGTCGTCTCGTTGGGACTCAGCGGCTGCCTGTGCCAACGAGGGTGTGTCGTCACGCTCCACCTGGTCGAGGTACTCACGGAGTGCCTCGCGCATCGCCTCGCTCTTCGACGTGTCGAGGCTGTCCAGGCGCTCGACGAGGGCATCGTCGGCGCGGAACGTGATTTTTGTCATCTATCCGGGAATCAGTTTGTTGGCATATTAATGTTCGCCTCCGTCTGACGGACAGCACACGGGCGGCGGGGCGAATGATAATCGTTAAAACCGTCGACCGGGTAGAAATCAGTGACCGCTCTTAGCTCAGCCTGGCAGAGCAGCCGACTGTAGATCGGCTTGTCCCCCGTTCAAATCGGGGAGAGCGGACTTTTCCTGCGAACAACGTGAGCAGTGAAACGTCCATCTCGACCCGATCTGAGCAGCGAGCAACTCTCTGAGTTGCGAGTGAGTTCAAATCGGGGAGACTCGCACCTCACGAACTGCTTGGGTCAGCGCGTTTGTCGGCCAGCAGTTCGACGATGGTCTTCGTCAACCCGATGACGACGGGGCCGACGAAGAGACCGATGAACCCGAAGACGGCGACTCCCCCGAAGATGCTGAGGATGAGAATACCGGAGTTGAGCTTCGCGCCGCGTTCCATCGCGAGGGGCCTGATGATGTTGTCCGACCCACTGATGATGAACGAACCGTAGATGAGGAGTCCGACTGCCTCCGGAATGCTCCCCACGAAGACGAGGTAGATGACTGCCGGAATCCAGACGACGGATGCGCCGATTACGGGGAGCAGTGACAGGACGAACGTGGTGACGCCCCAGAAGATGAGGTTGTCGAACCCGATGACGAGGAAGCCGAGGACGGTCAGTATCGCCTGCACCGCAGCGACGATGACGTTTCCGATTACGGCCGCCCAGAGGAGGTCGTTCGTGCGCTCGAAGAGTGCGTCAGTCGTCTTTGTGTCGAGGGGGACGGCTGTTCGGAGCCAAGCGATGAACTTGTTGCCGTCTCGTAGGAGGAAAAAGAGGGTGAACAGGAAGATGAATCCCCCGACGAGAAACGCGGAGATACCACTGAGAATGCCACCGATATCGCCCACAACCCCGCCAATCCCGGTTTGGACCGCGTTGCTGACCGGCCCGGAGAGTGTCTCGACAGTAGGGGCGTTCGTCCCGAACTGCTCCTGAGAGAATGCGTCGACAGCCTCGGTGTCGGGGAGCTTGGCACCGCGAAGGAGTGTGGCAGCCTGAGAGGCTGCAGCGCTGAGGATGAAGAGGAGTGGAACGACGATGACGGTAATCGTCGCGAGCATCGTCACGGCTGCCCCGCCGGTGCGACCCAATCGTGGGGTGAGCCGTTGGTTGACCGGGTAGACGAGGTACGCCAGCAGGCCTCCCAAGAGGACGGGCTGGAGGAATGGGAGGACAAAGAATACGGAGAGCGTTCCGAAGAGTATCAGCAACAGGAGAAGGAATGACCGTGAGGACGTGCCGTCGGCGCTGTTCATACTGTACTCACACGTTCCGCTCTCGTAAAACTATCATCTAACTATCACTGTCGTGAACGAGAGTTCGACCTGCACGTGGGTTGGGCCAGCGAATCCACGTCTGTTGCCACGAAACACGCTCCGTGTCACTCGAATGGTGTACACATCGCCGTGACCCCGGCGTTTACTGACACCCACTGAGTACGACATCGTATGGACACCAGACCGCTCGGTACGACAGGATTCGACGTCTCGGAGATTGGTCTCGGAACGTGGCAACTCGGAGGCGACTGGGGGCCCGTGTCCGACGAAGATGCCTTCGATGCAATCGAGGCTGCACTGGACGCCGGAATCACGTTCCTCGACACCGCAGACGTGTACGGCGACGGAGATAGCGAGCAGCGTATCGGGTCGGTGCTGGACGACCGCGACGACGACCCCGTCGTTGCGACCAAAGCGGGCCGCCGCCTCGACCCCCACGAAGCGGGCCGGTACACCCACGAGAATCTCGAACGGTTCGTCGACCGGAGTCGGACGAACCTCGGCGTCGAGTCCCTCGATTTGGTCCAACTCCACTGTCCGCCACGCGACGTTTACTACCAACCCGAAGTGTTCGACGCCCTCGACGAACTCCGACAGTCGGGCAAGGTCGACCACTACGGGGTGAGCGTCGAGAAGGTAGAAGACGCGCTCAAGGCCATCGAGTACGACGGGGTGGAGACGGTCCAGATAATCTTCAATCCCCTCCGACAGCGACCTGCCGAACTGTTCTTCCGCGAAGCACAGCGCCGCAACGTCGGTGTCATCGTCCGCGTCCCACTCGCATCGGGACTGCTCACGGGAGCACTCTCTGCAGACTCGGAGTTCGGCGAAGACGACCACCGCAACTACAATCGTGACGGCGAGGCGTTCGACGTGGGTGAGACGTTCGCGGGCATACCGTTCGAAGACGGGCTCGCCGCAGCGGATTCCCTCGAAACCATCGTCCCTGACGGCGTCTCTCTCGCGCAGTTTACGCTCCGCTGGATCCTCTCGTTCGACGCCGTGAGCACGATTATTCCTGGGTCGAAGACGCCGGCACACATCCGAGATAACGTCGCTGCCGCGTCGCTTCCGCCGCTGTCAGCCGACCAGTTCCAGCACGTCGAAGAGGTGTACGACACGTACGCACGTGACCACGTCCACCATCGGTGGTGACCACAATCTGAGTAGACTCCGAACGAGAGAGGAGTAGCCCAGTCTCTACTGCCACTCTCGCTCGACCTTGAACGGGTCGAGACGCGCGTAGTACGACCCGGTCAGGCGACCGACGGCGTCGATTTTCTCGACGTCGATTTTCCCATCCGTGAGCAGGCCGTCGTCGACGTGAATGAGTTCGATGTGGCCGAAGATGACGGTATGGTCTCCGATATCCATGGTGTCGTAGAGCGTACACTCCATCGTCGCCTTCGCGGCAGCGACCAGCGGGACGTCGATGGTGGTCGCTTCACGTCGCTCCAGTCCGACGACGTCGAACTCGTCGGTGCCTGGGTGGACTGACTCGGAGCTCCGGTCCATCTGCTCGACGAGGTCGGCGGTGACGAGGTTGAGGCCGAACGCCTCCGTCTCGAGGACGTTCCGCGCCGAATCTTTCAACGTCCCGTCTGCTCGGTGCTCGGTGGAGTACATCACGACGGGTGGCTCTGCCTCGATGACACCCATGTAGAAGCTGTACGGCGCTAAGTTGTCGATTCCGTCGGCACTTCGAGTCGATACCCACCCGATGGGGCGAGGGATGATGAGGCTCGTCAGGAGTCGGTACATATCGTCGACAGCCTGTGCTGGGTCGATATCCATCACCGCTCATCTGCGAACAAGCGTGATAAACGTTCACTCATGACGGCCGACAGGACCCGACCGACAGTCATCTGGCTTCTCGGGTGGGTCGCACTACGAGTGGGTGAAACGGTCCGAGACGGAGGTGGGCCGAAAAGGGGGAGATAGCCGGGGGAGCGTCTACGCGTGTTACGCGAAGATGTCTTCGTAGTCGTTGCGGATGAAGTAGCGAACCCAGTTTCCGTAGGTTCGGTCGGCGGGGTGGTCTGCAACCTGCTCGTACTGGACGACGCCGTCTTCGTCGATGACGTACGTCCCTGCGACACCGGTCACGCCGTGACTCGTCTCTTCGGTTCCGCTGTACTGATCTGCGACAGCACCGTCGGGGTCGGCAGCGAGTTGGAAGTCGAGGTCGAAGCGGTCACGCATCTCGGTCAGGTCGCCAACGTCGCTCGTGACGACGGGCAGCACGTCGACGCCGTCGTTGAACCAGAGGTCGTACGCGACTTCGTCGAAGGTCTGGAGCTGTTCGGCGCAGAACGAGCACCAGTGGCCGCGGTTGACGAGGACGACGGTCGGACCACTCTCCAGCGTCTCGGAGAGGGTGACTTCGTCGCCGGCGGTGCGTTCGAGTGTAAAGTCGGGGGCTTCGGTTCCCAGCAGACTCATCGGCCGAGTCGAAGGACTACATGTATCTATAGTCGGGGTAGTTGGGTAGTGGCGGCGCATAACCACTACGAAGTCGGTACACTCCGTCAAACCCGATTTTTCGGACGATTGGGAACATAAGCATGCTACTTATCCGCACACGAAGTGATAGTATAGTTATGTCTTCACGTCTTCCGTCGAGTGAGTTCGCCGCGCGTCTCGATGCCATCCGTGGAAGTCTCGTGGATACGGTCGCCGATGCAGCACTCTGGTTCGATGCGACGAACATCGAGTACCTCTCTGGGTTCAACCACGTCCAGACTGAACGACCCGTCGCACTCGTCGTCACCGACGACCGGGTCGAACTCGTGGTCCCCCGTCTCGAGCTCGAGCGTGCGAGTGAGATAGAGCGACTCGACCGGGTTCGGTCGTACTTCGATTACCCGCAGAGTGACCCGATTGGAACCGTAGTCGAGACGCTCCGTGAACTCGACGTCCGGTGTGTCGCCGCCGACATGGACAGCGCGCCGGGAACGATGGGCTACCACGGACCGTCACTCTCGGATTCCGTCGAGGTGGTCGAACAGGCGTGGGCCGACCGGATGCGATGGGAGAAGACCGACGCCGAAATCGACTGTATTCGTGAATCTGTCCGGTGGGCGAACCTCGGCCACCAGTATCTCGCCAATCTCACCACTGTCGGCGCACACCCGATTACGGTCTCACAACGCGCATCGATGGAGGCGTCGCGCGCCATGCTCGACACACTTGGCGACAGATACGTCGTTCGAACACGTGGCGTCGGGCCAGTCCACGTCGGCTACATCTCCGGCTCACAGACCGCCCGCCCACACGGGTACACTCCAAACGAACGACTCTCCGAAGGTGACGTCATCATCACCGGTGCGACGGCGAACGTCGACGGCTATCACTCCGAACTGGAGCGGACGATGTTTCTCGGAGACCCCTCCGACGACGACAGATACTACTTCGAACTCATGCTGGAAGCACAGGAACTCGCCATCGACGCACTCGGACCCGACGTGCCGGTCGATTACGTCGACCACGTCGTCTGGGAGTACTTCGAAGAACAGGGTGTAGCCGACCTCGCGCAACACCACGTCGGTCACAACATCGGACTTGGGGCACACGAACCACCGTACCTCGACCGCGGCTGGGCCGACCACTGTGCCGACCCGAACACAGACCACACCGAGTCAGACGCCGACATCGGTGCTGGACAAGTCTACACGATCGAACCCGGGCTCTACACCGAGACTGCCGGCTATCGACACTCGGACACCGTCCTCGTCACCGACTCCGGAACGGAGACACTCACGTACTTTCCCCGAGACATCGAGTCGAACACGATTCGCGCTTGAACGTGCTCACGACGACGGCCAACTCGTGTCTCGTCAGACCCGTCCCGTGCTTCGCTAAATTCAAGTAGAGTTTCACCAATGCAATTGTAGTGGCAGTCACGTTCGACCTCTTTGGTACGCTCGTCGATGTCGACTATCCCGTCGACCCAGGTGCGGCAGTCGCTGATGCGCTCCGTGAGTACGGTGTCGCCGTCCCTGACGACTGGGACGACGCGTACCGCGAGGTACACATCGACGCTCCCGAGGGCGCGGAAGTTCCGCTCCCCGCCCACGTTGCGGCGGCGCTCCGGTCACGCGGTGTCGATGCTCCCAACAACGCCGCCCGTCGGGCAGTCATCACGGCGTTCGACCCCGAGGTGACGACGCGCCCCGGCGCCGTCGAGGCAGTCGAGGCCGCTCGTGAGGTCGGTCCGGTCGGCCTCCTCTCGAACTGTTCGGTCCCAGAACTCGTCCCACGGTCGCTCATCCGGTCGGACTTCGACTGGCACGGATTCGATGCGATTACGTCCAGCGTCGCCTGTGGGTGGCGAAAACCCCATCCGCAAGCTTTCGAGGCAGCCGCTCGCAACCTCGACGTCGACCCATCCGAACTGGTTCACGTCGGTGACGACCCGGACACCGACGGCGGTGTCGAGGGCGTCGGCGGGCGGTTCGTAAACCTCCGAGAGACGACGCTCGAGGAACTCACGAGCCGGTTACGGGGCGGGAGGGACCCGTGCCCGTGACTGCTGCAGTCGCCGTCGCCGTCGCTGCAGCGCTCGACCGATTGGTTGCAGAACCACCAGCACGGGTTCACCCGGTCGCACTGTTCGGGCGCCTCGTCGCCCCGTTCGACCGTGAGTGGTCGCACCCCGTTGCAGTCGGTGCAGTTGCCGCGCTCACGCTCCCTGTCCTCGCTGGCAGCGTCGCTGCCGGTGCAACGTGGGGGATGTCACTCGTCTCCCTGTGGGCTGGCGTTGCTGTCGCCGCACTGGTCCTCTTTTCGACGACGAGTTTGCAGATGTTGCTCGACGTAACGGAGACTGTCGTCACCGCAACCGCAACCGACGTCGAGACGGCCCGGTCGGAACTCCGTGCGCTCGCCGGACGCGACCCGTCGTCGCTCTCTGCGGCCGAGATTCGCAGTGCTGCGGTCGAGAGTGCGGCCGAGAACCTCGCCGACGGACTGGTCGCGCCGCTGGTCGCGTTTGCGCTCCTCGCACCTGTTTCGCTTCCACTCGCGGCGGGTGCGGCGGCGTGGGTGAAGGCCGTGAACACTCTCGACTCGATGCTCGGGTACCACCACAAACCAGTCGGGCGCGTCCCTGCACGCCTCGACGACGTGGTGATGTGGCTTCCGGCGCGCGTCTCTGCCGTCTTACTCGCACTCGCTGCGGGGTCACCGAATGTGGTCACACGAGTCGGGTCGCTCGCTCGTCGCCCAGCCTCACCCAACTCTGGGTGGCCGATGGCGACGCTCGCGGTGCTTCTCGGGACGCGACTGGAGAAACGGGGTCATTACCTGTTAGACGCCGGTGCCGACTTCCCGGACGTCGAAACGGCCACACGTGGCGTCGGCCTCGTCTCTCGGGCTGGGCTCGTCGCCTTCGCCCTCACGGGGGTGGTCGCGTGGTTCTGAGCGCGGTCCGCGGTGGACTGGGCTTTCTCACTCGACTCCCCGTCGGCGGTGGCGAGTCAGAGTGGGACGCTTTCAGACGAGCACCCGTCGTGTTTCCACTCGTTGGCTACGTGGTCGGCGGACTCGCTGCGCTTCCACTGCTTCTCCCACTTCCGATTCCGACGGTGGCGGCGCTCTATCTCGTCACCATCTACCTCGTGACGGGCGTCACCCACGCAGACGGGCTCGCTGACCTCGGCGATGCGGCCGTCGTTCACGGTGACGCCGAACGCCGCCTCTCGGTCCTGAAGGACTCGCAGACGGGTGTCGGTGGGCTTCTCGCGCTCGGACTGACACTCGTTGTCCTCGCACTCGGGGCGTTCGGTCTCGCCGGCGCAGGTGGTCGTCTCGCAGTGACGGCCGGCGTCGCGATCGCGCTCGCGGCAGAAGTAGGCGCAAAGGCGGGGATGGCGACTCTCGTCTGTCTCGGCGACCCAGCACACGAGGGCCTCGGGTCCGCACTGGTCGGCGAAAACGGCCCCTCAGGGCTTCTCGCCGTCGCCGTCGCTTGCATTCCGGTGGTCGCACTCGCACCGGCCACTGGCGGTCCTGCCGTCGTCGCTGCGCTCGTCTGCGGTCCCGTCGTCGCTCTACTCGTTCGCTCGTGGGGGCGACAGCGCCTCGGGGGCGTCTCGGGTGACCTGCTCGGCGCGACGAACGAACTTGCTCGGGCGACGGCGATTCACGTGGGGGTGGTCACGTGGACGCTCTTGTGATGTGCGGCGGCCGTGGAACTCGTCTCGGTGCTCCGGTCGAAAAACCGCTCGTCGAGGTGTGCGGCCGACCCATGCTGGACCACGTCGTCGAGGCACTCCAGCAGTCCCGAGTAGAAACAATCTACGCAGTGACTTCTCCGCATACGCCCGAGACGCGAACGCGTGCGAGCAACCTCGAATTACACTGCATCGACGCACCGGGTGACGGATACGTCTCCGACCTCGGCTATGCGCTGGACCGTGTCTTACGTCCGGTCGTGACCGTCGTCGCCGACCTCCCGCTGTTGCTCCCCGACCACGTCGATGCGGTAGTGGAGGCCGCCGAGGGCGGGTCACTCACGGTGTGTGTCCCAGTCGCCCGAAAACGCTCACTCGGCAGCAGCGTCGACGAATCACTCGTCTTCGACTACCGCGGCACCCCAGTCTGTCCGGCCGGACTGGGTGTCGTTGGCGCCGACTCGGCACAGCCTGACGAATCAGCAACCGAACACACTGACGAAGCAACTTCCGAACACACCGACGATTCAGACACAGATTCGACCGTGTACCTCACAACCGATTCCCGATTGGCACTCAACGTGAACCGTCCGACAGATATCGAACTCGCGGAGGGCGGATGCGAGTAGTTCTCGTCGCCGGGACGACGGCAACAGCGAAGATTCCCGGTATCAGCGCCGCCGGCGCCGACCCGTCGGTCGTAGACCACACGCCGAGCGCCGACGCCGAGATTATCGAGTACGGGCAGACGGTTCGCTCGCCCGTGACGCCCGTCAGCCCGACTGGGTGTCCGACACCTGCCGCAATCACCCGCTCGGTCCGCGAACTCACCGGATTCGAGGTTCTCGTCGTCGACGCGGGCCTCGCCGAACCGACCGCTGCACCGACGATGGACGTGGGTGCGAAACCCGGTCGCGACGTCCGAGAACCCGAACCTGTCCCGACCGCACCGGGTGCATTCGAGGCCGCCCGGCAGGTCGGGTCGGCGCTCCCTGACGACGAACTCGTCATCGGCGAGACGGTCCCCGGCGGGACGACGACTGCGCTCGCGGTGTTCCGCGCCCTCGGAGAGACGTTCCCCGTCTCGTCGTCGCTCCCAGAGAACCCGACGAGCCTCAAAGAAGACGTCGTCGCCGAAGCGTTGGACGCGAGCGGATTCTCGCCCGGCGATGCCGCCCACAAACCAGAACTCGCCGCACGATATCTCGGCGACCCAGTCCTCCCGGTTGTCGCTGGCCTGACCGTCGGCGCACTCGAAGCGGGCATCGACGTGACACTCGGCGGCGGGACCCAACTGCTCGCGGCGGCAGCACTCGTCCGACACGCCGGTGCAGTCGGTGACCTGACGCTCGCGACGACGTCGTACCTCGCCGACGACGTTCCCGAACTCGAAACTGCGGCCGCCGAACTCGACGTCGACGTGGTCGTCACCGACCCCGGATTCGAGACGCACCCGCTCGACCGATACGCCGCCGGCGAGGCCAAGGAGGGAGCGGGAATGGGCGGTGCGCTCATGCTCGCCGACCGGATGGGCGTCCTCGACGACGTGGAAGCAGCGACGCTCGACGTGCTCTCGCGGTTGGACCCGCAAGCTGTCGACGAGGTCGAAGATGGCCGCTGAGGCGTCCGACGGGGCCGAGTATGGACCCTGACTCTGTCGCCCGAACGGCGCGCGTCCCTCACGGCGGGACGACCGACGAGACGGTGCTCGACTTCAGCGCGAACACCAACCCTGACCGACCAGACGGCGTCGACGACGTGTACGCGTCGGCACTCGCTGCCGCGACGCGGTACCCCGACGACGACTACGCAGACTTTCGAGCGGCAGCCGCCGAGTACGTCGAATGCGACCCTGAATCGGTCGTCCCGACTGCCGGCGGCCTCGAAGCCCTGCGACTCGCCTTCGAAGTTACACTCGGCCCCGGCGACTCGGCGCTCGTCCCCGAACCGAGTTTCGGTGAGTACGACCGTGAGATTCGTCTTCAGGGGGCCGACCCCGTCGCCGTCGCTCCCGACGAGATTCTCGATGTCGACCCGCGTCCACACGACGTTGCCGTCGTCTGCACGCCCAACAACCCGACGGGAGAACTCGCCGATACCGAGCGACTCCGTGCGTTTGCAGCTCGGTGCCGCGAGTCGGACACGGTTCTCGTCGTCGACGAAGCATTCCTCGACTTCACGGATGCACCCAGTCTCGCGGGCGAACCCGGCGTCGTCGTCGCTCGCTCGCTGACCAAGATGTTCGGCCTCCCTGGTATCCGGGCCGGATTCGCCGTCGCCACCGGCGACCTCGGTGCGCGTCTCGCTGTCGCCCGGCGTTCGTGGTCGCTTTCGACTCCCGCGGCCGCGGTCGGTGCCTACTGTATGCGACAGACGGACTTCGTCGAAGACACACGCACCCGCGTCGCACGCGAACGTGAGCGACTCGCCGACTCACTGTCGGAGCAGTTCGACGTGGTTCCGTCAGATGCACCGTTTCTCCTCCTCGACGTGGGTGACCGAGACGTGCGTTCGGTGGTCGAGACGGCCCGCAAACGCGGCGTCGCCATTCGCGACGCAACGACGTTCCCGACACTCGATTCCCACGTCCGAGTCGCCGTGAAACACCCAGACGAGAACGACGAACTCCTCCGCGCACTCGCCGATGTTTGAGGTCACCCGTCGCGATGGTGTCTGTCGACTCTATCGCCCGGAGACACGATGGCTCTCGACAGGGTACGCCGGCGGAGAGTCACACGGCTCAGTCGCGTACAACGTGAGTGTCCCCAAAGGCTGGCCCGAGACTGACCTCGATACGTACATCGAACGCCGTCGTGCTGCTGCTGGGTTCGACGAGGCCGGCCCGACACTGCTGACGGGCGTCGACCAAGCGCACGCTCGTCGTGCCCAGTTTGGCCCAGTCGAGGCCGTCGTCACTGCTGGGGTGTCCAACCCGGCCGCACTGCCAACCGAGTTCGAGGGCGGAGATACGGCGACCGACTGTGATGGTAGCCTCGAACAGACTGGTGGGCCGTCGTCTCCTGCTGGCGGCGAAGACGAGCACGTCGGAACAGTGAACGTCGTCGTCGGAACGACACGGTCGTTGGAACCGGGTGCGCTGGCGAACCTCGTCGCAGTGGCCGCCGAAGCCAAAGCAGCGACGCTTCTGTCACGGTGTGGGTCGCCGGGCACGACGACAGATGCCGTTATCGCCGCGTGTGACCCCGCTGGCGAACCGGAGGCGTTCTCCGGGAGTGCGACCACGGTCGGACACGCGTCGCGTGTCTGTGTGCGTGATGCGGTGTTAGCCAGTCTCGACTCTCGATACGCGACGACACCGATTCCCCGGGGTGTCGAAGCCGCGCAGTTTGGTGTCGTCGCCGACGAGCGTGCGACCGTTTCTCAAGTGCAAATCCATTAGCGATTCTGTGGAAAAACTGACGAATTGTCAGTGGTATACAAGATGTCTATTAAGAAGCATTGATTATGTTTCGTTACGAGAATCTGGCATGGACCCCAGTTCGGTTCCCGACGTTGACCCGGTAACGCACGGCGGGACCGCCGACCACTCCCTCGTAGATTTCAGTCTGGGGTCGAACCCAGACAGACCTCCTGGTCTCGCAGGTGTCTACGAATCTTCGTTTTCGTCCTCCCGTCGCTACTCGCTGGACGACTACTCGGAGTTCCGCGTCGCCGCCGCCGACTACGTGGGATGCAACCCCGACGAAGTCGTCCCCGCAGCAGGCGTCATCGAAGCGCTCCGACTCGCACTCGGCGTGACCGTCTCACCCGGGGATACCGTCGCAATTCCGGCACCGTGTTGCGGCGAGTACGCTCGCGAAATCCGCCTGCAGGGGGGTGAACCAGTTCACGTCCCGTACGACCGAATATTCGAGGAGGTCGACCCCGCCGAACACGCGGTGGTGATTCTCAGTCACCCCAGTAACCCGATGGGGTCGGCGTACCCGACACAGGACCTCCGCGTGTTCATCGATGCATGTCGGCGTGCCGGCACGCCACTCGTCGTCGACGAGTCGTTTCTCGGATTCACGCGCCTCCCGAGCACCGCCGGCCTCGACGGCGTCATCACACTCCACTCGGTGACGAACGTCTTCGGCGTGCCGTCACTTCGCGCTGGGTTCGCTGCGGCAACCGGCGAAGTCTGTGAAAAACTCAAGCGTGCTCGGTGTACGTGGGTGCTGTCGTCACCTGCTGTCGAGGCGGCAACCTACTGTCTCAAACAGGACTCTTTCCTCGAATCCACCCGCGACCGAATCGAACGGGAGCGTCCACGGATGGTCGCCGAACTGGAGTCGTTCGGGTACGACGTCTCACCGGCCGACAGTTCGCTCATCTTGTTCCGAGCAGACGACGTCGACCGCGTCCTCGACGAAACCCGGAAACGCGGATTCGCGGTTCGTGACGCCCGATACTATCAGGGACTCGATTCCCACGTTCGCATCAACGTCCGCCGCCCACACGAAAACGACGCACTTCTAGACGCACTCGCCGAAGCAATCTGACGAGGAGTCGTCATCCGCGGATGCCGACGCGATCGAGGCGATTCGCTCCGAAGCGCGAGAAGAGGCACGTGCGCGTGCAGAGTGGGGTCTCGACGACGTACTCGACGACGACCACGAAGACGAGGAACATCACGCTTCGACACAGCACGGCTCAGATACTCACTAACACGCTTCTCGGCGCCTGAGAAGCGCCATTCGGGGCTATACTCTCACCAGACGATAGTTCAACTATGTCCATAGAAACTCGCCCACAAACCATCTCCTTCGACATCAGCGCACAAGCCGACTCCCCCACCCAGACCCGCGTCTCGACCCGTGGCTTCGAGTTCGTCGTCGACGAGCCCGAACACCTCGGTGGGACTGACGTCGGACCGAACCCCGTCGAGTACCTCCTCGGCGCACTCGCGGGGTGCCTGAACGTCACCGCCCACCTCGTTGCCCGAGAGATGGAACTCGATATTCAGAACCTCACAATCGACATAGAGGGTGACCTCGACCCCGCGAAGTTCATGGGACTGAGCGACGACGCGCGCGCCGGATACGAAGAGATTCGTGTCGACGTCTCGGCCGACGTGGACGCGTCCGACGAGACGATTCGAACGTGGCTCTCGACGGTCGAAGAGCGCTGCCCGGTCAGCGACAACCTCGTCAACTCGACGCCGCTCGCACTCTCTTTCACGTTCCAATAGAGACAGACGAGAACACGGTCGGAACGCCCGACGGTTCCTGCTTCCTTCCAATCGATAGCGACGACAAAAGACCGGGAGCTACAGCACTTCGACGTCGTCGGAGTGGGCGGTCGTGACTTCGAGTCGCCCGGTTGCCGTGTCGAATTCGACGGTTCGCCCGTGTTCGCCACCGGTGGACTCGGCGACGATTGGGACGTCGAGTCTCGCCAACTCTTCGCGAGCGACGGAGGCGTTCTTCTTACCGACGCCCTTGCCGAGAGCCTTCAGTTCGAAGATGTCCGCGCCGCCGACGAGTCGTGCTTCGATAGACGAGTAGCCTGCACCTTCTTCGACCATCTCGCGGAGCATGGTCTGGATGGCGGCATCGACGTACTTTCCTGAAGAGGCACCGAGGCCGCTTTCCTGCCGGGGTAAGAGGGTGTGCGCGAGTGCGCCGACCTTGCTGTCGGTGTCCCAGAGGGCGATTGCGACACACGCCCCGAGCCCGTAGGCGATGAGCGTCTCACCCTCGCTCGTGACGTGGTATCCAGAGACGCCGACGAGTCGTTCTTCGCGAGTCGCTTCCTCTTCGTCGGTGCCGAAGTCGAACGTCTTCATAGCTCTTCGACCTCCTCGAACGTGCCAGCGGCAATCTCTTCGACGAGGTCGGCGTCGAACTCTCGTGCTTCGAACTCCGTCTCCTCAACGTCGTGTGAGAGTGACTCGTCGATACGTCTCGCGTCGAGGCGGTCCAGCGCTGCTTCGAGGTCCGTCTCGTCGGGTATCGCGTAGATGTCGACGTCGAACTCTCGGTCGACGGCGTGGATGCGCGTGTCGAAGACGAACGCGAACTCCTGGACTTCACTCAGGCCGACGATGAGCGGGTCGACGACGGCCGCACCCATGTCGTGTGAGTACGCGGGTGTCGAGTGGTCGATGGTGGCGTCGAGCATGTTCGCCCACCCGTCGAGTAGACCGCTCGTCATGACGTTGCTCAACTCTTTGATGGCGTCCTGTTCGAACGCACCCAACCCGCCGCCGGGTGAGTCACCGACCGTGGCCGCGACGAGTTCGTTCGCTGACTCTGGGTCGAACAGGAACAGGAGATAGCCGCCGAGCGTGCCGCTGAAACTGAACGCGACGCTGACGAGCGGTTCGTTCGGTACTGTCTCTGGGATGGCGTCGAGCGAGATGAAGTTGATGCGGCGGATATCGACGTCCATCTCGATTCCGGTCATCCGCGAGAGGTTCTCGGCGACGCGCGTGGCCCCGTGTTGTGCCATCTGGTCGAATCCGGCGAGTTTCTCGTACTCGATGCCCTCGTCGTCCGTCTGCGTCTCGAACAGTCGAGCGATTGACTCGTGTTCGGGGATGAGGTAGTGTTCGAATCCGAACTCGGTTCCCGTCGTCTCGATTTGACTCTGGAAGACGAGCGCCAACTCCTCGTGCATGTTACCGAACTCGTCTTCGTCGATGAATGCGCCCGCCGTATCACCGATGACGTACTCGGGGGCGTCGACGTCGATTTCGGCCTGCAGGACGTCTGCCCACCCGTCGACGAATCCGCTGTTCATGATGTGACAGAGTTCGACGATGGCGCTCGTCGCCAGTTCGTTGGTCGGTTCGTCGTCGACGTCGTCGACGAGCGCTCCGGCGACGGAGAGTGCGCTCTCGTGGTCGAACAACAGGAGGGAGGTGCCCGACAGTTCGCCGTCCATCGAGACACGAATGCCGACTTTCTCGGAGCCATCATCGAGTTCGTTGCGGATCTCCGACCGGTGGGTGAAGTGGAGTCGCGTCACTTTCACACGACTCTCGAACTCCGACATCGAGTTCAGGCGAGTGGCCGCGAGTCCGGCACCCTCGCGGGCCATCTCGTAGAAGGTCCCCAGTGCGTTGACGTTCAGCTTCACGTGTCAGCCCCCTCGGTGACTGCGTCCATGTCGAGGCGGTTCAGAATCTCTACGAACACCTCGTTTTCTGGGAACAAGTAGAGTTCGACGTCGATGTTGTGACTCGTGATGTGGAACTTTGTTTCGAGGTACAGACCTCTGTCTTCTTCGTCGGTGACTGCTCGCTCGATAATCTGTGGCAGTTCGCTGTTCCGCGTCACCGGCGGCCACGTCGCGATGTGCTGGTCGAACGTGTCGGCGAGCGCGTCGAGGAACCCGTTTGCCACCATCCCGCCGAGTTCGACGATGGAACTGACCGCCATGTCGTTCGACACATCGGCCACGTCTTCGTTCGTGTCTGCGAGCATCATTCGGACGGCGCGCTTCGCACTCGCTGGCGGGAACAACACGAGTATACACCCGTGCGGAACGCCGTTGAGGCCGACCCTGACGCCCAGTCGCTTCTCGGCGTCGAACGCCAAATCGACGGTCGATTCGTCGACGAATCCGTTCTTGACGACTTCTGACCTGACGGCCGTCGACTTGCCGGCCAACTTTCCGAGTCGAGATTCGACACCACTGACGCCCAACTCGCCGAGGTAGTTCAAGACGCCGAGTTTTTCGATGTCGATTCGGTGCTGTCCCGTCGTTGATTGATTCAGTTCGGTCATAGTGTTGTCACGTCTACGATGTTCACAAGCGTTCCATCCCCACTCATCGTCGCGCCACTGATTCCGGGCACGTCGCCGAGCAGTTTCTCGTACGGTTTGACGACGACTTCACGGGCGTCGTCGACTTCGTCACAGAGCAGTGCGAGTTCCCGCGTCGCGGGGTCCAGTCGGACGAGCACGCGTTTGCTGTGCGAGCGTTTGTCCGCCTGTGCGGTTCCCGCGGCGGTCGATTCGGACGCACCGGACTGGTTGTCGGTGGAGTCGGTCGTCCCGGAACCACTGGCCGCGTCTTCCACACCTAACACCTTCCCGAGACGGAGAAGCGGGATGCGGTCGGGGCGGTCTGTGACGTGTTCGGGCCAGTCGACAGCCACCAACCCGTCGTCGGAGAGGCTGTCTTCGTCGACGATTTCGACGTCTTCGACGGCACTCGCCGGAATCGCGTACTGTTCGTGGCCAACGCGGACGAACAGCATCTTCGCGACGGCAATCGAGACGGGAAGACGGATGCGGACCGTCGTTCCCGACCCCGACTCGCTCGTGAGTTCGACGGTCCCCTCCAGCGAGTTGATGGTTCGCCTGACGGCGTCCATGCCGACACCACGGCCGGAGACGTCGGTGACCTCGTCTGCGGTCGAAAAGCCGGGTTCGAAGACGAGGTCGTACACCTCGTCGAACGACATGCGCTCGGCCCGTTCTCTGGAGATGATGTCGTTGTCGATCGCTTGCTGTCGGATTCGCTCGGCGCTGATACCCCGACCGTCGTCTTCGACTTCGATGACGACGTGTTCGCGGTCTCGTCGTGCTCTGAGTTCGACGGTCCCCTCCGGTTTCTTGCCCTGTCGGGTGCGCTCTTCCGGCGGTTCGATGCCGTGGTCGACGGCGTTCCGAACGAGGTGGACGAGTGGGTCGCCGAGTTTCTCGACGATACTTCGGTCGAGGTTGACACCCTCGTCGGACACTTCGTAGGAGACCTGTTTGTCCTGCTTGCGTGCGATGTCGCGGACGACTCGTGGGAGTCCGTCGATGGCCGTCGAAAGCGGCATGAGGCGTAAATTCATCACGGCGCGCCGGAGTTCGGCCGTCACCGAATCCATCACCGACAGGTGGTCGTCGATGTCCTCTCCGTCGGACTGTTTGATGCGCAGTTGCGTCAGCGACAGTTCTTCGACGAGGTTCAAAAGCGAGTCCGCGTTCTGGACGTCGACGGTGAGCGACTGAATCTGGTCGGTCTCTCGCGTGTCACCGAAGTCGGGTGGGTACGACGCGGTCCCGCTGGACTGGTATCTGGCGGCATCGAGGCTACTCTCCTCGATCGTCGAGGAGGCAACCTGGAGGAGTTGGACGTCGTCGTCGCCGACACTGCCACCGAATCGCTCGGCGAAGCGGGACTCGAACGCCATCGTGTGTTCGTCCCGTTCGAACGAGACGTCGGCGGCCGAGTTCCCGTCGAACTCGTCGGCGAGGGATGCGCCAGAGAGTTCGTCGACGTCTGGCAGGTCGATGTCTGGAAGGTCGAGTCCCTCGACTCCGCGTTCGACCGACAACCCGGCGTCGTCTGCCGAACTCGCCGAGTCGTTCGCTGTCTGCCCGACGTCGAGGTCGATACCACCGCTCAGGAAGTCCTCGGGGATGCCGAGGTCCTCGTCGGAGATGTCGCCCTGCTGGTCGTCGTCTGCGAGGTCGAAACTGTCGTCTCCAAACTCGCCGGAGAGGTCGTCTTCGGTAATCTCTTCGGAGTGTCCGGGTCCGTCGGCACCCTCGTCTGGGAGGTCGAACTCGTCGGAGACGTCGTCGAGGGGGTCGGGAGCGTCGTCGAACTCCTCGAAGTCGTCGGGACTGTCGTCCGACGCCTCGGATGCATTGTCTGCGGAGAATCCGAGCGCCGGTTCCTCAGACGCGGACGACTCCTCGCTCTCGGGGTCGAACGACTTGCCGTCGGGGAACGAGATTTCTGCGTCGTCTTCTCCCTCGCGTTCGAGGTCTGCGTCGACAGATTCTGTCGAGGCTGGCTGTTCGGTGGCCACGTCGGACTCGCCTGCTACCGAGACGCCGTCGTCTGCCGGGTCTTCGTCGGGGTCGACGACGTCGGCGCCTTCGAACGGGTTTGCCGCGTCGGCTCCGGATGCAGTCGCACCCGCTGGCGTCTCTGATGCACCCTCGTCTGCACTCACTGGGGTGTCGTCGCTGGCCGACGAGGTAGCAGCGGTGTAGCCGAAGTCTTCGGGGCGAATGGCGTCGTTTGCCGTGTCGGCGTCGGCGCTGACTGTCGAACTCGACGAGTCGGCGGTTGCGTCGGCGTCGTCCGACTGGTCTGCGTCTTCGTCCTCCACGTCAGGGCCGGCGACTTCGCCTTCGATGAGGTCCTGAATCGAGAGCTGGTCGTCGTCGTCGAACTCGCCGAATTCGGTTTCGACGAGTTCGCGGTCGAGTGACGAGACGTCGTCCGTGTCGACGCCGCTTTTGATGGCGTCGAACTCGTTTTGAGAGCTCCCTGCCGAACCGTGACCCGCCGACGGGTCGTCAGCGTCACGCTTGTCGAACGTCCCCCAGCGGGACTGCGCTTCGTCTTCGTCCACATCGGGGTCGTCCATCTCGGCGAGCAACCCTTCGAGGTCGTCGAACCCGCTCGCGGATTCGAGCGCATCGACGACTGTCGGGTCGAACTCCGCCGTGTCCGGGTCGGGCATCGACTCTGGACTCGGCGCGTCTGCGTCCCGTGATGCCATCTCGTCGCTCGCACCCGGGTCACCTCGGTAGCGTTCCATCTCCGTGCGGAGCGCCGACACCGACGACTCGGGGTCGGTTTCGACGGTGTCTCCGTCGGCCCACTCGTCGAGTATCGCGTCGATGTCGTCGACTGCTGCGAGTGCGGCGTCTATCAGGTCTGGGTTCGGACCCAGTGACCCGTCACGGAGACCGCTGAGGAAGTCTTCGACTGCGTGGGCGAGCCGACTCGCACCGTCGAGACCGGCCATACTGCAGTTCCCCTTCAGCGTGTGCGCCGTCCGGAACAGGTCGTCTACCAGTTCCCGACTGCTTCCGTCTCGTTCGAGTTCGACGAGTCCGTTCGTCAGTTGTCGCACGGACGTCCGCGTCTCGCGGACGAATTCGTCGTTTCGGCTCACGGCGGCCTCCCGCGATTACTGACGACGGTTTTCGTGGGCGGTACCTCTCTGTGTCTCATGATTCGTCGGAAAGGATACTCTCGATGGCTCGGACGATTTCGTCGTCGTCGAACGGTTTCGTGATGTAGCCGTCTGCGCCTGCCCGGGCGGCGAGTTCCATCTTCTTCCGCTGTCCCACGCTCGTACACATGATGACGCGGGCGTCTTTGTCGAGATGCTTGATGGCGGCAGTCGCCTTGACACCGTTCGCCTTTCGCATCACGATGTCCATCAAGACGATGTCGATGTCATCGCCGTGTTCTTTGTACTTCTGCACTGCCCATGCGCCGTTCTGTGCTTCGTCAACGATTTCGTACGTGTCATCGTCGAGCGCGCTCTTGAGCCTACTTCGCATGTAGCTTGAGTCGTCGACGATTAGAATCCCGATTGACATGTGTGCGTCCTACGTGAACCTCGGTTCGGTTGTGATCATCTGTCTGTGTCTGTCTGTTTCGTAAATCGTGTTATCGTGCTTCCAGTGGGTGGATGGCCGCGATGAGTTGATGGCTGTCGAAGACGTGTATGTCGGGCGTCTCGCCATCTTCGATTACGGCCCTAAACCAGCGGTCGTCGAGTGGGACGTCTCCGTCCGTCAGTTGAGACACCGTATCGACGTGGTGTCGATAGATTCCGTCGACCGCTTCGACGAGGAGGCCAACGAGTTGCGGCGTCTCCTGACGGTCTAAGAGAACGAGGTACGCGTCCTCGGGGTCAGAAAACGGCCGCTCACAGTCGACGACTGCGTACGTATCGACGGCGACGGCGACGTCGCCTTCGACTGTCGCCGACCCGTAGATTCCGTTGGGGGCGTTCGGAACACGAGTAATCGCAGGTTTCCAGATGACTTGCCCCACCCGGCCCAACTCCAGTGCGTATCGGTCTCCATCGAGACGGAACTCGAGGAATTCGATGACCGACTCAGGTGCGACGGTGTCACCGCCGCCAACGTCGGCCGACTGTTCGCTCATCTGCTCACCCCTTCTGAGCAGAGAGACGGTAGCTTCGATTGCATCATCGCTCCGCGGTGTTGTCTACAGGCGACTCTTCGGTCTCGTCGCTCGGTTCTCCCTCGGCTTCGTCGGCCAGTTCCACGTCGGATTCGACCTCGTCGAAGTCGATTTCGTCGCCGGGCTCCCCGTCGAAACGGAACGTCGACTCGTCCGAAGCGGGCGTTTCGGCCAGCGGGTCTTCGGCCAGTGGGTCGTCACCGTCTGCGTCAGCCAGAACGTCTTCAGCCTCGTCGGCTTCGCCAACGTCTTCGTCGGATTCCAGTGGGTCAGCCTCGTCGGCTTCACCAGCGTCTTCGTCGGCCGGCACTGTGACGGCCATCTCGGTCTTGAACTGGTCGAGCGTGTCGTTGAGGCGGTTCGCCTGCGTCGCAAGCGCACTCGCGCTGTCCGACACTGCAGACAGTGCAAGCGTCTGCTGTTCGGCACCTGTCGCCGCTGCCGATGCCTCTTCGACCGTCTCGGCACTAGTCTCGGTCGCGTCGTCGACCGCAGAGAGGACTGCCTGCGTAGCGTCCGCCTGTTGGCTCGTCACCGAACTGATCTCCTGGACACCAGTGTTGGTCTCCTGTGCGTTCTCGGCAATCTGGTTGAGTGCCTCCGCAGCGTTCTGGACGGAGTCGGTGTGTCGCGCAATCTGCTCTCGCGTGTCGCGAACTTCTGCCACCGTCTGGGAGGTTTGCGACTGAATCTCTTCGAGTCGCGTCTCGATGTCTGCGGCCGCGTCCTTGGTCCCCTCTGCGAGTTCCTTGATTTCGCGGGCGACCACGGCGAAGCCCTGACCGGACTCACCGGCACGGGACGCTTCGATGTTGGCGTTCAACGCCAGCATGTTCGTCTGCTCTGCGATTTCGCGGATGAAGTCGATGAGGTCGTCGATCTGCTGCACTTCGGACTCCAGTCGTTCGATCTCTTCGACCGTGTCGACGGACTCCTGCTCGATCTCTTTCATCCCCTTGATTGCTTCCGTCGCGGCTTCTCGCCCTTCGCGGCCGGTTTCGACCGTCTGTTGGGCAATCTCGGCCACGTCACTCGACGAGTCGTCGATCTCCTCGATGGTCGCAGAGAGGTTGCTCATGTCGATGGCGACCGACTCCAGGTTGTCGTACTGGGTCTCTGCCACGTTGGAGATGCTGTGGAGACTGCCGGAGACTTGTTCGCTCCCTTCGCGCACTTCGGTCGCACTCACTGTGACTTCGTTGCTCAGTGTCGCGACCTCTTTCGCGAAGTTCTCGGCTTTGACCGTGGTCTGTTCGAACTCGGTCATCATCTCGTTGAACTGGGCGGCGAATCTGGACGCGACCTCGTTTTCGACGTCTTCGTCCATCCGCTGGGAGAGGTCACCGTCAGCACACGCCTTGAGAACCTCGGCGTACTCGCCCGCCATGGCTTTCAGCTGCTGGTTCTCGGTGTCCAGTCGGTCACGCTCTGCGTGGAGTGCGTCGACCTGCTCACGCACGTCTGCGAGTTCGTCGACTCGGTCTTCTCGTGCGTCGAGAACGTCGTTGGTTGCCCTCGCAAGCGCGGCCATCGCCTCGTTCGGGGCGTTGGTATCGACACGAAGCGAGGGGTCGTCGAGGGCCGCTTCGAGTTCACCGCTGTAGTGGTCAGCGACACCTTCGACCTTGCGAAGCTCCGTCTCGAGTTGTTCGTGGTCGGAGTTCGTCTGCTCGAGCCGTTCTGCGACGGCGTCGCGGAAGCCAGCAATCGACTCCGAAAGCCGGCCGACAGCGTCGATTCGACCGTTCTCGACTTCGACGTCGAGGTTTCCGTCGCGCATCGTCTCGGTGCTCGAACTGATGGAGTCGACCGATTTCATCGTGCTTCTGACCATCAGCCCGCCGAGCACCCCGCTCACGACGATACCCCCGGCGGCCGCAGCGACGACCTCCGTCGGGACTTGATACGTTGTTGTTCGCCCCACACCTAGACCCACGGCACCGACGAGAACGCCGATACCGCCCAGTACCACTCCGAACCGAAGTGGGTACCGTCGGCGTATGAACCTAGGTAGAAGGAGACCGAGTATATCTACCATATGCCACGAATGTCTCATCTGATACTATAAACCTTCGCACAGTACTGACAGTCTTCTTTCCAAACTATTCTGGCATTATATGACGGATTAAGCGGCGCTAAACGGTCGATTTTATCGGAGGGCTGACGCTCGTTCGGTCGAGTCTCAGATGGGTTCGAGTGCCACGCAGATGGTGAATCTGCTGGCGACGACCACGTCTGGAGGGTTCGTTAGGCTGCTTCGGCGTGTCGAACGAGGAGTTCGCAGTACTCGTCACCCTCGTGCATGCAGACCGGTTCTTCGATCTCGAACGGTTCGTCGAAGTGGTCGCCGACACCTGTGATGATGCCTCTCGCGAGGTGGCACAGTTGACGGTCTGATTGATAGACGAGGCTGACCGTATTGTTGTCTCGCCACCCCGATTCGAGTTCGGGTGGTGTGTACGTCGAAACCTGTTTCGCCCGGAGTGCGATGTGGATGTACCGCTCGACGTTCGCGATGAGTTCGAGCCCGGTCCAGTCTTTGTCGACGTGGACGCCGTACGTTTCGAGGAGTGGCGGTACCAGAAATTCGCCGAACGCTTCGAGCAAGTCAGGGATGGGTATCTCCGTCAGTTCAGATGCCGTCTCGACGAGTGCGAGAACGTCTTCGTCGGGGTACTCGGTCACTGGAACGTACAGTTTGCCCGGGAGGCCCGCCTCCTGTTGTAACGTCGCCCACGTGTCGCGGTCGTACGTCTCGACGACGAAGCTTTTCAACTGGTTGAGGACGATTCCGTGCACGACTCAACGCCCTCCGAGTGTTCGCGCCATCGATTGCTGGGGTGCCCGTGTCAGGGACGCGGGGAAAGTGGTCGTTATCACGCTGGGAGCAATATGTTACGTAATCGTATAAAATATTTTCAATCAGTTAAGTGACACTCCGGGGTAAGCTTATCAAAGAGTAACTTAATATCCGGTTAATGTCGGGCAATAAAACTCTCTACGAGAGACTTGGCGGGAAAGAGGCTATCTCTGCAGTCGTCGACGAGTTCTACGACCGGATGCTGGCGGACGACGAGCTCGCACCGTACTTCGAAGACACGGACATGCAGAAACAACGAGCCCACCAGGTGCAGTTCATCAGCGCTGTGGCCGGCGGCCCTGTCGACTACACGGGCGCCGACATGCGCGAGGCACACGAACACCTGGAGCTGTCACACGACGACTTCGCGGCGACGGCGACGCACCTCAAGGACGCACTGGAGGAGTTCGACGTCGAGGAAAACGAAATCGACGAGGTACTCGACGCAGTCGCCAGCCTCGAAGACGAGATCGTCACGGCCTGACTCCGTTCTTGAGACAGTCCTCAGCAGACATTCGAATTTTCGTGCAGTGGCCAGCAGCGAGGGCACGTGCTGTAACCGGCGGCGCACCAACTGCGTCAGGTGAACTCACGCCGCAAATGACACTAGAAAAACGTTTTAACCCCCGGGTTTGAATAGATGTACTGCAGGTAGATACCTGCACTTGGGTTGCGTATACCGGGGAGTTTTCCCCAGTGTCCGTGGAGTGTGGGCGGGTGCCCGGCCGCCCTCGCTCTTACTTCTCTCGACGTTGTTCTCAGTGAGTCGCGACTGCGTTTCCAGTCGCTCATTCGCCGGGGTCAACTCAGGTACCTAACTGTGTCCGTGACGGAGACTGAAATTTCCTCGTCTGGCGTGTTGGAGTCGGAGTAGACCATCCATCGAGTACTCACATCGTCTCGTGTATTCCCTCCCGCACGGCTATCGTCTCAGAACGCCAATCAATCTCGTATGGACGACACCGACACCTCCGCACCCGATACGATTTGGCCGCGTGGCCCCCCGCGAGTCGGCGAGTACGCCGAACGCTCACGGACCATCGAACCGGAGTACATCGAACTGTTCTCAGAACTGAGCGGCGACTACAACCCGCTCCACTACGACGAGGAAGTCGCCAAGGCAACACAGTTTGGTGAAATCGTCGTGCAGGGGGGCGTCACGAGCGCGCTTCTCAACGCCATCGTCGCCGAAGACCTGCCCGGTCCGGGGTCAGTGTTCCTCAACGTGAACTGGGATTTCACCGCGCCGGTCCGCCCCGGTGACACGATTACTGGGTGGGTCGAAGTCACGAAGGTCCGCGAGGACAAGCCGATTACCGAACTCGAAACGGAGATTACGCGTGACGATGGGACGGTCGTTCTGAAGGGCACTGCCGTCTGCTACACGATGCCCATCGGTGGCGTGGCGAGCGAGTAAGTCCACGCGCCGAAAAAACCGCTGTTCGGTGCCCTCACATCTGAGGTGCGTCGACGATGCCGAGTTGGGTGAGCATTCCCATCATGTCCGGGATGACCCACCGCTCTGCGATCAGTCCGTCTTCGATGCGAGTGAACACCATGTTCGAGACCTCGAACGTCTTTCCGGTTCCGTCGCGGCCCATGAACTCACCATCGTGGGTTCCGCGTAAGGTGACGCGCATGGCGACCATGTCGCCTTCGGTGACGACGTCCTCGACTGTCGCCGAGAAGTCACTGAACGCCCCTCGAAGCATCCGCATCTGTTCTTTCTGTTCTTCGCGCCCCTTCAGGTCGCCGAGCGGACTGTGGTCGAGGACGTCTTCGACACAAATCTCGTCGATGAGGTCGAGGTTCCCCTGTGTTGCGATGTCTTCCGGGTACCGGCGAGCAATGAGTGCGTTCGCGTCGGCTCCGGGGGTTGGTGTACTTGCTGATGCCATTGTCTTACTCCGTAGCGCTCGTCTTCGGTGACGGTCTCCTCTTGCCTCCGACTCGAGCACTAGGTAGTCATTCGATGTGTGGGACGTTAACAATTGTCAAAAGAGGGTGGAAAACGATTTCGTGGGTCCTCCGCATCCGCGCCATCACACTGGCCGAACGACGATTGTCAGGTCTGTCTGGGTTCGTGGGGTTGCGACGACGATGGTGGTCTCGCCTGCTCGTTCTTGGACTCGATATGGGTTTCACAACCTACCTTTGGTTCCACTGGAGTACACCCTTCCTATTCCCCGCAACAACACCCTTGGTTGCCATCGCTCAGCCACACCCAGGCGCCATCGAAAAAAACGGCGAGTCGTATGCATCGAAACACCCCTGCCCTTCCAGTCGAGACGAACCTGGGACACAGGGCGTAAGCGTCGAGAGAAAGTGGGGTGTGGGCAGCAATCGAGAAGGGAGAACCGGGGCGACGAGCGAGGGGGAAGCGGGCACCAAAGAAGCGAAAAACCAGGCAACACGCCACATCCAAAACAGGCGATACACCCCACTAACGATAGGGTGTACCGGGTTTGAGGGGTGTGAGACGGGCGTCAGAAACCGGAAAACCAGGGCAGACGACGACAGAGACACAGCGGTCGTCAACGTGAGAAACCCGGCAATGAGGGCGCTCGAGTCCAGAAACAAGGGAATCGCCGAGCGCGAGTACAGGGCAGCCGCCGACATCGAGGGTGTGGTCGTACACCCATGACGCGTCCAGGACGAGTACACCCTTGCGGGAAAATGGCGTGGGTGTACACCCCTGAAGACGGGGGGTGTAGCGGGTGAGACGGAAGGGGGTAAATACCCAAAAGGGTGTAGAAAACCAGCCAAAATCGAGCAGGGTGTACGGGCGCGAAACACCTACTAGACCTCCACCGAGACACTCACACAAGCAATGACACCACCACTCCCCACGCGCGACGCACTCCCAGATGACCTCTGTGAACGAGCCCAGTGGGTAGGGTGGCGCAAACAGACGAGAACTGGAGCTGAAACGAAGGTTCCACAGGACGTGACCGGGGGGTACGCGTCGGCGACAGACGCGAAGACGTGGACAACGTTCGACGAGGCACTAGCATACGCCGAAGCGGGGAACGCAGACGGCGTGGGATTCGTGTTCACCGACGACGACCCGTACGTGGGAATCGACCTGGACAAGTGTCGCGACAGCGAGACGGGCGAGACCGAAGAATGGTCGCAGATGATCATCGACCGGATGGACTCGTACACGGAAGTGAGCCCCTCGGGAACGGGGTATCACATCATCATCAACGGAGACCTCCCCCCAGACGGCAACCGAACAGGAAACCTCGAACTGTACGACCAGGCGCGCTTCTTCACCGTGACAGGCGAGCGGGTTGACGGCCCATCGAACGACATCGAAGACCGGACAGCCGAACTCACCGCGCTGCACGCAGCGTACTTCGAGACACCAGACACAGCATCGAACAGCGGACCATCCAAGACGACAGTCGGGGTTGTCGAACCGGAGACAGGCGGTCAAGACGCCACACTCACAGGCAACGGCCTCACAGACGAAGACATAGTCAAACGAGCGTCGAACGCGGCCAACGGCCTGAAATTCAGCCGCCTGTGGAAAGGCGACGCGGGCGCATACGACAGTCACTCAGAGGCTGACATGGCACTGAGTTCGATCCTGGCGTTCTGGACCGGGGGCGACGCACAGCAGATGGATCGCCTGGTACGCGACTCAAGACTGTACCGAGAGAAATGGGACGAGGTGCACTACGCAGATGGGTCGACCTACGGCGAGAAGACAATCGAGAGAGCAATCGCAGGGACGACCGAATACTACGACCCGTCTGGATTTTCCAGTGCAGTCCGGCGATCGACGACGCGGAAAGGTGGCTCTCGAAAGCGAACGAGAGAGCGTGACGACGATGCTGCGATAGATGGGACGAAGAAAGAGGCGTCAGCGGCGGACGTGGGCCGAGCGGCACGCGCTCGCGAGACTGCGCACCTGGAGCGACTCAACGACCTTCAGACACACCTCGAATCAGTGCTCGAAGAGAACGAGCGACTACAAGCGGAGTTGGAAGCCGAACGCGAACGGCGACGTGAATTAGAAGCGCAGGTCGCAGCGGCAGACGACACAGACGATGATGGGTGGTGGTTAGTTCGGTGGTTCAGACGGGACTGATGCACCATGAGACACGCATTTTCACAACGCGTTCAAACGGTATCCTGTGGCCGCTCAGTTCCGGGCTTGCGGATCTTTTCGAGTTGGTAGATGACGTAACTCCCGTAGAACTGTGAGGTGACGATCACTACGGGATAGATGATGACGAGGACGGCCGCGATACCTGGGTCTTGGAGGCCAGCCATCGCGAACGGTCCACCAAGGTAGTACACCCAGACAAGGAACGCGCCTGCGGAGAGAACGCTCTGCCACTGGAAATTGGCGTTATCCCACCACTGGCCATCTGGGGTTTCGAGCGTCGGAGACGCTGGTTTCTTGATAGCTCGATAGACGTACACTGGCATCGCGAGCGTAATGAACGCGACCAGCACGACGTACACCTCGAACGGGAGGCCGTACAGGCGGACAGCCCCTTCAACCGCTGCCCAGAGGATGAGCACGTCTGTGGGGATGGTGTTTTTCAGTTGGTACAGTGCGTCACTCACGCCAGCCATGTCTTCAGGGAACTCCATCCGTTCGCCGACAGCGTCCAACTCTCGGCGGTGTTCATCGACGAGGACATCCAGTTCTCTCTCAACTTCTTCTTCCTCTTCTTCGACCCCGACATCCGCTCGTGTTCCCACCGCGCGTTCTGCTTCCTCCCTGAGTGCGGCGCGGTGCAAACTCCGTGGAGGCTGGGCGATTACTGGGTCGAGTTTCATATCTATCCACACAACGTGTAACAAAATTAATGTTTATTCGTTGTTAGCTTGACAGTCATTCACGTGAGACTGATGGTGAGTTGTTCTGGAGGATTCGGGGAAGGGCCGTCTGCGTTCTCTCATCCATGGTCCTGAATGAGGGACAAGGACCGAGGTTGTCGAAAGCCCCCGCGACGACCACTCGAGGGTCGGCGTGATCAAGCGTGACCGGAATGCTCACCAAATGACTGACAGTGGACGGTGAAACCCACCCTCAGCGTCACCGTCGGTTACGCATCTGGAGACATCGCATATTCATCACCGAATTCAGAGAAGTGACGAACGAGGATGTCAGCAGTCTCCTCGATCTCCGCAGCCGAGCTGACGTGTCGATAAAAGACCGTATTTTTGTCATACGGGTTTCCGGACATCTCAACGGACCAGTCACCGGCCCGCGTCTGTTCAGCAACTCGGGTATCGATGCTCCGGTCAGCATGCTTGATCTTGTACCCAAACGCACGGAGTGCGCCGTCGATATCAGTCCGACCGTACTCGGTCGGGGGCATCCAGTACAGATGGACGTTCATTGTGTACGCCTTCCCCTCAGTCGGCGCCAGAGGCCCCTTCATCGAGTGATTGAGTCGGTGGATTGCGAGCGCAGAAGAACTTCGTTGCGACTTCACGTTCGGGTCAGTACTCGAGTCAAATAGGTCGGGGTGTTGGTCGACCATCCGCTGATCGAACTCAAACAGTAGCGCCTCGATTTCACTCTCGAATTGGTCGACCAGCTGGAGTGCCTTCACATAGCGATCTTCTTCGAGCCCCTTCGTGAGGAATTCGTCTGTCATGGAAACACCCTCTCACGGAGATATGTTAGTTGTTCGCCGAGTGTGTGTGCAATCCGAATCGGACGGGCTGTGTTGACGACGGTCGCAGGGGCTGCCAGCTGTTCAATCACCGGTTGCGATTGGAACTTCAAGAGTTGTTGCTCAGCGACCGCACAGAACAGATACGCGTTGGCCCCCCAGTGGTCGTCGACGATGTCAGCATGATACAGGAGCGTTCGAATCGCGGTGGTAACATCACGCCAGTGTAACACAGTGACTGGGCCTGGGTCGTCCCACGCAATCTCGGTTCGACCATCAGGCAACTCGGTGAGTAACGGTTCGACGATGGCGTCGAGACGACTCATCTTTCGCTTCGGGAGGAGGAGATAGTGCGACCACTCGAGGTCGTCGTAATACGCTTCGACGAGTGCCGCTGTCTCAGCTGTCTTTTGGTAGTTCTCATCATCGAGCTTCACCTCGATTGAGACGCCACAGTCGTCATACAAGAGGAGGATGTCCGGTCTCCTGGACGACCCATCTGATTTCGGTAGCGTGTCTTCTAAGATGACCTCTTGTGGGGGCTGCCCCTCTGGACGGTCAAACAGTTCAGTACTGAGGGCTGCAGACGGGCGCAACACCTGCGCAAGCCACCGCGACCACCCGACTTCGGTACTCGGCTGCAGCGGCCCTCGACGTATCCGGTCTCGTGTGAGATCCACAGCTAACGGGTCGGTGTCGAACGGCGCGGCAGCAGTGGTCCAGTCTCGATTGGACTGGCGGAGGTGCTCAGCGAGTTGGACTGCTGTTTCAGTCCCAGTCTCGGAGTAGGTGTCCCACCATGAGTCGAGTTCGTCCCAAAGGTCGGCGAGGTGATCCATGCCGACCACTCGTGCTGGAATGGAGACATTTGCAACAGGACCCGACGCTGTGAACGCGCTCCACCACGGGTCAAGACACTTCCAATCGGGTGGCTCTTCGTCTCCTTTCATATCCTAGTCAACTCAGACAATGCATAAAATTGCTATGTGGATTCGCAGATAGTTGGTGTCTCAGTAGGGACAGCGATAGTCAGACGCCCCTCTGAAAGCCCCCGCGACGACCACTCGAGGGCCTCGCTGCGGTCCTCGGCCTGCGGCCTGTGGTCCTTGCGTCGGCCGTCTTCGTGCTCGCCGCAGCCCCTTTCAGTCCTCCCCGGTTTCGTGAGGCCGTCACTACTCATATTGCCGTGGTTCCCGAATACCAGCCCGATGCGTGCCGCAGCCTTCACCGACCTCATCGGCCCTGACGGAGTCTCGCTTATCGAGCAACCAACCCCCGAACCCGGACCGACCGAGGCGGTTGTCGATGTCGAAGCGGCCTCGATCAATCGGCACGATCTGTGGATTCTCGAGGGTGACTCTGCGATGGTCACCGCAGATAACCTGCCGTTCGTGAGCGGGCTGGACCTCGCTGGAGAGGTCCGTGCGGTCGGTGACGACGTCACGTCAGTCACCCCGGGCGACCGTGTGGTCCTCTGCCCGAACGAGACCTGTGGAGTCTGTCGATTCTGTCGCGAGGGTCCCGAGAATCTTTGTGAATCGTACTCACTGTATCACGGTGGCCTTGCAGAGGCTGCCTGTGTTGAGGCAGCCCGTCTTGTCACCCTTCCTGATAGCGTCGAGATGACACAGGCTGCCGCACTTCCGACGGCGTACATGACTGCGTATCAGATGCTTCGCCGGGCTCGCGTTGGGCCAACCGACCTCGTATTCATTCCGGGTGCAACTGGTGGCGTGGGTGTCGCTGGCGTCCAACTCGCGAGCATATTCGGTGCCCGAACAATCGGGACATCATCATCCCGCGACAAACTCGACCAGCTGGAAGGCATCGGCCTTGCTCACGCAATCCAGGGCACGGACCCGGACGACCTCCGTGAGTCAGTCCAGGCCATCGGAACCCCGGATGCAGTGTTGAACCACCTCGGTGGTGCGTACACCGGACTCGGACTCGACGTCCTTCGACGCGGTGGGCGGATGGTCGTCTGTGGCCGTACTGCCGGGCAGTTCTCTGATATCGACATCGCAGACCTGTTTCTCGGACACAAACGAGTCATCGGGAGTACGATGGGCACGCAGACGGACCTCGAGACGCTCGTCGAACTGGTTGCCGAGGGGGCGTTGACGCCCATCATCGACGACACCTACCTACTGGAGCAGACTGGTGACGCCTTCGCTGCCATGCAGAACCGCGAGAGCGTCGGCAAACTTGTGATTACTCCCTAACGGGTGCTGTGAATCACGCTCACGTGGTTTCAGGACTCGTCTCGCTCACTCACTTAGCGTCGAATCCCTGAGTTCCTGCAGCGTGTGCATCTCCGTAAACCCAGGCTGGGAAATCTGGAACGTCGATGGGGGTGAGTTCGTACTATACGTCTTCTCTACGCGCGGCGGGCCTTCGTTCGGTTCGTTCAATGCACGAAGGACTTCGTGTGCGTCACTCCGGTTCTTGACGACCCACACAGCGGCTTCGGGGTCGCACGCAGCCATCTTATCGTAGTCTTCGGGCACCCCCGTCAGAATATCGTGATTCGCTCGCTCGGCTTCGAGCGTGACGACGATGTTTCCATTCTCGTCTAGACAGACGGCATCGAGACGCGAACGGGAGTCGTCGGGTTCGAAGTAGGAGACGGCCTCGACGGCTGTTGACTCGTCATTCTCAACAAACGCTTGTTCGAGATACCGTCGACCGAGTTCCACCATAACGACGTGCAGACTCGACTCACTCATATCACCACGGCCATGGCCATGGGCGACTCCCTCGCGATGGCGGACCGCAATCGCACGGCGCCCCTTCGGCGTCACAGTGTAGAGTTTGTGTGGGTACGTACAGTCGAGGGCGAGCGACTCGCCATCGATGAGCTCGCGAACCTCCTTGGGTGAAACGCCCGTGTACTCCTGGAGGCGAACCATACTGTCGTACATGAGGTCGTACTCGAACTCGGGGTCGAACCGGCGCTGGTGTGCTGAGTAGACTGCTTGAAGGAAGCGGAGCTGTGCGTCGGTGAACGCACTACTCCCGCGTTCGACTGCCGAGAGTTTGAGCGGGAGATACGAGATTGGGATATCGTCGCGGTCGACAGCATCGAGACTGTGACAGCACTCGATGGCATTTCGGATACCTGGGAGCGCAGGGTCATATCGCGTCGAACACTCGTCGCACACGACCGCATGTGCTTCAGGATCGTACGCGACCATCGGTGGGAGGCGCGTCGTGTAGGGGAGTGCCGAGTTGATGCGTGCATCAGGCGCTGGTGCGTTGCGGTTTGAGTACGAATCTGCTGGTAATCGAGACGCTGTTCGCGATGCATCAGTGGATGGCCGGGGGGTCGACGGAAATCAGAGATACCAGTCGTAACATCTGCTCAGAAGAGCTACCGGTTCTCGATGTCAAGTGTTACTGAGACGACCTGGACAGGTTGCTCAGGTGGCTCTTCTACGAGGTGACAATTTTATCACCCCCACAAGGGTGCGGGGGCGCACACGAGTGACCCCCTGAAAGAACCTTATGACTGTCTCAACCGACGACGAACGACAGCGGTTACCCATAGCCCTGAACACCGGTCACGACCTTGTCCGCATCACTGAATGGGTGCCAGGCAGCGAACCGACCGACTACGATATCGAACTTTCTGACCTCAATGGCTACCGTACGCGATTCTGGCGGTGCCGAAAGTGTGGCCAAGAGCGGACCAAAAAATCAGAGTTCCGTGAATCGTGTCCGGTCACCGACGGTCAGACACTATTGAGCGATGGCGGCTACTCCATCGACGAATCACGGACGTGGAAAGCACTCACCGAAGAGATGGACGTTCGGTTCGGTGATGTCGGCCCCGTTTACAGGGCTGCTTCGTCAAGCGGGAAGACGTACAAAGTTGACGTCCATGCGGGCACGTGTTCGTGTCCAGACCATCGGAAACGTGGTGTTGAGTGCAAGCACATTCGACGTGTCATCTTCGAAATTCGGACGCGTCTCCTCCCTCAACCGAATGGGCGATTTGCGACGTGCGATCGGGATACGAGACTCCGAATTCGGTCATAGAGTGTCCCACGAGAGATTTTATCGCCCCCCTGAACGGGTGCGGGGCGGCAGTGCCTCGCTGATTCCGAATGAGTACAGACACAACCCAACGGGTCGGGAGTATCGTCGAGCGGACTGAACTGGGTCACGAACTCGTCGTCGTCACCGAGTGGCGAGCGTCGACTACTGACTCACTCGCAGACCTTGCAGCGTTCGACCATGACCGTCGTCGATTCTGGCGGTGTACGGAGTGCCGTCAGGAACACGCGTCCAAGGATGCGTTCGACGCGGTGTGCATAGCGAGCAGGCCGACCAACAACTAACGACCCTTCAGACAACCAGCCGACCGCAGTTTTGTTCGCCCCACAAGGGTGCGGGGCGTTGCAGTAGCGCGCCACACAGAACGCATGTCACTGAGAGAAATCTACGAACGAACGTTCGACGAATCGTGCGGGAAATCAATTGATGCCACTGACTGCCCGGAGTGCGACGGGAGGCTCGCAACGGACGGCGGCGAAACCAGTTGCGAAGCCTGTGGGCTCATCGTCGACCACTACTACATCGACCACACCCACGGCCCACGCGTGTTCGATGACGACCCAGTTCCAACACGACGAACTGGAGGCCGACTCACTCCCACTCGTCACGACCGCGGCGTCTCTGCAGAAATCGGCTACAATCGTGATGCGAACGGCCAGCGGGTGTCGTCAGAAAAGCAGCGACAACTTCACCGACTTCGCCGTGAACATCGCCGTGCGCGGTTTGGGTCGAAAGCAGAGCGGAACCTCGCGACTGCCCTCCAAGAAATCGCACGGATGGGAAGTGCCCTCGACCTCCCGTACAGTGTCGTCGAAGAGGCGAGTCAGACGTACCGCCGGGCACAACAGCAGGACCTCATTCGCGGACGTTCGCTCGAGATGATGGCTGCAGGAAGTCTGTATGCGACGTGCCGGGCGCGTGGGCTCCCGCGCCGACAAGCGGAAATTGCAAACGTCGCTCGGTGCACCGTCATCCAGGTTCGAACGGGGTATCGTGTCCTCAACAGCGAACTGGGAATCGACGCACAGATTGTGACTGCACGGACGGCCGTTCCACGGCTTGCATCGGACTGCGGCGTCTCATCTGCGATCCAAGCACGTGCGTACGAACTCGCAGAACTCGCTGACGACGATGGGATTACGAACGGACGAAATCCCATGGGTGTGGCAGCGGCTTGTCTGTATCTCGCGACAAAACAACACGGCGGGAAGCAGACCCAAGCGGAGTTCGCGACAACGGCAGACGTAACGGTCCCAACACTCAGAGCGAGGTATTACGAACTCACTGAGCGGGTGTGAGTGACGGCAGCGCCGAGATTACGACTCGTCGTCTTGTGGTGGCCGACGCGAGAGTCGGTCAAACCGTGACTGAGCGGCTTCGGTTCGTTCTTCTGTCTCGTCTGGCTTGTACGTCCCGTTCTTGTACTCCCCATCTGAGACGGTGACTGTGAGGACTGAATTTTGTTTTCTTGCACGCCACGGCAAGTCGTCGCGGTCGACAACGAGCTGGTCGATATCGCGGCCGTCTTCTTCGACGAGTAAGACTGCCAGGTCGTCTTCGAAGCGGTCGACTGTCGCGGTGTAGGTCCCGTCTGGAATCATGCGTACGTCTCCTCAAGTACGGTTGCACCGGTATTATTCAGTACGGTGATAGTATCGCCATCATTGTTCCAGACAGCAGAACCTGAGCCCCAGTAGAGATCAGTCGACGTGTCGGCTCCAGACCCGGTGTGAAGTGTGATGGTTGCGCCCGCAGCCAGTGTCGTGCCATCAGGGACGGTGTACGTCCGACCAGATGCATCGGAGATTGTCCATCCCGAGAGGTCGAGTGATTCGCTTCCGGTATTCTTGAAGACAATGTACTCGTCGTTCAGATTCTCAGTATCGGACCCAGCTGCATCTGCATGGACTTCCACAACAGCAAGCGAAGCGTCCGTCGTGTCTGTTCCACCATCAGTCGCAACCGGCGTGAGAGTCGTCAGACTCCCACCCGCCGTGATTTCGGTTCGAACAGTCACGTCAGGCTCCGTCCCAGGTTCAATTGCAGTTCCGTCACGGAGTTCTATTGGGCGCGTCGGTGCCGCTTGCTGCGTGCTGATTCTCACTTGATCGCCGTTACTCGCAAAGACAATCGTACCGTGTGTTGCGGTCCAGTACGTCGGTATTGACTGTGCATCCAATCGTTCGAGCGTCTCCTCATTCGGGTGGCCGTACTGTGAGTCGTAGTCGCTCGAAACAACCGCGACCTTGGGCTGGACAGCCTGAAGGAACTCCTCGCTTGTACTCCCTTTCGAGCCGTGGTGGCCGGTCTTCAAAACCGTCGCTTGCAGATTCGAACCGTACGTGTCGATAAGGTACTCTTCAGCTTCGTGTTCGGCATCACCTGTGAATAAGAACCGTGTCGACCCGAACTGCGTCATCAGAACAATGCTGTTCTCGTTTCTGTCTTCACTCGCAAGGTAGCCTTCAGGCGGAGACAGCACTGTTGCCGTCACCAGCCCCATCGAAATCTGGTCACCGGCTTGTGTTCGGTACAGTGGGACGTCGTGTTCTTCGACGGCATCGAGGTATGCAGCGTAGGTCTGTGAGGTGGATGCGATACCGGGGTCGTAGATTGCACCCACACCATTCGCCTGTGTCTCGTAATACTCGATGATGGCTGCGTTTCCACCGATGTGGTCTGCGTCAGCGTGCGAGGTCACCAAGTAGTCCAACCGCTGGATATCGTGGGCCTGGAGATACGCGAGGACGTGCTCACCATCGTCACGGAAATCACCAGAGTCGATGAGCATCGTCTCACCATTCGGTGCGACGAGGAGCGTACTGACCGATTGCCCGACGTTAATGAAGTGGACCTCGAGCGTTCCGTTAGGAGATGCGGCCGCAGTCGTGGTCTGCGCTGCTGTTGCCTCTGTTGCAGTCGTTGGTTGACCAGGTGACTCGCCCACATCGAGCGACCCACCACCGGTACAACCCGCGAAAAGGACGAGGACGACAACAACAACCGTCCGGAGAGACGCAGTCATATCTGAGTAGTAGACTGCGAGGGAGTTACCTCTATTTGCTCAGTTAGTCATGAGTGAGTTCTGTGTACGATTGCTATCACTCGGGTCGAAGTCGATGACCTCCTTCTCGTACGGCATCGCTCGCACTTCGATACCGCGCCAGTCGCCATCGAGGCCGACGAGTGCCTGTGAGTAGCCGAGTCGGTCGGACCCAGGAACGGCATCTTGAACGAACCGCATCTGGGCGTGGTTCAGTCCGAACTCATTCGCCCACTGTTCGTCCATGCCGTCGAGACGGTGGAACTGCTTGATAGCACACTGGTCAAGAATCGCTTCTGATTCAGGGTGCTGGAAGAACTCGTCGACGGTCTGGGTAACGAGTCGAACCGAGAGGTCGTGATGCCGATGATGGCGGAACACCGTCTCGAGGAACGACAGGCTCTCTGTGTCTTGCATGATGTAGCGAGCCTCGTCGATGACGAAGACAACCTCTTTGTCGGTCTCTTTCGCTCGTTCGTAGACAACAGAGATGAGCAACTGCATAAGCAGACTCGTACTCCCACCGACGGTTCCTTCCTGCTGGCCGAGGTCGAGATAGATGACGTTCTCGTCGCGGATCTCGAAGTCGGTCTGCCGACCGAGATTCTCGTATCGGCCTCCTTCAGCGAAGGGGCGAAGCTGGTCGATGAGCCAGGCAGCATCGGCTTCGAGCTTCTCGGTTTCGACAGATGTCCGGACGACGAATTCCTCAGGCGTTTCAGACAGTGCAGTCAGTACGTCGAGGACATCCCGCATCGTCGGACTCTCGTTGCTGTGGGTGGCGATGTCATCAGTAATTCCGTTCCGACGATAGGCCTCGCTAATCGCGAGTTCGAGTGTGGTTCGACGGTCGCCAAGGTGGATTCCCCGAAGTGAGAAGAAATTGGTGAGGAAGCTCAGAACGCTGTCTATCTTCTCATTGAACGGACTCGCGTCATCGCCGAGTGTCTGTTGGACGCGCGCTGGCATCGGTTTGATTTCGAGTGGGTTCAGCCCCATACTCCCACCAACAGTAATCCGGTGGCCGTTGAGTGCCTCGGCAACGCCAGTCCAGTTATTGAGTGGTTCAAGAATGATCCCAATCCGGTCGTTCGAATTCGAAATCGATCGGATGAAGTTCTGCTTCGCACCGAAAGACTTCCCAGAGCCAGGGTCACCGACGGTGAACATCGCGTAGCCGTTCTCACGAGCGAATGCGTCGACCACCACTGGGCTATCGTTGTGTCGATGAATCCCGACTTCAACACCATCTGGTTCGAGAATCGTTGGGTTGTGTGGCGACGCCAACAATGCACCCACAGCGCCACCGAGGGCAACTACGTCCTCGTCGAACGGGTTTGGTCCGAGGGGTGATGCTGCTTGGAGGCCGCGGTCCTGCGCGCAAATTGCCGTCTTCGGTGTGAGATTCGCAGGATGGTCTCGGAGTCGTCGTTTGACCGTTCGAACAGCTTCACGGAGCTCGTCGCGTGTCTCCGCACGAACCGTCAGAAACATCGCTTGAGAGAAGACATGCTGACCTTCCTCGACTGCAGTGTACGTCGCAGTTGCTTCATCAGCGCGCGTTTGGAGATACGACCCACGAACGGTCTGCTCGAGCTTCGCATCAACCTGCAAGTTGTCTGCGAGCGTTTGGAGCTCATCACGAGCACGCGTCTGGTTCTTGGGATGAAGTCGGATCGTGCAGTCGAACTCGATATCGGTGAGGTTGAACAGCTCGTTCAGATAGCCGTCTTTGGGATAGTCTGGATATGACGCGAGGTAGAGCGTCGTCGTCCATTGCTCACCAACACGAGCGGCGCGAGTGTCCCACTCAATCGCGGCCGGTGCGACAGTATCAGCGTGGAGTGAGTCGGCCGCTTCGAGGATGGACATCTCGTTGGATGCGGCTTCCAGCGTGGATGGATCGAGTACTGCGGTTGGGTCGAATGACTCGGGAGAGCTGCTTCTTCGTGCCCAGACACTAACAACGATGACACCAGCGAGGAACCCAAGTGCAATCGCGAACACCACCTCGGTGAGTGGCACTGGCGTGAACCCTTCACCCACCTGTAACGCGGAGAGATTATGCATCTCGTTCCTCTCGTGTGCTCTGTCGAAGTACTGGACCTGACCGAACACTCTCATTTGGAGCCCCATACTCGTGGCCCGAGCCATTCCAGAATTCGACCGAGAGCAGGAACTGCTCAGTCGTTGGGAGCCGACGAGCGGCCCAGCCATGTTGTTTTCCGATGAACTCTGTTTCGAGGGTCCGACAGCGCGCTTCGACCGCATCGAACAATCGAGCGCGAACTTCACCCTCGGTAAGTCGCTCACGCCGCGTGACGAACGGTGTGATAACGAGGCCGAGGAATGGAATCTTCGTCAGTCGTTCGAGTGGCGTCTGCTCGTCGGTAGAGTCGTGATAGACTTCGAACGGAGAGACTTCGACACCGAGGTAGTACCGAATCTCCTGGGTTCCAGCCATCTCCTTCGGACGTGCCTCTCGATATTCAGCCAGTAGTCTCTCGAACGCAGGGTTTTGCTGGACATCTTCGTCAGTGAGTCGCTCATCGATACGCTCGACGAGTCGGTCGACTGGGAACGGTTTCGTCGTCGCGTGGAGTGAGAGTGGGAAGTCAAGTTCGTTATTCGCGAACGTTTCGGCAATGGCCTGTCGTTGTGCCCAATCGCCCGACATCGCAAAATCCATATTCGACGGGATGAGCTCGACCATGCCGACCATCGTGCCATCAGTGCGTTCGAGCGCTCCCGCACCGGGCCACGCGTGTTCGACGTGGGTGAGGTCTTGCGTTCGTTCATCTGGTGTGAACGGACTGTAGTCGCCGACATGTGACGCCGAATCGTTCCCAGCGGCACTCACATCTGAAGAGTATGCATTCGTTGTCGATGGCCGGGCGAAATAATGGCGACTGAGGTCGGACAGCCACTCAGTCGTCGTTCGATGTGAGGGCGTTGCGTAGACGGTCAACAGGCCACTGACGAGCCCACCGAGACCGAGTGGCCACAACAGTGAGTCGATGCCGACCAATCCCGCAATGAACACCCCTGCGATTGGAAAGCCAATAATGGGGTACAGGTCTCCTTCGTCGATGTTGAGGATGGGAATCCGAGCCTCTTCACCGAGTGTCTTCATGAGTCGTCGTTCTGCAGGTGTATCGTTTGACATCAGTAATATCCAGGATCGTTCTCAGTTCGGCGGTACGAGGGGATGCCGCGTTGGCCGTGGGCATCGGAGGCGATGTTATCATTGCGAGTGCTGGACTGTGGTGAGCCCTGACTGGAATCTCCAATCCGGTGTTCGACACCGCGGATCGCTGCGGCACGAGCACCGACCTTCGCGACAGTCGTCGCGCTTGCTGGCCCACCGACGACACCGGCACCGACGACCGTTCCAACGGTTGCAGCGGTGCCAGCGGTCCGGCGGACAACACGAGTCGTCTTCGGTGCGACATCGGTGAAGAGTCGCCAGACGACGTACACCGAAATCACAGGGAGCGAGACTCCAACGAGGTAGCGTGCAAATGCAGAGACAGGGAGTAGCCCAACGTCGAGCGCGGATGTGAGGACGAGGTCGTACGCCCCAAACAGCAGTGCAACCGGAAGCGGAAACACGAGCAGTGGGATGAAGCGACGACACAGCGAGGCTGCAAGGCGAGAGACGACGGGAATGTTCGAATACGCGATTGCGAGGCCAAACGGCATGGCGTAGACGAAGCCGAAGATAAGCAGGTCACGAACAATGAACAACGCCTGTAAGACCCACATGGCGACTGCACCGACGAGACCCAATCCAAAGGCAAGAATGGGGTTTGTAATCGTCACGATGAGCAGATCAGCGACAAGTGTTCCCACGCTCTCGACTGGTGGCAATAGGAGAATGGTGAGGCCATCAACAAGGGTGAGCGAGGCCGCTGCAATCCAGTACCACAGAACGATGAATGCACCGCCAATCCATGCAGATTGTGAGGTTGCTCGTGCGGTCAGTGGATTTCCGATATTGAACACGCGGATGGTATTCCGCGCTTGGACAGCGATGACCAGAATCAACAGTGCAAGGAATGTGGTTTCGCCTGCCACGAGTGTGTCGTGAAGTGAGACCCACGGTTCGTTGACGGGGGTCCCAACACCCAGGACACTTCCCGTCTCAGGGGTTGGTGTTCCGAATGCTGCTTGCGTCAGTTGGTTGTACCCCTCAGCGATGCCCTGTTGGAGCCACCCGGTGACTGCAGTAAGGATATCGTTGAACCATTCACTCCCAAGCTCTGCAAGTGAGAGTTCAGCCATCGTACCTCCGAGACCCTGCAACTCGTCTGGCGGGGTGAGGCTCGCATCGAGGTCTGAAGCTGTGCGTTAGTCGTGCCGACTGTGGATCTGGTGGTCTGTGATTGAAGTTCATACTCATGAGAGGAATGCGCCGAGGTGCCGCCCTGCAAAAAGGACGAGTCCGATCGGAATTGCAAGCTGGAAAATGTCCCACCCCACTGCTGTGAGTCCAGGTGTCGAGATGAGTGGGTGCCATGCAACCGTTGCGTCGGCTGATGTGTACGCTTGTTGACCAGGCACCCACGGTGTTGGCTCGAAGACAGCTGTGTAGACGCCAGGGGTCGTCACAACAACGGTCGCACTCCCGGATGAATTGAGGGCGACAGGCTGCTCCCCCACTGTGAGTACGCCCGCACTGTGATTCGATGTGGTCGGCCCAACAGCAAGCGGTGTCCCGGTCATGTTGTTACGAAGCGTGACACGCAACGTCGCCTCGGTCGTCGATTGCGACACAACCCTAATCGACAGTGCAGGCTGCTGTGCGACGGGCGGAGTTTGCGGGAGTTTGATCGTCGTCTCCCCTCCAGAAACGATACCAGTCAGTCGAACTGCCGAGGTCGACGGATGGCGGAGGCGAAGGCGTACTGGTCGCTGATACGCCGTTGGAGAGACAGTGACGTTTGAATCGACAGTGGGGGCCGAGTCAACCCACTGTCCAGAAACGTCCTGAATCGAGAGTGAACCCCACTGTTCGTCGACCTGTGGATGGCCAGTCGTTGGGACGGCATGGACAACGAGCGGTCGGTGGCGAGTGTGGACTCGGTCGGTCGTTGTCGACGTCCGAGAGACGAGCGTCTCCCAGGCTGGGTCACCAGCGGTATAGAACTCCCAGACATTCTGGACTTGGAGGTCTGGGTGCCCCTCAACAGTGTATTGACTCCACGGAGTAGGGGTTGAAAGGAGGACTTCGTCTGTACCGTCCGGATATGCAACGACATCCACACTCGCTGCCGGCTCTGTGATGTGGACAGGAATCGACTCGCTGACTGTAATCCGCTCTGAGATCACTTCGCTCGTCGTTTCCGTGGATTCGTTCGTCTCGACAGTGACGGTCTTCTTGAGTTGTGCAGTTACCGTCGCGTGCAACACAACCTGTGTCCGACCCAGACCAAGATTCTGATACTCGAATCGTGGCGTCTGTGTTCCAGTCGTCGAACCGAGAGTCCGGTTCTCAGTGACGAGTTCGACAGCGTCGACTCCGTGAGAGAGAACAGACCACGAAATGGTCGTGTTCTCCTTCTCAACGGTTTTTGTATCGAGTCGGTAGTCGACGAACCCGTATATCGTCCCGTTGGGTCGGGCATAGCGAACGGTACGCGATTCTGTCTGATGTACGAGCGTCGATGGTGAGACAGCAACAAGCGACGCATGAACATCGCGAAGTCGCCCGCTCGAGTTCACTGTCGCCGTGTGCGGAGCGATGGACGTCGTTTTGTCACCCGGTTTGATGCCGCTGATGAGGTGAGCGTTTGCCTGTCCAGTTGTGGGGGGACTGTCATATACGACGTCCGTGCAGGTCGAAAGCAGGTCAACAGTCGACGGCACAGCGTCGACGTCGTATGTGGCCATGTAGTCTGTCGTATTCATGCACGAATCGGCATCGTCAGACCACAGTGTGGCGTTCGATTGCGGTGGTGTCGGGGTCGTATTCTCTGGCGCTGTTGCTCCAACTGTCCCGGCCATCACGCAGACAGCCCAGAATACAGTGACCAATACAACAGCGTAGTTGGTGTGGCGAGTCACGCCCGCGGGTCACACAGGAATGAGGTCGACACAGGAGGCAAGTGGAAGCCCCATTGTACTGCCGGCAACCGTGTAGAGCGGACCAAGCAGAACTAACGTCAGCGTCGATTTAAGCGCGGTTCGCTTTTGTCGCTTGATCTTTTCTCGCTGGTCTGGGCTCAGTGTAAACATCTCTGTAAGCGAATTCGCTTGCCAAACGACGACTAAGCCGACAATTCCAATCCCTGTCGTGAGTTGAAAGAAGCCTGAAATCATCGTCGGAAGACGCTCTGCTTCGCAGACGATACTCTCTTGGGCAAGTGCGGGCTCAACCGCGATGAAACTGAGGACGACAAGTCCGATGAAGCCGTGCGTGACGACTCGGTGCGTAATCGAGCGAGTTGCTGCTGGTGTGGTGGGGACAGAAGATGGATCTGTACCTCCAACGACTGCAGAGTTTGTATGCGTCATGTAAGTTGGGTAGTGAGTGGACGACAAGTCGCCCAATTGTGGTGAACGAGTCACCAGGGCAGTGTCAGCCAGATAGACTACTCCAGCTAATCACTGAGCTTCATACCATATTTCTAGACATAAACATAACGAGGCATTATCAATTTAGATAATGTGTGTGTATGTGAAACCACCCACATTAGCGATTTCACTGGGGTTTATCGCATTAGTGAATAAAATTCTCTAACTTGAAACTCACAAAGTTGGGTGGCCACCAGCAGAGTGTACAGACAACTGCTGAGGGGTGTGCCCACTGACGACTAACTCGTAGTCGAAGACGGCTTCACCGACACCAATGTCGCGGCCGACTGCACAGCTCGCGAGGCGACTATTTGTCATCTCGGCGCGTATTCGTAGCGATGATTCAGTCGATTCTGTTTCCCACGGACTGGAGCGCCGGCGCAGACCGCGTGTTCGACCACGTCTGTCAGCTGGCGAGTAGACACGACGCAACCCTCCATATCGTCCACGTCTCCCCCGAAGAGCCACGCCGTCGTCCGAAAACAAACGACGTCGACGAACTCCTTGAAGACGCGGTAGAGCGCGCAGACAAGGCGGGAGTCGACGCGGTGTCTGCAGTCGTCAACGGCGAACCGTACCTCGAAATTCTCGACTACGCTACCACACACGATATCGGCCTCATCGCCATGCCGACGCACGGCCGGCGAGGGCTCCGGCGGTTGCTCCTCGGGAGTACGACAGACCGTGTTCTCCGCCTCTCGGACGTTCCCGTGCTCACGGTTCGGCCGGACAGCGTCGACGAACTGGCTGCTCCCTACCGAACCGTCCTCGTTCCAACAGACGGGAGCGAGTGTGCGGATGCTGCGCTTATCCTAGGCGTCGACCTCGCGAGAACCGACGACGCCGACCTCCACGTGCTGTCGGTCGTCGACACCAGTTTGCTCGGCGCTGACATCACTGCGGATATCGAAATCAATCTCATCGATTCGAACGCACACGACGTGGTCCACGACGCGGTCGAACTCGCTCGCGATGCAGGTGTCGACTCTGTGACGGGGACTGTCGAATCCGAGACCTCGGTTCACCGAGCTATCACCGCGTTCATCGACGACCACGACGTCGACGTCGTCGTCGTCGGAACCCACGGGAGAACAGGAATCGACCGGTATCTGCTCGGTAACGTCGCAGAGAAACTCTTCCGAACGTCACCAGTGCCTGTCTTGACGGTTCGAGCGCCACTGGACGAGTGAGAGACACGACGTCGTCGGCGCTCCGTCTCTGAACAGTGACGTGGTGGTCCTCGTCCGTGGGAGACGAATCACCCGCACTTCCCGTGGTGGCACTCGCCCACCCGTTCGTTCAACGAGTCGTCATACCTGACTGTCAAGAATGTCTTAGAATTGATATATTGTGGTCGAGGACGATTACCCTTCATGGTCGACGTACCTGACCTCGGAATCGAGATTCCGGAGATTACACAGATAGCGTTCGTGGTCGAAGACATCGAAGACGGGATGGACCGTTTTGGAGCTATCCTCGGACTTGGCCCGTGGGACGTCTACGAGTTCGCTTCACCGACGCTCCACGACACGACCTACAAAGGAGAAGAACACGACTATTCGATGACGCTGGCGCTCACCTACGCGGGCGACACGATGATAGAACTCATCGAACCGCAGGAGGGAGAGAGCATCTACACCGAGCATCTGGACAAACACGGCGAGGGCCTCCACCACGTCGCGTGCTTCGCGTTCGAGGACACCGAAGCGGTGGTCGAGACGTTCGAGGAGAACGGCATGCCCGTCCTCCAGAGCGGTGTCTACGACGAGGTTCCGTACTGGTACTTTGATACGGCTGACCAGATGAACGGTGTCATCTTCGAGACGGCGACGAACCTCGAAGCGATTCCTGAGCCTGACAGACAGTATCCCTGAGAGATATCGACCCCGCCTTTTTTCACGGTGCAACGCTCAGTTGACCGCTTTCGACAGCTCTGCTCCTGCTTTGAACTTCACCTCGTTCGAGAGCTCACTCGTTTCGACGAGATGGAGTATCGGGGCATCCAGCGCCGTCACGACACTCGTTGGTGTGGGGCTGGGGTCGGTGTCGTCACAGTCGCCGGTTCCGCTGGCAAGCGCTTCCTTGGACTGTACTCTCCAGTAGCCTCCACCGTCTGTACCGCAAACAGAGTGTACGCCATCTGGGAGAGTGTCTGCCTCTGCGTCGTACCTACTCAACAGCACAGTCGCGTCTTTGGCGCTCCTGCCTCGCCGTCTTCTCCTGATAATCGACCGGAGTTCCGTCGCACTGCGCTCGATGTCCGACGGAGTGAGTCCGATGACTTCGTTGGGGGCTTCGCCGACCAGCAGGGTCGCCGTGTTTTCGTAGAGTGCGCCGTCGTCGACCACCCAGCCACCGGTGTAGAGGTACTGGTCGTCGTGGCGAATCCGCCGCACGTAGAACAGCGCAGGCATCGGACTCGGACAGTCCGCTGGCGTCACAGACATCGGGCAGACGAGCGTCGGCGTCACGCCAACAGCACCGGTGACACGTTCGTCCCCCCACGAATCGAGCGTCTCGAGTGTGCTCGCGGTCCCATCTTCCGAGACGAGTACCATCCGTTCAGCTTGCTTGGCTTCGGGTGTCGCGCCCGTGACGACGACCCCACCGGAGGTGGTGAACACGGCGACTTTTCGCGTCTTCGATTTGTCTTCTTCGAGCGTCGCAGAGAGGAGATTACGGCACGCGATATCCCGGTGAACCAGAAGTGCTCGACTGTTCGCGTTCTCCGCACATCGGTCGCTGTTTGGCTCGCCGGTGAAGTAATCCAACAGTCGCTGTGGTGTGAGTTCGTCAGCGACTGCACCGCGATTGCCCGGGAGGCGTGCGTCGGGGAGAGAGACGGTGAACCGCTCACCGATAGTCGGCTCTCCATCGAGATACTCGTACAGTTCCTCCTTACCGTCCGGTAGTCCATCGTCGTCGGAATCGTCGTCTCCTCGTCTGGTCCTCGGTTTGTTCGACCGAGAGGAGTTGTAGTCCTGTGCTTTCGTGGAGGTGCTCGTGGCCCACCCGTCGAGTTCGATTTCGGCAGAGAGAAGCCCAGACCCACCGCTGACCGTCGATGGAATGTGGCGGATATCCGCGTGTCCAACTCCGTAGACCCGAGCGGTCCCATCACCATCGGTGACTGTGTCTTCCGAGGAAGCATCGCCGGTGTAGTAGAGTGCTGGGGCCGCCCCGGTGTTGGTCGTCGCGCGTGCGACCCGCCCGAGGCAGCCACTCAGCCCAGCGACGCCGAGACTACCACTGGCCGCGAGTAGTCGCCGTCGCGTCGTTGTTGGGGATGATTCGGACGCGACGTCAGTGGTGTCCGCTCGACTATTCATTACAAACCTGATAGTCAGTGTAAGATATTAAATAAATGTGTCAAATAAGCCGTGGCTCCTGTTTGGGTGTTTCAGCACACACCGATGCTCGTGTCACCCAAGTCGTCGCGGCCCGGTCGCCCCGAGCGTGGCGGCGTAGAGCGTGACCGCAGGGAGAACCGTCTCGACAGGACCGTGTCGGAACTGCTCGGCGAGGTCCTGCAGCGCCGAGATGTCGTCGTCTGCCAACCCAACGTCGCGGAGGTCGTCCGGCGCGAGACGCGGCGTGTACGGGAGCGACGACACCTGTTCTGCGGCGTTCGACCACGAGGCGACACAGGCCGCTTCGAACGCCGTCGATTCGAGGACCGATTCGAGGTCGGCCCACATCGTGTCGAGGAGTGACGGCCACTGTGCGAGACTCCGATAGATGGTCGGGAGTCCGGAGTCGAACCCGTGGACGTCCTGAATGGACCCCACCGTCGCTGCGAGTGAGTCGGGGACGTCCTCGTACGGAATCATGGTGACCGACCGACCGGTCTCGCGGTTCAGCTCGGGGAATGGCGCGGTCGCCTCCCAGTCCTCGGCGGGTGACTCGCCGACCGGGTCTTCGGAGAGTGCTCGGTCGAGCACCTCGAAGACGAACGCGAGTCGGGGGACGACAGTGTCAAGCGTGACGAGTTGTCCGCGCACTTCTCGGAACTCTGCCGGCGAGATGCCGACGGCACTCGGAGTGTAGTGCGGGAGCGCTCGGTCGTCTTCGAGAACAGCGAGAATCGTGTCACGGTATTCGACCTCGTAACGGGCGAACGACCGCGTCTCGAACGCCGGTTTGAGTTGCCCCCACGCGTATCGGAGGAACTCGGGTTGGTTCGCCATGAGCGCCCGGAAGAACCAGTTGACGACCGGTGCCCGAAACGTGGTCTTGAGGTCGTCGTAGAGTCCTCGTTGCCACCCTGTCGCCTCCGATTCGTACACCTGTTTGCTCACGTCGATGGTCATGATACAGGTACGCACAGTGGGTGGGGTAAAAGGCGTTCTGACGAAACCAGCGCTGACTGACACTGCGACTACCTGTCGTCTAACCGTCGTCGATGAATCGGAATTCGAAGCACGGCGTCGGTTCCGCCTTCGTCTCGCTGGTCGAAGGAAACCTCGCCGTGGAGTTGGTCGGCACCCCACGTGACGAGCCAGAGACCGAGGCCACTCCCGTGTTGGAGTGGGGTCTCTTCGTTGGCTTCGATCGCCGCGAGTTCACTCGGGTCGATACCGGGGCCGTCGTCGACGACGTGCAGTTCGAGCGTTTCGTCTTCGACGGTTGCTGAGACGGTGACGACTGGTTCGTCCGAGAGTGTGTGCTCGACCGCGTTTTCGAGGAGTTCGGTGACGACGAATTCGAGCGTCGACGAGCATACGACGTCGCCGCTGGGCGGCGACTCGAACCGAACGGTCGCCGCGGGGTAGTCTGCTGTGATGGTGTCGGCAGCACTCCGTATCTGGACAGTGACGGGCGTACTTCGAATGCTGCCACCCGCGTTATTGGAGTCGCGGAGTTCGCCCAGTTTTCGAGCCTTCTCGCTGATGTTGACGAGCGACGTCGCGTGTGTGCGGACGACGTTGGCGTGCGAGCGTGCAGAGTCGAGATCTCCGTCTTCGAGGTCGTCGAAGACGAGGTCTGTATAGCCTTCCAAGAGGTTCGCCTCGGTCCGGAGATTGTGCCGCAAAACGCGGTTCATCACTTCGAGTTGCTGGAGGTTGTGACGCCTGTCGGTGACGTCCCGAAGGATGACCGCGTGGCCAATCGTCCGGCCCTGTGCGTCGGTGAACTCGTTGGTCAGGAGTTCGAAGTACCGCTGGGTACTGTCGAGTGAGAACGTGACTGGACTGCAGTCTCCCTGAAAGGGAGAGAACTCGGGCACGAGCGACCCAACACGTTGCCCTTTGAGTTCCGCGGCGGGCGTGTCGAACAGGGTCTCTGCCGCTTCGTTCAGGTCGGTCACACGCCACTTCGTGTCCGTCACCAGCATGGCGTCGTTCATCGTCTGGACCACGCGGTCACGGGCCATCCACCGGGGGACTGGTCGTGATTCGAGGAGGTCGTACCGACTGAGGGCGACGGCACAGGCGAGGCCCGCAAACGTGAACGACGCAGGAGTCATGTCGAACGACGCCCCTTCGAGTTCGAGGAGTGTCGTCGCGAAGTTTCCGAAGACGGGCATCAGCGCGCCGACGACGAGTGTCCCGGCTTGTAATCGGTAGATGGTCGGCATGTCGAACGCCGTCCGGACGAGAATCGCCGACCCAGCGAGCCACAGTAAGTAACCGTAGCCGAGCATCACCCAGTACAGCGGCCCCCACTCGGTCTGGAGAATCGTAATGTACCCGCGACTCGCGGGGTCGATGGTGACAGTAGACCACATGAGGTGGTGTGCGGAGTTGGTCCACACGGCGACGAACGCGACCATCGGGAGGAGTGACGCGGCGATAATCGACGGAATAGACGTGTACCGGTCTCGACCTGAGTAGTTGGACGCGAAGATAAACCACGCCACGGGTGCGACGAGAACGCCGGCCCACTCGAGGTTCGCTACCAGGAGTTTGGTCGAGAGGTCCTCGGCGACGAGTTCGACGAGGTAGCCGAGAGACCACCACCCGCTGGCGAGCGAGAGTACGGCCAACGCAACTGCACCGGGTGTCGAGCGGCGTCGCCACGCGTACACCGCAACACCGAGACTCACCACACCGGCAATCGCCGTCAACGCGAGGGCGAGCGAGAGGAACGAGATGGGGTGGGTCGTGATAGCGGCGACTGACGCGATATCCAGCGCCGGCGCCTGCCCAGTCGTGGCCCACTCGTTCGTGTTCACGAATGGGTGTTTCTATTCAAGTGACAAAAGACTATGTTGTACCGGAATTTGCCCGGTGTCGGTACAAATCGTCCAGTCGGTTAGGCGACGAACGGCATCCCAAACACCACGACCGCGACGCCGACGGTCATCAAGACACCCTCTCCATCTCGGAGCGTGCAGAGGCGCTCGACAGACCAGTTCGTGTCAGTGAGTGAGTACGTAATCCACGTCGAGTAGACGAGGGCGGGCGTGAGTGCGGAGGGTGCCCACCACGGGATGTACCCGAGCGTCGCAGCGGCGACGACGAGAACCAGCGAAAGCACCTCCATCGTGTACAGCACGTACTGTGTTCGCCGGACACCGAGTGCCGTCGGCAGCGTCTCGACCCCGTTTTCGGCGTCTCCCGTGACGTCACGGACGTTGTGAACTTCGACTGAGACCGCAGAGCGAAAGAAGAACCAGAGTGCAGCGACGGCCGCACCAGGGAGGTGTCCGGACCCATTTACGGCGACGGCGACTGGGACGAACGCGACTGGGACTGCCCACGCGAGTGAGACGACAGTTGTGTTGACGAGGAAGACGTCTTTGAGGCGTTTGACAGACTCGCTGGGAATGATGGGGAAACTGTAGACTGCGGCGATTGCGCCGGGGAACAGCGTCAACCCGAGTCCGTAGAGCCCACCGTACTGGATTGCGAGTGCCACCGCGCCCACGACGGCGATAATCGAGAGGGCGGCGTACACGCGGGGGTACGCCGAAACGAACGCCGTTCGCTCAGCGTAGTTCACGGCGTCGGTTTCGAGGTCTGCGAGTTTGTCGAGGTTGTAGACCCCGACGGTCGCGAGGAGTCCGACGACGAGGGCGGTGTTGGCCCCGACTCCAGCGAGCGACGACGCGACGTACACCTCTCCAATCGTTGCGAGGCCGAGGAACAACGAGCTGTGAACGACAGCGGCGTACACCTGTGTTGGGAAGCCTTGGAGAGTGTTTACACTGGGAGCCCGTGCTGGTGTGGGTTGCATAGCGTCTACAATGTGAACCGAAAGACGATATGGTTCTCACGGCCGATGAGAATTTATCGGATTCGTACTGTTACCCAGTCTACGGCTGTCGACTGCAGAACTGTGACGTGACACTCCGTATTCGCTCTCAGTCAGCGAAGTATCGCGTGTTTCCACATGTTTCGGTCGAACGTGTACCGGGCCATCGCCACACATCTCGCTGCGGTCGGCAGTGGGTCAGTGCGGTCGAGGATATCGTAGTAGACGCCTGGTTCGACGAGTGGGAAGAACTCGCGGAGGGCGGCCCGGTCGCGTCGACTGACGAGATTCAAGATATCTCCAGGGAGCAAGAATCGGCATCGAACCCCTTCGGGGTAGTCTGTCACCGGCTCTGGGTCGTTTCCCAGTGCACATTGCACTAACTGCCATGGAAACTCGACGCCGGCACGGTACGGGAGGTGGAGAGACCCCCAGAACCGAGGGTTGACCTCCAGCAGCATCGGGGTGTCCGTCCGAGGGTCGAGTTTGAATTCGACCATGGCCACACCCTGCCAGTCGACATCGTCGAGGAGCGTTTTCGCTGCCTCGAACAACCGGTCGTCGTGGATACTCTCACGGAGTGTCGAGGGGCCACCGCTCGGCGGGAACTCACGAAGGCGCTGATACTCGAATCGTGCTTTTATCTCTCCATCCCACCTGAGGATTCCAGCACCCACGCCGCGTCCCTCTCGTGGGATCCGTTCTTGCACGAGTGGGCGGTCGCCCAGCTGACACGCGGTTCGATACGCGTCTCGGAATGCCTCCAGGTCGTCGACGTACTGAATCCCCTTCGACCCTGCTGCATCGCGGAGTTTGATGACGACTGGAAACGTGAGCTCTCTGGCCAGTTCGTACGCCTCATCGGCAGTATCCGGGTACACCGTTCGTGGGGCCGGTATGCCCAGCCGCTCGGCTTGTTGCATCACGTGGTCTTTTCGGACGAGACGCTCGAACGCCTCGTGTCCGGCGACTGGGACGAGTGTGTGTTTCGAGAGTCGGTCTTTGTGTTTGTTGACCAACCGCGTCGAAGCGTGTTCGACCGGGAGTAACACGTCGACGTCGTGGGTACTGAGATACTCGTCGAGAAAGTCGACGAACGCCTCGGGATGGGTCTGCGGGTCGGGGTAGACGACTCGTTTGTCGACGTATTTCGAAGCAAACGAGGTGGTAATTCTCGTCGATTCGCCACAGACTACCGTCACGCCGTGGCGACCAAGGGAACGAACGACAGCAAGTGCACTGCGTCGTTGCCCGTCTGTCACGAATACTGTCGTCATTACAGGTGAGTTGTCTGTGACGGTCTGGTTGTTCGACACGCTACTGTTGATTCCCGGCACCCCACAGACGAGGGAGCTGACCGCCTGTCTGCAATCCTAACTCCCGGCGAGTGAGAACGAAATGAAATAGACACTGAGGTGACTATTCGACTTCTAAGTAGATAATATTCGCGGGGGTGGGGTTCCAACGGTGGTTTCTTGCGGTCTACATAGTGGTGGCCTGTCCGTGGCATCTGAACATGTCCGGGTCCACACTCATCTGTCTGACTCGCGTATTAGACCGTATGAGAACAATAGGCAGCAAGTCGACCACGGACGACTCGACCACGAGTGCGACCTCATCCAAGACGACGGTGGAAGCACGATTCACCGGTCACGTGCGAACGGCGATTGGAACTCACCGACTCGAGTACAGCTTCGAGGGCGAGACGCTCCGAGAGTTCCTCGACGCGTTCTTCGACGAGTACGACGTTCGCGAGTTGGTGATGGCAACGCGAGAGTCGGATTCGACGACCCGCGGCTGGGTCAAAGCCAAGCACCTCCCCGGGACGTGGCGAAAGAACCCGGAAGGCGAGCAGACTCGTGCGTACGCGCGAGTAATGATAAACGGCGTGTTCAACGAGAATCTGAACGGGTTAGATACGCACCTCGAAGACGGTGACCGGGTGGCACTCGTCTACCCGTTTATGTTCTGTGTGTGACCTCTTCTCGTCTCTTTCTGTACCGACACCTGCTGCGTGTCTCCTCGTCTCTCGATACGGGGTAAGTTTAGGAGTGTTCGAGAACTATCAGTAGTATGTCTACGTCCTCTGCTAACACACCCGGTCGAGAGCGCGGTCCGAACGAGGTGTTCTGCCGCAACTGTGGGGAAATCATCGACGAGAAGGCCGAAATCTGCCCCTCGTGTGGTGTCCGCCAGCGTGCGCCGCCGAAGTCGTCTGTCGATTCGGCGGTAGACGACATCCTCCAGGGTGGAAACCCCTTCGTCGCGGCCGTGCTCTCGGCGCTGTTTCCGGGACTCGGTCAGATATACAACCGCGAACTCGAACGCGGCCTCGTCTTCATCGTGGCGACGATTGGCGCGGCGATATCGACGCTCCTGTTCGTGGGGTTCATCCTGTTCCCCGCGGTCTGGCTGTTCTCGATCTACGATGCGTACACGAGGGCGGAACTTCGGGCGGAAGCACTTCGGGCCGAAGAACACGCGCACGAAGTGCCCGTCGCACCTGCGGTAGAAACCGATGGTCCAGAGCTAATCGAGACCGAATCGAGTGCCGTCGCAGAAGGCGACACTGAAACGGGAGCAGAGACTGAGGAGGAAACTGGTGAGGTGGACGAGGATGCAGAATTGGAAGACGAAGAGACTGATGCAGCCTCCGAGAGGGAAGACGAGACTGCCACCTGAGACGACTCTAACGGCGTCTTGAGACCTTTTTCTACGGACAGACCGTTATCTCGTCCCGCTTCCTACGACTGACATGGACCGAAACGCGGTTCGTCACGCCTGGGATGCCGTCTCCGAGGCGTACGCCCGAACCCGAGATCCGACAGGGTCTGATGCCGCTCTCCTCTCTAACCTCCTCAGAGACCTCCCAGAGAATCCAGTCGTCCTCGACGTCGGATGTGGCGACGGTGCGCGGACGCTCGCGAACCTCCCAGCGGGGAGCATCGGTCTCGACTTCTCTCGACGCGGACTCGAACTGGCAACGGCGACGGTTCCGGCCGCACAGTTGGTGCTGGCCGACATGCTCTCGGTGCCGCTCCGTGACGACTCAGTCGACGCCATCACGGCGTATCATGCGGTGTTTCACGTCCCGAGTGAGTCGCATCCGGCGGTCTATCGTGAGTTCGCACGCGTGGTGAAACCCGGCGGAACACTCCTGATGACGCTTCCGGGTGGGCGGTTCGAAACCGTCCGGCGTGGGTGGATGGGAGGGAAGATGTTCTTCTCGTCGCCTGGGCGGTCACAGACACTGCAGTTCCTCCGAGATGCAGGCTTCGACCAGTTAGAGACGCGCGTCGCGGACGACCCCCTCGGAACGAAGAGTGAGTTCGTGTTCGCGCGACGTGCGGCGAACCTCTCTTCCTGACTCACAGCCTCCCGCAAGTTCATGTATCTTCGCGCACATGAATAGCTATGGACAGTCCGGTCGGTCCGAGTCGGAGAGGCCTGGTCATCTTCTTCGTGATTACGCTGGTCGGTGCGGTGAGTCAAGCAGAGAGTGTCTTCAGCGACGCACCGGCCTCGGGGTCACTCGTCCTGTTCGTGGCTTTCTCACTCGTGAGCGTGATACTGCTCTGGCGACTCTTCCAACAAGACCGACCGGCCTGAGTAGCGACGTGGAGGCCACAGTCGCTCGGAAAGACGGCCTCTGCGTACATCGCCGTCGAACGCTTGACCCACATCCGCGAGCGGATGGGCAACGGGAACGACCAAGTGAAGCGTCAGATGCACAACTGGGCGTTCCGCGAACTCCAAGAGATGCTGGCGTACAAGGCCACCGAGTATGGGATTCGTGTTGAGGAGATTCCGCCCGCGTTTACGAGTCAAACCTGCTCGAAGTGTGGCCATCAGTCCAGCACGAATCGTAATTTGGATGGCTGGTTCGAGTGCAACGAGTGTGGCTACTCGGTTGACGGTGACTACAACGCCTCGAAGAACATCGGTTTGAAGTTGCTAACTTTACCATCGGGCAAACGTCCCGATGGGTTGGGCGACGGTCATCTCGCCCTCAAGTCTGGGATGGTGAACGGGAATGGCGATTACACCGCCTACGACGTTTCGTCGTCAGACCGGGAGTCCACGGACAAGCCCACGACTTCAGTCGTGGGTCGATGACTGTGTGGTCGACTCTGGTTCAGCTTCCCGAAATGCCGACAGCGCATCCGCGTCTCCGCCAGTTCTGGAGAGGACGGTCACGATGTCGTCCGGTTGGATGACGGTGTCACCGTGTGGGGTGAGTTCGAGGTCTCCGCGCTCGATTGCGATGACGAGCGTCTCTTCGTCCAGAATGCCCTGTTTGGCGGCGTCTTCGAGCGCGAGGTTGGCGATGGCCGCCCCCGATTGGACGGTGACCTCAACGACGCTCGCGTTGCCAGTTAGACTGATGAAGTCGTTCGCCTCGGGCGCCTGTTCACCGTCGTCAGGGTCGAACGGGCTGTACGGGGCGAACAACTCCTCTTCGAGGAGGTCTTCGTCTTCGACGTGGATTCCGATGTCGGTGAGTTGCCGAGCGACACGTCGGAGGTCGCTGGTGTTGTCCCCGACTGCGAGGACGTGGAGGTTTCGGCGGCCGGTCATCAGCGTTCGGACGTTGATGACGCCGGGAATCGCACGCGCCTCGTGGGCGAGTGCTTGGCGCTCGGTCAAGGGAACGTCACACAGATAGAGGTTGGCGAGTTTGCCACCAGCCAACTCGAAGTCGACCTGTGCGGTGTATCCGCGAATGATACCCACGTCTTCGAGTTTGTGGATGCGATTGCGAATCGTCGCTCCGGAAACACCGGCCTCTGCCGCGAGCGCGCTGGCGGAGGTGTTACGAGCATCGTCCATGAGTGCGTGAAGGATGCGTCGGTCGATTTCGTCGAGTCGATGGTCGGTGTTTCGATATGGCATATGCGGGTGGGCGAAATTTCGGTTTCCGAAATCCGGTACACACCAGACTCATATAACGATTGGTTCAAACAGCTCTTTTTCACGCTGAAACCACCCCGCGTGAGGCTGCCCACACTCACGCTGTCGGCCGACAAACCACGACTGGAGCGCGATTCGAGGAGTCACGACGCCAGACCGAGGCGTGGCGCGAGAGCGCTCACAGGCGCTGTCGACTCGGTCGTGGGTCAGATTCGGGGAGTGTGGCGAACTGACGTGTACCGAAGTTTCCGGCCACCCGCCTCCATTTCGGTATTGAAAAATTATGGTGCGTGAATTTTCGGTATAGAAAATATATTGGGCAAATTTATATTGTATCGGAACTAGGTGCGGGCATGGATAGTGAGCCAATCGACAGCAACTCCCGGAACGAAACTCCAGTGAGAACCACGTCTCGTCTGCCCACTCAGGCATCGAGAGTCCCATCGTGGCCGAAAACGACAGATACCCAGGCGAGTCAACGCTGGTTCTCGTCGACGGTCGGCGGAGGTGGCTGACAGGATGTCCCTGTTCGACCACATCGTCGTCCCCATCGCAAACGAGGACGACGCGATCGCAACCGCGACAGCGCTGTCCCCGCATCTCGACACTCTCCAGCGCATCACCGCCGTTCACGTCATCGAAAAAGGCGGTGGAGTGGTGGATAAAGCACCCATGGAGAAGCGACTCTCCGATGCGACGAGAATTCTCTCGGCCCTCGAATCACGACTCGACGACGACGTTCCCATCGAGACACGCGTCGAGTTTGGAACGAACCCTGCAGAGACGATTGTCGAGACGGCACTCGACGCCAACGCCACAGCTATCGCCTTCCTCCCCCGTGGAGGCAACCGTTTCGTCCGGTTACTCTCGGGCGACACCGCAGACCGACTGGTCGCCAACTCTGAGGTGCCAGTCGTGTCGCTCCACGCGGTTGACGAGGCCCGCTCGTCACGAAGAGTGGGTTCGGGAACGAACGATTCGGAGGTCAGCGGATGAGCGACGAGGAACTCGCGAAAGACCTCGGACTGTTGTCGGCACTGACTATCGGCATCGGAACGATGGTCGGTGCGGGCATCTTCGTCTTACCGGGGGTTGCTGCCAGTACCGCCGGACCCATCGTCATCGCATCGTTCGTCGTTGGTGGGCTCATCGCACTGGTGAACGCAGTGTCCGTGTCCGAACTTGGAACTGCGATGCCGAAAGCAGGCGGTGGGTACTACTACGTCAACCGTGCCCTCGGTCCGCTGTTCGGTTCGATCGCGGGCCTCGGCGACTGGGTGGGGTTAGCGTTCGCTTCCGCGTTCTACAGTATCGGCTTCGGGCAGTACCTCGCCACGCTCGTCTCGATGCCGGAAATCCTCTTCCTCACTGAGGTGCAGGTCGGCGCGCTCATCGCTGGCGCAATCTTCGTCGGCGTCAACTACATCGGCGCGAAGGAGACTGGCAGCGTGCAGACGGTTATCGTCACCATCTTGTTGGCAATCCTCGCCCTGTTCGCAGTACAGGGATGGCTGTCGTTCGACCTTGCGACGTTCCTCGGTGACGGTGGGGTCGCACCGTTCGGATACGGTGCAATCCTCCCGGGGACGGCACTGGTGTTCGTCTCCTTCCTCGGCTACGCGAAGATTGCGACCGTCGCCGAGGAACTGAAGAACCCCGGGCGAAACCTCCCGCTGGCGATTATCGGGAGCGTCGCCATCGTGACCGTTCTCTACGCGATTCTCGTGAGCATCATGCTGGGCGTGGTTCCGTGGCCGGAACTCAGCCAGAGCGCACCGCTCACGCAGGCGACGCAAGTCGCGTTCCCCGGTGGTCTCGCAGGCGTCGCAGTCACGATCGTGACGTTGGGCGCGTTGCTGGCGACGGCCTCGAGCGCGAACGCATCGATTCTGGCGTCTGCCCGAATCAACTTCGCGATGGGCCGCGACCGAATCGTCACCAACTGGCTCAACGAGATTCACCCGAAGTTCGCGACGCCCTACCGGTCTATCATCATCACTGGTGCCGTGATTATCGTCTTCATCGCCGCACTGGGCCGGGATATCGAGGTACTTGCGAAGGCCGCGAGCGTGCTCCACCTCGTCGTCTACGCGCTGATGAACGCCGCACTCATCGTGTTTCGGGAGACCGACCCAGAGTACGACCCGGCGTTCAAGGTACCGCTGTACCCGTTCACGCCACTCGCCGGCATCGTCCTGTCGCTGGGGCTCCTCGCGTTCGTCGGTGGACAGGAACTCATCCTGTCTGCGCTGTTCGTCGTCGGTGCAGTCGTCTGGTACGCCTTGTACGCACGCCGGCAGACGACGAGACAAGGGCTCCTTGGCCGCTACATCCTCGACAGACGCGACGACCTGCCACCGTCCGTGGTCGGTGCGGCGGCAACTGTCGCACCGGACGGTTCGGGCCTTTCCGAGACCACCACTACGACGATGGTCGCACTCTCGAACCCCAAAACTGAGCGAGCACTCGTGACGCTCGGGGCCGCACTCGCGAAACACGACGGCGGCGATGTTCTCGCGACGCACGTCATACAGGTGCCAGACCAGACGTCGCTGGAAGCCGCGGCCGAGCAACGTGACCGTCTCTCGAAGACGTCGCGGGGACTCATGGCCGATGCACAACGCGACGCCGAGCAGTTGGGTGTTCCAGTCCAAACTCGGACGATTCTCTCTCACGAGGGGCTCGCTGAGGTGTTCCACGTGGCACGCGAACACGAGGTAGACAGGCTGGTCATGGGCCACAGCGGAACGAAACTCGCCGGCGGGCGAGCCGAGGGCGCGCTCGACGAACTGACCCACGAACTCCCGTGTGACGTGCTCGTCCTCGACGAACGAGGATTCGACCCGAGTGAGATACTCTTGCCGACGGCGGGTGGCCACTCATCTGACCTGTCTGCAGCGGTTGCGCGGGCGTTGCAGGAGACGACTGGCGCGCACGTCTCGGTGCTGCACGTCGCCGACGACCTCGCGACTGGTCAGGAGTTCCTGGAGCAGTGGGTCGCGGACCACGAACTGGAAGACGTGGAACTGCTGGTCGAGACGGGCGACGTCCAAACAGCCATCGGAAACGCAGCGGCAGAGAAGTCGCTCGTCATCGTCGGGGCGACGGAGCGAGGGCTCCTGTCTCGAATCGTCGGTGGGTCGCTGAACCTGTCCGTGCTCGACGACCTCGACACGACAGTGTTGCTGGCCGAACGCCCCCGGAAGCGGTCCGTTCGGGAGAGATTGTTCGGCTGACCAGTGGCCTGAACGGCCGCGACGCTCTTTTTTAGTGCGTGTTGGTCTCGGGGAAAACAGACGACGTTTGCTTCCTGTTCAGACTACGTTGACGTGCCTGTTCAGACGATGTCGGATTCCCGATCAGACTGCTTCGGTCTTGTGGGCTTTCGTTCGAATCTCGCCGAGGACGGAGTCGAGCGACAGCACGTCCGAAAGCGCCTCCATCGCGCTGGAGAAGGGAACGTCGAGCGCGTAACTGTAGTAGTTCCCACGCGACCCAGTGCGGTTCTCTTCGGCCGAGAGGATGCCGAGCATCCGGAGGTCCGAGAGGTGGTTGTGAACCGACCGTTGTGCGAGTGGGTCGATACCGGCGGAGTTGCACAGACGGAGGTACTCCTGGTAGAGGTCTCGCATGCGGCAGGGTGTCTCGTCGTGGGCCGCCTTCGAGACCACTGCGAGGAGTGCGAAGTGGCCGTTCTCGGTGAGTTCTCGCATCCCTTCGACGACGCGCTCTTGTTCGAGTTTCTGTCGTGCGATGTCGACGTGGTCGAGCGTGATTCGCTCGTCGTCTTTGTTCTCGGCGTGTTCGCCCGCTAACCTGAGCAAGTCGAGGGCTTGTCGTGCGCTTCCACTGTCGCGGGCAGCGAGCGCGGCACACAGGTTGAGGACACCTTCTTCGCAGGAGTCGGCGGCGATGGCGACTTCTGCACGCGATTCGAGGATGTTCTGGAGTTCCGGGGCCTGATACGGCGGGAAGTGAAGTTCGCGCTCACACAGCGTGTCCTGAACGCGTGGGTCGAGTTGGTCGTGGAACTTGAAGTCGTTCGAGATGCCGATGAGGCCGACCTTCGCATCTTCGAGTTTGCCGTTCGAGCGTGCGCGAGGAAGTTCGTAGAGGAGTTCGTCGCGTTCGCCGATGGAGTCCACTTCGTCGAGGACGATGAGAATCGTCCCACCGACGTCGTCTAACTCCTGAAACAACTTCTTGAAGACGGTCTGTTGGGGGTAGCCAGTCGAACTAATCTCCGCGCCGGCCGGCCGGAGTTCGTTGACGAGCTCGACCGCGACCTGATACGACGAGTTGAGCGTCTTGCAGTTGATCGAGATGACGCTCAGGTCGACGTCGTCGTACTGGGAGACGTCTTCGAGGAGCATCTCGAGGAGGAACTCCGTCACCGCCGTCTTTCCGACGCCGGTGTTTCCGTACAGGAAGACGTTGTTCGGTTCCCACCCGTCGACGACGGGTTGGAGGGCGTCCATATACTCCGAGATTTCGTCGTCGCGCTCTTCGATGCGCTCGGGTTTGTAGGACTCTCCGAGGGCGTCCTTGTTGACGAAGACGTTCTGTTTTCGCTCGAACCGGCGCATTAACATCGGGTCGTTGTGCCGTCCCCCTATTTAAAACCCCGATTTCATCTGATTCATGTGAATTCGTTCGCGGTGTTCGTCTGTGGACGGTGGGGTACGGGTTGGGCGTTGGTTGGACGACCGGTCTATCTTGGTACTGACTACTACTCTGACTGACTACTACTGAACAGACACACACCACTGTTACAAGTGAATAGTGAGAGACGAGAGTCTCTAGAAGAACAACAGTGCGTCTCTTCAACTAAAGCGCTGACATGAAGGGGTGGTCGGAACCACAGCCGCACGTGATTCTCGACGCGGTAATTCGACGAGAAGAGGCGTTATGCCCCGTGATTCACCTGCAGTGGTGGTGGGTAACCGACAACGGTCACTCGAACCAATTCACTTGTAATCGTGGTCTCTCCGAACTCGGGCCCCTCGCATGTTCGCAGCGCTTCACATGAAACGGTGGTGTCTGTGGGTCGGTTTTACCTTCGGTCAGCCCCCGCCATTCACTTGTAAACGTGGTGTGTGAGGGCTGAGCTGCCGGTCTCTGAGTGAACTTTGTGCGTGCACATTCACGTGCATCGGTGGTCTGTCCCATCGGCCATCACGCTGAGTTCGCTACGAGTTATCACCGCTTCGGTGTGGGTCGTTGTGAGTCGCTGTAAGTCGCTGTGGGGCCTCTCGTGGTGCAATTTCCGTGCCAGCGTGGTGTCGTCCTCGAAATGTCTTTACCTCGGATACTGTTACTTTGTGTCGTGGACCGCTCTGCGTACGGTGCGCTCGCACTAGCCCTCCTCGCGGTCGTCGCGCTCGCCGTCGCGGCGGCTACGATCGACTCGACCGTCGTGACAGACGGCGGTCCCTCTGGATTCGGTGCTGGTAACGCTGGAGGCAGTGGCGCTGGCGAGACACAGGACACTGGATTTCAGCCACTCTCGGGCGATACCGAAGGAATCAGCATTCCGACGCCGTGTCTCCCGTGGCTTCTCTCTCCCGAAGTCGTCGGCCTCGTCCTCGCTGGGTTCCTGCTCCTCGGTGGATACGCCTACTGGGAGACGCGGTCACTCCTCCCGCCGGTCGCCGTCGTCTTGGCACTTGGTCCCCCGGTCGTCCTTCTGTTCGGGTTCCTGACCGCGTGTCGCCGAGAGTTCTCGCTTTCGACACAGGCCGCTGCCGCCGTGGGAAACATCTCGGTGTTCGCCCCCGGTGGTGGTGGAAGCCTCGGAGAGGGTGCTGGCGGAGTCCAGAGTGTTTCACCCCCGACGGCACTGTTCAGTCTCTTGCTCGTGGTCGCACTCGTGGCGGCCCTCGTCATGCTCGTCACCGGCACCGGTGACTCACCTGACGGTGACGACGGTACCGAAGCGACAGTTCCCGAAGATGGACCGGACGTCGCTGCCGTCGGCCGGGCCGCTGGCGACGCTGCCGAACGAATCGAGTCCGGGACAGGGGGTGTCGAAAACGAGGTGTTCCGCGCGTGGGCAGAGATGACGTCCCTCCTCTCTGTGCCCAACCGACAGTCCGCCACTCCCGCAGAGTTCGCCGCCGTTGCCGTCGAAGCAGGCATGGCGCGAGAAGACGTGACGCAACTGACGACGCTGTTCGAGGAGGTCCGATACGGTGGGGCCGAAGCGACGACAGACCGCGAACAGCGTGCGGTCGACGCCCTCCGCAACATCGAGTCGAACTACGCGGCCGATGGGCAGGCGGCAACTGACCGCGGACCAGGGGAACGACGATGACGAGGAGACGGTCGCTCGCGCTTCTCGTCGGTGTCGCCGCGACAGGTGCTGGATTCGCCGTCGTCGCGGGTGTCTCGCTCGGCCTCCAACTTACCGACGTCTTCCTCGGGTTGGTCGCGGCTCTCGCTACGCTTCAGGGCCTCAGATACGTGCAACGCCGCCGCGCGACGACCACACGAACCACCACGACCAGCGACCCGGAGGTTCGCGTCGAAGTTCCCGCCCCCGGTGCTGACTTCGACACCGAACTCGTGTCGGCCATGACGCGCCGGGGAACGTGGGGCGCTCGCGAGCGACTCACCGACCGACTCGAACAGCGTGCAGTGCGTGCGCTCGTCCTTCGTGACGGTCGAACCCCGGAGGCTGCAGCAACGCTCGTTGACACCGGCGGCTGGACAGACGACGTCGTCGCGGCCCGATTCCTCGGTGCGGACGTGTCGGTTCCACTCGGGTATCGACTTCGACTCCTCCTGTCTGGACAGTCTGTGTTGGTCGCTCGCGTCGAGCGGACAGTCGCGGCGATAGAGCGTGTTGGACGCGACTCGACGGACGCCAAGTCCGGTTCGACAGGCACGGAACACGCCAACCCACACGAAACTGCGCGTGCATCGCCGACCGACGGAGAACGCGAATGACCCGAGGATTCGATACCGAACGCTGGAGCGGCCTCGAAGGGTTGGTCCTCATCGCCGCGGCGGCGGGCGTGTTGACCCGTGAACCAGCACCACTCTTACTCGCTGGACTCGGCGTCGTCTTCCTCGGATACGTCCGCATCGCTGCAGTTCCGGAGGTCGAACTCCACATCGAGCGCGAACTCTCTGATTCGACGCCTGCACCGGACGAAGACGTTGAAGTCACGCTTAGCGTCACCAACGAGGGGTCGCGAACGCTCTTCGACCTCCGAATCGTCGACGGTGTCCCGCCGGCACTGGCAGTCTCTGACGGCCCCGCCCGGCTCGGAACGGCGCTTCGCCCCGGTGCAACCGCGACGACGACGTACACCGTCTCGGCGATTCGCGGCGAACACACGTGGGACGACACTGTCGTCATCGCCCGCGACCCGAGTGGAACCGTCGAGCGCCGTGAGACGATGCGTACCGAGACCACGATGCGATGTGAACCCGAACTCGCGGCGACGGCAGACCTCCCACTTCGTGGCCTCACCTCGAAGTACGCCGGTCGCGTCGAAACAGACGTTCCCGGGTCGGGACTGGAGTTCGCCTCCATCAGAGAGTACCGCCACGGCGACCCGATTCGGCGTATCGACTGGAATCGTCGCGCTCGAACAGGTGAACTCGCGACGGTGCAGTTCCGCGAAGAACGCGCTGCTGCTGTCGTCCTCGTCATCGACACACGGGCAGAGGCACACGTCGCCCCCAACGCCGACGCCGAGACGGCCGTCGAGCGGAGCGTCGATGCGGCGAGTATCGCGTTCTCGGCGCTCCTCGACAGCGGCGATAGCGTCGGCATCGCCGCGTTCGGGCCGAACGAGTGCTGGGTCGCACCGTCGGCAGGGACCGACCACCGCGCTCGGGCTCGACGAGTCTTCGCGACGCATCCCGCGTTCGCACCGACACCGCCGACTGAGGCATTCTTCCCCTCTGTCGCCATTCGCCGCCTGCGACGACGCCTCTCCAGTGACGCACAGGTCATCTTCTGTTCGCCACTCACCGACGATTACGCTGTCTCCGTCGCCCGACGACTGGAGGCGTACGGCCACGCAGTCACGGTGGTCTCACCGGACCCGACTACCACACGAACCGTCGGTGCCCGCCTCGCCCGCCTCGAACGTGACTTGCGTCTCCGCGACCTGCGGCGCGCCGGGATTCGCGTCGTCGATTGGGGAGACGAACCACTCGCAGTCGCGCTCGCCAGAGCGGAGTTGGGGTGGTCGCAGTGAGCGGAGGTGAACGAAATGAGTGAAATCACCCGACGGCCAACGCGGACTGGAACGGCGATGGCGCTCTCTGCAGGGGGCCTCGCCACCCTTGCACTCGCCTTTTCGACGACGACTGCAGGCTTCGGTGGCCTCGTCGGAACCGTCGTCCTCGCCGCAGGACTGGCCCGTGGGTCTCGCCGCATCCTCGACGTGGCTGGTGGCGTGTTCTTCCTCGCACTCATCTTCGGCGGTGTTGGCGGTGTCGGCGTCGAAGCACTCCTCCTCGGGGCCGTCGCGTCGATTCTCGCGTGGGACGTCGGTGAAAATGCGCTCTCTGTCGGCGACCACCTCGGCAGAGAGACGGACACGACCCGTCTCGAAGTCGTCCACGCGGCGACGACGCTCCTCGTCCTCACTGTCGGGGTTGGCGTCGTCTACGCACTCTGGGTTGTCGCGTCTGGCGGGCAACCCATCGCGGCCGTCGTGTTACTCCTCGTTGGCGTCATCGCGCTCGTCGCGTGGGTCAGGAGGTGACGTCGTTCGCGGACGATGGAGGAGTACGTGGGCTCAGTCTACCGTCGGCACAGACACCCGGTCGAGAACCTCGGCAATCACGTCTGCCTTCTGCACGTCTTCGACGCGGGCGTCCGGGGTGAGAACGAGTCGATGAGCGAGGACGGACTGCGCGACGCGCTTGACGTCGTCGGGTGTGACGAACGTCCGGCCCTCGATGACGGCGCGGGCGCGTGTCGCTTCGAACAGTCGTTGGGTTCCGCGTGGTGAGACGCCGACACGGACGCGTCGGTCGGTTCGAGTCTCACGGGTGAGTTCGGCCATGTAGCGCAACAGGTCGTCGTCGACGCGGACCTGTTCTGGTGCGCGCCGGATGGCGACGACAGACTCGCGGTCGAGAACGCGTTCGATGCTCGGGCTCTGTTCTTCACGACCGGCGCGTCGGCGGAGCAGTTCGACTTCGCCGTCGAGGTCTGGGTAGCCAATCGCCGACTTCACGACGAATCGGTCGACCTGTGCTTCCGGCAACGTGAATGTCCCCTCCTGTTCGACGGGGTTCTGCGTGGCGATGACGAAGAACGGCTTCGGGAGTTGGTGCGTCTCGCCGTCGACGGTCACCTGTCCTTCTTCCATCGCTTCGAGGAGCGCGGCCTGCGTCTTCGGCGGCGCACGATTGATCTCGTCGGCGAGGACGACGTTGGCGAAGACGGGGCCGGGTGAGAACTCGAACGACCGGTCGCGTTCGTCGTAGATGTTCGTCCCGGTCACGTCGGCGGGCAGGAGGTCGGGAGTGAACTGGATGCGCGAAAACGAGAGGCCGAGTGCAGTCGCAACACTGCGGGCGGTGAGGGTCTTCCCTGTACCGGGGACGTCTTCGAGGAGGACGTGACCACGGGCGAGGACGCCCGTGAGAACGGTTTCGAGGAACGACCGCTCGGCGATGACGGCGCCCGAGATGGTGTCCAGAACCCGTGAACACGTCTCGCTCGCCTGGTCGATGTCCATGCTACGCCCGCGTCTGCGTGAAACTTAGTCCCGTTGGTCGTCGTACTGGTCCGTTAGTCGTCGCCGTTTCGTCACGTGGTCACGCCACCCGAAGCTTCTCGAAATCGAAACGGATTAAACTATCCGCGAGAGATGAACTGATGGAAGCCGAGGTAGCCTAGCCCGGCCAAGGCGGTAGATTCGAAATCTACTGTCCATTCGGACACGTGAGTTCAAATCTCACCCTCGGCGCTTCTTCCGAACGTCACCCCGCGAGAGACTTCCGTGTCTCTCGCCCCGCGTGACGAGGATGTTCGACGACCTGAGATTTTAACGAGGCCAGTCGCGCGCAGCGAAGCGAGCACGTCTGGACGTAGTTCAACTCTCACCCTCGGCGCTACATTCTCTCAAGAACCAGTCGGTGACGCGGAGCGTCAGTCACCCAGCACTACTCAATCGGTAAACGACTCGAACGCCTTCTGCTCGCCATCCTCACCGCCACGCAACCGGCGCCGTCGCTTGTCGTACGCACCGGCCAGCACTGGCTCTCGCCCACGCCTGCCGACCAGATACGCATCCACGTCGCTTTCGTCTCGCGGGTCGGCGCGGCGAATCCACACAGACACTCCACCACGACTCGACAGTCCACTCGCCCACATCTCGGCGTCGTCGCGCGAACTGAACACGTGACGCCGTCCTCGCCGGTTGACGAGCGTTCCGACTGCGCCGTTGGTTCGGCGGGCCGAGGGCTTGATGTCGACGACGAACGTGGCGTCTGTCACGTTCGGATATCGCATCTCCGGGGCCTTGTACGGCGCGGTGTCGATTTGCCCGTGTGTGACCTACGTCTCGTATGGTTCACGTCGTCGTACACAACGCCGTCAGCCTCGACGGCCGTATCGAAGGGTTCCCCGCAGACGTTGGCACATTCTACGAACTCGCGGCCACGTGGAACGCCGATGTCCACCTCGTCGGGAGTGAGACGCTCCTCGCGGACGAGGCAAACCCACCGGCAGACGACCCCGACGAACTCAGCCCGTTCGAGCGTCGAGACGACTCGTGTCCACTGCTCGTCGTCCCCGACAGTCGCGGGCGGATTCGAAACTGGCGTGGCCTCCTCGAAACTCCCTTCTGGAGTCGCGGCGTCGCACTCGTCTCCCACTCCACGCCCGACGAGTACCGCGTGTACCTCGAACAGGTCGGCGTCGAGACCATCGAAGCGGGTGACGACCGAGTCGACCTCGCGGCCGCGCTCGCGACACTCGAATCAGCGTACGACGCACAGACTGTACTCGTCGATAGCGGCGGAACCCTCTCGGGTGTCCTCCTCCGTGCCGGACTCGTCGACGAGGTGAGCGTTCTCGCCCACCCGCGACTCGTCGGTGGCGAGTCTGCTCGGACGTTCTGTCGTGGCCCTGACCCTGGCCCAACCATGGCCGATGAGGGTATCGAACTCCGCCGGCGAGCAGTCGAGCTACTCGACGATGGCCTCGTCTGGCTTCGATACGACACTGTTTGACACGACTCGTTGTTGTCTGCCGATTTCACTTTCACTCTACTAGGATTCGATACATATCCTCTCCGGACATTTGCCGTTGTATGAGTGCGAATGCGGCGAACACGAACACGAGCGAAGACGGCGGGACGCGCCGAATAGACGTCACGACGGTCCGAACCGGACGGGTTGCCGACTACGCAGAGTCGACCCTCGGCGAGGACGCCATCGGGTTCGAGCGCCGAGGTGGATGGACCTACCTCGTCGCAAAAGAAACGCGCTGACCGCGACACAGCGAGGACGATCGCGAACAGCGGGACGACGAATTAGTCGTCAGCAGATGCAGGCTCTGCTTTTGTGTGGCTTGGTTCGAGGAGACGGTCGAGTGCATCGACCATCGCCTGCACACTCGCCCGCGTGATGTCCGCGTCCGATGCCGCGACAGAGACACTCCGGTCACCGAGCGACATGGTCACTTCGACGGTCACCACGGCGTCGGTCCCGCCGGTGATTGCGTCGACGTGGTACTCGTCGAGTTGGGCGTCTGCGTCGGGGCCGAGTGCTTTTCGGACTGCTTTCACCGCGGCGTCGACCGGACCAGAACCAGTTCCGGAGGCGACGCGCTCTTCGTTGTCGACGCGGAGTCGCACGCTCGCAGTCGGTGTTCCACCGCCGGACGCTGCCGTGAGGTCGAGCAGTTCGACCTGTCTGTCACGTTCGCGCCCCTGGACGTCTTCTGCGAACGCGAGGAGGTCGGCGTCGGTGACGCGCTTTCCACGGTCGCCGAGTTCCTTCACCCGGTTGACGACGGCCATGACTTCCTCGTCGGTCGCATCGACGTTGTGTTCGTCGAGTGCGGCCTTGACGCCGGCACGACCGGCGTGCTTTCCGAGGACGAGGCGTCGTTCGCGCCCCACCATCTCCGGTGGGTACGGCTCGTACATCGCGTCGTCTTTGAGCGTGCCGTCGGTGTGGATGCCGCTCTCGTGCGTGAACGCGTTCTGGCCGACGACTGCCTTGTTCGGCGGCAGGTCGATGCCCGTCGAGTGGGCGACTTTTTGGGCCAGTCCGTAGAGTTCGTCGAGTTTGACGGTCTCGACGCCGTAGCAGTGCTTCAGCGCGATTGCAACCTCTTCGAGGGCGACGTTGCCGGCGCGTTCGCCGATGCCGTTGACCGTGGTGTGGACGAGGTCCGCACCCGCGGCCAGACTGGCGTGAACGTTCGCCATCGCGAGCCCCAAATCGTCGTGCGTGTGGGTCGACGTCGGCCCGTACTCGGCGAGTCGTGAGACGACTTCGTACGTGTGTTCGGGACTGGTGTGGCCGACCGTGTCGGCGAAACAGAACCGGTCTGCGCCGGCGTCGTGAGACGTCTGCGCGAGTTCTTCGAGGAACTCCGGCGAGGCACGAGAGCCGTCTTCGCCGATGACTTCGACCCACAGACCGTGGTCTTTGGCGTACGCGACGAGTTCGTTGGTCGTCTGGACGACACCCTCGCGGGTCGTGCCGACTTTCGACTCGATGTGGCGTTCACTCGCCGGGACGACGAGTGTGATGCCGCCGACGTCACAGTCGAGTGCGAGGTCGATGTCGCTCTGGACGCCGCGAGCGAAGCTCGTCACCGTCGCATCCAGACCCAGCGACGTGACGCGCTTGATGGTCTCGCGTTCGCCGGGACCGGTGCAGGCGCTTCCTGCTTCGATGTAGTCGACCTGCGCGCGGTCGAGTGCGCGTGCGATATCTGCTTTCTCGCCCGGCGTCAACGAGACGCCGGGCGCTTGCTCGCCATCGCGAAGTGTCGTGTCTAACAGCTGTACTGACTCAGAAGTGCGTAGCTCGGGGGTCTTCCCGAATCGTTCGTTCACGGTAGAATCGTGTCCTTGTAAGTTAGAACCGTTGAATTTCACAGCCAGCCGTCTCGCGACGACTTACTCTATCCTCCGTCGGTGTGGTATCTCCCGACATAGTAATTGAACACATATGTCGAAGAGTGTATAAAAGAGATGGTTCTGACAGAAATTGGTGTCTCCTTGGCGCTAACGCTACGTCACTCGGTGACGACACGGCTGTCTCACGCTGCCGACGCGCCCGTCTCACTCGGATAGTTGGACGAGGTCGCCTGGATTGACGTCCTCGGCGGCGCCTGCGGGGAGTTCGATGATGGTGTCTGCCATCCCGAGTCCGATACCTGTCCACGCAGACAGGCGCTTTTTCTGTTTGACTTCGTCGCCGATGAGCCACAGTGCGTCGATGTCGAACGGAACGAACACCATGTGGAGACTGTGGTGGTCGGCGTCGTCGAATCGGAAGACGAGGGCATAGTCGTCGGGGACCGACCCACGGAACATTAGGCCGCGGGCCTTCGAGAGGAACGAATCGGCGGTTTCGACGTTCGAAGCGAGCGTCGTCTGGTCGCCGTTCTGTCGGTGTACGAGCCTCACAGATGTATATTCGACAGAGTGAAAGATGAATCCACCGCCAAGAAGACGGTCTCCACGAGAGCAACGTTTACACACACGCCGGCCTGACCCCGCAGCATGGAGCAGACGCCGACAGGCACGCCCGTAGGTGTCGACGACCCCTACGACCACGCTGGGCGGTGCGACCACCTCACCAGCGACGGGAAGTGCCGCCTCGCCCGCGAGTACGCCGACCGCGACCCGGCGTTCGCCCGCGAGCGTGCACGCGTCGACTACGAGTGTGTCGCCGCCGCCGAAGACTGTGACTTTCGTGACTGTCCGCACTACGCCTCGACGACGAATGGCCGCGAGTGTACCCGCTGTGGCATCGAAGAGGTCCGTATGGCACACGACTCGACTGCCCGTCCGCTCCTCGAAGAACACCACCTCTCGTACGGTAGTCGTGACGGACCGGACCCATCACACGAGATAACCGTGGCACTGTGTCGATGGTGCCACACGAAAGTCCACAAGTCGTTCGCCCGTATCGACGACGACGCCGCTCCCGACCCGGAGGCCATCGCTGCACGTGAAGCGCGACGGACGAAGGAGCTCGAAGAAATGGGATTTCAGTCGGCACGGGAACGCGCCACCGACGAGTGATGCTCGACAAATATGCCAATGTGATGCACGGATACGCGCATCTCGGACGTCCTTCGAACCACTTTTAGGCACGCTAGTCCAATGCGGGACATGACCCGCATCGTCGTCATCGACAACCACGGGCAGTTCACTCATCTCGAACAGCGCGCACTCCGTGACCTCGGCGTCGACACCGACCTCATCGACAACGACACGGACCCTGCAGACATCGACGCAGACGGCATCGTCCTCTCCGGCGGCCCGGACATGGACCGCATCGGCCGCTGTGCTGACTACCTCGACCTCGACGTTCCGGTTCTCGGCATCTGTCTCGGCATGCAGATTCTGGCCGAAGAACTCGGCGGCCGCGTTGGCTCTGGCGACTACGGTGGCTACGCCGACGTCGACGTCGACGTTCTCGACGAAGACGACCCACTCATCGGCTCGCTCGCCCCCGAGACGCGCGTCTGGGCAAGCCACGCCGACGAAGTGAAGGAAGTTCCCGAAGGGTTCACGCACACTGCCACGAGCGACGTGTGTACCATCGAAGCGATGAGCAACACCGAGCGAAACCTCTACGGCGTCCAGTGGCACCCCGAAGTGGCTCACACCGACGAGGGTGAGGAAGTCTTCGAGAACTTCATCGCCATCTGCGAACAATAAACTCGGTCGCGTCGGGCCGACAAATCGCAGGCCTGCTCGACCCTCATCTATCTCTCAGCCTTTTCCGGTCGGAATAATACGAGGGATTTACCCCACTCGAATCAGTCTGTTCGGAAAATGACCTCCACGCAGAGCGACCTCGCTGGGTTGTCGCGGTTCATCTTCCGCGCGCCCAACTGGTATACGAGTCTCGGGTTCGCCTTGCTCGTCGCCGCGATGGCCGGTATCGCGGCGTTCGACTCCGGCGACCTCGCAGGCTCGTGGCGAGGCATCTTCTTCCTCGGCAGAGACGCCTGGGAGGGTATCTTCTTCATCGGCATTCCGACTGTCGTCGCGGCGTTCGGAACCACCGGCGTCGACCGATTCGTCGGCGGAAAACTGACCCACAACCGCTCGTCGCTCCTCGCACTGGCGGGCGAAGTCATCATCGTGACCTTCGTCACCATCGCGGCCATCATCTCGGTGTTCACCGGACTCGGCCAGCGATTCGTCTTCGACGCCCTCGTCGTCGCCCTCGCGTCAGTGTTCGCGTTCCGTCTGCTCATCATCATGGCTGTGTCCCGGTCGTCGCTTCCGATTGCAGCGGTTCCGGCGAGCATCCAGACGCTCACGTCCGCGGCCTTGCTGTTCATCTACAGCGGAACGCTTCGGTTCTTCGAAGTGGGTGGCCCCATCCTCGACGCGTATCTGTTGCCGTATCTCGCCCGCCCCGACCGGGCACCACCCGAACTCTCGGCAATCGCGCTCAGTCACTTCCAACTCCTCGCGATTACCTGCGTCATCTACTCGCTGGGTGTCTACACCTTCCTCCGCGTCGTCGACCGACCGTGGCGCCGGAGTCTCGGCGTGTCCGTTCTCGACTTCATCCGAGGGTTCATCGGTCACGTCGCAGAGGGAACGCGCGAACTCGAAGACTTCTTCGAGCAACTCGGTCAGGAGGCAATCGTCCCCGTGACCGTCCTCTCCTTCCAGAGAAACGACGGAACCGAGAAGGCCCGCTTCGTCCTCCCGATGATTCACCCCGGTCCGATGGGTGAAATCGGCGGCGGAAACTTCCCCGAGCGAGTCGCTCGCCGTGCCGAAGGACTCGCGTTCCCGCCTCACGCGACTGCCGGCCACGACTTCAACCTCGTGACCGAACGCGAAGTCGACGTGGTCCTCGACGCCGCCGACGCCGCCTACGAGACAATCGAATACACCGACGAGGCGACGGAGAGTGTCCGCGTCGAGTCTGGCGATGCGAAGATGCTCGGACAGGGATTCGGCGACGACGCCGTCCTCGTCTCGACGTACGCACCCCTGTTCGCAGACGACGTTGAGTACGCTGTCGGCCTCTCGGCGGCCGCCGAGGCCCGAACGACGGGGCTGGAAAACGTCCTCTTGGTGGACGCCCACAACTGTAACAACGGCCTGCAAGGCGCAGACCTCGGTCACGTCACGCCCGGGAGCAAGCGCTCGTTCGACATGATAACGGCGGCGGGTCTCGCAGGCGATGAACTCTCAGATACGTCTCGCGGCACACTCACACTCGGCACCGCGTGGGACGAAACCAACTGGGTACCGCGCGAAGGAATCGGTCCACTCGGGATCCGCGTCGCCGTGACGGACGTGAACGACCAGGTGACGGCATATGTCCTCATCGACGGCAACAACATGGAACCCGGTCTCCGCGACCACATCGTGGACACGCTGACGACCGGTCCTGATGCACTGGCAGACGTCGCCGAGGTGATGACGACGGACACGCACATCGTCAACACCGTCGAAGCCGAAAATCAGGTCGGTGCGGCGATCGACCACGACGAACTGCTCGCGACTATCGAAGACCTCGTCGAACAGGCGCGCTCGGACCGCGAACCCGTCACCGGTGGGATGGCGACCCAACGCGCCGAGGTGACCATCTTCGGGAACGACCGGACCGAGACGCTCGCAAGCCACGCGAACGCAGTCGTCTCGATGGGCGGTGCGTTGGCACTCGCGGTCATCCTCGCGTCGATGGCCGTCAGTTTGCTCGTGTTCTTCTTGGCCTAATTCGGCCTCACATTTTTCGTCGCGGCGTCGTCACTCACCGGACAGCGTCACGCGACGAGAGGAGTGGCCTCGTCGCACTACTTCAACGAGAGCGTTCTCGTCTCGATGGCACCGCAACTCGGACAGATATGTCTGTAGAAGACCGTCGAACCAGTCGTCTTCGCCGACCACGAACCCTCTGTATCCACGTGTCCACACTTCGAACACAGCCGGTCTACGTCGGTGTAGTGTTCTCGGAGTCGGTCCAACGCAGTCGTCCCTCTCGGGGTACGTCTAACTGACATGAGGTAACATACACCACATTCCTTGATAATAGTACCGGGCGATTGTACAGTTACTACCACGTTATTCTGCGGAATCAGAAACTGAACTCGCCATTACACCTTTTCCGTCGTGGTCCACCCCGGTGTTGGCTATGGATGTCAAGTGTGTACTCGACCGATTACGCACTTCGTGTCAACCAGTAATTCTTTATTGATTGTCACTATCTCGTGACTATGGCCGCCCTCCAAGCCCTCGGAACAGCAGGTGAGTCGCTTCGGCGAAACCCAGTGTTGTTCGCGGTGACCGCAGCAATCAGTCTCTTTCAACTCCCCGGATTACTCGCACAGGCTATCAGTCCACTCCTCGGGAGTCTCATCTCGCTCGTGTTTAGCGGAGTTCTGCTATTCGTCATACCGTTCTTCATCGGCGGCGTCATCGGCATGGCCAACGAGGCGACGAGTGGCCGAACGACCGTCGAGACGTTCATGAGTGAGGGGAAAGCCCACTACGTGTCGATACTGGCCGTGTACTTCGGACTCCTCGTCTTGTACTTCGTGTTAGGGTTCGTGAGCGTCTTTGTGGTCGGGTTCGGCGGCGTGATTCTGTTGGCGAACGGGTCGCAACCGGGCCTCGCCCTCTTGGCAACCATCGCTGTGATTGGCCTGGCTATCTTCTTCGTCTACTTTGCCGTCCTGTTCGTCTCACAGTTCTTCGGCCACGCGATCGTCATCGACGATTTGGGAGCCATCGACGCCATCAAACGGAGCGTGTGGTGTGTCCGGCACAACCTCGTGTCTGTACTCGGGTACACCGTCGTCGTCACTGTCGGTGGTGCTGTCCTCGGTGTCTTCGGCGCGTTGTTCTCGCTGCTCACTGGTCCCGTGTTTCCGGCTCAGTCGACCGGAGTCGCTGACGTCGGTGCCGCTCCCGTAACGGCCCCAGAACTGTTCGGTCTTCCATCGGTCGGACTCGGCGCGACGGTTGGACTCGTGGTTCTCCTGGTCGTCGTCAGTAGCGTCCTCGGCGCATTCTTCGCGACGTACTCGACGGCGTTCTATCGGTCGATTCGACCGATTCAGGCGAACTGACGGACGAACACGCTCGTCTCTCCATCGGACGATACAGACGCGTCGCTCGCGGTGTGGAAAGTGTGCGGGGGGTTCCCGCGAAAATGACCCTTACTCTTCGTCAGCGGCCGCGAACAGTTCGTCCACGGCTTCCTGCGCCGTTCGGGCCGCCTCGTCGGCGACTGCGTCGGCGTTCTCGGCGTCGTCGGGTGCGTTGATGTACACGTCGACGTCGAGCACACCGTCTTCGAACGTCACAGTGACGTCAAAGTCCTTGACGCGCGACTGCTTGAACCGGGCGAAGATGAGGCCTTCGGCCGCCTCTGCGGCGGTCTCGACCACTTCTTCGTCCGTTGGCTCTGGCATTTATGCGCCGCCGGGGCCCATCGGGCCGGCACCGCCCTGCAGCATCTGCTGGAGTTCTTCCTGCAGACTCTCGAACTTCTCTTGGACGCGCGACTCCTGCTTCGTCAGCTGCTCGACGCGGACTTCGAGGCTCTCGACCTTCTCTTCGAGGTCTTCCTGAGCGGTCTCGTAGTCGGTCTCGATGAGGAGTTCGCCGACTTCGCGGTACATCTTCGAGTCAGCGTCGACGTCCTCGAGCGTTTCGAGTGCCGTCTGGGCTTCGTTGAGCGCCGTTTCGGAAGACTGCTTCTGCTCGGAGACGTTCTGGGCGGTCTCCTGAAGGTTCTGCAGTTCTTCGAGCTTCTCTTGGGCTTCTGGCGGCAGACTTCCCTGCATACCCGAACGGACGGGACGCCGGCCCTAAAACACCCGCGGTCTCCTACGCAGATTGTGAACGGCTCTCGCTTCCGGCTGAGACGGCTTCTGCGGTCTCGACGAGGCGAATCCACGTGTTTACGCCGGCGCGGAGCGCGACGATGTCTCCTGCGTCGACGGTGACGACGACAGTTCGGCCCTCGCGGTGGACGCGGGCGCGCGACCGGGCGTCGTCGATCTCGCCGACTTCGACCGCGACGCTCTGTTCGACGATACGGGCGCGCCGCTCGTCGGGGTAGTCGAACTCGAGAGAAGCGCTGTGCGCTGAGCGCACGTTACTCGACGTTGACTTCTTTCACGTTGGGGGTCCGCTCCTTCAGCAGGACGCGGTGCCCACAGTAGGGGCAGCGAACGCCACCGAACTCGTCCAGTTCGACGTCGCGCTTGCACCGGGAACACTTGTAGCTCATTGTGAGATGTGAGGAATCGAGGCTAGCTCGGTGTTATTCCGACTCGCCAGTCAGTGCGGCGCGGATGGAGCGTCGAACCTGCTTGCCGGCCGGGGTCTGGGGACGGTAGGTACCGCCAGTGAAGACCTCGCCAGTCTTCTCGTTCTTCCAGATGCCGGTTCCGACGCGGGTGACGTCGTCGCCGTCGACTTTTGCGCTTCGCATCTCTGCTTCGATTTCCTTGACGCGGCGGCGGGCGACGCGGCCGTACCGAGCCCCAAAGCGCCCGGCACTTCCGACGGATCGTGCCTTCTTGTCGGCCATAGTACCGCCAACTACCTCAGCAGTATGGATAAACCCTACGAGTCGTGCCGGAGTGTGCCGGCCTAGACACGGCTTTCTCGCTCCTTTGCGTACTGAGTGGTATGACAAAACACGTCGTGGTCGGGGCGGGTCCCGTCGGATTGGCTGTGACAGAACACCTCCGAGAGCGCGGCGACGACGTCGCGGTGGTGGCGCGACATCTCTCTGGAAGACTCCCCGAGGGGGCCGAGCATCGACGTATCGACGTGACCGACCCAGCCCTCGCAAAAGCGGCGTTCGAAGACGCCGACGTGGTCTACCACTGCGCGCAACCACCGTACCACCTGTGGCCCGAACTCTTCCCCGACCTGACGCGCGGTATCGTCGAGGGTGTCGAAGCCACTGGTGCGCGACTGGTCGTCGCCGAGAATCTGTACATGTACGGCGACGTCGACGCCCGAATCACCGAGGACCTCCCGTACGCGGCGACCGGACCGAAGGGACGAACCCGCGCTAAATGCGCCCGGATGGTGCTCGATGCGCACGACGAGGGACGTATCGAGGCCACGATTGGCCGCGCCAGCGACTTCTTCGGCCCGCGTGTTCGAGAATCAGCCGTTGGTGAGCAGGTGTTCGGCGAGGCCGTCGAAGGGAAGCGAGCGAGAGTCTTCGGAAATCCGAAGCTCCCCCACACGTACACCTACGTCCCGGATTTCGCACGGGCGTTGGTTCTCCTCGGCGAGCGTGACGAGGCACTCGGTGAGGCGTGGCACGTTCCGAATCCAGAGACCGTCTCGACGCGGCGGTTCGTCTATCTCGTCTACGACGCCGTCGGCATCGACCCCGGATTCCCGCGCATCCTCGCCGTGTCCGGTGTGCCGCTCACCCTCGGTGGGTACGTGAGTTCGCCCCTCAGCGAGCTCCTCGAACAGCGACACTCGTTCGAAGCCCCCTACGTCGTCTCCGACAAGAAGTTCAGAGACACCTTCGGTGACGCGGTGACGGCGACACCGCTCGAAACGGCTATCGAAGAGACTGTCGCGTGGTACCGCGACGAAGCGATTGCGACACAACCGATTCGCCTGTCCACAGACACAGACCGACCGTCTGAAGCGACCCATCAATAAGCGTCAACGGAAGCGACCCACCAGTCGGTGGCTCACTCGTCTTGTAACTCTTCTTCGCGGAGTGCTTCGTTGAGGTCGTCGCGCACACGCTCACCCGTCTCGTAGTTCATCGCCGTCGTGACGATGCGGTTCTCTTGGACGCTCGACCCGTCGCGTAAGAGGAGTCTGACGTTCCCGTTGTTGTCGGCGCGCGTGACCTTGGCCCGGAGTCCCGTCCGCGACCCGGTGCCGCTGGCGTCGATGGGTCCTGGAATGACTTTCTTGACGTGTGGGTGCCCGGCGACGACGCCAATCGCTCGCCGTCCCTTTCGTCCGCCGATGAGCGTCGTGTGACTCCCACCGAGTTTCTCTGCTGGTGGGATGTCGACGACTTCGAGCGCCCGTTCGCCGTGCCGGGCGATGACTGACTCTACTGGGTCCGTGTCGGTGACGCGGTAGAACTCGTAATGAAGCTGCGCGCGCGTCTCGCGCAAGGGGTCGCGTTCGCCAGCGGCGTACACTGTCTCCGGACGCTTTCGCCGAATCTCGTCGGCGACGAGGCCTGCGAAGTTCCGGAGTTGGATGATTTTGGTGTCGTCGTCCGTCTCGGGAATCGTCGTGACAGCCGTCTCGCCGACGACCTCGTCTTCGTCGAGGAACGTCAGCGTCGCGCGGTCGGATTCGAAGACGGCGACGACGGCGTCACAGTTGGCGGTGTTGCAGGTCAGACAGTAGTCTCCCGGTTTGTCTAACGGATTTCCACACCGCCGGCAATGCATACTGTCGGTTCGGGCGTGCGCGTACAAAAGGGCGTTTATGTCGAAAGTTGGAAGCGGACCGCGCTCTGTTCGGGCGACACCGCCTCGGTGGCGAAAACTATTGGTGCCGGGTCCGTGACACCGAGGTATGCGTCGTCGTGCCCTTCTGGCGTCTTTGTCTCCACTCGCTCTCGCCGGTCTCGTCGGGTTGGTCGCCCTCGCACTCGACCCGGAGACGACTGTCCGACTCGCCACGCAACTGGGTCGGTCAGCCATCGAGACTGGCGTCGCCATCGCATCCTACCTTCGCCGGGCGGCACCCATCTCGACGGTTCTCTTCGCATTCTTCGCGTGGCTTGCCGCCGGCACGTTCAGTGCGTTCTTCGTGCACCGAGACCCCGCAGACACCCGCACGACGGCAGAACTCGTGTTCGCGTTGGTCGCCTCCGCTGGGATTCCGCTCGTCGCCGTCTTCGCCCGTGACAGGCCCGTGGTCGTCGTCGGCACGGGCGTCGTCTTCCTCGCTGCTGCGGGCGCGGTCTTCGCCGGGCGTTCGAACACCGAAGGTGTCGTCACAGGGTCGTTGTACGCGATGGCCCCTATCGCACTCGGTGCGGGTATCGCCTTCGCTGCCGTCGGTCCATCAGTCGCCCGCACGTCCACGCTCGCCCTCCCCCTCGCCGTTGGCTACGCACTCGGTGTGGCGAGCGCGCGCGGCCAACACCAACTCGGTGCGGCCGTCTCGGCGCTCGCCTTCGCAGTTCCGGTGTGGTTCTACTTCCCGCCTGCGGCCGAAGCCTCCGGGTTCCAACTCTGGACCGTCGCGCTCGCCGTCGGATTCGCGCTCGTCGCGACACTGCTGTCGCTTCCGTTCGCCGCGATTGGCTACGCGACGACGCGCGCGACAGAGGCATCTGGCGCAGCAGAATAAGAAACGAGAACCGACGACTGACCGCGTCCGCTGTGGTTCTTAGAGGTCCAGCGGCCCGGCTTTCAGATACTCGCGCATCACGGCCGTCGCGTACGACCCGTGTGGCAGTGCGAAATCGACGGCGAACTCGTCTTCGTCGATGGTGAGGTCGGTTCGGACGAGAATCGCTCGCCGCGTCCCGGTCGAGCGGAAGTTTCCGGGGAGGTCGAAGTCGCTCGGTTCGAGGTTCAACTCGTCGAGGACTTCTCGTTCGATTTCTCCCTGTTCTCCGTCGGCGAGTTCCGTCTCTGTTCCGACGAGTGGTGCGGTGATGAAGGCTCGACCACGTTCGATGTGGCGGCCCATCACGTCGACACGCCGGCCGGTCGCCGACTGGAGGCGACTCACGTCGGGGAGTTCGAGGCCCTCGGGAGCGTCTCGGTCGGCGAAGCAGACGACGTCGCCCTCGACGGGTTCGTCGAATGGGAGGCCGCGGGCGAGTCGCTCCGACAGGATTCGGTTGAAGACGTACGACTGGGCGGCGTTGACGAACAGTCGCTGGAGGTTCGAGGGGACCGATTCGAGCGCGTTGCGCCAGTCGTCGTCGGTCTCTGCGCCGTCTTCGGCGAGGCGGTGGAGCATCCCACGTTCGTACCCGAGGTAGCCCGGTATCGCGTCGAGCGCACGGTGCCAGTCCGGGTCCGCAGACGCTGCTTCTTCGTCCACGATGGCGCGGCCCTCCTGGGTCTCTTCGGGTTCGTCTTCGCTTGGACTCCCACAGTACGCGAGGACGGCCTCGCGCCACTCACCGCGGACGACGTGCAAGCCGATTTTGTGCGTGACCGGTCGGATGCTCCCGAAACGCTGGTGACCGAAGAAGTTGGGGACGCCGACCATGTCGTCGCGGCCACCGAAGTCGCGGAGCGCCTCGGTAATCGCCGCCGCGTTCTCCGGGTGGTCGGGGTCGCGGACGCGGATTCGGAACCCGTTGCCAGCGAGGTCACCGAAGTCGAGGGTGCGGCCGAGTCGGCCGACGAGTTCGATGTCGGCGTTGGGAATCTCCGGCACAGACTCGGCTTCTCCTCCGTGGACGGTGAACAGCTGTGTCGTCACCGCGTGTTTGTCCTTCGTTCCGGCCCAGGAGACGCGTTCTCTGCTCACACCGAGTTCGTCCGAGAGGCGTCCGGCGAAGTCGTTGGTGTCCCACCCACGGAGGGTGACGCGGAGAACGAGGTTGGGGAAGTCGCCGGTGTGTGCATCCAGTGGCCGGATGTTGAGCGAGTCGAGTTCGAGTTCGCGGACGCGGAAGTCTTCGGGTGCGACTCGGAGCGTCCCACCGATGCCGTCTGCGTCGCTCACGTAGTAGTCGATGCCGACGGCGCGTTCGAGTGCGTGTGCTTCGCGCATCAGTACAGCGAGAGGTCGCCCGTCACGCGGTCGATTTCGTCGTCGTCACCAGGGCCGATGGCGAGTGCAGTCACCGTTCCGGGGTCGACTTGGGTGTGTCCTGCGTCGCGGATGATGGCGGTCGGGAGCCCTGCGCGCTCAGCTTTGTCGGCGAGTTGGAACAGCGCCGACTCACCGTTCACCTTGAGGACGACCTTCTTTTGTCCGCCACCCTTCCAGCGTTTCCGTGTCCGGGTGTCCGTGTCTTCGTACGCGGACAGCGAGGCGTGGGCGACCTGCGCGGCGAGTTTCCCTCGACCCATACCGAGGTCCGCTCGGGCGACGATGGCCTGTTTCATGGCGTGTTCTCCCCACCGACGCGGTAAATGTCCTCCCATCGCGGGCGTCGACACGCCGGCAGCCAGAAGAAACCTCGACCTTCGCGATGCTGCGGTCGTCACGGTTGGATTGAGCCTCCTCGGCCTCCTCTTCGAACTCGTCTAACCACCTGTCGACTTCGAACGTCCTCCGACGAGAAGATGGATTTACGTTGCCTCCTCGCGCTCATTCCGACAATGATACTCTCGGACACAGACATCCTCACTCGTCTCGAAAAAGGTGACCTCGTCGTCGACCCAATCGACGACATCGACATGCAGGTCCAACCTGCGAGCGTGGACCTCCGGCTCGGGACGGACTTTCTGGAGTTCCAGCGCACGAACATCTCCTGCATCCACCCCACCCGTGAAGACGAAGTGAGCAAGTACGTCCGCGAGACGCACGTCCCGGAAGGCGACGACTTCATCCTCCACCCCGGTGACTTCGTCCTCGGGACGACCAAAGAGCGCGTCGAGATTCCTGCGGACCTCCTCGCAACCGTCGAAGGGCGCTCGTCGCTCGGCCGACTCGCCGTCGTCATCCACGCCACGGCCGGAATCGTCGACCCCGGGTACGAAGGCCAGATTACGCTCGAACTCTCGAACCTCGGTACTGCACCTGTGGCACTCACGCCCGGTATGCGCATCTCGCAACTCGTGTTCACGGAGATGAAGTCGCCCGCAGAGCGCCCCTACGGCGCAGAACGCGGGTCGAAGTATCAGGGCCAGCGCGGCCCACAAGCCTCGCGAATCGGGTCTGACCCCGAGTTCAACGCCTCCGACGACGCATGAGGTTCATCGAAGAAATCGTCGTCGACGCGTTTCTTCCCACGTTCCGAGCGCTGCTCGCCGAAGACCTCCGCAATCGGGGCTTTACGCAGGCTGAGGTGGCCGACGCGCTTGGCATTAGCCAGAGTGCCGTCTCGAAGTACGCCCACGGCGAGGTCACGATGAACGACCGTATCGCCGACGATGCTCGCGTTCACGACCTCGTCGCTCGGGTCGGTGAGGGCCTCTCTACCGGTGACATGACGCCCGTCCAGGCACTCGTCGAGGCCGAGGTTCTCATCCGTCAACTCGAAGAAGGCGACCTCCTGTCGGACCTCCACGAAGAGGAGATGCCGCAACTCGCCTCCTACGACGGGTTCCACAGCATCCACGACCCTGAAGGACACCTCCGGACGGTCGAACAGGTTCGGTCGTCGGTCCGACGGGGACTTCGAATACTCACCAACACGTCCGGGTTCGCAGGCCTCATCCCGAACGTGGGGTCGAACCTCGTCGAAGCGGTTCCCGGTGCCGACAACATCGACGACGTGGCCGCGATTCCCGGCCGCATCTTCGACGTGAAAGGGCAAGCGACGGTTCCGGGCGAACCAGAGTTCGGCGTCAGCGAACACGTCGCCAGCGTGCTGTTGTCTGCTCGGTCTGCCGGTGCCGACGTGAACGCGGCGCTCAACCTCGTCTACGATGCTGGGCTCGTCGGCGACCTCGAAGCGGCCGGCTACGAGTGTATCGAGTTCGACCCCGACGCGCCGACCGACCCGGTTCGTGCGACACTCGAAGGGCGTGACCTCCCCGAGACGTTCGTCGTCTACCAGACGGGTGGGTATGGTATCGAACCAATCACGTACGTCCTCGGCCCCGACGCCCCCACAGTCGCCGACGTGATTCGCGTCTTGCTCTGATGTCCCCCAACCCACTGCCCTCCACGGACGGTGCGTCCGCTCCGTCGCCATCGACAGTTGCGCAGTCGTTCTACACGCGGTGGGCGACCCTCTACGACGCCATCGCTCGCCGCACGCCCGGTGTCGGGAGTGTCCGAACCGAAGCGGCGGACGCCCTCGGACTCTCCTCGGGAGACACCGTCGTCGAGATGGGGTGTGGAACGGGTGCGAACCTCCCCTACCTCGCAGACCGCGTTGGCCCCGACGGGACTGTCGTCGGTCTCGACTTCTCACCGGGCGTCCTCGACGTCGCCCGCGAACGGGTTCGCGACTATCCAAACGTACACCTCGTCCGCGCCGACGCGACTCAACCGCCCGTCGACGACGCCGATGCCGTCCTCGCGACGTTCGTCTCCGGGATGTTCGCAGACCCCGACGCAGTGGTCTCGTCGTGGGCAGACCTCGTCGGCCCCGGCGGGAGACTCTGCTTGGTCGACCTCGCACGAACGACGGCCCCGACGTGGCGAGCGCTCAACCCGCTCTTCCGAGCACTCGTCCGCGTGACTGCGCCACCCGGGACGCGAACGATGCACGGGTCGCCGACGGCGATGCTCGACGAGCGACTGGTCGCGGCCCATCAAGCGCTCGAATCACGGTGCTACGACGTTAACGCGACAACCCACGCGTTTGGGTTTGCACGGGTTCGAGCCGGTATTGTTGAATGATAGACAGTAATTAGCTACCTCGCAGAATATTCGCCATCCGGTTAAAGTATATCATGGTCAATTGTGTATGGTTGTAACATGGCATATGTTGTCAAAATGCCCAAGCTTGGGCTGGAAATGAAGTCGGGGGAGCTCTCTGTGTGGTTGGTTTCAGAAGGTGATGACGTCACCGAAGGTGAGCCAATCGCTGAAATCGAGTCAGAGAAGACGACTGCGGAGATTACAGCGAAAGAAGACGGTGTTCTCCGCCGGGTTATTCTCGCCGAAGGTGACTCGGTGGAACCTGGTGGATCGCTTGCGATCGTCGCTGAGGCGGACGCGGACATCTCTTCGCTCGAAGCAGAGGCTGGTGGGGCCGCTGAAGCAGATGCAGGTGGAGGCGCTGAAGCGGAGGCAGAAGAGAGCGAGTCGTCGACTGCCGAAGCGTCTAGTTCAGCCCAGTCCGCAGGCACGCAGAAGTCGTCCGCGTCGGCATCGAGCGACGTGCAGGCGTCGCCGCGAGCGAAACAACTCGCGGACGACCTCGGTGTCGACCTCTCGACAGTCGAGGGGACTGGCTTCCAGGGCTCGATTACCGAATCCGACGTCGAGGAAGCGGCCGAGTCGGCCGAGTCGGCAGCTGCTGACGTGCAGGCGTCGCCGCGAGCGAAACAACTCGCAGAGAACCTCGGTGTCGACCTCTCGACCGTCGAAGGGACTGGCTTCCAGGGCTCGATTACCGAATCTGACGTCGAGGCCGCAGCAGAGTCGGCATCGAGCGAATCGTCTGCAGAAGCAGCGACCAGTGAAGAGGGTGCATCGGACACGCGCGTGTTCGCCCCGCCAAGCGCTCGCCGGTTAGCCCGCGAACTTGGTGTGGACATCTCGCAGGTCTCCGGGTCGGGGAAGAACGGCCGCATCACGGAGTCTGACGTGCGCGCAGCAGCCGAAGAAGGTGGTGCAGCGGAAGCCGCCACGTCTGAGCCTGTCGAGATGGAGCGCCCACTCTCCGGCATGCGCCGAACTATCGCCGACCGATTGGGACAGAGCTACCGTGAGTCCGTCCACGTGACGGTCAACCGGAGCGCCGATGCGGAAGAACTCCTCGCGGCCGCAGACGCGGCGGACGATGCGCTCGGCGTCGACGTGTCGATTTCCGACGTTCTCATTCTCGCGGTCTCAGCGGCACTGGACGAGTACCCCGCGTTCAACGCGACGTTCGAAGACGAGGTCCACAAACTCCACGAGTCGCACAACATCTGTATGGCGGTCGACATCGAGGAGGGACTCATCGCCCCAGTTGTCCGCGACGTCGACTCGCTCTCGCTTGCCGAACTCGCCGAGACGCGCAAAGAGACCACCCAACGGGCACTCTCGGGTGACTACACGATGGACGACCTGACCGGTGGGACGTTCACCATCTCCAACCTCGGCGTCTTGGGAGTGGAGTCGTTCGACCCGATCATCAACCCGCCACAGGTCGCCATCCTCGGCGTCAACACGATTCGCAAGGAGGTCGTTCCGACCGACGACGGAGACGTGGCCGTTCGCCGACGCATCTCGTTCTCACTGTCGTTCGACCACCGTATCGTCGACGGTGCCGACGCGGCACGCTACCTCGGGAGTCTCGTCGGACACGTCGAGAACCCGTGGCCACTCGTCATCGCGGCAGGTGGGCAGTAGGACGGTCGAATCGCTAAAAAAGAAGTAAAATTTTTACGCGCGGAAGTAGCCCTCGTGGGCTGCTCGTTCGACGACCGATTCTATCTGGACGAGCCGCGGCCCATCCGAAACCGGTCGAAGGTTGACGACGCCGTCTTTCACTTCGTGCTCGCGTTCGCCGTCGACGCTGACGACGCCGCGAGGGACCTCGAAGGTGTACGCCTCGCGGTCGTCGAGAACCCGATAGTCCGCGACCTGAACGTCCGAGAGCGTCCCGGGGACGGTAATCCCACGGACGTGTGTTCCGGACGAGCCATCATGGGCCAGTCGGAAGCCGACGCCACCGGGTTCGTCTGGACGATGTGTGACGAGACCGCCTGCGATACCGGAGATACCGATTTCTGCCGGTGACGCACGCGAGACGACACCGCCGATGATGTCGTCGGGTTCGAGGATAGCCCTCGTTCCGATGAACGCACGGTCGAGTACGCCGACCGTTGCGAGGCCGCGAATCTTACTCGTTCCCGTGTCTCTCTCCACGTCGACTTCGATAGTTCCGTGACGAATCGTCGCTTCGTCTGCGGGTACGAGTCCCGTTGCGACGAGGCCCGCGGCTTCACCCGCGACGGTTCCATCGATTGGCGTGGGGACGACGTTGTTCGTCCCCGTGGAGATACTCACGACTGGGACGTCGCCGATGTTGTGGGCAACGTCTCGGGTCGTCCCGTCACCGCCGAGAACGACCACGGCGTCCGCGTGTTCTTCGAAGTGTGCGGCCGCAGTGCGACTATCTTGGCCGGATGCAGTCACCGGCATGTCGACGAAGCTAACGTCGAGTTCTGACGGTGCGTCGTCGACGATTCGGTCCGCGAGGCCGGAGCTATCCGGCATCACGAGCACGTCGACGTCGTCGACCAGTGTCAGCCCAGCGAGTACACACCCTGCTGTGCGCCGTTTCGCGTAGTTGTTACTGACGCTGGCGCCGCCGGTGAGCCGCCGGATGTCGCGTCCGGCGGCTGGGTTGACGACGAGACCGACTGTTGACGCCACTTATACGATGCGGTTGATTGCGGCTTCCACGTCCGAGGCGTGCGGGAGGACCTCATCTTCGAGCACGGGGCTGAAGGGGATGTGCACGTCGGCGACACCAACACGCTGGATGGGTGCGTCGAGGCTGAAGAACGCGTTCTCCATGACGCGCATGCCGATCTCAGCGTGCGTCCCGTACGACAGCGGGCTCTCATCAGCGATGACGAGCCGGCCGGTCTTCTTTACGCTCTCGACGAGCGTGTCCGTGTCGAGTGGGTACAACGACCGTGGGTCGATGACTTCGACGCTGACCTGTCCCTCAAGTTCTTCCGCGAGTTCGAGCGATTCACCGACCATGCGCTGGGTCGCGACGACGGTCACGTCCTCGCCTTCGCGTTCGACACTCGCCTCCCCGATTGGGAGGGTGAAGTCCTCGTCGAGCGGGACCTCGCCGGTCTGGCCGTATATCTCCTTGTTCTCGAAGAAGATGACCGGGTCGTTCGACCGAATAGCCGACTTCAACAGGCCTTTGGCTGCCGCAGGCGTGCCGGGTGCGACGGCCATAACGCCGGGGAAGTGGGCGAACCAGGTGTGCAGCGTCCCGGAGTGTTGGCTGGCGGCACCACTGCCGCCGCCTTCGGTCGTTCGGACGGTGATGGGCATCTCCGTCTTCCCACCGAACATGTACCGGTTCTTGGCCATCTGGTTGATAATTTGCTCGGAGCAGACGCCGATGAAGTCCGAGAACATGATTTCGACGACTGGCCGTGTTCCGGTCGCCGCCGCACCGACGCCAGCACCCATGAATCCGGCCTCGCTGATGGGTGTGTCCCGGAGGCGTTCCTCACCGAACTGCTCGACGAGGTCACCGGTAACTTCGTAGACGCCGCCGAACTTTCCGACGTCTTCGCCCATGACGAAGACGTTCTCGTCACGTTCGAGTTCCTCACGGAGGGCGAGTCGAATCGCTTCCCGGAAGGTCATCTCTTTGGTGTCTGCTGGACCGGTTCCGGAGGCGGTGTCGGTACTCATTGGTCCTCACCTCCATCAGTCCGCCCACGTCCACCATCTGCTCGCATCTGACTCGAGAACTGACTAATCTCTGGCACTGTCGCACTGAACATGTCTTCGTAGGCCTCACTCGGGTCTGGGTACGGTGCCTCTTTCGCCTCGGCTACCGCATCCTCGATTTCCTCGTCGATTTCGGCTTTCATCTCGTCGTACTCATCTTCGGTGATGACACCTGCGTCGATGAGTCGGGTCTTGAACGTCTCAATTGCGTCGCGGTCCTTCCAGATATCGACGTCCTCTTGGGTCCGGTACACCTGCTGGTCACCTTCGAAGTGGCCGTGGTACCGGTACGTCTCTGCTTCGATGAACGTCGGACCCTGGCCGTCTGCGGCGCGCTTGCGGGCTTCTTTGACTGCCTCGTAGACCGCAGTGATGTCCATCCCGTCGACGGTGAAACCGGGGATATTGTACGCCTCTGCAGTCTCACTGAGGTTCTGGACGTTGTGTTGTTTTTCGACCGGCGTCGCCTCGCCGTACTGGTTGTTCTCGACGACGAAAATAGCCGGAAGGTTCCACGTCGCTGCGATGTTGATTGCCTCGTGGACCTGACCCTGTGCGACTGCACCGTCACCGAAGAATGCGAGTGCGACTTTGTCTTCTCCTTTGAGCTGTGCGGTAAGTGCAGCACCTGTCGCCAGCGGCGGGCCGGCCCCAACGATGCCGTTCGCACCGAGCATCCCAGCGTCGACGTCCGCGATGTGCATCGAGCCACCTTTGCCGTTACAGTAGCCTCCGGATTTTCCGTAGAGCTCGGACATCATCTGCTTCGGGTCGAGTCCCTTCGCGATACAGTGGCCGTGGCCTCGGTGCGTACTGGTAATATAGTCGTTCTCTTCGAGAGCCGAACACGCACCGACTCCGACCGCCTCCTCACCAACGTAGAGGTGAACGAATCCTGGAAGCTCACCGTCCGCAAACAGGTCGCCTGCCTTCGAGTCAAATGACCGAATAGTCTGCATCCGACGAAGGGCCTCACGCTGTCCATCTTCCGTCTCTATGTCAATTACCACCATGTGGTGTACCAACATTTTGCACCATCGTTAATGATGCTTTCTCCAAGTAACAGAATATAAATAGTATTTAGATGACATTATGGCGTTCACGCTCAGTGTCAGCACGCTCGTCAGTGTCCGTCGTCACCCGGTTACACTCGTGTCGCCTGTCTACTTTTGTTCGTGAGTCCCCTACGGCCGGTGATGCGAACAACCCAGGTCGTGGTAGCATGAATATGCTCTACGAGGGCGAGTGGACGACAGAGAAGTTCGTCGCCAACAACGAAGACGGAGAGTTCGAACGACAGACGACGACGTTCCGTAACTGGGTCGGCGAAGACGACCGGTTCCCCGTCGAAGCAGGACGGTACCACCTGTACATCTGCCGTGCGTGCCCGTGGGCACACCGAACCGCGATGACGCGCGCACTGAAAGGACTCGAAGACGTCATCTCACTCTCGCTCGTCGAACCGGTCCGTATCGACGACGGGTGGGAGTTCTCGGAAGAGTACCCAGACCCGCTCTACGGTGAGGAGTTCCTCCGCGACGTCTACCTCCGTGCCGACGACGAGTTCACCGGGCGCGTCACCGTTCCTGTCCTGTGGGACACAGAACGTGAGACCATCGTGAACAACGAATCGCGAGAGATAATGCGGATGCTGAACGAGGCGTTCGACCCCCTCGCCGAGAACGACGTCGACCTGAACCCCGAGGGATACGAAGACGACGTCGACCGTCTCATCGACGAGATTTACGAACCCGTCAACAACGGCGTCTACCGCGCTGGATTCGCGACGACGCAGGAGGCCTACGAGAACGCCGTCGAGGAACTGTTCGACGCGCTCGACCACTGGGACTCGGTCCTCGACGACCAGCGCTTCCTCGCCGGCGACGTGCTCACCGAGGCGGACATCGCGATGTTTGTGACGCTGATTCGGTTCGACCACGTCTACCACACGCACTTCAAGTGTAACAAGAAGGGAATCCACGAGTACGACAACCTCTGGAACTACACGAAGGACATCTACCAACTGTCGGGCATCGCCGAGACGGTCAACATGGACCACATCATCCGGCACTACTTCGTCAGTCACGGCGACATCAACCCGAAGCGTATCTACGGAGTCGGCCCCGACCTCGACTTCACCGAACCGCACGACCGAAATCGGTTCGATGCGGACCTTCCGCCAGTCCTCGCCGACGACTGAGGCTCACCAACCGGGTGATTGCGTCACCTTTCCATCGGAGGTGACCGCGTCCCCTTTCTCCCCGAGATGACTGCGTTTCTTCATCACCGAGAGTCGCTACTCGTGAGGTGCTAATTCGGCAATCGTCTGCTCGCGAAGGCTGTCGCTCGCACCGAGTGGAATCGAGACGATTATCTCGTCGACGACGTCACGAGCGGCCAGTTCTTCGAACTGTGTGCGGGCCTTCTCTGGCGGGCCGACGATTGCCAACTGTGTCATCATCTCGTCGGTGACGGCTTCACGGGCCGCGTCACGGTCACCGTCGCGCCACGCATCGGCGACTTGGGCCGCCTGCTCCGGAAACGCCAGCGCGGCCGCATTTTTGTATCCGTCACTGCTTCCCAGATAGTACGCGAGGTGGTTCCGAATCGCCGCGTACGCCTCGTCAGCATCGTCGCTCACCGCGCATGGCACGTACGGTGACACCGTGATGTCGTTCGGTTCACGGCCTGCCGCTCGGGCGGTTTCCACGATGGTCTCGTACGCCGCTGCGAGTCGGTCGAAGGGGATGTTGTGGGGTAACCAGCCGTCGGCGACTCGTCCAGTCGCACGTCGGTTCGCAGCACCGAGTGCTGCAGCGTACACCGGAATATCGCAGTCGAGTCCTGGAAAGTCGGCGACGGAAAACAGTCGTCCCTCGTAGTTCACTCGACCGTCGCCCTGGAGGAACGACTTCGTGAGTTCGATGGTTTCGTGGAGTCGTCGTGGCGGATTGTCGAAGGCCATGCCGTGGAGGTCTTCGACAACTTTGGCGGTACTCGTCCCCACCCCAAGCCGAACGCGTCCGTCTGCGGCGTCTGCGAGTGTCGCTGCTGCCTGTGCAAGGGTCGCAGGAGAGCGACCGTAGACGTTGACGATGGCGGTTCCAAGGTCGATAGTCTCCGTCCGTTGTGCGGCGACCGTGAGTGCGACAAACGCGTCTCGGCCCCACAGTTCGGGCGTCCAGAGCGAATCGTATCCGAGTGATTCTGCGCGTTCTGCGAACCCTGCGATATCGTCGTAATCCCCCGGAACGAGAAGACCGGTCGGCATACTCCCACTGTCTGAACAGGGACATAAAACATCTCCGCCCATCGGGGGACGACTGTCGAACACATCGGGCGTCTCAGACACGCGACCCCGCTCAAAACCGCGATTCCGACGACGCTTCTCGTGGGTTTCGACCCCGCGACGGATACTTCCTCGTCGGGTTGGTATCTACTCGCATGGAGAGTCGGTTCGTCCGCGCACTCAGACGAGTCGAACCGCCGCCCCGAGCGGTCGACTGGTCGATTCTCGTCCTCGTGATGTTCGAGGCACTGTCGGGTGTGTTGAGCCTCGGCGCTGGCCACCCGGCGAACGGGGTGCTGTTTCTCCTCCACGGTGTCGCTGGACTCACGCTCGTGGCACTCGTCGGGTTCAAACTCTACCGAGTCCGCTACCGCGTGCTCGACTCGCGTCTCTACGACCGGCACACGGCGACTTCGATACTCCTCGCTCTCGTCGCACTCGCAGCGTTGGGAACCGGCATCGCGTGGGTCAGCGGCGTCACCGTCAGGGTCGGCTTCTGGACGCTCCTCAACGTCCACATCGGATTCGGCCTCCTCGTGGTTCCGATACTCCTCGTCCACCTTCGGTCTCGGTTCCACATGCCTCGCCGGGCCGACTTCGAGGGTCGCCGCCGAGCGCTTCAGTACGGCGCACTTCTCGTCTTCGGTGCGGCCGCGTACCGCGCGACAGAGGCAGCCGGCTCGTTCCAGGGTGTGAAACGGCGGTTTACTGGCTCTCGGCCGCTCCCTCCGGGTGAGGGAAACGCGGCGTTCCCGGTCACCAGTTGGGTCGCCGACGACCCCAACCCAATCGAAACCGAGACGTGGCGACTCTCGATAGATGGCTTGGTCGAGCGACCCATCACGCTCGGTGTCTCGGACCTTGACCCCGACGAGACGCAGTCGGTTCTCCTCGACTGTACGAGCGGGTGGTACACAGAACAAGCGTGGACCGGTATCAGACTCGGTGACATCCTCACGAGCGCCGGCGTTCACTCGTCAGCACGGTGGGTCACCGTCCGGTCGGTGACGGGCTTTCGGTGGTCGTTCCCCATCGAAGAAGCCCGAGAGATGCTCCTTGCAACCCACGTCGGTGGCGAACCACTCTCGCACGGCCACGGGGCACCGCTCCGTCTCGTCGCGCCGAACCGACGCGGGTTCCAGTGGGTCAAGTGGATAGACACGGTGGAACTGCGGCGACACCGCGACTCGGCGCAGTGGCTCGCCGTTCTCGTCAGTGGGTTCAGTTAGGTGTCGTCGCTCGACCGAATCGCACGCTCAGCCGCCTCGAGTGCGTCTTCGGCGTCGAATTCGGCGACGATGGCTTCGAGTTCCTCGCGTGAGGCGTCCTTCAGGGCGTTGGCGTGCGCAGTGATGTTCGGGACGGCGCGCATGATGTTGTCGACGATGGGAACCGTGGCTGCCCGTGCAGACCGCGACATCGGGTTGAGGTCGACGACGATTTCGGTCTTCCCCATCGCACCAAGAGCCTCCGCGCGGTCACCATCTTCGAGTGGGACGACGACCACGTCGGCACTGCCGATACCGTCGGCGTCGATTTTGGCGCGTTTGTGGTCGATATTCGGAATCCGGCCATCTGCGGTGAGTCCTTTCACCTCGTCGGCGCCGTGTTCGCGGAGGTGGTCTACGATGGCTTGCATTCGCGCTTCGGTTCGGTTGAACAGGTTCACCTCGATGTCTGCGTCGACTGCGTCGGCGAGTTCGACGATTTCCTCGGGGCAGAGCGCGGCGACGTTCCCGTTGACGGAGATGACGGGATGGTCGGCGAGAAGCAGGTGCGCCGCGGCGACACGCGCGGCGTCGTCAGCACTGGGAATCGTCTCCTCGCCGAGGAGGTAGTCGAACGCCTCGCCGCGACCCTGCGCGATGAGACCTTGCTGACTCGTGATGCCCTTCTCGACGCCTGCTTCGATTCGATGGCGGGTGAGAAGCGACTGATATCGTGGGTGGCTCTCGGGAATCTCGATGTCGCTCATTGCAACAGCGTCGACACTCCGGGAGTAACACGTTTTCTCATCGCCGCCGCGGAACTCGCACCGACAATCAGTCGCTCTGCAGTGTCGCCCCAGCAGGGTGAACACGGCACCGTTCGGGGTCGTAGCCAGCGTCCGAAAGCCCGGTTCCGACGGCGAACACCGTCTCACCGAGCATCGCCATCGCCGCGTTGCCGCCGGCGTCTCGTACGTCTTCGATTGCCGTTTCGACGCGGTCGGTGAGCAGGTTGGCGTCGCGTGCGAATCGTCGGGATTCACTGAGGAATCGGTCGACCGTCGGTCGCTCAACGAGTGCGTCGAGTGCGGTTTCGCCGGCGGCGGTGAGCGTGGTCGTATCGCCGCCGAGGATGTCGGCCGTCGAGAGGCCACCGAAGGTGACGTACTCGATGTGTGGACGCGCCGGGATGCCGTCCATTCGCCCGTGGTCCGGTCCGCCGGGTTCGACGCGGATGGGCATCCCACCACGGGCCTGTGCCACGACGTCGCCCAGCCCAGTCCCTGCTGTGACTTCTGCCTCGTGGGCCATCGTGACGAGTTCGTTCTCGGAGTGGCCACAGGAGAAGGCCGAGTTGGCCGCGAGCGCCGTTCCGAGCGCCACCGCACCGGAGACACCAAAGCCCGACCCGAGCGGCAACTCACTTTCTGCGTCGACCGACGCTGTCACGCCAAGTTTCTGGAGGACGCCCGAGACGGGGTCTATCGTGATTGTTTCTCCATCGAGGGTGACGACGGTCTCGGCCGCCGGTTCGACAGTCACGGTGACACCGTGTGAGAGCGTCACGCCTGCGCCGCGCGACCCAGCGATTGCCGGGTCGTCGTCGGGATGGGCGCTGAAAAAGCCCGTAATGTGACCGGGGACGAATGCCGTCGCGTCGTCGCTCATCGGTCTTTCTACGATGGGGGTCGGTTAACGGTGTTGCGTTTCGTCTCTCTGTGCGACCCGAGTGTACGCTACCCACTCACGCACTCTGCTTCAGCGGTCCTCGAACTCGACGTCAGTCTCGGTCTCTCGCTGACGACGCGCGGCAACGGTGGTGCGGGCGTCGGCGACTGTCTCGGTCTCCAGCAGTCGCTCGACTTTCTCCTCGAACTCCGCTTCTGTGAGTTCGCCGTTCGCGTAGCGTCGGCGAAGCGTCGCCAGTGCCTCTTCGGTTTCTGAGTGCGACTCCGATTCGTCTTCGCGACGGCGTGACTCGTAGAGCTTCACGAGACCGATAGCGGCTGGAAGGACGCCCGCGAATCCGATGGGGAACACAATCCAGAACCACCAGTATCCGAGTGCGAGCAGGCCGAATCCAACGAGGAAGGTGAGGGCCATGACCGCACCAGCGACTATCTGTTCGAGGGGGGTATCGTCGTCGTCTACCACGTCGTCGACGATTCGCTTCGTGTCGCTCACGCTGGCCTCCTTCGGCGACCACTCTCGTGCATGCTACTGTAACTCGTCGGAGAGATAACGACTGTTTCGCTGACAGTGCGTATGTTCAAATACGAATACGCAGTAATACAATGTATACAAATGCCGTCTATCAGTGCCCGCATCCCCGACGACGAACGAGATGAACTGGAGGACGTTGCGGAACTGCTAGGCGAAGACCGGAGTACGGTGATTCGGAAAGCGCTCGGAGAGGGACTTCGAGAACTGCGGATTCGTGTCGCGATCGAGCGATACCAATCTGGCGACGTTTCACTCAACCAAGCGGCACGACTGGCTGGCGTGAGTTTGGGAGAGTGGTTCGAAATTGCACGAGATAGAAACCTCACCTCGCAGTTGTCGCCCGAGGAAGTAGAACGCGAAGCAGACGCGGCGCTCGATTTGTAGATGGATATCTACGTCGGCGCTTCGACGCTGATAGCGTTGGGGACGGTTGGGGAGTTGGAGTTGTTGTTGAATTTCGACGGTAATGTCGTCGTTCCAACAGCGGTGCGCGAAGAGGTAACTACGGAGCCAGCACGGGCGAACGTCGATTCGCTGTTGGAACCTGAGGATGCTCGCCTCTCTGGTGTTCGTGACCGGATTCCGAAGTATCGGCAAAAGGCGCAGCAGATACTGGGTGAAGAATCGCCAAGTGGCGACGTTGTGCTCATCGAGACGGTACTGTGGAAGCGTGATATCGATACAGAGATTGCCATCGTCTCCGACGACCGGCGTGTCCGAACCGTCGCTGAAGGACTTGGTGCGACCGTCACCGGAACTGTCGGAGTCGTCGTCCGCGCCGTCCACGAAGGACTGGACCCAGACGAAGCCAAAGACCTCATTCGACGAATCGACTCACACGGACTGCACATGACTGGCGAACTTCGAGAGACAGCCTATCGGCTCATCGACGAGGCTTCGAAAGAATAGTCGAGTCTGAATTCCGTCGCCTATGGCGACAGACGCTGCCGGCCTGACGAGAGTCGCTGACGCTCCTCTCGTTGGTCCGTCAGGTCTTCGTCTAAGGACTCAGACGCTGCCGGTCGCGTGGGAACAGAACTGCCTCGCGGATGTTCCCCAGTCCGAGCATCGTCATGATGAGACGCTCGCCGCCGAGGCCGAAGCCTGCGTGCGGGGGCATACCGTACTTGAACATCTTCGTGTAGTATTCGAACGCGTCGGGGTCGAGGCCCTGCTGTTCGAAGCCAGCGACGAGCTGGTCGTAGCGGTGTTCACGCTGGCCACCGGAGACGAGCTCCATGTTCGGGTGCATCATGTCGAAGCCCGTCGAGAGCGTCTCGTCGTCGTCGTGGTCCTTGATGTAGAACGGCTTGATTTCGCTCGGCCAGTCGGTGATGAAGTAGTGCTCGCCGACGTCCTCGCCGAGTGCCTTCTCGCCTTCCGTGGGCAGGTCGTCGCCCCAGACGAGCTGTTCGTCGAGTGCGCCCGTCGCGTTGATGCGCTGGATGGCTTCCTCGTAGGTGAGACGTGGGAACTCGCCGGACGGCGCTTCGAACTCCTCGGCGAGGCCGAGTGCTTCGAGTTCGTCCTGGCAGTTCTCTTCGACTGCCTCGTAGGCGGCCTTGACGACGGCCTCACAGACGTCCATCGCTTCGGTGTGGTCGATGAAGGACGACTCGAAGTCGATGGAGGTCGCCTCGTTCAGGTGGCGCGGCGTGTTGTGCTCTTCTGCACGGAAGATTGGGCCGACTTCGAAGACGCGTTCGAGACCGGAGCCAACCATCAGCTGCTTGAACAGCTGCGGCGACTGGTTCATGAACGCCTCTTTGCCGAAGTACGTGATGGGGAACAGCTCGGTGCCGCCCTCGGTCCCCGTGGCGACGATTTTCGGCGTGTTGATCTCGGTAGCGCGGAGGTCACGGAACTTGTCGCGGACGGCGCGCTGGACTTCTGCGCGAATCTCGAAGATCGCCTTCACTTCGTCCTTGCGGAGGTCGAGCGTGCGGTTGTCGAGGCGCGTCGAAAGCTCGGCGTCGACCTTACCCGACGGGTCGAGTGGGAGTTGCGCTTCGGCTTCCGCGATGACTTCGAGGCTCTCGGGCGTGACTTCGACGCCCGTGGGTGCGCGTGGTTCTTCTGCGACCTCACCGGTGACGGTGATGACGCTCTCGCGGTGGACGCCCAGACCCGTCTCGACGAGTTCGTCGTCCATCTCGTCTTTCTCGAATTTGACCTGAATCTTGCCCGTCGTATCGCGGAGAATCAGGAACGCGATACCGCCGAGGTCACGAATCTCGTGAACCCAGCCGGCGACGGTGACCGTGTCGCCGGGTTCGGCGTCGGCCGTGTACGTTCGGTTTCGCATACGACGTGTTTGCCGACCGTTCCTGATAAATACGGTCGTTTCGACTTCGAGCGTCACTGTGTACCATGTTACTTTGTCTGGCGGTGTCTGTGTCCGCTATGGAATCCGACCCGACACAAGCAGACGACGAGCCCGCCGTCCCCCGCGCCGCCTACGAACCAGACCTCGACTGGGCCGACGCTGAACGCGGGTCTCGGTTTGCCTTTCGTCGAAAGCAACTCGGTTCCGCCGCCGGTGGCAGAGAACTCGGCTGTTCACTCTACGAAGTCCCACCTGGAAAGCGCCCGTGGCCGACGCACTACCACGAGGGAAACGAAGAGGCGCTCTACGTTCTCTCTGGAAGCGGCACGCTCCACACACGTGACGGCGCAGACAATCTCGAATTGCGGCCCGACACCTACGTCGCACTACCAGCCGGTGCCGACTACGTTCGGCAGGTCGAAAACGACGGCGACGCACCACTTCGGTATCTCGCGCTCTCGACGATGAACCATCCTGACGTGAGCGTCTATCCCGATTCGGACAAAGTCGGTGTCTTTTGCGGGTCTGCACCCGGCGGCAAGTCCAGCGACCGGACCCTCCACGAGTACTTCCCGCGAGACGCTGCAGTCGGCTATTGGGACGGTGAACCGACTGACGAGGAGTAGCTCGAATCGAGGTGATGTTTATATACGAAAACGGGACAACTCCGCCGCAGACATGGACAGTTCAGATTTCGAAGCGGCGTAATCGAGAAGAGAGACTCAGAGAGTGGTCGTCTCGTCGTGGCGTTACTCTGCGCCGACGAGTTCCGCAGACGCGTCTTTCGCGCCTTCGACGGTTTCGCGGACCGCATCGACGCCTTCGTCGTGCAGGAGGTTCCCGACGACGATGACGTCGGCGTGTTTGCCCATCTCGTACGCCGAGTCGTAGTCGTGGATGCCGCCGCCGTAGAACAGCGTCGCCTCGTCGAGGGCGTCGTGGGCGGCGCCGACCTTCTCGGGGTCACCGTACGTCCCGGAGTACTCGATGTAGACGATTTTCTGGCCGAACATCTTCTCGGCGACGCGGGCGAAGGACGCGACGTCTTCGGCCGTCTGGTCGGTGTCGGCGTCGGTGTACTCGGCCACGGACGAATCGGGGTTCATCACGATGTACGCCTCGGTGTGGGTGCGGTCCCAGTCGAGGCCGTCTTCGATGCGGACCCACTCTTTGTGTGCGCCGGTAATCCAGAAGGAGTCACTGGCGTTGAACACCGTTGGGATGAGATAGCCATCGAGGCCCGGGTCGTCGATGACGACGCCGGGGTTCGACGGTTCCTGATAGATGGGCACGTCGTACTTCGCGGTCGCTTCGATGACGCGCTCCATCTTCTCTTCGGTGATGTCGAGTGTGCCACCGATTTCGAGGGCGTCGGTGCCCGTCTCACACACGTCTTCGAACGTCTCTCCGTCCACCAGGTCTTTGTCTGGGTCGATTTTGGTGATATGGTCCCAGTCTTCCCACGGATAGCTCATTGGTCGCTCTATGCCGGAGGGGGCCTAAAAAGCGTGCGGATGAATTGGGAGGGCAGTGTCAGCGATGACACGTATCTTTGTGGTGGTCAGCGGTGTCGGAACCGGAATCAGTCCGCTGCAGACTGCCACTTCCGGACCGTGTCAGCACCCACACCTTCGACCTTCTCGGCCACGTCGTCGGGTTCGGCCGACTTTAGCGTCTTCACGTCCTCGAAGCCTGCTTCTTTCAGTTTCTCGGCGGTCTTCGCGCCGATGCCTTTGATGCTCTCTAACTCAGACCCGCCCTCGCTGTTCTGCTGGGCCTGATACTCACGGAAGTTGCAGATGGGACAGCCAAGCTCCCACGGTTCGCGGTCACCGTCGTAGGTGATGCGAAGTTCGGGTAGGTCGTGTTCGTCACACGAGTCCTCCGTCACCTCGATGTCGCCGCGACGCGGGAGCGGAAGCGAGTAGTCGCAGTCCGGGTAGCGGGTACAGCCAACGAGACGAGAGCCAGAGCGCAGGCGCTTGATAGCCAACTCACCGCCGTGTTCTTCGCCACACTCGGGACAGGTGCCGATGACCATGTCCTCTTCCTCGTCGGCCTCTTCGGCCTTACAGAGCGGACAGCCGTGGACGAACGTCTTGCGCCCGGCGAGCATCTTGATGTGGTGTAAGTCGTGTTCGTCACACGTCTCTTCCATGATGAGCGGTTTGCCCGTCGATGGCAGTGGGAGCGTGTATGTACAGTCGGGGTACGAGTCACACCCGATGAAGTACGACCCGCGGCGACTCTTTCTGACGACGAGGTCGCCACCGCAGTCGGGACACGGTCCGACTGTCTTGTCGGCTTTCAACGAGTCCTGCAGTTGCTTGCCGAGTTCCTCGCGGGACTCCATCAGCCCCTCGAACACGTCCTGGAGAATCTCTTTGGACTCTTCGGTCACGTCCGCCAAGGTGGCCTCGCCGCGGGCGATTGCCATCATGTCGGATTCGAGTTGCGAGGTCATCTCCTCGCTCACGATGAGTTTCGCGAAGTCTTCGGAGGCTTCCACGACGGCCCGCGCGAGACGGGTCGGGCGCGGCGGGTCGCTCTCGATGTAGCCACGGTCGTAGAGTTTCTGAATCACGTCGTGCCGAGTCGCCTTCGTCCCGATACCCATCTGTTCCATCGTCTCGATGAGGCGCGACTGGCCGTAGCGACGTGGCGGTTGGGTCTGCTTCGCGTCGAGGTGCGTGTCGGCAACTGCGAGCGATTCGCCCTCTTCGACGTCGGGGACGAACGACTCGCTGGAGTTGAAGTACGGATAGACCTCGTGGTACCCGGGTTCGAGGAGGCGCTTGCCGTTCGCCTTCATCGAGAGGCCGGCGGCCTCGGCGACGACACGGAGGTGTTCCCACACGGCGTCTTCGGCGACGGTGGCGAAGAAGCGCCGGACGACGAGTTCGTACACGTCCCACTCGTCTTCGGAGATGTCCGACGCGGAGGGCAGTTCTCCAGTCGGGTGAATTGGCGGGTGGTCAGTCGTCTCGTTGTCGCCTTCGGTCGGTTCGATTTCTTCCTGTTCGAGGAGAGACTCCGCATCGTCCTTGAAGCGGCGGTCACCTTCGAACGCGCCGAGGAGTTCGCGCGGGTCCAAATCGTCCGGGTAGACCGTGTTGTCGGTCCGTGGATAGGTGATGTAACCGGCGGTGTAGAGGTCTTCTGCGATACTCATCGCCCGTTGGGCGGAGTAGCCAATCGACCCGGCGGCACGGATGAACTGCGTGGTGTTGAACGGCGCTGGGGGCGTGTCCGTTCGCGTGCGCCGTTTGACCGACGTGACCTCGGCAGTGTCGACGCCGAGCAGTGTCTCGTAGGCGGATTCGGCGGCGTCTCCGTCCCAGATGCGCTCGGCTTCGGTACCGTCCTCGTCGATGTAGAAGTACTGGGCTTCGAAGGATTCGGCGGCCCCATCGGCGTCCTTCGTCAGGTTGGAGAACAGTTCCCAGTAGTCTTCGGGGTCGAACGCCTCGATTTCGCGCTCGCGGTCGACGATGAGCTTCAGTGTCGGCCCCTGCACGCGGCCGACCGAGATGAAGTCGTTTCCGAGTTGGCGAGCAGAGAGTGAGAGGAACCGCGTCAGTGCGGCACCCCACACGAGGTCGATAATCTGGCGGGCTTCACCGGCGGCGGCGAGGTTGAAGTCGAGGTCGTCGGGATTATCGAACGCCTCCGTCACTTCGCGTTTCGTGATGGAGGAGAATCGAACCCGGTCGACGGGGACGTCTTCGTTCACCTCGCGGACGAGTTCGTACGCCTCCTTGCCGATGAGTTCACCTTCGCGGTCGTAGTCTGTCGCGATGGTGACGCTCCCGGCACGGCGGGCGAGTCGGCGGAGGGCGGCGACGATGTTCTCTTGGGTGGGGTGTTTCTCGACGGGAGCGCTGATGAGTTCGACCGGTTCGACGTCACGCCAGTCGTTGTACTCCGGTGGGAAGTCAACGCCGACGACGTGACCTGACAGGCCGATACAGCGCTTGCCGCCCCACTTGTAGACGTTCACGCCGTTCATTCGCTCTGCGGAGGCCGTCTCGCCGCTCAAGATGTCGGCGATACGTCTCGCGGCGTTGTCCTTCTCTGTGATGATGAGGTCGGGGCCACGACTCATTGCCCGGCGATATGTCGGGCGCTGTCCTAAACCTTTCGTGGGCGGATTCGAGGGGTAGAAGCCTCAGAACGCACGTGTGCGGGTGTGTGGGCGAGGGCGCGCTACGCGCGCGAGAGGTAACTGATACGCTCGCTCACGCCACGCAGGGAGTCGACTGCACGGTTCTACGTCTCCCTCCAGTTCCGCGACCCACATTCTTAACGCGACTCACTCCAACTCCCGAACGTGTCGAGTGAATCGCGAATAGATATGACAGACGGGGCGATTGCCCCCAAACTGTTCGCCCTCTCGTGGCCGCTCGTCGCTGGCAACCTCCTCCAGACGCTGTACAACCTCGCTGACGTGTTCTGGGTCGGGCGGGTTGGCGCAGACGCGGTCGCCGCCGTCTCGCTCATGTTCCCCATGAGTTGGATGTTCGTCTCGACTGCCATGGGAATCACCGCAGCGACGATTGCACTCGTCTCGCAGCACGTCGGTGCCGGTGAGGACAGAGAAGCCGACCACGTCGTCGGCCAGACGATTCTCTTGACGATCGCCGTCTCCGTCGCCCTCGCGACGCTCGGATTCCTCTTTCGACAGCCGTTACTGGAACTCATCGGTGCGCAGGGGGCGGTCTACACGGAAGCGCTCGCGTACATCGAAGTCATCTTCCTCTCGCTCCCACTCACGTTCCTCTTCTTCGCGTTCCGCGCGGCGTTGCAGGGTGCAGGCGACACCAAGACTGCGATGTGGCTCATGGTCGTCTCCGCGGGGTTGAACGTCGTCCTCGACCCGATTCTCATCCTCGGATGGGGTCCCATCACCGGCATGGGAACACGCGGAGCGGCTATCGCGACGTTCATCGCCCGCCTGTTTGCGACAGCCGTTGGGGTCTACATTCTGCTCCGCGGCGACTGGGGGGTCAAACTCCACCTCGAAGACCTCCGCCCCGACCCGGTGCGACTGAAGAAACTCGTCGATATCGGGTCGCCGGCGACACTCGACGGGTGGGCCCGCAGTTTCTCGGCAGTCGTGATGGCTGGGTTCGTCGCCCGATTCGGGCCGATACCCACTGCCGCCTACGGAATCGGTGTTCGGCTGATGTCCGTCTCGTGGACTGTCTCGGGCGCCGTTGGACAGGCCACATCGACAGGTGTTGGCCAGAACCTTGGCGCCAGAACGCCCGACCGTGCCGCGACAGTCACGTGGACTGCGATGGTTGCGACGATGGGGATTCTCTTCACCGCCGCCGGTCTCGTCGTGGCGTTCCCCGGCGAAGCCATGCGCCTGTTCATCGGCGAACAGGCCGTCGTCGAGGAAGGAGTCACGTTCCTGCGAATCATCGCCCCGTCGTGGGCGTTCTTCGGCGGCGTGATGATTATTCAGGGTGCGTTCCGCGGTGCTGGCATCACGAAAGCCGCGATGGCACTCTCGTTCCTCTCACGGTGGATATTCCGCGTCCCTGTCGCCATCGTCGTCGCGTTCTCGTGGACGGTGACGCTTCCACTCGTCGGCCCCGTCTCGAGTCTCGGGTGGGGCGTCGAGGGCCTCTGGTGGGCGTACGTCGTCGGTGCAGTCGCGTCGTTCGTCGTCGCAGTCGCGTGGTTCCGTGCCGGGACGTGGCGTGAAGGTGTGTTGGACCACGAACCGACGCCAGCGGCGGGTGACGACTGACGACCACCTTCCTCGAACTGACAGCCGAAACGACTTTTCGAATCGAGTGTGGTCCAACAGTATGCGACTGCCCTCCCCCCAGACGCGCCGTATCCTCTTCGGTGTCTTCCTCGTCTTGACGCCGCTGTGGGGTCCAGCACTGGACCTGACCGGTCCCGACTACACCTACGAGTCGACAGAAATCGTGGTCGAAGACAATCGCCTCGTGATTCCGGACGAGGACGACAGACGCGACCTGTTCACTGGTGTGGCTGGATTCGCTTGTTTCTACGACCTCGGACCATCTCGATACTGCACGCTCGAAGCGACGACACTGAACGGACGCGTCGAAGTCGACAATCCAAACGTCCAGTACAGCAGTTCAGGTCACCTCTCCACTGCGGACAACTACCTCACCTACTACGACGGCCGAGTGTTCGCGTACAACTCAACGTGGGAAGATGGTCACTACGTTCTCTGGACCGAACGAGTGTCTGCGGCAGCGGCGCTCGAAACGGTCGCAGACCCAGCGAGTTCGTTCCCCGATGCGGCCGTAACAGCGGTTCGTGAAGGTACCGTGACCACAGACGAGGAACTGTGGCCGAGTGAGGACGGGGCACGTGTCGTCGAACTCGATGGAGAGTTCTACCTCGTCTACCAGTCGGGCGTCCACGAGTCACTGAATGACAATGCCCAGTTCGAGGAGCTACTGACGTGGTTCGCAGTCGTCTTCGGCGCGGCGATGTTGTTCGGTCGCGACTCGAATCCGAACTGAGACGAACTGAGGTGAACTGTGGCACGAACGGGAGCATCCTTACAGCATAGTATCATGTACTTTGAGGTACATTGTATATCCATGTCGCACACCCCAGAACTCCCAGAGCGATACGTCTGTACTAACTGCCACATAGTGTACGCCGGAACAGTGAGACACGAGGACGACACGTACCACTACAGCGCCCCCGACGAGTGCGCGGCCTGCGGCTCTACGGACTTCGTCACGTTCGAACAGTACGTCCGCCACAAGACGGCGTAACTGGCTTCTCCGGAACAGTAAACAGCGAACAATCGGTGGCGCGGACAGCCCGCGCGCGACGCGTACTTATTCGTCGAGTTTCTCGCGGAGCAGTTGGTTCACCGTGCCGGGGTCGGCGCTCCCCTTGGACTTCTGCATGACCTGTCCAACGAGGAAGTTCAGTGCGCCACCCTCTCCTTCGTGGTAGTCGGCGACGGCGTCGGGGTTCTCGTCGATTGCGTCCTGAACGAACCCACCGATCTCGTCGTCATCGGCCTTGCCGAGTCCTTCTTCGTCGACGATGGTGTCGGGGTCGGTGCCCTCGTCGAGCATCTTGCGGAGGACGATTTCTTCGGCGTTCTTCGTCGTCACCTCGTCGGCGTCGACGAGTTCGACGAGACGGGTGAACTCGTCCAGACGGTCCGAGACGTCGGTGATGAGCATGTCGCGGTAGTTGAGTTCACCCAGCAGATTGTCGGCGACCCACGTCGCTGCGAGGTCGGCGTCGAACTCGGCGGCGACGTCTTCGAAGAAGTCGGCGACTTCCTTCGTGGAGGTGAGTTTCGACGCAGACTCTTCGTCCAGTCCGTACTCACTCTGGAAGCGCTCGCGGCGCGCGTCGGGGAGTTCCGGAATCGGAATCTCTTCTTTCCAGTGGGCGACCTGGAGCGGTGGGAGGTCGGCCTCCTGGAAGTAGCGGTAGTCTTTCTCTTCTTCTTTCGAGCGCATCGAGACGGTGATGCCGCGAGACTCGTCCCAGTGACGGGTCTCCTGTTCGATGGCGCGGCCACGTTTGACGGCGTTCTTCTGGCGGGTGACTTCGTAGGCGAGTGCCTTCTCCGCACCCTTGTGGCTGGAGATGTTCTTGACCTCGGTGCGGTTCGCTGCTTCGAGCGCCTCGTCGGAGATAGAGCCGTCTTCCGCGACTTCGTCGGCGGGGACGAGCGAGATGTTCGCGTCGATACGGAGCGACCCGTCGCGGGTCGCATCGAAGACGCCGAGGTACTCCAGCACCTCTTCGAGTTTCGCGAGGAACGCGCGGGTCTCTTGGGGGCTCCGGAAGTCCGGTTCCGAGACGATTTCCATCAGCGGCGTGCCGGCGCGGTTGTAGTTGACGAGCGTGTAGTCGGCAGTGTCGATGCTCCCGCCCTTGTGCTGGAGGCTTCCGGGGTCCTCTTCGAGGTGGGCGCGCGTGATGCCGATTTTGCGGCGCTTGCCTTCGACAGAGACCTCCAGCGTACCGTCGGCGCAGATGGGTGCGTCGTACTGGGTAATCTGGAAGTTCTTGGGCAGGTCGGGGTAGTAGTAGTTCTTCCGGTGGAACCGGGTGTCTTCGGCGATGGTGGCGTTGAGTGCCTTGCCGATTTTGACGGCCGATTCGACAGCGTTCTCGTTGAGTACCGGGAGCGCACCGGGTAGCCCGAGACAGACCGGGCACACGCGGGTGTTCGGCGCTTCGTCCTCGGCAGGCTCGGTCGAACAGCCACAGAAAATCTTCGTGGACGTCTCGAGTTGAACGTGGACTTCCAACCCGATGACGACCGCGAGTTCGCGCTGTTCGAGCGCTTGCGCAGTCATTGGGCGCGCTTCGACGGCGGTGGGCTAAAGACTAACGGGACGGGCGCGAGCGGGCAGTCTACTGGTGGTCGCTCAGATTCAGGCTCTTTCTTCGACGGGGGCTCACTCGCGGCCTGCTGGCGGGGCCACTTATCACGTCACACTCCCTCTCGACACGTACTCCAGATGACCGAGGAACTCAAAACCCGCGTCTGCGACGCCATCGACGCCCGTGCAGACGATATCATCGCCTTCGCGAAAGACGTGCAATCCGAACCCGAACTCGGGTACAAAGAGGTTGAAACGACGAAGAAAGTCGTCTCGATGTTCGAAGACCTCGACCTCGATGTCGAGACAGAACTCGCTATCACCGGTGCTCGCGCTCGCGCCGGGTCAGGCGACTTTGTTGCGGCCGTCCTCGGCGAACTCGACGCACTCGTCAACCCTGACCACCCGCTTGCTGACCCAGAAACCGGTGCAGTTCACGCCTGCGGACACAACGCGCAACTCGCTCACCTCGTCGGGTCCGCTATCGGACTCGTCGGGAGTGGCGTCGTGGATGAACTCGACGGTGCAGTCGAGTTCGTGGCCGTCCCCGCTGAAGAGTATCTCGACCTCGACTATCGGCGGCAACTCCTCGACGCGGGCGATATCGAGTTCTTCGGCGGCAAGCAGGAACTCATCCGCCGCGGCTACGTCGACGACTGGGACGCCGCGGCGATGATGCACGCCGGCAGCAACACACCGGACCGAACCATCACGAGTAGTTTCTCGACCAACGGATTCGTCGGGAAGTTCGTCACCTACAGAGGGAAAGAAGCCCATGCAGGCGCGGCCCCCGAAGAGGGTATCAACGCGCTCAACGCCGCGATGCTCGGGATGAACGCGGTCAACGCCCAGCGAGAGACGTTCCGCGACGAGGACCACGTTCGCGTCCACCCAATTATCACACGCGGTGGCGACGGCGTGAACGTCGTTCCTGCCGAGGTAACCATGGAATCGTACGTCCGTGCGGCCTCCATCGAAGCCGTTTCGGAGGTGAACCAGTCGGTCAATCGAGCGCTCGCGTCCGGGGCGATGGGCGTCGGTGGCGACGTCGAAATCGAAGACTATCCCGGCTACATGCCGTTGCAGACGAACGAGACGCTCGCGTCGTTCTACGACGAGAACGCCCGTGATATCGTCGGACCGGATGCCATCACAGAGGGAGACCAACACCTCTCGGGGTCGACCGACATGGGCGACGTCACACAACTCGTCCCCGGCATTCATCCGTGGACCGGCGGGTTCGAGGGAGCGGTCCACGCCCGTGACTTCCGCGTCGTCGACGAAGAGATGGCGTACGTCATCCCGGCCAAACTCACAGCCTGCATGCTCGTCGACGTTCTCACCGACTCCGAGGCGATGGACGAACTCCGTGCCGCCAAAGCTGAAAAGCGGTCCCGTGAGTCGTACCTCGACGCGGTTCGAACCTTCAGAGGAACGACGACCGAGTCGTACCGTGAGGACGCTGACGACGGGTCGGACGATAGCTGAATAGAGACCCTCGTTGCGAGTGAAGCGGTGCGACCGCTCGCGCACGTATCACATTTTCGGTGATTGTCTGACGCACATTTATGTCTCACGCGTGGGGCTATTCTACCCATGAGTAATCGGGTGGAGGAACTCGAATCACAGGTTACAGAACTGCGAGCAGCGGTGAACGGACTCACCGAAGAACTCGTCGAGACAAAAGAGCGACTTCGACAACTCGAAGACGCGAACGACGTCGAGGTGCCTTCGCGCGCCGCTCGTCGCCGTGGCGACTGGACGCCTGCCGAGGAGTCCGCGCCCGAGCAAGCCGACGCGGCAGAGTCGGTCGACGGCGATGAGACTAAAACGGATGAGGCCGACGAGTCTGACGAAGAAGAAAGTCAGGCACCCGACGACGACATCATCGTCGCCTAATCGGGCGCGCTGGCCCACGTAGGCACGCCCTGTGTCCATACGGCGTGTCACCCTTGCGGGCGTCGCCCGCGCGAACACCAACACATGCACATCAAAGAGCTCGTCCTTGACGGTTTCAAGAGCTTCGGGCGGCCGACCCGCATCCCGTTTTACGAGGATTTCACGGTCGTTACGGGCCCGAACGGTTCCGGGAAGTCGAACATCATCGATGGCGTCCTGTTCGCCCTCGGCCTCGCCCGTACCCGCGGGATTCGCGCCGAGAAGCTAACCGACCTCATCTACAACCCCGGCCACGCTGACGGGAGTGACGAGGCGGCGAAACAGCCGAAAGAGGCCAGTGTCACTGTCGTCCTCGACAACTCCGAGGGGACACTCGACCGGTCACAGGTCGTCAACGCCGCCGGCACCGACAAGGTCGGCGACGTCGACGAGATAACCATCAAGCGCCGCGTCAAGGAGACGCCGGACAACTACTACTCGTACTACTACCTCAACGAGCGCTCGGTCAACCTCTCGGACATCAAGGACCTGCTCGCGCAGGCCGGCATCACGCCCGAGGGCTACAACGTCGTCATGCAGGGCGACGTAACCGAGATTATCAACATGACGCCTTACCAGCGTCGTGGCATCATCGACGAGATCGCGGGCGTCGCCGAGTTCGACGCGAAGAAAGACGCCGCCTACGGCGAACTCGAAGCGGTCGAAGACCGCGTCGAAGAGGCGGACCTCCGTATCGAAGAAAAGGAGACGCGCCTCGACCAGCTCGCCGACGAGCGTGAGACAGCGCTTCAGTACAAAGGCCTCCGCGACGAGAAAGAAGAGTACGAAGGCTACCTGAAGGCAGCAGAACTCGAAGACAAACGCGACGACCTCTCGCGCACCGAGTCGCGTATCGAGTCGACCGAGTCCGACCTCGAATCGCTGCAGGCAGAACTCGACGAACGACAGGGGAAGGTCACCCGTCTCGAAGAGGACCTCGAAGACCTCACGCACGAAATCGAGCGGAAAGGCGAAGACGAGCAACTCCGCATCAAATCCGAGATGGAGGAGATAAAAGGCGACATCGCGCGCCTCGAGAACTCCATCGAAGCGGCCGAAGAGAAGCGTGACGACGCCGAGGCCGAACGGCGGAAGGCGTTCGTCGACATCGACCGCAAACAAGAGAAGATCGACGACCTGTCGGGCGACATCCGTGAGATAAAAGTCGAGAAAGCGTCGGTCAAGAGCGACATCCAGTCCAAGCAGGTCGAACTCTCCGAAGTGCAGGCCGAAATCGACTCTGTCGACACCGAGTTCGACGAACTGAAGTCCGAACTCGCAGAGAAGAAGGAGACCGTCGACGAGTACAAAGACGAGAAGAACGACCGACAGCGGGCGAAAGACCGCCTCCTCGACGACGCGCGTCGTCGTTCGAACGAGATTTCGGAGACACAGGCCGAAATCGAGGCCGCACACGAGCGCATCCCCGAACTGAAGGCGACGCTGTCGGACCTGCACAGCGAACTCGACACCGCCGAGAAGAACAAATCGAAGATAGACGAGGTCATCGAGGGACTGCAAGCCGAGAAAGCCGAGTTGAAAGACGACCTCTCGGAGGTCAACGACGACCTCCAGACCAAACAGTCCGAGTACGCCCGCCTCGAAGCGCGGGCCGGGTCGGACGGCGACAACTCGTGGCCACGCGCGGTCACGACGATTCTCAACGCTGGACTCTCCGGTGTTCACGGTGCAGTCGGCCAACTCGGTTCGGTCGACGGCGAGTACGCCAAAGCGTGTGAGACGGCCGCTGGTGGCCGCCTCGCGAACGTCGTCGTCGACGACGACGGTGTCGGGTCGTCCTGTATCAACCACCTGAAGTCCCGAAACGCGGGTCGCGCGACGTTCTTGCCCATCACGAAGATGGACAACCGCGGCCTCCCGCGAAAGCCGTCTCATCCCGGCGTCGTGGACTTTGCGCGGAACCTCGTCGACTACGACGCGCAGTACGAGTCCATCTTCTCGTACGTTCTCGGGTCGACGCTCGTCGTCGAAGACATGCAAACTGCCCGCGACCTGATGGGCGACTACCGCATGGTCACGCTCGACGGCGACCTGGTCGAACGCTCCGGAGCGATGACCGGTGGGTCCGGCGGTGGCTCTCGCTACTCCTTCTCGAAGTCGGGCGAAGGCCGTCTCGAACGCATCGCCAAGGAGATTACCAAACTCGAAGACCGTCGTCGGTCGCTCAACAGCGAACTCCGTGACATCGACGACGACTTAGAAGACGCCCGTGGTCGGGCCTCCGACGCGGCCGACCGGGTGCGTGTCATCGAGCGCGAAATCGAAGACGCCAAAGAAGACATCGACGCCGCCGAAGACGAAATCGAGCGGCTGAACGACCGACTCGACGAACTGCAGTCTGAACGCGAGTCGGTCGACGAGCAGATGTCCGACCTCGACGACGAGATTGCCGAGTACGACGAGAAGATAGCGGCAGTCAACGCGGACATCGAGGAAATCGAGCGAGAACTCGCCGACTCGGAGATTCCGGAACTTACCGCTCGGGCAGACGAGATTCGCGCGGATATCGACGACCTCGAAGACCGAATGGGAACCCTCGACGGCCGACTCAACGAGGTCCAACTGGAGAAACAGTACGCCGAAGACGCGGTCGACGACCTCCACGACACGGTCGAGACCGCCCAGAACCGCAAGGCAGAGGCACGACAGACAATCTCCGACGCCGAGTCGAAGATAGAAGACCGCGAAGACGACCTCGACGAGAAACGAGCGGCCGTCGCCGAACTCGAAGAAGAATTGGTCGACCTCAAGGAAGACCGACGCGAACTGCAGGAGGACCTTCGCGAAGCCCGCACTGCCCGCGACGAGAAGAAAGACCGGGTGCACGCGGTGGAGTCCAAACTGGAGAGCATGCAGTCGGCCGCCGAACGCCTCGAATGGGAGATTGAGGAACTCGAAGCACAGGTTGGCGACTACGACCCCGACGAGATTCCCGACCACAGCACGGTCGAATCCGAAATCGAGCGACTGACCGAAGAGATGGAGGCACTCGAACCGGTCAACATGCTCGCGATCGAGGAGTACGACGACGTGAAGGCCGACCTCGAAGACCTCCAACAGCGGCGTGACGTGCTGGTCGAAGAGCGCGACGCCATCCAAGAGCGCATCGAGCAGTACGAGTCACAGAAGAAACAGACGTTCATGGAGTCGTTCGACGCGATTGCCGAGAACTTCACCGACATCTTCGAGCGACTCTCCAACGGGACGGGACGACTCCATCTGGAGAACCCCGAAGACCCGTTCGAGGAAGGCCTGACGATGAAGGCACAACCCGGCGACAAGCCGATTCAGCGTCTCGACGCGATGTCCGGTGGCGAGAAGTCGCTGACGGCACTCGCGTTCATCTTCGCCATTCAGCGGCACAACCCCGCGCCGTTCTACGCGCTCGACGAGGTCGACGCCTTCCTCGACGCCGCGAACGCCGAGCGCGTCGGACAGATGGTCGACGACCTGGCTGGCGACGCTCAGTTCGTCGTCGTCTCCCACCGCTCTGCACTCCTCGAACGCGCCGAGCGAGCAATCGGCGTGACGATGCAAGGCGACAACGTGAGCGCCGTCACCGGCATCCAGTTCGGTGGCGGTGACAGCGGACCCGGTTCGGACGAGACCGGTGGCGACGGAAGCGACGGTACTGACGGCCACGGTGGCGACGGAAGCGACGACACCGACGACGGCGACGACGGCGACCACGGTGGTGACAGCGGCGACGAGACGGTGACGGAACCGGAGGTCCCGGCGGATGACTGACGACATTCCGAAACTCAACCTGACCCGCGAGCGCGGCGAGCGCGGCGACGCCGACGACAGCGACCCGTTCCAGTTCTCTGGTGAGGCTGCTCTCGACGGTGACGACGACCACGACACCTCCCAAGATGGGTCCGTCGACGACGTTCTCCCGGACGACGTATCAGAGTCAGACGACGACGAAGTCGAGCCCGTCGAACTCCTCGTCCAACTCGCGAAGGAGGGAAAAATCGACCCGTGGGACATCGACATCGTCGAAGTGACGGACGCGTTCCTCAACCGCCTCGACGCGATGGACCTCCGGACCACCGGGCGCGCGTTGTTCTACGCGAGCGTGTTGCTTCGGATGAAGTCCGACGAACTCCTCGCACCGGACGAACCCGAGGAAGAAGAACTCGAACCGTGGGAACTCGCCATGCAGGGTGGCGCAGGCGACGGCCACCCTAGCGACGACGGTGCACCCGGATTCGACCCCATCGCGTCGCTCGAAGCGGAGATGGACCGCCGCCTCGAACGCAAACACGCGCGCGGGTCGCCCGAGACACTGGACGAACTCGTCCACGAACTCCGTGAAGCAGAGCGCGGGTCGTGGTGGAAGCGCCGCCGGGAGTACGACACCTCACAGTCACCACGTGGATTTTCGCGCGGGACACAGACACTCGACTACCACACGCCCGGCGAGATGCGCGGTGCTGGTGAACCGACCGAAGACGACGTGACTGGCACGGCACACAACGAAGACATCGAAGCAATCGTCGAGGAAGTCGGTGCCGTCCTCTCGGAACACTACGAGAAGGGTCGAGACGAGGTGCTGTTCGCCGAGATTCGACACGTGGCAGACACTGTAATGACGACGTATCTCGCGCTGTTGTTCCTCGCGCACCGAAGTACCGTCTATCTGAAACAGGACGAACTGTTCGGTGACCTCTGGATACGGAACCCCGAGGTGTTCGACGGAACCGAGACGGACGACCAGTCCGGTGCGGACGACAGAGACACCGAATCAGAAGTCGAAGCTATCGCCGACGACTGAAGCCAACCTACTTTCTGCGGTCGGCGTTACGAGAGGTGAGCAGTGACGTCAGTCGACGAAATCATGCCAACGTAGTCGTCGTCGACGACCGGGAGATGTTTGATACCGTAGTTGGTCATCATCGCGGCGACTTCTTCCATGTAGAGGTCGGGGGTGGCAGTCTCGACGTCGGTCGTCATCACGTCGGTCACTTTCAGATTCGAGACGTCTCGCCCGTCGGCGACGGCGTCGAGCACGTCGGTACTGCTGATGATGGCGCGCGGTGTGGTCCGGACGACCAAGGCACTGATTTCCTTGTCACGCATCTGCTGTGCGGCCTCCATCACCGTCGCGTCCTTCGAAATCGTCTCGAGTGGTGAGGACATTACGTCTTTGACTTTCACTCTGTCTGTAGAACTCATGGGAGTATAGAACTGTACGGGGGGTTATGAAAGTGTACGCAGTGACAGAGTGGGTCGTCTCCCAGAGACGACACCGAGCACGTCGACAGCTTACTCGACGTACTTCTCGATGAGTGGCGCGAGTTTCTCCTTCGTCTCGGCGGGGATTGCCTCGTCGGGCGTGTTGATGGTCCCTTCGAGCGCGGAGTGACTGTCCGTCTCGTGGCCGTCGGGAATCTTGCGAATCGCGGCTTCGACGGTCTCTTTGATGGCCTCCTCGTTGGCGGCGGCGTTCTTCAGCACCTCTTCGAGCGTGACTTCGCTGTCTTCTTTCCAGACGTCGTAGTCGGTGACGCCGGTGATGGTCGCGTAGGCGATCTCGGCCTCGCGTGCGAGTTTTGCTTCCGGAATCGTGGTCATGCCGACGATGTCCCATCCCTGTGCGCGGTAGTGTTCGCTCTCGGCCTTCGTGGAGTACGACGGACCTTCGATGCAGACGTAGGTGCCGCCCTCCTGTACCTTCGCGTCGGTCGCTTCCTCGGCCGCTTCGGCGAGGATGGAGACGAGCTCCTCGTCGTACGGCATCGCGAACGGTTGGTGAACGACCATGCCCTCGTCGAAGAACGTCAGGGGGCGGTGTTTCGTGCGGTCGTAAATCTGGTCCGGAACGACGAGTGTCTGCGGCGGGAGGTCTTCTTTCAGACTCCCGACGGCGTTGCTGGCGAGGATGTGCGTGACGCCGAGTTTCTTCAGTGCGAAGATGTTCGCACGGTAGGGGAGCGTCGTCGGCGAGTGCTGGTGGTCTGGGCCGTGTCGTGGCAGGAAGACGACTTCTCGGCCGGTGTCGCCGAACTCGCCGACGATGGGCGTCGTCGAGGGTTCGCCGAAGGGTGTCTCGACCGGTTCTTCGCGGGTGTTTTCGAGGGGCAGCGCCTCGTAGATTCCGCTGCCGCCGATAAATCCGATTTTCATACTCGTAGGTCGGGGAGGATGCACAAAATCGTGGCGAAACACCGTCTCATCGGGGAATCTGTGGCTGGCCGGTACCGCTTGCGTCGATGAGGCCGGTACTGCTTGCGTCGGCGAGAGTGATGAGAACCGAGAACCTCGCGACGCTGAGATTCGTCGCCGCAAAGATGGCGTCGATACGTAATCGGGTGTACCGCCGGCATCAGCAGTGTTGCCCGGTTAACGCCTTCGAATTATGACAGGAATAAATCAATAAGATATATAATGAATGTCCTATGTAACCAATTATCATGGCGTCAGAATTCGGCGTATTGTCACTCGTACCGCCACTGTTGGCAATCGTGCTGGCAGTTGCGACCCGCAGGGCGATGCTGTCGCTCTTCATCGGCATCTGGGTCGGTGGAATCATCTACACAGGTGGTACCGGTGTTGCACAGTTGTACGATTGGATCGTCTCGTCCATCGGTGGAAGTACGTTCAACGCGAAGATTCTGGTCTTCACGCTCCAAATTGGGGCCGGAATTGCACTCATCTGGCGGTTAGGAGGTGCAATCGCTATCACCAACTTCGCGACGAAACGGATCGACTCACACCGGAAGATCGGTATCGCGACGTGGTTGCTCGGCATTCTGTGGAACTTCGACGACTACGCGAACAACGCGATCGTCGGCAGTTCGATGAAGAACCTCGCCGACGAGCTGAAGATGTCGCGCGAGAAGTTGGCGTATCTGCTCGACTCGACTGCTGCACCGGTGGCGACCATCGGTATTTCGAGTTGGGTTGCCTTCGAAATCGGCCTCATCGCCAACCAGTACGAAGAACTCGGTATCCAGGCGGAGACGCCCTCTGCTGCTGCGACGTTCATCCAGAGTATCCCGTTCAACGTGTACGCGATTCTCGCGATCGCGATGGTCGGTATCATCGTCATCACGCAACGTGACTTCGGAGAGATGCTCGACGCCGAGTCCCGTGCACAGCGGACGGGTGACGTCATCCGAGAGGACGCACAACCGCTCCAGAACATCAAGGACGAACTTGGTGAACCGCTCTCTGATAATGCTCCACTGCGAGTGTTCTTCCTGCCAGTCATCGCGCTCGTTTCCGTCGTCATCGGCGGCGCGGCGATGATGGGCTACGCACCCGGCCGAACGCCCGTCGAGATGGTCAGTAACACCGACGTTGCGACGGCGCTCGTCTGGGGGTCGTTTGCCATGGTTACGATGGCCGTCGTCGTCGGATTGAGCGAGGACATTATGTCGCTCGGTCAGTCGATGGAGACGATTCTCGACGGGTTCGGGACGATGCTCCCAGCAGTCAGTATCCTCGTGCTGGCGTGGTCTATCGGTGCCGTTGCGAGTGCGTTGGGAACCGGGGCGTACGTCACGCAGTATGCGGAGGGCGTCGTCTCGCCCATGATGGTTCCCGTCGTCGTCTTCGTCACCTCGGCGTTCATCTCGTTCGCTATCGGGACGTCGTGGGGGACGATGTCCATCATGACGCCGATCGTCATCCCATTGGCGTGGGCGATTGGTGGGAACGACCCGAGCTTCATCGCTGTCGCCATCGGTGCGATGTTTAGTGGAGCAATCTTCGGCGACAACTGTTCGCCAATCTCGGACACCACCGTCCTCGCGTCGACGTTCGCGGGGTCGGACCACATCGACCACGTCCGGACACAGATGTACTACGCGTTCACCGTCCTCCTCGCCACCATCGTGGTGTACTTCCTGTACGGTGCAACGAACCTCAGTCCGCTCGTGTTGCTTCCAGTCGGGATTCTCACGCTCGTCGGCCTGGTCTACGGGTTCTCCGAACTGGACGCTCGGCGGAAGAACCTCTCGGCGAAACCGACTTCGTCGAACGCATCCACGAGAAACGTGAGCAGCGACGACTAACACCTCTTTTCGCACACGTTTCTCCGTCCGCACTCGCAGCCCACTCGACCACTCGCGAGAGACGAGACGGGGTTCTGTCCCGAGTCTGTGGTTACACGACGAGGCCGGCGTCCAGGAGGAAGATGAGAACTGAGAGTATCGGGACGCTCAGGAGCGTCGTCGCGAAGACGGCGGCGGAGACGAACTCACCGAGATTGACTGTCGACCCGCTCGTGTCTCCGAACTCGCCGACGAGGATGAGCGGCGTCACCGCAGCGGGCATCGCAGATTCGAGGACGAACGTCCGCGCGACGACGGGGTCACCGAACCCAGCGACGAGGACGATTCCAACGGCGATTGCAGGGGCGACGACCATCTTCAGGCCCGCGACGAGTCCGACCTCTCTGAGCGTGGACCCGAGGTCTGCACCTGCGAGTTGAATGCCGAGGATGAGGAGCATGATTGGAATCGACGAGTCGCCGACGAGTTTGAGCGTCTGCATCGCGGCGATGTCAGTCGGCGGAACGACACCGAGCCACCGGACGACGAGTGCAGCGACGACGGCGTACACGAGCGGGATACGGAGCACCCGCCCGAGTCCGACGCGCCAACTCGGTGTGTCGTCGCTACCGCCGGACGACCCCCGACTAGCGATATAGACGCCGAGCGTGTAGATGAGCACGCCCTGCACTGCGAGGTAGACGACGGCGGTCGACCGACCCGTGTCGCCGAAGGCGAACGAGGAGACGGGGATGCCGTAGTTCCCGGAGTTCGGGAAGGCAGAGACGAGAACGAGCGCACCGAGGAGCGGTTCTGAGAGGCCGGCGAGTCGAGCGAGGCCCCCAGCGACGAGAATCATCACCACGTGGTAGACGACGACACCGGCCGTGAGCGTCGCCAACGTCGCGCCGGCGAGTTCGGTCGTCGCGAGGCTATAGAACACGAGCGCAGGCGCGAGAACGTACACCGTCACGGTGTTGAGTGGGTCCGGGTCGATGTCGCGGGTCCGCCCCAAGACGAACCCCACCGCACCGATAGCGAGGATTGGCAACAGGGCTGTGACAAAGATAGACAGAAGCGACATGCGCGTGCCGACGGATGTAACGCTCACCAACGTTTCGCTTCTGCCGCGAAAAGAACGGAGACCACAGCTCCCTGCGCCTCGCTGGCGCGGGGGCGTTGGCGTCGATTAGGCGCCGACGCCGTCGTTTTCGAGGAGACGCCACGCACCGTCGCCAGCAGATTCGACGACGTTGCGTCGCTCCATCTCCGCGATGACTTCCTGCATCCGGTCGGGTTGGGCAATCTCCATCTCGATACGGTCGACGTCGTGGAACTCTGCGAGGTAGTGACGAATGTCGTCCAACTCGAACGTCTCTTCGTCGGCTTTCGACATGACACCAGAGATGAGGTCGATCATGTCCTCGATGAAGTTCCACGGGTAGACGACCCACGCCCACTCTTCGAGACGCTCGCCGACGTAGTCGGGTTCGAACTCACTCGTCTGGAGCAGTTGGAGCGTCGCGGTACGGACTTCGCCCGCGTTTCGGTCGGTCACGTACTCGTAGGCGTGTTTGATAGACCCGCCGGTGTCGGCGATGTCGTCGATGATGAGTACGTCTTTGCCTTCGACGCTTCCCTCTGGCATTGGGTAGCGTACTTCTGGTTCGTTCGACTTCTGGGCAGTACCGACGTAGTGTTCCATCTTGAGACTCGTCAGGTCGTCGAGCCCAACGAAGTCGCAGATACAGCGCCCCGCAAACCAACCGCCGCGTGCCAGCGCGACGATGACTTCGGGTTCGAACTCGGACGACTTGACTTCGTCCGAGACGTCACGACAGAGTCCGTAGATGTACTCCCAGTTTGTGATGGTGCACTTAAATTCGTCGGGGAGATCGCCCATATCTTCTGTTCACCGTCCATATTGCAGTGCCTAACGCCCTTTAATCTGTACGTCTCGTTCCGACCGTGGGTGACAGTCACAATGTGCGGAAAAGCCCAATTAAGAGACCATTAACCCCGGATTCGTGATTTCAGGCATACACTAACACATGCTAACAATGCACATAGTTATGTCGGGTGAAGGTGTACCCGATTTCGTAGGTGAGCTAAACATGCACACGTGTGGTAACTGTGGTGAGTTCGTGTCCCGTGACTTCGTTCGCGTCTTCGGCAACGATATGGACGAAGTCGTCGGTTGTCCATCCTGTATGAACATGCGAGAGGTGATGCAGGGGAACGGTGCGGCCGCGCAGTCGAGCCGTGTCCGTTGGACTCGCGCGTAACCCAAGACGTCCAACTATCCGGTCCCCGAACAGCTCTCTTTGTCCTCCATTTTCGCCCGCTGACCCACGGGTTTGATACAGTGTCGTGCAGTGCGCACTTCCATGGACCGACGCCGCGCCCTCCTCGTCGACGCGTTTACGACCGAACCACTGTCCGGTAACGTCGCCGGTGTCGTCCCCGACGCCGACGGACTGGACGCGGAACAGATGCGCGCAGTCGCAGCCGAACTCGGTGCGAGCGAGACGGCGTTCGTCTGCTCGTCGGGCAGTGCAGACCGCCGAATCCGCTACTTCACGCCGACTCAGGAGATTGACCTCTGTGGTCACGCGACGATTGCAGCGCACGCCCATCTCGCCGCCGAGCGCGCCATCGAACCGGGAACTCACACGCTCGAAACGAACGTGGGGACACTCGATATCGAGATCGGAGAACTCGGTGAGGTCTGGATGACACAGGACGCACCGACGATACAACAGCTCGACGTCGACTACGACCGAATCGCGGAAATGCTCGGTGTCGACGTCGCTGCACTCCGTGACGTGGGCGCCGACTTACCCATCGCCCTCGCATCGACGGGGCTTCCGTTCGTGGTTGTTCCGGTGAACTTCCTCGAACACCTCTCTGCCGCGACTCCCGACTTCGATGCCATCGACGAGTTCGCCGCAGAATACGACGCCGCGGGCATCTACGCGTTCACGTTCGATACCATCGACGGTGACTCGACGCTCCACGCCCGCTGTTTCGCACCGGGTGTCGGCATCCCCGAAGACCCCGCCACTGGCACTGCGAGTGGTGCGTGCGGTGCGTACCTCCGACAGATGGGTGCGTTCGATTCGGTTCCTGACGAACTTCGGTTCGAACAGGGCCACTTCGTCGACCGACCGAGTCTCGTCCGCGTCACCGTCGACGAGCGGATTCAGGTCGGTGGCCGGGCGGTGCAGTCGCTCGATGGTGAACTCGCCGTCCCCGAATTCGAAGCGGACGACATCATCGAGGCCTGACACCCTCACTCGGTGCGGGCCGCGATACTCGTTCTCCCGATGCCCGACGCCTCGACCAGTCTCCGACGACTTAGCCGATGTACCGCAGGTCGTCGTCGCTCGGAATGCTCTGTTGTTGTTGCTGTTGCATCTCCTGAATCTTCGCGGCGACTTCTTTCATCTCTTCTGCCCGGTCTTCGAGGGCTTCGAAGTCGACGCTGAAGTCGAGGAGCTCTTGGAGGACTTCGATGACGACCTGTGCGCTCTGTGGGTCGACGAGATAGCCACTCGTCTCGCCCATCAGACACGCTGCAGTGAACCCACGCCGGCCGCCGAGTCCGAGGAGGAGGCCGGAGACGCCGACGATGCCGCCAGCGGGTTCGCCGTCGCGGAACTCGACGCCGACGTCTTCGAGTTCTTCCACCTGTGACTCATTGGTGACGGCACCGAGGACCGACGGTTCGTCGACGAGTTCGCCGGTGGGGACGCCGCCCAGTGCGAACAGTCGGTCTGCACCGAACTCCTCGGCGATGTCGAGGAAGGTGTCTGTGAGGTGGTAGTGACCCTCGTTCGACTGCGCCTGGTGGTCGCCGGTGAGCAAGAGCAAGTCTGGACCCTCGCCCGGCGTCTCGACGGCGTGCACTTCTGCGTGCGTCAACTCGGCGACGCCCGATTCGAGCGTCACCTGTGGCGGGAACACGTCGGCGTAGATTCGACGGACCAGCGTGGCCTCTTCGAACTCTTCGAGCAGGTGCTCGACGGCGAGCTTCCCGACGTTTCCGACACCCGGAAGCCCCTCGATGAGGACGGGGTCGGAGAGGTCAACCTCTGCGACAGCCTCGATTTCGATGTCGTCCATGCACGTAGTGCCGAACGCGCCGGTTAAGAGGGCGTCGGTAGCCGAACGCTCTCAGCTACTCCTCGGCACGCCGACGCTTGCGCGCACGGCGGTAGTCGCCGTACGTGTCGTCGGGGTTGTACGGTGCGGGCGCGCTGTTCTCTGTGGGTGCGCCACACTCTGGACACGTAGAAGAAAGTGTGTACACCGGGCGGTTGTGGCGGTCGTGCCACGCGCTACACACCCGGATGTCAGATTTCATTACTCGTCGTCGCCGCTTCGTTCGCGGTGGTACGATGCAGTGCCTCCGGCCGCTTCGATGGCTTCGCGGGCACGGGCGACACTCGCGTCGAGTTCCGATTCGGCGGTCTTGTAGTCGGGTGCCTTCACCTTGATGCGGTATTCGGGCGCACCGACGTACGTGACCGTCAGTTCGATTTCGTCGCTGACTTCACCGTCGCCTTCGGCGGCCTTCAGGGCCTCCTTGACGTCGTCGACGCCGGTGCCTGCTGGCGAGCGGAGGTCGACGTAGCCGGTGACGTTGACGTACGGCACCGAGACGTTCTGTCGTGCGGTGTCGACGATGACTTCGATTTCGTCGTCGTCGAGGTCGACGTCTTCGAGTGCTTCGGTGCCGTGGATCGCGGCCTGCTCGAAGCTGTCGTAGAGTGTCTCGAACTCGGCGAGCAGCGCGTTCGCAACTGCGCCGTACTGCTCGTCGGAGATGTCCTCGCCGAATGCGAGGGCCATCCACTTGTCAGCCTTCTGCTCGTTCTTCCACTCCTGAATCTTCTCTTTGCGCTGGTGCTCGTTGACGTCCTTGATAGAGAGGTCGATCTGCTGCGAACTCTCGTTGACGTCGAGCACCTTGGCGACGACGGTCTGTCCCTCGCGGACGTGGTCGCGGACGTTCTTGATCCATCCGCTGGCGACTTCGCTGATGTGGCAAAGCCCACGCTTGTCTTCGTACTCTTCGAGGTCGACGAAGACACCGAAGTCCGTAATTTCGTCTACCTTTCCGACGACGAGTTCGCCGGAGTCAGGCCATCCGCTGTACTTCATGAGGAGTCCTCCGGGACGTTACGCCTCAAGTTCGTCGCTGTCGCGACGCTCGACCGTCTCGACGACCTCGCCGTGGAACTCGGCGTTGCCACCGGTCGGGGTCGCGAGGGTCGTGCCACAGACGGCACAGTTGACGACCGAGGAGGCCTTTCCGAAGACGATCTGTTCGTTCTCACAGTCACTGCAAGCGACTTTGTAGAAATTTCCTGCCATGTGTTTACTCCTGGAATTCGAGACGGCCTGCTCGCCAGCCCTTGCGCATGTGGGCCTTCCCGCAGTCCGAGCAGATGTACTTCAGGTGGGTCTTCTTCGTCGGCTTGTCTCCACCGGGAACCTTGGAGAACTTACCGGCGTTACCGATGGTCGCCTTTCCGCGTCGGGTCTGGCGGGCGTTCCACTTCATTCCGGTCGGACGACCCTTCCGGACTTTCTCGACTTCGTGCTCGTGGTGACCCTTACAGTTGGGGCAATACGTGTTGAAACGGCGTGGCATCTGCATAGATATCGACCTTGTGGAGGGATTTGGTGTCGCCCGTTAAAACCCGTTTGGTTCGCCGCGACGGCGAGACTCGCTCTCGAAGCCCCATGCACCGGTTGTGGCACGTGTGGACACTCCACGAGCGAGCTCGGGTCGTCCTCTCAACGCGCGAGTGCGCGCAGTGGAGAACACGGTTTGCCCGGCGCTCGCGTGCACGCCGGAAGCCGAAGCGATTAAGCAGTGACTGTGCCAATCCCGGCACATGAAGAAGCTCATCATCCACGGCGACCCCGGTATTCGGCGCGACGCCGTCATCAACTACGACGGCGAAGAGTACATCTGCTTCGCGATCGACCGCCAGGGCGACTGGCACGGTCCGGACCGCGTCCAACTGTGGTGCACCATCGGGACCGAAGACGAGCGCGAAGCGTTCGAGAAGCGCGAGTTCGTCCCTCACTGGCTCGACACCGAGGGCGTCGACGCCGAGGCTATCGAGGTCGTTCGAAAGAGCGGCCAGGCCGCCTAAGGTAGCCTCGCTTCTTCTACTTCGTAGACCACAACCGACCCAGAGCGGTGCACCGGCGTCAACCACGGGACGTCGGTGTCTATCTCTCCGTAGCGTGCGCGCTCGCCCGGCCCGACCCAGACGTACTGCACGTCGTACGATTCGATGAGATGGGCCCGCGTCGATTCGTCGCCGACGTACATGGCGTCGACGTCTCGAACCCGGTCGTAGTACGCGTCGGGTCCGCGGTAGCCGACTTCGTGTGCCCACCCCGCCACGGTTGGGACGCCCGTGAGACTCGACTCGGGATTCCCGCGCCACGCGTACATGACGTGCTCTCGTTTGTCGTCGACTGTCGCGGACCACGACGTTCCGGGTGCGGTGAGGATGGTCGGGGTGCCTTCGACATTCTCGTCGAGCCACGTTATCGCCGTCGCCTCGTCCGGGTGGTACCACTCGGCGAACGCCGTCGCGTCGAGCGTCACTTCGGGAGGTGAACCTTGCGCGTGGTCTGCGACGGCGAGGCCGGCGTAGACGGACGTGGAGGCGACGAGCAGGACGACGACGGCGACGCCGACGACTCGAATCGCGCCCGAACGGACGTGGAAGTCGACGTTCGGGAGCGACAGGTCGCTCGCGTCGGCCGCGTCGCGGACGAATCCTGCGAGAACGGGGCCCATCGCGCTCCCCCAGAGGACCCACACCTGCATGTACGTCTTGAACACCGTGTTCATCCGCCCCGGCCCGGCCTGTTCGTTCACGAAGACGAGTTCGACGAGTGCCACGAGGCCCGCGCCCGCAACGATGAGGACCGTATCGAACCGTGGGGTGTCGGCGAGTCTGAGTACGACCCATCCGACGACGACGAACGGAACGACGAGTGCGAGGGCCGCGAAAGAGTGGACGACCGCGACAGCAGTCAGCACCACGAGGCCGAGAGCGACTGGAAGAACTTGCTTCGAACCCAGTCGTTGCACATAGTGGAGCGCGAACGCACCGATGAACGCGCCGTGAACGAGGAGGAGGGGGCCGAAGCCACTCCGGTCGACTGGCCCGAGAATCTCGATCGTTCGGGTGCTTCCACCGCCCGCGACGCTACTGAGGAGGAACGGACTCGCGAGGACGACGGCGACGACGCCTGCGACGCCGACGACGGCCGCAGTTCCGACGAGCCGGGCACTCTCTTCGGCAACTGGACTCTGTTGGGTGAGTGCTCGAAGTCGCTCACGGCCGGGGAGGAGCGTCCACGGACGCGCCGGTGCGAAGACCATCCCGAGGAAGAGGACGCCGAATATCGACGGGAAACTCCACGTGTCGACGACGACTTGCAGTGCGCCGACGACGGCGGTGACGCCGACGAGCAATCGTCGTTCACGGACTGCGTCTTCGGGCGTCTGGAAGTACGCGAACGCGAGGCCAGCGGCGAGGAGCAAGAACGGCGTCCCCATCATGTGTGCGTGCAAGTCACCGTTGAGCCACGCGAACAGCGGGAACTCGTTTATCGTCCCGGGAATGATGCGACTCGCGTCCCAGTACGAGAACTCACTCGGCCTCGCGAGGAGCTGGGCGACGGTGTACCGTGAGCGTTCGGCGACGAACTGTGCGAGTTGTCGCTGGATGTCCTCGGGGAGCTCGCGAAGCAGGAAGCGACCCGCCGTGACGAGGTTACTGGCGAAGCCGACGAAGAACGCAGAGAGGATGCCACCGAGGCGTCCGTTGGAACCGGTGACGACCGAGATGCCACGCCCGAGTTCGAACGCTGCCGTGACGAGGAATCCGAAGAACCCTGCGAGTGCGAGGTTGTAGGCGAACTCCGGTTCGGTTCCCGTGAGCCACGCAAGCAGTATCGACACGAGGTGGCCACCGTAGTAGTAGCGGACCGACTCGCCCGCGAACCACATGTCTTCGGGCGGCAGGACCGAGGCGCGAGCGAGTGACTGGAGGAGACCGAAGTCGAGGAACTTCTCGCCCCCACCAGCGTGGACTGCCGGGTCGAGGGCGCGGATTCCCACGGCGAAGAAGAACGCGAGGGCGAACACTGCGGCGGCTTCGGCGACTGCCCGTGTGTCGATGTCGAGGTCGGACGCGAGGCGGACTTCACCGCGACGAAGTGCAGTCCTGTCGAGGCCACTCAGTGCCGAGGCGACGACGAAGACGCCGAGACCGACGAGGAGCGTCGCGGGACCGAACGAGACGTGCCCGAGGTAGTAGACCGGCAGGGTCACGACGACGAGCGATACGGGGAGTGTGAAACCAGCGCCGTGGCCGGGGAGGCGGCGGAACAGTCGGGCCGAGAGCGGGAGACCGACTGCCCAGAGGGCCGCGAACATCACCAGCCAACGGACAACGAGGGCGTACTCCATCTGTCGGAGGAAGGTTCGGCCGACACAATACGTGTTGTGATGGCTGGTGCGTGCGAGAGCGGTTTGCTTTTTACCCCGTTCGAAGAATGGACGTGCATGTCGCAGTCTATCGGGGTCGTAGTTCCTGCCTATCGGCCGAACCCCGATCGTCTGATTCCGTACGTTCACGCCCTCGTCGAGGAGATCGACCCCGAGGTGGTCCGTGTCGAACTCGACGCACCGGATTCAGAGACCCTCGACGCACTCGATGTGCTCCCAGCGGTCGCTGTCGTGAACCCCGTCGATGCGCGCCGCGGGAAGGGCGCGGCCATCACCGCGGGGTTCGAAGCACTCGACACCGATATCCTCGCGTTCGCAGACGCCGATGGGAGCACCCCGGCCGAGTCGATGGCGAGGGTCGTCGACGCAGTCCTCGAAGGTGCTGACCTCGCAGTCGGGTCACGACGACACCCGAAGGCGACGGTTGCGTCCCACCAGACCGTCGCGCGTCGCTACCTCGGTGACGGATTCGCGTGGTTGGCGCGCCACCTCACCGACGTTCCGTTGTACGACTATCAGTGCGGTGCGAAGGCTCTCACCGCGTCCGCGTGGGCGGACGTGCGAACACACCTGTACGAACCGGGCTTCGCGTGGGATATCGAACTCATCGCCGTCTCGGGCGCGTTCAACCATCGTATCGCGGAAGTCCCGGTGGTCTGGGAGGACCAACCGAATTCGACCGTCTCGCCGATAGACACGAGTCTCAAGATGGCTCGTGGCCTCGCTCGCTCGCGTCACCGTGCGCGGACGATTCGAGAGGACAGAATCCACGAGTTCATCGCCGCCCGAAACGACCAGCGAACCCTCGTCGAGGAGTCCTCGGTAGAGGTCACGGATGACTGACCGTCTCTCTGCCCTCCTGTCTGGCGCCCGGTTCGGCAAGTTCGCGTCGGTGGGTGCCGTCGGCGCGGTGTTCGACCTCACCGTGAGCAGTTTGCTCATCCTCTTTTTCGGCGTCGTCGGCGAGGTGGCCAAACTCGTTGGCGCCGAAGTCGCAATCGTCGTGATGTTCATCATCAACGACCGCTGGACGTTCGCGGACGCGGGGTCTGACCACCTCACTGCGAAGGTTCGGCGATTCGTGAAGTCGAACTTCGTCAGGAGCGGTGGCCTCGTCGTGCAGGTGGTCGTCGTCCGACTCCTCAGAGAGGTTCCACTGACGATTCCCGTCGCTGGTGTGGACCTCTGGCAACTCATCCCGCTCCCCATCGCAATCGGCGCGTCGATGTTCTTGAACTACGTCGCTGAGAGCCTGTTCACGTGGCGGATTGGGGGAGGTTCGAGTCACCGTGACTCACGGTGAAAATTGCCACACAGCTAGCGAAACAGAAGCCTTAACAGTGAACGTCGCATTTGTTGATTCAGCGGGATGGGATAGCCAGGAGATTCCGCCGGGCTCATAACCCGGAGATCGGTAGTTCAAATCTACCTCCCGCTATGTTTTTGCCGACCTCAACTCCTGAACGCCGAGTCTCGTCTCGGCGTGACCCACTGAGGTCGGCCTCCTAGCTCAGTAGGTTTGAACCGGGGAGCAGCGCGAAGCGTTGCGAGTGAGGTACCCGCAAGCGAAGTGAACCGATAGGTACGTGACGCGCTGTCCCACGAGGTTCACATCCATCTCTCAGGACCTGTTGAAATGAACTAATTTTGATAGTTTGTCGAAGCCATGCTGAATAGAAGGCGCGAGTCGGTCACCAGCGATTGTCGCTTTCGAGCCGATCGGCCCGGTCGATACAGGGCGCCTACTGCACGACCAGTCCCGGTGAGCATAGCCATAACTTCGTTCGCAATGGTGACGAGATGGAACACGAGAAAAAGAAATTTCTTGAAAGACGGTTCCCTCCGAAAAGGCCTCATCACAGCCGCCGCTTGTTGTTCTCGTCGTATGCTCGGAGGTCCTGCGCCGCAAGTTCGACCGTTCGTGCGATGCGCTTTTGCTTGGTTTCGTCCGTCTTAGCCTCCTCAACGGCCACGATAAAAGCGTGCTGGTCAGTGTTCGAGAAGTTCTGGAAGTTCTCCCAAGCAGTTTCGTTCTCACGCAGCGCCGCCTCAAGTTCGGCCGGGATTTCGTGGTCGTCGGCCAGCCGATAGGCAGCCGCCCACTCGCCCGATTCCTTCGCCGCTTCGACGAGTTCCATTCCTGCCGGGTTCATCTTCCCCGTTTCGACCATCGCTTCGACCCGCTCCTTGTTCGCTTTCGACCACTTGCTGTCGTGGCGCCTGGGCGTGAACCGACGGGTGTACGTCTCGTCGTCGATGCCCCTAACCAGGCCGTCGATCCACCCGAAGCAGAGCGCTTCCTCGACCGACTCGCCGTAGCCGATACCGGATCGGTCGGCGCTGACCTTGTAGTAGCCAACCCACAGCACCTCGGCCCTGTCGTGGTGCTCTTCCAGCCAGGTACGGAACTCGTTGCGAGAGTCGAAGAATATCGGGTCCATGATTCAAGAAGGCCTCGCGCGTCTATAATCATACTCCGAACGTGAGCGCCTGTGGGGCGTCTCAGGGTTGGATATGGAATCATGTTTCGGAAACACCGTCGCTTCTACTGACCGCTCCGAACACGTCTTGGGCTAGTGATCTCTTGTGCTAAATTCGTCGAGAAGTTCAACCAGAAATGAGAACGAGTGGCACACAACAACTTGTGCTGAACTTACTCTCTGAGTGTTGCACGCCGCTTCTGACAGCGATTGGTGAGGTTCCTGCGGTCATGCTGAATAGAGGGCGCGAGTCGGTCACTGTCGCTCTGGCTCATCCGTCGAGCGGATGCCGGGTTCGTCGGCCCGAGACCTGTCGCGCTTCTATTGCCCGCCCCGTTCATCTGTTCTCGGCCGAATTAGTGACCGTCTAGTGTCAGTTCGTGAAGGCCAACCGGTCGTCTGCTGTCGGTCGGTCCTCAGTCTGCTTCGACCGCCTCGCTCAGCCGCTCCTCAACGAACACGGCGAACTCACCGGCAAACGACACGACCGATTCCCAGTCGGTGAGCTCGGCGTCTCCTGACTCATCCGTCTCGAATTCCTGATTCCTCACGATGAATTTCAGCAGCGCTCGCTTGAGAAAACCGTACTCTGAGAACCGTAGTGCGCCGCCGAAGAGGGCAACTCTGTCGGGCCGCCAGTTCGTGGCGTCGATAAACTTGTCGACATACCCCGTCGCCTCCGCGTGCCCCTCGTTATTCTTCGCCCCGGACGCACCGGAGACTTGGAAGAACCCGTTCGGCTTTCTCACCAGTACGTCGCGGTTCGTTTTGACCCACTTCTTAACCGACTTCTGTTGTCTCCCATAGTGAACCGACGCGCCGATCAAGACAGCGTCGAACTCGTCGAGACCGAGTTCGGGATCGATTTCCGCAACGTTCACCGTTGTTGCCTCGTGGCCGCGACCTCTGAATTCCTCCGTGATGCTGTCAGCTATCTTTGTGGTCTGTCCCTCGCCAGTTCCAAACACGGTGAGAATAGTGGCCATGCATCTGATAACGCCGACATCAGTCAAATACTAGCTGCAGACTCTCGACCCCGACCGAGGTGACCCCAAGTGCGGCATTTGTGTATGGGTCGGTGTGAGGCGATACCCGGGTCGCGCTCAGTCGTAGATAGGCCCTATTCAGGAAGACCACCTGTGAGTTGGTCGTGGCGTGCGGCCCACGCGAAGAGGAACTGAAACGCGGGGTCGAGTTCCTTTGCCATCGTCGTCGGTTCGTACTCGACGTGTGGAGGGCTCTGGTCGTAAGAACGGCGCGTGACGAGCCCCGCCTCGACGAACTCTTTCAGTCGTCGTGAGAGCACCTTCGGCGATGCACCCGTCGCCGCTTCGAGTTCCGTGAACCGAAGCGGGCGCTGCTCGCAGAAGAGCGCGTAGAATAGCGCCATCGCATGTGCGCCGGTGAGTAACTCGAGAAGCGTACGGACGGTCTCGTTCAGCTCTCTGGGCGTCTCGTCGATCGGCGGCACTCCTTCGAGTAGGTAGAAGTACTCCGTCACCACCGCTTCCGGGTCTAGTCGTGCCGATGCTACCGCGTGCTCCGACTCTGAGGAGGGAACCTTCTCCCCGTCGATTGGCTTCATCACGGTTGCTACAACTGACGATGAGATATAGATACTATACCCATCATATGACCGTTCTGACACTCGAACCGCCGCTTTCCGTCGAGATAGTTACTTTCATTTAAGAAACTGGACACTTTTTGGTATCAACCCCCGTACGACGTCCAAGAACTATGAGACAAGAATATCCCTCAAAAGTACTCGTCGCCGGAGCCAGTGGCAGAACCGGGCGTGAGATCCTCCGCGAGCTCAACGAACGGTCGGTTTCCGTTCGCGCGATGACCCGGTCGGCCGACAATCGCGAGTCGCTCGTGGCACACGGTGCTGACGAGGTGGTCGTCGGTGACCTGTTGAACCCCGAAGACGCACGGCGCGCTATCGAAGGCTGCGACGCAGTCCTGTTCGCTGCGGGTTCGAGTCTGACGACAGGGCTGACCCGCCCAAGCCGTGTCGTCGACGGAGACGGCGTCTTGAACCTCATCGAAGCGGCCGTCGACGAAGGGGTCCGAACCTTCGTCCTCCAGAGTTCCATCGGTGTCGGTGACTCCCGTCAGGGAATGCCGTTCTGGGCCCGCTTAATCGTCCTTCGCTGGGCCGTCCGAGAGAAAGATAAGGCTGAGCAGGCGCTCCTCGAATCAGGCCTCGATTACGTGATCATCCGTCCCGGCTGGATGAACGACGACCCGGCGACGGGAGACGTTCTCGTCGCGGAAGGCTCGAAAACCATGACTGGATCGATTCCCAGAGCGGACGTCGCTCGACTCATGGTCGCGTCTCTGTTCGCCCCAGACGTCGTTAACCGGACGTTCGAGGTAGTCGCTCGAACCGACGCGAAGGCCGTCGCCTCACCTGCTCTCGTCGATAGCAGTTGGGCCCAGCAGAACAGTCCTGTCGAAACGTCCTCGGAGGCATAGAGTAGTGGTTCCAATACTCCAGGTCAGCACCCTCCTCGACGTGCCGGTCGTGTTTGTGCTGGCGGTTTCGGCCGTTCTCGGTGGACTCATGGCCGGGTTCTTCTTCGCGTACTCGGTGAGTGTGGTGCTGGCACTGGAGACGCTCTCGTCATCGGAGTACACGAACGTGATGCAGGAGATCAACGAGAAGGTGCTGAACGCCCTGTTCGGAGTCGTGTTCTTCAGTGCCGCCGTCGTACCGCTCGGTGGTGCGGCGGTCTTGGTTCTTCACGGGGACTGGCAGACGTTTTACGGACAACTGTACCTCGCAGGAACCGTCATCTACCTCGCCGGAGCGTTCTTCGTCACGGCGCGGATCCACATCCCGATGAACGAACACATCGCCACCTGGTCTCCGGTGTCGCCACCAGAAGACTGGGCCGCTGTTCGAGCAAGGTGGACACGATGGAACCACGTCAGAACGACCGCAGCAGTGGCTTCGTTCGCGCTTTACCTCGCCGCAGTCGCTTCGTTCGGTGCATAGCGTATGCCGTGTTTCCGGTCGCTTATTTTGGAGACGTGCCTCCGTATTCGCCTTCGGTTTCTAGGAATCATTGCGTCGTCACCGTTCATGCTAAAGGGTCTACGAACCGGCTGAGGAATAGCCAGTGGCGAGTGCCTGTCGGCGACTGGCCGGACGAGACGGTCCACGTATCCGACGCAGTCAGGCGTTCGCACTGAACTGGTCGTAGCGGGATTCGAACTGCTCCAGACAGGAGGGACAACAGAGGTAGTACAGACGGCCGTCGAGTCGGAGCGTTTCACCCTCGTCATTCACATCATTGCCACACTGGGCACAGGTGACTGCGAGGTCTGTTCCACTGATCTGTGGCGTCCAGTCGGCGCTCGTGAGCACGGCCACCTCGTAGTCAGTGATCGCCCCCCACTCCTCTGAGTCGAACGTCTTCGTCAGGAACGTTCGCACGTCCGCCTTCTGGAGCCGTGACTGGAAAAAGACCCGGGGGTCCGAGCCCATGAACACGTGCTCGACACCGTCCGCGAGCGCGAGTGTATCACTGATCTCCTCGACGGCGTCGGGTCGAACCGACAGTTCCACGAGGACGGGAACACCCCCACGGAGTTTCGAGCGGTCGAGGTCGAGCGTGAACCTGCGAATAATACCCATCTCCTGGAGGCGACTCACACGGTCGGATACCGACGGGGAACTGAGGTCGACGACCTCGGCGATCTCGCGGTAGGACCGGCGTGCGTCTTCGGTCAAGAGTCGAAGGATCTCGAAGTCCGTCTCGTCGAGTGTGCGCATACGCAGGGTAGACTGCCTATCAGAATATCTCTTTCCTTAATTTGGAAACTTTAGAGCGCTTTCTACCTAGCTTTGCTAGGCAAAATCCGCATAGATAGGGGGACCGTATAGGTACGTGAGTACAGAACTCAACCCCTCGATGGACCGACACAGAACCGATACCAGTGTATGGTGATAACTCATGACGCACGACGATAGACACGGCCGAGACGAGAACCGAAGCAGGACCAAGACGCCCACAGGTCAGGGAAGCGACCGACATAACGAACACGCGCGACCCGAACATACCGAGAGCGGACACCTTCACGACAGCCATGGGGTCGCCACCGATGGTGAAGCGGTGAACGCCTACGACGCTCAGCACGACCACGGCAGCGGTGAGGGCCATGGTGAGGACGGCGGCCACAACGGCATGCACGAGGGGCACGAACAGCTGTTCCGACGGCGGTTCTTTGTCTCGACGCTGCTTTCGATTCCCGTCCTCCTCTACAGCCCGACACTGCAGGAGTGGCTGCGCTTCTCCGTCCCGGTGTTCCCCGGCAGTGAGTGGGTCAACCCCGTATTCGCGGTAATCGTCTTCGCCTACGGTGGAATTCCGTTCCTGAAGATGGCCGTCCCCGAACTACGTGACCGTGCACCCGGCATGATGACGCTCATTTCGATGGCGATCTCCGTCGCCTTCGTCTACAGCCTCGCGAGCGTGGTCTTCCCCACGACGGCGGCGTTCTTCTGGGAACTGGTGACGCTCATCGACATCATGCTGCTGGGCCACTGGATCGAGATGCGGTCGGTCCGACTGGCTTCGAGTGCACTGGACGAACTCGCGAAGCTGATTCCCGACACGGCCGAGCGCATCACCGAGACGGGTGAGACTGAGGCGGTCTCGGTGAGTGACCTCGGCGAGGGCGACCTCGTCCTCGTTCGGCCGGGTGCGAGCGTCCCCGCCGACGGCGTCGTCGAGGAGGGTGACTCGGACGTCAACGAGGCGATGATCACCGGCGAGTCGAAGCCAGTCACCAAGGAACCGGGTGCGGCGGTAATCGGCGGGACGGTCAATGGCGACGGGAGCCTCCGCGTGCGGATCGCCGCGACGGGCGACGAGACGACGCTGGCCGGAATCATGCGACTTGTCGAGGACGCCCAACAGAGCAAATCGAAGACACAGATGCTCGCCGACCGCGCCGCTGGCTGGCTGTTCTACGTGGCGCTCGCGGCCGCCGTGGTGACGGGGGTTGCCTGGACTGTCGCCACCACGTTCGACGTGACGGTGATCGAACGCGTGGTCACGGTGCTGGTCATCGCCTGCCCGCACGCGCTTGGACTCGCGGTTCCCCTGGTCGTTGCCATCAACACGTCCCTCGCCGCGCAGAACGGCATGCTCGTCCGAGACCGGATCGCGATGGAACAGGCTCGAGAGCTCGACGTGATAGTCTTCGACAAGACGGGGACCCTCACGGAAGGCGAGCAGGGCGTCGTGGACATCGAGACCGTCGAGGGTATCACGGACGAGGAAGCGCTCGGGTTGGCGGCGGCCGTCGAGGCCGACTCCGAGCACATGATCGCCGAAGCCATCCGTCAGGCGGCCACCGAGCGAAATGTCGACAGTCCCCGTGCGACCGGCTTCGAGGCGATCAAAGGGCAGGGCGTTCGGGCACGGGTCGATGACGAACTCATCCACGTCGGCGGGCCGAACCTCCTCTCGACCATGGAGGGGGAGGTTCCCGACGTGCTCCGGGCGTTCGCCGAGCGGTCCGGCGAGAACGCACGCACGGTGGTGTACCTCCTCCGCGACGGCGAGCCCGTCGCGGCGTTCGCTCTGGCGGACGTGATCCGAGAGGAGAGCTACCAGGTCGTCGACGCGCTCCACGAACTCGGCATCGAGGTGGCGATGCTCACCGGTGACTCTGCGGACGTCGCCAACGCGGTTGCCGACGAACTCGGTATCGACACGGTGTTCGCCGAGGTCCTCCCCGAAGACAAGGACGAGAAGGTTCAGGAGCTCCAAGAGCAAGGAAACCTCGTGGCGATGGTCGGTGACGGCGTGAACGACGCCCCGGCGCTCACGCGAGCCGATATCGGCATCGCCATCGGCTCCGGGACGGACGTCGCGGTGCAGTCGGCAGACATCATCCTCGTGCAGAACAACCCGACGGACGTGGTTCGCCTCGTGAAACTCAGCAAGGCGAGCTATCGGAAGATGCAGGAGAACCTCGTCTGGGCAGCCGGGTACAATGTCTTCGCGATTCCACTCGCGGCTGGCGTCCTGGCACCGGCTGGAATCTTGCTCTCACCAGCGGTGGGTGCGCTGTTGATGTCACTCTCGACAGTGATCGTGGCGATCAACGCACAGTTCCTCCGGCAGGTTGATCTGGAACTCCCATCGCTTCCGAGTGTGTCTGTGTTGGGGCGCTCTCACCCCGCGGACTGACGTCATTCGACTCTCGGAGGCGCGTTTTGATCTGAACGCCGTCAGAGAGTAGTATGACAGGTGAAAGACGGTGGGAGATACAGCCTCTATATTTAGCACGCCATTCCTGTCATGTTCTGAGGGGTTCGACAAAACTGCCTACCACGATACTCCGTAACGTCATGCACGTACCGTCTCTCCTCACCGACCACTTCCGAAGGAGATTTTCCACCGCACTCCAACGAAAGCCCAATGAGCGACCTCGAACGAATCTGTTCTGTCGACGACGTGCCCGCAGACACGACGTTCCTCTTTCGCATCACCGACGACGACGACGAAGAGGTACGCGAGGCAATCCTCGTGCGAGACGACGGCGACATCAAGGGCTGGTTGAACTACTGCATGCACCTGACGAACATCAAACTCGACAAGGGGTCGGGTGCGGAGATGCGAAACGGCGAGATAATCTGCGAGAATCACGGCGCGTACTTCGAGGCCGATTCCGGCTACTGCAACTACGGCCCGTGTGAGGGTGCCGTCCTCGATGGCCTCGACATCACCATCGACGGCGACCACGTGTTCCTCTCCGACGACGACTTCTCCTTCGAGGGACCCGGCGCAATCGAGACGGACCCCGCCGACCGGAGTTCGAAGTCGAACGTCGAGTTCTGAGCGCCCTCGCGGTTATTCGGGTACAGTGTCGTCGTCGAGTGACTCGTTTTCGTAGTGTCGTCGTTCGACGTAGTCGTCGTACAGACGTGAGAGGAGTTTCGTCACCGGTCCGTCGCCGACGGTGATACCATCGACCGTCTCGATGGGACGGAGTTCCCACGTCGAGTTGGTGAGGAACGCCTCGTTCGCGCCGCGCACGTCGTCCGGGGTGAAGCGTCGCTCCCGAATCGGGATGCCCTCCTGTCGGGCGAGGTCTAAGACGACTCGTCGGGTGATGCCCGGCAAGACCGGCCCGTCGAGACTCGGCGTGCAGAGCGCGTTGTCGTCGATGAAAAACAGGTTGCTCGTCGCACCTTCGGTGACGTAGCCGTCTGAATCGAGCATGAGTGCCTCGTCCGCGCCGGTGACGCGGAGTTCGAGGCGTGCGAGGATGCCGTTGAGATAGTTGTGGGTCTTCGCCCGTGCGGGAATCGCGCGGTCCGGAATTCGGCGCGTTCTGACCGTCTGGACCGTCGCTGGGCCGTCCCAGACAGGGTCCGACCCGCGCCCACCACGCGGCAGTGGTTCGACGATGACGACGACTCGCGGGTCGACGTCCTCGGCAGGAGTGAGGCGGCCGGGTTGACTCCCACGCGTAATCGAGAGTCGAACGTAGGCATCCGACAGATTGTTCGCGGCCAGCGTCTCGTCGATTCGAGCGCGGAGGTCGGCGTCCGAGAGGCCGTGGTCCATCCCGAGTACGTCACACGTCTCGGCGAGCCGGTCTGCGTGAGCGTCCCAGTGGAACACGTCGCCGCCGTAGGTACGGAGCGTCTCGAAGGCGGCGTCGCCGTAGAGGAACCCACGGTCAGTAACCGGAATCGACGCCTCGTCCGCCGGAACGAGGTCACCATCGACGTGGTAGCGTCGCGTGGCGTCATCGTCGCTCATTGGGTGGGCCTCCACGACGCCCACGTGTCGGCGACTGGTGACTCTCCAGCGGCCAGCGCGACGAAGTTTCGGACGATGTCTTTGCCCGACTCGGTCAGGATGCTCTCAGGGTGGAACTGCACGCCGACGTGTGGTTTCTCGCGGTGGCGAACGCCCATCACGACCTGTGTGTCGTCGGTTCCGGCATCTGGTCCGGTGTCAGTCTCTCGGGCGTCGTCGTCGACCGTGTACGCGGTGACGACCAATTCGTCTGGGATGTCGTCGAGTTCGACCGCGAGCGAGTGGTAGCGGCCAACTTCGATTCGGTCGGGGAGACCGGTGAAGACACCCTTGCCGTCGTGTTCGACGAGCGATGGTTTGCCGTGAACGACTTCGGGTGCGTGGCCGACGTGCGCGCCGAGCGCGGCACACAGCGACTGGTGACCGAGACAGACACCGAGCGTTGGATAGTCGAGGTCACGGAACGTGGGGACAGAGATGCCCGCCTCTGCTGGGGTTCCGGGGCCCGGCGAGATGACGATCCCGTCGGGGTCGATGTCGCGGATGTCGTCGGTCGTCAGGTCGTCGTTTCGGTAGACATCTACCTTGGTTGCGAACTCACCGACGTACTGGACGAGGTTGTAGGCGAACGAGTCGTAGTTGTCGACGACGAGGATGTGGGTCATCGGTCGGCCCCCACGGTCATCTTCGCGCGCTCACCGAGCGCTTCGTCGATGGCGGTGACGAGGGCACGGGCTTTCGCCAACGTCTCGTCGTACTCGCTGTCCGGGTCGGAGTCGTGGACGATACCCGCGCCGACGCGGAGGTGATACTCGTCGCGGTAGCGCACGAGCGTGCGAATGACGATGTTCAACACCGCGGCGTCGTCGAATCCGATGGCGAACATACTGCCGGTGTAGGGTCCACGGCGGGTCGATTCGAGTTCCTCGATAATCTCCATCGTTCGTGGCTTTGGCGCTCCAGTGATGGTGCCACCGGGGAACACCGCCGCGATGGCATCTGCAAGGGTCGTTCCCGCACGCCGCCGCCCTTCGACCAGTGACACGAGGTGCATCACTTCCGAGTAGCGGTCGACGCGACGGTACTCGGTCACGCTGACCGACCCGTACTCGGAGACTTTCCCGAGGTCGTTTCGTTCGAGGTCGACGAGCATGGCGTGTTCGGCCCGCTCTTTTTCGTCTGTCGTCAAGTCAGCTTCCAGCGCTTCGTCTTCGGCCGGCGTCGCCCCTCGCGGTCGGGTTCCAGCGATTGGCTCGGTGACGAGTCGGTCGCCATCGATGCGGAGCAAGAGTTCCGGACTCGCACTCACGAGGTCGAGTCCGGGGAGTTCGAGAAGTCCGGAGTACGGCGCGGGGTTGACCGCTCGCAGTGCCGCGTAGGCGTCGACGGGGTGGACTGCTGCGGGTGCGACGAGTCGTTGTGAGAGGTTCGCCTGGAACGTGTCGCCGTCGCGGATGTACTGTTTTGCCGCCCGAACCCGCTCGGCGAAGGCCGCACGTCCACACTCGCTCTCGAACTGCGCTTCGTGGGATGCGACGGGTGCTGCGACCGGTTCGGGGGTGCCGTCGACTGCGTCACGAGCGAGTGCCACTGCTCGGTCGCGTGCCTCGTCGTACACGTCGTCGAGGTCCGAATCCGATTCGATTCGAGGACAGCACGTGATTCGCAGTCGTGTGTCGCCGTCGGTGCGCGGTTCTTCCCACGAGGCGACGAGGTCGTACAGGCCGAGTTGCAGATGTGGGAGGCGTCGGTCGTCGGTCGTGGACTCGGGGAGTCTTTCGAGTTCACGTGCGACGTCGTAGGAGAGCCATCCGAACAGGCCACAGGGATACGGAACGTCGCACTCGCCGCGGACGAGCGTCTCCGAGTCGACGAGTCCTTCGAGGGCTGCGAGCGTCGGTGCGGTATCGTCTCGTGAGACGGCGGATGCGCCAACAGTGAGGCGTTCGACGGGTTCGACGCCGAACGCGCCCCATCCGGGTTGGCCACCGGTCGTCTCGTAGAAGAAGCCACCAGAGTCCCGTCGGCTACGCCGATAGGCGTCGAAGGGGTCCGAAACTCGGACCTGGACTTCGACAGGGACGCGCGCGCCTGCTGGTGCATCCCCAGCGGTCGCACAAAAGTCGTCGCGGTCGGTGACGACGGTCGGTGCGGTCATTACTCGCACCAAACGGCGCGTCGGGTAAACGGTTTCGCGACGTGTCAGCCGTTCTGCTTACGCGTCGCTCGCGCGGTCGATCCAACGTTGAACCCGCTTCGGCGACACGTCGATGGCCTCGCCGACTTCCTCTGCATCAGCGACTGCGAGGTCTGCGACGGTTTCGATACCGATGTCAGAGAGCCGTTCTGCGTAGGCCGGGCCGATTCCGCGAACCGTATCGACGGAGGGTGATTCAGCTTCAGCTTCAGCTTCGGGTTCTTCTTCAGCTTCCTCAGCCTCTTCCGCTTCGTCGAAGTCTTCACTCTCTTCGACTTCTTCAGCCTCTTCGACGTCTTCGGCTTCTTCAGCCTCGGGTTCTTCCTCGGTCTCTTCGACGTCTTCAGCCTCGTCGACAGTTTCGGGCTCTGCCTCAGCCGCTTCCTCAGCCTCTTCAGCCTCCTCGACTTCCTCAGCCTCATCGGCTTCAGGTTCTTCTTCACCCGCTGGTTCTGCCTCTTCGATGGTCTCTTCAGCCTCTTCAGCTTCTTCGACCACGTCGGCCTCTACGGGTTCCTCGACTGCTGCTTCCGTGTCGGGTTCTGTCGTCTCTTCGACCGGTTCTTTCACTGCTGCTTCCGTCTCGATATCCGCCTCCTCACGCTCTGCGCGCGTGTCTCGTTCGACCGTAACGGTTGCCGATTCGTCACGTCCACCGTGCGAAGCGGACGAGGAGTCGCCACCACGGAGCGATTTCAAGAAGGACAGAATACTGTCAAGCAAGCCCATATTAGTTTGTCATATGCAACCCCGTTATTTAAAAACCGGCGGCCTCAGTCGTCGGAGAGGTGGCTTCGGAGAGCGGTGTTCATCGCTTCGACGGGTGCATCGAGCCCAGTCCACACCTCGAACGCTTCGACACCTTGCAGGAGGAGCATCCACGCGCCATCGACGGTGACGGCACCTGCGTCGGCCGCTTCTCGGAGGAGTCGCGTTTCGATTGGCGTGTACACCGCGTCGAGGACGGCGAGGTCGGCGTGGAGGTACGATGCAGGGACTGGTGTCTCGTCGGGCGCTTCCATCCCGACACTCGTCGCGTTGACGAGGATATCGGCGTCGTGAATCCGGTCGAGTGTGTCTAACCCGCCACCCGTCGCACCGGGGACGGCACTGGCCAGTTCCTCGGCTTTCGCTGGCGTTCTGTTTGCGATATGAACCGAGGATCCGGCGTCGGCGAGGGCGAACGCGGCCGCGCGGCCTGCGCCGCCAGCACCGACGACGACAGCGGCCGAACCATCGAGTTCGACGCCGTGACGTTCGAGTGCTCGCGTGACTCCCGCCGCATCCGTGTTGTATCCAACCGGCCCGTCCGGGCCGAAGTCGATGGTGTTGACCGCCCCGATTCGTTCGGCGAGTGGGTCGGGGTCGACCAGTTCGAGAACGTCTTGCTTGAATGGAATCGTGACGTTTAGCCCGGCGATTCCGAGCGCATCGGCGCCAGTGATGGCAGCTTCGATGGCCGAAAGCTCGGGTTCGAAGGTGACGTACCGTGCATCGACCCCAGTCGCCTCGTAGGCCGCCTCGTGCATCGGCGGCGACAACGAGTGTCCGACGGGGTTCCCGACGAGACCGTACACTTGCATGGCCGGGTGGAGTCCCGCCGGCGATATAATTCGCCCGTCTGCGTCGGATTCCGCCGCGACTGTCACGCGAGGATAGTATGACAATCGGTACCGACGGCATAGTGTACCGGCGTGCTTTTGTTCTCCCGTCGGTCTACTCCCGCTTATGTCGGCACTCGCAACCCTGATTTCCTTCGATACCGCCCTCCTCGTGGCTGGTATCGTCGCACTCTATCTCGGGGCCGAGGCGCTCGTAGAGGGTGCCTCACGTCTTGCTATTGGCCTCGGTCTTCGGGCAGCAATCGTCGGCGTGACAATCGTCGCGTTCGCGACGACGACGCCGGAACTGTTCGTCGCCGTGTTGAGTGGACTTGGCTACAGTTCTGACCTCGGACTGGGCGCAATCATCGGGTCCAACATCGCCAACATCGGTCTCGTGTTGGGTATCTCTGCGCTCATCCAACCGATGGGCGTCTCGACTGCGACCCTTCGGCGTCACGTCCCCTTCATGGTCGCGGCGGCAGTCACGCTCGTCGCGCTCGGTCTGGACGGAAACCTGAGTGCGCTCGACGGCGTGGTCCTCCTCGTCATCCTCGTGGCGTTCACGGCGTTTCTGGTCTACCGTGCTCGGTCTGCGAAGGCGGACGCGATTGGGACCGACGAAATCGACATCGAGGACGAAGACGAAGTCTCCGCGCAGTTCAAAGACGTCCTCTACCTCGGTGTCGGCCTGGTTCTCCTGTTCGTCGGGTCGAACTGGCTCATTCAAGGTGGACAGGGTCTCCTCGCAGCGTACGGGTTCAGCACGCGATTTATCGGGTTGACCATCCTCGCGTTCGGGACGTCGCTCCCCGAACTGGCTGCCTCCGTCATCAGCGCTGTCCGCGGTGAGTCCGAGTTTAGTATCGGGAACGTCGTCGGGTCGAACATCTACAACGTCGTCGCCGTCCTCGGAATCCTCGCCATCATGGTTCCGGTGAAGGTCCCTGCGAGTACCATCTCACTGGACTTCCCAGCACTCCTCGTCTTCACGTTCGGCGTCATCGCGCTGATGCTCCGCAACCGCGACGTGTCTCGTCTCGACGGTGGAATTCTCGTCGGGAGCTACCTCGTCTTCTTCTGGCTCATCCTCCCGTAACGGGGATACTGCCTGCCCGGACTGACATTCTTCTCACGAAATTGAAACACAAAAGCTACCGGCCCCCCAGACGGTAGTGTAGTCACGATGGTACGACGACGACTGAGCCACCCGCTTGTCGCAGTGTTTGGTGCAGCACTCCTCACCGTACCGTGGCTGGGGCTCCACACGCTCTTCGGTATCGAGCTTCAGACTGGTGTCACGGTGGCACTGAGCGGTGTCGCTGTCCTCGGTGCGTCGTTCCTCCTCGCGTGGGGTGCGGAGACGGCAGAAGCGGACGTGCCGCGCGCGTTCGCACTGGCGATTCTCGCGGTCCTCGCGGTTGCCCCGGAGTACGCTGTCGACGCCCTCTACGCGTGGGAAGCCGGTATCAACCCCGGCACGCCCGAGTCTGCCGAGGCGGCCAGTCTCGCTGTCGCCAACATGACCGGCGCGAACCGCATCCTCATCGGTATCGGATGGTCTGCAATCGCACTCTTCACCGTCTTCCGAGCGCGTGAAACAGGCGACACGGCAGTCGAAAACCGCCCGGGCTTCCTCGCCGACGCGGTTCGACTGGACAAGGGCATCTCGACGGAGATTCTGTTCCTCTTCGCAGCGACCGTGTTCGCGTTCTTCGTCCCACTCGGCGGAGGTATCGGGGCGTTCGATATGTTCGTCCTCGTCGGTCTCTACGTCGCGTACATCCTCGTCGCGCTGAACTCACCCCACGACCACGAAGAACAGATTGGCATCCCCGCGTACCTCCAATCGTACGTCAAACCGAAGCGAATCGCCACGACGCTCGCGTTGTTCATCTTCTCGGGGTTCGTCATCCTCGTCGCCGTCGAACCCTTCGCCCACGGCCTCGAAGAACTCGGCACCGCCGTCGGCATCCCCCCGTTCTTGATGATTCAGTGGGTCGCCCCGCTCGCGAGTGAGAGTCCCGAACTCATCGTCGTCGCCTATCTCGTCAACAAGGCCCGGTCGACCGCCGGATTCAACGCCCTCATCTCGTCGAAACTCAACCAGTGGACGCTCCTCATCGGGACGCTCGTCCTCGTCTACAGTCTCTCGCTCGGCTACTACGCCCCACTTCCGCTCGACACCCACCAGATGGGCGAAATCTGGCTGACCGCCGCACAGAGCTACTTCGCCATCGCCATCCTCATCACGCTCGCAATCAGCGTCCGCGAGGCGCTGGCACTTCTCGGCCTGTTCTTCGCGCAGTTCGTCTACGCCGTCACGGGGGCGTCGGTCACGCTTCCCATTCCGGGCCTCGGTCTCGTCACGTTCGACGGGACTACCTCACTCATCGCGTTCTCGGTCATCTATCTGGTACTCGGAACCGGACTGTTCGTCCTCCGCAGACGGGAACTTCTTTCGGTCGCCAAACGGTCGGTCCGTCGGGTTCGTGGTGACTTCAGCGACGATGGACCCGGCGAATCGATGGCGACGGCTGAAGACTGACGTCGTCTTCTCGGCCGACTCTCGGCCTCCGTGACGCCGCGTCGCCTCGCCGGTTCCGACGGCCTTTTCGCCGCCCTCAGCGACCCTCGAATCGTGATTGGAATCGTCGTCAGTCGCGCTGACAGCGCATCGGTCCACATCGGCGAGCACCTTCGCTCTCTCGCCGACTGGGACGAACAGGTGGACGAGGACCGACCGGACGCCGACGGCGGCGGGACGTTCTATCGCCGTGAGGGGTTCGAACTTCGTGAGTTCGACGACCTCCACATCTATCTCGACGACCCCGCCGAAGCGTTCGCTTCTGACATCGACCTCGTCGCATTCGTGTCTCGGCACTCTGGCGAGACCGGTCCGCTTCTGACTGCACACTTCACCGGTAACTTTGGCCCCGCTGACTACGGCGGTGAAGCAGGGCACTTCGCCCGCGCCTGTCCAAACGCCCAGCGCGCGGTCGTCGAGGCACTCCGAACCCACGCCCCTGACGGCTACGAAGTCGGCATCGAGGCGACGCACCACGGTCCAACCCAGACCGCTGTTCCCTCGATGTTCGTCGAACTCGGAAGCGACGAGTCGGAGTGGCAAGACCCCGATGGCGCGCGCGCAGTCGCTGCCGCTGTCCTCGACATTCAGGGCGTCGCTCCAGACACCGACCGACAACTCGTGGGCTTTGGTGGCGGCCACTACGCGCCGCGGTTCCTTCGAGTCCTCGAAGACACTGACTGGTGTGTCGGCCACATCGCTGCCGATTGGCAACTGAAGTCGATGGGCTCTCCCGACGAAAATCGGGACGTGCTCCGTCGCGCGTTCGAGGCGTCGGCAGCAGACGTCGCACTCGTCGACGGTGACCGTGACGACCTCGCGGAAGTCCTCGACGACGAGGGCTACCGCGTCGTCTCCGAGACGTGGGTCCGCGAGACTGCAGGCGTCCCACTCGGTCGCGTTCGTGAACTCGAATCTGACATCACACGAATCGAAGATGGACTCCGGTTCGGGGCGGATATCGACGCCGAAACCTACGACACGGTCTCGCTTCCGGATGGGCTCCTCGGCGAGGCACAAGGCGTCGACCTCGACGACGCACTCGACGCAGTCACCGAGACGACTGTCGCCTTCCACACGACCGAAGGCGGGACGCGCGCGGTCGGCCGTGCAGCGGTCACTGAAGATGGATACGACGAACTCGTCGACCGTCTCTGTGAGATTCTTCGGCAGAAGTACGACTCGGTGGTCCGCGACGATGGCCGCGTCACAGCGTCCGTCAGCGCCTTCGACCCCGAAGCGGCCCGTGAACGGGGTGTTCCAGAGGGACCCGCGTTCGGGAAACTCTCGTCAGGCCAGGCGGTCGAGGTCGACGGAGAGACTGTCGACCCCGCGGACGTCGCGCGCGAGAGAGTTGTCGAGTTCGTTGTCTGACTCAGATAGTTATCAATTAACTGCGACTGTCCGATTTTCCCGAAGTACGTGTCATCAGACAGTAATTAAACGCCCCAAATATCGTCGTTGTCAGACGCACGTCTGACACAAGGGGGAAAGATAATTAGTCATCCTCGTAAACCATCTGCTCAAATATGGACTCAATCGTCGACGACGCAATCGATGAGGCCGAGGACATGGGGGATGGGGCGACCGAAGTCGGCGGCCCAGAAAACATCAACCGGTCTGGAACGATGACTGATGACGAACTGAAGGCGGTTCTCAAGGACCTTCAGACCAACATTACGGTGGTCGGGTGCGGTGGTGCGGGTGGCAACACCGTCAACCGAATGCACGACGAGGGTATCAAGGGTGCCAAACTCGTCGCCGCGAACACTGACGTGCAACACCTCGTCGAAATCGGGGCAGACACGAAGATTCTCATGGGCGAGCAGAAGACCCAGGGACGCGGTGCCGGTTCGCTTCCACAGGTGGGCGAAGAAGCAGCACTCGAGTCCCAAGAGGAGATTTACGACGCCATCGAAGGCTCTGACATGGTGTTCGTGACGGCAGGCCTCGGTGGCGGTACCGGGACTGGTTCTGCGCCCGTCGTCGCCAAGGCAGCACGCGAGTCTGGTGCGCTCACCATCGCCATCGTCACGACGCCGTTCACGGCCGAGGGTGAGGTCCGACGAACGAACGCCGAAGCGGGTCTGGAACGCCTCCGCGACGTCTCTGACACGGTCATCGTCGTCCCGAACGACCGTCTCCTCGACGCCGTCGGGAAACTCCCCGTTCGGCAAGCGTTCAAGGTCTCCGACGAAGTGCTGATGCGCTCTGTCAAGGGTATCACCGAACTCATCACCAAGCCAGGTCTGGTCAACCTCGACTTCGCCGACGTGAAGACGGTCATGGAACGTGGTGGCGTCGCCATGATCGGTCTCGGCGAGTCCGACTCGGAATCCAAGGCACAGGAGTCTGTCAAGTCTGCACTCCGCTCGCCGCTTCTCGACGTCGACATCTCCGGCGCGAACTCTGCGCTCGTCAACGTCACCGGTGGCTCGGACATGAGCATCGAAGAGGCAGAAGGTGTCGTCGAGGAGATTTACGACCGTATCGACCCCGACGCACGGATTATCTGGGGAACCTCCGTCGACGACGAACTCGAAGGCATGATGCGGACGATGATTGTCGTCACGGGTGTCGAATCACCGCAGATTTACGGCCGAAATGGGCAGGTCCAAGAGGCCGCACAAGAACGCCTCGAAGACATCGACTACGTCGAGTAATCCACTCGTCGCGGTTCGATCGCGAGGCGCCGGTCGGGCACGACCACATTCGTTTTTTGACGTTGCGTAGCGCGCTGACCCACGGGTCCGTCGCGACGAGCATCAATAGATAGAAAAAGCCGGCCGTCTTAGCCCCCACCAACATGGACGTCAAATACGACCTCAACAGCTACGTTCGCGTGTTGAAACTCGCGAGCACGCCCTCCTGGCAGGAGTTCTCTCAGATCTCCAAGATTGCCGGCGCGGGCATCTTCCTGGTCGGACTGCTCGGCTTCATCATCTTCGCAGTCATGAGCTTCCTCCCTGGGGGCGTCTGAGATGCCAATCTTCGCCGTAAAGACGACCGCTCGCCAGGAGCGAACGGTCGCGGACATGATTGCGACGAAGGAGTTCGCCGAAATCCACGCCGTCTTGTCACCCGACTCGCTCACGAGTTACGTGATGGTCGAAGCAGACGACTCTGCAATCGTCACTCGCGTCCTCGAAGAGATTCCACACGCTCGTGGGCTCGTCGAGAGTGGCGGGATGGTCGGCACCTCCAGCATGGCGGAAGTCGAACACTTCCTCTCGCCAACGCCGGACGTCGAAGGCATCGCCGAGGGTGACATCGTCGAACTCATCGCCGGACCGTTCAAAGGCGAGAAGGCACGCGTCCAGCGCATCGACGAGACGAAAGACCAGGTCACCGTCGAACTCTACGAAGCGACGGTTCCGATTCCGGTCACCGTTCGCGGCGACCAGATTCGCGTCCTCGACTCCGAAGAGCGATAACCTTCGGCTCGGACAGTTTTCTCTTCTCTCTTCGTGTTTCGCGTCCTCACCTGACGAGTGTGATGAGTCTCTGCGGACGTACGTCCGGAGTCCGACCCGTGATTACAGCGCGCCTTTCTCGCGAAGCGTCTGCACGACGCTATTGAGGTCGGCTTCACTTTCGACAGTGTCCTTGATGTCCTCGCGGATACGGACGGCTGTCGAATCTGCTTCGTACGCACGGACGAACTCCGCGCGAGTGTGTTCGTCGAAGGCGTGACGAATCGCGAAGTAGCCCTCGGGAACGATGGTTCCACACACCTTACACTCGTGACGCTCGTGTTCGGTCGTCTGGTGGATGATGACACTTTCGACGTCTTCGAATCGACCACCGCACCCTTCGACACCGCACTTCCACCTGGCCATGTTCGACCCGACGGACGTGGGGGACTAAACCGTTTCTTCGGTCTCTTGTCGTCTCAGAAATAGCAACCACTAACTATCGCCTACCCCCACGTGGTCGTGTGACCGCGAGCACGACGACTCGGGTAGACATGCACGTGAAGATTCTCGACGACAGTGTCGTCTCGCGTGCGAAAGCCCGTGGTCTCGACGTGCTCGTCTACGCTCCGCACTTTGTTCGTCTCCCCGACATTCGTGCTCGCGCCGAACGATTCTCTGACGACGACCTACTGGTCGTCCCCGCCCGAGAGGTGTTCACCGGGTCGTGGAAAGACCGCAAACACCTCCTCGCAGTCGGCCTCGACGACCCCGTCCCCGACTTCATCACGCTCGACGGCGCGCTCGACGAGTTCGAGCGACAGGGTGCGGCGACGCTCGTCCCACACCCGGAACTGCTGACGGTGAGTCTGACTCTCGACGACATCGCCCAGTACCGCGACGACATCGACGCCGTCGAGACGTACAACGCCAAAGCGTTCTCACGGCACAATCGTCGCGGGCGTGAAATCGCTCGCGAGACTGGCTTGCCCGGATTTGCGTCGTCGTACGCCCACCTCCGCGGGAGCATCGGCGAAGCGTGGACCGAGTTCGACGGCGACATCGACTCGGAAGCAGCGCTCGTCGAGGCCCTTCGTGACGGGACCGACCGCCGAGTGATGCGCCGCTCCGGTCTCTCGCATACGATTCGTGGCGCAGTCGAATTTGCACACCTCGGCTACGAGAACTCGTGGGGGAAGCTAGACCGCTTACTCCTGTCGGGGATGGAACCAACTCATCCGAACCACATCGCGTACGACGGCAAGTTCGACGACGTGAGCGTCTACTGAACGAGATTGACCCGTGCCCGCGCGACAAACACCGCTTATTCTGAATTCACAGCACTGCCGTGAACGCCGCCGCCGTGTCCGCCAGCGACACGTCGAGTGAGATTACGTAGTAGTGGATACCCGCCAGCACGACGAGTTCGGCAGCAGTCACGACGTACGTGACGATGTCGGCGTACTTCGAACTCGTCGCCACGCCAGTCGGCAGGTCGTACTCCTGCGGTGACAGCGGGTAGAACAGCGCGATACCGCGTTTCGACCCGACCATGTCGAGGACGTAGTGCGTGGCGACGCCAATCCAGACGAAGTGCAGATTGTCGAACACCAGTGGGAAGGCGAGAAACACGATAAGCACCGGCAGGTTGTGGAGCGTCTTGCGGTGTTTGCCGAAGGCAGTGTCCACGTCGGGAAAGAGCGCGCCGAGAATGATTGGAAGGGACAACTGTCCGATTTTCTGCGCGAGGAGGACGTACGTCTCCGCGCGATTCGGTTCGAACGTTCGCGGGTCGATGGTGAGGATGACGCCGAGGCCGAGTGCTAAGAGGATGGCATTGAGGACGTGCCCCTTCTTGTTCATGCGCTGAAACTGGCCTGCCGGGATACAAAGCTTTCCCAGAAAAATCGACTGACGGCGTTACCGAAACACGGTCGATTCCCTCGTGTCTCAGTCGCCTGCGTTCTCGCTCACCGACTCGACTTCTTCACGAAGTAACTCCAGCGCCCCGCGCGCAATCTGTTCTTTCACCTGCGTCCGCGACCCGTCGTATTCGAACCGTTCGACACGCGTGTAGGAGTCTCCCGACCCCCACGGGGCCGCGAACGCGATGCCGACGAAGACAGTCCCAACTGGCTTTCCGGGAAGGCCGCCATCTGGACCTGCGATGCCCGTCGTCGCGAGACCCCACGTCGTGTCGGCGATGTCGCGGACGCCAGCTGCCATCTCACCTGCGACGGGTTCGGAGACTGCCCCGTGTTCGTCGAGACTCTCCCGCGAGACGGCCAGTTCGTGGCGCTTGGCGTCGTACGAGTAGGTGACGAGCGAGCGGTCGAAGTAGTCGCTCGACCCCGGCACGTCGGTGAGGAGCGACCCGATGAGACCACCCGTACAGGACTCGGCGACAGCGACAGTGTGGCCTGCGTCGCGGAGGGTGTCTCCCACGCGTTCTTCTGCTTCCGGTTGGCCGGATTCGAACTCGCGCATACGTCGCTCGACGGTCCGACGTGACAAAAATCCGTCCGGCGACGAGAGAGCGCAGTCACCCCGCACCCTCGACACCCCACGCGAGGTTCCGAGACCGAGAAGTACACAAAGCCTGGCCGTTTCGGGTCCGACATGGACATCGACGTCGAGCCGACTGAACGCCCCGAGGAGACGGACGACGCTGGCGATGAGGGGCCAGCAGAGATAGAAGTCGAAGTCACCGACCGTGAGGAGGCGACGACCACGGACCGCGCGGACCTCCCACGCGGTATCGACGCCCCCGACTACGTCCTCTACGGCGGCAAAGGCGGCGTCGGGAAGACTACGATGGCGGCCGCGACGGCACTCGCCAGCGCGGCCGACGGGACGGCGACACTCGTCGTCTCGACCGACCCCGCACACTCGCTGTCGGACACGCTCGGGACGCAACTCCCTGCAGAACCGTCGCGGATTCGTGAGGACATCCCTCTCTACGCCGCAGAAATCGACCCCGACTCAGTGATGGAAGGGCCATTCGCCGCGGGCGGAGACGCGGCCCCCGCCAGCGACGAGACGGAGTACGACACGAGTGAGTACGACGACGACAACCCGTTCGTCGGCGACGACGGCGGGAACTCACCGTTCGGCGGCATGGGCGACGCGATGGGTGGATTCGAAGACCTCCTTGGCGGCGACGGTCCGATGGGGATGGGCGGCCCGATGCCCGGTGCCGACGAGGCGGCAGCGATGCAGCAACTCCTCGAATATCTTGACGACCCTCGCTTCGAGCGCGTCGTCATCGACACCGCACCGACTGGTCACACGCTTCGACTCCTCGAACTGCCGGAGATGATGGACTCGATGCTCGGTCGCATCGTCCGAATGCGCGACAAGTTTTCGGGTATGATGGACAGCGTCAAAGGGATGTTCGGTGCCGGTCCCGACGACCCGCAGGCGGGGATGGCCGACCTCGACGAACTCAGAGAGCGTATCGAGCGGCTCCGCGCCGTCCTTCGAGACCCGTCGAAGACTGACTTCCGCGTCGTCATGATTCCCGAAGAGATGAGCGTCGTCGAGTCGAAGCGCCTCGTCGCCCGCCTCGACGAGTTCGGCATTCCGGTCCAGACGCTCGTCGTCAATCGCGTGATGGAGAACGTCGACGACGTCGCCGACGTGGACTCGTCGTGGTTCGAATCGCCCGACCTGGAAAACTGTGGCTTCTGCCAGCGCCGCTGGAAAGTGCAACAAGAGGCACTTCGGTCGGCGACCGACCTGTTCCGCGGCCGTGACGTCAAACGAGTGCCACTCCTCGCAGACCAGGTACAGGGTGAAGACGCGCTGCGCGTCGTCGCGTCCTGTCTGGAGTAGACGGTCTTCCGGAGAGAAGAGACGAGACGACCCCGTTCAGGGGAGTTTTCGGACGAACCCGAACAGCGTGTCACGCCACGCGTCGGGGAGGAACCGACCGAGGACGGCGATTCGTGCGACGGTCCCCGGTTGGTAGCGCGCGCGTGGTTTCGTCGAACTCGCAGCGTTGACGATGTCTTCGGCGACTCGCTCGGGCGGGATTGCTCCCGGACCGGTGCCGCCGAGCGCTTCCGTATCGTCGAAGAGTTTGTAGAACTTCTCGTAGGCGCCCGACCGTTCGAGGCCATCGTGTTCGTCGCCGCCGTTGACCTCCGCTTCGACGCGGTTCGCGAACTGCGTCTCGACCGGGCCGGGTTCGACGAGGACGGCGTCGATATCGTACTCCTCGACTTCGGCGCGGAGCGCGTCGGTCATCGCTTCGAGCGCGAACTTCGACCCCGCGTACACACCGCCGCCGGGGAAGGAGACCCGTCCGACCACGCTGGAGACGTTGACGATGGTTCCCTCGCCTTGTGACCGCATGTGAGGGAGTACGGCCCGAGTGAGTCGATGTGGACCGTAGACGTTCACGTCGAACTGCTCGTGGACCATCTCGGTCGGCACGTCCTCGATGGGACCCATCTGGCCGTAGCCAGCGTTGTTGACGAGACAGTCGATGCGACCCTGTTCGTCGAGGATGCGGTCGACGACGCGGTCGACGTCACTCTGGTCGGTCACGTCGAGCGTCGCGATGTTCGCACCGCGGTCGCCCAGCGTCTCGATGTCCGCCGGGTTACGGGCGGTGGCGTAGACCTCCCACTCCTCGTCGAGGAAGCCGAGCGCCGTGGCGCGCCCGATTCCCGAGGAACAACCGGTGATGAGGACCGTCTTTTGATGCACGTCGGTACGTCGAACCGTGCGCTGTTAAGTGTAGGCGGTTCGGCACGACGATTCGACTGCTGTGACCCCGGCAACGCGGAACCCTACTCGTACTGTGCCTTTGCCTCGTCGGCGTAGGCGTCGGCGAGACGCGTTGGTTCGGGAAGTTTGTAGTCACCGGAGAGACGCGAGACGAGGTCGACTGCGGTCTCTGCCGAGACGCGGTGGCCGGGGCTGACGTACAGCGGATTGATGATGGGACGCGAGTCGTACTGCCGCGACTGGAAGGCGTAGCCAATGGTCGTCTCGGGTGTCGCAGGGTGCCCCCCGACGGCGTCGACCGAATCGTCCGCGCGAATCGGTGTGCGCCACCCTTCGGGACGACCGTCTACGTCTTCGTCGGGCGTTCCGCAGAGGAGTGATTTGGCCACGCCGATACTCGGAACGTCGCAGACGACGCCGATGTGGGTGGCGAGGCCGGCCTGCCGAAAGTGAATGCGTCCAGACCCGTCGAAGACGAAGAGGTCCGGGTCGGTCTCGAGTTCGGCGAGCGCGTCGAGAATGGGGCCGCCTTCGCGGAACGAGAGGAGGCCGGGAATGTACGGCAAGTCGAGGTCGGAGACGGCGTGGACGCGCTCGACTACCTCGCCGCCACGGAGGACGACGACGGCGCTCAGGGCGCGGCCGTCGAGGAACGACTGGTCGATGCCGGCGACGAGCGGGGGCGCTGCGTCTCCGACGAGTGTCGTATTTTCGGGGTCACCCAGTGAGACGCGCTCCGGGGCGAACGAGAGGTCGTCGTCGAAGACGGCTGTCTCCGCGACGCGGCGCTGGAGTGTCTCCATCTCGGTTCGGGAGAGACCGGGCCGGGGTGCGAGTTCTGGGTGGACCTGTTGCATCTCGACTCAGAAGCGGCCGCCACCGGGGCCGCGGCGCATGCCGCCACCGAGCGACATCTCACTGGGGACGTTCCGTGTGCCTTTCACGCGCTGGCCGTACGCGAGGCCGATGACGAGCCCGACGAGGTGGGCGAAGTGTGCGACGTTCCCCTGTCCTGCTGTCGCCGCAGTCCCGGGTGAGAGGAAGAACACGACCGAGAGGGCCGCGAACCCGAAGGTGAACAGCCACAACGGGATGGGGATGAGGAAGTACAGGTAGATGCGCAGCCCCGGGTTGAGGACCGTGAGGACGCCGAGGACAGCGAAGACAGCACCCGAAGCGCCAAGCACGGATGTCGGAATCCCGGGAGTCAAGATGAGCGCAGCCCCGATGTGCGAGAGTCCGGCGAGTGCGCCAGCACCGACGAACAGGAGGGCGAACTTGCGCGACCCGATGTAGCGTTCCACCGGCGGGCCGAAGAAGTACAGCACGATGCTGTTCCCGACGATGTGGTAGAACGAAACCGGACTGTGCGAGAACACCGACGTGACCCACGTCCAGATGTACAGTGGGTTCTGCGTACTCAGCGTGAAGACTGCGCTGAACGTGCCGAAGGGGAGGATTCCACCCCGCATCGCGAAGATGACGACCCACTCCAACAGGAACATCACCCACATGATCGCCAGAAACAGGTACGACATGTTCCCGCGGAAGTAGCCGAGGAACCCTCCCGTGCTGGTGAGGGAGTCGAGGATACCGCTGCCCGGACGACGCTCCGTCTGTACGGAGTCGTTGAAGTCACTTTGGAAGACGCCGGAGGGGTCGTTCCACTCTGAGAGGCCCGAACAGTTGTGATTCTCGGGAAGTCGGTGTTCAGCACAGAACGTGCCGCCACACCGGGAACAACGGTACGGCAGGTTCTCGTTCCGCCCGCACACGTCGCAGGTAGCCATTACTCACGAGTTGCAGCGACGAGATAAAAAGGGGTTGCCTCGCGCGCGTGCCAATCGCACACCTTCTCGACGGCTACCCGACAGACTCCACTTACAAAGTCACCGCTCACGGGCACATCGTACGCTCACTCCTACTGCATCAGTCTGAAAAGACACCCTCTGGCATCGACGACCGGAGATGCCACTCTCCGAGGGAACGTCGGCAGAGAATCCGAAATCAGGCCTCGTCGTCGGTCTCTTCGGCGACCGCTTCGTCGTCTGTGGTTGCCTCGGCGGGGGGAGTGAAGTTCGTCGGAACGACGGTCGGGTGCGCGAGCCCGAGACGTGGTTGCTTGGCTGCCATACTCAGTTGTCTCTACGCTGCCGATGGTCAAATAATTACTCATGCGCATAATTCATCCCTGGTGCAGCGAGGATAACTGCAGGGTATGTCCCCCGACGACGTCTGTCGATTCGTGCCGTATGCGACTCGACGGCGGTCGCGTGGTCTCGGTCTCGACATAGAGCGAGGCCACTACGGGTGGCAGCGTCACAAAAAACGAGGTGGTGTCGTCGCTTACGCGAAGTTCTCTTCGTAGAGGTCCATCGCGTGTTCGATGGCGTCCTTCGCGGCCTGCTTGTCTTCCCAGCCGAGGGTCTCGACTTCCTTGCCCGCTTCGAGGTTCTTGTACGTCGCGAAGAACTCGTCAATCTCGGCACGGAGTTGCTGCGGGATGTCTTCGAGGTCTTCGATGTGGTCGTACCGGGGGTCCTCGGTGGGGACGGCGATGACCTTGTCGTCCTGCTCGCCGTCGTCGTCCATCTTCATGAGAGCGACGGGGCGCGCTTCGATGACGCAGCCAGGGAACGTCTGGTCTTCGACGAGGACGAGCACGTCGAAGGGGTCTTCGTCGTCGTAGTACGTCTGCGGCATGAACCCGTAGTCCGAGGGGTAGTGGACGTTGGAGTGGAGCACGCGGTCGAGGACGACGCCGGGGATGTCCTTGTCGTACTCGTACTTGTTGCGCTCGCCTTTGAGGCACTCGACAACTGCGTAGATGACGTCCGGCGCGTCGGGGCCGGTTTCCATGTCTTCCCAGAGATTCGCCATATTGAACCCATCCTCGAAACGAGCAAAAGTCCTTTCGGGATGCTCTCGAACTGTTTCTCTCGATCCGTGCCGATGCAGTACGATGATGCACCAAATCTCTGAGATATTCTCTGGAGATTCTCTGGAGGTGCCTTAGATTGAGTTTGTAGTATTCTCTGGATATGCCTCCGCTGTTGGTCCCGTCAATATTGGAGATACTCAGTTTCGCGTTAACTTATTCTAAAACCGATGTACGCGTGCCTCACTCCCCAATTTCTACTGTTGGAAAGGCTATATAAAAGACCCAAACCGACTGCGCGTTGACAAAGTTTAAATAGGTAGATGACATTTCCATATCCATGTCAGAGGCACAAACTATTGGCAACAAATCCGGTGCGGCTCGGGACCTCACCGCGTTCCAACAGAACATCCTCGTCATCCTTGCCGAGGAACCGATGTACGGTCTTGCAATCAAGCGCCACCTCGAAGAGTACTACGACACCGAAGTCAACCACGGGCGTCTGTACCCCAACCTCGACGACCTCGTCGAGATGGGCCTCGTCGAGAAGAGCGAACTCGACAAGCGTACCAACCAGTACGAACTGACCGACGACGGTCTCAAAGCCGTCCTCGACCGCTTCGACTGGATGCTCTCGAAGTTCGTTACGGACGACGAGCGCGCCGAGATGGTCTCCGAGCTCATCGAAGCCAAGCTGTAAGTAGACGAAAACCCCGGTATCGCTCACTTGAACTCGGGCAATTCGGCGCCTGCGGCGTCGAAAATCAGTTCGAGCGACTCCGAAAGAACTGACCGCTGTTCCGCGGTCGGCCACGCATTGCGTGGATAATATTCTTTGACGAACTCACGCACCTCGGGAGTGCCCGCTGTCTCGATTCTGCGGACGTAGTGGTTTCCGAGGAAGTCTGCGAACGCGCGTGCGTTCGCGGCGTGGACGTCTCCGTGTTCGTCAGCGATGGTCTCGACGACAGTGGCGTTGTGTTCTTCGACTGCGCTCCACTCGTGGTCTTCGCCAGTTCCAGACAGCGGTCGTTCTATCCCGCGGTCGATGTCGTCGATTTGCGCGGGACGGACGGTTCCTCCGTCGTCGACCCACTCGGCGGGGTGGAGGACGAGCACGTCGTCTTCTTCGCGGTGGCGAGCGACGAAGTCGTACTGCTCGACGAGGTCGTCGCGCGCCGAGAGGTACGCGGCGCGCTCGTCGGGGTCGACCGCGTCGCGGGCCAGGCGAGTCAACCGCTCTGCTTCTTCCTGTACCTCGTCGGGGAGTTCTGACTCAGGCATTGTCGAGGGCCTCGTTGGCTAGGGAGTCTGCGCGGTCGTTTATCTCTCGCGGTACGTGTTCGAGGGTCCAGCGGTCGAACGCCGTGAGGAGTTCGTTCGCCTTCACGCGGCGCTCACGGAGTCCAGGGTCGTTGGTCTTCCACTCGCCACGAACCTGCTTGACGATGAGTTGGGAGTCTCCGCGGACGTCGACTTCGTCGTATCCGTACTCTTTGGCGACCGTCAGCGCCTGGATGAGCGCTTCGTACTCGGCACGGTTGTTGGTCGTCTTTCCGATGCGCTTCGACCCTTCGGCGACGATGCCGTTGCTCGTGACGATAGCCCACCCAATTGCAGCCGGACCGGGATTCCCGCGACTCGCACCGTCGAAGTAGACGTGTGCCCGGCCACCCTTCGATTGCAAGATAGCCAGCAAATCCGCGGGATTGGCCCCTTGCACGACGACTTTGTCGTCGTAGGCGACGGCGCTGGCGTCGCCACGCTCGGCGCGCCAGTGTTCGTACTCTGTGTTGCCGGATTGGACGGCAACACCCGCCTCTTCGAGTCGTCGTCGGGCATCGTCGGGGTCACACTCGACCGTCGGCATACCTCCACCTCGCTGGGGCCTCGGTATAGGCGCTCCGTTCGCCGTCGCCGTGGCACGCGGTCCTGGTGTACAAATCGGGGGAAAGTTTCAAGTATCAACACATAGACAATATAAAAATGCGATGAAACGGCCTACCCGCCAGCGGGAACGTGAGCACGACCGACCTCGATGGGGAGCGGAGTCGGAGTCGGAGGACGACGAACCGACAGCGGAAGACGAGATAGACCTCGACAATCTCGACCCCGACGAAGTGATTCGAACTGGGGATGGTGAGCTAATTCACGAAGAGACTGGAATCATCATCGAAGAAGAGCGTATCGACCCCGGACCGGAGTGGCGTGCGTTCAACCACTCGGAACGACAGTCGAAGTCACGCGTCGGTGCACCGACCACCCAGACGATGCACGACAAGGGACTGACGACGACCATCGACTGGAAGGACAAAGACGCCTATGGCCGGTCGCTCTCGTCCGAAAAACGGTCACAGATGCACCGTCTTCGGAAGTGGCAAGAGCGAATTCGGACCAAAGACGCCGGCGAACGGAACTTGCAGTTCGCACTCAGCGAAATCGACCGCATGGCGTCCGCACTCGGTGTCCCGCGTGCTGTCCGCGAAGTCGCGTCCGTCATCTACCGCCGCGCGCTCAACGAAGACCTGATTCGCGGACGCTCCATCGAGGGCGTCGCAACCGCGACGCTCTACGCTGCCTGTCGGAAAGAGGGGATTCCGCGCTCGCTCGAAGAGATTGCCGAAGTCTCCCGCGTCGAGCGGAAAGAGATCGGTCGCACGTACCGGTACATCTCACAGGAACTCGGACTCGAGATGCGCCCAGTCGACCCGAAGAAGTACGTCCCTCGTTTCTCGTCTGAACTCGACCTCTCGAAGGAAGTGCAGTCGAAGGCGAACGAGATTATCGAGACGACGGCCGAACAGGGCTTGCTCTCCGGGAAGTCGCCGACGGGATTCGCTGCCGCGGCGATTTACGCGGCTTCGTTGCTCTGTAACGAGAAGAAGACCCAGCGTGAAGTCGCCGACGTCGCGCAGGTGACCGAAGTCACCATCCGGAACCGCTACCAAGAACAGATCGAAGCGATGGGCATCCACGCCTGAGCAGTGTCGGTGCCCGTCTCGGGTACCTCTGCGAGTTCATTTTCACGTCCGTCACGTCGACTCCGTCGCCGAAGGTTCATACCGTCGGGCGACCCACATCCGATGATGCGGCTCGACGAGTTCATGGACATCGAGCGAGACGAACGTGCCGAGCGCCGGCGTCTCGCCGAAGAGAAGTCCTACGGCATTCTCGACCACCTCGAGACGTTCCAAGACCGATTCGAGGAGACGGTCCAAGGTGACTCACTCTACGGCGGCGTCTCGCCGTCCATCTTCGTCGGGCGTTCGAACTACCCGCGCGTCTCGACTGGCATTCTCTCGCCAGTCGGCCACGACGAAGATGCCGACACCTTCGAGACGAGCGCCGCGTGGTACGACGAGGGCGTGAGTATCTCGGACGTGTTCCAGCGTCGAACCTCGCTTCTCAATTCGAATCGCGGCACGAAGGTGACGAACGTCGCCGACTCGTGGGACGGGTTTCTGGGGACGCAACGAGAAGTCGCAATCGCCGACCGTCCCGTGACCGTCGAAATCGGTCTCGACGGGAAACCCGAGTTAGACCTCGACGCCCACTCGGACGACGTTGCGACACCTGTCGGCCCCCGCGCCCGCGCTCGGTCTGCTGACCTCGCGGAGAACCCGCACGTCCCGAAAGCGGTGAAAAAGACGCTCGAAGACGACGACTGGAACGCACAGGGAGCGATGACGTACCTCTACCGACGCGGGTTCGACGTGTACGACATCAACACCATTCTGTCGGCGGGCGCACTTGGTCAGACAGAACAGCGACGCCTCGTGCCCACGCGGTGGTCGATTACCGCTGTCGACGACACACTCGGCCAGTACCTCCGGGGAACGGTGAAACACGCACCTTCCATCGACAACGTCGAAATCTACCGAAACGAGTTCCTCGGCAACGCGTTCTGGGTCATCCTCGCGCCGGGTCGCTGGGAGTTCGAGTTGGTCGAGATGAAGGCTCCCGGGAGTGTCTGGAACCCAGACCCAGAGGCAGGGATGTACCTCGCTGCAGACAGCGAGGGCTACGAAGGTCGGACGTCGTACGTGAACGAGACGGCAGGAGCGTACCACGCCTCCCGATTGGGTGTCCTCGAACACCTCCACGACCGAGGGCGGCAGGCGAAGGCGCTCGTCCTCAGACACGTCTCCGACGACTACTGGGGTCCCGTCGGCGTCTGGCAGATTCGCGAGTCGATTCGACACGCTTTCGAAGGAGAGAAAGCGGGGGCAGAGACGTTCGGTGGCGCCGTCCGCGACGTGACCAACTATCTCCCCGTCTCGCTGGGTGACCTCCGCCGGAAGTCGACGATGGCCGCCGGACTGCAGACGAACATCTTCGACTTCTCTTGAGCCAACTATTTTGGCAACTGAAAGACATGTTTTCGTATGGTCCCACTCCAGATACCCGGAGGTCCAGAACTGCTCATCATCGCCCTCATCTTGCTACTCCTCTTACTCCCAGTCGTCGCGCTCGCGGGGGTCGGGTACGTGTTCTTCGTTCGCCAGAAGGACGAGAGTGAGGACGACGGCAGTCACTCCGACGCGTGAGAAGAGGATGGGTCGGCTGAGCCGAAACGAGAGGCCGACCGATAGCGAGACTGCTTAGGCGTCGACAGCGTCGAGGTTGGCGAGCGCTTTCTCGACGAGTTCGCCCGTGTCGGCGATGATGTCTGCCATCTCGTCGTTGTCGGGGGCGATACCAATGAGGCGGGCGACGCGCATGATGCTCAGGTGGTAGACGACCTGTTTCCCAGGTTCTTCCTCCCAGATGACGACGTTACACGGGAAGAGGCCGCCAATCTGGTTGTCGGAGGCGGTGAGTGCGCGGTCGGCCATCGCGGGGTTGCAGGCACCGAGGACGTAGTACGGGTCACGGCCGGCGTCGACTTTCTCGTTGAGCATCTCCGACGGCGAAAATTCGGTTGCGACACCGAACCCTGCATCCGTGAACGCCTCGCGGACGTGTTCGATTGCCTCCTCGTGTTCCATGTCGAGGACCACACGTTCCTCACCGATGTCTTCCGGTTTGATGGCGGTCGGGTCGATTGGGAGTGCCATAAGATGACTCTCGGCCTCCACCGTGGAAAAGCTACGGTATTGTATCCAATTTGCACATGAGCTATCTGTACATCCGATTTAGATGCGTGCCGAGCGTATCTGTACAGTTGAGAGGGCGAGAGAAAATGACGACACTTGGCGATGCGAGGGGCCTCGGAAAACTGGCCATTGGTGGAGTGCTGATTGTGCTCGCAGTCTGGACGTGGAGTGTCCTCGCTGCGACCCCTGCACGGTTCGTCTTTGTTGCACTCATTGGGACGCTTGGCATCGTGGTGCTCTGGGCGTCAATACGTGCTGACCCAGCCCCCAAGCCACCTACAAAAGGCGGTCGGTCGCATCGTGACGACAGAGTGTGGTCAAACAAGGGTACATGGTCTGCAGACGGTTCTACGAGTCGGGGTGCACTGCACCTTTCGTTCTTGGGAAGACCGCTCTCTCGACGCCGTCTCCTTGGAACCCTCGTCGCGATACCCGTCGTCCTGTTGTCGTCCTTCGCGGCTTTGACCGCTATTGCCGCGATACGGTATCCCAGAGAGTACGTTTGGCGTATCCTCGCGTGGAGGGACTCCGACGTTGGCGACTTCCTCACTCACTTCCCGCAACGAGTCCTCTCGGCCTCTCCGTCGCCGTATCAGTTCGATGTCGCACTCGACGAACGCCGGGTCGCAGCAGCGTTCGAGACTGCCTTCTCCGTCGACGATTTCGAGGCCTTCCTCGCCGGGACTGCCACACAAGCGTTCGTCGTCGTTCAGGACGACCGTATCGTCTACGAATCGTACTTCAACGGATGGCGACGCGACTCGATGCTCACGTCGTACTCCGTCGCAAAGTCGTTCGCCTCGACGCTCGTGGGAATCGCCATCCAAGAGGGATTCATCGGTGGCATCGACGACCCGATTACCCAGTATCTCCCCGAGTTACTCGACCGCGACCCGGCGTTCGCGAACATCACGATTCGGCATCTCCTCACGATGTCCTCAGGACTCGACTATCAGGAGATTCGCTGGGGTCTGTACAACAGCGACGACGCGCTCACGTCGTACTACCCCGACCAGCGACACATCAGTCTCTACAACACGCACATCGTCGACCCGCCCGGTGAGTACTTCCTGTACAACAAGTACCACCCGCAGTTGCTTGGGTTGATTCTCGAACGGACGACGGGGATGTCGGTCACCGAGTGGACACAGACACGGGTGTGGGACCCCCTCGGGATGGAGTTCGACGGAGCGTGGTGTCTCGACTCGACCACCAGCGGGTTCGAGAAGATGGAAGCCGGCCTCAATGCACGCGCCATCGACTTCGCAAAGTTCGGGCGGCTCTTTTTACACGATGGAGACTGGAACGGCGCGTCGATTGTCCACCCCGACTGGGTTGCCCTCGCAACGGGTCGCAACCCGGCCGGACGAGCACCCGCGTTCTCGGACGACGAGTACTACGCGTTCATGTGGTGGGGTTTTCCGCGTGAGAACGAACCGCCGGACTTCGCGGCGTGGGGTGACCGCGGACAGTTCGTCTACGTGTCGCCAGCCAATCGGCTCATCATCGTTCGAAACGGGGGCGAGTATGGAATCGACCCAGAACGGTGGCCCGAGGGATTCTACCGCGCCGTCAGCGAGTTGTGACGGGGATACGCCGTGTCCCGACGTTCTTCGAGTACCGTCTGAACGAACGACGACTTTGCGTCTGTGTAGGCCGCGCACTCGTCGTCGTCGCCGGAGTGAGTCATAGCGGAATCGGAAGCCACTGGAGCGCTGCAGCGACGTCTTCCGGTGGGAACAGCGGCGGATGGAGCACCAACCAGTCAAGGAGGATGAGACCGAACCCGTGGGCGACGATCGACGGGAGGATCGAGTCGCTCTCGTAATCGACGAGGCCGAACAGGATATCGGTCGGTGCCGACAACAGGAGCTCTATCGGTGGTTTGCCGACGTGGTGGAACGCGTAGAGAATCGGACTGATGAGCGCACTCTTACGCCCGATTTCGCGGACACCGACGCAGAGCAAGCCGCGATAGTACGTCTCGGCGGCGATGACGACCAGCAGTTGTTGTGCTGCGTGTGGGACGAAGTCGGCGAGCGCCGTCGACGTGTGCCACATCGGATAGTACGTCCGAATCGTCGGGAGCGACGACCCAACGAGGTAGAACGGAAGGACGAACAACGCGAGGAGGACGGTGTTCCTGAGCGCTCGTCGGTCAACCCTCCACCCGAGGTTACGCCCGTGTGAGACCGCGAGCGCTCCCGGGATGAGGATAAACAAGAGGGCGTCGTGGACCGCGCGGTAGGTGAGGTCGCCGGCGGGAAGAGACCAGAGACTCCACGCGGCACCGACGACGCCTCCGACGAGGAGTGCGCGATAGAGCCACGGGAGTCGCGAGAGCCGGCGACGGAGCAC